>NZ_JAACJR010000008.1:0-59006 GCF_009939225.1 Sediminibacterium soli | reverse complement strand
CGTGAAAGGGAAATCAAATTATGGAAAAGCCGGGTTAAGATAATACAGTTGATCAATTCAGCTGGTTTAGAGCACTCCGACTAACAGTCGGAGGGGTCCGCGGTTCGAACCCGTGTGCTCCCACAAAGTAACCCCGTAAAATTTTCGGGGTTATTTTTTTATGTATAAGACCTATATCCTTTATTCAGCCTCCTGCGACCGGTTTTATATCGGTTACACCGGTGATGATCTTTTGGAGAGAATCAGGCGTCACAACAGCCATCACAAAGGATTCACGGGAGCGGCTGTGGATTGGGCTTTGCGTTATTACGAGGTATTTCCCGACAAGGCATCTGCTATGCGCCGTGAAAGGGAAATCAAATTATGGAAAAGCCGGGTTAAGATAATACAGTTGATCAATTCAGCTGGTTTAGAGCACTCCGACTAACAGTCGGAGGGGTCCGCGGTTCGAACCCGTGTGCTCCCACAAAATAACCCCGTAAAATTTTCGGGGTTATTTTTTTTATTCTTCTTAAAAATCTTCAGGAACAAGGATCAATGGATCAATCGGTTCAATCTCAAAACAGCCAGCCGCAGATTCGCAGATTACTGGCACCTGGATCTGCGAATCTGCAGCTGAAAATATTTGCAGACACCCGATGGCGTCTACATCTCCAGTTCTGTCCGGATAAAATCCTTTACGCCTTTTTCGCCGGTTATATCCAATAAGATCTTGTCGTCGTTTGTAACGGCCATCGTAAAGTTGGAAAAGCCACAGCAGGCACGTTCGGATTTTATGAAAGCGGCAATCGTTTCGAGCATGTCATCCGTAGCGGTAAAATGGTAACGAAAGCCATTGTCGAGTTCGGTTTTCGACAGGACCTGTTTTTTCAGCACGGCAATGACCTCCGCCTTTCTTTTCTGCAGTTCCGGCGTGGTGAGTTTACAGCTGAAAAATTGGGCACCCGATCTGTCTGCGTTTTCGGTTGATACGGATGAATCTTTCATAATCTCTTTTTTTGCAACCTCCCGCTCATTGGTTGAACTGGAACATCCCTTAATACAAAGAAATGCTCCGATAATCAGCAAAATGGGTTTCATTAATGATCTATTTTTGTAAAAGTAAACCATGGAGTATAGTCCATCGTTTGCGCCTTTCATCATAAAAACAGAAAAAATGCAAATTGGGGAACTGTCCAGGTTATCGGGTTTTCGCGGGACACGATTCGGTTCTACGAAAAAAGCGGGCTCTTTAAGCTTGGGAGAAAAGACCGGCGCATCAACAATTACAAAGACTATCCCGACAGCATATTGACCAAATTGCTGATCCTGAAAAAACTGAAGAGCTTTGGCTTTACACTGAACGAATCATCAGATTTTATAGCGATGATCGAAGAAAGACAGGCATCCTGCTGTAAAGTCTCTGCTAAAATCAGCGGGAAGATCGCGGTTATCGATGATAAGATCAGAGAATTGCAACAGGTCAGGCGTATGCTGGCAAATGGCGTGGCGCTTTGCCTGAATGGGCGTGCGCCTTCCATTGACGGAAATTGTGAAATGCTGGTTCCCTAAATACAAAGACAGTCTTAGCATTCATTAATCCCGATTTTTGTGCCCTGATCGGCAATTGCCAATCGTCATTCCTCAATCATTTCCTATGCCGCTGTACGCACTCGACGAACATCTCTGGTTTCCCCCGGTTTCGGAGGCTTTGGAAGATGGCCTGCTGGCCATGGGCGGCGATCTCAGCACCGGGCGATTGTTACTGGCTTACCGTAAAGGCATTTTTCCCTGGTACGATGGTGATACGCCGTTGTGGTGGAGCCCGGATCCAAGGTTTGTCTTATTCCCCGATGAATTGAAGATCAGTAAAAGCATGTCCGTGATCATCAGAAAACAACAGTTCCGTTTCCGGACAGACACTGCATTTGCTTCTGTTATTCATGCCTGCAAAATAGTTCCCCGCGCGGACCAGGAGGGTACCTGGATCACCGATGAAGTGGAAGCGGCTTACAACCGTCTGCACCAGCTTGGCTATGCCCACAGCGCCGAAGCCTGGCTGGGTGATCAGCTGGTGGGGGGGCTGTACGGCATCCGCATGGGCGAATTTTTCTTTGGCGAAAGCATGTTCAGCACCCGGAGCAATGCCAGCAAATTCGCTTTCATATGTTATGCACAGCAGTTACGCAGCGAGGGCATAAGGCTGATCGATTGCCAGGTATACACACCCCATCTCGAAAGCCTGGGCGCGCGGATGATCCCGAGAGCGGCGTTTATCGGGGAACTGGAAAAAAGATTGAAATAGGGAGATAGGTAAGTCAGACTGCCCGGTATTGATCAGAATGTTCCTTCCAGTCTGGCGATCTTTCCGTTGCCGCCGGCAAGGAACACGGCTTTGCCTTTTTTGGCTTTCTGGCATACATGGAATCCTTCTTTTGAGAGCAATGTCCAGCTGTCGCCGCCATCCCCAGACAGGTCTACGCCCGAGGTGCCGCAGGTCAGCAGTTTTTTGCGGGATAAATAGACCACGGATGAACGGTATCCATGCGGATCCGATTTTGGTTTTCGTATTGTCAGTTTCGCATGGTCACCGATGTCGAACAGCACACAGTTATCGGTGCTGATGGTATCTTTTGCAAAATCACCGCCTACCACGATACCGTAACGCGCTCTGTAAACCGCTACCGAATTGGCGCCGGTTGATTCCCCGCCCTGCACGATGGGTAAAGGGCTCCAGTCTGCAAACAGGATACGCGAGCTCCTGCCGCCGGATACGATAATGGGATGGTTGCCTATCATAACAAGGTTGCTGCCGCTGGAGGCAAAAAATGCTTCTCCCTCCTGCAGCGTGGTTTTTCCCATGGACACTTTTTTCCAGGTACTGCCATTGTCATGTGTGATCACCTGGTACGGGGTATTCGTTCCTTCCAGCGGGTCGCCGATCGCGATGCCCAGACCGCTGCCCGGGGTGAATGCCATGGCATCAAGAAAAACACCTTTGGCATGGTCTTCAAACACTTTTTCCCAGTTCTTTCCGCCATCCACCGTTTTCAGGATCACTGCGGGTTCTGCAATACCCATGATCACAGCCGTATCCGCATCAAATGCTTCGATATCCCTGAAATCCCTTTTCTCATAACCCGGCACCGTGATCCATTCCCAGTTAGCGCCCCCGTCAACAGACCGTACCACCGTACCGCTGCTGCCGCTTGCCCATATGATCTTATCACTTACCACACTCAACCCCCGGAAACTGACAGGTTTACCCGATTGCAGCATATGGATACCCGGCTGCGCTACCAGAGCAGAAGCAATCAACAGCAAGGAAAAAAGAAACAGGCATTTTAGCCCGGACGATGTTTTCATGTTCTAAATATATGAAAACTGCCGAGGAGGAAGGAAGAGATGAACAGATGAACAAGGAACAGATGATCGGATTTGCGATTGAGAAAATTCCTATCCGATCAATTGCTCATCTGTTCCTTGTTCATCTGTTCATCTGTTCCCTTCCGCTGTTCAATATAGCAATCCGTCCCCGATCATGTCTTTCCATTCGCCGATGCGTGTCAGCTTTTGTGTCTGGGCGATGAATGGAGCGAGGGGGAGATCGAACAATGCTTCGCTGCCGGGTATGCCCAGCAATTTATCCAGGTGCCCCTTTCCTTCAGGGTTTACGAGTGTGGGATAGGTTGCCCAGCGAAAATGCCGGGGATATAGATCTCTGATCAGTTTCACCAGCAGCATGCCTGTAAACACCGGCTGAAAATAAGCGGGCTCTCTTACCTGCAGCCGTATGCCATGGCATAGCTGTCCTGCATACTTTGCTTCTCCGGGTGTATAGCTGACGGGTCTTACCTGTACCTCTTCCAGTACCGGCGCGGCGATATCGGCCAGCAATCGACCCTCTATCCATGGCGCGGCGGCAGAGGTGAATGACCAGGATGTACTCCGTCCTTCGCATACATTGGTGGCTTCCAGCAGGCAGAGACCGGGATACAGCAGCATGCTTTGAAAATCCTGTATGGCAGGAGAGGTGGGAACAAACGGTATTTTCCAGTCGGGCCAGAACATAGTCCTTTCCCAGCCGCTGCAACGTATCACCTCCAGTTCGCAGCCGATATGGCGGGAGCTGTTGAAATAAACAGCCAGTTCGCCAAGTGTGCAGCTGTGCCGAACAGGCAGCGGCCATCGGCCGATAAAAGAAGTCTGCGATACATCCAGCATCGGCCCTTCCGCCAGTTCGAAACGCCCTGATACGGGGTTGGGGCGATCGAGCAGCACAAGCCGTTTGCCCTGCGCTGCGCAGGCCTCCAGCAGGCAGCTCATCGTCCAGAGATAGGTGTAAAAACGCGCGCCGGTATCGGGTATATCAAACAAAACAATATCTATATCCGAAAGATCCTCTGCCGAAGGCTGCAGTTTTGCGCTGTACAAACTGGTGACCGGCAACCCTGTCAATGCATCGGTCCCATCGCTCATCAGCTGCCCGTCGGCACCCGATGCCGATAGCCCATGCTCGGGAGAAAAAAGTTTTACCAGGTTAAAACCGTTATCCTGCAACGCCTTTCTCGAGGGAACCAGCTGGTTCGTTGTGGCGGCTTCATTGGTAAGTAAAGCCAGTCGTTTTGTCTTCCAGTAAGGAGAGGAAAGAATGAGGTTATCTATACCGAAGTAAACCATCGGAAAAAATTAAGCATTAACGAATTGACGGATGATGCATGGACAGATCGGGCCCTGCGAAATAACGTAATCCGCTACTTCACAAATTTCATGCTTTTTTTCAGCGTTTCCACAACATTGAAAATGATCGGACATCTGCCGTAATGCATAAAAACCGTGAACAGCCTGCCAGTAAAACCCGGTATATGCAGTGCAGGAAACTCCCGGCAGCCTGCAAAGCGGTGTTCGTATACAGTGCATTTGTTGGCGGATAAAAAATGACAGGGTATGCGGTTCATGATCATCATGCCATTACTGCCTTTTTCGAGATAACAGGCGTCAAACTCGTGGCGGGACTGGTTCAGCTGCCCCGACAACCTATCGGCTTCTTCATCGCTTACCACGATCATCAGGCTTTTGCAGCAGTTGCCGCATGCTGTGCAGTCGATCTTGGGGCTGATCTGCGTATCCAGTTCCAAGACCATCGCATCTACCATTGCGGCATCCTGTGCTTTCAGGAATGCCGTAAAACCCTGGTTTTCCAAAGTTTTTTCATCGGCCAGGGCCAAGATCCTGTCCAGGTCTGTTTCGATATCTGTCTCCCTCTGATTGATCGGGCAAAGATACTGGTTATTGGTGTATAAGGCTGGCAACCCGTTGTTTTTGGGGATCGGCCCCGAATTATAAAAACAATAGCTGTCAAAAACCGGCAGACCGTTTACCACGCTGTCCGGGCGCGGTTTTTCACATAATTATCCACATTTAACCTCATTTTGTAGAAAAGTAAAGCACCGGTCAGCAACCGGGGTGGTTAGATTTGCGGATTATGGCAGAAGTGAAGAATACGTTTGAGTATACGGAAGACTCGATCCGGTCGCTCGACTGGAAAGAGCATATCCGTCTGCGCCCCGGCATGTACATCGGTAAGCTGGGCGATGGATCGGCCTCGGATGATGGTATTTATGTATTGATCAAGGAAGTCATCGACAACTGTATCGATGAATACACCATGGGCTATGGGAAACAGGTGGATATCGCCATTGAAGGAAAAACGGTGACCATCCGCGATTACGGTCGCGGAATACCCCTGGGAAAAGTGGTGGATGTGGTGAGCAAGATCAACACCGGCGCCAAATACGACAGCAAGGCCTTCCAGAAAAGCGTGGGTTTGAACGGTGTGGGTACCAAGGCGGTGAACGCATTGAGCCAGTTTTTTAAAGTAACGGCTTTCCGCGACGGCAAAGAAAAAACAGCCGAATTTGCCAAAGGTGAACTGGTAAAGGAACACCGGGAAGCGAAGACGGAAGAACCGAACGGCACGCTCGTGGAGTTTACGCCCGATGACTCAGTGTTCCGCAATTTTCATTACATACACGAATACCTCGATAACCAGCTCTGGAATTATTGTTACCTGAACGCAGGACTGTCGATGTATTTCAACGGGAAAAAATACATCAGCAAGAACGGTCTGCTCGATTTATTGCAGCGCAAGACCAATCCCGATGAGCTGCGTTACCCGATCATTCATCTCCGCGGAGACGATATAGAAGTGGCCCTGTCGCACAACAACGATTATGGCGAGGATATTTTCTCATTTGTGAACGGACAGTATACCACGCAGGGCGGTACTCACCAGCAGGCTTTCCGCGAAGCCTATGTAAAAGTGATCCGCGATTTTTTTAAGAAAGATTATGATGCATCGGATATACGCACCAGTATCGTGGCGGCGATATCGGTAAGGGTGCAGGAGCCGGTGTTTGAGAGCCAGACAAAAACCAAGCTCGGATCGCTCAATGTGTACGAGGGCGGGCCAAGCATGAAGAATTTTGTGCTGGATTTCCTGTCGAAAGAACTGGATAATTTCCTTCACCGCAACCCTTCGGTCGCGGATGCATTGAAAAAGCGCATCGAACAGAGTGAACGTGAGCGCAAGGAGCTGGCCGGCATCAAGAAACTGGCCAATGAACGCGCCAAGAAAGCCAACCTGCACAATAAAAAACTGCGCGACTGCCGTGTGCACCTCAATGATGAGCCGCCGGCGAAGAACCGCAATGAGTTCATCGAACAGCAGAACAATTCCACCATCTTTATCACCGAGGGCGACAGCGCCAGCGGCAGCATCACCAAATCGAGGAATGTAGACAGCCAGGCGGTATTCAGTCTGCGCGGTAAGCCCCTGAACAGTTATGGACTTACCAAGAAAGTGGTATACGAAAACGAAGAATTCAACCTGCTGCAGCATGCGCTGAACATCGAGGATGGTCTTGAAGGACTGCGGTACAACAATATCGTGATCGCCACCGATGCCGATGTGGATGGTATGCATATCCGGTTGCTGCTGATGACTTTTTTCCTTCAGTTCTTCCCCGACCTGGTGAAGAAAGGACATGTGCATATACTCGAAACACCGCTGTTCCGGGTGCGCAACAAGCAGGAGACGATCTATTGCTATGATGAGCCAGAGAAAAAAGCGGCCGTTGCAAAACTGGGAGGCAGGCCGGAGATTACAAGGTTCAAGGGTTTGGGTGAGATATCGCCTGATGAATTCAGCCGCTTTATCGGCCGCGATATGCGTTTGCAGCCCGTGATCCTCGAACAGGGAGACCATATCCAGCAATTGCTGGAATACTATATGGGAAAGAATACGATGGAAAGACAGGAGTTCATCATCAATAACCTGAAAGTGGAACTGGACCTGGTGGAAGCGAATAATTGACATCAGACAAGGGATCCGTTGGTTGTTATGTGTTTTGGTGCCCGAACTTTTTAACTAAGCTTTCCGATTTATTTATGCTTAATCACTGATTATATATGGTTCATATTGTATTTGAACAGGCCAATGTTTCCGCGCTGGAAAAAGCCATCGAACTGGATGAGACGATGCAGGGGGATATTGTTGAGATAAAAGACGATTTTGCCGTAGGGCCGCTGGCAGATATTTACGGAACAGAAGGCTACCAGCAGCGCCGCGACTGGTGGAAGCAGTTACTCGAATTCTCGCCGTATACCGACCAGATCGATATCGTGGACGATAAGCTTGCGGTTCATAACCTGCTGAAACGCCTGGATGAAAACCCGGACGAAAAACTGTGGATATGGATGGGACAGAACGTGCACGATGTATGCGGTTATTACTGGCTGATGACGCAGTTAAAGGACTACCAGGGCAGGGTGGAGGTATTGTACCTGAACAACCTTCCTTTTATCAATGAAAAAGGGAGTATTTTTTATCCCACCAGCCTGTACGAGATACAGCCAAAAGAATTCCTGAAAGCCAAAAAACTGGCGCGGCCTGTTACCCTGAGCGAGTTTGAAGTGGATCCCGACGAATGGAAAAAATTATGCCAGGAGAATGCCATGGTGCGTTTTCTCGAAGGCGGGAAAAAGGTCGTTGGGAAAGAAACGGGTTTTTATGATAAAGACATCTTATCACAGGCAGCTGCCGAACCGCAGAAGCTGGGTAAGCTGCTGATGAATATCTTCAATAAAATGAAGGTGAAAACAGGAGATGTGTTCCTGGTATGGCGTATGCGCGAGCTGGCGGCCGCGAACAAACTGGAAACAGGCGGCGACTGGAACAAGGGCTGGAAGGAGATCACGGTGAAACTGGCCGGCCTGGGTGCCGTGTCCGAAACAACAGAACAACCGGCTGCCTGATGATACAAATAACCGGCATACACCATGTGGCGATCCTGACGGATAACGGGCTGTACGCGGCAAGCAAGCAGTTTTATACATCGGTGCTGGGTTTTACGGTGATCTGCGAGACTTTCCGGGAAGAACGGAATTCTTATAAGCTGGATCTGGCCCTCAACGGCATTTACCAGCTGGAACTGTTTTCTTTTCCCGATTACCGTGAAAGGGCTTCCTATCCAGAAGCAAAGGGTTTGCGGCATCTTGCTTTTGCGGTTGCCGATATCAGAAAAGGATATGAGTGGCTGCGGCAGAACAAAGTGCGTGTGGAAGCCGTGAGAACGGATGAACTGACCGGGAAACAGTTTGTATTTTTTTACGATCCCAACGGGCAACCGCTGGAATTATACGAAGCATAACCATGATAGAGATCATTCCGATAGCGAAAATAGGAGAGGACGAACGGGGCGTCACACACTATTTCAATACCGACAGAACCGGTGAATTCATCTTAGGCTACCGTAAAGCGGGGAGTGTGAGCGCCAGGCATTACCACAAGGGAATCTCGGCCTATAAAAATCCCGAGCGCGTGATACTGATGAAAGGCGAGGCAACGGTGAACTGGTTTGATATCAACGGCGAGGCAAGCGGCAGCGATAAAATTATAGCGCCCGCAATGCTGGTGGTATACCCATACACCTGGCACGAAGTGATTGCCGATACGGATTTTGTGATGTTTGAACTGAACGCGCTGAACGATGGAAAAATAGACACTTTCCAGCTCGACCGGCCCGCTGACAAAAGCTGATAGCAGCAGGTTGTTTAATTTTGATTTTTGAATTTTGACTTTTCAATGGCTAAGGAAAAACAGGAGAACAGGGTATTTGAGAATGAAACAGGTGTTCAGGGACAGTATAAGAACTGGTTCCTTGACTATGCCTCCTATGTGATACTGGAACGGGCCGTTCCGGCAATAGAAGACGGTCTGAAACCCGTGCAACGGCGCATTTTGCATGCAATGAAGGAAATGGATGACGGGCGTTTCAACAAAGTCGCGAATATCATCGGGCAAAGCATGCAGTACCACCCGCATGGGGATGCCAGCATCGGCGATGCCCTGGTGAATATGGGACAGAAAGACCTGCTGATCGAAACCCAGGGTAACTGGGGCGATGTGCGCACAGGTGATGAGGCTGCCGCATCGAGGTATATAGAAGCGCGTCTTTCCAAATTTGCGCTGGAAGTGGCGTTCAATGGCAAAACCACCGAATGGCAGCTCAGCTACGATGGTCGCAAGAACGAACCGCTTACATTGCCCATGAAGTTCCCTTTATTGCTGGCGCAGGGTGCGGATGGTATTGCGGTGGGTTTGTCGACCAAGATATTACCGCATAATTTCTGCGAACTGATAGAGGCTTCGATCAAGGCGCTGCGCGGAAGAAAATTTGATCTGTATCCCGATTTTCAGACAGTGGGTATGATCGATGTGGCCAATTACAACGAAGGCAGGCGCGGCGGAAAGGTTCGTGTACGCTCGCGCGTGGAGGAGCTGGATAAAAAAACGCTGGTGATCCGTGATGTTCCCTACGGCGTAACCACTACGCAGCTGATGGAAAGCATTACCAAGGCCAACGACCAGGGTAAGATCAAAATCAAAAAAGTAACCGATGTCACAGCTGCGAATGTGGAAATACAGATCGACCTGGCACCGGGCATTTCTCCCGATATCACCATCGACGCTTTATACGCATTCACCGATTGCGAGATCAGCATCTCGCCCAACGCCTGCGTGATCGTTGAAGACAAACCCCGGTTTCTCAGTGTACGCGAATTGCTGGTTGCATCGGCGGAAACGACAAAGGAACTGCTGAGGAAAGAACTGGAGATCAGGCTGGCGGAACTGGAAGACAAATGGCATTACACTTCCCTCGAAAAAATATTCTTTGAGGAAAAAATCTATAAGGAACTCGAACAGAAACATGCTACCTGGGATGCCGTGATTGCCGCGATCGATAAGGCCTTCACACCGTTCAAGAAAAAACTGAAACGCGAGATACAGCGGGAGGATATCCTGAAACTGACCGAAAAGCCGGTGCGCCGTATCTATCGTCTCGATATCAATGAACTTATCGATCAGATACGTGGTATTGAAGAAGACATCAAACAGGTAAAATTTGACCTTGAACACCTGACCGATTTCGCCGTTGCCTATTTCGAGAACCTGCTGAAAAAATACGGCAAAGGCCGCGAGCGTAAAACGGAGATCAGGGAATTTGACACCATACAGGTAAAGCATGTGGCGATCGCCAACACAAAACTGTACATTAACCGTGCAGAAGGTTTTATCGGAACCAGTCTGAAAAAAGACGAACTGCTCGGCGAATGTTCCGATTACGACGATATCATTGCCTTTACAAGGGCCGGTACCATGAAAGTGGTGAAGGTGGCAGACAAGGTATTCATCGGCAAAGACATCCTGCATGCCGCCGTATTCGAGAAGAACGATGAGCGCACCACTTATAACATGATCTACCTCGATGGAAAATCGGGCGTAAGTTATGCGAAGCGTTTTAACGTCACCGGCATCACCCGCGACAAGGAATACGACCTGACCAGGGGATCCGACAAATCCAAAACGCATTATTTCAGCGCCAACCTCAACGGCGAGGCCGAGACGGTGAAGATCATTCTCAGTCCCAACAGCACGGCGCGTAACAAGGAATTTGATTTTTATTTCGAGGAGATCGAGATCAAGGGGCGTGGCAGCATGGGTAACCAGGTAACCAAGTATCCGGTAAAGACGGTAAAATTCAAAGAGGCGGGCAGGAGCACGCTGGCGGGCCGGAAGCTATGGTTCGACGATAAGTTCGGCAGGCTGAACACAGAGGAGAAAGGCCGGTACCTCGGCAGTTTTGAAGACGAGAAAATACTGGTATTCTATACAGACGGCAGCTACGAAATCACGGATACCGAACTTACCCAGAGGTTCGATCCGGAAAAGATCTCGCTGGTTGAAAAATTCGATCCGGCAAAAATCATCAGCGCTGTATACCTTGATAACGACAAGGGTCAGTACAATATCAAACGTTTCAGGATAGAGACCACGACCCTGAAGACACAGTTCTCCTTTATCAAAGAAGGAGAGGGCAACCGGCTTGAAGCGGTTACCACCGATGAAGAACCGATACTGGCGGTGCAGACAGGAAGAGGCCAGCAGGTGCGCAAGGCCAAATTCAAAGTGGCCAAAATGGTGGAAGTAATGGGCTGGAAGGCCGTGGGCGCCAAACTCACCGAATACAGCAAATCCATCGAAATGGAATGGGAACGGAAACCCCAGGAAGAAAATGCACAGGCAGAACTTTTTGAATAATCAACAGACGGATATTGGATAACGAATAAGGAAGGGGCATCCGGATATAGATTTGCTGCGTATATAGTAAACGATCTTGGTTTCGATAATCCGGTATTGCCTGCCTGCCCGTTGGCAAACAGGTTCATTCGTTCGACAGTAAATTAATGGCAACAGAATACGCATTTATTACACGCTGGCAGTTAAAGGCGCCGGTTGACCAGGTCTGGCTGGCGATCTATGAGTCGCTTGAATGGCCGCTGTGGTGGAAGGGCGTGGTGGCCGTTACCGAACTGCAGAAAGGCGATGCAACAGGCGTTGGCAGTGTACGCAATTATACCTGGCGCAGCGTATTGCCTTACCGGCTTTCTTTTAACATGCGGCTCACGGAGATACACGACCACCGCTTCATGAAAGGAAAAGCGTTTGGCGAACTGGAAGGCGTGGGCGAATGGGCATTCGAAGAAAAAGAAGGGATCACTTTTGTACAGTATAACTGGACCGTAATCACCAACAAATCCTGGATGAACTGGTTCTCGTTTCTGCTGAAACCGGCTTTCAATTACAACCACGATGTGGTGATGCGATGGGGCGCGGAAGGACTTGCCCGCAAACTGAACGCCGAACTGATCAGTTATTAGACCAGCAACCCCGAATACTTCACCGGGCCTCTATGGCGATTTTGTGACAAGCTTGATGGTGGCCGTTTTACTAAGGTCGCTCGAGAGCAGGGTCTCATGCCGGTTTTTTCCGTCGTAAACAACCAATGCCGCCGTATTGGGCGGAATCATACCCAGGTTTTCCGCAACCATGCTCAGTTCGTTGTACGGTAAAGACGGATCGATCTCGATGCTGAGACGGATGGCGCGGTGATCGAGCTTCGATTTAGGCAATATCATCTTCCCATTCAGGAACAGTGAAACAGAATCATAATCGATCTGGCCGTTATCGTATATTTCTATACGCAGTTTTCTCTCCGTGATAACAATCTCTTTGGCAAACACCTTTTCGCGTCTGGTGAAGGCCTCGGTGGATAAACTTGCTTCCGATACGGGCTCACTGACCGGTTGGCTGGCTGTCAGACGGGGCACAGTATCCCCCGGCACTGCGATCTCTTCATCCGCCCGCACCCAGTTGGCGGTATCGTTCGATTTTTTCAGCCGGAAACCGATACTCGGAACCGTGTATTTATGATCGGCATCGGTTACCAGCAAACCATTCAGCACCGATTCTGTTTTGGACACCAGCAGATCAAAATTTCCCGACATGGAACAGTCGATACTGTTTTGCGCAGTGGGAGAGAGGTAATAGATCATTTTAAAAGGCTTCAGTCGCAGTTTGCGCGATACGGCGTCAAAACTGCCCTCTATATTCACCTTCACAAGGCTGTCCTTGAAATAATACTGGAAAGAACCGCTTACATTTTTTCCGCTTTGTTTCAACGTCAGCTCCGACAGGTAGTCCTGGTAGGTCTGCGAAACCTGCAGTCTGCCGATGCCATACCAATGTCCCCTCACATCCTGCGAAAAACCGCTATGCGCTCCGAGCCATACTGCCAGCGCCACCAAACCATACCTGAACCTGTTCATATCCCGCAAAATATCAAAACAGCTCCAGAGGGAACCGGAAAGTTGCTAACAGGGGAGTGAATAGTGAGAAGGCAGGCTTCTGCCGTTATGCCATCCTGCCGGAGTATGGCTTGTTCTTGCGCCCCGGTTCCCTACCTTTACATTTATGGCTGATGTGAACGTTGGACAATACAATACACTTAAGGTTGACCGTAAAGTGGATTTTGGGTTTTACCTGGACGACGGAAAGGAGGGTATCCTGCTGCCCAAACGTTTTGCGCCGCATGGCCTGAAAAAAGGCGATGAGATCGCGGTATTTGTTTACCACGATTCGGATAACCGCCTGGTGGCTACCACGCAAAAGCCGCTGGCTGTTGTGGGTGAGATCGTCATGCTGAAAGCCGTGTCCGTTACCAAAATGGGAGCATTCCTCGACTGGGGACTGATGAAAGACCTGTTCGTGGCCAAATCGCAGCAACTGGGCGGTATGCGCGAAGGGATGACCTACCTCGTAAAATTATACCTCGATGACATGACTGGACGGGTTGCGGCCACAGAAAAGATCGAGTCGCAACTCAGCAACGAGACGCTGACGGTTAAAGAAAAAGACATTGTTGAACTGCTGGTGTACCGGCAGTCGGAACTGGGTTGGGTGATGATCATTAACAACACGCACCTGGGACTGCTGCATAACAGCGAGGTATTCACAACCCTGCATGCCGGCGATAAACACACCGGTTTTGTAAAAGCGGTACTGCCGGGCAACAAGATCGATGTAGTGATCGGCAAGCCCGGTTTCCAGAAAGTGGAAGATGAATCGGATAAGGTGCTGCGCCTGCTGCGGGAGAACAACGGCTACCTGCCTTATCACGACAAATCGGATCCGCAGGAGATCTATGATTTTTTTGGCATGAGCAAGAAAACATTCAAAATGACAACCGGCACGCTCTACAAACAGCGTAAGATACAATTCACCCAAACCGGTATCAAACTCCTCGAAAATTAACCCCTGCCGCTTAGCAGTTAATTCGCGGATCAATGGATTACGGATTTGCGGATTGAATTCGCGGATTGTATCTCTGCGAAACCCTGCGCCTCCGCGCCTCTGCGGTGAACAATACCCCCTGCAAATACAGAAACCCCGATCCCATCAAATACTACGCAAATAAAAAATCCGCTAATCCATAATTCCCACCCCTCAATACATAGACGTAATGATGTATTTCTTACTATAACTCCCCCAGTCGGCCAGCGCTTTTGTGATCGTTTCATGCAGCGCTTTATAGGTTGTTTTCTTTTTACCGGCAGGAGCAGCCATCTTCTGCGGGCCGGGTTCCGTTAATTCGACTTTGGTGGCAAAAACGGTGAGGTTATTACGCGGGATGGCGATGCCGAGAATCATACCCGGCAGGTTACAAAAAGAAAGCGGTCCCCCGCTGACGGTGATCTGGTCGGTATAAAATGCGATCACATACACGGAGTCGAGGATTTTGCCAACGGCCTTATGGCATTCAAACCCCGCGATATCGCGCAGTTCGTTCGTCATCTGCCATTTGACAGGCCGTATCGAATCGCTCAGTAAAAATGTTTCATCGAACACGGCCTGTTTTTTCAGGAATATGCCTTGCCTGAGGTCTGTATACACCACATCGTCCACGCTTCTGTCATCACCCATAAAAGGGATCTTCTCGTATACATCGGTTCCTTTCTCGAAAAGTGTTTTGCCATCCCGGAAATACAGGTTGTGTAAGGAAGTGCGGAATTTTGGCAGTTTGTCCCGCAGACCGTCCAGCCAGTGATCGTTTTCCGTTTCTTTTTGGATATTGACTTTTTTCTCAAATTCGATCCTGCCGGTGTGAATGAACTGGGTCTGCCCCTGTGCGCCGGCGGCGATGCAGCAAAGCGCACAGATTGCAACGGCTATGCAGACGGTATGGCTACTCTTCATTGCTTTCGGTTTTTCTGTTTTTGGCAAATTTCCATCTTACAGACAGCATAATATAACGCTGTACGGTGGTGTACGTGTTTTCGGTAATGTAGTTACTGGAAATATCCCGGTTAAAACCCTGCCGGTCGTTAAGGATATCGTTTACGGTGAATATGGCGGTGATATCGGACTTTTTAAACAGTTTTTTCTCAACGGATGCATTCCAGATAAACATGTTGTTGGCGCGATCGTTGGCAGTCAGTTTCTGCCGGTAATTGAAATCGTAGTTGGTGCTGACATTCCATCCTTTACGGAACTTGTAGTCGAACCATATATTCTGGTTAAAGGTCCAGTAACGGGTGGTCGCGCCCTGGTTAATGGAGGAGCGGGAATGATTGTACTGGGCACTGCCGCTAATGTCAAAACTCATTTTCTTTTCGATATACCGTCTTATGTATACGTATGCGCCGCCATGTATGGAGTTGGTTATGTTTTCCTGCCCGTTCACAAAATTCTTATTTCGGCTGCCGCTGATGTTCGGTGCAAAACCCGTTTCGAGTTTGAAGAGTTTGATCTGTTTGCTGAAATCCACGCTCAGGTTGTAACGATAGTTCCCGTTCACATTCACTGTTTGCATGATCCTTCGTCCCTGTGCGTCTATCGTACTTTTGTTACTGAATGCGTTTTCGGTGAAGCTGATGCTGCCGTACATCCACATGCCTTTGTTCTGAAGCGTCTTATAGTTGGATGCATTAAAGTACAGGCTGTGTGTGAATGCCGGCCGCAGACCGGGATTACCCTGCTGTATATTCAGCGGGTCGTTGTTGTTCAGTATCGGCTGTAAGGCAGACAGAGAGGGCTGCTGTGTATACCCGCTGTAGCTGAGGTTCAGGTTGCCAGAACCGGAAAATTTCCAGCGTATATTGGCGGTAGGGAAAAAATTAGTGAAGTCGCGCGCAAACGAAGAGTCCTTATACAGGTTGGTCTGCTTCAGCGACAGATCCTGTATGGCAAGTCCGGCCCTTGCGGTGATTTTTTTGCTGCTGTAATTGAACATCATACCCGCACGATGCGATGAATTGATAAACCGGTAATGGTTGCTGTATAAAAGGTTCAGCGAATCGTACTTGCCATTCCGTTTTTCGTACGAACGTGTGTCCTGTTCTGTATTGCCCCAGTTATAGGTATAGTTAAGGTTTACCGACAGCCGTTTGCTCAACGGTTCGGTATAGCTTACCAGCCCCTGCGCGGTTTTTGCCTCGTTCACATTGGTCTTGCGCTGGTCGGTCACCTGCTGTGCGCTTATTACGCCGCCGGTATAATAACTGGTCTGGTTAAACAGCAGGCCTTCCGTGGAGTTATGACTGCCGGAAAGTCCGCCGCTGAAGGTAACAGACCGGGTTCCCGTTTTATTCAGTTTCCGTTTTAAAAATACATCCGCTTTGCGCATGCTGTTATCGCCAGTGGAAGAATTGATGCGCCTGCTTGTATTGATGGGTGTAAAATCGCCGGCCAGGTATTCGGCATCCTGTGTGCCGTAACTGCTGCTTTTTCCAAAACTGCCCCTGGCGTTGATGTTGACCGATGTCATAGAATCGATGATGATCTCATTCTTGGTGCTGCCGGCCTGTTTCCATTTCATGCTGGTATTGGAGCGCCGCTGGTTATTGTAGTTTACCGCGTCATGTAAAATATATTTGGTTGCGGTATTGCCGTTGCCGGCCATGTTCAGGCGGTTATAGCTGTAATTATTGGCCGTACTGCTTTTGCGCGTGCCGTATTTCTTGTTCAGCATAACGGCGCCCTGCAGGTTTTCGGGTATGCCTTCCTTGCCCCAGGTATCAAAATCATTATCTCCTTCCCAACTGAAGCCAACATCGCCGTTCTCCACCGTGGTGCTGATCTCGCCATAATCCTGCATCTCTTCCCAGTTCATGCCGTTGCGTCCCGTTCGGTCGGCAACGACCAGCGCACCGGCTTTGAGCGAACTGGTAAAACGGTTGGCTGATATTTTGGACTGGTAATATTTATCGAAATCGGTGCCTGCATCCACTCTTCCGAAATAACCTTTTTTAGCATCCTCCTTCAGGATCAGGTTAACCGTTTTTTCTTTGCTGCCATCGTCGATGCCCGTCAGCGTTGCCTGGTCGCTTTTTTTGTCGTATACCTGCACCCTGGCCACGTCTTTTGCATTGAGGTTCTGCGTGGCCATGGTAGGATCGGCGCCAAAGAATTCATCTCCATCCACCAACACCTTCTGCACTTTCTGACCCTGCGTGGTGATCTTGCCTTTGCTGTCGATAGAAAACCCGGGCATTACCCTTAGCAGTTCCTCCACCGTGGCGCCGGGTTTTACTTTAAAGCTGTCGGCAAGGTATTCCGTTGTATCGCCTTTGATGCGGATAGGAGGGATGGTCTGTCTTACGATCACTTCCTGCAGCAAATGCGCTTTGGTAATGAGTGCAACAGCCACCTGCAGCGGATGCTGCTGCACCGTAACCGAATCTATCCAGTCAACATACCCCGGATAGGTAACCACCATGGTATAAGTGCCGGGCTTTGCGCCGTGCAGTTCAAATACGCCCTGTTTATCCGCGCGGGTAAACGCAACAAGAGCGGAATCCTTGGCGTTTTTCAGGTAAATAACGGCATGGTGCAGCGGAATCTTACCGGCGGTATCCGTAACCGTTCCTTTTACAGATTGGGCCTGCGTGGCAATACACAGCAGGAGCATAACACCCAGCAAAACATACAGTTTTCTCATCGGTTTTGGTTATCAGTAGTTAGGGTTACCCGGAATAAATTGAGCTGCCGTCGGCTCTTAGATGCAAACGGCAATGGATTTCATAACCGAGAAACCGTTTTTTTAAACAAAACCGCAATAACCTTGCTGGGGGGAGAATGGTATCCGGTAAACCGGGCGGTCTGGAACAGGTATATCGTTTCGGTTGCCCAATAAAAATAAGCACGGAAGGAACAGGCAGGGTAAATAAAATGTAAATCATTTGTTATAAGAATTGGCGGATTGCGGATTAATGGGTTCGTGTATATTTTCTCTCTCTCTGCGAAACTCCCGCTCCTCCGCGCCTCTGCGGTGAACAATACCCCGTAATACAGAAATTCCGATCCCATCAAATTCTACGCAAATAAAAATCCACCAATCCGCAATCCACCAATCCGTCAATCTTTTTACTAACAAATGTTAGCCTGCTTTCTTATCTTTACTGCTCAATAAAACAGTACATGGATCAGCGAACAGTGTATATCGTATCGGCCGTACGTACGCCGATGGGAAGTTTTGGCGGAAGCCTGAAGGGATTTACTGCACCGCAGTTGGGTGCTATCGCCATTAAAGCCGCGGTGAACAGGGCGGGCATCCGCCCCGAAGAGGTACAGGAAGTATTGATGGGTTGTGTGATACAGGCCAATACAGGTCAGGCGCCGGCCAGGCAGGCGGCAAAATTTGCAGGTCTGCCCGACAGTGTTATCGCAACAACCGTAAACAAAGTATGCGCAAGCGGTATGAAGGCGATAGCACAGGGCGTACAGGGTATTTTACTGGGCGATGCAGATATAGTGGTGGCCGGAGGCATGGAAAGCATGAGTAATGTTCCGTTCTACAGCGCCGATATGCGCTGGGGAAATAAATACGGTAATGTGGCATTTATTGACGGACTGGCAAAAGACGGTCTTACCGATGTGTACCACCAGTATGCAATGGGCAATGCGGCAGATATGTGCGCGAAAGAATGCGGCATCAGTCGCGGGGAACAGGATGCCTATGCCGTACAGAGCTACCAGCGCAGCCAGGATGCCTGGAGCAAGGGCTATTTTGACGCAGAAACAGTGCCTGTGGAAATTCCGCAGCGCAGAGGAGAGCCATTGCTGTTTGCAAAAGACGAAGAAGCTTTCAATGTAAAATTTGATAAGATACCCGAGCTGAAACCGGCTTTCAGCAAGGAAGGAACGGTTACCGCGGCCAACGCATCTACCATGAACGATGGCGCGGCCGCAGTGGTATTGATGAGCAAGGAAAAAGCCGATGCGATGGGTGTCAAACCGCTGGCTGTGATACGTGGCTATGCCGATGCGGAACAGGCGCCGGAATGGTTTACCACCACGCCCTCGCTTGCCGTTCCCAAAGCGGTGGCTAAGGCGGGACTGCAACTGAGTGATATAGATTTCTTTGAGCTGAACGAGGCATTTTCTGTTGTCGGTATTGTTAATTCACAGAAGATGAAACTGGATCCTGCAAGGGTGAATGTGCATGGGGGCGCGGTATCACTCGGTCATCCCCTCGGATGCAGCGGTGCCCGTATCATTGTTACTCTGATCCATGTGCTGAAACAACACAGGGGCAAACTCGGCGCGGCCGGTATCTGCAACGGCGGCGGAGGTGCAAGCGCGATGGTGATTGAGCTGGCCGGATAGATACCATTTTGAAATTTTGGAATTGGGGAATTTTGGAGTTGTACTGCAGTTGTTCGGGTGAATGGATCAAAAAGAATATAGCAGTTGCGTTCCGAAGTTATCAGGCGATAATGATTTCATCTCTGCGTGACTCTGCCACTCTGCGGTAATGAAATGATGCTGTTTTCACCGCAGAGCGGGAGAGGCATTCCCCAATTCCAACATCCCAAAATCAACCCCATGCCCCACTATCCTTACCAGGTCATCGATTGGTCAACCGTTCCTTTTACGCAGCACCAGGGAGAAACCGGTTTGGCTGTATGGCACACCCTGCAGCTGGAAGGACTGCGTATCCGTCGGGTGGATTATTCTGCCGGCTATCTCGCAGACCACTGGTGCCGCAAAGGACATATCGTACACTGTCTCGAAGGTGAGCTTGAAACCCAAATGGAAAACGGCGAAATATTCCATCTCAAAACGGGTATGACCTATGTTGTTTCAGATGAACTCAGTTCGCATCGTTCCCATACAAAAGAAGGCGCCAGGCTGCTGATCATCGACGGTGCGTTCCTGGGGATTTGAAATTGTCAACCTGTTACACGAATCCTTAACCTTATTTCTTTTTCTTCAGATCACCGAACGGTCCGTATTTGTGCTGATGCGCAGGGAAGCTGTCTGCGAAAGGCCCGAAAGGATGATCGAACGGTTTTTTGGTGATATCGGGCCAGTCCTTGCTGATATCCTTTGCAGGTCTTGGCTGCGAGTTGATAAACGCCGCAACATCCCATGCCTGTTCATCGGTGAGTGCAGGCGCGTGGTAACTGGTGGGATCGGGCATATTGTTCTTTACATAGCCGGCCAGTCTCGACAAACGGTATAACCCCGCGCCGTCGTTATAACTATGCGGTCCCCAGAGCGGCGGATACGCATAACCATTGCCGGCTGCGTTCGGCTGTCCCTCGCCGTTAACGCCATGGCAACGCTGACAGGTATTCACGTATACCGTTTTCCCCTTTACCGGATCGGCGGCACGGTCCAGTAAAGGCAATGCCATAATGCCCGTGCCTTTGGGCGTGGTGCCTTTTGGCACTTCGTTGCCCAGCCATTTGATATAGGCAACAAAGGCTTTCATTTCCCTGCTGTTGTTATCGATCGCGATTCCGTTAAGGCTTCTTTCGATACAATCGTTCACTCTTTTTTCAATACTCTCGATACTGCCCGATCGATCCCGGTATTTGGGATACACAGCGGCCACGGCGCCGTAATTATTGCCCCAGGGTTTGGTACCCGCTTCAAGATGGCAGTTCTGGCAGTTCATCCCGCTGGAGACAGTTGCAACGCGGCCATTCGGACCCAGGTACACCGATGTGTTGCTGACCAGTTCCCGGCCATAGCGGATCAGCATACCGGCGCTGTCAACCGGTATCTGGTTCAAACCCGCCCCGCGCCAGCAGTCGGCATCCGATGCCATATGGCTTTCAGTGGGGTTGCTGCAACCGGTAAGGGTCAGCATGACCAACAGGCCATACCATTCTTTCAGCGAAATCAGTTTCATGATGGAACGGAAGATACAATTCTTTGTGGAGTGCCTGTGTCTGCAGTAACAATGGTCAGGCGAGGAACAGTTCGTGTATGAGAATATAAATGCCGGTCACCAGTACGAACCAGCCAAATCCTTTTTTAAGCTGATCGCCTGAGATCCTTTCCCCCATTTTACGTCCGAGAAAGGTACCCGCGATGGCAGTGGCGGTAACGGGCAGCAGCAGCCACCAGTTGAACGACTGGTGAAACAGATCGCCGATAAACCCCGACAGCGTATTCATGGCGATGATCAGCAGCGAAGTGCCGATGGCTTTTTTCATCGGCAGGTGAAAGGAAAATACCAGCACGGGCAGGATCAGGAAGCCTCCGCCGGCGCCCAGCAAACCTGTCAGTATGCCTACTTCCACACCCCTGAGCAACGCTGCGGGCAAATTGATCTCCTGTTCAGCGGCGGCGCTTGGTTCCGGAACGGTTTCCTTGCGGATCATCTGCAGCGAAGCAACGATCATCACCATGGCAAACAATACCATTGTTGCCAGCGATTTGGTGACGGTAAACCCGCCGGCACAAAACAATTCTTCGGGAATCACCGGCAGCAGCCATTTGCGTACCAGCACTACCGTAATGATGGATGTGATGCCGAAAGACAGCGCCGCCCTGGTATGAATATTACCAAACCGGTAATGCTTCCAGGCGCCCGCCAGGCTGCTGCAGCCAACTATAAACAGGGAATACCCCGTGGCGAGATAAGGCGGCAGGCCAAAAAAATAAACCAGCACCGGTATGGTGAGGATGGATCCGCCGCCGCCGATCAGTCCCAGAAAAATACCTATCAGCAAAGCTGCGAGATAGCCCGCCATCTCCATGAATGAGCAATTAGGGCGCAAAGATGCAGAATAATCGCTGCCCGCTCCCTCTTTTTGATGATTTATATGCGACTGATACCCACCCGCTGGCGTATATAACGCGGGTGCATGATCTCCTGCAGTATGCAATCTGCGAGATCGCCTGCTGTTATCGCCGCCTTATCGGGACTGGGCAGCTGGGCGGCGCTGGTAAGGTATTGCTGCTGCCCGTTTTCATCAAGTATGGCGGGGGGGCAGATAAGTGTCCAGGCGAGCGGGGAATGTTCCAGCAACTGCAGTACGGAAAGATACTCCTGTGCCAGCGGCAGGTTCTCCTGCGGAAAATCGGGTTCGTCCATGAGATAGGGGATATCGTCTGCCGCGCTGTCGAGCACAGGTGTGCCGGCCAGTGCGATCAGTCTTTTGATACCCGCTTTCTCCATCTGCTGCACAATGTTACGCGTGCCCAGACTTCTTGACCGGTCGGTGCCATCCGTTCCGCCGCCGATCAGCGATACCACCGCATCGGCCTGCCGGAGGGCTTTTTTTACATCCGATTCGTCAAACACATATCCCTTTACCGCGGTCAGCGTTTTGCTGCGGTTATCGAGGTCGATAAAAAAATCGATCTGCCTGTCAAATGCAGTCACCTGTATGCCGTTTGCCAGCGCCTGGGAAACAAGAAAGCGTCCGGTGGGGGCATTGGCTGCAAAGATGGTGAGCAACATGGGATGGGTAATTATAAACTGGTATTGATAATCGGGAATGGATCATCGCCCTCCAACTACGACTCAGGAAAACTCCTGCTCCAGTTCGTCCATACTGATGGCCATATGGCTTTCGTCGTACATGCATTCGCCGTTTTTGATCAGCAGTACCTGTGGCGACTCGTGGTGAACGGAAAACCGCTCGGCGATCCGGTTGGACAGGGTCCGGTAACGGATCAGGTCCAGGAAATAGAAATCCATGCCCGAGGGCGCAGCCGATCGCTCCAGCCGGCTCAATACCGTAGAACTGATGCTGCATCTTGTACTGTGCTTGAAAATTACCTGTGGTCTTGTGGTAGAGTCTTTGACCAGTTGCACCAACTGGTCGTCCGTCTTAAGTTCTGTCCAATTCATCGAAGTCCTTTCTAATACCTGCATGCAAAAAGCAGGCCGTCGGTCAGTATTTGAAATATTTGGGGTTGGTGGTAGGGCATCCTTTCCGGGAAGATGCGCAGGAGCTGATAACAACTGCGGCAACCAGGATCGAAACAAGCAAGAGAGCGGTCTTTTTCATGTCGGGACGTTTGGGATCAGTGATAAGGCTGTATTTTGCGCCCAAACAAAGATAATCTTTCGGTGCCAAATGCAGCCCCGGGGGGTGACTGATTTTGTTAATTTGTGGGTTTCGGCCCTAAATAAGAGCTTATGCGCGTTCATTTTATATCGATAGGCGGCAGTGTGATGCACCAACTGGCCATTGCCCTGCATAAAAAAGGCTACCGGGTTACGGGCACCGACGACGAGATATTTGAGCCGGCACGCGGCAATCTTGCGGCCGAAGGACTGTTGCCTGATACCATCGGTTGGGATACTGGTCTGATAACCAAAGATATAGATGCGGTGATCCTGGGTATGCATGCCAAATCGGATAACCCCGAACTGCTGAAAGCCAGGGAACTGGGGTTAACTATCTACTCGTTTCCGGAATACATCTACCACGAGAGCCGTAACAAGAAACGCATCGTGGTGGGCGGAAGCCATGGCAAAACCACCACCACCAGTATGATCATGCATGTGCTCAAAACACTGGGCAGGGATTTTGACTACCTGGTGGGCGCCCGGGTGCAGGGGTTTGAACAATCGGTGGATATTACCGAAGCGCCGCTGATCGTTTGCGAGGGCGACGAATACCCGGCCAGCGCGATCGAGAAAAAGCCCAAATTCCATTTTTTGTACCCGCATGTGGCCATCCTCACCGGCATTGCCTGGGACCATATCAATGTATTCCCCACCTTTGATTTTTACCTCGAGCAGTTCGTGGTGTTTATCAATCGCATCGAAAAAGACGGGCTGCTGATCTACAACGAATCCGACACCGTGCTGAAAAAACTGGTCGAAGAAAACAGGCGCAGCGATATCCGATACCAGCCCTATGCCGTTCCGCAGCACCGTATCGAACAGGGGCAAACCCGTGTTACGATAGAAGGCGTTACGGGGTTATTGAAGGTATTCGGCAACCACAACCTCATGAATCTTTTTGCCGCTTATTATGCCTGCAGGGAAACGGGTGTGAAAGCGGATGAATTTGTTACGGCCATCGGCAGTTTCACCGGCGCCGCCAAGCGGCTCGAACTGCTGGCATCCAATGCGCATACCAATGTATACCGCGATTTTGCGCATGCACCAAGCAAGGTAAAAGCCACAACAGAGGCGTTGAAACAGCAATACCCCGCGCGCAGACTTGTCTGTGTGCTTGAACTGCATACCTACAGCAGCCTCAACGGGCAGTTTATGCAGGAATACAGGGGCGCCCTCGATAAGGCCGATGCCGCCGCCGTGTTCTATTCCAGGCATGCGCTGGAACTGAAGCGGCTGCCCGATCTGCCTGCCGAAAAGGTAAGGGAAGGATTTGACAAAAACGGTCTTGCGGTGATCACCGATGCAGCGGAACTCGCAAACTGGCTGGAAAAACAGGATTTTACCGATGCCAACCTTGCTTTAATGAGCAGCGGCAATTATGATGGACTGGATATGCTTACTTTTGCGCGAAAGATCACCAATACATAGTAGCCGAATGAAACTGCAACTGAACAGGCCCATTGCTTTTATTGATCTGGAAACAACAGGTATCAATATCAGCGTGGACAGGATCGTGGAAATTGCCATCATCAAGATTATGCCCGATGGCACGCGGATAGCGAAGCGAAAACTGATCAACCCTTTAATGCCCATACCTGTCACGTCGAGCGATATACACGGAATCACAGACGACATGGTAAAAGATGCACCGAGCTTTAAACAGGTGGCCAACGAGGTAAAACAGTTTATGGAAGGCTGCGATCTTGGCGGGTATAACAGCAACCGGTTCGATATTCCCATGCTGATAGAAGAATTTTTGCGCATCGGGATGGACTTCCAGACCGAAGGCCGCAAATTCGTGGATGTGCAGCGGATATTCCACCTGATGGAACAGCGCACGCTCAGCGCCGCGTATAAATTCTATTGCCAGAAAAACCTCGATGGTGCGCACAGCGCAGAAGCCGATGCCAGCGCAACCTGGGAAGTGCTCGAAGCGCAGGTGGAACGGTATCCCGCAATCGGTGATACCGTGGAAAGTATCGTCAAATTCACAGGCGAGGAAGATATTGTGGATTTCGCACGCAGGTTTGTGAAGGAAAAAGGCGTGGAAATCTTTAACTTCGGAAAGCACAAAGGAAAACCGGTCGTACAGGTGCTCAAGGAAGAACCGCAGTATTACGACTGGATGATGAAAGGTGATTTCGCGATGAACACCAAACAGAAACTGACAGAGATACTGAACCGCACGCTGGTAAAAAAGCCCTGAGAGAAATTGTTGGTTGCCGTTTCTTTTCCTAAAAGATAGGTAAATCTGGATGGAAGGGAGGATAGGCTTTTTATTAAATCGTAATTTAGAACCCATACTTCGGCATCGTTGGAAAAAATCGTTATCATACCAACCTATAATGAGAAGGAGAATATCCAGACCATTGTTCATGCAGTGTTTTCGCTGCAGCAGGGTTATCATATTCTCGTGATAGACGACGGCTCACCCGATGGCACCGCGGCGATCGTGCGCGCCATGATGCCTGCCTATCCCGGCCAGTTGTTTCTGGAGGAAAGAAAAGGCAAACTGGGGCTGGGCACCGCCTATATCCATGGATTCAAATGGAGCCTCGACCGCGGCTACCGCTTCATTTTTGAAATGGACGCCGATTTTTCGCATAATCCCAAAGACCTCGAAAGACTGTACCTGGCCTGTAAAGCCGAAGGCGCCGATGTGGCGGTGGGCAGCCGCTATGTACCCGGTGGAAAAACGGAGAACTGGCCGCTCGACAGGCAGCTCTATTCAAAAGGCGGCGCTTTATACACCAAACTCATCACCTGGATGCCAGTGAACGACCCCACGGCGGGATTTGTTTGTTATACCAAAGAAGTGCTGGAAACGATCAATTTTGATATGATCGGTTTTGTGGGATACGCTTTTCAGATAGAAATGAAATTCGCCGCCTGGAAACTGGGTTTCCGCATCAAGGAAGTGCCCATTACCTTTGTTGACCGTAAGATCGGTGTCAGCAAAATGAGCAAAGGCATTATCAAGGAAGGAGTACTGGGTGTGCTCAGCATACAGTGGAAAAGCCTGTTCAAGAACTACCGCAAAAAACTCAAGAACCCCGATGTGGCTTCTTCCCGGATGCCGGCGGCATAGCTGAATGCCACAGGCATATACCCTAACGGACAGCCCACCTCAAAAACAATCCACCAATCCATCATCCGCGAATCCTAACCTTCGTGTGCTGTCAGCACAATCTTCTCCCAGGTCTTATTCCGCATCCCGTCTATGCACATCCAGGCGGCAGACATAGACATCAGCAGCATGATCACAACGGCGATGGTGTAATCGAACAGAAAATAATGGGCAAAGCCCAGGCAGGCAGGGATGGCCAGTGACAGAAGTCCGCGGAGAAAATTTCCTCCTTTGCTATTGGCGGCCTGCGGTTGTGAAAAAGGCAGCTCGCGCAGGCTCAGGTAAGCGATCAGGCTGGTGCCGACCACCTGGTTGCTGACGCCCAACAAAATATTGGGAATGTTCGCCGGCCCCAGCAGCCAGATACAGGGCAGGCTGAACAGCACCGCCACCGGCAGCAGAAACTTAACCATGGATGCTTTATACGCACCGCTGATCAGCTCGCCCGGTGTAAGAACGGGTGTGATATGGTATATCCAGGCGGCTTTGTATTTATCCGAATACACCAGCTGGTAGATGGCCATGATCAACGCATAACTGCTGAAATAGATAAGAAAAAAGAAAAGCATTTTGGCAACAGCAGGGTCGTTCTGTAAAGATGTCCAGCTGATTCTTTTTGAACCGGCAATGATCACCACCAGGTAAACGAATATATAACCCAGCGAAGGGTAAACTTTCATTTTAAAATCCCTGCTGCGCGAAGTGATGCGCCAGGTGAGAAGAAAGGCCATACGTTCGGTGCCTTTTTTGGTAACGATACTGCTGACCCGGCGCAGGTAGCCGGCGTTGTTTCTGCTGGTTCTGGCTTTTACCACAACCGCAGATTCCTGGTCGCTTCCGCTGATCATCGACAGTTTCTGGTTAAAAGAAGGAGCGAAATACCTGATCACTGTTACGATGCAAACAACAGGAAGCAGCAGGCTCAGCACCAGGTACAACCCGAGAGAGGAAACCCAGTTGCCATCTTTGATATATTGCCAGGCGGCGGCAAACCAATAGGGCGGCGCTGCCTGGCGCAAAGGTGTATCCAGGATAGAGTAGCCGTTCAATACCACCTTGTTAAGCAGCCTCGGTACCAACTGGTAGCCGCCGTATACGAATATGGCGAAGAATATCTGGAAATACCCCAGCAGGCTTTTGAACTTATCCGGCGTTGTTAATTTCAGTATCAATACATACAGCGCATTGATCAGGAAGATGGTGAACAGCGTGGCACAAACGATCAGCACGGAAAACGACAGCCACTCTTTTATCCCGAACACGATGCCGATATAAATCATTGCCGGCAGCGACATCGGGAGTATCATTTTCGATACATGGATCACGATATGCAGCAGGCGGGAAAGAAGAAACGTGCGGTCGTTGATCGGTTTGGGCAGTATGATCAGGTTATCCCTTACATCGATCAGCACATGGGTGAAATCGGAGATAAGGATCGAAGCCAGCATGAAAATATAAATGAAAAAATAGATCGTCAGCCTGGTGCTGTAATCCCTGCCTATCTGGAATGCAAACAGGTAGAGCGCACCCAGCACCGCGGAAAAGATCATCGTACCGATGGTGGCAAAACGGGGCGGCTTTGCTTTTTTCTGTTTGTACTGGCCAATGGCGGGCGCCCGCCGGTCATCCATCACCAGTTTTACGCGGAGTACGGCTTTCAGCAACCGGGTATCCACACCCAGCCTGCGGTAAAATGCAGCCGGCAGCAGCAGTAACCAGAGAAAAAATTTATTGACGATGTTCATAGCTTACTGTTTACCGAATGCATGTAACAACTGATCAGCGGCACCCGACAAAGACTCTTTTGCCGTAAGGTGTGCAAAAATGCTTTCCAGGCTTTGGTTGCCCTGCTGCTGTTTCAGTTCTTCAAAACTGCCGTCGGCAACCACGGTTCCTTCGTTGATCAATACAATGCGGTCGCTCACTTTCTCCACCACATCCATCATATGACTGCAGTAAAAAATGGTCTTGCCTTCTTTGGCCAGTTTGCCGATCAGTTCCTTGACGATGATCACGCTGTTGGCATCCAGTCCGCTTAACGGTTCATCAAGGATAATGATATCTGGATCATGCATCAGACCCGAAGTGATCAGCACTTTCTGACGCATGCCCTTGCTGAAGGTATCCATCCGCTGGTGCATGGCCGCTTCGAGCCCGAATGCCGTGAGCATTTTGCGGATACGGTCCTGCGCCAGTTCTTCCGGCATATGGTACAGCTGCGCCATAAAAGAGAGAAACTCCACGGGTGTCAGCACATCGTACAGTTCCGCCAGTTCGGGTACATAGCCGATCCGGGTCTTGGCCGCAACGGGATCCTGCTTGATATCGATGTTTTCGATCAGCACTTCACCTTCATAGTCGCTGATCAGTCCGCATAATATTTTTACGGTGGTGCTCTTGCCGGCGCCGTTGGGACCGATATAGCCGATTACCTGGCCGGGATAAATAGAGAGATTGATGCCCTTCAGCACCTGTTTATCGCCATAGCTTTTGTACAGGTTCTTCAGGCTGATGATCGGGTTCATAAGCGGTGTTTGGAAATTAGTGTCGAAGGAAACGAAAATAGTACAATGTCTGTCGGTTAGCGATATAAGCCCGGACAAATCCTGCCGGCAGGGAAACCGGCATTTACGGCGGACCTGGCAGGCTTTCGGCACCCTGTCCGCTTTTATTTATATTTGCAGTTTCCATGCAAGCCGGGTCCCCATATGACGAGATTGGTTTACTGCGCCGCACCGGCAGGGGAGATGTGCTTGCTTTCCGCGAATTATTCGACCACCACCGCAACAGGGTATTTTTTATCGCCCGGCAGATGCTGCATTCCGACACGGCAGCAGAGGATGCCGTACAGGAGATATTCCTGAAGATATGGGTGCATAACCGGCGACTGGGCACCGTCGATAATTTCACGGCTTACCTGAACACGGTTACCCGCAATCATATATATAATGTCATCCGCCGCCGGGCCATCGAGGAAAAAGCGCTCGGGATGCTGGCCAGACCGGAAGTGTCCGAGGTAACAGACGATACCGTGGCCTTCCATGAACTGCAGCGGGTATTGCAGCAGGCCAGTGCCACTTTGTCCGTACAACAGCGAAAAGTGTTCGAGATGAGCCGCCTGGAAGGCAAGAAACATGAGCAGATCGCCACCGAAATGGGGCTGTCGAAAGAAACCGTTAAAAAATACCTCGCCAACGCACTCGAAAAACTGCACCGTTACCTGGTTCAGCAGGGGCGGGGGTTGTTTTTGTGAGTGGGTTGAATGGCTGCATTGTTAAATGGTTAGATGGCTGGATTTCCTATCTGAAATAATGATACCGGCACTGAAGGATATGAAGCCTGTTTTCCATTACCGCATATACAAGCCTGTGTTCTTCGTTGATCCTCCTACTCCAGCATCCGGAAAGATCACCTCGCAAAGCTTCGGGCTCACCGATTCCCTTGAAGGGTGAGCGAAGTGTGTCGCGGATCAATGAATTGATCCTTATCAATGTCTTTTTATCCTGCTGCTGCCAATAGAGATAATCTTCCCAGGCTGGTGTTTGAAAGACCGGTTCCATACGGGTTACTCGTTGATCAGTTTACGCTTCCTGCCGCCTCCGCTTTCCATTTCCTGAAGGGCGGTTTCCAGGCGATGGCGGTTGGCAGCAGCGCCTAACAGGTGCAGGGTTTCCTGTATTGCGTTGAATTCGTCAAGATCCATGACCACGATATTCCTGCCTTTTGTTCTCGATACCACCACGATCTCATGATCATCATTCACGCTATTCAGGTTATCGGCGAGGTTTTGCCGGAACTCGCTATAATTGACCACTTTCATAAGTGCTTATTTAAGTACAAAAATAAGTACTTTTTTATTAAAAGGGGGTGTAGTCACCTGCAAAAAATATAACCCCAGTCTTATAGCCATTTAACCAGGTAGCCCCATTCCGTCACCCGGCCATCCCCTTTTTTGCACAATTTTCCATCCCCGCTACCCCCTTTTTTTTCTTTCGGTTGTCTTAGCATATGCCAAGGGCGGTCGGGGGGTCGGCAAGATTCCCCGGCAGTCTTTAAAAAATTGCTCTGCCAATGAGAAAACCTGACAACGGATTACCCTTTCTGTTCCGGCAATACCTAGCCGGTACCCTCGGTTCCGAGGAGCGCCAGTTATTTCTGCAACAGGCGGCCAGCAAATATTCCGAAGATGCATTGAAAGAGCTGATCGACCAGGAGATCGCCCTGCTTGAGCCGGGCGCCAGCATGGCGGGTAACCATCTCACCGAGGCTCAGGCCGATCTTATTTTCGACCATGTGATCGGGCAGTCAAAACTGGTGTCGCTGCAGCGGAGAAAACGCCTGGTTTGGATGGGCTCCGTGGCGGCCGCATTGGTGGCGCTGTTTGTGGGTATCTATTATTTCTCCCAGCCGGCCGCAGGTTCCGCACCAGCCGTTGTCTGGAAACCGGCATCGCAGGATGTGGCACCCGGCACCACCGGCGCCGTTCTTACCCTGGCCAACGGAAAGAAAATACTGCTTGATTCGCTGCATAACGGCAATATCGCCAGCCAGGGACAGGCATCCATCACCAAAGAAAACAACGGTATCGCCTACCATGCCGCCAACGGGCAGACCGCCGTGGAATTTAATACACTCAGCACACCCCGCGCACGACAGTTCCAGCTAAGCCTGCCGGATGGCACAAAAGTTTGGTTGAATGCGGCATCTTCCATTACCTATCCTACCGCTTTTACGGGTCAGGAACGTACGGTGACCGTAACCGGTGAAACCTATTTTGAGGTAACGCCCAATAAAAAACTGCCCTTTTTTGTAAGATACCGGGATAAAAAAGTGGAGGTGCTGGGCACGCATTTCAACGTGAACGCCTACGACGAGGAGAACGAGAGCCGGGTAACCCTGCTCGAAGGAGCGGTGACCGTGCATAACGGCAACGATATCGGTCAACTGGTGCCGGGACAACAGGCGGTAATGGGCAAAACCAGCGGCATACATGTCCGCGACGCGGTGGATGTAGATCAGGTGATGGCCTGGAAGAACGGGCAATTCGATTTCCGCGATACCGACCTGAAAACGCTGATGCGACAGCTGATGCGCTGGTATGATGTGGATGTGAGCTACCAGCAGGGCGTACCCGAGCGGTTTTTCACCGCAGACGTATCGCGCGATAAGAATCTTTCAAGTGTGCTGAAGATACTCGAATTGAATAAGATCCATTTTAAAATAGAAGACAAAAAGATAATCGTAACACCTTGAGCATAGCAGTTAACCCAAAGGAAACCGGAGGTGCGGGAACACCTCCGGCGGAATTTGGGAAGCTGACCTGATAATCCGCTAAGACCATACGATCGTTAACCCAATTAAACCAAATCTATGCAATTGATGCGTTTTCTGAAAGTCCCGCTACGAGGGGCCATCTTTCACTCCAAAAACATGCTCATCATGAGAATGATCATTGTTTTGCTGACCGTCTCCTGTATCCAGTTGAGTGCGGCCGGCTTATCGCAACCCGTAACCCTGTCTGTGAAGAATGCTTCGCTGGAAAGTGTGCTGCGGAAAGTTAAAAAACAGACCGGCTATGATTTCTTTTTTGAGACCAGGCTGGCAAAACAGGCCAGGAACATCAGCCTCGAGGTGTCGAACACACCCGTGGAAAATGTGCTGAAACGTTTGTTTGAAGACCAGCCTGTGGGGTATAAGATCACCGATAAAACCATCGTGATAACGGAAAAAGCGCTGGCGCCCTTACCGGTAAACCTGCCTGTAACAGCACCCATGCCTCCGCCGCCCATCGATATCAGCGGTAAGGTTACCGATGAGAACGGGGCTCCGCTGGAAAACGTAGCGGTTGCGGTGAAAGGCGCCGGTCGCGGCACCAATACCAATGCTGCGGGCGACTGGCAGCTGCGCGGTGTTGACGACAAGGCAACGCTGGTATTTTCCTATGTGGGCTATACCCCGCAGGAAGTGCCGGTGAATGGCAGGACCGTTATTCCGACCCTGTCGCTCGTACGCGAGAACACCCAGCTGGAGCAGGTGGTGGTGATCGGTTACGGTACCCAGCGAAGAAGGGACCTTACCGGTACCATTACCACGGTAAAAGGCGATGATGTGGCAAAAATGCCAGCCACCAACCCGGTATCTTCCCTGCAGGGACGGGTAGCGGGTCTGACGATCGTGAATTCGGGCCGTGCCGGTTCTTCCCCAACCGTTCGTATCCGTGGTGTGAACAGCACCAATAACTCCGATCCGCTGTACGTAGTGGACGGTGTGTTCCAGACCAATATCGATTACCTGAACCCGGCCGATATCGAAAGCATGGAGATACTGCGGGATCCTTCCTCTATCGCCATCTTCGGTTTGCAGGGCGGTAACGGTGTTATCGTGGTAACCACCAAACGCGCGCCCAAGGGCCGCACCCGTGTGGCATTCCAGACTTCGGTGGGATTGCAGCATGTAAGCCGCAAAGTGCCGGTAACCGATGCAGCGGGATTCAGGAAACTGTATTCCGCACAGCTGGCCAACCTTGGCGCCGCTGCATTTGATTATACCAATTATACCGCCAATACCAACTGGCAGGACCAGGTGCTGCGCGATGCGTTCATGACCAACAATAACCTGAGTATTTCCAACAGCAACGACAAAACGACCACCCTGTTCAATATCGGTTACAACAACCAGGACGGTGTGATCAAAAACGATAACTACCGGAAATACATCGTTCGCCTGAACCAGGAACTGCGTTTGAACAAGAATATCCGCATCGGCGGTGATGTAACCGGTTTTTACTGGGTACAGCAGTCGCCCCAGGATGTGCTGAATAATGCGCTGTGGGCTGCGCCGATCGTACCGATACAGCGTGATGCCACCACTTACTATTCTATGCCTTCTTTTCAGCGCGCGCAGGTGGGCAACCCTGTTGCAACCATTAACCGTTTCAGGAATACGGCTGTCAACAAAGGCTACCGTTTTATCGGAAGCGCTTTTGCGGAAGTGAAGTTCCTGGATCATTTCACGGTTAAGTCTACTTTCTATACAGACCTTGGTTTCAACGGCAGCCGTTCCTATACCCCGCTTCCGTACAGTTTTGTAAACCTGGGCGAGGGCGCAACACCCACCACGGTTACCTTCGACAACTCTGCCAAGACCGGTGTAAGCCAGACGCAGGCGGAGTTCCGTAAATTCCAGCAGGACCATACCCTTACCTATGACAACACATTCGGAGACCACCATGTTACCGCCTTACTCGGTTTTACCACCCTGTACAGCGGCAGCACATTCGTAAACGGAAACCGTCGTGATACCCTGCTGAACATACCGAACAATCCCAATTACTGGTACCTCAATATCGCCAACCAGGCCAACCCCGGCACTTATGCGGGCAGCGGCGGCGAAGAAGCGTATATGTCGTACCTCGCAAGGGTGAACTATACGTTTAAGAACAGGTACCTGCTCAACCTTACCTACCGCAGGGACGGGAGCTCCAAGTTTGCGCCCTCACAGCGCTGGGGTAATTTCTACAGCGTGGGCGCAGGCTGGGTTGTCAGCGACGAAAAATTTGCAGCCAACAGCATCAGCAAAGTGGTTGATTTCCTGAAACTGCGTGCGGCCTGGGGCCAGGTGGGCAGTGCCATGGGTACAGGTACCAATCTTTACCTGCCTGTGCTGAACACCTCCAGCGTGGGTGTATTCGGAACCAATGTATACAGCTCGGTATCGCCTGCCTATGTGCCCGATCCGAACCTGCATTGGGAAGTGGTGAACGGCCTGGATATTGGTCTTGAATTCCGCGCTGTTAAAAACAAGCTGACCGGCGACATCAATTTTTACGACAGAACCACAAAAGACATCCTGACATTTATTACGCTGCCCGGCTCTGCGGGTGATTATTCCTATTACACCAACCTGGGTAATATCAGCAACCGCGGTATTGAGCTGAGCCTTGGATGGAAAGACGATATCGGCAAATATTTTACCTACAGCATTTCTGCAAACGGCAGCTATAACAAAAACAAGGTGGCCTCTATCGGTAACAACATCAACTTCCAGCTGCTGGGCAACGGCGGGGTGAATAAAACCGAAACAGGACAGTCCATCGGCTATTTCTACGGCTACAGGCAAACAGGTGTTTACCAGTCTACCGCCGATATGGATAAACTGGCGCGTTTCACCAATTCCCTGCCCGGCGATATCGCTTATGCCGATATAAACGGCGATGGCGTGATCACACCCGCAGACAGAACCTATCTCGGATCACCGTTCCCCAAATTCAATTTCGGGTTCAATGTATCACTGGGATACAGGAACTGGGACCTGATACTGGAAGGACAGGGTGTGGCCGGAAACAAGATCTATACGCAGCGCCGCACCGCCACATTCGCCGTATTGAATTATGAAAGCAACCGTCTGAACGCCTGGACCACTCCCGGCAGCACCAATGTGGAACCCATTCTGGATAATACCCGTGCGAACAATTTCCTGTTCAGCAGCTATTACCTCGAACCGGGCGATTATTTCCGTATCCGTACCGTGCAGCTGGGTTATTCCTTCGGGGAAAAGCGCTTCAGCAGCATCGGTATAAAACAACTGCGGTTGTACCTGAGCGGACAGAACCTGGCTACGTTCACCAAGGCCACAGGGTATACGCCCGAAGTGGCATTGGGATCGCCGATTGCAAGTGGCGCGGATAACGGAACCTACCCGGTACCCTCTATCTATACCTTCGGACTGAACGTAACATTTTAATTCAATCGATAAATGAATATCATCATGAACATATTAAAAAATCCGCGTGGTTTTGCAGCCATGGGCCTGGCAGTGATTGCCATGAGCTTTGCGGGATGTAAAAAGAATTTCCTCGACAGGGATCCGCAGGGCAGGTATACATCCGATACCTACCCGTTTCCCGGAGGTTCGGGTCCGTACGACCAGTACGTGTTTGCAGCCTATGCTTCGCTGCGCGATTATAACGTGCATGTAACCCCGTTCGTATCGGCGATAAGTATCCGCAGCGATGATGCCGACAAAGGCAGTACACCGGCCGACGGAGGCGCAGATGCACAGGGTATGGATAATTTTCCCGTGCTGCCGAGCAATGGTATGGCCAATGCGTTATGGACGGGTTATTTTAACCTGATCAGCAAATGCAATATCACCATCGACCAGATCAAAAACAACAAAACGATCGATGCACCCCAGCAGGTAAAAGACCAGACCGAAGGAGAGGCCAGGTTTATCCGCGGCTATGCCTATTTCAACCTGGTGCGTTTGTTCGGACGTGTGCCGCTGGTGGACAAAATATACGATGCGGCATCACAGAGCAATATCGCGCAGAGCGCACCGGCGCAGCTGTATACGTTCATTGAGCAGGATCTTCAGTTTGCAGCCAATACCTTACCGGTTTCATGGGATGCCAAGTTCATCGGCCGCGCAACCAGGGGAGCCGCCAACGGGTTGCTGACAAAAGTATACCTCACCCAGCAGAAATGGGCCGCAGCGGTAACCGCGGCAAATGCGGTGATCGGATCGGGTCAGTACGATCTCTCCACACCTTATGCCAAAATATTCGGCGAAGACGGGGAGAACTCCAAAGAATCCGTGTTTGAAATACAGGCAACGGCCGACGCCACCAATATGACCACGCCCTATGGCATACAGTACACCAATGTGCAGGGCGTTCGCGGAACCGGCGTATGGGACCTGGGCTGGGGCTGGAACACACCCTCTACACAGCTGGAAGGCGCTTATGAGACCGGCGACCCGAGAAAAGACCGCACCATCCTGTATGCAGGCGGTACTACGGTTTATGGCGAGGCGGTGCCCACCGGTTTACCCAACCCGCGTTACAACCATAAAGTGCATACCAATCCTTCTTTCCGTAATTCAATCGGCAACCGTTTTGGCTGGTGGATGAATGTGCGTATCCTCCGCTATTCGGATGTACTGCTGATGTATGCAGAAGCACAGAACGAAGCAGGCAATACCGGCGAGGCGCTCGACAAACTCGAGATGGTGCGTGCACGCGCAAGGGCGGGTAACAATACCCTGCTGCCCAAAATAACCACCACCGACCAGGGCCTGCTGCGCGATGCGATCAGGAAAGAGAGAAGGGTGGAACTGGCCATGGAGCACGATCGCTTTTTTGACCTGGTACGCTGGGGTATTGCAGCGCAGACCCTGCAGGCTGCGGGTAAATCCAATTTCAACAATGGCAGGGATAACCTGATGCCGATACCGCAAACACAGATCGACTTAAGCAAGGGCGTTCTTACGCAGAACCCGGGTTATTAATTGACATCCTAAAACAATCTACATGAAATTGCAATCATATATTAACAACCGCTTTTGCTGGCTCGTGATGGCTGCGGCCGTTTCGCTTACGGCCTGCAAAAAAGACGGCAACCCAAATAAACTGCCGGATGTATCGGGTGGTGCGTATGCGGGCAAGATAGACGGCTATACCAGTTCTGACGAAGTATACCCGAACAACCTTATCGCTTACTGGGGTTTTGAAGATACCAAGAACGAAACCAAATCCAATACCGCGCCCAATAAATCCGTGAACGACACCTATGTGGCCGACGGTGTCAGGGGCAAGGCGCTGGAGCTGGCGGCAGGGTACGTGTATTACACCACCCAGTTCCAGAAATTCAAAACGGATTCGATGAAGAACTGGAGCCTCAGTGCCTGGGTAAAGCTGAAGAACAACGGCTCCAAAAGAACCATGGTATTCCAGCTGGCCAGACCGGGTGTGTTCAACGGCAACATCAATTTTGCCTTGAACACCCAAAGCTATCCAGCTACCAACGACAGTACGCTGACCATTCAGCCCACCTTCTCAACAATCGGGGGCGGCACGCAGGATAACCTGAACAATGTGCTGAACAGAACCAACCTGAACAACTGGGTGCATATCGTACTTACCTACGATTTTGCCACCGGTGTGTTCAATAACTGGATGAATGGCATTAAAGTGGGTAATTTCCCCAACAGAGGCACCGGCAACAACAACTACAAAGCCTATGAGCCAAGCGAACTGTTCTTTGGTGCCAACTACAATGCTGCAGGTATGCCGGTAAGCGCCGATGTGAACTTTGCGCCGATGACAGGCAGGATAGACGAAGTGCGGGTATTCAATATCACTTTGCCCGATGCGCATATCAAGGCACTGTATAACCTTGGCGTAGCCAAAAAATAAACAGCCTGTTTTTTGTAAAGACGCGGGACGCTGTTACACAACATTTGTTCCGCGTCTTTATCATTTCATAACCATACTTACACCAACAGAAAGATTCTATGAAAAAAATAGTGTATCTCGGTGCGCTTTTGTTTGTGCTTGCCTGCGGCAGCCAGAAAAAAACGGCATCCGTATCGCTGCAGCCGGTATTATCGGCTGAGGACGATACCATATTCACCCGCGTGCAAAGAGCCAGTTTCAATTATTTCTGGGATGGCGCAGAACCCCATTCGGGAATGGCACGCGAAAGATTCCATGTAGACGGTGTATACCCCAGCAACGACAAACACATTGTTACCATAGGCGGGGGAGGTTTTGGTGTGATGGCGATACTTGCGGGTATCGAGCGGAAATTCATCACGCGTGACCAGGGTGCGGAAAGACTGCAGCAGATCGTAGGATTTCTGAAAACAGCGGATCGCTTTCATGGTGCATGGCCGCACTGGCTTAACGGTGAAACGGGTAAAGTGAAACCCTTCGGGCAGAAAGACGATGGCGGCGACCTGGTGGAGACCTCGTTTATGCTGCAGGGACTGCTGGCGGTGCGACAGTATTTCAAGGACGGTAATGAAGCCGAGAAAAAACTGGCCAGGCAGATCGATACCCTCTGGCGCGAAGTGGACTTTGACTGGTATCGCAACGGTAAGAACGTATTGTACTGGCACTGGAGCCCCAACTATGCCTGGGAAAAGAATTTTGCCGTTACCGGCTATAACGAATGTCTGATCATGTATGTACTTGCGGCGGCATCGCCCACACACAGCGTGCCCGCGGCGGTGTACCACGAGGGATGGGCAAAAGGCGGCAGGATCAAAGACACCACCACGCAGTACGGTTATACACTCACACTCGGTCACAACGGGTCCAAGGAATACGGAGGACCGCTGTTCTGGTCGCATTATTCTTATCTGGGTCTTGATCCGCGGGGTTTGAAGGATCGGTATGCCGATTACTGGCAGAACAACGTGAGTCATACCATGATCGATTATAACTGGTGTGTTACCAATCCCGGTAAATTCAAAGGATATGGTCCGGATAGCTGGGGACTGACCGCCAGCTATTCCGTAAAAGGTTATTCGGCCCATGCGCCAGGCCAGCGCCGCGATCTTGGGGTGATATCACCTACCGCGGCATTATCCTCCATGCCCTACAGCCCGCAGCAGAGCATGGCTGCTATGAAACACTGGTATAAGGATATGTACGATAAAGTGATGGGCATATACGGACCCTATGACGCGTTCAGCGAAACTGCCAACTGGTTCCCGCAGCGCTATCTTGCCATTGACCAGGGACCGATCGTTGTGATGATGGAAAATTACCGCACCGGTCTGTTGTGGAAATTATTCATGAGTTGCGAAGAAGTGCAGCAGGGACTGAAAAAGCTCGAGTTCGAAAGTCCTTATGTAAAATAATACCCAATGTCTTTGCACACCAATAGCCGGTTACCTGGGTAACCGGCTATTTTCTTGATGATCTTATAAAAAAACCTGCTAAAAACTTATTTCCAGCGGCCCGGTACCCAGTGCCAGCCTTTTTTGTTGCGTTTCCAGTAGCCTTTATTGTATACGGCCCCGCTGCGCGGTGGGGCTACCCAGGCCCCGGCTTTGTACACATAGGTTTTACCCTGGGGTACCCATTCATCGTCTACCCAGATATAACCTGCGGCAGGCGCTGCGGGTCTGGTTACCACAACGGTGGGTCGGGTGGGGCGTACGGTTACATATATCTGTGCCTGCAGCAACGATAGGGCACAGGCGAATACGGTGGTTAATAAACCTGTTTTTACAATTTGTTTCATACGATGTGTTTTAATTGACCGGATCCTGTTCAGCAGGCCGGTATACCACCGTTACAAAACTTATTCCACCGCGTTTCCCCACGGGCCGATTGGGCGCCGAATTCCCTTTCTTTGCTGCATGAAACAGGCGCTGCTGAAATTGCATATCTCCGTTTTCTTGGCCGGGTTTACAGGTATTCTGGGCAAAGCCATCCTGCTGAACGAGGGGCTGCTTACCTGGTACCGCATCGGCATCACCGTAGTGTCGTTGTTTGCCTGGATGGTGTGGAAGGGTAAACTGGAAAGGATATCGCCTGCCAATGTGTGGAGGCTGCTGGGCACCGGTGCGCTGATAGCCCTGCACTGGGTATGTTTTTACGGGAGCATCAAAGCGGCCAATGTATCTATCGGGTTGGTCTGTTTTGCCTCGGTGGGTCTCTTCACCGCGCTGCTTGAGCCCATGATGACCGACAAAAAATTCAGCTGGCAGGAACTGGGGCTGGGTACCTTAAGCCTGCTGGGTATTTACCTGATCTTTCATTTCGACGACCGGTACCGCACCGGCATACTGCTCGGACTGGCATCGGCCGTTCTGGGCGCGCTGTTTTCTGTGCTGAACAAACGATATGTGGAAGTGGCCAGGCCACAAACCATGATGGTGTACGAACTCAGCGGTGGTCTGGCGATGCTTTCCCTGCTGATGCCCGTATACCTGGCCTGGTACCCGGTTGAAAGTGTACTGCCTTCGCTTAGCGACTGGGTGTACCTGCTGATCCTGGCCTGGCTCTGCACCATACTGGCGATGGACCTGATGCTGCAGGCGCTGAAAAAAATATCCGCCTTTACCCAAAACCTTACGCTTAACCTGGAGCCGGTATACGGTATCGCCATGGCATTTATTTTCTTTCAGGAAAACAGGGACCTGAAACAGAGTTTTTACGTAGGTATGTCACTGATCGCCCTCTCCGTGGTTTGGCAGATGCTGCGCGTGGTGAGAAAAGGAAGCGGCGTGTGATAATCGGCGACCGGCAATCCCCAATCGGCCATCGCTTCGTTGCCGGCGGCATTTGATGGATTGAATTGCTACCTTCGGCAGTATACCAAACTTACCGCATATGAAGAAGCTGTTGCTTTTTGCCGGTTGCCTGTTTTCACTGTCTGCCTTTGCGCAGAAAAAACCGCTTGATCATTCGGTGTACGATGGCTGGCAGAGTGTGGGTGAGCGCGCCATCAGTAACGATGGTAAATACATCGTTTACTCGGTAAACCCGCAGGAGGGCGATGGTATGCTGACCGTTCAATCGGTGGATGGCAGCTATAAAATGCAGTTCCCCCGTGGTTATGGCGCAGTGATATCGGAGGACAGCCGCTGTCTTGTATTCCGCATCAAACCTTTTTTCAGGGATACGCGTGATGCACGCATCAAAAAAAGAAAGGCTGATGAAATGCCGAAAGACAGCTTGGGCATACTGCAGTTGGGCAGCGATAAACTCAGTAAGATCGCCCGTATCAAAAGCTTCAAAATGCCCGAGGAAGGTGCCGGCTGGCTTGCCTACCTGATGGATAAGCCCGAGACTTTGCGTACACACACGGAAATGGATTCCGCATCGCGTATTACCGCCATGCAGCTCATGGCCGACAGTCTGCTGCGTGCGGCCGACAGTATCCGCAACCGCATCAGCGATGCCCGTGCAAAGGGTATGGCGGTCTTACGGACGCAGAAAAACGACAGGCCCCCCGCTCCCAAAAACGATGAGCCTTTTGAAGAAGGCACCGAACTGGTATTGCGCAACCTGCAGAATGGACAGGAAACGCATCTGCCGCTGGTAAGCGAATATTTTTTTAATAAAAAGGGAACGGTGCTGCTGACCGAGACCACGCGGAAAACAGGCGATGCCGGCAGCAAGGCAACTGTTTCGGTACTGGATCTCGCCCGTATGCAGCACAAAACCATCTTCAGTGATTTCCATGATGCAAAAGGATACCGACTGGATGAAGAGGGAAAACAGCTGGCTTTTGTTGCCGAGCGCGACAGCAGCAGCAAAGCCCTGGAAAAATTTTATAAGCTGTATTATTACAGGCAGGGTGGCGACAGTGCGGCACTGATCGCCGACAGGCAGACAAAAGGACTTCCGCCTAACTCGAGCATCAGCGAGAACGCCGTGATCAGCTTCAGCAAAAGCGGTAACAGGTTGTTTGCCGGCACTGCGGCCATTATTCCGCCCAAAGACACCACGCTGCCCGATTTTGAAAGGGTAAACCTGGATGTATGGCATTATAACGACGATTATATTCAGCCGCAGCAGTTGCGCACGCTCGAGAGCGATCTGCGCCGCAATTATACGGCAAGGGTAGACCTGGCCGGCAAACAGCTCGTACAACTGGCGAACGACAAGTTTCGCGGGATGCTGCAGACAAAGGAAGGCGACGGCGATGTCTTCTATGCCGTATCGGATGAGGGTAAACGGGTGGCCACACAATGGCAGGGATTCAGTGTGGGGGATATTTATGCGATCAGTCCGGAAACCGGCGTTTCGGAAATGATCAGAAAAGATTTCAAAGGCAACCTGCTTCAACCATCGTTTTCCGGAAAATACCTTCTGTATTATGATGAAAGGAAACAGGGATATTTTGTTTACGATGCCGCGGGTAAGAAAACCCATGCTGTTGCAAAAGATACCAGAACCTCCTTATACGACGAACAAAACGATGTGCCGGATGATCCCAATGCCTATGGTGCGGTAAAATGGATGGAGGACGATACCTATGTGCTCATCTACGACCGTTACGATATCTGGCGCGTGGATCCCCGCGGCGTGGAAAAATCCGTACCGCTGACCAATGGCCGCAAAGACCGGGTACAATACCGGTATGTGAACACTGATCCCAACGAGCGCTACCTGAAAACGGGACAGTCTGTATGGCTGCTTGTTTACGATGAAAAAGACAAAAGCGAGGGGATTGCCCTGATGGACCTGGGTAAAAACCAGGTGAAACTGCTTTTCAAAGAACCCCTGAAAATAGGCGGCCAGGTGCAGAAGGCGAAAGATGCGGATGTGATCGCCTATACAAAAGAAAGCTTTGCAAAGCCGGCCGACCTGTATGTACAGCCGGTTAACGGTACAGCCACGCAGCTGTCGCATATCAACCCGCAGCAACCAGCGTATAACTGGGGCAGCGCCGAATTGTTCAGATGGAAAGCCTATACTGGAAAAGAAACCGAAGGGGTGTTATACAAACCGGAAGGGTTTGATCCCAGGAAGAAATACCCCATGCTGGTTTATTTCTATGAGCGCAGCAACAATACACTGAACAGTTATATCGCGCCGTCGCCTACGCCTTCCCGTCTCAATATTCCGTTTTTTGTGAGCAGGGGCTATGTGGTATTTGTGCCGGATATCTGGTATACAAAAGGTCATCCCGGACAAAGTGCCTATGACCATATTGTAAGCGGCACACGCGCTTTGGTAAAACAGGGGTATATAGACAGCACCCGGATCGGTCTGCAGGGACAAAGCTGGGGTGGTTACCAGATCGTGTACCTGATTACACGCACCAACCTGTATGCGGCCGCATGGGCGGGTGCACCTGTGGCCAATATGACCAGTGCCTACGGCGGTATACGCTGGGGCACCGGTTTGAACAGGCAGTTCCAGTACGAAAAAACACAGAGCCGTATCGGTGCCACCCTGTGGGAAAAGCCGAACCTGTATGTAGAGAACTCCGCATTGTTTGCCCTGCCTAAAGTGAACACACCGCTGGTGATTATGGCTAACGATGCAGACGATGCCGTGCCCTGGTACCAGGGTATCGAAATGTACACCGGTATGCGCAGGCTTGGTAAAAAAGTATGGATGCTCAATTACAACAACGAGGCGCATAACCTGGTGGAACGCAGGAACAGGAAAGACATACAGATCCGCGAACAGCAGTTCTTTGATTACCTGCTCAAAGGCGGGAAGCCCGCAAAATGGATTTCGGAAGGCGTGCCGGCGGTGATGAAGGGAAGGGATTGGGGACTGGGATATTGATCCTCCCTTCGCAAAAAAAAATCGGAAGGGCTGGCCGTATGGTCAGCCTTTTTTGTTTTGCGGGGTAATAGCATCGCCTGTGTTGGCAAAGCGCAGCCATACGCTGCCTGCCACAGCCGAGATAAGCGATGCGGTCATGACCGCTGTCTTGGAAATATCCTGCACCCCCGGATCGTTAAATGCAAGCGAAGCGATAAAAATACTCATCGTAAAACCGATGCCGCACAGTATGGCGCCGCCCACCATCGCCTGCCAGTTAACACCCCGCGGAAGGGCGGCCATCCTGGTTCGTACCAGCAGGTAACAGGCACCGAGTATGCCCAGCGGTTTGCCGATGCATAACCCGGCAAGTATGCCGGCGCTTAGCGGAGCAGCGAGCCGTTCGGATATGCCCGGCGGAATATACATCGCCGTATTGGCCAGTGCAAAAACGGGTATGACCAGGAAATACACGGGCAGATGGAAATCGTGTTCATACCTGCTCAATGCGTGGGCAGGTACCATGCACGCAAACAGCACACCGGCAATGGTAGCATGTATGCCCGAACGGTATATGCAATACCATAAAACAATTCCCAGCAGCCAGTGAAAGATCCCGAATTTTTTTCCGTACCGGTTCAGCAGCCATAACAGTAACAGCACCAGGGCGGCCGCCAGCAGGTATACCGTATGCAGTTCGTTCCCGTAAAACAGGGCAATGACAGCAATGGCCAGCAGGTCGTCGATGATGGCAAGCGCTGTGACGAATATTTTCAGGTTAACGGGTATCTTCTTCCCGAGTAAACCCGCCATACCCAATGTGAAGGCAATATCTGTGGCGGTGGGAATGGCCCATCCGTTCAGGTATTGCCCGTTTCTGTTGCAGAAGGCAAACAGCAGGGCAGGGGCCAGCATACCTCCCGCGGCACCCATGGCCGGCAGCAGCGACTGCTTCGCGGATGCCAACTCACCCCGGAGCAATTCGCGTTTGATCTCCATGCCCACCAGGAAAAAGAAAATGGCCATCAGTCCGTCGTTGATCACCAGCGAGGGCGTATTCGGGAATACCCAGCTTCCCCAATGACCATGCGGATCGGTTGTCCCGTCAAAGCCCGCGGACCAGAAACCCCGGTAAGCCTCCTGCCAGGGCCCGGCGTTCGACAGCAGCAGGGATACCACCGCACAAAGCACGAGCACCGCACCAATGGCACGGGCATCCTGAAAAAATCGCTTCAAAGGATCAAACACGGAAATGCGGGTGGTTGTTTTCACGGCGGCAATTTAGTATATCGCATCCTGGTATGCATCAACAAAAGCCTGGGTTATCGGTGTTTTTTTACGCATATCCGGCGAACAGAACTGGGATAAACACCGGTATTTTTCCACGCGGACAAGCCGTAAACCGCGTTCTTTTTCACGAAACGCATAGTTGAACAACCACAAAAAAATCACGTTTTTACCTTGCTGCGGGTAAACTGCTGCGGCCGAATTTTGTGTTGTCAGGAGAGGATAACACTTCTCCCCGTTTTAAAATCCAATATCAGCAACCAGCTGTCGGCTGGCATTAAGAAAAAAAGAACAGCTCTTTTTTCTTAATGCTACTGGCCGGCGGAACCAACACAGCAAGGGATAAACAGTTATAGTTTTGGAAAGAGGGCTACCGTAACAGGTGGCCTTTTTTTTGCGCAAACCCCTGATCCGGATATTGAGGAAACCGGGATAACTATTTCACAAACAATTGTATAGGCGATCAATTGGCAAGTATATCGTATTTGCTTTTTGGCCGGATCGATTCCAGCCAGCGGAAATTGCGGAGTTTGAGGCTTTCGTGATCTGTCTGGCGCATAGGGTAGGTATCGCCATCAAAATTATTGACGAATTTGATCAGTTCCGGTTTGCTGTCTTTGAAATGGGTTTCCATCATATCGGCCGAGCTTTTACTTACACCGGTAAAACGTTTGTAATCGTCCTGGTTATAAAATACGTTTTCCGCATTGCCTTTTGCCCGCATACGGTTGATCTTTCCGTCCATAAACCAGGCATTGATGGTATTGGCGCGCAGCTGGTTAAAATACGCGGTGCTGTCGACCCGGCTAATGGCCATCGAATTTTCGAATACACGCATGCGCTCCGGTTTTTTATTGGCGGTATACAGGTAGATGGTATCGCCCGACACCTGGTTTTCCTTTGCCCAGATCACCGGCGATTTGAAGAGCCGGAAAACAGAGTCCTGCAGGGAATAAAAAAGACTGTCGCCCACGGCCTGTAAGGAATCGGAAAAGATCCGGACGCGATAGTAGGCCTCGAAAAATTTATTGGTACTGTCGGTTATATGCGTTGTGTCGATGTTGGTGATTCCTGAATCGCGGATATTGGGAACAGCACGCGTTTTCATCAGGTCTTTTAACCTCGCCGTGTACAGTGTATCGGCAGCCACCCATACCGAATCACGCCCCTGTTTGATGAGCAGAATGGGCTTTTCGGTAGCCAGCAGCATATCCTTTTTACGGTCGGTTTTGATATTGTTCGCGATCAGGTCAAAACCCTGCGCGGTATCCTTGCCGCGGTACACGGCATTGCCCCTGAACTCCGCCAGTTTGGTGCTGTCGTCAACGGCCATATCGTCGGCGGTAAAAGTATAGGTGCTGTCGTCTATCCAGGAGCGCTTGTACAGGAAGCCGCGTTTGTTCTTCAGGTCAAAATTGCCGTCTTTGGTATGGATGGTGCGTCTGCCGCTGTCGCTGACAATACGCGTCGGCGATACAAACGTGGCGACCTCCGTATTGATGTTATACTGCAGGGTATCCGTATACACCAGGTACTCCGGGTCTGTCATCACCACTTTTTTCTTGAAGTACACATCGCGGGTATCGCCGTAATAGTAGCCCTCCCCGCTGGTGAGCACCGTTTTTTTATTGACCAGTTTTCCGCCCTTCAGGTAGGTGCCGATCTTCAGCGATACATCATACTCCAGTTCGTCGGTGGTCAGTACCCCTTTGCCATCGGTCAGCCGCACCTTGTTTTTCAGGAGCGCTTTTTTTTCCTTACCCCGGTATTTCAGGTACTGTGCGTAGGTGTGCACACTGTCGGCATCGTTGATATGGATATTGCCGAAGGCTTCCAGCGTGTTGTCAAACTGGTTGATAACGGCGCTGTCTGCATAGAACAATGTTTTTTCCTGCCGAACAAGGGCTTTGCCCACCAGCGACACAAACCTGTGCGCCGAATCCACATCCATCATATGCATGCGGTCGCCCTTAAGTATCTCCAGTACTTTACCGGCGCCGGTATCCGCGGCCGGCTTCTGCGCCTGCAGGGAGCCTGCAGCCAGCAGGTACATGACTGCTATTATCAGTTGTTTGAAACCGTTCATCTGACTACTTCGGTACTGAATCGTTCAGCGGCACCATCAGCGGGCCGCTTTTGTCTTTTCGCCCAAACACGGAAATATTCACGTAGCGCTTGGGATGTACTCTCAGGTCATCCAAAAGTATGTTGGCGCTGCGTACGGTATTGATAAGGTTATTATAAAGTGTCTTGTCGTTCATCAGTTTGCCCAGCGAGCCATCCTGCGAGTTCAGTCTTTCCAGCATCCCGTTCAGCGAATTGATGGACGCTTTCAGCCTGTCTACCGTTCCGGCAACATCGGCATTGGAAAAATTGCCCGTTGCCTTTTCGAGGCTGGCCAGCGAGTTGCTGATCTTCTGGTTGTTGTCGGAAAGATTTTTCGTAAAGCTGGAAAGATTGCCCATCGACTGCGCAATGGCGCCTGTTTGCTGGTTCAGCATTCCCTGCAGCGAAGCGGAAGAAACCACCAGGCTGGCCGTGGTGCGGTTGATATTGGCAATCACCTGCTGCAGGTTGCCCTTTGTGGCAGGGTCGAAAATGGTGTTGATGTTCCTGAGCACACTGTCCAGCGAATGCAGGGTAGTGGTGATCTGGTCGCCCACGGGGCCGAGTTTGGCCATTACATCGCCCATCAGTCCGGCCGATGAGGTGGTAAGCAGGGTATCGCCCGTCTTGATAAACTCTTTGGCATCGCCCAGCGTGATCGTAATGCTGGGTGCGCCCAGTGGGTTCTCTTTGATGGAAGCAACCGAGTTGCGGGGAATATTGTAATCGCCTTTCAGTTTGATGGCGACAACGATCTGTGACAGGTTTTGATCCTTGTTCTCGATATCGAACACGGCGCCTACCTGGAAGCCGTTTACATACACCGGGTTGGACACCATCAGGCCTTTTGAGTTGGCATAGGGAGCGTAAATGATATTGCCGGTCTTGAACAGTGTTTTGCCTTTCAGGAAATTAAAGCCGAGTATCAGCAAAGTGATGGCAATCGCCGTAAGCGCGCCCACCTTGGTTTCATTGGAAATTTTCATAAGTGACAAAACTAAGCTTTCTATTGGGATGAGTGGAAACTACCGCGAACCCGCGGCCCCGTTACCGGAAACCTGTTTCTCAAGCGAAAAGCGATAGCGCTTTACCGAACGGGTAATCACTTCGCAGATCTCCTGCTGCCCTTCGGCGCTGTTGAGGTAATCTTCTTCATCGGGGTTGGAGATAAAACCGGTTTCTACCAGCACCGCGGGCATGGCCACGGCCTGCAGCACCCAGATGCCTTTCTGCCGCTGCTTGGCTTCGCGGCTGATACGGCCTATTTTTTTGAATTCCTCTTCTATCGTAAGCGCCAGGTTGGCGCTGCGCGCAAAATAACTCTGGGTCTTCATGTTGATGATCATCATTTTGGCCGGATCGGTAGGATTGAAATCCTTCAGTTCCCTGGCTGAAATACTGTCGAGGTACAGATCTTCATTGGCGCTGAGCGCAGCTTTGGCCGCCTCGCTTTTGTCAACCCCGTAAATAAAGGTCTCGGTGCCTTTGGCAGGGTTGGGGGTTGTCCAGGTACGGTATTCCTTCACCTGCCGTGTATAGGCTTTCTTTTTCCTGCCTTTGCCCTTGTAATAGGTCTCCGTTCTGTAGCCCACAAATTCCCGGTGTCTGACGGGGCCGCCCCCTGCATTGACATGTATACAGATAAACAGGTCGCCCTTGGCCTGGTTGGCCAGCTGGGCCTTCCGGGTCACCGGGTCGAATACATCGGTTCTGCGGGTCATAACGATGTCCACATCGGGCATATCGGCTTTCAGCATCCGCTCCAGCCTGAGCGCCACGGAAAGCGATATCTCTTTTTCGGTGGAATAACGGCCTTTTGCACCGATATCACCTCCGCCATGCCCGGCATCGATCACGATGCGCTTGAGCGGCTGTTTCTGGAAGGGCTTTTTTGGGTCGCTGCCATGGTTAATCACCGGGACAAAAGCGGAAAAAGCCATCGATCCAAAGCTTAACAAAATCAAAGCAGCGTATTTTCTGATCAGCATATCATTTCGTTAAAGAATACCGGGAAGGAATAGTTACCCGTTGAAAACCTATTTTTGCCACTGTGAATAGGTGCAAACTGTACAAAATTAACGTAAAAACGGGGCTGGCTATTGTTGTTGCGGCGTATTTGCTCATATTAACGTTTTATGTGAAAGCCGGCGTTGTTTCGCCTTTGTTTTTTGCGCATTCCCTTCAGCTGTCCGACACTGTTCCCGCCAAACGCACAGGCGATACCCTGCAAAAAGATACGGTGGTGCGCCGGCAGGCAGACAGTTCGCGTCTGAAAAAAGATTCGCTGGTTGTGGTGGCGGATACGGTGCCGCTGTCGAAGGATTCGCTTGATGCGCCCGTGCATTATCATGCCGATGATTCGGCCCTGCTGATGGTTCCCACCCGGAATTTTGTATTGTACGGTAAGGCAAGAACAGAGTATAAAGACATGAAACTCGACGCGGGTGTTATTACCTACGACGATTCCACCAAAGTGATCACTGCCTACGGTGCAAAAGACACCACAGGCGATCTTGCCAGTAAACCCACTTTTGTACAGGGCGATCTGAAATCGATCAGCGATACCATCATCTACCGGATGAACGATGCCAGGGCGCTTACCAAGAACACCTTCTTCCAGGAAGGAGAGATATTTGTGAATGCAAGGGCATTGAAGAAAGTAGACAGTAACTCGATATTTGCCCGCGATGCAAGGTTTACCACCTGTAACCTCGATACCCCGCATTTTGCCTTCCGCACCCGCAGGATGAAGATCGTGAACGACAAGATCGGCGTTACGGGCAGGGTATACCCCGAGGTGGAATCTGTTCCGATACCGATGATCTCGCTGCCGTTCTCTTTGTTTCCGCTGAACAGGGAGCGGCATGGCGGTGTGCTGTTTCCCACGTTCACGGCCAGCGAAAGTTTTGGGCTGGGACTGGAGGGACTGGGTTATTACCTCACCCCCAACCAGTATTCGGATATCACCATCACGTCCAATATTTATTCCTATGGTGGCTGGCGGCTGAATACGGCCAGCAGGTATGTAAAACGGTACAAATACACGGGCAGCCTGAATATTTCGCTGCAGAAAACAAGAACGCTCAATACCGGTTTTATTGCCAAGGACGAGTTTTCGCAGAGCAATACGTTTATGATCAACTGGAGCCATAGCCGCGATTCGAAAGCAAGACCCGGCACCAGTTTTTCCGCCAATGTGAATTTCGGCAGCACGCGTTTTAACCGGAACCAGTTCACCAACCCTTACCAGAATTTTCAGAACCAGCTAAGTTCCTCCGTTTCCTATAACAAAGACTGGAACGGCAAATACAATCTTTCGCTGAACCTGAACCATAACCAGAACAGTGTATCCAGACTGATGAACCTGAACCTGCCCACGGCCAACTTCAATGTGGTGACGATGTATCCTTTCCAGAAAAAAGAACAGGTAGGCGCGCAGAAATGGTATGAAAAGATCGGTATCGGTTACAGCGGCAACTTCCAGAACCTGGTTTCATTTTACGACAGCGCCTTCAGTTTCAAAAAAATGCTCGACACCCTGCAGTGGGGTGCCATACACAGCGTGCCCATTACGCTTGCCCTGCCTGCGCTGGGGCCGTTTATCGTAACACCAAGCGTTTCGTACGGCGAGAGATGGTATGGACAGCGCATATTCCGTTCCTGGAACAATACGCTGAAAAAAGTGGACACCACCATCCAGAAAGGTTTTTATACGGCGCGTGAAATGAGTTTCGGCGCCGCACTTAATACGCGCATATTCGGTACCTATCTTTTCAAGCGCTCCAAACATGTAGAGGCCATACGCCATGAGATACGGCCATCGGTATCCTTCAGTTACCGCCCCGATTTCGGTGCAAAATATTTTTACAATACCCGGATCGACACCGCGGGTAATGTGATGCGGTTCTCGCAGTTCGACGGAGGCATCATCGGCCCGATCTCAGAAGGTGCTTTTGGCGGTATCACTTTCGCCGTTGATAACCTGCTTGAAATGAAAGTGCATAACCGTGATACCACATCAAAAGAGAAATCGCGAAAAGTGAAACTGCTGGACGGATTTGGTTTCAGCGGCTCCTATAATTTTCTGATAGACAGCTTTGCGCTCAGTTCCATCAACCTGTATGCGCGCAGCACCCTGTTCGAAAAGGTAAGCATCACCGCTTCAGCCGTACTGGATCCCTACCAGGTGAATGCCAGGGGATACCGGGTAAACAAACTGGCGCTGGACCCTTCTAAACTCAATTTCGGAAGACTGATCAATACCAGTCTCGCCGTTTCCACTTCTTTTTCCAGCAAAACCCGCGATGGCAAGGAAGCGGAGGATAAGAATATTCCGGTGGATCCTTTCATGACGCCCGACGAACAGCAGCGGCAACTGCAGTTTGTAAGGGCAAACCCCGCAGAGTTCACCGATTTCAATATTCCCTGGACGGTATCATTGTCCTATTCTCTCAGTCTGAACCGGCAGATGAAGCCCGATTATTCCGGTTTTGAATCGATCGTTTATTCCACCATGAACTTTAATGGCGATTTCAGTCTGTCCCCGAAATGGAAACTGGGCGGCCAGGGTTTTTACGATTTCAGCACGGCCAAACTGCAGCAGTTCTCCATGTTCATCTCGCGCGAGATGCATTGCTGGCAGCTATCGATCAACGTGATGCCGATAGGCATCTACCGCTCATTCAATATCATGTTCAGCCCCAAATCGGGCATCCTTCGCGACCTGAAGATCAACCGCAGCAGAACGTTTACGAACTATTAAAATTCCGGATTAGCGGATTTGCGGATTGCGGATTAGTGAATGCTGGATTTTGGAGGAGTTGCCGGCTGATTTTTGTGCCCGGGGGCATTCATGATTAGTGAAAGCTCACCCATAATGCTCATCCCCGACGCTTCCCGAAATTACCTCATTCAGCAATCCGCAAATCCAGAATCCACTAATCCATAATTCCTCTCTCATAATACTCCCACATCATCCTGAACACTTTTGTTTTGAGCGCGTCGGCGGTCATGGTGCCCGGTTCTACGGGGGGGAGAAAATGCATTTCGATTTTGTGCGGACAGAGATAGAAAAACCGGTTGGGAGGAAGCACTTTGGCGGTATGGAACAACAGCACCGGCATCACCGGTTTCTGGGTATCCACCGATAAACGGAAAGCCCCGTCGTAGAATTTCTTTAATGGGTCCCCGGTTCGGTTGCGTGTGCCTTCGGGATAGATCACCATATCGATACCCAGGGCCAGCACCTGTTTCATATCGTCGATGCTCTTGCGGCGACTGCCATCGCTGTTCCTGTCTACCAGCACACTGCCAAAAGAATAGATCCATCCGAATACCGGTACGCGGGCGAAGCTTTTTTTGGCGATGGTCTTATTGGGTCTTGGCATAAACGGTGTGCTTATCGGCACATCCATCAGGCTGTTGTGGTTGCAGACAACGATGTAATTGGTGGAAGCGGAAAAATGTTCCCTGCCTTTTACGCTGAACGGGCAACCAATCAGGTGCAGGTACAGCAACATCCATACCCTGGAAACTTGTCTGTGCCAGGCGGCTTTTGCCGGGTCTTTTAAAAAAAAGCAGGGCAGGTAGAAGACAAAAGCCACAAGCATGGTTCCGAGAAATAACAACAGGGCCCACAGCGCCCATACGCGGCAAACAATGTTCAGCAACCACTGATTTCTTGTACGGTTCATTGTCGGTAACAGTTATGGATTCCAGTCAATAGCTTCGAGTCCCTGTGCGCGCAGCAGCTCATTGGTTTTGCTGAAATGTTTGCACCCGAAAAATCCTTTGTCTGCGCTGAAGGGAGAGGGGTGCGCCGCTTTCAGCACATGGTGTACGGTTTCATCGATCAGTACCTGCTTCTCCTGGGCAAACCTGCCCCATAACAGGAATACCACGCCTTTTTTTTCGGCTGATATTTTGCGGATCACCGCATCGGTAAAGTCCATCCACCCTATTTTGGCATGGCTCGCGGGCTCATTGGCGCGAACGGTAAGTACGGCATTCAGCAGCAGTACACCCTGCTGCGCCCATTTGGTCAGGTTACCTGTTTTGGGAATGGGCATACCGATATCCGTATGCAGTTCCTTGTAGATATTACCAAGCGATGGCGGCGGCGTTACCCCGTTGGGTACGGAAAAACTGAGTCCATGCGCCTGCCCGGCGCCGTGGTACGGATCCTGTCCCAGTATCACCGCTTTCAGCTGGTCGAATGGTGTTTGATCAAAAGCGTGGAAGATCAGCTGCCCTGGCGGATAGATCGTGGCGCCCGAAGCTTTTTCTGTTTTGAGGTGCGCAGCAACCTGCAGAAAATACGGCTTGGTAAATTCCTGCTTCAGGACTTCTTTCCAGCTGGCTTCGATTTGTACATTCATAAGGCTGCGAACGGTTCAACGCGAATGTAACGGAATAACTACGATTTTTCGAAGTGGCAGCAACCGGTATCCCGGAACAAAAGCGGCAGGCCGGTTGTCATTGCACAATGGTCACGCTGCCCGATACCGGTGTTTTACCGGGGTTGAGCCTGATCACATAATAATAAGTGCCTGTAGGGAGCGTTCTGCCGTTTTGCTTTCCGTTCCAGGGTATGCTGTAGCCGGTTGAACTGAACACTTTTCTGCCATCGCGCGTATAAATATCAACGGTGCAGTTGCTGTATGCGCTGAGTATGGGCACCTGCCAGGTATCGTTCACGCCATCGTTGTTGGGACTGAAGGCATTTGGCGCCGCAACCGGCGGATCGATGATCTGCACAGTTACGGCTTTGGTGCTGACACATCCGTATTGGTCGCTGCCCCTGATATAATACCGGCCGGTTAGCGTAACCGCGTGCGGTGATTCAACCGGCCTGGTCGCTTTATCATCGTGCCAGTAAGAATAGCTGAACGGTATGTTTGCGGAAATGGTGTACTGGAGATCCACGGTTGCGGGTCTGGTTACAGGCGGCGGATCGTTTACCAGAAATGCGGGATTCTCGTGGATCAGCACCTGAAGCGGCTTTACCAGGCTGCAGCCGGAAACGGCCACCGCTCTGGCGTAGATGGTGCCGCTGGCGCTGAAAACCTGCGCGGGCGTTACCGCAACGGATAAAGCGGCATCCTGCCAGTAGGTTATCTGCGCGGATGGATTGCTGCCCGCAGCAGGCCTGGCGTTACTAAACAGCAGTTCGCCACAGGAATGAATATCCGCGAGCACAACACCCGGCAGGTTACCGATGGTTACCGCAACCGCCGCAAGACTGTTACAACCCGCGGTATTGGTGGCCCTGATAAAATATTTTCCGCTGGCGGTGATGGCGGCCGGGTTGCCGATGGCGGTTACGGCGGTGGTATCCTGCCAGTAAGTAAACACCAGTCGGGCTTCGCTGCCTGCGGTGACCGATGCCTGTGTGAGATCGGCAGAAATCGCTTCGCAAACCGGGGAACTCACTACCAGCAGCGGTGGCTTTTTCAGCTGCACGTATACGGGTTTGATATCGGTGCAGCCGCTGCCCGCGGTGGCATGGATATAATACCCGCCCTCTCTCGTAACCGCCGCGGGGTTGGCAACCAGCGCCGCCTGGGTGCTGTCGGTAAAATACTGAAAACGCAACCCTGGCGTACTGCCCGCCGTTACCGATGCATTGGCGATATCCGCGCCCGGCGACACACATCCCTGTACTGTGTCTTTTACTTTCAGCAACATAAAATCGCTTAGCGCAATGATCTTTGTTTCGATGGTATCGTAGCATCCCTGGTTGGGAAAAGGAACGATCTCCAGCCGGTATTTGGTATTGCCAACCGGCGGCGGTGTTATACGCAGGGTATTGCCCGTGCCGATCAGCGTGGAGGATGCCTCGTCAAACCATTTGTATTCTTTAAAGCCATAGGGCGCTTTCAGCACCACGGCATCGGTGCCGTTGCAATAGGTGTTGCCGGTAACCGGTGTGGTGCAGTTTTCGTCCACATCGATATAGGCATAGCCAAAATGCACTTTCTTGGTGCAATCGGTCACCGTAAACTCCAGACGGATGGTTTTGCCGGCCATACCCGATAGCCTGATGGTAACCGGCGCCCAGTCTTTGTAATAAATGTATTTTTCCACCGGTGATTCTTTAAAACCCGGCAGGTTGGGCGCGGCGATGAACTGGAACGATCCGCATTCGAGGTATTTATTCGCGCTTACATCAAATACTTTCGAAGTGAACTGCGGCTGCTCAAAGGCAAGATGATCCGCCGGGTTCTGCAATACCACCGCATAGTTGAAAATAAGGCTGTAATCGTTCTGTCCCGGAGGTATGGTAAACGTATAGGTAACGGCCTGTGCTTTCCCCCTGGCAAGACCATGCCCGAGTTTGATGGAGTAGCCGCTGCCGTTGGGACAGTTAACAGGAAATCCCCCGAAAGTGTCCTTTACCTGCGGCGCGGTGTTTTGATAAAGGGTATGAATACCATTGATCGGTTGCGTGTTCTGCATGGATACCGAGCCCGTATTGCTGATATCGCCCGCATAACATTGCCAGCCGGAAAAACTGCCGTTCTCGAAGCCGATATTGGCCGGACAAAGCCCCTGGCCAAAACCATCGGCAACAAACAGGATCGGTAAACAAATCCATATCAATCCGCGCATATAGGGCCGGCAGGGTTTCTGTATGAAGGTAAACCAGATCAAGTGAGATAGCTGTTACTCTAAAGACCGCTTACCTGATCAAACTGATGCTTCCGCTTACAAACGGGAGCTCGCTGTTCAGACGGATGCGGTAGTAATAGGTGGCCACGGGCAGTTTTTGTTTGTTGTAGGTACCGTCCCAGGTGGCAGGATAGCCCGGCAGGGAACGGAACAGCGTTTTGCCCGAACGGTCGTACACTTCCACGATACATTCCGGGTAGTAAGCCAGTTTGGGGATCCGCCAGGTATCGTTGATGCCGTCTCCGTTGGGACTGAAAATATTGGGCGCATCGATGGAGGGGTCGAGTATTTTTACGTTTACCGGCCGCAGCAGCGTGCATTCAGGCGTAACCGTATTATCGCCCTTGATAAAATACCTGCCTTTTTCGTTGATGGCCTCGGGTCTTGGCAGGGATTTCTGCAGCAGGGAATCCTGCCAGTAGGTATAGCGGTATACGCCATTGGAGGCGGTAACCGTTTGGGTAATATCCACCGTGGAAGGACGGAATACCTGTGCAGGATCGGTGACCGTAAATTCCGGGATGGGTTCGATGTTGATGACTACGCTGTCGGCAACGGTACAGCCGGCATCGTTTTCTGCCACCACGTATACCGTGCCGGATTTGACGATCTTTTTCGGGTTCTGCACATACTTGCTGAATGTTTCATCAATGAACCAGGAAAAACTCAGGTTGGAGCCGCTGCCCGCAGTAACACTGCCACCGGTTAGGTCTATCCCCGAACTGATACAGGCATCCACATGCGGTTTGACACACAGGCCCAGCGGCTCGGGCGAGAACACAACGGTTGTATACAGGGTATCCAGGCAGCCCTGGTCGGGATAGGGCACCACCTCAAGTGCATACCTGGTATTGGGTGCGGGAACCGGTTTAAACACAAGCGTGCTTTTATTGCCAATCTGCTGCGAAAAATCGTCGTTGAACCAGCGGTAACCTGCAAAACCATAGGGAGCGATCAGCGTCATCTGGTCGCTGTTTGCGCAAAATACATTGCCATTGATGGGAGAGGTGCAGTTCTGGTTTACATCCACATAGGCATAACCAAAATGCCCACCCTTGGAACAATCGTTGGTGGTGAACTCGAGGCGGATGGTTTTGCCGGCCATACCCGAGAGTTTGATGGTGACCGGCGTCCAGTCTTTGTAAAAAACGCTGTCGCGCACGGTGGACTGTTTAAACCCCGGCAGGGAAGAAGAGGCCGTATAGGAAAACGAACTGCAGCCGATGTACTGGCCCGACTGTACATCCACCACATTGGCGGTGAATTTGGGCTGTTCCCAGCTGGCATGCGCGGGATTCTGAAAAACCACCGCATAATGGTATACGATGCTGTAATTGTTCTGGTCTGAAGGAATGGTAAAGGTATAACTGACCTGCTCGGCCTGCGCGCCCGTACTTGAGTTGCCGAGTTTTACAGAAAAATTACTGCCGTTGGGACAACAGACCGGAAATCCCCCGAACTGGTCCAGCACATCGCCGCTGACGGCGCTGTTGTACAGTGTTTGCCGGTTATCCACGGGGGCGGTTGCCTGCAGGTTGATCTGGCCGCTGGCGCCGCTGATATTGCCGATACCGCAGTCCCAGCCGGTGAAGTTTCCCAGCTCAAAACCGATATTGGCGGGGCATTTGTTCTGCGCATCCACCAATACAGCCAAAAGCCAGCATAAACAGGTAAGAACGGGTCTGCGCATAAATATCCCGGTAAGTCTGGTCATTTAAAGTTAGCGTAATCCCGGTATCTAAACGGCGGAGCGAGAAAATTAGTTGCCTTGTTAACCCCCACCGGCTACAGGATGCTGTTGAGGTAGTTGATGGCTTTTATCCAGCCTTCTTCGTCCGTATAGGACAAACGGCGGTCCTGCATGAATTTTGTCAGCTGTGCCCATTTCTGGTTCAGCTCGGGCGAACTTTTCTGGAAATAGCTGTCGAACGCATCTTTGTTCAGGCTTACGGCAAAGGGTTTGCCGTTGTTGAAACTGCTGTTTTTTGTTTCCAGGAAATAGGCCGCGGCGGGGGCGCTTCCGGGGCTGCTCCAGGAGAGTTTTTTGCTGAACAGTATTTTGCCGTCCGACAACACGGTTTCAAAACCGGCGAGGGTTCCTTCCGTGGCCACGGACTTTACAGTCTGGGTTTTCTGAACCGCTGCCTGTTTGGTCTGTGCTGTTGCGGCGCCGGAAACCAGTACGATCAGTAAAAAAACAACCTGTTTCATAAGCTGCAAATCTGTTCAAAACTACAACAAATACAGGCGTTGCGGCTTAAAGAAAGCTTATAGTATCCGGATCGCTGGCAATCAGAATATTATAACCGGCTGTAATGGCGGAGCTGCACAAATACGGTTTCTCCCGCCGCCACGGGGCGCCCGCTGCCGATCAGCGTCAGCGACAGGGTGCCCAGCAGGGCCTGCAGGTATTCGTAATTTCCGTAAAACTGTTTAGCGGTGATGGTTACCGGTATGCCTGTGTCTGCGATCACCAGTCCGTTGGGGCGAACGAGTGCCTGTCCCGCATCGGCAGTATCGATTCCCAGCAGTTGCGCCGCGGCTGCGTCGAGCAGGTTGTAAGGGCCAAACAGTCCTGCGGCATATTCGTTTACCGGGTGGTGAAACAGGTGGGTGGGACTGCCCTGCTGCAATAGCCGGCCGTTCTTCAGGATCAGTATCTCATCGGCCCAGGGCAGGGTATCGGTGGGGTCATGAGAAGTGAGGATGCAGGTGATGCCCAGCCTGTCGCCGATATCGCTGATAACCGCTTTGAGCAATTGCTTGTGTATGGGATCCAGGTTGGAAAAAGGTTCATCCAGCAACAGCAACCGGGGTGCGCCGATCAGCAGCCTGGTAAGGGCCACGCGCTGTTTTTCCCCGCCGGATAGCTGAACATTTTTTCTTTTCATCAGGTGATCGATCCTGCCTATCCGGTACAGTGCTTCGGCATCCTTCCGTGGCAGGCGGTTGGCATAGTCGAGCAGTTCTTCTATCCGGTAATTGTTGCGCAGCTCATGCGTCTGCGAGAGGTAGGCAATGGAGGCATGACCGGGTATCAATTGTTCGTCCGGTCCCGGCACACGTTGATCGTTCAGCCATACCGATCCCTGGTCGGGTTGCAGTAATCCTGCAATGATCCGCAGCAGCGTGCTTTTGCCCGAACCAGTTTCGCCTGTGACCGCCAGTTTGTGCAGGGGCTGCTGGACAAAATCAATTTCTTCGAGCGAAAAAGATTCCGAGATCTTTTTGCCGATGCCGTTAACAGACAAAAAAGCCATGCTGCAAGATAAGCCGAGTTTGTACCGCTTCTGTTTTTTTCGTTATTTTGCGCCCGTTAAGGACCGGTAGCTCAGCTGGATAGCGCATCCCGCTGAAGCGGGGAGGTCAAAGGCTCTGAAATAAAACAAATTATTGGACCGGTAGCTCAGCTGGATAGCGCATCCCGCTGAAGCGGGGAGGTCAAAGGCTCTGAAATAAAACAAATTATTGGACCGGTAGCTCAGTTGGATAGCGCATCCCGCTGAAGCGGGGAGGTCAAAGGCTCTGAAATAAAACA
>NZ_JAACJR010000007.1 GCF_009939225.1 Sediminibacterium soli | reverse complement strand
TGTAATAGTTAGTAGTTGATCTGACAGTTTAGGATTTTCTTTTTTGGTTTTTATAGGATATTGATAAAAAAGTTAGGCTGCTGGACTTATTTGGTTCAGCAGTTTTTGTTTGGCTAAGGTAATTGTTTCATCAAAAGTTTGCATCGGTGTTTTACCAAAGCAATATCGGCCACTGTGAGGTCGCTCCCGATTGTAGTGAAGCATCCATTGATCGAGGTCTGTTTGCAGGGCTTCCAGAGTTTGATAAATCTTTTTACGGAAGGTGACAGCGTAGAACTCATCTTGCATTGTACGATGTAATCTTTCACAGATGCCGTTACTCTGCGGATGCCGAACTTTGGTTTTACTGTGATCGATATTTTCGAGCTGCAGATACAGTTCATATTCGTGGTTCTCAGGTCTGCCGTTGAACTCCGTTCCCCGATCAGTGAGCATTCTTAAAATAGGGATCTCGTGTTGATCAAAGAATGGTATTACACGATCATTAAGTACATCAGCAGAGGTGATGGCATGCTTACTGGTATACAATTTGGCAAAGGCAACCCGGCTGTAAGTGTCGATAACGGTTTGTTGATAAATACGGCCAACCCCTTTAATAGTTCCTACGTAATAGGTATCCTGGGCCACCAGGTAACCGGGATGCTCGGTTTCAATCTCCCCGTGAGCTTCTTGCTTTTCTTTCTTGCGCTCCATAGCGATAACCTGGGCTTCGGTAAGGATCAATCCGTCCTGGGCAACCCGGTCCTCCAAAGCCTTTAAACGTTTGTCGAAGACTTCCAGGTTATGGCGCTGCCATACACATCGAATACCGGCGGCAGAGATAAAAATGCCCTTCTTTCTCAGTTCGTTACACGCCCTAAACTGGCCATAAGCCGGATAATCCAAAGCTATTTTCACAACAGCTTCTTCCACACCGGGTTCAACACGGTTTTTAGGAATGGGTTTGCGCCGGCTGATCTCCCGCAATGCTTCTTCACCACCGGTGTTATAAAGCTCTTTAATGCGGTAGAAGCTGTCGCGGCTTGTGCCCATCAACTTGCAGGCACGGGTTACATTGTTCAATTGTTCGGCCAAATTCAGAAGGCCTACGCGAGATTTGATTAACTTAGTTTCAGAGTTCATGATCTGACATTTTGGGGTTATTAAATAAGTGTTGTTACTTAAATTTAATCCCATTTGTCAGATCAACTCTTAACTTCTACA
>NZ_JAACJR010000006.1 GCF_009939225.1 Sediminibacterium soli | reverse complement strand
TCAAAGGCTCTGAAATAAAACAAATTATTGGACCGGTAGCTCAGCTGGATAGCGCATCCCGCTGAAGCGGGGAGGTCAAAGGCTCTGAAATAAAACAAATTATTGGACCGGTAGCTCAGTTGGATAGAGCATCCCGCTGAAGCGGGGAGGTCAAAGGCTCTGAAATAAAACAAATTATTGGACCGGTAGCTCAGTTGGATAGAGCAGCTGCCTTCTAAGCAGCAGGTCATTGGTTCGAATCCAATCCGGTTCACAGATACAGAATAAAAAGCTTTACAAGTCAAATACTTGTGAGGCTTTTTTGTTTTTGGGGTAAACTATAGGTAAACATTCTTGCACTTACTAACAAAAAAAGGGAAAGCCGAAACCCGAAATAGTAGGCGTAACTTTCAAATAATCAAAAATGAAAAGTCAAAAATTCAACTTAGACAATTCAGCAATTGTCTTATCGAATGATGAGTTGAAAATGTTGATTGGAGGCTCGGAACTTCCGCCACCTCCCCCAAAAAATCACACTTGCTATTTTGATGGTGAGTGTGCTATATGGGGTAACAATGAAGTTTGTTGCAATTCTAATGGAATTACACTTGGATACTGTATCACCTGCAACTAAATTCGAGTAAAATCATGAGAGGATACTAAAGAGTTCTTTAGTATCCTCTCCTAAAAATGTTTAATATAATTTAATCATCTCATTATAGGCCATTATTGATATTAATGAACTGCAATTTGGAATATAAATGGCCAAAGTTTTCCAGTAACAAAAAGCTTTTTACTAACTGAATCATAAGCAATGCCATTCATAACGTCCCTCACGCCAACTCAGGTCTCACCCCTCACGTTTTCAAGTTTCCCCTACATTTGCCCAAACGATTCCTCATGAGCTACAACTATCTGCCGCTCGACCGTAAATGGCTCAATTTTCAACAGGTAAAGAACCTGCTGGATTACGAGCAGCTGGTATCGATCACTTTCGATGCGCATGAGCGGATACTGGCCTGCCGCGGGTACCTGGACCGTAAAATGGAGGAAAAAGACCGGCAGTATTATGGCATCAATACCGGCTTCGGCTTTTTGCAGAACGTGAAGATCGATGCCAGCCAGATAGAACAGCTGCAGTACAACCTGATCGTATCGCATGCCTGCGGCCTCGGCGAGGAAGTGCCCCGGGATATTGTGAAACTGATGCTGATGCTCAAGATCAAATCGCTCAGCTATGGCAACAGCGGTGTGCAGATCGCCACCGTGATCAGGCTGATGTACATGTATAACCACGATGTGCTGCCTGTTATATACACACAGGGTTCCCTGGGCGCTTCGGGCGATCTTGCGCCGCTCAGTCACCTGAGTCTGCCCCTGCTGGGTCTGGGCGAAGTGCACCATGACGGGAAGAAAATGCCTTCTTCGGAAGTGCTGGCAAAGTTTGGCTGGGAACCCATTCACCTGCAGAGCAAGGAAGGACTGGCCCTGATCAACGGCACGCAGTTTATGAGCGCGTATGGCATGTACTGTCTCAAAAAAGCCGAGCACCTGATCGCTATGGCCGACCTGGTGGCCGCGCTTTCCTTTGATGCATTTGACGGGATCACCGAACCTTTTGACGAACATATCCATGCCATACGACAGCACAAGGGCCAGGTGGATACGGCTGCACAGCTGCGGCGGCATCTCTCCGGAAGCGGCATCGCATCCCAACCTAAAAAACAGGTGCAGGATCCGTATTCCTTCCGTTGCGTACCCCAGGTACACGGCGCCACCAAAGATGCTTTTGACCATGTGCTGGCTGTGATGCTGCGCGAGATCAATTCGGTAACCGATAACCCGAATATTTTTCCCGAGGACGACCTGGTGGTGAGCGGCGGTAATTTTCACGGACAGCCATTGGCGCTGGTACTCGATTATTTTGCCATTGCCATGAGCGAACTGGCCAATATTTCGGAGAGAAGAACCTACCAGCTGATCAGCGGACAAAGAGGATTGCCGCTGTTCCTGGTAAAAGATGCAGGACTCAATTCGGGGTTCATGATACCGCAGTATACGGCGGCAGGCATCGTAAGCGAGAATAAACAATTGTGCACGCCGGCATCGGTAGACAGTATTTCCTCTTCCAACAACCAGGAAGACCATGTAAGTATGGGCGCCAATGCGGCCACCAAATGCCTGCGCGTGATCAGCAACGTGGAAAAAGTGCTGGCCATCGAACTCCTCAGCGCGGCGCAGGCAATGGAATTCCGCAGACCCGCGGTTTCTTCACCCGTGCTGGAAGAGCTGCTCACCGCCTTCCGCCAAAAGGTAAGCTTCAATGAATCCGACAGGCTGCTGCATACAGACATGAAAGCAGCGATCGGGTTTATCGCAGACTGGCCTGCCATCCTCACGTCTCAGGTCTGACGTCTCACGTCTCACCTGAGCGGTTTCTCTTCTTCGCTTTCCTTGCTTACCTTTGTCGGCCTTATATCGCAAGCAATGAGTGAAGAAAAAAGTCTGAATTTTATCGAGGAGATCGTGGAAGCGGATCTGTCGGCAGGGAAATATACCACGGTTGTTACCCGCTTTCCGCCCGAGCCGAACGGCTACCTGCATATCGGTCATGCCAAAAGCATCTGTCTCAATTTCGGACTGGCTAAAAAATACGGTGGCAGCACCAACCTGCGTTTTGATGATACCAATCCTGTTACGGAGGACACCGAATACGTGGAGAGCATCAAAGACGATGTTCGCTGGCTGGGTTTTGAATGGGCCAATGAGTTGTATGCATCCGATTATTTTGACCGGTTGTATGCTTTTGCGCATAAACTGATCGATAAAGGGCTGGCCTATGTGGACGACAGTGCCAGCGATGAGATTGCGGAACAGAAAGGAACGCCCACATCGCCGGGAAGAAGAAACCGGTATGCCGACAGAACGGCGGAAGAGAACAGACAGCTTTTTGCCGAAATGCGCGAAGGCAAATACCCCGATGGAAGCAAAGTGCTGCGTGCCCGGATCGATATGGCATCTTCCAATATGCTTATGCGCGATCCGATCCTGTACCGCATCAAACATGCGCATCACCACCGTACCGGGGATGCCTGGTGTATTTACCCCATGTACGATTTTGCGCATGGCCAGAGCGACTCGATCGAAAACATCACGCATTCCATCTGCACGCTTGAGTTTATACCCCATCGCGAATTATACGACTGGTGTATCAGCAACCTGGAAATATTTCCTTCGCACCAGTATGAGTTTGCCAGACTGAATATGACCTATACCATCATGAGCAAACGCAAATTGCTGCAGCTGGTGAACGAAGGCCATGTGAGCGGCTGGGACGATCCGCGCATGTCTACCATCAGCGGCATGCGCAGAAGGGGATACCCCGCAGAAGCGATACGCGATTTCTGCGACAGGATCGGGGTGGCCAAACGCGAGAACCTGATCGATGTGGGGCTGCTCGAGTTCTGTGTGCGGGAGCAGCTCAACAAACTGGCGCTGCGGAGGATGGTGGTGTTTGATCCGCTCAAACTGGTGCTGACCAATTATCCCGAAGGAGAGGAGTATGTAACCACCGATAACAATCCCGAAGATCCCGCCGCGGGAGAAAGACAGGTGCCTTTCAGCCGTGAACTGTATATCGAGCGCGAGGATTTCATGGAAAACCCGCCAAAAAAATATTTTCGCCTGGCCCCCGGCCAGATGGTGCGTCTCAAAAGCGCCTATATCATCAGGTGTGACGAAGTGATCAGGGATGCCGATGGCCATATCACCGAACTGCATTGCAGTTACCTGCCTGAAAGCAGGAGTGGTGCAGACACTTCGGGCATCCAGGTAAAAGGCACCCTGCACTGGGTGAGCGTACGGCACGCCATAACGGCGGAGCTCCGTTTGTACGATCGTTTGTTCAAAGTGGAAGATGTTGCGAATGCAGAAGGCGAATTTACAGACCATCTCAACCCGGATTCTTTGCAGGTGATCGAAAAAGTATATGCCGAACCCGCCCTGTTGCAGGACGATGCCGCTGCGCGTTTCCAGTTTCTCCGCAAAGGGTATTTCCATGTAGACAAAGACAGCAATCCCGGTAACCTGGTCTTCAACAGAACGGTAACCCTAAAGGATACCTGGGCCAAGGAAGTGAAGAAGGGATAAAGGGGTTGATTCCTGATTGTTCATTACTAAATACCAATTGCTCCCTTGCCGTTATCAACTCATTTTATCCGTCACTGGCAGCAGCAGTTTCCGCAGGTAAATAAGGCGGATACCAGGCTGTTACTGGCCGTCAGCGGGGGTGTGGACAGCTCGGTGCTGGTTGACCTGGTACGGTCCGCCGGTTTTGCTTTTTCGATCGCGCACATGAATTTCAGGCTGCGCGGCCAAGAGAGCGAACGCGATGAGATCTTTGTACGCACACTCGCCGGTTCATACGGCTGCGAGGCATTGGTAAAGCAGGTTGATTCTGCCGGGTTTGCGGAAGCGAACGGACTGTCCATACAGGAAGCGGCGCGAATGCTGCGGTACAACTGGTTTCGCGAAATACTGGATGCATGGAAGGTGCAGCATCCCGGGTTAAACCATTACCTGGTTACCGCACACCATGCGGATGATGCGATCGAAACCATGCTCATGCATTTCTTCAGGGGCACCGGTATTGCGGGTATGACCGGTATTCCCGCATTCCAGAAAGAACGGCAGATTATCCGGCCCTTGCTGGCATTCCGCAAAACGGAGCTGCTGGCCTATGCGGGAGAGCACCGGATCGCATTTGTGGAAGATTCTTCCAATGCAAAGGACGATTATACACGCAATTTTTTCCGCAACCAGCTATTGCCGCAGCTGCGGCAGGTGTTTCCGCAGGTGGAATCTAACCTGCTGCACGATATGGAACGGTTTTCGGGTGTGGCGGTGATCTACCAGGCGGCCATTGCGCAGCAGCTGAAAAAAATGGTGGAGCAGCGTAACGGCGAGTGGCATATACCGGTGCTGAAATGGAAGAAAGTACTGCACCTGCCCACCCTTACCTGGGAGATCATCAAGCCCTACGGTTTTCACGCCACCCAAACACCCGAAGTGATCCGGTTGCTGGATGCGGCAAACGGGTCGTATATCCAGTCGTCCACCCATCGCATCATCCGCAACCGCAGCTGGATGATCATTACCACGCTTGCCACCGAAACCGCGGGGCATATACCGATCGGCGACACTGCGGATACCGTCCGTTTTGATAACGGCCTGCTACGGATACGGCATCTTTCCTCTCTGCCCGCCGTTGTTTCCGCAGATGCTTCGGAGGCGTTTATCGATGAGCGCGATATCGTTTATCCGCTGGTACTGCGCAAATGGAAACAGGGCGATTATTTTTATCCCCTGGGCATGCAGAAAAAGAAAAAAATCAGCCGTTTCCTGATCGACCTGAAATTGTCGAAGACCGAGAAGGAAAAAACATGGGTGCTGGAGAGCGATAAAAAGATACTCTGGATTGTTGGCCGGCGCATCGATAACCGTTTTCGCTTAAGCGACCGTACCCAAACCCTGCTGCATATCACGGTAACTGCCCGGTGATTCCTCAGAGGGTATCGCGCCGGCGCAGCAGGAACACCCTTACTTGTTCAGGTAGCCGTTGATCGCATTCATAAAATGCTGCACCAGGTTGTAATCGCTCAGGAACCGGCTGATGATGACCAGGTATACCACGCCGAAGACCGCTCCCCAGATATGGGCGGAATGGTTGATGTTGCCATGTCCTTTTTTGGCGAGATAAGCGGATATGATCAGGTACAGCGGCCCGAAAATAAATGCCGGCATGCGAAACGGTATCGGGAAGATGCCCATACCCATAGTGGGATGCAGGAAAATGCCCATAAAGATCACCGCCGATACGGCACCCGATGCGCCGAGGCTGCGGTAATGGTAATTGTCTTTGTGCTGGAAATAGGTGGGCAGCAGGCATACGATCAGCGCCAGCACATATCCCACCGCATACAGCGCCCTGCCTTTTTCAAGAAAGATATCCTCAAATGCGCCTTCCACGATACCGCCGAACAGATAGAAAGTATACATATTGAAGGCCAGGTGCAGGAAATCGGCATGAATAAAACCGCAGGTAATAAAACGATACCACTGGTTGCGGTTGGTAATGGCCACGGGATCGAAGATCAGGTCGTTAATGATCTTCTCGTTGGAAAATGCGGTGAAAGATATCACACAGGTCAGCAGCAGGATAACAAGGGTGACTGAGATCATGCAGCAATTTAATTATTTCTCAGTTGTGATGGTATTTTTCGTTGCGTAATATGGTGCAGGCGCGGTAAACCTGTTCGGCAAGGATCAATCGTACCAGCATATGGGGAAATACCAGCCTGGACAGACTCCAGGTAAACCCCGCCCGTTTCATCACCGTTTCGTCCACCCCAAAAGCCCCGCCTATGAGAAATACCAGCCGGCGGGTGCTTTCATTGGCGCGCTGCTGTACCAGCTGCGCCAGTTCCGGCGAATTCAGTGCTTTGCCCCGTTCATCCAGCAATACCAGGTAATCTTCTTTCTGCAGCTGCTGCAGTATAACAGCGGCTTCTGCCTTCTTCAGTTCTGATTCAGATAAGACGCCGGCATTTTTAGGGGATGAAATAATATGCCATTCCACGCTGAAATAATTGTTGATCCGTTTGGTGAAGTCTTCCGTTCCCGTTTTTACATAGGACTCATGCGGTTTACCAATAGACCAAAGCTGGATTTTCATGGGGAAGCGTTGTCGGAGGTTGGGATGGCTAAAGGGTTAAATGGCTAAATTGTTAAATTGTCAAATGCCTAAATTGTCAAATTGGATATGCGATCACGCTAAGATAGCCATTTAACCATGTAACCATATAACAATACCAATATACATCCCACCTAATGCTTGCTGCCATCCTTCACAAACCGCGCAATATCCACCATTGTTGCATTCCAGATCGTTTTTTCGTTTTCCTTGAGGTAGCGGATAAGCTTCGAATGTTCGCCGCGGGCTACGTTGAGGTTATGACCTCCGCCAACGCCGTGAAACAGAAAAACGAGCAGCGTGCCGGTTTGCTGCGCCTTTTTTACCAGACCGATCATATAGTCTGCATTCTGTCCGTTGATGGAATAACAGCGTATATCCGCCAGGTCAACCTGCTTTGCTGTTTGTAAGCCGCCGGTTACGCCGCGTGCAGCGATAAAATCGTTTTTTACCGCATCGTAATAAGGCGTATCGCCGATCATTTTATCGCCGCAGGGAAAAGCAAATGTGCGTTCGGTCCTGCCGTCTATTGCGTGCAGTAAGGTATTGGTGAACTTTGTTTCGGCCGTCATGCGGCTCAGGGTATAACGGCTCAGGTCGTTATCCGGTCTCACAAAACCCCTGCCCGCAGGGCGTCCGTCGCAGGGATGAAAAGAAGTGTGGTTGCCCAGTTCATGTCCTTTGGCGGCGATCCTGCGCCATTCCGGTATTCTTTTCGCAACGGCGGGTGAGGAGCCGATCAGGTAAAAAGTTCCTTTCAGACCCAGCGAGTCCAGCGCAGGCGCTGCAATATCCAGGTCAATATCAATCGCATCGTCGTAGGTCAGCGCCACTGCGCATGTTCTGCCCTTCCATGCACCGCCTGTCTGCGCATGGGCGGTGTGCAGGGATAAGAACAGGCAAAGAACCGGAACCATCGATTTTGTCATAGCTGCATCTTTGTATCGGGGAAGTTAGGTAAGCTTTACTGAATACGGCAACGCTGTTTACCGGTCTGTTCTGAACGGCGAAGCGGGCAGCCCTTCTTTGTTGTACAGATTGGCTCCGTCCGGATTGTCGGCCCATGCATACCGCACATACGTCGGCTCTTTGATACGGTCATTCCATACCACCACGGTATTGTTCTCGATGACGGCTTTGGCCCACACGAATTTTTTATCGGCCCCGGCCACGGCGAAATAATGCAATTCGTCGTCATCCTTTGCCATCAGTCCCGAACCGGTGCCGGTAAAATGCAAGCGGATCCTGTTATTCTCCACCGTTGCCGATTGCAACAAAGGACCCCATCCAACCAGTTCGTTCTCTCCGTATACCAGTTTTCTTGCGGCCAGCGCCAGTCGCTCGCCCACCTCTTTTTTATTCAGCGGGTGAATATCGTTCCATTCCCCGGCGTCGATGGTTACCGCCATGGCGGTGTTGGGAACGGAAAGGGTCAGCAACTGCGCTTCGCGCAGCAGCGCCCACTGGCTTTCCGAAGGAAGGTATTGCATCTCCATAAAATTGGGCAGCTGCACAAACAGGAAGGGAAGCTGTTCCCCGTTCCATTTTTTTCGCCAGTCGCTGATCAGCGCGGGCAGCAATTTCCGGTAGGCTTCGGGCCGGCCGGAATTGGCTTCTCCCTGGTACCACGCAAATCCTTTGACCTGGTAGGAGATAACCGGGGCCACCATCGTATTGTACAAACCTGTGGGGATATTCTGCTGCGCTATCACCGGGCTGCCGCCACCGGTGCCGGGTACGAACACATCACCCACCTTGTATTGCCAGGCCCCTTTCAGGTCTATGTTCTGCCCGTTCGCGCTTAGGTAATAGGGCTTGTCGGGCACAAACCCGCCCTTGCCCGCAGTATTGGTTACCCGAACCACGATGATGTTCTTTCCCGCTTTCAGCACACCGGCGGGCACCTCGTACCTTCTGGGCGGATACTGGTAGGTGATATTGCCCACCAGCTTTCCGTTCACATAGGCCTGGTCTGCGTCCACGATACGGCCAAGAAACAGTTTGGCGGCCGCCCCGTCAAAAGAGGCTGGCAGATCGATCTCTTTCCTATACCATACCACGCCGTTCAGTCCCCTGATACCCTGGTCGGCCCAGTAACCCGGAACAATGATGTCTTTCCAGGCTTTCGGCTGGTATGCTGTGTCGAACCATTTGATGGCGCCGGTGAGTCCTTTATCGGTAACCATCGAAGACCGCGGAGCCATATTGCTTTGCGCCCTTGCCATACCATTCACAAAACCGGTGTCCCTGAACCGGGCCGCGGATTGCAGCTCCTGCGGGAAACCGGCAAGTCCCTGCTCGCTGATCCATGCTTCGATAGGCGTGCCACCCACGCTGGCGTTGATGATGCCGATCGGAACATGCTGCCGCTGGTAGATCTGCCTGGCAAAAAAATAAGCCGCGGCACCAAAGTCCAGCACCTCTTTCGGGCTGGCTGCTTTCCATTTGCCGGGTGGCAGGTCATCGTGCACTTTGGCGGCATCGGATACGGTGGGTATAAAGAAATTCCTGATCTCGGGGAAGTTGGCTGCCGCGATATCGTCGGGGTATTTTTCTTTTACCCGCTCCATGGTAAGTACCATATTCGACTGGCCCGAACAGAACCAGACATCTCCCACCAGTATGTCTTTTATATCTATGCGGTTGCTGGCCGAAACAGACAGGGTATAGGGCCCGCCCGCTTTCATTTTCGGAAGCAGAACAGACCATTTACCCGATGCATCGGCAGCGGCGTGATATGATTTTTGCTGAAACGAAAGGGTCAGTTTTTCACCGGGCGCGGCCCAGCCCCAGAAGGTCAGCGGAACATCGCGTTGCAATACCATGCCGTCGCTGATAAGCACCGGCAGTTTTACCTGGGAAAAAGCGTCCAGGCAGAGGAACAGGGATACCCAAAAGACAAGCGGCCGCATCGTTTTTTTTGCCTAATGTATCGTTTTTTGGGCAAAAATGCAATCGGTTGCATTTTTGTGGATAACTGGCGTAAGACGGTGTGCGGAACGGCTGATTCGCGGCAGCAGGCCGGTAAACAGATCCGATCGGCGGTTGTTTCTTATCTTTAAACAAAAACTGCTATGTTATCCAAATCGATGCAGGAAGCTTTGAACAACCAGGTTAAACTGGAGGCGGCTTCTTCCCATGCTTACCTGGCCATGGCCAGCTGGTGCGAAATACAACCGGGTCTTGACAGTGTGGCCGATTATTTTTTTCAGCAGAGCGATGAAGAACGCGTGCATATGCTGAAGCTGATGCGTTTTATCAACGAACGCGGCGGATTTGCACTGGTGCCAACCCTGGAGCAGCCGATCGTTACCTACAAGAGCCTGAAAAATATGTTCGAAGAATTTCTGCAGCATGAGATCATCGTCTCGAACAGCATCAACGAACTGGTTGACCTGGCGCTGCGCGAGAAAGACTATGCCACGCACAACTTCCTGCAGTGGTATGTGAATGAACAGATAGAGGAAGAACGTTCCGCCCGGATCCTGAACGATAAACTGGAACTGATCGGCGAAGACAAGAGCGGTCTTTACCTGTTCGACAGGGATATTATGAGCACCCGCGGCAGAAACAGCGGCAAAGGATAAGCAACCCTTCCCATCAAAACACAGACATGAAATCTTCCTCCCGCAGAAAATTTATTGCCATGGCCGCCACACTGGGCACCGGCGCGGCCGTATCGGCCATGCCTTCCGCCGAACCGGAAAAAAAACAGCTGGTTCACCATGTATTCTTCTGGTTAAAGAATCCCGATTCCGTGCAGGACCGTGATAAACTGGTTGAGGGGTTACGCACGCTTGCTCAGATACCCACGATCAAAAAACTGCATATCGGCGTACTGGCCAGCACAGAAAAAAGAGATGTGGTAGATACCAGTTGGCAGGTGTCGGAACTGATGTTCTTTGATGATCTTGCCGGACAGGCAACTTACCAGACACATCCCGCGCACCTGGCTTTTGTTGAAAAATACAGCCATCTCTGGGCCAGGGTGGTGGTGTACGATGCACTGGGCGTGTAGCAATCCGCGGTATGAATCGGGTAGCTTGTCACAAACCAGTTGGTATGAAAACAGCGATCTGTATACGGTCAGGAACGGTTCAGGCGTACATAAAACGTGCTGCCGCTGTTTTTCTGGCTTTCGGCCCAGATGATGCCACCCTCTTCTTCAACGATCTGGCGTGAGATAGACAGGCCCAGTCCGAAACTGGTTTCGCCGGAGGTTCCTTTTCGTTTGAGAGAAGTGAATTCGTCAAAAATATGTTCGAGCTCCGTTGTATCGATGCCGATACCGTTGTCGCTTACCGATACAGTGATGTTTTTTTCCTGCACGGCTAACCGAAGCACTACCTCGCCGCCTACAGGACTGAACTTGATGGCATTTCCCAGCAGGTTATTGATCACGCGTTCGATCTTTATTTCATTGACCGTGCAGTAAACAGGGGTCTGTGGCAACTGCAGTGCGATCCGCTGTTTTTTTTCCGTGGCGCGGAACTGCATCAGTTCTGCCATATTATTCAGGAGCCGCACCATATCCGTTCTTCTTTTCTTCAGGCTGCCGGCAGGACTTGCATGAACGGGAAGCAGTTCGTTGATCAGTTCGATCGAGTTGGCGGAAACACCCTGTATCTTCCCGACCAAATCCAGTATTTCTTCTTTATTCAGCGGCGCCTGGAGTATAAGGCCGCTCAGCGATGCAATGGCGCCGATCGGGTTGCGGAGATCGTGCGCTACCATTCGGAGTATCTTGTCTTTTTCCTGGTTGGTTCTTGTGATCGCTTCGTTCAACTCGGTCAGTTTGGCCACGTTTCTGCGGCTGGTGCGATACGAGGCATAAATCAGGGAAAGGATGATGATCGCCATGCAGGACAGACTCACAAACACCCACAGATAGGTTTTGTTGAGCTCGTTGTTTTTTTGCAGCAGCTGTATCTCCAGTTCCTGCGCTTTTCGCTGTATCTCGTTGCTGATATCAAGGCTGGCAAGTTTATCTTGTTGTTTTTCGTTGGCATCTTTTTTCTGCACATACTGCGTAAAATAGCTGAGCGCGGTTTCTGGGTTGCCTGTTTTTTTATGGAAGAGGTACCGTAGCCGGTCGTGGTCCATACCCAGATCGGGCGCCGGAAAACTGTCGATCGAATTTCCCAGCCGCACAAGCAATTGCTGCAGCAGCGGTATATCGTTCCGCGACACATAGATATCCGCCAGCTGGATCATGGACAGCTGCATGTCGTGCAGGTCTGCATGATACGAAATCGCCTGTTTGTATAAGGCAATGGCTGAATCAACCTGTCCGGTGCCCAGGTATACTTTCGCGATATTGCCGGTGATCACCTGCAGTGCCGCACGGTAGCGGCCGATGCTGTTTGCACTGTCTACCGCCAGCAGGTATCGGTTCTTCAGAACAAGGTCCTGCGCCCTGCGGTAAAAATACATGGCGCTGTCGTATCGTTTTATCTTGGTATAGCAAAGCCCGATATTATCCAGCAGTTCCTGTGTTTTGTTGTTGCGGTATACCAGCGGGTCGCAGTTCCTGCTGTAATCGAGTGTTTGTAAAAAATAGCGCGCGGCATTGGCGTACTGCTGCTGTTTGTACAATATCATCGCGATACTGTAGAAAACACGCATGGTGCTGCAGCTGTCGGCATTCTTGCGGGCCATTTCGCCCGCAGCAAAAAAATCGGTATAGGATGCCTGGAAATTATTGCGGTTGAAATTTGCGCCCGCCCGGCCGGTCAGAAAATTCGACAGTTCAATGGAGAGCCCTTTATCCGGCAGGTAAGCCTGGATGAGTGCAATCCCCGAATCGAGGTAAACGATCTGAAGGGCGGTATTGCCTTTTGTGCCCTGGTAATAAGCATTGGTGGCAAAATGCGAGAGATGATCGTATACGGTGGGATTGGCCAGCTGGTAGAAAATGGAATCCACATGGTTTTTTGCCTTGTCCACCTCGCCCCTTTCAAAATACTGCGCCGGCGGCGTAAGCGTGCTGTCCGACATGGCATGTGATCCCAGGGGCAGGGTACGCACAGACGGTCTGCATCCCGGAAGGAAAAGACACAGCAGCCAAAGGGCGGCAACAGTTTTATGGAGGGAATGCTGTCTGATGGAATAAAAATAAGCCAAGGGAAGAATCATCAAACACCCAATCGGGAATTATTCAGAATAAGTAACCGGAGAACTATCTTCATATACCGGTACAGCTGCCTGTGCCTTGAATCACCGGTGAAATGGCTGTTTGAGTCGGTGAATGAAATGGATAACTTTGATTGAAACAGATGTTATGAGAACGATCGACCTGCTGTTTGGAGCACATGATATGGAGCTGACCGTATGGCAGATGGTGAACCGTGCCGTACTGGTTTTTTTTATCTCGCTGGCGCTGATCCGGCTATCGGGCCGCCGTTCATTCGGGATGCGGCTGCCGCTGGATAACATCATTGTGATATTGCTGGGCGCTATTCTAAGCAGGGGAGTGGTGGGCGCCTCGCCGTTTATTCCCACCATCGCCGCTGCCACCGCGGTGGTGGCATTGCACAGGCTGATGGGCTATCTGCAGGTAAAACATCCCCGTATATCCCGCTGGGTGCAGGGCAGAAAAATTCTGTTGTTCAGCGATGGCGCATTCCTCAGAAACAATATGATCCGCGCATTGACATCGGAAGAAGATATTCATGAGGCCCTTCGGCAGAACGCGCTGGAAGAAGACCTCGAAACCATTGACAAAGTATACCTGGAACGCAACGGCAAGATCAGTTTCGTCAAAAAAAATCCGGGCACTTCCAAGCTATCCTGAACGACCGGACTGATTCCATCGCGTTTTTTTGTGCGTTTAGCGATACGCGCTCAGCCATTTCCTTTTCTTACCCTGCATGCATATTCGATCGCCGCACCCAGGTTGCGCGATAAGGGGGTGGGTTCCTGCAGGTCAATGTCTATCCACACCGCAGCCGTTGTATTGTTTTTGCGGGAGATCGTTTTGTCGATCAGTACCGCGTAAGCACGCTCCGTGCCCGGGAAAGCCACCGCCCTTACATAGCTGATGCCATTGGGCAGTACCACATGGTAGATGGCATAGGGTATCAGGCAGTGTCCGTCTACCAGCTGCAGCTCAAATACCTTAACCTGCGCTGCGGATGCCGGCGTATGACCGGCAGGGGTTGTATGCATAGTGCTATATTTTGTAGCATCCAAAATACTAAAAAAATTAGTATTCGGAAATAAAAATTCTTAATTTTGGGGGATGGCAGGTCTGTTTTCCGATACGGCATTATTTCCCACCGGAAAAAAACAGCGACTGGATTTTGCGCTGCCCGATGCCGGACTGGTTCTCTGGGAACAGTTCTTCGACCTGGAATTGGCCGATGCATATTACCATTGCTTGCTCAGTACCAGTCCCTGGATACAACGCAGCAGACCCATGTATGATAAAATGGTGCCGGATCCGCGGCTGACGGCTTATTACGGCGGCGAACGCGGTCATGTATGGACGGATACCCTGCTCGCGATCAAGACCAGGGTGGAGGCGCAGTGCGGTATTGCTTTTAACCGGGTACTGCTCAGCTATTACCGCAACGGCAGGGATTCTGTTGCCTGGCACAGCGATACCCTGCCTGCCGATGGCAAACACCATCCGATTGCCTCTGTTAGTTTTGGCGATACCAGGATCTTTAAAGTGCGCCACAGGAAATACCCGGCCGACAGCTCGCTGCAGGCTGAGATACCGCTGGTGCATGGCAGTTTTTTACTGATGGGAGAGAACATGCAATATTTTTACGAACACCATGTTCCCAAAACCACCAGGGCGGTAGGGCCCAGGATCAACCTCACGTTCCGCATTTCTGATTTTATCACAAAGAAATCATACGCGCCCGATGGCTCGGGCGGATACGCCGTATAAGCGTACGACCGCCCGTGTATCGGTCTGTAACCATTTCTGTATTCCTGCGTTCTCTCCGCAAACGATCCTACATGCTGAGCAACTGCAGAATGGTCATGGCGACCATGAGTTTATGTTGTATGTTTTTATGGCTGAACGCAAAAGCGCAACAGTCTTTATCAGGCCGTGTGCAATGTGCCGATGGCAAGCCCGGTTCGGGCGCAGCCATACTGCTGAAGAGCTGGAAAGACACTGCGCTGGTGGCATCTGCGATCGCTGACAGCACCGGGGCGTTCAGGTATGCGGCTGTGCAGTCGGGCCGGTACCGGTTATCCGTTTCGCTGGTAGGTTTTGCAACGCAGACAGCAGGCCCGGTTACGATCCAGTCCTCAGCTATTGCACTGCCCCTGATCATACTGCAGCCGGCAGGCGGGGTTTTGCAGGAGGTAACCGTTACGGCACAGAAAAATTTTGTGGAGCAGAAAGTGGACCGCACAGTGGTGAATGTGAATGCCATGATCTCCAATACCGGAGCCAATGCACTGGAAGTGCTGGAGAAATCACCGGGCATTATCGTTGATGAGAACGGCAACATCAGTTTCAAAGGCAAAACAGGTGTTATGGTGATGATAGACGACAAACCCACCTATCTATCCGGCGATAACCTGGTGAGTTACCTGCGTTCCCTGCCCGCTTCGCAGCTGGAACAGATAGAACTGATGGCAACGCCGCCGGCCAGGTACGATGCCTCGGGCAATTCGGGCGTGATCAATATCAGGACAAAAAAAATAAAAACACGGGGCTTCAACGGCAATACCGCACTTAGCACGGCGGTGAACAACCAGGGATACTGGCGCACGCTCGAAAGTCTTGTACTGAATTACCGTGTCAACAAAATCAATCTTTTTGCAAATGCAGGGTATGGTCTGCAGAACAATTACCGCCGGCTGGACCTGCACCGCAGTTATTTCGATAACAACGCTCAGTTATTATCTACCTACCGTGAAACCGCTTTCTTTCATCCGCTCAACCACAACTATAACCTGAAACTGGGGATGGACTATTCTGTTAACAGCAGAACCACGGCTGGCATTGCGCTTACCGGTGCGCTGACCAAAGGAAAATCCCCGGCCAGCACCAGCAGTACGATCGGCAACCGCAACGGCGCTGCCGACTCTGTTATTCTTGCGGATAACCATACGGACAGCCGTTTCTCCAACGAAGGCATCAACCTGAATTTTTTGCGGCAGCTGAAACGGCCATCACAGGTACTTACGGTTGATCTTGATTATGTGCAGTACCATTCCAGGCAGGAACAGGAATTTACCAACAATACCTACCATGCATCTGGCAACCTAACGTATCAGCAGGTGATCACGGATAACCTGCCCACGGTGGTACATATTTACGCAGCCAAGTCGGACTACGTGCACCCATTCGCCAACGGCGGAAAAATAGAAGCGGGTGTAAAGACAAGTTTTGTGGATACGGATAACGAAGCAAATTATTTCAATGTGGTAAGCAACAATAAGTACCCCGACTACGATAAAACAAACCGCTTCCTGTACAAAGAGAACATTAACGCAGCTTACCTAACCTATTCGCACGAGCACAGGCGGATATCGCTGAAGCTGGGATTACGTGCAGAGAACAGCCGCATCGATGCGCACCAGTTAGGCAATCCCATGCGTGCTGATTCCGCTTTTACAAAAGCGTATACCGATCTGTTCCCAACGGCCTATGCATCTTACAAACTCGATACCACGGGTAACCATACCCTAAATCTTTCTTATGGCCGGCGTATCGACAGACCCGGCTACCGGCAGCTGAATCCTTTTGTTACCCTTGTTGATAAATACAGTACCTGGGTGGGTAACCCTTTTCTGCGGCCGCAGTATGCCACCAACCTGCAGCTGACCTATAGTTTTAAAAGTATTTTTTCCATCTCATTGCAATACGCTTACACCAAGGATTTTCAGTCGGAGGTGGACCTGCAGGAAGGAGACAAGTTTGTGGCGCATACCTACAATTTTGACCGCGCAGTCAACAGGGGCATCACGGTGTTCACGGCCATTCCGTTTACCAGGTGGTGGACCTTCAACCTGAATGGCGAACTGATCAACAACGCTTACGAAGGAGCCGTTCCGGGTGTAACACTGAAAGCCGATATGACCTACTGTTATACCAATATCAATAACCAACTCAATTTTAAAAACGGATGGAGTGCCGAACTGGGTGGCTTTTATTTAACCCCCGGGCGTTACGGACAATTTGTGCGCCGCGCCTTTGGACAGCTGAACGCCGGTGTTCAGAAAAAAATGTTCGGCAATAAAGCGACGCTGAAGATCGGCGTCCGCGATCTGCTCAGGACCAATATTACAGGCGGCGACATTACCAATATCACCAATGTGGCGGCAACCTACCGGAACGATTTTGCCAACCGCACCCTGTCGCTGGGCTTCACCTACAATTTTGGTTCCGATGCGAATGCGAAGAAAAAACGCGAAACAGGCAGTTCGGACAGTGAACAGCGGCGGGTGGGGTTGTAAGCCTATGGGATGCCGGCGATTGGGAATGGGTTAACCTGTTCCGCATTTGTTTCTGATAAGAAAAGGAAAATAGGTATATTGACGCAAGTAATAAATTACCTATGACCATGCAGAAACGAATTCATGTTTATTTTCTCGCGCTTGCCTGCTGTTTTTTCGCACAGGATATAGCGGCGCAAACGCAGCAGCTCACAGACAGGGAACAGCAGGAAGGCTGGAAACTCCTGTTCGACGGCGTTACGACAAAAGGCTGGAAAAAAGCAAACGGCCAGCCCTTTCCCGAAAAAGGATGGACCGTTGAAAACGGTGTATTGCGCCTGGATACCGCAGCAGGCAGAGGCGGCGATATCATAACCGATGAACAGTTTACCGATTTTGAACTGGTGCTCGATTTTAAAACCGTGCCGGGTGCCAACAGCGGTATCAAATATTTCCTTCTTCCCAACACTTCGCTGGGATGCGAGTTTCAGGTACTCGACGATGAACGCCATCCCGATGCCAAACTGGGGGTTAACGGCAACAGAAAACTCGGCGGTTTATACGACCTGATCGCACCCGATGCCGGCAAAAAAGAAAACCCGCCGGGAGAATGGAACCAGGCGCGGATACTGGCAAAGGGCAACCATGTGGAACACTGGCTGAACGGGAAGAAAACAGTGGAATACGACCGTGATACGCCTGCCTTCAAAGCACTGGTGGCCGCCAGCAAATACAAAAACAACAAAGGGTTTGGTGAGACTGTTCAGTCGCCTATCCTCCTGCAGGATCATGGCAATACGGTTTCCTTCCGTAATATCCGGATCAGAAAAATATAACCACTAAAAAGACTGCTCATGAAAAAATCAAGAAGAACATTCCTGAAACATATCGGCATGGGCTCGGCGGGTCTTGCCATCGGCGGAATGGGTTTTGGCGCAAAAAGCTATGCCAATATCGTTGGCGCAAACGAAAGGGTAAGGGTGGCGGTGATGGGCACCAACAGCCGCGGACTGGCGCATATTGCCGCATTCGGCAAACTGGAAAATGCCGAGCTTGCCTTTCTTTGCGATGCGGATGACAAGGCGCTTGCAAAAGGCCTGGACTTTGCAGAGAAAAAAAACCTAAAAAAACCGGCTGTCGAAAAAGATATCCGCAGGATACTGGCCAATAAAGAAGTGGATGCAATCTCTATTGCCGCACCCGATCACTGGCATGCACCCGCAACCATACTGGCCTGCCAGGCAGGAAAACATGTGTATGTTGAAAAACCATTAAGCCATAACCCGCATGAAGGCGAACTGGCGGTACAGGCGGCAAGAAAATACAAAAGGGTGGTGCAGATGGGCAGCCAGCGCCGTTCATGGCCCATACTCACACAGGGCATCCAGGAGCTGCACGGTGGTGTGATCGGCAAAGTGCATATGGCCAAAGCCTGGTATACCAATAACCGCGAAAGCATCGGTACCGGAAAAAATATCCCCGTGCCCGAAGGACTCGATTACGAACTGTGGCAGGGTCCTGCACCCCGCAGGCCATACCGCAGCAACCTGATACATTACAATTGGCACTGGTTCTGGCATTGGGGCACAGGAGAGGCGCTGAACAACGGTACGCACGAAATAGATGTGGTCAGATGGGGGCTCGGTATCGACTACCCGCTGCGTGTAAATTCAGCAGGCGGCAGGTATCATTTCAAAGACGACTGGGAAACACCCGATACGCAGATCATTACCTACGACTGTCCCGGAGATACCGCCGTGGTATGGGAAGGCCGCAGCTGCAATGGCCGTTATGTGGAAGGAGAGGACCGCGGCGTTATTTTCTACGGTGAAGGCGGCAGCCTGAGTACGGGTGGTAACAGCTATACAGTGTACGATAAGAAAAACAAACTGGTCAAGGAAATCAAATCCAATATCGCTGTTGACGGACGTAACACCGCAAGTCCGAGCGAGGGACTGGACATCGTGCACTTTGCCAATTTTCTCGACGCCATCAAAAACAATACCCTTCCGAATGCCGATGTGGAAACAGGCTATAAGAGCACGCTATGGGTGCAGCTGGGTAATATTTCCCATCGTGTTGGTCATACGCTGAACATCGACCAACGCAACGGGCATATTCTGGACGACAGCAAAGCCGCGCAGCTCTGGAGAAGGGACTATGAAAAAGGCTGGGAACCCAGGGTCTGATACAGAAAATTCATGCAAAACGCTTCCGGCAGGCGATGCCGTTTACAAAGGAGATGCTTAAGTGTCTCCTTTGTTATTGCTGCAGACTGGCCGTTCGCGGTGACAGCATGTTTACCGCTTATCTTTACCCAGCCTTTATCACTGCCTTATGAAAAAGACAAGCCTGCTTTTTTGCCTGCTTTGCTGGCTCACCGGTCTTTCCGCGCAAAGCTATATCCGTATCAACCAGCTGGGTTACCCCACAGCATCCGTTAAAGTGGCCGTATGGTGTGCCAGATCCCAGGTCGCCATCGATGTTTTTGAACTGGTGGAAGCGGCTTCCGGAAAGACAGTATATAAAAATACCGCCGGCAAACCATTCGGCGCGTACGGACCTTTTGCTGCCACCTACCGGTTGAATTTCTCCGCATTCCGCAGCAAAGGATCCTATTTCCTGAGAGCGGGCGGCGTGCAGTCGCCGGTGTTTGCCATCAACGACAGCGTGTACAAGGGCGCCGCCGATTTCTGCCTGCGCTATATGCGGCAGCAGCGCAGCGGTTTTAACCCGTTTCTGAAAGACAGCTGTCATACACACGACGGATACACCTTGTACGGTCCTATGCCGGACAGCACGCATATCAATGTAAGCGGCGGTTGGCACGATGCCAGCGATTACCTGCAGTACAGCACCACCTCGGCGAACGCCGGTTTTCACCTGCTGGCGGCTTATCGCGATTTTCCGGCTGTGTTTGGTGATGAAAAGCTTGCCAGCGGACTGGATGGCCGAAACGGTACCAAAGATGTATTGGATGAAGCGCGCTGGGGACTTGACTGGCTGGTGAAAATGAATCCCCGCGACGACTGGATGTTCAACCAGTTGGGAGATGACCGAGATCATATGGGTATGCGCATTCCGAAAGAAGACAGTTTCTATGGAAGGGGGTTTGAACGACCGGTATATTTCAATTCGGGCAGGCCACAGCAGCGCGGCAGGTTTATGAATGCCACCACGGGCACCGCCTCTACAGCCGGTAAGCTCGCAGGCGCGTTTGCCCTTGCTTCGCAGTTATATGCACCGGTTGATAAAGCCTATGCATCGATGCTCTCAAAAAAAGCGGTAGCCGCCTGGAATTATGGATTGAAGCAGCCGGGCGTGGCGCAGACGGCCTCTGTAAGATCGCCCTATATCTATGCGGAAGGCGACTGGATGGATGATATGGAGCTGGCAGCCGCGCAGTTGTATTCGCTCACCGGTCAGGAAAGCTATCGCAACGCATTCGATCAGTACCTGCAAAAAGATTCGGTCTCTAAATGGATGGGAAAGGATACAGCCCATCATTACCAGTTCTATCCTTTCAATAACCTGGGGGTATATGCAATGGCGCGTGAGCGCAAAAATGCAGCAGCGGGTTTGATGGATCGTTATGCAGACGGGTTACGGAAGGTGCAGGAAAAAGCAAGGCACAATGCATTCAACCGGGGCATACCGTTTATCTGGTGCAGCAATAACCTCACGGTTTCTTTTGCGATACAATGTTACTGGTACCGCGCTGTCTCGGGTAACAGCGTGTATGCGGAACTGGAACAGGCCTGTTTCGACTGGCTGTTCGGCTGCAATCCATGGGGAACCGGTATGGTGTACGGACTGCCTTCCTGGGGCGATACACCGGCAGACCCGCATTCGGCATTCACGCATCTCAAAAATTATCCCATCGACGGCGGGCTGGTTGACGGGCCGGTGTACACCTCCATCTACAAAAGCCTGATCGGCATCACACTCAAAGATCCCGATGAATACGAATCGCTGCAAAGCGATCTGGCGGTTTACCACGATGACTATGGCGATTACAGCACCAACGAACCCACGATGGATGGCACCGCTTCACTCATTTATTTACTTGCGGCCAAAGAACAGGAAGCTGACGGTATGCAAACAACTTCCCTTACCGCGAAGCCGCATGTCAGCTATGCAGAAGGCGCAGTTGTCAGAGGCGATTCCACACAAAAAAATATCGCGCTTGTGTTTACCGGCGACGAATTCGGAGAGGGCCTGCAGCCGATCGCCCAAACACTGCAGAAACAACAGGTAAAAGCATCTTTCTTTTTTACCGGCCGGTTTTACCGCAACGCTACTTTTCTCAAAGACGTAAGGCGGTTGTATGCGTCCGGTCATTTGATGGGCTCGCATTCAGACAGGCACCTGCTGTACAGCGACTGGACCGATCGCAGCAAAACACTGGTTACAAAAGATTCGCTGCTGGCCGATCTTGCACACGGCAAAGAAGCGATGCGTTCCGCCGGTATTCCCCGCGCGGCTATCACTCCTTTTTACATACCGCCTTACGAGTGGTGGAACAGGGAAGTGGCAGGCTGGCTGCGCGAAGCGGGTATGCTAACAATCAGTTTTACGCCCGGCACCGGCAGTAATGCCGACTATACCTATCCCGAACTCGGCGCATCTTACAGGACGAGCGAAGAGATCGTTACACGTATCAAAAAAATCGCGCAGGCACCGGGCAGCGGTCTGAATGGTATGATCCTGCTGGTACATGCAGGCACCGATCCGAGACGAAAAGATAAATTATACGATCAACTCGACTCCCTGATCGCTTACCTGAAAGAAAAGGGATATGCATTTAAAAAACTGGATGAGTTGCCGTAAATGCGGTATCGGGAAACGGGTTACCTGAAAGTTGTCAGCTCCCGGCGCAGGTTTAGCTGCGTGCGGCTTCCCACCCGATCATGGCATGCTTGCGTGTGCTTCCCCAATGGTATTGCCCCGTGTCACCGGTAGACCTGATCACGCGATGGCAGGGAATAAGAAAAGCCACGGGGTTAGCAGCAACAGCGCTGCCCACGGCCCTTGATGCGCCCGGATTACCGGCAAGGGTGGCCAGGTTTCCATAGGTGGTCAAACCGCCCGCGGGGATTTTCAGCAGGGTTTCCCATATCCTTATCTGGAAATCGGTTCCCTTCAGGTGAAGCCTGATCGTATCCAGCCTGCGCCAGTCCTGTGAAAAAATAAACAGTGCATTTTGCTGTATCCGGTCAACCACCTGCAGGTAAGCGGCATTGGGAAAGTCTGCCCGCAACGCATCCAGCGCCTGTTGCGGGTCCTGGTCAGCAAACGACATATGGCAGATGCCACGGGAAGTGGCGGCCACCAGTATCTTACCAAATGGACTGTCGGCAAAGGAATACTGAATGGTCAGCGATGCGCCGCCGTTTTTGTATTCCCCCGGGGTCATCCCTTCCATTTTGATAAAGAGATCATGCAGTCTGCCGGCACCCGAGAGCCCGGATTCCCAGGCTGTATCGGCCAGGCTGGCTGCTGTGTTTTTCAGCATGCCCCTGGCATAGTCTGCAGTAAGGTATTGCAGGAACTGTTTGGGGCTGACACCGGCCCAGCTCGTAAACATTCTTTGAAAATGAAAGGTGCTGAGATGCACATGTGCCGCCGCGTCTTCGAGTCGGGGCTGCGATCTGTGGTGTTGCCTGAAGAAGCCGATGGCGGATGCGATCCGGTTATAATCAAGTTGCTGCTGGGTTTCCATTGCCGTTAATTTGAATCAAAATTACCATTGCCCGGCCATCCGGTAAATCCGGTTCTTGCTTTGTTTGGCGCAGGGAAAGATAGCGGAGTGTGTGGTAAACTGCGTTTTCCGTAAACAGTAAGCTAACTTTGCCAAAACCCTTACACGATGAAAAGATCAGGGATGCCCCGCAAGGATTTTTTGAAAAAATCCGGACTGGGTCTTGCAGGCATGGCATTTGCGCCACGCGTACTGCCGTCCGAAAAAAATCCGGCGAGCGGAACGGATAGAAAAAATACAGCTGCGGGAGCGGACTATGTGCTGAAAAACGTACGGCTTGAAACGGGATTTGACTATGAAGACGGAGAAGTGATCCGTACCAGAACCGAATTGTTTGAAGTAAGCGTCAGCAACGGAAAGATCGCAGCCCTGCGGACCGGCAACCCTGCAGGCGGGTCGGGTATCGATGCAAAGGATTTATTGCTGTTGCCGGCGTTCAGGGATATGCATATCCACCTCGACAAGACGTTTTACGGCGGTCAATGGCAGGCGGCGAGGCGAAGAACCAACGGTGTAAAAGGAATGATCGCACTGGAACAGCAGATCCTTCCGGGCATGCTGACCACTTCCACATCGCGCGCCGAAAAACTGATCGGGCTGCTGCAGTCAAAAGGTTCGTCTTATGCAAGAAGTCATGTAAACATAGAACCCACTTCAAAACTGCAATCGCTGCTAAACCTGCAAAAAGCGCTGGCAAACAAAAAGCCCGGCTTTGGTGCGGAACTGGTGGCTTTTCCGCAGCATGGCGTTTTCTACACGGAATCGGTGCCCTACCTGAAGGAAGCCGCCCGGATGGATATCGATTTTATCGGCGGCCTGGACCCTTTCAGCATCGACGGGGCCATCGAAAAAACAATGGATTTTACCGTACAGCTGGCGCTGGATCATGACAAAGGGATCGATATCCATCTCCATGAAACGGGCGAATCGGGTCTGAAGACGGTGGAATACCTGATCAAAAAAGTGAACGAGAACCCCGCATTGAAAAACAGGACCTTTATCAGCCATTGTTTTGTTCTCGGAAAACTGGAACAGGTAAAACAGGAAGCGATAGCCGAACAGCTGGCGGCAGCGGGAATTGGAATTGTATCCACGATACCCATCGGTAACCTGGTGATGCCCATTCCCGTTCTGTACAAACACAGGGTTACCGTGCTTACCGGCAACGACAGCATCATAGACCACTGGAATACCTTTGGATCGGGAAGCGTATTGCAGAAAGCCAACCTGATGGCGCAGCTGTACGGATACAACACCGAATTTTTACTGTCGAGAAGCCTGCGGCTGGCAACCGGCAACCTGCTTCCTTTAGACGATAAAGGCATACAGCAATGGCCCAAACCCGGCGATGCGGCCAGCATGGTGCTGGTTGATGCCAGATGCTCTGCAGAAGCGGTATCAAGGGTATCGCCGGTGAAATCGCTGATCAATAACGGACATATCGTATATTAAACAACCTGCCATCTGCCGATCGGCATAACGATTGCCGATTGGTGATAAACCAGCCACTATGAAAACAAAAAAAATCTGGGCCAATTTCAGCGTAAGCGATGTGGGCCGCACCAGCCGGTTCTATACGCAACTGGGCTTTACACCCAACAACACCGGCAATTACCCCAAACTCGCCAGTTTTCTTTTTGGTGACGACGCATTTGTGATTCATTTTTTTGAGAAAGGATCGCAGATTGACGGATACCTGACGGCCGACGCAACAAGCGCCAGTGAAATCATATTCACGCTGTCTGCCGAAACCGAACAGGAGGTAAGGGACTGGGAAGCGAACGTAAAAGCCGCCGGCGGTACCGTTTTCCAGGAAGCCGGGAGGGACAAGGCCGGTTATTTCGGCGTTGGTTTTGCAGACCCCGACGGACACAAATTTAACGTGCTGCTGATGGAGCCGGGGATGTAAGCCGCTAATCCTCGGTTTTCTTATGCAGCGCTTTAAACCCTTCACACCCTCGGGCTGTTTTATATTCACCGGCATGAATGGGTGGCAGCATCAACTGCCCCGAACTTCAGAAACCGAACCGGTGTAAAAACATTGATTCTCAAATGGCAGGGTGACAAAATACAAGTCGATGCCAAAATTATATAACACAATGCCTGAAATTCCACCTATTTTTGTGGGGTGAGGAAACTTATTATTCTCATATTATCCATTGTCTATCTCAATACAACCGTTGGCGCAACGATCCATATGCATTATTGCATGGATAAGTTGGTAGACTGGCGACCATGGCATACCACTTCAAAAAAATGCAGCGAATGTGGTATGGAGAAGACCCATGAAAATAAGAAGGGTTGCTGTAAAGATGAACATAAGCAGGTTAAACTGCAGATCGATCATAAAGCCGCAGAAAATTTTCAGTTGCAGCAATTGAGTTTACTGGCTGTTGCTCCTGCCTGTTTTGTTTTGCCGGCGGCTGCGCCTGTTCCCTCTGTAACGGAGCAATATCCGATAAGTCATGCACCGCCCCGATGTGCAAAGACCTCCGTTTACATTCGCAATTGCGTTTTTCTTATTTGAGTTAATCTTACCTGATTAAGCCTGGCAAATAACTGTCGGGCTGTTGGCATTATGGTTGCCATCCCCCACATCTTTTATTTATCATCATAAAAAATCAATTTGTATGAAATCAATCCGGTTCATTTCCTGGACTGTTGTTGGTACGACAGAAAGAAAAAACAAACCGGGAACAATCACTTCGATTTTCATTAATACATTAACCCAAAAAAACAATAACATGAAAAACACACTTTTGGCAGTGATAGCGATCTCCCTGCTGGCTTTATCAGCATGCAATAATGGCACTGATAAAGCTGCCGATCACGACATGAGCAAAATGAAATCCGATTCTGCCGCTCCGCCTTCGGCAACGGGCGACAAAGACATAAAATCGGTGTCGGTAACCTTTACCAATGTTGACCCGAAGATAGCTGCCTCGGTTAAAGAGGTTGTCAGCCATTACCTGCATATAAAGAATGCATTGGCCAACGATAATGCCGATGAGGCCGCAAGCGGCGCAAAAGCGGTGTCAGCAGCTTTGGCAAAGGTTGATAAATCATTTTTTACGCCTGAGCAGAAAAAAGTGTACGATGAAAGCGAAGGCGATCTAAAAGAGCATGCTGAACACATCGGCAAAAGCAAAATAGACCACCAGCGGGAGCATTTTTCTATGATGAGTGAGGATGTGTATTCGCTGGTAAAAGCGTTTGGCGGCGGTCAGGCCCTGTACCATGATCATTGCCCGATGGCAAACGACGGCAAGGGCGCCATGTGGCTGAGTGAACTGAAGGAAATCAAAAACCCTTACATGGGAAGTAAAATGCCCACCTGTGGTACCGTAGAGGAGAAAATACAATAGTTCTTAATCAGATAGCATGGTTCAAAAATTAATTGAGATTTCCCTGCGCAACAGGCTTATTGTGCTGCTTATGGCGGCCGGCCTGTTTGCGTGGGGAATCTTTTCCATTCAGAAAAACCCGATTGACGCCATTCCGGATCTGTCGGAAAACCAGGTGATCGTCTTTACGGAATGGATGGGGCGAAGCCCGCAGATCATCGAGGACCAGGTTACCTATCCATTGGTCAGTAATCTTCAGGGGGTTCCCAAAGTCAGGAATATCCGCGGCGCCTCTATGTTTGGAATGAGTTTCGTGTACCTGATTTTTGAAGACGATGTAGATATCTACTGGGCGAGAACAAGGGTGCTGGAACGATTAAACTACGCCCAGCGGTTATTGCCGCAGAATGTAACGCCCACTCTTGGCCCCGATGGAACAGGTGTTGGTCATGTGTTCTGGTACACATTCGATGCCAGGCAGATGGATCTTGGGGAACAAAGGGCCATACAGGATTGGTACGTCAAATTTGCTCTGCAGACCGTACCCGGGGTGGCGGAAGTGGCCTCGTTTGGCGGGTTTGAAAAGCAATACCAGTTGGTCATCGATCCGGTTAAACTGCAGTTTTACAACATCTCCATGGGGGATGTGATGAATAAGGTAAAAGCCAATAACAACGATGTGGGCGGAAGAAAATTTGAAATGAGCAATATGGCTTATATCATTCGCGGATTGGGGTATGTCAGGAATAAGGAAGACCTGGAGAATATTGCAGTGGGCAATAGCAACGGCATTCCCATTCGGGTTAAGGACCTGGGCAGCGTTCAGATGGGCGGTGACCTGCGGCTGGGCATTTTTGACGAAAATGGGGAGGGAGAAGTGGTTGGCGGAATTGTGGTCATGCGATACGGGCAAAACGCAGACAAAGTAATTGAAGATGTAAAAAAGAAAATGGCCGACGTGCAGAAAGGTTTGCCGGAAGGTGTAAAATTCAAAGTTGCCTACGACAGAACAGAACTGATCAAAGCATCGGTGGAGAATGTAAAAACAAAGCTTATAGAGGAAATGATCGTGGTTTCCTTAATCGTGATTGTATTCCTTCTTCACTGGCGAAGTGCATTGAGCATTATTATCCAGATCCCGATAACCATAGCAGCCAGTTTTATTTTACTGAACGCATTTGGTATTTCTTCCAATATCATGTCTTTAACGGGCATCGCCCTTGCGATCGGCGTTATTGTCGATAACGGCATTATCATGTCGGAGAACGCTTACCGGCATTTATCGGAATGGCAGAATAACCCACCACCTAATACGTAGACTATGGCATTATTTAAGAAAAGGAACTGGCTTGGGAGTTCAGGGTATAAAAAGATACCGGAAGATGTTCGCATGAATCTGATTGAGAGAGCATGCAAGCAGGTATCGAGGGGTGTGTTTTTCTCTACCATCATTATCATCACCTCGTTTCTGCCCGTGTTCCTGTTGACAGGCCAGGAGGGAAAGCTATTTCACCCGCTTGCCTTTACCAAAACCTTCATCATGATCGTGGATGCAATACTGGTGATAACACTTGCGCCGGTGCTGATCTCGATCTTTATGAAGGGAAGATTCAGACCTGAATCGGCGAATCCGATTAACAGGGGGCTGGAAAGAATCTACGAACCGTTGATCAGAGCCTGTATCAAATGGAGAAAAACCACCCTTGGGATTAATATAGCTGCCCTGCTGATAAGTATTCCCCTGGTATTGAGCCTGGGTCGTGAATTTATGCCACCCCTGGATGAAGGATCTATTTTATTTATGCCCGTTACGCTGCCGGATGTTTCAAACTCGGAGGTGAAAAGGATATTGCAGGTGCAGGATAAGATCATCAAATCCGTTCCCGAAGTGGAGAACGTGTTGGGTAAGGCCGGCAGGGCCAATACGGCCACGGATAATTCTCCCGTCAGTATGATTGAGACCATCATTTTGCTGAAGCCCAGGTCTCAATGGAGAGCCAGTCTGACAAAAAACGACATTATCAACGAACTGAATTCCAAATTACAGATACCCGGCGTTACAAACGGATGGACACAGCCGATCATTAACCGGATAAATATGCTTTCAACCGGTATTCGTACCGATGTTGGGGTAAAAGTGTATGGGCAGGATATTGATTCGATCAACCATTTCGCGCAGCAGGTCAGAAATGCATTAAACGGAATTGATGGCGTAAAGGATCTTTATGTAGAGCCGATCACCGGCGGCAAGTATGTGGACATCATCCTGAAAAGAGAGGAGATCGGACGTTATGGCCTGAGCGTGGATGACCTTAACGATGTTATCGAAAGCGCACTGGGTGGAATGCGATTAACGACCACAGTGGAGGGGCGTCAGCGGTTTTCCGTCAATGCCAGATTTGGGCAGGATTTCAGGAACAATCTTACGGCCCTGAAAAGACTGCAGGTGCAGACCATGAACTTCGGGCCTATTCCGCTGGAGGCTGTTGCAGAGATAAAAATCAACGAAGGCCCGCCGATGATAAATTCTGAAAACGCCTTACTAAGGGGAACTGTGTTATTCAATGTGCGGGACAGAGACCTGGGCAGTACGGTGAAAGAGGCGCAGGACAGGCTGGATAAAATGATATCGAAACTTCCCCGGGGATATTTTCTTGAATGGAGCGGTCAGTATGAGAACCTGATACGGAGCGAAAAGACCCTGAAAATGATCCTGCCGGTGGTGTTGCTTATCATTTTCATATCCATGTATTTTGCTTTCCATTCTGCAAGAGAGGCGTTTTTCAGCCTTATCTCCATTCCTTTTGCCCTGATAGGGGGTGCCTTTATGGTCTATTTCTGGGGTGTTAACTTATCCGTTTCCGTGGCAGTTGGCTTTATTGCCTTATTTGGATTGGCGGTTGAAACGGGGATCGTTATGGTGATTTATCTGAATGATGCCATGCGGCAGCTTGTTGCCGAAAAAGGAAATTCCGGGAAAACCATTACAAAAGAAGATCTGCGGGCGTATGTAATTGCGGGCGCGGCAAAAAGACTTCGGCCAAAAATTATGACCGTTTCCGTTTCACTTTTTGCGTTGATACCGATCCTTTGGAGCAGTGGTGTTGGAAGCGATGTAATGAAACCGATCGTATTGCCGATGGTGGGTGGGGTAATCACCTCGGCTACACATATTCTGCTTGTCACTCCCTTACTATTTCTTATGCAAAAAGAATATGAACTTAAAAAATTCGGGAAGATCGACGTCCTCGACACAAAACATTAACGAAATGAAACGGAAGCTGATTTTTATATTGTCCGCCTTGTTATCGGTAACTGCTGTCAGGTCTCAGGACAAGCTAAGCCTGTCGGATGTATTGTCCGCTATCACAGCCAATCATCCCGATCTGAAGGGTTTCGATGCCCAGATACGGTCACTGGACGAAGTGGCCAAAGGAGCAAAGAACTGGGAACGGCCCTTGCTGAGCACCGGTCTTTGGATGACGCCATACAACCCGGCCATGTGGAAAAAACAGGCTGATGGCGCTCCGGGTATGGGTCAATACATGATTTCAGCCGAACAAATGCTTCCCAATACAAGCATGCAAAATGCTGCACTGAAGTATATGCAGGGTATGTCAGCAGTGGAAAAAGAAAGAAAAAATGCAGCGATCAATGAACTGTACGCCCAGGCCAGGAAGAACTTCTATCAATGGGTGGTCATCAAAAAAAAGTTGAAAGTGCTGGCGCAGGATGAAAAGGTGCTGGATTTCATGATCAAAGACGCGGAACTCAGGTACAGGAATAATCTGGGGAAGATAAGCGCTTATTATAAGGCCAAAGCCTCCCTGGGCAATATTCAGACAATGCGGATCATGCTGGAAAATGACATCATCCAGAAAAGGATATCCTTAAACACATTGATTAACCGCGACAAAAATCTGGTATTTGATATAGACACAAGCTATACCATACGGGAATATCCTTCCGTTCAGTTCGATAGCGCCACATTGGCTACTGCCAGAAGTGATATCAAGGCAATTGACCGGGAAATACAGCTGACAGCTCTTCAGCAGGACGTGGAAAAGGCAAAGCAAAAACCGGAATACGGCGTTCGATTTGATCACATGTTTGGGTTCGGGGGTTTACCGATGCAATATTCGCTTATGGGAATGGTAAAGCTGCCAATCGGAAAATCAACCCGGGCGTCAAAAGCAAATATTGAAGGTCTTAAGTGGAAAACAGAGTCTTTGAATCAGCAAAAGCTGGGTTTGATAAATGAGGCTGCCGGTATGGCGGAAGGGATGAAAAATGAGATCGCTTCGAGAAAAAAGCAAATAGCCATGTACGAAAGCAATATCATTCCGGCCCTGCGTAAGAATTTTCAAACAATGCAACTGGCGTATCAGAATAATACAGAGGAATTGTTTGCGTTATATGATGCATGGGAAACAGTAAACATGACACAACTCCAATACCTTGACCAGCTGCAGCAGTTGCTGATTATGCAGGCGGAACTGGAGAGAATATTGGAAGTAAAATAAAGCGATGAAAATCCGATTAAAAAATAGTGCTGTCATTTTAGTGCTGTTTGCCGGCGTGCTGTTGTTCTCCTGCAGGAGCAAAACGGCCAATCCGGCTGAAAATGGCAAAAAAGAATTGTGGACCTGTTCCATGCACCCCGAGATCATAAGAGATCACCCCGGCACCTGTCCGATTTGCGGAATGGATCTGATCAAAAAGATTGACAATGCAACTGCGCTCAATGATATTCAGCTCGATGACCTGTTGCAGCCGACAGACCGGTTTGTTGTTTCGTCTGTTCCGGTGACGACAATGAGTCGCTCTTCGGAAACCATTGAGGTGGAGGCACTGGGATCGATAGCTTATGACACCCGGCTGGTTAATACGATCTCAGCCCGAATCTCAGGAAGAATTGAAAAGCTCTATGTCAGGTACCGGTATCAACAGGTAACAAAAGGCCAGCGAATACTGGATGTGTATAGTCCTGAACTGCTGACTGCCGAAGAGGAGCTTTTGTTTCTTATCAAAAATGACCAGGCCAATACGGCGCTGATTAATGCTGCCAGACAAAAATTGCGCTTACTGGGAGTGAGCGAGGGACAGTTGGCGCAAATAATAAAAACCGGCAAGCCATCCCTGTCAATTGCTGTATACAGTAATTACAGCGGACATATCCATGATGCGGGAACAATGCCGGGAGTAGGGGCGAAAGAACAAAAAATGAATGTTCCGGGAACAACGGAAGAGTTGCCCATAAAAGAGGGGATGTATGTGGAGAAGGGGCAGGCCATTTTCCAGGTATACGATATCAGCAGGAGTTGGGTATTGTTAAATATATTTCCCGAGTATGAGCGGATGATCAAAACCGGTGATGCGGTACGAGTCGTTCCCGAAACCCAGCCTGCTAAAAATTTCCGGGCGAAAATTGATTTGATAGAACCCTTTTACAGAAAGGAAAATAAAACCCTCACGGCAAGGGTGTATTTTAATAATGCACAGCTTCAGATACCCGTTGGCAGCCAGGTCAGGGCCACCATTTTTGTAAACAGCGAGCAGGCAAACTGGTTGCCGAAAGATGCCGTTCTGTCGCTGGGCATCAATAAAGTGGTATTCGTCAAAACGATGGGTGGGTTCAAGGCGCATAAAATAGAGACCGGACTTAGCTATCAAAATAAAATACAGATTATGGCAGGATTGGCCGCAACCGACTCTGTAGCGGCAAACGCCCAGTTTCTGACAGACAGCGAAAGTTTTATAAAAACAAAAGATCGGCCATGAGATACCTTATCGCAATAACGCTATCATTGGTTCTGTTGGCCTGTAAGGATAAAAAAACAGTTGCCATACAGCCATCAGATGTTTTTTATACCTGTTCTATGCATCCGCAGATTATGCAGGACAGGCCGGGCAAATGCCCGATTTGCGGAATGGATCTGATACGGGTCGAAAAAAGGAAAGGAACAAACGACGATGCCATTATGCTCAGTGATCAGCAAATGCAACTGGGAAATATACAGGTGGATACGGTTGGCAGGGGAATCATTGGAGATGAAACGGTATTGACCGCCACCGTAAACATGGATGAAACCAAAGCCTCGACAGTCAGTGCCAGGATTTCCGGCAGAATGGAAAAGCTCTATTTTAAAAACACGGGCGATTATGTCGGAAAAGGAGAGAGGCTTTACGACTTATATAGTGAGCAGTTGAATACGGCAAAGCAGGAATATATTCTTGCCCTTGAAAAGCAGGAAACGCTGGACAACTCAATTATAGACCTTACACAGCTTGTTCGGTCGGCAAAAAATAAATTATTGCTATGGGGAATGAGCGAGTGGCAGATAGGCGATCTGGCAAAAACGAGGAAAGCCGCCGCACTCACACCTTTTTACAGCACAGCCAGCGGATATATCACAACACTGGAAATTCAGGAAGGCGATTATGTACCGGAAGGAGGAACCATTGTGCGATTGGGGGATCTGTCTTCTTTATGGGTGGAAGCACAGGTATATGCTTCCCGGCTGTCAGAGATTGACCGGAATGGCGCTGCAACTGTCCGGTTACCGCAGTTAGGGAAGGAGATAACCGGTAACATACAGTTTGTTAACCCTGAAATTAACGCCGAAACACGGATCAGCCTCGTACGGATTTCTGTTCCTAACTTCAATAACCAATTAAAACCCGGAATGCAGGCCTATGTTGTTGTAAAGAACCGTGTGCGCAGATCACTTACATTGCCCATTGACGCGGTGATACGAAATGGAACGATGAACACGGTTTGGATACAGATCGATAAAAACACTTTTAAAAGCGTTATGGTGGATATCGGTTTGGAAAGCGATGACAGGATTGAAATAAAAAGCGGTTTAAAAGAAGGTGATGCAGTGGCTATAAGCGGCGCTTACCTGTTAAACAGCGAATATATTTTTAAAAAAGGGGCGAACCCGATGGCTGGTCATGATATGGGTAATATGAAAATGTAAATGGCATGCGGATACTTCGCAGGATATTGATGGGCTTACTGGTCATTTTTGCGTTGCTTCAATTCATTCCCCGGACGGTAAATAAAAGCGACCAGGCAGTTTCAACCGATTTTGCAAAGATTTACGCCATACCTGTTGAAGTGCAATCCATTTTTCAGGAGGCCTGCTATGATTGTCACAGCAACAACACCCGTTATCCCTGGTATTCCAATATCCAGCCTTTCAGGCTTTGGCTTGACCTGCATATACAAGACGGAAAGGAAGAACTGAACTTCAGCAACTTTGGTGCGTATACCTCAAAAAGGCGGCACAACAAATTGAATTCAATGGCAAAATCAATCAAAAAAGGAACGATGCCGTTAACGTCTTACAAATGGATGCATGCGAAGGCAAGATTAGAAGATGCGCAAAAGAACCTGATCATACAATGGATCAGCGACACACAGGATTCATTGCAACAGAAAAAATAACATCGGAACAACTTCACGCGGTGTATTATTTATGTTAGTTGCTATTTAATCTGAAAATACCTGATTTTTGATGGTTAAGCGGCAGCTAAAGACAATTCGGTTATCTCTGAGACCTGATATAGGTGAATCTCTGTTGGTTTTTCAGGGTAGGTGTGCAAGTTGCTATATCCTTGAAGAGCACCCGATTGCTGCCGTGGCGAAATAATTTTTAGAAAAGATTTTTTATTTTTCATTTTTTACAATTAGGTTTGCTCAGACTTTAGGGGTGCCGAAAGGCTGAGATGATACCCTCGAACCTGATCTGGATAATGCCAGCGAAGGGAAAAGCGATCCGCACGAATTATTTCTATTTCGTCCATTCCTGAAGTTTCACTTTTAAACCTCAATGGGAATGGAAATCCTGCTTAATCATCAGAAAAGAGAAATTATTTCTCCCTCTTCCATCCGGCAATTACTGAATGATCATATTGGCGACAAGCAAAATGGTATTGCGGTTGCTGTCAACGAGAGCGTAGTTCCCAAATCCTCCTGGAACAGCCATATGATCCAGGCCAACGACTCCATTTTAATCATTAAAGCAACGCAGGGCGGATAGCCCATCACGCAAATATTTTTTATGAAAACAGCCGAAGCCACACCTGAGCGCAACCTGATCTCTACAACGCCATTCCCTGCATCCAGAAAAATGTATGTACAAGGTCATATGCATAATGTGCGGGTTGCGATGCGTGAAATCTCTGTTTCACCCACCCGGCATACCAATGGAAAAATAGAACAAAATGAACCCGTAGTGGTATATGATACCAGTGGTCCGTACACCGATCCTGCGATTTCTATTGATATAAAAAACGGGCTTCCACGTTTGCGCGATGCATGGGTACGCCAGCGGAACGATGTACTCGAACTGGTTGAGAGTGGTTCGGCCTATGCAAAACAAAGAAAGGACGACCCGTTACCGGATAATTTTCGATTTGGCCCTGTTCCTCGTCCAATGCGTTCTAAAAACGGCGATGCGGTCACACAGCTGCATTATGCCAGGAAGGGAATGATTACTCCCGAGATGGAATATATCTCAATACGGGAAAACCAGTGCCAGGAAATCTTGCTCCAGAGCGATATAGCGCATAAAACCCTGCTGGGCAAACAGCATGCAGGTGAAAGCTTTGGCGCAGCTACACCCAGGGGTATTATTACGCCGGAATTTGTGCGGCAGGAAGTGGCAGCGGGCCGGGCCATCATTCCCTGTAATATCAATCATCCCGAAGCGGAGCCCATGATCATCGGGAGGAATTTTCTGGTCAAGATCAATGCCAATATCGGGAACAGTGCAGTAAGCTCCAGTATCGAGGAAGAGGTTGAAAAAGCTGTCTGGGCCTGCCGCTGGGGTGCCGATACGATCATGGATCTTTCCACAGGAAAGAACATTCACGAAACCCGTGAATGGATCCTGCGTAATTCGCCGGTTCCGATCGGAACGGTGCCGATCTACCAGGCACTCGAAAAAGTGGGGGGAAAGGCGGAAGAACTGAACTGGCAGATTTTTAGAGATACCCTTATCGAACAGGCAGAGCAGGGGGTGGATTATTTTACCATTCACGCAGGAGTGCTTCTGCGTTATATTCCGCTTACTGCAAACAGGATTACCGGAATTGTATCGCGCGGGGGATCCATTATGGCGAAATGGTGCCTTGCCCATCACCGGGAAAATTTCCTGTACACACATTTTGAGGAGATCTGCGAAATCATGAAAGCCTATGATGTGTCTTTTTCACTGGGGGATGGCCTTCGACCCGGATCCATTGCGGATGCCAATGATACGGCACAGTTTGCTGAATTAAAGACTCAAGGCGAACTCAATCAAATTGCCTGGAAGCATGATGTGCAGGTAATGAATGAAGGACCAGGCCACGTTCCCATGCACCTGATCAGGGAGAATATGGAAAAGCAACTCGAATACTGTAAGGAAGCGCCCTTTTATACGCTTGGGCCGCTGACTACGGATATCGCTCCCGGATATGATCATATTACCTCCGCGATCGGGGCGGCGATGATTGGCTGGTATGGTACGGCCATGCTTTGTTATGTCACACCCAAAGAACACCTGGGATTGCCGAATAAAAATGATGTTAAAGCAGGCGTGATCACGTACAAGCTTGCAGCACATGCGGCCGATCTTGCCAAGGGCCATCCTGGTGCACAGTACCGCGATAATGCGTTGAGTAAGGCAAGGTTTGAGTTTCGATGGAACGACCAGTTTCATCTATCTCTCGATCCTGATACAGCAAAAGATTTTCACGACGAGACACTTCCTGCGGAAGGAGCTAAGCTGGCGCATTTCTGCTCGATGTGCGGCCCGAAATTCTGCTCGATGCAGATCAGCCAGGAGATCAGGGATTTTGCAGAACAGGGCATGCGGGATAAGGCGGAGGAATTTATTACAGGAAGCAGGGAAATTTATCAGTAGGATGCTCATTGTAGTTTCAGATACCGGGTTTTACAAAGGGGAAGCCGCCTGTGTCAATGCGATGTTCGAAGAAGGACTGGAGATTTTTCATCTGCGTAAGCCTGCAACAGGTATGGAAGAGTTACAGTCGTTTCTCGAAGCGATCCACCCACGGCATCTGTCAAAAATTGCCTTGCATTCGCATCACAGGCTGGTTGGATTATTCGGGTTGCGAAGGTTACATTATACCGAAGCGAAGCAAATGAACACAGCTCCGGATTTATGGCCGGTGCTGCAGGAACTGGGGTACCGTTTATCCACTTCCATTCATAAGATAGAAGAAGCAAAAAAAATAGATCCTTGTTTTGAATACTGCTTCCTGGGCCCTGTCTTTAACAGTATTTCCAAGCCGGGATACATTTCTGTAATGCCTGGAGATTCCGTATTGCCCGGGGGAAGGACAAAATTAATTGCCATTGGCGGGATCAATGCTGCTAACGCAAAAGCTGCACTGGATATGGGTTTCGACGGGGTAGCGACACTGGGATTTATCTGGCAAAACGGGATGCCGATTAAAAATTTCCAACAAATCAGAGAGGCATGCAGTTAAGTCGCCCCATCGTAATGAGCATTGGCGGAATAGACCCCTGCGGCGGCGCCGGCCTGTTTGCAGACATCAAGACCTTTGAGCAGCATAAGGTATATGGATTAGCTGTTCCTACAGCCATTACCCTGCAAACAGAAGAAAGTTTTCATGTCATTCGCTGGGAGAACCAGGAAGCCATACTGCAGGCAATCGAAGTGATGTGTACCCATTACCGGGTGGAAGCGGTAAAAATTGGCATTGTTGAAAACCTGAAAAGCCTATTTCAGATTGTGACCACTATTCGCAGGTTTCACACGGGCGCCAAAATTATTGTGGATCCCGTTATCCGTTCTTCTACGGGTTTTCCTTTCTGGGAGAAAGAGGCCGGGCAGGAACTCCTATGCGAAATATTTAAAAAAATTGATTTACTCACACCCAATTGCCAGGAACTGGTTCAATTGGAGAATGAACCTGATACACGGAAAGCAGCAAAAAAAATCGCTGATTACTGCAATGTCCTGTTAAAAGGAGGGCATAATCCGGACGAGCCCGGGGTGGATTATCTGTTTACCCGTAACAGTGTCTCCAGGCTCTTGCCCATAAGTGGGTTGGTATTTCCCAAACACGGATCAGGTTGTGTACTTGCTTCTTCTATTACAGCTAACCTCGCTATTGGCTATGAACTGACCAATGCCGTCAGGAATGCAAAAAAATATACAGAGTCCTTTTTAGTAACCAATCCATCTTTATTAGGCTATCATGCATAACAGACTTCAATACATTTCCCAGGGCAGAGATCTGATTGAACACCTGGAAAATATCAGGGAAGCACTTGACGGGGGCTGCCAATGGATACAATTGCGTCTTAAAAAGGCAAATGAAAAAGAAATTCTTGCCACTGCTGAAAAAGCCAGGAGGCTGTGTCTTACGTATGGTGCCACTTTTATTATTAACGATCATGTTGCTATCGCCAAAGCGATCGATGCAGATGGCGTTCATCTGGGGCTGGAGGATATGCCTGTAAGTAAGGCAAGAATTATTTTGGGAGATGCAAAGATCATTGGCGGAACAGCCAACACTTTTGAACAGGTCAGGCAGCGCTGTGAAGAAGGTTGCCGGTATATCGGTGTTGGCCCTTTCCGTTTTACTGCCACAAAGGATAAGTTAAGTCCCATTCTGGGTACCGGAGGCTATGAAAGGATTCTTTCCCGGATGAAACAAGAGCAATTGACTGTGCCTGTTTTTGCAATTGGCGGCATTCTTCCTGCAGACATACCAGCCATTCTGCAAACAGGCGTTTACGGTATTGCAGTATCGGGAGTGATCTCCCGGCATTTCCGGAAAAATCAGATTATCACACAATTAAACCATTTGTTGTATGGAGCCACTGATCATCGCTGATAAAAGTTTTCAGTCGAGGTTGTTTATGGGTACGGGAAAATTCGGGTCGCCTGCACAAATGCGCGACGCAGTGCTGGCGTCGGGTACTGAACTGGTAACGGTGGCTTTAAAGCGCGTGGACCGGGAAACGGATACGGATGCTTTATTATCCCATCTCTGCCATCCCCATATTCATTTACTGCCTAATACCTCGGGTGCACGCACTGCCAAAGAAGCAGTATTTGCAGCCCAACTGGCAAGAGAAGCTTTAGAGACGCATTGGATCAAACTGGAAATTCACCCAGACCCCAGGTACCTTTTACCGGATCCCGTCGAAACGCTCAAAGCCACTGAAGAACTGGTCCGCCTGGGCTTTGTTGTACTGCCTTATATACATGCGGATCCCGTTTTGTGCAAACGGCTGGAAGATGCAGGTACCGCGGCGGTGATGCCGCTGGGTGCACCCATCGGCAGTAATAAAGGGTTAAGAACTTTTGACTTTTTGGAAATCATACTGGCGCAAAGTAAAGTGCCTGTCATTATTGATGCGGGTATCGGCGCGCCTTCTGATGCAGCAAAGGCCATGGAGATGGGAGCGGATGCTGTGCTGGTGAATACAGCCATTGCTGCGGCGGGTGATCCGGTCCGAATGGCAACCGCCTGCAGGCTGGCCACGGAAGCGGGGCGAATGGCCTATGAAGCAAAACTCGCGAAACAAAATAACCGGGCCAATGCCTCCAGCCCGCTAACTGCATTTTTACATGAACAATTTTAAAGAAGTATTTAACCGGTATGCCTGGGCCGAGGTACAGGCATCTATCAGTACCAAGACGACAGCGGATGTGGAAACGGCTTTGCACGCCGATCATCGTTCCCTGGAAGATTTTAAGGCATTGCTTTCCCCTGCAGCCATACCTTACCTGGAAGAAATGGCACATATAAGCCAGCAGCTTACCCAAAAAAGATTTGGCCATACGATCCAGCTGTTTGCGCCGATGTATTTGAGTAATGAGTGCAATAATATCTGTACCTATTGTGGTTTTAGCTTTGATCATAAGATCAAACGGAAGACATTATCGGCTGCGGAAATACTGCAGGAAACCAATGAAATCAAAAGGCATGGCTTTGAACATATACTGCTGGTAACAGGCGAAGCCAATGCCACGGTACATGTGGACTATCTTTTACAGGCTTTGCAAATTCTCAGGCCTCAGTTTTCAAATATCTCGATCGAAGTACAGCCACTTGAAGAAGAGGAATACAAGACCCTGCATGCCGCAGGCGTCCATTCGGTGTTGGTTTACCAGGAAACTTACCATCCGGAGGTGTACAAAGAATACCATACAAAGGGAAAAAAAACCAATTTCCATTACCGCTTACATACACCGGATCGTATCGGGGCGGCTGGTATTCACAAAATCGGTTTAGGTGTATTACTGGGGCTGGTGGACTGGCGTACGGATAGTTTTTTCTGTGCGCTTCATTTGGATTATCTCCAGAAGCATTACTGGCAGACCAAATATTCGGTTTCCTTTCCACGGATCCGTCCGGCAGAAGGAGCAGACCAGGCCAGGCATCCTGTAAGTGATGCTGAACTGGTGCAACTGATCTGTGCCTACCGTTTATGGAACCAGGAGCTGGAAATTTCCATCTCTACCCGGGAAACGGAAAAATTCCGTGATCAAATACTTTCTCTGGGGGCAACCACATTGAGTGCCGGTTCAAAAACCAACCCCGGGGGGTATAGCGTTGACCCTGAAACGCTGGAACAGTTTGAGATCAGTGATGAACGTTCACCGGCGCAGGTGGCAGCGGCCATCGGTGCAAAAGGTTACGAAGCCGTGTGGAAGGATTGGGATAGATTTTATTAAATGCTTATGCTGACAATCGAAGAAATAAACCGGTATAGCCGCCAGTTGTTCCAGTCGGATATTGGTCCCGAAGGGCAGTTAAAAATAAAAACTGCCAAAGTATTGGTGATTGGCGCCGGGGGGCTTGGATGCCCCGTATTGCAATACCTGGCAGGCGCGGGTGTAGGCTCCATTGGTATCCTGGATTTTGACCAGGTGGAGATACATAACCTGCACCGGCAGGTGTTATACACTACGAATGATATAGGGAAAAAAAAAGCTGTTGTGGCAGCAGAAAGGCTTCGGGCGCAAAACCCTCATTGCGAGCTGCTTGTTTTTGACAAATTATTGTGTGAAGAAAATGCGCGGGCCATCATCAGCCAATTTGATATTGTGGTGGATGGAACGGATAACTTTCGGACAAGGTATATTGTGAACGATGCCTGTGTGCTACTGGGTAAGCCATTGGTATACGGTAGTGTTTTAAATTTCGAAGCCCAGGTTGCAGTTTTTAATTACCAGGGCGGTAAGAACCTGCGAGATCTTTATCCAGAGCCACCCAAGCCGGAGGATGTACCCAGCTGCAGTGACAATGGCGTACTTGGAATTGTACCCGGAATGGCCGGAACCCTGATGTGCAGTCTTGTCCTGAAAATCATTTTGGCACATGAGATACTTAACAATGCATTACTGCTGATCGATTTTCATAGGTTCAAATTCCAGGTGTTACGGTTTTTTAAAGACAGTCAGCAAGCTGCGATTGATAAGTAAAAAGGCTGCAAAGGCCCGGCAGTCCGTTTTTTTTGCGGCTTTTGGTGGGTATCTATCCAAAAGCCAGCCCAAAGGGATCTTACTAATGGCTTTTGATGGATTAAAAGAAAAAGCTGTCACAAGGTTGTAACAGCTTTATTTTCAAAGTGACCGCGTCAGGATTCAAACCTGAAACCTTCTGATCCGTAGTCAGATGCTCTATTCAGTTGAGCTACGCAGCCATTCCCGTTTGGGGGTGCAAATATAAGCTATCCCTTTTTACCACCCAAACGAAAACTGAATTAATCCAGTCCGTATAGCCCGGCGGCCGTTTTTTCGCTGACGGATTTGGGAAGCAGCCATACAAAAAAAGCAGCCAGTTTATTTACAAAACCGGTGATCACCTCGGCTTTCCGCGCATACATGGCGTCTACGGAGAGCCTGGCCACTTTGCGGGGTGTCATATTGAATCTTTCCGCCGCCTTCACCGCTTTTTCATTCACGATCTGCGCCCTGTTGGCAAAACCCGTATCAGTTGCGCCCGGACTCACCGCCGTCACCGAAATATTCGTATTCCTTAACTCGAACCGTAACCCCCGGGTAAAATTCAGCATAAAAGCCTTGCTGGCCGAATAGGCAGCCAGTCCGGGCACCGCCTGGTAAGCCGCAGAACTGACGATATTAAGCAGGTAGGCCTGCGGCTGCTGTTTGAGCAGCGGCAGCAGCAGGGCGGTCAGTTCCATCGGCGCCTGCACGTTCACACGCAGCATATCGGCATAGTCTTTTGCCGTGTATTTGTCAAATGGCCCGCTGAGTCCGTAACCCGCATTGTTCACCAGGATATGTACCGGGTAATTTTCCCGGCTGATCCATGCGCCGATCTTTTCGGGCGCATCGGCCGATGACAGGTCTGCGGCCAGCCAGGCCGTCTTTACCGAATAGCGGATTCCCAGTTCCTGTGCCAGCTGCTGCAGTGCGTCTGAACTCCTGGCCACCAGCAGCAGGTCCACTTTTCTTGCGGCCAGTTCTTCGGCGATCGCCCTGCCGATCCCTTTACTGGCGCCCGTCACCAATGCATACGACATACTATTCTGTTTGAATTGACTGCGAAGATACGTTGTGGTCTAAAATCAAAGCTGTCTCTTTTGGCAGGGGATTAAAAGGAATAATTGGCTGCATGGTTAAATGGTTTTACTGTTTTATTGCCCATCATGCGCTGCAACGATCAAACCATTCAACAATACAGCCATATAACAATACAACCATATAACTGAGGTTTCCACTCACCATCCCCCGCCAACGGCACGGTACAGCCCGATCAATGAGCCGTACATGCGTTTTTGGGTTTCGATAAGATTGAGCTCCGCCTCCAGCGCCGTCTTCTGCGCAGTGATCACTTCCAGGTACGAGGCATAGCCGGCTTTGTACAGTTCGTTCGAAATATTGATCGCGCCCGATAATACCGTTGTTTCCTGTTTGTTCAGTGCATACATTTTCTCCAGCTGTTCGATGGTTTGCAATGAGGTCTGTATCTCACCAAATGCAAGCAGAACGGTTTTGCGGTACTGCTGCAGCGCCTGCTGTTTCTCCGCCTCGGTACGGGTTATCTGTCCTTTGATGGCCCGCTTGTTCAGCAGGGGAGCCGTCAGCCCGCCCGCCAGTCCGTATGCAACCGAACCCGTCTGAAAAAGCAATGCGCCGCTGAAAGCATTGAAACCAAGAAAGGCGCCCAGGTTCAGCGAAGGCAGCATCTCGGCCCTTGCGGCAACCAGGTCCGCACCTTTTGCCTGTAACAGCAATTCCGCTTCCGCCACATCCGGCCGCAGGTCGATCAGGTCCTGCGGTGCGCCCGAAAGCCTGGTCACCATCCGCATTTCGGGAGCCACCGGCTGCGGTTGTATCTTTTGCGGGTAACCGCCCATCAGGTAGGCGAGCTCGTTTTCTATACGGATACGTTCGGCTGCTATTTCGGCCGTCATGCTCCTGGTACGCAGTGCCTGGGCCTTAAACTGCTGCACGCCCAGCTCCGTTGTTCTGCCGGCTTCTTTCTGCACCTGCGATATACTCACCACACTGTCCTGCAGGGCAATATTGGATTGTATGATCGCCAGTTTTGCATCCAGCGCTTGCAGCGCATAATACCTGCCGGCGATCTCGGACACAAGCGAGGTGATCACGAATTTCTTTCCCTGTTCCGAGGCAAGCAGCTGCAGGTAAGCCGATCGTTTCTGTTGTTTCAGTTTACCCCAGAGATCGATTTCCCAGCTGCTTCTCAGTCCTGTGAAATAATTCGGCGTAACAGGCACCGGCGCTTTCTGGCTGGCTTTGATATTGCCCGAAAGATTGGTGTCAAAATTTCCCACGCCTTCCATCGTATAATCGCCATACCGTTGCGCGGAAGCGCTGATGTCTGCCCCAACAACAGGCGCCATGGCCCCTTTGCGCGCAGCCAGTTGCCCCCGCATGGCTTCGATCCTTTGCATCGCGATCAGTATGTCGGGGTTCTGGGCAATGGCGGTATTGATCAGTGCAACAAGCAGGGTATCGGTAAACACCAGCTGTTTGGTGATGCGCTCACCGCTGTGAACCGGCCCGGATGTCTGAAAACTATCGGGAACGGCCAGTGCGGGTTTTGTATAGGCTGCCGGCTGTATGGCCTTGCAGCCGAATAAGACCGCAGCGGCGATCGCGGCCACGATGATACGGTTACGGTTGATAAGAATATATTTATTCATGAACAGAAATCATTAAGATGGATACGAATCGTTGTTAACAGGTAAATGCTGCGCGGTGTGTTTGGGTTTCCGCATTTTTTGCGCGATGCCGGCAAACAATACATACAACCCCGGAACGATGATGATGCCGAACAGTGTGCCTGTCAGCATACCGCCCGCCGCCGCAGTGCCGATGGAGCGGTTGCCCATGGCGCCCGCGCCGCTGGCGATGCACAGGGGTATCAGTCCGGCGATAAAGGCAAACGAAGTCATCAGTATCGGCCGCAGTCTCGACGCAGCACCGGCCACCGCCGATTGCAGTATGCTAAGCCCTTCCTTGTTTCTTTGTATCGCAAATTCCACAATCAGTATCGCGTTCTTGCCAAGCAAACCGATCAGCATCACAAGGGCCACCTGCGCATAGATATTGTTTTCCAGCCTGGCCAGTTTCAGGAACAGGAACGAACCAAAGATCCCGGTTGGCAGGGAAAAGATCACCGACAGAGGCAGCAGCATGCTTTCATACTGCGCGGCCAGCAGCAGGTATACAAACACAAGACAGACCAGGAAGATGTACAGCGCCTGGTTGCCGGACAGGATCTGTTCGCGTGTCATACCCGACCATTCGATGCCATACCCTTTTGGCAGCGTTTCCTTCGCTGTTTTCTCCACGGCTTCGATGGCGTCGCCGCTGCTGTAACCTTCGGCTGCCTCGCCGTTGATCATTGCGGAAGTGTACATGTTGTAACGCATCAGCTGTTCGGGGCCATACACCCTTTCGAGCCTGATGAACGTAGAGAACGGCACCATCTCGCCCTCCCTGTTTTTAACGTAGAGCGTGAGCACGTCTTCCGGTTTGGCCCGGTACTGCGGGGCAGCCTGCAGCATCACCTTGTACATCTGGCCGAAGCGGATAAAATTGGTGGTATAATAACTGCCCAGCAGGGTCTGCAGCGTACTCAGTGCATTATCGATGGTAACGCCTTTTTTTGCCGCCATTTCCTGGTCAACATGGATCAGGTACTGCGGGAAATTGGGATCAAACCCGGTGAATACATTGGCCACACCGGGCGTTTTGCCCAGCGCGCTCACGAATTTGGCGGTTACCTCCGCTGTTTTCTGCAGATCGTCGGTGCCGCTCTTATCGAGCAGCCTTACTTCAAAGCCGCTGGCGTTGCCAAATCCGGGCACCGTGGGCGGCGGAAAGAACTGTATGCTTGCATCGGATATCTGCCGCGAGGCTTTGTCGAGTTCTTTGATAACATCCGCTATCGATTCCTTTCGTTTGTCCCAGCTTTTCAGGTTGATCATACCCATGCCGTAGGAGGCGCCGGCCATATCGCTCATCAGGCTGAAACCCGCCAGTGTGGACACCGATTCCACCGGTCCCATTTTTGATGCGGCTTTCTCCACTTCGTTCAGCACTTCCTCCGTTCTCTCGAGCGTGGCTCCGGGCGGCGTTGTTACGTTCACGTAGATCATACCCTGGTCTTCTGTGGGAATAAATCCGCTGGGCAGTATGGCATTGAATCCCCAGGTGGCAAAAAAGAACAGACCCAGCATGGCGAAGGTGATCGTTTTTCTCCCGGCAATACGGGAGATAAGACCGGCATAGCGGCCGGCCAGCCGGTTGTATAGTCTGTTGAACCCGTCAAAGAATCTCTGCAGTATCGAGCGTTTCTTTTTGTTCTTGTCGGTATGCCGGAGAAGGATGGCGCATAATGCCGGTGTAAGCGTAAGCGCGTTGATACCCGAAATCACGATGGCGATCGCCAGGGTAAGCGAGAACTGGCGGTAGAACACACCCACCGGCCCCGACATAAACGCAACGGGCACAAATACCGCAGACATAACCAGTGTAATGGCGATGATGGCGCTGCCGATATCCTTCATGGCGAAAATTGTCGCATCCATAGGCGACAGGTGTTTTTCCTCCATATTGGCATGCACCGCTTCCACCACCACGATGGCATTGTCTACCACGATGCCGATGGCCAGCACCAGCGCAAAGAGTGTTAGCAGGTTGATCGAAAACCCGAGCACCTGCATAAAGAACAAAGTGCCTATCAGTGCAACGGGAACAGCCAGTGCGGGTATGAGCGTAGACCGGAAATCCTGCAGAAAGATAAACACCACCACGAATACCAGCAGGAAGGCCTCCACCAGCGTCCGCAATACTTCCTCTATGGAGGCATCGAGAAACCGGGATACATCGTAGCTGATATTGAAAGTCATACCTGGCGGGAACGAGGATTCTTTCAGTTCCGCCATACGTGTTTTGATGTTGTCGATAACCGCTTTGGCATTTGATCCCGGTCGCTGTTTCAGCATGATTGATGCAGAAGGACGTCCGTTCGTCATCGATGTCATATCATAATCCAGCGATCCGAATTCGATATCGGCAATGTCTTTCAGACGCAGCACAGACCCGTCTTTTTCGGCGCGCAATACCAGGTTGCCGTATTCTTCCGGTTTTGTGTATTTGCCTTTGTAACGCAGCACATATTGCAGCGGCTGCACCTGTTTACCCGAGCTTTCCCCTGTTTTGCCGGGCGCGGCTTCCACATTCTGCGCACGTACGGCGGCGATGGCCTCGTCGGCCGATACCTGGTAGGCATGCATCCTGTCGGGCTTCAGCCATACACGCATCGCGTAGTCCCTTGCGCCCATGATCTCGGCAAAACCTACGCCTTCTATGCGTTTCAGTTCCTTGAGTACATTGATATCGGCGAAATTGTAAATGAATTTTTCATCCAGTGCGGTATCCGAACTGATGATGTTCAGGTACATCAGCATGCTGTTTACTTCCTTCTCCGTGGTAACGCCCGCCTTGATCACTTCTTCGGGCAGTTCATCGAGTACGGTGGTTACCCTGTTCTGCACATTCACCGCAGCGATATCGGGATCGGTACCCACTTTAAAATAAATCTGGATGATGGTAAGACCGTTGTTGCTGGTAACGGTGGACATATACGTCATACCCGGAACGCCGTTGATGGCGCGTTCCAGCGGTGTTGCCACCGCTTTGGTACACACTTCGGCGTTGGCGCCCGTATAATTGGCGGTAACGATAACCGAAGGCGGTACAATATCAGGGAACTGCGTTACGGGCAGCGAGAACAGCGAAAGCACACCCAGCAGCACGATCAGTAATGAGATCACAAGCGACAATACCGGTCGCTTAATAAATTTATCGAACATAGTTATGTTGGGGATTTACAGCCTTAGAAAATGTTTTTTGTAAGCAGGCTGTCGATCGCAACAACCGCAGGGCGTACCTGCATGCCTTCCTTGATATTCTGGATTCCTTCGTACACCACTTTTTCTCCCTTGCTTAGTCCCGATGATACCACGTAGAATTTTTCGAACCTTGCGCGCGGTACAAAGCTTTTCATGCGAACGGTATTACCGGCGTCAACCACGTATACATAGTTTCTGTCCTGTATCTCGAACACTGATTTCTGCGGCAGCATCAGCGCTTTTTCCACGTTGCGCGACAGGCATACCTTGCCGGTGGCTTTGTGTTTCAGCAAACGATGAGGATTGGGAAACCTTGCCCTGAATGCGATAGACCCGGTGGCCTGTTCAAACTCGCTTACCACCGTTTCGATTTTCCCCGGCAGCGGATATTCCTGCCCGTCTGCCAGCAGCAGCGACACTTCCTTATCCGTGGTGCCTTTCTGCTGTTTTTCGCGCAGGTAGTCCAGGTATTCGTTCTCCGACACATTGAAGTAGGCGTATACGGAACCGATATCGGAAACACTGGTCAGCAGGGTGCCTTCTTCCAGCAGGCTGCCCACTTTCAGCGGTATGCGGTCCAGCACGCCGTCGTAGGGCGCGCGCACACTGGTATACGATAACCGGGTATGCGCGTGGTCAAGTGCGGCCTGCGCTTCTTCGATCTTGGCTTTTGCAAAACGCAGTTTTGCCTGTGCCAGCGCAAGTTCTGTGGAGGATAATATTTTTTTATCCACCAGCAGCCTGATCCGTTCCATTTCCAGCTCTGCTGTTTTGCCGTCGGCGATCACGCTGTTCAGGCTGGCTTTGGCCTGTGCCACCTGGGCCCTGTATTCTTCGTTGCTGATGCTGAAAAGCAGCTGGCCTTTTTGTACGGTCTGTCCTTCATCAACATAAATCCTGTCGAGAAAACCGGGTATCCTGCTTCTCAGTTCCACGTTCTGAACGGCCTGGATATCGGATACATAAATTTTATCGAGGTTCACGTTTTTCTCAACGATGCTGATCACGGGTACGGTGTAATCGGGCGGGTTATTGTCTGAGGCCTTGTTCTGCGAACAGGAATACAGAAAGGTCGTTGCCATAAAAAGGCAAACAGCTATGGGTAGGCGCATGAATTGGTGTTATAGGTGATACAATGATGTGCCGCTGTTTACCGGGTAAACAAACAGGCGGCTGATACGAACAGGTAAAGGGAAGAAAGCAAAGAGGATGTCAGAACAACTGGTAACGGAACAGGAACCGGTAGTAAGCCGGTCTGATCAGCGGGGTGCCATAGCTGGGTTTGTTGTTATCTGACAGAACAGGAGGGAAGGCTGCATATGCTTCGGCAAATACAGGCTGGTTCCTGATAAAGGATTTCAATGTGCCGCGGGTGCGGATAAATACCCGGGAATGGCCTTCCTGATCGGGATCTGTTTTGGTGAGTTCGGGCTGACCGGTATCGCCGGGTCTGTCGATCAAATGAAAACACCCGTCTTGCTGCACGGAATAGCCGGTGTAGCTATGGGTATTGTCGCAACTGGCAAACGACAGCAGGCAAACCCCCAGCGTAATCAGCATAAGGGAAAACAATGCCGGCCTGATAACCGTATATAATTTTTTTACATACATTTTGCGGCCCTAAAATTAGGAAATGGGCGGCTACCGGCAGATTGGAAAATGATTAGAAATGGATGGATGGCATTTGGGAAGCGTGCGGGCATAAAAAAACCGGCTTTGGCCGGCCTTTTTGTATGATTTGATCAATGGTGCACTTTGGAAGTGAACCGGTGATAGAACGGTGTTTTGCTGTTCTCGTCTTTGGGTTTGTATTTGCCCGTGATGAACGGAATGTACATAACCCGGCGGCGGCTGGCCTCGCCGTACAGCGGGGATTGTTTCACCCTGTGCCATAAACGGCCGTCGTGAACGGAAAGATCACCGGCATGCAGGTCGAATCCCACTTCGCGGTCGTCGTCGTTGTTATCGATAAAATATTTTTTGCCAAACAGCAGTTTCAGCACGCTTTGTTTATGCGTACCGGGCAGTACCCGCAGACCGCCGTTCTCGAATTTGCAGTCGTCGAGATGGATACCTACGTTCAGCATGGGCATGATCTTCTGGCCGAGGAACAGGTCGCGCGGCGCATCGGTATGCCAGCCCATCTGGGTAAAAGTGCTGTTGGGGGTATTGATGTAGTTGTTGATGACCAGGCCGTCTTTCTCATTTTCGCCGATTCTGCCTTCGTAGGGATGCAGGAAGGCCATGAGGTTTTTTAACCTGGATTCTTCCAAAAGCTGGTGCAGGGCATCGCTGTATAAGGAAGTAAAACAAAGCCGCTGGATGGTTCTGTTGCCATGTTCGTCTTTGCCGTGTTTGAGCGGAATGCCGTTGACTTTATCCTTGTTTTCGCTCAGCCATTCCGTTTCCAGGCGCTTCAGTTCGCTGAGATAAAGGTCAACCTTTTCCCTATTGATAAAGTTGCGGAATACGATTACACCGTGTTTGTCAAAAAAATCAACCTGCTCCTGTGTTACTGTATCACCAAGCTGAAAGTGGCTCTCCCATTTTTTCATCTTACTCTATACGTTAGAATGTAATGTTAATTAATTATTATGAAATTAGTAAGACAATGTGTCCAAAAAACAGGCAAATCTAAGCAAATTAATCTAAGGATTTTGTGGCAATATGTTATAAGCGGTTAATTTCGAGGCTTTATGAGCCGCAATCAGAGATACGCACTTCGTTTTTTTTACTGTTTTATGGCAGTCTGCGGATGTATTGCTTACGCGATGGCGCAACCGGATTCCGCAAAAAAAACAAAACTGCTGATCCTTCCTGTCATATCCAAATCCGTTGAAACAGGCTGGGCCTTCGGAACGGCAAGCTCCTTTACTTTCCGCATTTTTCCGGATGATACCGGTTCGCGCACCTCCAGCATGCAGGCCCTTGCTTTGTACTCCACCAAGAAGCAACTGGTGATGGCCATTAACGGTGCCCAGTATTTCCGGAAAGAAAAGTATATACTGAACGAGCAGTTTTCGTACAGTTCCTTTCCCGATAAATTCTGGGGGCTCGGTAAACAAACGCCTGTTACTGCAGAAGAGCCGTACCGGTTCCAGCAGTACTATGTATACGCGCACCTGATGCGGAAAGTGGCCAGGCACCTGTTTGCCGGTATCATATTCGAGAACCAGAAAGTATGGAATATCGAGTACCTCAGCGGGGGCGCATTTGACAAACAGGATGTGCAGGGAAGAAAAGGATACAAAATAGCCGGTTTCGGCGGCAGTTTCACTTACGACAGCCGCAACAATGCCTTCTCTCCCGATAAAGGATTTTTTGGACAGCTGTTCATAGATCATTTCGATGCCATTTGGGGATCGGATTATAATTACACCAATATACTCGTTGACCTTCGCAAATACCTGTCGCTCACAAAAAAGCAGGTGCTTGCCTTCCAGCTCTACAGTTTTAATAACACGGGCAGGGAAGTGCCTATCAGGAGCCTGGCAGCGCTTGGCGGCGCCAGCCGGATGCGCGGATTTTACGAGGGCAGGTACCGCGATATAAACCAACTGGTATTGCAGGGAGAATACCGCCTGCATGTAAAAGGACGTTTTGGACTGGCCCTGTTTGCCGGAACAGGCAGTGTGGCCGCCAACTGGCGGGAGTATGCGCTCGATGACCTCAGGCATTCCATGGGCGCGGGTTTGCGGGTGGCACTCGACAAAAAAGAAAAGCTCAACCTCCGTATCGATTACGGCACCGGCGGCGGAAAGAACAATGGGCTTTACCTGCAGATTGGAGAGGCGTTTTGATAAATTTAAAAGTCAAAAGCAGGAGATGCGGAGAGCCGGTACCCGTTCGGCGTTGGGCTGCTAATACCCCGTGATTTTTTTGCTGGCCCTGTGAACGAAAAAACTGAACAGCAGGGCGCCCAGCACATCGATGGTATAATGCACATGCTGCAGCAATACAAACGATGCGATGGCGAGTGAGGAAAAAAAAGCCAGGAATTTATCTGATTTCTTTTTGAAAGTGAAAAACATCAGCAACTGTATGGAAGTGTGGCCCGAGTAAAAAAGGTCTTTCTGGATAAACACGTCCATTCCCCCGTAAAAAATACTGCTTAACGGGTCTTTCAGCGGGATCAGTCCCTGCGGCGGATCAAGCGGCACCAGCATGATGGTGATCATCCGGGTCACCGACAGCAGGATGAAGCTGCAAAGAAAAACAATAAAAACAGATGGATCCTGAACACACCTGATCCAGAGCAATGCCGTCATCGACCAGATGATCACAAAAGTGGGAACGGATACATCGCGCGGCGGCAGCAACAACAGCAGACGGTCGTGCAGCTGCGTACCCGGTCTTGTTTCAATATAGGTAAAGAAAAAAGGAAAACTGGCCAGTATCACAAACAACAGCACACTGCCAATGATGGTGATCAGCCTGAACCGTTTATCGGTCCACGCCTCTTTCCATGCCAAAGCAATTGCAGACTTTTCCCCTTGCATCCGGCAAATGTAAGGGGAAAGTGAAAAGTGCGAGATGAAAAATGGGAAGAAAGGACATGGTATCCTTTCACATTTCACGGCTCATTTTTCGCTCCTAATAATGCCATCTTACAAATGCTTCCATCGCGGCGTATTTGGTCATACCGAGCGAAGCGTATAATTCGGCAGTGTTGGCATTGCGGTCCTCGGCCCTTTGCCAGAATTCGCGGCTGTCGCTTCCCTGAAAAGGCACCATGTCTTTTTGCGACTGGTGTATGAATATGCCGAAACGTTTTTTCATTACCTGGTCGGGACTCATGGGTATGGCCATTTCGATTTCGGAAATATCCCATTCCTGCCATGCGCCTTTGTAGAGCCAAACCCAGCAGTCGTTTATCCAGGGCTCGCCTTCTGCTTTGAGTCTGCGCAGACTTTCAAAAACAATATCCAGGCAAACCTTGTGTGTGCCATGCGGATCGGCGAGGTCGCCCGCACAGTACACCTGGTGGGGCTGGATCCTGCGCAGCAGTTCCATGGTGATCAGCACGTCTTCTTCGCCCATCGGTTTTTTCTCGATGGTGCCCGTTTCGTAGAAGGGCAGGTTCATAAAATGCGCCCGGTCATCTGTAAGCCCCACATACCGGCAGGTGGCTTTTGCCTCGCATCTCCTGATCAGTCCCTTGATGGAACGGATCTCGGCTGTATCCGTCTGGTCTTTCTTTTTGGTGGCGATGTATTTGCGCGCCGCGCTTAATATCTCCTGGCTTTTGTGGTTGTCGATACCGAACATGTCTTCGAAACCAACGGCAAAATCGATGAAACGGGTAACGAATTCGTCGGTAACGGCAATATTGCCGCTGGTCTGGTAGGCAACATGCACTTCATGTCCCTGGTCGTGCAAGCGCATAAAAGTGCCGCCCATGCTGATGATATCATCGTCGGGGTGAGGAGAGAAGATCAGGCAGCGTTTGGGATGCGGCTCGCTGCGTTCCGGATGCGCGGGTATTACGGCGCCGGGTTTACCACCGGGCCAGCCCGTGATGGAATCGCGCAGCATGTAATATACCTGCAGGTTGATCTCGTAGGCATCGCCTTTTTCGATCAGCAGGTCTGATAAGCCCTGCTCAACATAATCGTCTGCGGTAAGACTCAGCACGGGTTTGCCGAGTTTTAATGCCATCTGCACCACCGCACGGCGTATCATCTTTGGCAACCAAACACAGTCGCCGGTAAGCCAGGGCGATTTTACCCTGGTAAGGTCGGAAGACGCCGGCTCGTCGATAATGAATGTGCAGTCGGGATGCTGCTGCAAAAGACTGGCGGGCACCTGTTCTGTTACATGCCCTTCCACCGAGCGTGCAACGATAGTGGCTTTGGAGCCCCAGGCCATCAGCAATATTTTTTTTGCCTGCATGATGGTGCTGATGCCCATCGTGATGGCGAGTCTTGGCACTTTGGAGATATTCTCGAATTCGTAGGTATTGGCAATACGCGTGGTGTTCTCGAGGTTTACCAGCCGCGTTTTCGAATGGATGCTCGAACCCGGTTCGTTGAAACCGATATGCCCGTTCAAACCGATACCCAGTATCTGGAGATCGATGCCGCCTGCCGCTTCAAACTCTTTTTCGTATGCCGCACAGTGCTGTTTGATCTCTTCTTTTGACCAGGTGCCATCGGGTATATGAATATTGCTGCGGTCGATATCGATATGATCAAACAGGTTACGGTGCATAAAAGACCAGTAACTCTGGTAAGCTGTTTTTTCTATCGGGTAGTACTCATCCAGGTTGAATGTAATCACATTGCGGAAACTCAGTCCTTCCTCTTTGTGCATACGCACCAGTTCTTCGTACAGCAGGATGGGCGTACCCCCTGTGGCCATACCGAGCACGCATTTTTCGCCGGCGGCCTGTTTTTCGCGGATCAGTTTTGCTATTTCCTCCGCTACATATTTTGAACCTTCTTTGGCGTTGGGGTAAATGGAAACGGGGATTTTTTCAAATGAATCAACCATGTGGCAGTGCTTTTTTGGCTAAACAGCGAGTGAAAATAAAAAAGATTCCCGGGTTAGCGGGAATCTTTACCTGAATATTTTAAGACAACCGATTGAATTTACTCGATCGTTGTCAGCTTGATGATATTTGTCGGCAGGTGCAGGTGCACAGGGGTGCTTCCGGTATTCACCACCACATCTCCCGCCTTGACAAAGCCCCTTTCTTTGAGGATATTGATCTGATCGTGGATGATGTCGTCCAAACTGTCTTCTTCGTCGTAATAAAACGCACGCACGCCCCAACTTAGGCTCAGCTGGTTTACCAGTGTTTTTTCCTTGGTAAAAATATACAGGGGAGAGAAGGGGCGATAGCTGCTCAGCATAAAAGCAGTGTAGCCGCTCTGCGTCATCCCGATCAGTGCGCTGGCCTCCACATCGGTAGATATCTTGGCTGCATTATAACACACCGCATCGCTGTGAAAAGAGGGAGAATGCGGCTGTGGTTTCAGGTCTTCCGCGCGGTTATACCGGTATTCTCTTTTCTCCACTTCCGCAATGATCTTGCACATGGTTTCCACCACCAGCGCCGGGTGCTGGCCGGTGGCCGTTTCGCCGCTCAGCATAACGGCATCGGCGCCTTCCAGTACGGCATTGGCTACGTCGGTGATCTCGCTGCGGTTTGGTTTTACGCGGTCTATCATGCTCTCCATCATCTGCGTGGCCACGATAACAGGCTTGGCGCGGTGGATACATTTACGGATCAGCTCTTTCTGTATCAGCGGTATTTTTTCCACCGGCAGTTCAACACCAAGGTCGCCACGAGCCACCATGATACCGTCGCTTTCGATGATGATATCGCGGATATTCACCAGGGCCTCCGGTTTTTCTATCTTGGCAATGATCTTGGTCTTGCTCTTTTTCGCATTCAGTTTTTCACGCAGACTGACGATATCGTTTACGCTGCGCACAAAGCTGAGCGCCACCCAGTCGCATTTCTGTTCAATGATGAATTCAAGATCCACCAGGTCTTTGTCCGTCAATGCGGGCAGGGATATTTTTGTATCGGGCAGGTTGATGCCTTTTTTGGAAGACAGTACGCCACCCAGCGTTACCAGCACTTTCACATCGCCATTGGTTTCTATGCTGGCCACTTTCACTTCTATCTTGCCATCGTCGATCATGATCACATTGCCCACCGTTACATCGCCGGCGAGGTTGGGGTATGAGACATAGATCTTTTCTTTTGTGCCGATGCATTTGGTGTTGGTGAAAGTGAGGATATCACCCACTTTTACTTCCAGTGCATTGTTCTCTATCTCGCCAACACGCAGTTTAGGTCCCTGCAGATCGCCAAGGATGGCGATATTATAGGGTTCGCTTTTGTTGATGTTGCGGATATGCTCGATGATATTGAGTTTGTCTTCATGACTTCCGTGCGAAAAATTCAGTCGGAACACGTTAACGCCTGCTTTCACCAGTTCCAGCAGTTTTTCATAGGTATCACAGGCCGGGCCAACGGTTGCAACGATCTTGGTACGATGGTTCATGTGGGCCACACCTGCTTCCTTATCCATATTCCTGTGCAGGTATTTGTCGAGGTTCTTTGACATTTTTTCTTATTGGGGTTCGAAAATGGGGTCTTTTTATTGGATGATCAGCTGGCGAGTATCTTAACGATCTTCAACCAGTCATCAGAGATTTTCTGCTTGGCTTTTACCGCGCTGTTCAGCGGTGTATAATGCAGTTTGTTGTTCAGTATACCCACCATCACATTGTGTTTGCCGTTGAGCAGACACTCCACTGCATGATAACCCATACGGCTGGCGATCAGCCTGTCGAGACAGGTTGGCGAGCCGCCGCGCTGGATATGACCGAGTATGCAAACCCTGGTATCGAGATGCGGCAGTCTTTCTCTTATGATCGATGCGATCTCGTTACCGCCGCCGAACTCATCACCTTCCGCCACCACCACGAGGTTCACCAGTTTTTTCCTTTTCTCTTTTTCGGAAAGGGAACTGACCAGTTCGTCGATATCTGTTTTGGTTTCGGGTATCAGGATGTTTTCCGCACCGGTTGCGATACCGCTGTGCAGGGCGATATATCCCGCATCGCGTCCCATCACTTCCACGATGAACAAACGGTCGTGTGCGTCGGCCGTGTCGCGCACTTTGTCGATGGCTTCCACAGCGGTGTTCACGGCCGTATCGAAGCCGATGGTGAAATCGCTTCCGGCAATATCCTTGTCGATGGTGCCGGGTAACCCGATACAGGGGATATCGAATTCATTACTGAATTTCTGTGCGCCGCGGAAACTGCCGTCGCCGCCGATGATCACCAGCGAGTCGATACCCCTTCTTTTCAGGTTCTCGTAAGCTTTCTTGCGCCCTTCGTATTCGAAGAACTCTTTGCTGCGGGCAGTTTTGAGTATGGTGCCACCGCGCTGAATGATGTTGGCAACAGAACGGGATTCCATCCTGAAAATATCATCATCGATCATACCGCTGTAACCGCGCATAACGCCATACACTTCGAGACCATGATAAATTCCGGTTCTTGCAACGGCCCTGATGGCGGCATTCATGCCCGGCGCATCCCCTCCTGAAGTAAGTACCCCGATCTTAGTAACTTGTTTAGCAGACATTGTAATTCGGCAATTCTTCTTAATGAATTGAGTAATAGAAACTTGGGCAATCGCGAACTGGGTGTGTAACTCCTACACGAGTTTCAAAAGTAAGCATTTGAAAATAAATGGCAATCGATGTGGGTGTAAACGTTTTCTGAACAATGGATTTATCAACAGTTTTCTACCGCAAACGTTTTCTGTGCTAATGACCGTTAGTATGAAAACGGGGTCAGGATTGTTCCGGCAGAAATATTTCGGCGATCATGCAACGTGCGCTTCCGCCGCCATTGGTTTCGATATCCGAGATATCGGAATGGATGACGGCATTGTATTGGGTCAGTGCATGCAGCTGCTCTGCCGAAAGACTCCGGTATGCCTGCGTAGACATTACCAGGAATGGTTCTCCCGATGCATTGCATACCTGCAGCATGTTCCCCGCAAAATGGTTCATCTGGTTCCGGCTGATGGGGATCACCTGTTTGCCCGTACCGATGATCGTATCCAGCACCCATTCTTTTTCGTTCGGATGCTGTATGCTGTCTGCGCAGATCACCACATACCGGTCGGCAACACACATCATCACATTGGTATGGTAGATCGGCTGCCCCTGCTCATCCGTTGCGGTAAAACCGATGGGCCGGTAATTTTCCCTTTCGCAAAAATCCTGCAGCGCTTTTTCATGCGTGCGGGGCGAGAGACAGGCATACGCGATTTTATTTTCCCGGTCCAGCACCATACTGCCGGTGCCTTCCAGGAAAACAGCATCCTGTTCGTAGCCCGACAGATCGATGCGTTCTCTGATGTGGTATTGTCCCTGCACGGCTTCGATCACATGCTGCTTTCTTTCCAGGCGCCTGTTGGCCGCGAACATAGGATAGAGGTAGATGCGCCCGCTGGCATGAAACGATACCCAGTTATTCGGAAAAATGGAATCCGGTGTATACGGATCGGGGGTATCGTTTACCACCGTTACCCGGATACCATGGCTGCGCAGTTGCGCAACCAGGCTGTCGAATTCCGCCGCCGCTTTTTCCTGTACCTGCTGATCGGCAGCGTCCTGCTGGAAGCTGTTGTTAACCGCGGTTTCCGTATTGAAACGGAAATTCACGGGTCTGATCATCAGCAGGTGCGAAGTGTTTTGTGCGTTGGTCATAGGAATGGTCAGGAAAGTTTTTCCCTGCACAGTGGCAGGCTCATACAGTGAAAACCGCCGCGGGCGCGCGACAGTTCGGCGGATGGCATCAGTATCACGGTGTCTGTGATCGTGTCGGCATTCATTTCGCCCGACTCGAGTTTGGGTAACAGTTCTTTCACATGAATAATGGAGAACCCTGCCTCACGGAAGGCCTCTGTGGTTTTATCGTTGCGGTCGTAGGCCAGCACCACGCCTTCCTTCAGCGCCAGCAGGTTGCAGGAATCGGTCCATTGTTCCCTGGCGCTATACGGAAATTCATTGTTACCGGAATAGATAAAACGGATATCCTGGCTGCAGCCCAGATCGGTGCGGCTGATATCGGTCAAAAGGTCTTCCAGTGTTTCAAAACCAACCGGGTGATCGGGGAACTGTTTGTGAAACTGGAGTATTTTTATCTTCTCCTCTTTCTTGATCTCCATGATCTTTTCAATCGGGCTGGCATCTTCAAAACGCACCGCTTTTCTTGAAAAATTACCCAGCATCACCCACACGTCTTTTCTTACCTGGGTAAAGATGGTATCAATATGCATGTAATCGCGTTTCTTGGGTATGCGTATGATCGTCACTTTTTCCATCAGCCCTTTTTCAAATACGATGTTGGTGATCTTCACCGCCGCTTCAGAAGAAGTGCGTTCGCTTACACCGATCAGCATATGCCCATCGCTTACCACCATAATATCCCCGCCCTCGAGGGTGATCTTGCGTTCGTCTTCTTCCTTGGGCAGCAGGAAGCCATGGTGCGAATCGGGGATCTCGATGATGTGCTGCTGGTAATCCCTGAACAGGGGGTGGTGAAAGAAAATATACCGCGCCAGCAGGGTTTCTCTTGCCCTTGCTTTTTTTGCCGGTTTGTTGAGCAGGATATGGTCTTTGATGGTGATGCCGATATCGCGTGTAAAAATAAAATTGGGTATCGGCGGAAACAGCAGTTCCTTGTTATCGGCCGTGCCGGAGATAAATGTTTTGGCCAGTTGCACCGGCGCATATTGCTGCAGGCTGTTTTCCGTTTCCCAGGTACACCGCTCGATCGCGCAAACGGCTGCGATCAGTTTTGAACGCAGTTCCGGCACCTCCAGAATATCTGCCAGCAGCCATTGCAGTTCCACCACCTTGTCGGAGCGGTAAAATGCCGGGCTCTCGGGTTTATAGAAATCGCGTTGATAACCCGGCGCATCCAGTTCGGCGAGCCGGCCCCTGATTTTTCCGGGATCGAGAAAATACAACAGCACTTTGGTATAATAATCGTACTCGTCGCGACGGATCGTATCCAAGTGAACAATGTCTTCAAAAAGCCAGTCCTGCGCCTTGGACGGCACAACTTTACCCAGCCCGCTATCAGGACTGTGCACCAGCAAACGCTTCAGAACGCCGATTTCAGAACCAACAGATAACCTGTTATCCATACAGACAGATTGATTGAGAATATAGTGTGGGGTGCGCTGTGGCGTAGCTATCAGTCTGTTGTCGCTGACCGGCAGGCGGTAACGAATACCTGTTTGCATATCGAAGAAAAAGCGGTGATACCGCCCACTGAGGTAACGATTTTCATCATCCGGTCTTCGGTAGCCTCATTTCTGCAGGATTTCCCTGCATATACCGACCAGCCAATCAACCCAGGACAAATAACCAACACGGCAAACCCGCAGACCAAAATTACGCCATTCCCTCCAAAGGACTTTTTCCCTTCAGTGTTCCTTTTATGTTAACGATGCGGAAGCGGACAAACATTTCCTCGCTGTACCAGTCATTCGACCTGGTCTTTCTGATCACATCGGCGTGTTCTGCGGAGCGGTAGGCGAACTGTTTCATGGCTTCTTTGGTTTGCCAGATGCTGAAAGTGGCCTGTTTGATCCAGGGAACTTCCCCAATGCCCGCCGAAAACAGGAATCCGTCTGCCTGCTGCATCTGCTGCGTCACCCTGCTTACGTTGCCCCAGAACTGCCGGAGGCGATTGATCCTGATGGTTGCCCTTGTCAGCACGGCGATCATTCCATCGTGCCCGGCCTGCCCGCTGTATTCTCCGAAACAGGCCTGTTTGTCCCAGGTACCGTGTCCTTCCAGTGCCTGCATCGTGAAGCTGCACAGCTCGCAGCGAAAAAAGCGCCACCACTGCCGGAGAAACCGGGGAAGGGCGGCATTCGTTGCCGGTTCTTCGTTCCATACCACCAACACCGCCCACTGACGCCAATCGGGCCGGATATCGAATGTGCCGTTCCTGCCGCAGCCCAGCAATTTCCAGAACCGTACCCTGCCCGATAGCGCCAGCGGCCAGCGGAATACGGCCATTGATAAAAACCCGGCCCAGCCCAGCCACCGGGGATAGCGTACAATGACAAGTGCGGTTAACATGGGACGAAAATAGGGGAGTTGGGCTTAGGTTGCGGATTTTAGCAGCCCCGGTTATGCGGGTTGATTTTTGCTTGCCATTTCTGCTTATTTTGTTGCCATGAACGCCCTGATCACCAATATACGCCACCTGGTCAATGTGCGCGGTACATCGCATCCGCTGCGAGGCGCAGAACTGGCCCAACTGCCTGTGCTTGAAAATGCTTACCTGGTTGTTCGCGACGGACGCATCGGCGATTATGGTGCCATGGCGGATCTGCCGGAGGGGCCGTATGCAAACCTGCCGCTGATCAACGCGGAAGGAAGCAGCGTGCTGCCTTGCTGGTGCGACAGCCATACCCATCTTGTTTTTGCGGCAAGCCGGGAGGAGGAATTTGTGGACAAGCTGCAGGGATTGAGTTATGCGGCCATTGCAGCCAAAGGCGGTGGCATACTGAACTCTGCAAGGAAACTTGCCGACACATCCGAAGACGCGCTTTTTGAACAGGCATGGAACCGGTTGCAGGAGCTGATGCGCTTGGGCACAGGAGCCATAGAGATCAAAAGCGGTTATGGCCTTACGGTGCAGTCGGAGCTGAAAATGCTGCGGGTGATCAGGCGGATCAAAGAGAAAACGCCCATACCGGTTAAAGCCAGTTTTCTGGGTGCCCATGCATTCCCGCCCGAATACCGGAGCGACCACCGGGGGTATATCGATCTGATCATACAGGAAATGTTGCCCGCGATTGCGGGCGAAGGCCTGGCCGAGTACATCGATGTGTTTTGCGAAGAAGGTTTTTTTTCCGTTGCGGAAACAGAAACCATCTGCAGAGCAGGCATGGCAATCGGGCTGCAGCCCAAGATACATGCCAACCAGCTGAGCCTGTCGGGAGGTGTTGAATTGGGGGTATCGCTGGGCGCCCTGTCTGTTGATCACCTGGAGACCATGGATGATGCGGCGATACAGGCGCTGGCGGGTTCGGATACCATCGGCACCTTACTGCCTACGGCGGCGTTTTTTCTGCGTATGCCTTTTCAGCCGGCAAGAAAACTGATCGATGCGGGAAGCATCGTGGCGCTTGCTTCGGATTATAACCCGGGATCAAGCCCGAGCGGCAACATGAACCTGGTGGTATCCATGAGCTGTATACAAATGAAAATGCTGCCCGCGGAAGCCATCAACGCGGCCACGCTCAACGGCGCCTATGCAATGGGCTGCGGCGAACAGCTGGGCAGCATTACCCTCGGAAAAAAAGCCAACCTGATCTTCACCCGGCCCATCCCCTCCATAGCCTACCTGCCTTATGCTTTCGGTTCAAACCTTATCGATAAAGTGATGATCAACGGCGCATTTATTTAGTATATTTATTTTCCTGCGGGATTGCAGCAGGAACATAAAACCGCGCCATATGACCCATTTCAGGTTTTATAACAAAAAGGACATACTATCGCTTACCCGTATCCGCCGATTCGAAACAAAACTGGGTGAGCGGATACAGGTGCTGGCCGATCCCTCCCGGCTGGAGCAGTCGTTGCTGCAGTCCGATGCGGCATTTGTGCTGATCGGTATACCCGAAGACATCGGTGTAAAAGCCAATATGGGCGTTGGCGGAACAGATTCTGCCTGGATGCCTTTTTTGCAATCGTTCCTGAATATTCAAAGCAACGATTTTCTCGAGGGTACCGAGCTGCTGTTGCTGGGGCATTTCGATTTTTCCGATATGGCCAGGCTGATCGATCAGAATGCGCAGGACCAGGATGAGAAACTGGAAGCCTACCGTCATGCCGTGAATACGATCGACGAAGCGGTGGAGCAACTGATCCATATTGTAACGCAGAATAAAAAAATACCGATCGTTATCGGGGGAGGTCATAACAATTCCTATCCCTGTATCAAAGGCGCCGCAAAAGGATTTTACAAAGCCGGGGTACTGCCCATCGCGCAGATCAATGCCATCAACCTGGATGCACATGCCGATTTCAGACCGATGGAAGGCAGGCACAGCGGCAACGGGTTTTCCTATGCGGAAGCGGACGGCTACCTGGAAAAATATTGTGTGATCGGCTTACACGAGAACTACCTGCCGCAGAATGTGTGGGTGGATATGGTGAACAATCCTTTTATTGATTGCATTACCTATGAAGATATCTTCCTTCATGAAAAACGGAATTTCGTTCAGGCCATCGCGCATGCAACGGATTTTACCGATGATACTTTATGCGGACTTGAGCTGGATCTCGACTGTATCAGGAACACGCTCAGCAGCGCTGCCAGTCCGGTGGGGCTCACCGCAAACCATGCCCGCCAGTTCATTACCTATGCCGCGGCGGGGAATAAGATCGCTTACCTGCATATCTGCGAAGGGGCAACCCGGCTTTCCGACGGAAGGGAAGACCCCGCCACAGGTAAACTGATCGGCTACCTGGTGAGCGATTTTGTGAAAGCGATGAGCGGGGAGTAGGGGGAGGTGAGACGTGAGTTATCGTGAGTTGGCGTGAGTTAATGTGTGGAAGTCAGGCTGGCAGTCCAGACCAGGATGTGTCAGGTTGTTTTTGGGTTTTCAAAAACTTCAGCTTACAGCAACGCCGAATTCACTCACGCCAACTCACGATAACTCACGATTGACGTCTCACGCGTTACATTTTCCCTTCCAGCTCCATCACTTTCTCAAATGTCTCTTCGTATTGTTTGTTGAGATTTTCGCGCTGGGACCTGGCTTTTTTGTAATCGGATTCGATGGTGGCAAATCTGGAATGATCGGCATAGTTGGCAGGGTCGCCCAGAGCGGCTTCGAGTTTTTGTTCAGCCTCTTTTGCCTTGTTCAGATCGGCTTCCAGTTTCTCAAGCCTGCGCTGTTCTTTCTGGAGTTCCTTCTGTAATTCCTTGTTGATCGATACGGCTGCGGGTTTGGGATCCTGAGGAGCAACTGCCGCCGGCTGCGGTGCGGGTTTATTGGCGCCCGTGTTTTTCTGTTTCTCCGCTTCGATCTTCGCCATGCGTTCGTTCCATTCCACCCATTCCTGGTAGCTGCCTTTGAATTCCTTGATCTGGTGATCAACGATCTCCCATATCTTATTGGCCGTTTTTGAAATAAAATAACGGTCATGGCTTACCAGGATATAACTGCCTTCGTATTTATTCAGGGCTTCCGCAAGCAGTTCCACCGAATGCATATCGAGGTGGTTGGTGGGTTCGTCGAGCATCAGGAAGTTCGCCTTGCTTACAATGGTTTTTGCCAGCGCCACCCTCGCTTTTTCGCCACCGCTCAGTACCCGGATTTTCTTTTCTACATCATCGCCGCTGAAAAGAAAGGATCCCAGCAGCATCCGCAGTTCCACATCCGTTTTTTTACTGCCGCATTGCTGCATTTCTTCCAGGATGGTATTGCTCAGTGTAAGTGCTTCCAGCTGGTGCTGTGCATAAAAACTCTCTTCCACATTATGTCCCCATACACGCTCGCCTTCGAACGGTTCGGTGCCCGCGATCATACGCAGCACCGTTGATTTACCTTTTCCGTTGGCGCCGATCAGCGCGATCTTGTCTCCGCGGTCAATTTCTGCGGTGGTGTTTTCAACAATGGTCAGTTCGCCAAAATGCTTGCTGACATGTTTCAGTGAGGCCAGTATCTTACCCGGAATTTTTTCCAGCTGAAAATTGATGCGTAAATCGGGGCGCTCCAGTTTGGCGTCTTCGATCTTATCCAGTTTATCGAGCCGTTTCTGCACACTCTGCGCCTGGGCCGCTTTGCTGGCCTTGGCCTTGAAGCGTTCGATAAAACGTTCCTGCTGCCGTATATAATCCTGCTGGTTCTCGTAAGCTTTCTGCTGCATTTCTATCCGGATCAGCTTTTCCGTTTCATAGTATTCATAATTGCCACTGTAGATATGCAGTTGCTGCTGGTACACTTCCACGATCTTGTTGACCATCCGGTTCAGGAAAAATTTATCGTGGCTTACGATCACCACACTTCCCTGGTAATGCACCAGGTATTTCTCCAGCCATTCGATAGAAGGAAGGTCGAGGTGGTTGGTAGGTTCATCCAGCAGCAATACATCCGGTTGCTGCAGGATCATTTTTGCCAGCAGCACCCGCATCCGCCAGCCGCCGCTGAACTCCTGGTAGGGTCGGGCCAGGTCTTCGTTGCCAAAGCCAAGACCATGCAATACTTCTTCCGCTTTGTGATGGATATTGTACCCGTCAAGCACATCCATCTCATGAAGACTGTCTGTGTATTTCAGCAGCAAAGCTTCATCCTCCGGATTTTTTTCCAGTTCCATGCCCAGCTGCTCGATCTCTTTTTCCAGCCGCCTCACTCTCTCAAATGCGCTTAACGCCACTTCGGTGATGCTTTCGCTGGTGTCGAAGCTCAGCAGGTCCTGGTGCAGGTAACCGATGGTGGTATCCTTGCTTTTCTCCACAGAACCTTTCGAAGGCAGGTATTCGCCCACCAGTACCTTCAGTATGGTTGATTTTCCGGTGCCGTTATACCCCACCAGGCCAACGCGGTCGCCGGGTTGTATATGCCATGTGGCGTCTTCCACGATGGCCCTTGCGCCAAATTCAAAAGTCAGGTTCTGTAATCCGATCAGCATCTCTTAAGAGGTATTTAAGGCCGCAAAGGTAAAGGCAAACAGCGTCAATTCAATTTGCGGTTACCTTTGTTTGGAAATGTCTTGCAAAAACATATACCTCGCTCTTGGTGCGGTACTGCTTATGGCCGCCGCCTGTAACAGCCGGAACCGGCAACCCTCGGGTACCGCGGTGCCGGCAGCCAATGGGAAAAGCGCCCGGTCGGAGGCGTTTAACCGTTCGTTCGGTAAATTACTGTCCGATTATTATGCATTGAAAGAAGGGTTTGTGTCCGAAGACAGCGATACCACGCTGAACAGGCTGGGCTATACCCTGATGGCCGCTGCCGACAGTCTGCAGCTGACCGAGCTCGGGGCGGATTCTGCGCTGCTGGCAAATGCGGTGATATATACAGAAGTGGTTGTGGCCGAGCTGAAAGGACTGGCCGGGGAAACCGGTCTGGAGGCAAAAAGAAAATCTTTTCAGATGGTGAGCGACCAGCTGTACGATCTGGTGCGCCTGGTGCAGTATGACAGGGCGGTGGTGTACCAGCAGTACTGTCCGATGGCGTTCAACGACCAGGGAGCCGCCTGGCTCAGCAGTTCGCCCGCGGTTCGTAATCCCTATATCCCGAAGAAAATGCCGGAATGCGGCGAGATAAAAGATTCCATCGATTTCAGACCAAAACAATAAGGCGTTGTTATATTGATAAGGCAATTCTTATGAGGAGAAAATACGGCATCTGCTGCCTGCTGTTACTGGGATACCTGACCTGCGCTGCGCAGGAGAAATTCACATTCAACGGGTATGTGAAGGATTCGCTGTCGGGCGAAACACTGATCGGCGCCACGCTGAGGGTGCAGTCGGCCGAAAAAGGCATTACCACCAACCAGTACGGCTTTTTCTCTATCACCCTGCCCAAGGGAAATTATACCATTACCTGTTCTTTTGTCGGCTATGTTTCCAGGGAGATACCGCTGGCGCTGAATGGCAGCATACAGGATAACATATTGCTTTCCCCCGCTTCTGCGCTGATCAATAACGTAACCGTTATAGGCCGGAAACGCGACAACAATGTGAAAACCGCCCAGATGGGTAAGTTTGAACTGAGTGTGGCCACCGCAAAAGCATTACCTGCCTTCCTGGGAGAAGTGGATGTGCTGAAGACACTGCAGTTACTGCCCGGTGTGCGGAATGCCGGAGAGGGGAATGCCGGTTTTTATGTCAGGGGCGGCGGACCCGATCAAAACCTGATCCTGCTCGATGATGCCGTGGTATACAATACCGGGCACCTGTTTGGTTTCTTTTCAATATTTAATTCGGACGCCATCAAGAACGTAACCCTGATTAAAGGCGGTATGCCTTCGCAATACGGGGGAAGACTTTCGTCTGTGGTGGATATCGCCATGAAAGAAGGCAACCAGCATAAAACACAGATAGACGCCGGTATCGGGCTGATCGCTTCGCGTTTTTCCATACAGGGACCTTTGAAAAAAAACAAGGCATCCTATATGATCTCGGCCCGCCGGACATATGTGGACGCGCTGGTAAAGCCTTTCATCAAAAAAACCAGCGAATACTACGGCTCCGGTTATTATTTCTACGACCTGAACGCAAAAGTGAATTACCAGTTCTCAGAAAAGGACCGTATTTACCTGAGCGGTTATTTTGGTCGCGACAAATTCAATTTCAACAACAGCAAGCGCTCTTTCAATACCGAAATACCCTGGGGCAATACCACCGCCACATTCCGCTGGAACCATATCTTCAACAAAAAACTGTTTGCCAATACCACACTGGTCTATAACGATTACCAGTTCTCCCTCGACGGCAAACGCAACGATTTCAGGTTGAATCTGTCGTCGGGTATCCGCGACCTGAACGCCAAAACAGATATTGATTTTTATCCCGCCCCCGAACACAAACTGCGGTTCGGCTTCCAGTACACCTATCATACTTTTCTGCCCAATGTGTTAAGCGGAAGACAGGACAGTACCGTGTTCAGACCCAACAATGCGACGAAGAAATACGCCAACGAATACGCGGTGTACCTGCAGGACGATTGGGAGCTGGGCCCTAAATGGAAACTGCATGCAGGTATCCGTTACAGTGTGTTTCAGCAGGTGGGCCGGTATACCAATTACCTGCGTGATGCAAGCGGTAACAAAACCGACAGCACCGTGTATGGCAGCGGGCAGACCGTAAAAGCCTACGGCGGGTTTGAGCCCCGGGCCACCCTGCGGTATGCCATCAGCGATCGGGCATCCATCAAGGCGGCCGTTACACGCAACCTGCAGTATATACACCTTGTGACCAATGCAGGCACAACCCTGCCTACCGATCTGTGGGTGCCGAGTACCCTGCGCGTAAAACCGCAGATAGGATGGCAGTACGCGGTGGGCTATTTCCGGAATTTTAACGAAGGCATGTTTGAAACCTCTGTGGAAGCGTATTACAAAACCATGGAGAACCAGATAGAGTACCGGGAAGGGTACACGCCCTCTCTGAAAGATCCGGAAGAAGAATTTGTATTCGGAAAAGGATGGAGCTATGGCGCCGAATTTTTTGTGAACAAAGTAAAAGGCCGGTGGACCGGCTGGATTGGGTACACGCTTAGCTGGACATGGCGCCGGTTTCCGGATCTGAACAATGGCCGGCAATACCCCAGCCGCTACGACCGCAGGCACGATCTGTCGGTGGTGAGCAGTTATGAGATCAGCCCCAAATGGAAAGTGTCGGGAATATTTATCTATGGCACGGGCAATGCCACTTCGTTGCCCGAACGGTTCTATATGGTGGGAGGGGTGCTTACGCAGGAATACAGCAATATCAACGCCTATCGTATGAGTGCCTATCACCGCATGGATATATCGGCCACCTATACGCCCCAGCCTAAGAAACCGAGGAAGTTTACCAGCAGCTGGGTGTTCAGTATCTACAATCTCTATAGCCGTCTGAACCCTTATTTTATCTATTACGACCAGGAGATCGCTGATAACACGGGTACGGTGAAAGTTACCGCCAAACAGGTTTCGCTGTTCCCGGTTATACCGTCGGTTACCTGGAATATCAGGTTGTAGCGGTGGCGATGCCTGCGGCAAACGGTGATGGGGCTTGTATCAATCCGCCAGTACAGGCTTGCGTTTCTTTACTGTTTGGGGATATAATTGATGATCACTTTGGCATTGCGTTGTTCGTTGGCGGACAGGGTGATCTCGTGGCGCGCAACAAACCTGTCTTTTCCCACCTTGATCACCATAATGGCGGTATTGGGCGGAAATTCGCCCAGGTTCTCCGCCACCATGACAAATTCATGCCGCGCATCTTCCTCCGAGCAGTGCAGTTTTACCGAAAGCGGGGAATAGCTGAGCCTGGCTTTGGAGATGGCCAGCTGGTTATTATGGTATACGGTTACCGTATCGTTATCGATGGTTCCGTTATCATACAACTCCACCGTAACATATGGATCGTACACGTTGATTGTCTTTACCAGGTTGTTTTCCCTTTCGATCAGGGCTTTTGGTGTAGGGAACTTTTTCGGGATATTCTCCGTCTGCTGTGTAATACCGGGTGATGGCGTTTTGGGTACGGTTACAATAGCGGGTTGTTCAATGGTCTTTTCGGGTTGCCGGCTGTTCGGTGCCACATTGCCTTTTGCATTGCCGGCATTCGTGGAAACTTTCGGACTGGCTGCAGGTGGCTTTGGCGCAAGCTTTGCCATACCGGTTCTGGTCCCGGCCTGCGGAGGCGTTTTTTGTGCAGGTGGCTTGTTCGTTGCCTGGGCTGTTTTGTTGTTCGCAGCCGGCTTATCCGTTTTCTTTACCAGAAAATCCTCTTTCTGAAAATCCGATTCGGTCACTTTCTCCAAGTACACTTTTCCACTGCCGCAATCTCTTTTGTCTTTCATGTTGGTGGAAATAAAGGTACCCTCCAGCACCTCGAGCTTGCCGATCCGGGTATAATCCAGGTAGCAGGTCATCAGGCAGGGTTCGCTTTTATCGCCGATCTTGAGGTCAACCAGTTTTGTTTCGCGGAGAATCAGGGTTTTGGCGGGCAGGGTAAGAATGCCGGTCAGTTCGGCTTTACCGTAAAAAACGGTGGTTTTATAGGAATAGGTAACGCCCGCAATACCGTTGTTCGATTTCTGCTCGATCTGTACTTCGTATTTATACCTTTCTTCCCCCAGACCATCTTTGATGATGGGGCTCGATGTAAAATACCCCCTCCAGATGCCCGTGATCTTTTGCGCATCTGCCGTGCCAGCCAACAATAAAAGAGAAAAAATCGTAAAACTCAATCTCATGTCACAAAACTAAGGGCGCAATATAGTAACTGCTGGTAAAGAACCGTTAATAATGGATTGGCGAATGGGGGATGGCCGATTGCCGATTGATTTGGAAGTTCGCGCGCTGCCAGCAGCGCGCTAATCCGCAATCCATCGGCAATCGGCCATCCCCAATCGGCAATCGCCAATTGCCATTTGTCCCCTACCTTTGCATTCCTTGTAAAAAGACGATTCAACAGCAACAATGATCAATATCAGTTTTCCGGATGGAGCCGTAAGGCAGTATGAGAATGGGACGACCGCACTGGGCATCGCCAAATCGATCAGCGAAGGCCTGGCCAAAAAAGTGCTGGCGGCCAAAGTAAACGGAGAAGTATGGGATGCCACACGCCCCATCAACCAGGACGCTGCCCTGCAGTTGCTTACCTGGACGGATACCGAGGGACAAAGCACGTTCTGGCATTCATCCGCCCACCTGATGGCGGAGGCGGTGGAAGCGCTGTTTCCCGGGGTGAAGTTCTGGGTTGGACCTGCCATCGACAAAGGATTTTATTACGATATGGACCTGGGCGATCGTAAGATGACCGAGGAGGACCTGCGGGAACTGGAAAAAAGAATGAACGATCTGGCCAAACAGGCCAATCCGTATAACCGCCGGGAAATAACCAAGTCGGATGCGTTACAGTATTTTAACGACAAAGGCGACCAGTACAAGATAGACCTGCTGCAAAACCTCGAAGACGGCAGCATCACCTTTTACAGCCAGGGCGGGTTTACCGATCTGTGCCGCGGACCGCATATTCCCAACACCGGTTTTATCAAGGCCATCCGGCTGACAGGTATTGCGGGTGCTTACTGGAAAGGCGATGAGAAAAACAAAATGCTTACCCGTGTATACGGCATCACCTTCCCCAACCAGAAAGAACTGGACGAATACCTGGTGATGCTGGAGGAAGCGAAGAAACGCGATCACCGCAAACTGGGCAAAGAACTGGGTATCTATACCATGAACGATGATATCGGCCAGGGACTGATACTCTGGATGCCGAACGGCACCGTGATCATCGAAGAACTGGAGAAACTGGCAAAGGAAACAGAACAGGCCGCGGGGTACAAGCGCGTGGTAACACCGCATATCGCCAAAGAGAACCTGTACCTGACCAGCGGGCACCTGCCGTATTATGCAGACAGTATGTACCCGCCGATGGAACTCGAAGGAGAGAAGTACTACCTCAAGGCAATGAACTGTCCGCATCACCATAAGATATTCGATGCGGAACCCAAAAGCTACCGCGACCTGCCTTACCGGATAGCCGAATACGGCACCTGTTACCGGTATGAACAGAGCGGTGAACTGTTTGGCCTGATGCGCGTGCGCTGCCTGCACATGAACGATGCGCATATCTATTGTTCCAAAGAACAGTTCAAACAGGAGTTCCAGGCGGTGAACGATATGTACCTGAAATATTTCAAGATCTTCGGGATCGAGAAGTATGTGATGCGCCTGTCACTGCACGATCCGGAGAAACTGGGGCAGAAATACATCAACGAACCCGTGTTGTGGAAGGAGACCGAGGAACTGGTGAGAAATGTACTCATTGAAACAGGGGTTCCTTTTGTGGAAGTAAAAGGAGAGGGTGCGTTTTACGGTCCCAAGATCGACGTACAGATATGGAGCGCGATAGGAAGGGAGTTTACGCTGGCCACCAACCAGGTGGATTTTGCACAGCCGCGCAGTTTCGGTCTTTCCTTCACCAATAAGGAGAACGAAGCCGAGATACCCCTGGTCATACACCGGGCGCCGCTGGGTACCCATGAACGTTTTATCGGCTTCCTGCTGGAGCATTATGCGGGCAAATTCCCCGTATGGCTGGCGCCGCTTCAGGCACGGATATTGCCTATCAGTGACAAGTTCCAGGCGTATGCGCTGGAGGTGGAAAAGCGGCTGAAACGCGCAGGTGTTCGGGTGGAAATCGACGACAGGCAGGAAAAGATCGGTAAGAAAATACGCGATACCGAACTGATGAAAGTGCCATATATGCTGGTGGTGGGCGAAAAGGAAATGACAGAGAACAAGGTTTCGGTGCGCCGCCAGGGCCAGGGAGATATCGGCGCCCAGGATATATCGGCATTTGTAGATGCGATCGTTGAAGAAATAGAAAACAGGAAATAGGAAATAATCTGAAAATTTGATGATTTGAAAATTTGAAAATGAAAACGGGGATACTTGTTAAATTGTCGGATGGCCGCGCAAAACAGCAAGAAAGCCATCCAACCATTTAACCATTACCTCCTCCATTCCCAAATTTTCAAATTTTCAAATTTTCAAATTATCTACCTTTATCACGAAAACAATTATTCATTAAACAGCTTTTAATGGCATTACCACCAAGAGGGGGCGGAAGATTCAACCCCAGGTTTAACAGGCAGCCCGAGCCTGAACATCGTATCAACGAGAGAATCCGGGTACCACAGGTCAGATTGGTAGGCGACAACGTAACGGTCGGCGTTTATCCCACACAGGAAGCACTCAAAATTGCACAGGCGCAGGAAATGGATCTGGTGGAGATATCTCCAACCGCCGATCCGCCGGTCTGCAAGGTGATCGACTATAAGAAATTCCTCTACGAAAAGAAGAAGAAGGAAAAGGAGATGAAGGCTAACTCCAAGCAGAGCGAGGTCAAAGAGATCCGCTTTACGCCTGGAACAGACGACCATGATTTTGACTTCAAAGCCAAGCACGCAGAAAAATTCCTGAAAGACGGCAACAAGGTAAAAGCCTATGTGCAGTTCAAGGGCCGCGCCATTATGTTCCAGGACAGGGGCCAGCTGCTGCTGCTGAAATTTGCGGAACGTCTGGCAGAAGCGGGTACGCTTGAAAGCATGCCCAAACTGGAAGGCAAACGCATGTTCGCGATATTTACGCCCAAAACAGGGAAGAAGAAATAGTCATTATTGGCAGTAACCGATTGGTAATTAATCATTTTAATATTATAAATGATTAATTATTGATTGATTGCTGCCAATTTCTTTTTCTTCTTGCAATTCCCGCAACTCCTTCCTACCTTTGCGCTCCATTTCCCACAAGGCTCAACAAGTTTCCCGACCGTTCGGGAACGCCAGCAGGGTATAATCGTAACAGATTATCAAACATGCCAAAGGTAAAAACAAACTCCAGCGCCAAGAAGCGCTTTAAGGTGACCGGTACAGGAGAGATCACCTTCCAGAAAGCTTTTAAACGTCACATCCTCACGAAGAAATCCACCAAACGCAAAAGAGCATTGCGTAAAAAAGGTCTGGTTGGTTCAACCAACAAAGATTTCGTTCTGCGTTTATTACGTCTGAAAGGATAATCACCCACATTAACAAACCGGTTATTCCGCCCCGGCGGAAACCCCAAACTGATACAACATGCCACGTTCAAAAAATGCAGTAGCATCAAGGGCCAGGAGAAAAAGGGTTCTCAAACAGGCCAAAGGTTTTTACGGCAAACGTAAAAACGTCTATACAGTAGCGAAGAACATCGTAGAGAAAGGTCAGACATACGCCTATGTAGGCCGCAAACTGAAAAAACGCGAATACCGCCAGCTCTGGATCGCGCGTATCAATGCAGCCGTAAGGGAAGAAGGTCTTACCTACAGCCAGTTCATCAACAAACTTGCGGTAAAAGGCATCGACCTCAACCGTAAAGTACTGGCCGATCTCGCCATGAACGAACCAGCCAGCTTCAAAGCCCTGATCGCTTCTGTAAAATAACAGCCAAAAATCACCACCCATATAAACCGGAGCCCCAAGCTCCGGTTTTTTTATCCCCCAACTCCCTCAACTCAGGCCTCATGTCTCATGCCCCCTTTCCCAAAAAGTAACCATTTCTTTCCCCATCCATATCAACATTCTATTATTTTTGCGTGTTATTCCTGCTCACGCTAAAAAACGCTAACCCGGTAAATGAACAATAGCTATACTTCGCTGGTCAACCAGACCTTCCATTTTCCCCAGGAGGGCTTTGACCTGAATGATGACGGTTACCTCCAATTCAATGGTCTTGACATCAAAGCGCTGATCGATAAGTACGGTACGCCCATGAAGCTTACCTATCTTCCCAAGATCGGGATGCAGATCAACAAGGCCAAGAAGATGTTTGCCAATGCTTTCAGAAAACACAATTACGAGGGCGAATATTATTATTGCTACTGTACCAAGAGCTCGCATTTTTCTTTTGTGGTAGAGGAGGCGCTGAAGCACAATATCCATCTGGAAACATCGTACGCCTACGATATCGAGATCATCAACCGCCTGTACGAGCGGCGCAAGATCAATAAGGAAACCTATATCATCTGCAACGGCTACAAACAGAAAGCCTACACCTCCCGTATAGCCAAACTGATCAATACCGGGTTCAAGAACGTGATCCCCATACTGGATAACAAGGAAGAACTGACCGCTTACAAACGCAGCGTTAAACAGCCCTTCCGTCTTGGCATACGCGTTGCCGCGGAAGAGGAACCCACTTTCCCGTTCTATACTTCCCGCCTCGGTATCCGGGCAAAAGACATACTGGAGTTCTATGTGGATGAGATCGAGGGCTATGAAGACCGCTTCCAGTTAAAAATGCTCCATATCTTCCTGAACAAGGGTATCAAGGATGATATCTATTACTGGTCGGAGCTGAACAAGATCATCAACCTGTACTGCCAGCTGAAGAAGATCTGTCCCGAACTGGATTCGATCAATATCGGCGGCGGGTTCCCGATCAAACACTCGCTGGGTTTTGAATACGACTACCAGTTCATGATCAACGAGATCGTGGGTAATATCAAGAAAGCCTGCAAGAAGGCCAAAGTGCCCATGCCCAATATCTACACCGAGTTCGGCAGTTTTACGGTTGGCGAAAGCATGGCGCATATTTACAGTGTGGTGGGACAGAAGATACAGAATGACCGCGAGTGCTGGTATATGATCGATTCTTCTTTTATTACCACGCTGCCCGACACCTGGGGCATAGGTGAAAAATTCCTGATGCTGCCGATCAACAAGTGGGAGAATGAATACCACCGGGTGGTATTGGGCGGCATTACCTGCGACAGCCACGATTATTACGATTCCGAAGAACATATCAACGAAGTGTTCCTGCCCAAGCTGGCTTCGAACGAACCCAAAACAGAGATTGCCAACAAAGAATCATTGTACGTAGGGTTTTTCCATACCGGCGCCTACCAGGACCAGATCAGCGGCTACGGCGGCATCAAACACTGCCTGATACCATCGCCGCAGCACATCATTGTGGAGCACGACAAGAACGGCAAACTGGTTGACTGGGTGTATGCAAAAGAACAGACGGCGCAGAGTATGCTGAAGATTTTAGGGTACCTGCGATAGCATGAACTGAAGAAAACGCAACGATTAAAATGAGAAAACTGTTTTTCGTATTGTCGCTCGTATCCTGCTGCGGCGCTTTGCAGGCGCAGACCGCGGTTGATTCGGTGAAGGGAACTGTTGAAAAACTGTTCCTGGCAATGAAGCGCAGCGATGCGGTATTGCTGAAGGAATGTTTCACTGACAGTGCCATCATGCAAACCATAGCGCGCGATAAGACAGGCGGAGCCGTGGTAAAAACCCAGCCGCTTGCCGCTTTTGCCGCTTTTATCGCTACGCTGCCAAAGGGGTCGGCCGACGAGCGGATCAGTTTCGATATGGTAAAACAGGAGGGTGCCCTGGCTTCGGTCTGGACGCCCTACCAGTTCTATATGAACGGCCAGTTCAGCCACTGCGGTATCAACTCCTTCCAGCTTGTCAGAACCGCCAATGGCTGGAAGATCCAGTACATTGTTGATACCAGGGTAAAACAGGGCTGCGCAGAGGTAAAACAGTAGGCGCGTTCCACCCGCATAATTTTCTTTGCACGGTTATTTCTCTTCTTCCTCCAGTTCGCCGATGCATTCTTTCAACTGCTGCACATACCTGCCGTACAGTTTGCGCAGGTACCATTTGGTGAAATAATAAACGCCGGTTGCCAGAGCGGTGAAGTATACCAGTACAAATGCGATCACTTTCCAGGAATGGTTGAAACGGTTTTTAGCCAGGTGGTCGGCAGCGGCTATGCGTTGGTTATCGGTGTACATCAGGATAAAGGCAAAGACGATACAGATCGGTATCAGCGCCATCGTAAACTGGAAATACCGTTTGATAAATTCTTCCATGATCTTCACGATCGTCTGCAGGTTGCTTTTTACCGGCAGGGCGGTGGCGCTGAGCGTTTTTGTTCGTTTGAGCAGGAAGAACAGCAATCCGATAAAGCCGAGCGAAAGCAGGCCGAACACCCTGAAATAAATTCTCACGGAGGCGTAAGACGTAACAAAACTGATCGCGAAAAAACCAATCACCACAAGGATACTGCAGACGATTTCGAACCAGAGGTTCTTTTGCAGTTTCTCCGTCAGGGAAATCGTTTTACGGTTCAGCAGCGAAGCAATATCATTGTCGGACCTGCCCGCGTGATCGTTGGCCAGTTTGTTTTGCAGATGGTATTTGAGGTCGTCTAATTCCATGTTCCGTTTTATTGATGCGCCATTTGTTGTTGGGTTTTCTCTTTCAGTTTGGTTTTGATACGGTTCATCTTTACCGCAACATTATTGGCGGTGATGCCCATCATCTCGCCGATCTCGTTGTATTGATAGTCTTCGAGGTAGAGCATTATGATCGCCTTATCGATTTTTGACAGTTCGCCTATTGCAGCATACATGGCTTTTACCTGTTCTTCCACCGGGTCGTATCCATCATCGGGTCTTTCCGGAACCGTATCGGTTGAGTAGGTTTCGGGTTGTTTTTTCTCCTTCCTGAAAAAAGTGATCGCAGTGTTCAATGCCACCCGGTACAGCCAGGTAGAGAATTTGGCGTCTCCCCGAAAGCTGCCATATGCCTTCCATGCCTGCAGCGTGATCTCCTGGAAAAGATCCTCCCGGTCCGAATGCCTGTCCATATACAGGTTGCAGACCTTGTGTACGATCTTCTGGTGCTGGTTGAGTAATGTTATGAATTCCTTTTCCGATGGCATTCGTCTGGTTAATAGCTGACAGGACTTACCTGGTATCCTTGTTTCCGCAGCAGGCTTACAACGCCTTCCGGTCCGCCGAGATGACCGGCGCCCACCGCAAAAAAACTGGGTTTGTCTGTCATGGCCTTCTCTATCAGCGGCACCCAACGGCGGTTGCGCTTGATCAGCAGTTCCGTTTCAAATTCCGCACCCACGCCTTTGCTTTTCATGTACCCGTAGATCGTATCGATATTTCTTTTTTTGTACATCGTTATCATCTCCTGCATCGACTGTTTGCTGCTGTCAAAATTCAGCAGCATGTTTTTCAGCTGCAATACCATCGAATCAATCGGCTGCGTATTGATCGCATCCACCTGGTCCTGTATCGTTTCCAGACCCAGCACCTCGAGTTGGTGCTGCTTTGCAATTTTCATGAATTCTGTTTCGGGCTGCAGTTTTTCCGCGCAGGCAACGCTGTTGAGTACGGCAAGACTCATGGGCACAAACGGGATAAAATTGTTGAACATCGCCAGCGGCATACCCGTAATACGCTGGAAGCTGTCGCTTACCTGTTTGTAATCGGCGGGAGAAAAAAGCTGCTGCAGGGTTTTGTCCTTCATCATCATTTTCAGTGCCAGCTGCATTTCCTGACCGGGCGTATCCATATCCAGTTCTCCGTACAGCTGCCGGGTTGAAAGCAGTTTCTGCTGCAGGGTATCGGTGATCTGGAAATCGTCTTTGCAGACAATATGAAAGGTGCCAAACAGGTAGGAGGGCTGCTGCAGTCCGTTGCCGCTGACCTGCCACAAAAGAGAGGAAACGCCGCTCTGCGCATCGGTAACCAGCCAGCACATGGCCATCATCAGTGCACAACACCATTTCTTCATGCAAAAGCTTTTTGCATAAGTAGGCATTTCCTGTAAAATATTACCGGTTACGGTAAAAAAACAAGCCCCGTGTAGATACACGAGGCGCTTTAACCAAAACCAACTGCTTATGAAACAGTACTTTCTTACTTGTCAGCTGATGGCGATCTGCTGCGGTTCAACAGTCACCGTTTCTTTTTTGGGAAGGAATACTTTCAGCACCCCGTTCTCATATTTTGCCTGGATACCGGCCACATTGATCTTATCATCGATCGTAAAGCTGCGTTTGAAGCCGCTGTACGAAAATTCCTTACGGATCGTTTTGTAATCTTTGTTCTCCGACTCAGCCTGTTTCTCATAGCTGACGGTGAGCAGGCCCTTGTCGAGACTGATCTTGAAATCTTCCTTGTTGCGGCCTGGAGCGTTCAGTTCAACATGGTAGGCATCCCTGGTCTCGTGCACGTTTACGGCAGGAGAAAAACCGTTCTGGATATCCCTTCCCCATGTGCCGGGAAAACCCTGAAAGAACTCATCGAATAATACGCCCAGGTTAGATGGATTGTGTTTTACGAGTGTCATACGATCTGTTGTTTTGTTTGATTAATGATTTGATCAACCAGGCCCAAACAGTATACCATTGCGTTTTTCCTGCCGGATATGGTCGAAAAGCAGATGAAAATATGACAAAATGACCTTATTAAAGGGGTGTTAAAGCCATTTTGTCTGTTCAAAAGCGTGTACATAGATGTATGTACTTTTAATGTACCTTTGTTTTTCAAACCAAAGAAAGAAGGAGACCCTGATATGTATCCCGCAGAAATCGTAATACCGATGAAAGCCGAGCTTACCGAAAACGGCTTTGATGAGCTGGTATCAGCCAGTGAAGTGGATGAAACCTTGCAGAAGAAAGGCACCACATTAGTAGTTATTAATTCCGTATGTGGTTGTGCAGCAGGCGCTTGCAGACCGGGTGTGTTGATGGCGGTGCATAATTCGGCCAAACGCCCTGACAGGCTTACCACCGCTTTTGCCGGCTTTGATGTGGAAGCCGTTAACCAGGTAAGATCGCATCTGCTGCCTTACCCGCCTTCCTCGCCCGCCATAGCCCTGTTCAAAGACGGGAAACTGGTGAGCATGGTGGAACGTCACCAGATAGAAGGCCGTCCGGCCCAGGTGATTGCGCAGCACCTGATTTCAGAATTTGATAAACATTGTAATTAATTTTCACTTAGTTTTGTTTATAGATGGGTTAGTAAGTACAGGCCTCACGCAAGTGGGGCCTTACTTTTTTCGGGAATTGGAACGGGTCATCATTTCTGCCTTCGGCATATCAATCGAAACAACTAACATTGCATCTTTCAGCGCTAAAACTGCACCGACCACATGTATCCTAATTTATACTACGCATTCAGAGATTTTTTTGGGGTTGAATGGAACGGATTGAAGATCGTAAACACATTCGGCTTTGTGGTGGCGCTGTCGTTTCTTGCCGCGGCATGGATACTGACCAAAGAACTGAAACGCAAACAGCAGCAGGGTTTGTTTCAACATACCGATGAAACCATCACCATCGGCGCACCGGCATCGTTCAGCGAACTCTTTGTGAATTTTATACTCGGGTTTATATTCGGCTATAAGATCATCGGCGCCTTTACGATCGACGACGCCCTGAACGACCCGCAATCGTTTATTCTTTCCGCGCGCGGCAACGCATGGCTCGGACTGGCAACCGGCGCGCTGTTCTGCGGACTGAAATGGTGGGAGAAACGCAAACAGCGTCTGGAGAAACCGGAAACACGCACCGTACGCATCTGGCCGCACGACAGGGTGGGAGACATCGTGATCTACGCCGCCATATTCGGTTTTCTCGGCGCCAAGATCTTTCATAACCTGGAGAACTGGAACGAATTTGTAAAAGACCCATGGGGTTCGCTGGTATCTTTCAGCGGACTTACTTTTTACGGCGGACTGATCTGCGCGGGAGCCGCCATTATTTATTACAGCAGGAAGAAAAACATCAGTGTCATCCATCTCTGCGATGCCACAGCGCCTGCCATGATGCTGGCCTATGCCGTAGGGCGATTGGGCTGCCATCTCTCGGGCGATGGCGACTGGGGTGAACCGAATATCAGCCGCAAACCTTTTGCCTGGCTGCCCGACTGGATGTGGTCTTACAAATACCCGCACAATGTGCTGCAGGAAGGAACGCCGATCCGGGACTGTGCAGGTCAGTACTGCAACCAATTGCCCGTGGGCGTATATCCTACGTCGCTGTATGAATTCCTGATGTGCCTGGTGCTGTTCTTTGTACTCTGGTCTGTGCGCAAACGCATCAAACTGGCAGGACAGCTATCCGGTCTTTACCTCATCTTTAACGGCATGGAGCGTTTCTTCATCGAACAGATACGGATCAATACGAAATACGAATTCCTTCCCTTCAAACCAACACAGGCCGAGATCATCTCCCTGCTGCTGGTCATAGCCGGCGTAGTGCTGATCGTGAAATCAAAAAAATGGTTTAACGGAGAAACGGCAAACATCAATCGTGCGTTGTAATAGTCAGGACTTGATCTGACAGGTAAGAATTTTTCAAGCTGCTGTTTGGCCTCCATCCAGCAGTTTTTTTTTGCTGAATGTAGTGACTCCCGCCAGATCACGCCAATAGTGATTCACCCCTTCACGCCACAACCCCGATCCCGCTTCAGAACAGTGCCTGTCTTATGTCTGAGGTCTCACGATAACTCACGCCCCCTCAAGCTCCTCCGGCACTCGCCGCCTTCCCATCCCTACCATTCATCCTCATTTAGCGCCGCTCATTGTAAAACTATGTACTATGCAAAACATAGTACATAGTTTTGACCTGTAATTAGCAACAAATAGTTCTAAAAATTTAATCTAATAAATTGATAATCATGAAGAAATTGCTAAGCCTGCTGACTGCTTTCGGGATCTTATCCTTTTCATTTGTCAGCCAAGCACAATCAAACGGGAAAGTGAACGGCACTGTTTCCGGGGCCGACAAAGCGGTGGAATCTGCATCGGTGGCCCTGGTTAGGGTAAAGGATTCGGCCATGGTAAAAATGGCTGTATCGGACAAAGCCGGTCAGTTTGCGATCGAAAAAGTGGCAAACGGGCGGTACCGGGTGATGACCCAATCGCTGGGTTTTGTAAAATTTTACAGCGAGGCATTTGAGATCAGCGAAGCCAGTCCTTCGTATACCGTTAAGCCGATCGTATTACAAACCGCATCCAGGGAATTGAGTGGTGTTACGGTGGTATCGCAGCGTCCTTTTGTTGAACAGAAAGTGGACAGGACCATCATCAATGTGGATGCCACTCCTTCCAATACCGGCACCACGGTTATGGAACTGCTGGAAAAATCGCCGGGTATTTCTGTTGACAAAGACGGCAACATCAGCCTGAAGGGAAAACAGGGCGTGATGGTGATGATGGACGGCAAGCCCACTTACCTGAGTTCCGCCGACCTGGCCAATATGCTGAAAGGCATGCCCAGCGCCAACCTGGACCAGATAGAGATCATGACCAACCCGCCGGCCAAGTTTGACGCGTCGGGTAATTCGGGTGTGATCAATATCAAGACCAAGAAAACAAAGACCATGGGGTATAACGGCAGTGTTACGGCCAGTTATGCGCAGGGCATCTATCCCAAAGCCAGCCTCAGCGCCAACCTCAATTACCGTCATAACAAACTCAACTTTTTCGGCAACGCAAGCACCAACTACAGCGAGAACTTTGGCGACCTGTATATTTTACGCAGGTTCCGCGATAAGAGCGGGGCTAACGTGCTCTCGGTATTTGACCAGAACGCACACAGTATGCGGGATAACAAAGGACTTAACTATAAGGCCGGCGTTGATTATTTTATGAGCCGGAAAACAACACTCGGCGTGGTGGTAACCGGTTACGACAGCCGCAACACCGAACTCGTGGACAATGTGACACTGATCAACAACGCATCGGGAGCGCTGACCACCCGTACCCAGGCGGTTAACGATATGAAATCTTTTTTCAGGAATGTGGGCGTGAACATAAACGGCAGACATGTATTTGACAGTGCGGGTAAAGAACTGACCATGGACCTGGATTACGTGAACTACAGCTCGGGCGCCGACCAGTTGCTGAGCAACCTGTTCTACGACAATGCGGGCAACAAGCAGAAACCCGATGAACTGCTGAAAGGCAATATCCCTTCCGATATCAATATCTACAGCGGCAAACTGGATTACCTGCAGCCCCTGAAAAACGGAAGCCGTTTTGAAGCCGGTCTGAAAAGCAGTTATGTAAGCACCGATAACAACGCGCAGTACGCCAACTGGAATAATACCGCGGGCAAATACGATGTGGACATAGCGCGCAGCAATCATTTTTTATACAGGGAAAACATCAATGCCGCTTACCTGAATCTGAGTAAGCAGCTCACCAAGGTATGGGGCGCACAACTGGGTTTGCGTATGGAGAACACCAATATCAGGGGTAACCAGCTAACCAGCGGGCAAACCTTTACCAGGAGTTACACCCAGGTGTTCCCCACTGCGTACCTGAGTTTTACGCCGGGCGATAAACACCAGTTTGGCCTGAGCTATGGCCGCCGTATCGATCGTCCGAATTACCAGGACCTGAACCCTTTCTATAACTTCCTGGATAAATACACCTACCAGGTGGGCAATCCTTACCTGAACCCACAATTCAGCCATAATATTGAGCTGAACCATACCTACCGCGGTTTTCTGACCACCTCATTGAATTACAGTACAACCAATGATATCATCCAGGAAGTGCTGGAACAGGTAGACAGCACCAATACCAGTTTTATCAAGAAAGCCAATATTGCGAAAAGACAAAGCTTCGGCGTTTCGGTCAGCCTGAATGCGCCGGTGACAAAATGGTTCAGGACAAGTGTTTACCTGAATGCATTCAACAACAAATTCAGCGGTATCGTAAACGGCGGTTATATTGAAGTGAACGGAAGTTCTTTTATGGCCAACGTAAACAACCAGTTCAGTTTCCCGAAAGGATGGGGTGGGGAACTGAGCGGTTTTTACAGGTCGCCGCAGGTACAGGGCGTGCTGGCATCGAACGATATGTGGGGTATGAACCTGGGCATTTCCAAGCAGGTGATGAAGAACAAAGGTTCCATCAGGCTGGTATTGCGCGATGTATTCCTCACACAAATATTCAGCGGCTACAGCAAATACCAGAATATCGATGTCAGTATCCGCCAGCAGCGCGACAGCCGGCAGCTGAACCTGAGCTTCAGTTACCGGTTCAATAAAGGCAAAACCGTGCAGCAGCGTAAACGCAATACCGTTGATGAAACCAACCGTGTGGGTGGTGGTAACAACTAACAACCGTTCATGTAATGAAACGGCAAATCAAACGCAGTGTTCTCCGTAAAATACGCGGTTGTTTATCCTGCTAACATTTCATTAACGCCGTTCATACCAAAAGCCCGCCATCATATTGCACAGATCGGCAACTTTGGACCCAGATAATCGTTTTTTCTCATGTGCATTATATAGAACCGGCCCCGATGTCTATCGGGGCTTTTTCGTGTGACGGAAGAATAAGAACAGAGGAACAGAAGAGCAAAGAGCAAGGAACAGAAGAGCAAGGAGCAAGGAACGGAAGAACAAGGAGCAAAGGAACAGAGGAACAGAAGAACAAGGAGCAAGGAATGGAAGAACAAGGAACGGAGCAGCAGGAGGCAGAGCAAAAATATTCGGTGCCTCAATTTTTTTTTTTTCTCCGCCTCACAACAACTTACGATAACTCACGCCGGCTCAGGTTTCCTTCCCCTGAATTCCCGGATTTAACGATATTTGTCGAAAGCCAATGATATGCCTTCTTTTGACATTGCCAGCGAAGTGGATCTGCAGACCCTCGATAATGCGGTTAACACCGTGAAAAAAGAGATCAGCAACCGGTTTGATTTCCGGGGATCTCCGGTTTCGATCGAGCTGGATAAAAAAAGCTATGTGATCAGCCTGGAGGTAGAGAGCGATATGAAGATGAAACAGGTGATCGATGTGGTGATCAGTCGCGCCATGAAACAGGGCATCGATGCCGGTGCCTTCGATTTCAGCAAGGACGCTTATCCCAGCGGCAAGGTGGTGAAGAAAGAAGTGACCGTACGCAATGGGTTGAAACAGGATGATGCCAAAAAGATCGTTAAACTGATCAAGGACAGCGGCATCAAGGTACAGGCGGCCATTATGGACGATATCATCCGCGTTACCGGTAAAAAGATCGACGATCTCCAGGAAGTGATCGCCCTCTGCCGCGGTGCACAGCTGGGGCTGCCCCTGCAGTATGTGAATATGAAGAACTAATTAATTAATTACATTTTAAATATAATATGTAAGTTATTTATTACTAAGTACTGATTATTAATTTTCCCGAGTTCTTTTTCCCTTCCCGCATTTATGCTACCTTTGCCATCCTTTTAATAATCGTACGGCCAAATCCGTGCAACCTAAAAACAATCGTATGAAACAAGGTATCCATCCGGAAAGCTACCGTTTTGTTGTTTTCAAAGACATGAGTAACGGTACCTCCTTCCTGGGCAAGTCTACAGCCGGTTCCAAAGAGAGCATCAAATGGGAAGACGGCAACGAATATCCATTGATCAAACTGGAGATCTCGAATACTTCGCATCCATTCTATACCGGTAAGAACGTACTGGTGGATACTGCGGGTCGTATCGACAAATTCAAAAAGCGTTACGCAAAGAAAGACTAAGCTTTTGCTGCGATCATATTATCCCGCCTCCGGCGGGATTTTTTTTACCCTCTTTTACCGGTCCCAAAAAAAGAGACGCCGCGAGGTAACACAAACGGGCTGTTTCGTGTCATTAAGAAAATGCAAGCCATGACGCAGAAAAAATTATCCGGCATCCTGCTGGTCCTGACCATGCTGGTTTTGCTGCTCATATCCCTTCCCTGAACCGGCCGCTGCCCGGCGCTGTATGTATGCTATCGTTAAATGCCTGCCGTATTCGGGATTTGACATTACTTTTGCAGCCAGCAAAAAGACTATGACACAACTCGACATACTCGCTTTCGGGGTGCACCCCGACGATGTGGAACTCGGCTGTTCGGGCACCCTTCTTACCGCCATGGCGGAGGGGAAAAAAGTAGGCATTGTAGACATTACCCGGGGAGAACTGGGTACGCGCGGTTCTGCGGATATCCGTGACCAGGAGGCCGCTGCCGCTGCCCGCATACTGGGCATCGATGTGCGCGAAAACCTGCGTCTTGCCGACGGTTTTTTTCAGAACGACGAAGCCAGCCTCCGCAAAGTTATCACCGTTATCCGTACATACCGGCCCCGCATCCTGCTGGCCAATTCGCTCGAAGACCGTCACCCCGACCATGGACGCAGCGGTAAACTGGTTGCCGACGCGGCTTTCCTGGCAGGACTGCGAAAAATTGAAACCGTTTCCGACGGGCAGCCGCAGGAAGTATGGAAGCCGAGTTATGTGTTTCACTATATCCAGGACAGGTTTATCGAACCTTCTTTTGTAGTGGACATTACCGCTCACATGGATCGCAAGATAGAGTCGATACTGGCCTATGGTACGCAGTTCTTCAACCCCAACCCCGACAGCGACGAGCCGCAGACCTATATCTCCACGCCGCAGTTTCTGGAAACGATAAAAGCAAGGGCGCTGATGCTCGGCAAAAGGATTGGCGTAGGATTTGGGGAAGGATTCTGTACCCAGAAAACGCTGGGTGTATCCGGTTTTAACGCGTTCATACAGCAGATCACCTAAAGTTACGGGCTTGTGTTTCGCCGTTTATTGATTAACCTTCTCAAGTATAGCATATGTCAATCGTAAAAATAGGTCTTGTGCAGATGAGCTGCACGGCAAACAAACAGGAGAACCTGGCAAAAGCGATCAGCAAACTGCGCGAAGCTGCGGCAAAAGGCGCGCAGATCGTTTGCCTGCAGGAACTGTTCACCTCGCTGTATTTCTGCGATGTGGAGGACTACCGCAATTTTGATCTGGCGGAAGCAATTCCCGGTCCGTCCACCGATGCGCTCAGTGCGGTAGCCGCGGAACTGAACATAGTGGTCATCGCCTCGCTGTTTGAGAAACGCGCGCAGGGGCTTTACCATAACACCACCGCGGTGCTCGACGCCGATGGCAGCTATCTTGGCAAATACCGCAAGATGCACATCCCCGATGACCCTGCCTATTACGAGAAATTTTATTTTACCCCGGGCGACCTGGGCTATAAGGTTTTCAGAACAAAATTTGCCACGTTCGGGGTGCTGATCTGCTGGGACCAGTGGTATCCCGAAGCGGCGCGTATCACATCGCTGATGGGAGCCGAGATATTGTTCTATCCCACAGCAATCGGCTGGGCCAGTTCGCAGGATGCGGAGACCAATACGGAGCAGTACAATGCCTGGCAAACAATACAGCGCAGTCATGCCGTTGCCAACGGCGTACATGTGGTGAGTGTAAACAGGGTAGGGTTTGAACAGGACGGCGCCATGAAATTCTGGGGTGGCTCTTTTGTCAGCAATCCGTTCGGCAGTTTATTATACAAAGCATCGCACGAGGAAGAAGAGGTTGCGGTGGTGGACATCGATACCCAAAAAACAGAACGCTACCGCACACACTGGCCTTTTATGCGCGACAGGCGGATCGATTCCTACCAGCAGATAACCAGGCGATTTATTGATGAAGAATAGCAGGCAGGGAACGCTCGAATCATTTCCGTGCGGAGCTTCCTTCATGCTGAATACTCTCCGTCAATCATTAACTGCAGCATAAAAAACAACTTTGAATACTGTTACTGCTTTACCGACGCCCAAATCTTTGGGTTATTATTTCCCCGCCGAATTTGCCAGGCATGAAGCCACCTGGCTGAGCTGGCCGCATAAGGAAGCCAGCTGGCCGGGTAAGATCGATGCCATCTATCCCAATTACAGCCTGTTTGTGAAATACCTTGCCGAAACGGAACTGGTGCGGATTAATGTTGCCGATGAGGCCATGCGGTCTGCGGCAACAGCGCATCTGCGCAATGCGGGCGTGAACATGGAGAAGGTTCAGTTCTTCCTGCATCCGACAAATGATGCCTGGTGCCGGGATCATGGGCCGGCATTTCTGGTTAATCCCTCGGCAGCGCAAAAGAAAGTGATCGTTGACTGGGGCTACAATGCCTGGGGCGACAAATACCCGCCCTATGACCTGGATGATGTGATCCCCACGCTGATCGGTAAACATTTTGCTATGCCGGTGCACCATCCCGGTATCGTAATGGAAGGGGGTTCTGTTGAATTCAACGGAAAAGGAACCCTGCTTACTTCCACTGCCTGCCTGCTGAACCCCAACCGCAACCCGCATCTTAACCAGCAGCAAATAGAACAATACCTGTTTGACTATTATGGCGTGGAGCAGGTATTGTGGGTGGATGAAGGTATTGTGGGCGACGATACCGATGGACATATCGATGATACCGTTCGTTTTGTGAACGAAGACACCGTGGTTACCGTGATCGAAGAAGACAAAGCTGATGAGAATTACGAATTACTGCAGCATAACCTGAAACAACTCAAAGCGATGCGCTTGCTGAATGGCCGGCAGCTTACTATTGTTGAACTTCCCATGCCCGATGCCGTGGTATACGAAGACCAGCGTCTGCCTGCATCCTATGCCAATTTTTACATCAGCAACGGCCATGTAATCGTGCCTACCTACCGCTGCGACAAAGACGACAAGGCCCTGTCCCTGCTGTCACAGTGTTTTCCCGACAGGGAGGTAACGGGCATTGATTCTACCGACATCATCTGGGGCCTCGGCAGTTTCCATTGCCTCAGCCAGCAGGAACCGGAGTAAGGAACAGATGAACAGACGAGCAGGGAACAGATGAACAGTTGAGCAGAGCCATCGAATTGCCGAAACAAGCCGGCCACCATTCTTCCTCAATCCGATCGCCATTCCTTGCTCCTCCGTTCCTTGTTCATCTGTTCCCCTTTTCCTCTTTTCTTTATCCCGCAATCGTCATCGTATTTCCGCTGATGCTGATATTGTAGCTTTTCAGGTTGGCGGCAGCGGGACCGAGTGTTACGGCGCCATTCGTGGAGAAGGTGGAGCCGTGGTTGGGACAGATAAATTTGTTCTGCGAGGCATTGTAGTTGATCGCAGTGCCTTCATGGGTGCAGGCCACCTGTACGGCGGTAAAAGACGCCGGTGTGTTTCCTGCGGCCAGCCGCACAATGATCACACCCGATTGAACCAGCGATGAACCAACAGCCAGCAGGTTACTGCCAAGGTCTACGGTAAAACTGGCCGAACCGCCGGTGCCACCGCCGTTGGTGCCGCCGGTATTGGTGCCACCGCCGCTTTTGCTGCAGGCTCCCATACATACAGCACATGCTACCAGCACGGGCGCTGATAAGGTTTCAATAAAATGTCTGCGTTCCATAGTGTTAGTGTTTGTATTACCTTACCAAAGACGCAGCCGGCTGCAGAACGGTTGCCTGTGAAAAAATTAATCGTTCCCTACACCCGATCCTGCCGCTGCCTGTACCGGGATGATAAAGGCTACCAGCTCGTCTAACGGGATACCGGCCCGTTCGCAGGCGTCGCTGATATCGTCGCGGGATACATTGGCGGCGAAGGATTTTTCCTTCAGACGTTTTTTCACGCCTGTAAGGTCCATGCCGGCATACCCCCCGGGCCGCATAAGCGAATAGGCATGGATCAGCCCCGACAGTTCATCGAAAGCATACAGCATCTTGTCCATTTTTGTCTCCGGTATCACCCCAAAATGCAGGTGCCCATGCGATGCGATGGCATGGATGATCTCGGGATCCACCTTCCGTTTTTCCAGTTCTTCGATGATTTTTTTGCAATGCAGTTCGGGCCATTGATCCCAGTCGGCATCATGCAGCAGACCGGCCATTTCCCAGTGCCAGCTGCCGGACTCGTTCAGCCCCTCTTTTTCCAAAGCCCATGCTTTCATAAGCGCGGCCACCTGCAGCATATGCAGTTTGAGGCGCGGGTTCAGTACCCATTCATCAAACAGCTGCATCGCCTCCTCCCTGGTTAAGGTATTGCCTGTATGTAACGGGTCGCCAAAAACAGATCTTCCTAATTGTAACGACATATTCACCGGTTTCTCCAAAGATAGGCGCTGGGCTGACATGGCGGACGGGGTGGGGAATCGGGAGCCTCGAAATACATACCGCTGATAAACTGTATTGAAAACGGAATAGCCGACTCTTTGTATTTTACACCCTTTATCACTTGCCCCACCGGCGCTATAAAAAAAACAACCGGTATGAAACAAAAAACCATCGTATTTGCGGCCATCGTTCTGGTGATATATGCCTGCAGCCCGAAACCTTATGGCAGTACCAATAAAATGTACCGCGAACGGTCGAAGTCACTGACCAGACAGTTGCTGGGACAGCCGGTTGACCCTGTCAACGATACGATCAAACAACCTGCTTACTGGGTGGGCACCACCAATTTTAACCTGCGCAAACCGAGTTTTGTGATCATCCACCATACAGCGCAGCATTCCTGTCCCGAAACCCTGACCACGTTTACCACGCCCCGGTCGGCCGTGAGCGCGCATTATGTGATCTGCAAAGACGGAACGGTGCACCATATGCTGAACGATTACCTGCGGGCCGCGCATGCCGGGGTAAGCCGCTGGGGAAACCTGATCGATGTAAACTCTTCCTCGATCGGCATTGAACTCGATAACAACGGGTTTCAGTCATTCGACAGCCTGCAGATCAACAGCCTGCTCAGCCTGCTGGGCAGATTAAAAAGCGAGTACGCCATCTCCGCGGCCAACTTTATCGGTCACAGTGATATTGCGCCTGCAAGAAAAGTCGATCCCAATGTTTATTTTCCCTGGAAAAAACTGGCCGATAAGGGGTTCGGTCTCTGGTTCGATGATACCCGCGATTCTGTGCCCGCGGGTTTCAACCATATACAGGCGTTGCGCATGGTAGGCTATGATGTGAAAGACACCACAGCGGCCATCCGCGCCTTCAAACGTCATTTTATGCAGGACACCACCCGGCGCATCAATGAGGCGGATAAAAGCGTATTGTATAACTTACAGAAGAAATACATGTAATTTCTTTCACCGTTATTTAATCATTCCCTATGAAAACAAAACATTGGCTGGTTGCTTCGCTGGTCCTTATCGCGGCCTGCAAATCTTCCACCTCATCGGTTGACGATAACGACGGCGTATCGGGTCTGAACAAAGACAGCCTGGTTGCCGAGATCAAAATACTGGCTTCCGATTCTTTCCAGGGAAGAAGACCTTTCAGCGCAGGAGAAGCGGTTACGGTTGACTACCTGCAAAAGCAATTCGCATCCATTGGCCTGGAAGCCGGTAATGGCGGCAGCTATTTCCAGGACGTGCCCATGGTGGAAATATCGCCGGAATTATCGCCGGTTATGAAAGTGCAGGCGCAGAAAACAGGCTTTGACCTGAAGAAAACAGACGATTATGTGATATGGACGGAGAATACCGATCCCCAGGTTTCGCTGGATGCAAACGAGGTGGTTTTTGCGGGATACGGTGTGGTGGCACCCGAATACGGCTGGAACGATTATGCAGGGATCGATGTAAAGAACAAAGTGGTGATGGTGCTGGTAAACGATCCCGGTCACCGCGGCATCGGTGATTCGGCGCTGTTCAAAGGGAAGGCGATGACGTATTATGGCCGCTGGACCTATAAATTCGAAGAAGCGGCAAGACAGGGCGCCAAAGGCTGCCTGGTGATACACAACACTGTATCGGCTTCCTATCCTTTTTCGGTGGTACAGAATTCCTGGGGCAAATCGCAGCTGCACCTCGATACGCGTGGCAGCAACGAATATCGCTGTGCTGTTGAAGGATGGATCACGGAAGCGGCAGCCAGAAAAATCATCACCGCCTCGGGTCAGGATACGGCTATGCTCACAAAAGCCAATGAAAAAGGGTTCAGGGCCGTTCCGCTGAAGACCGCAGTCAGTACCTCCATGAAAGTGAAAGCCGATTTCAAGAATTCGAAAAATGTGATCGGCAGGATCACCGGCAGTAAGTACCCGGATGAATACCTTATATACACCGCGCACTGGGATCATTTCGGGATCGGCAAACCGGATGCGATGGGCGACAGCATTTACAACGGTGCCCTGGATAATGCCAGCGGCACAGCTGCCCTGCTGCAGATGGCAAGGGCTTTCAAATCGATGAAGACAAAACCCGAACGCACCGTGGTGTTCCTGGCTGTAACAGGTGAGGAACAGGGGCTGCTGGGTTCCCAATATTATTCGGCGTACCCGGTATACCCGGTTGAAAAAACGCTTGCCAATATCAATATCGATGTGATCAACAATATGGGTAAGACCAGGGATTTTCAGATCGTAGGCTCGGGTCAGTCAGACCTGGAAGACTACCTGGCGGAGGAAGCGAAAAAGCAAGGAAGGTATATAGCGCCCGAAGCGCATCCCGAGGCAGGAAGTTATTTCCGTTCCGATCATTTCAATTTTGCCAAAGCGGGTGTGCCTGCATTGACCACCGAAAGCGGTGTAGACGATGCAGAGAAAGGAAAAGCGGCAGGGGAGGCGTTCCATGCATTTTATACAGATCATTTATACCACCAGCCCAAGGACGAATACGATCCGGCACGGTGGAACCTGGATGGCGCCATGCAGGATCTTGAACTGCTGTTCCGCGTAGGCAGGAGGATCGTTTTTGACAGGGAATGGCCGAAATGGAAAGAGGGTTCGGAATTTAAGGCGAAGCGGAAATAGAATGGGAGTGAATTGTTACATGGCTATTACTGTTAAATTGTTTATCGTTTAACAGTAATAGCCATGTAACCATGTAGCAATGTAACAGTGCAGCCATTGAACAGAAAGCAAAGGCATGCCCACCCGCTATTTTTTTCGCCCCCCGGCTTTAGCCCTCGCTTTGGCGAGGTTTTCTTTTACCCGGAATTTGACCATCCTGGTGATCAGCGCCCAGGGCATTTTCTGATCGAGCGGGAATTGAATGGATCCTTTGGCCGTTTTGTAAACAGCGAGTTCATCGGCAAATTCCCGGATGGCAGAGGAGGCGGGATAGAAACCGATATGGTTTTTATAACCTGCAAAATGAACCAGGTTACCCGCCAACACAAAAGTGGGGATGCCATAGCCGATGGTTTCTTCCGCACCCGGCGCGGCCTTCGCTATCGTTTCGCGGAATTTCTGCAGGCGTTCCCTTGTGTCTTCCGGAAACGGAGCAATGTAGTTATCGATGCTGTTTGACATGGCGGATTGTATTTGTGAACCGGGCAATGCTGAAATGGCTGTTGCGATAGTTCCATTTCCCATTCCCCGATTTCAGGATTTATCAATAGCCAGCAGTTATTTGGTTTTGGCAGCAGTCCACACATCATTGCTGTTGTTATGATCCGGAAACACGCGGTCTGGATCATAAGTTACAGATTCGATCTCCTCGCTGGAAGGATATTTGAAGGTCCAGCCTGTATTGCGTTCCCATATCTCAACCGGCAGTTTCACCCGGCTGGTCTTGCCGCTTTTTGTTTTGATCTCCAGTATAACGGGCATCGCCATTTTTTCCAGGTTATCGAGCGTAATGAATGCGCCCTTTGAATAATCGGTGCTGTCTGCATACCGCACCCCGCGTACGCCCACATCCAGCCGCCAGTTATTCACAAACCAGCCGCGCCAGAACCACTGCAGGCTTTCGCCCGCGGCGTTTTCGATGGTGCGGAAAAAATCATCGGGTGTGGGATGTTTGAACGCCCAGCGGTTGATATAGGTCTTAAAAGCGAAATCAAAACGCTCGGGCCCGAGTATCTGTTCGCGCAGCATAACCAGTCCCAGACTGGGTTTGCTGTACAGCAAAGTGCCGTTGTTTCTTTCCTTGAGGTTATCCGGGCCATTGCTCAGTACCGGTTCCAGCGTTGGAACGGTATAAACAAGGGCGGCCAGCTGGTGCATATCCGCCCGGCGGGCAGACCTGAACTCGCCCTTATTGAAATCGTTGGTGGAAAGTGTATTGATGAAAGTATTGAAACCCTCATCCATCCAGCCATACAGTCTTTCATTCGACCCAACGATCATCGGAAACCAGGTATGACCGAACTCATGATCGTGCACACCCCATAAACCGCGGCCGCTGGCGCGTGCGCCGCAGAACACGATGCCGGGGTATTCCATGCCGCCGGGTGCGCCTGCAACCGCTGTAGCGGCGGGGTAGGGATATTCAAACCATTTGCCGGAATTGAATTCGATGGATTCCTTGACGAATTCGGTAGACCTTCTCCAGCCATTGCTGGCGGTATCGCTCTCTACGGGATAGGCAGAGATGGCAGTCGATTTTTTGCCGCTGGGCAATACCATTTTCGCCGCGTCGATAACAAATGCGGGCGAGGCGGCCCAGGAAGCATCGCGGGCATTTTTGATCCGGAAATGCCAGGTCAGTTCCGGTTTGCCCGAAGGGCGTGATGCGGGATCCGTCACTTCGTCCTTTGACCGGATGATCACTGTTTTTTCGCTTTTTTCAGCGGCAGCCCAGCGTTTCAACTGATCGGCGGTATACACTTCCTGCGGATTCAGCAGTTCGCCGGAACACACCACGATGTCCTTTGCCTGTGCCGTGATCTTGATATCGAAATCGCCGTACTCGAGGTAAAATTCCCCGGGGCCGGTATAGGGCAGGGTGTTCCAGCCCAGCACATCGTCGAACACGCACATACGCGGATACCACTGCGCAACGGTGAATACCTTTCCGTTCTTTGTTTTCAGGATGCCCATCCTGTCGGAACCATACTCGGGTGAGGTAAACGAAAATTCAATTTTCAGTTTCAGCACACCGCCGTTCGCATTGAGTTCTTTGGGAAGGAACACCTGCATACGCGTGTCTTCGATCAGGAACTTTACATCTGTTGCCGCTGCATTATTGGCTCCGCCCAGCAGTTTTACCGATTTGATTGTAAAACCCGCGTCAAACACCTGCCCGTGACCGGCATTGCGGCTGCCGGTGGTGGGAACGATCAGGCTGCCGCGCGAATCGGGTTTAAACAGGTTCTGGTCAAGCTGCATCCAGACAAAGCCCATTTTCTGCGGACTGTTGTTTGTATAGGTAAGTGTTTCGGTGCCGGCGATCTCGTTGGTTTCGTCGTTGAGTTTTACGGCGAGTTCGTAGTCGGCCCGGTTCTGCCAGTAGCGTGGCCCGGGCTCGCCCGTAGCAGCCCGGTATTCAGAGCCGTTCTTGGTGTAAAAGAAAGGCGCGAATGCATCGTAATAACTGTACTTGGTGGCAGGCGCATTCGGATCGGCCTGCTCGGTGCCGAAGCCACGGCGCGGCGCATTGGCAGGTGGCGTGTTCTGTGCATGCACAGATGCAATACCGGCAGCCAATGCAATGGCCAGGTATACACGGGAACGTTGTAGGATCATAGTTGAGAAGGTTGAGTAAACTGCAATGTTAAGTAGTCTGCTCAAATGCCACCGATGTTTTTGCCGCGCTATTCGGTCAGCGGGGCGGGGGTTCGGTAAAAAGGATCAGCGGATTGGCGGATTAACGGATTTGCGTATTAGGGACTGGCGAATGCCACTGCCACTGCCGATTGCCGATTGATGATTACTCATCAATTCATAATCCGTAATCCGTTAATCCATAATCCACTAATTCTTCCCCGACTACTTACTTTCAACGTATTTCCTGAACGAGTCCATGATCGACTGCCATCCGCTTTGCTGGAAATCTACGGGGTGCTGGTCTTCGGCTTCGAATGTTTCGGTGATATGGGTGGTGCCATCCTGGCCGGCTGCAAAATTTACCCAAACCCTGCGGCCATCGCCCATGGTATAATCGATCTGCCGGTGTTCGTCAACCACATCGTATACCCCGCCGAAATCGAAGCCCATACTGCCGTCTTTTGCTTCCATGCGGATATTGAATGTGCCGCCGGTACGCAGGTCAACCGCAGCGCGGGGCGAATGCCAGTCGGGAGAAGCTGCATTCCATTGCACGATCTCGTCGGGATTGTTCCATGACTGCCATACTTTTTCTACTGGTGCATGAACGGTGGCTGTGACCGTAACTTTTGTTTTCTGTTCCATAGTGGTTGTTTTTTGATAAAGTAAAAGTAGCCAGCATTATCCGGTATGAAAAGGGGCGATACCGACAATTGCAAGGGATGATCGCGTCGCCGGGTTACCGGTCTTCCGCCACGCCGATAACTGCTGTGGTTTCTGTTCCCCACCTGCGCATTCCGCTCTACATTTCGGCAGTGGGGATGGCTTTTTATGCGAAATAATTTCTTCAAATGGCCTGTCTGACAGACCGGGAGCCGGCGATGCCTGCTGGCATAATTTTCCTATCGGTATGGCTGTAAAATTTTTTACTAAAAACAGGAATTATGAAAAAGATCATCTTAGGCCTGCTCTTACTTGCAGGCGCAGGAATCAAATCCATGGCACAGGAGCCAACCCCCACACCCGTCAGCACCACTACCACCATTTATACCACCGCACCGGATTCAACCGTATATGTGGCCCCGGTTACAACCACCGTGGTAGTGCCAATGTATGCAGACCGTGCCTTCAGGGTAACCTATCCCGCGGCAACGCGTACTATGTGGTATAAAGTGGATGACGACTGGTACCGGGTTACTTACTATGACAATGGTCCCTGGTATACCCTGGGTTACTATGCTCCCCGTGGTGAAAGCTATCCGATATCGCTGCCCGTTCTTAACAATGCTGTTCCGCAGAGTGTGGTGGACGCAGTGCTGAGCAAACACAGCGGTGTATACGATATCACCGAAACCATCGGTTCCAACTACCAGACGCAGTACATTGTTCGTACCATCGATATGAACGGTGTGGTGCATTCCAACCGCGTAAATGCGAGTGCGGAAGTGGTGCCGATGTAACGCACCGTAGCAAACCGTAAACAGTGATGAATGATGCCCGGACTTTGTCCGGGTTTTTTTTTGCGCCCCGTTATCGCCGCTCCGAAGGTTTTTGTAATTTGTTGTACGAAACCAATCAACTATGGCAGACCAACAGCATTTTCAGCAGGCGATTTCGGAAGGGTATACCTGTAAAGGCGAATCGGTTAAAATAGGACGGGGGATGTTGAACGGCGAGGTGGTAGCGGGCGCAGACGTGCACCTGCCGCTTAAGACCATGAACCGGCACGGCCTGATCGCGGGTGCAACGGGTACGGGTAAAACCAAAACCCTGCAAATGATCAGCGAGTATTTGAGCGATAACAGCATACCGGTGCTGCTGATGGATATCAAGGGAGACCTGAGCGGTATTGCCGCGGCAGGAGGCAGCAATGATAAGATACAGGACCGCTGCACCAAACTGGAGATCACCTACCAGCCACAGGCTTTCCCGGCCGAATTACTGACACTGAGCGATGAAAAAGGCGCCAGGCTTCGCGCAACGGTGAGCGAGTTCGGCCCGATACTGCTCAGCAAAATACTGGGGCTGAACGATACGCAGGCAGGTCTGGTATCGATGATATTCAAATACTGCGACGACCACCAGATGCCGCTGCTGAACCTGAAAGATTTTACCAAGGTATTGCAGTACATAGGCAACGAGGGGAAAAAGGAACTGGAAAAAGATTACGGAAAGATATCGACCACCTCAACAGGCACCATCCTGCGCAAAGTGGTGGAACTGCAGCAGCAGGGCGCCGATATCTTTTTCGGCGAACCGAGTTTTGAAGTGGCCGATCTGATGCGTATCAACGACGAGGGGCGCGGCATGGTCAACATACTGCGTGTGACCGATATGCAGAACCGTCCCAAACTGTTTTCAACCTTTATGCTGCAACTGCTGGCAGAATTGTATGCCAGCTGTCCCGAAGAAGGCGATCTGGACAAACCCAAGCTGGTGATGTTCATCGATGAGGCCCATCTTGTATTCAGCGAGGCAACGGATGCGCTGCTCGACCAGCTGGAAACGGTGATCAAACTGATCAGGTCGAAAGGCATCGGTATCTTTTTCTGTACGCAGAACCCGCAGGATATACCGGCGCCGATCCTGAGCCAGCTCGGTATGAAGATTCAGCATGCGTTGCGTGCATTTACCGCGGCCGACAGGAAAACGATCAAACAGGCTGCGGAGAATTTTCCCGAGACAAAATTTTATGACACCGATGAGCTGTTGACACAGCTCGGTATCGGCGAAGCACTGGTGACTTTACTGAATGAAAAGGGAATTCCCACGCCACTGGTGCATACCCTGCTGGCATGTCCCAGAAGCCGTATGGATGTCTTATCCGATGCGGAGATCAACGCAATCGTTTCGCATAGTAAACTATCAGCCAAATACGACAGGGAGATCGATAGCAAAAGCGCATATGAGATACTGACCGCGAAACTGCAGGAGGCAAAGGAACGCAGCCAGGAAGAAACCAGGCCTGCAGCAAAAGCTGCCAGGGAAGAAAGTTTCTTCGATAATCCGATCGTACGCCAGGCAGGCCGCACGGCCGCTTCCGTACTGACAAGGAGTTTATTGGGCGCACTTGGCCTGGGAGGCAGCACCAAGCGCAGCAGGAGCAAGAGTCTTTGGTAAGAACATTCTTTCCGACGGGGAAGCGATCACTTCTTCAGTTGATTTTTTTATTGAACAATTCGTTGCTTACGAGGCTGCCATTCCAGAATCGCTGGTGGTTGTAAAATACCAATCCTCGCGGGCTGCAGATATATCTGGAAACAGTTGAGTCGGTTCTGTTGGTGATCTTGTATCTGTGATAGGTTCTGTTATAGATCGTATCCCCGGTTTGCGTCAGCTTACTGTAAATAAAGTTTGTATCGTTTCTGACGGCTTTTAAATAGTACCCAAAAACGACTTTATCATTTTTACTATCCAATACCTCTATCATGTTCGCATATAGGTTTTCGTCTTTGAGATACACTTTCCGGTTTTTCCTTTCGTAGGTTTTGTCGCAAAGTTTTAAAGTGTCCGCTGTACCATTATACAATGTCGTTGAGATCAAGAATGTCAGTATCAATTGAAAAGTGATCATAAATATTATTATTTAAGTTCCCAAATCTCGATAAATTCAACATTCGAAATAGTGGAGGTTGACGAGTAGTACAATATGTACCGATTTAGGTAACCCGAATTATTTAAGGGGGAGAGAACAAACATATTAACTGGGTTTTAAAAATCCAAGTTTTATGGCTCAATTCTCAGAGAAGATTTTGTAACGTGATTGCGTGACAAGTAATTAGGCATCCTACTATATAAAGAAGTAGTTCATTAGGAGGAATCCTGGTCTGGCGCAGCAGGAGCAAGAGTCTTTGGTAAGAACAAAAAAGTATTAAATACCATGGTAGGCCTCTGTGCAGAATCTCTGTGTTGAAAAACTTCCGCGTCTGCAACAATTTTGAAATGCCAGGGTATTTTCAACACAGAGATACAGGGATACAGAGGAGTGTTTTTCCTCGTGAAGTGTAAGATCAACCAAGATTATTTCCTATTTACCTGCCAACGCCCTGATATCAGGTATTTCCAGTGTTTTCTTTGGAAAACCTTTTGTAACGCTGTTGATCATGGCTTGTGCCACCTGCTCCAGCGTAAGCGATTTGGACGGGAATAATTTGGGCACCAGGAAAATGATGGGGTAGAAAAATTTCTTTACATTTTTTTGTCCTTTAACCGGTTTCATGAACCCCGGACGGAAATTATACACATCCCTGAATGGCAGTTGCAGCAATGCATTTTCTGTTTTTCCTTTTACACGGGCCCACATCATCTTACTGGTTTCCGTACTGTCGGTATGGCTGCCGGAAACATAGCAGAACGCCATTTGTTTGCCGTTTTCTTCCAGCAATGCTTTGGCGAATGCGATGGTAGTATCGTATGTGATCCGCGTGTACTTTTCCTCGTTCAAACCCACCGAACTGATGCCGGCACAAAAAAAGCAGGCATCGTACCCTTTCCATCGGTCATGGTATTGTGACAGAGAGAAGAAATCCGGCACCAGCAATTCTTTCAATTTGGGATGGGTATAATCAAAATGCCTGCGACCGATGACCAGCACTTCGGATACTTCCGGGTTTTGCAGGCATTCGAATACCACGCCTTCGCCAACCATACCGGTGGCGCCGGTAACAATAACTTTGATGGCCATGTTTGGGTTTTCAGGATGGACGGCTGAGCAGGAGGGATATTCTACGGGAAGCTAAATAATCGGACTATAAAAGAAAGCCAGGAATTGGGAACCTCCGAACAAAAAATTCCTCCTTAAACACAATCCTAACACCTGTTAGCTTACATTTGCTGCAAAACTTCAGCGATTACCATGCATTTTGAGTTTACAGAAGAACAAAAGATGATCCGCCAGGCCGCCAAGGATTTTGCCCGTAATGAATGTTTGCCGGGTGTTATTGAGCGCGACGAAAAACAGCAGTTTCCGAAAGAACAGGTTATGAAACTGGCGGAACTGGGTTTTATGGGTATGATGGTGAGCCCGGATTACGGCGGTTCGGGTATGGACACGGTCAGCTATGTGCTGGCCATGGAAGAGATCAGCAAGATAGACGCCAGCGTAAGCGTTTGTATGAGTGTGAACAACAGTCTTGTCTGCTGGGGACTCGAAGCCTATGGTTCGGAAGAGCAGAAGAAAAAATACCTCACACCGCTGGCGCAGGGCACCAAGGACGGCGAACTGTATATCGGCGCATTCCTGCTCAGCGAGCCCGAAGCGGGCAGTGATGCCACCAGCCAGCGCACCACGGCGGAAGAGATGGATGACCATTACCTGCTGAACGGCACCAAGAACTGGATCACCAACGGTTCCTCTGCATCGGTATACCTGGTGATTGCGCAAACGGATGTATCAAAAGGCAGCCGGGGTATCAATGTATTTATCGTAGAAAAAAACTCGCCCGGTGTTACTGTGGCGGCAAAAGAGAATAAACTCGGTATCCGCGGCAGCGATACCCACAGCATTCTGTTTACCGATGTAAAAGTGCCGAAGGAGAACCGTATCGCGGAAGATGGTTTCGGGTTCAAGTTTGCCATGCGCACGCTTGCCGGCGGACGCATCGGCATTGCTTCGCAGGCACTGGGTATTGCCAGCGGGGCTTACGAACTGGCGCTGGGTTACAGCAAACAGCGCAGGGCTTTTGGCACCGAGATCATGAACCACCAGATCATCCAGTTCAAACTGGCGGATATGGCTACGCGTATCGAAGCATCGCGGCTGCTCTGTATGAAAGCGGCCTGGGAAAAAGACCAGAACCTCGATTATACGATGAGTTCTTCGATGGCGAAAGTATATGCAAGCGAAACGGCCATGTGGACCACCACCGAAGCCGTACAGATACATGGTGGCTATGGTTTTGTAAAGGAATACCATGTGGAGCGGCTGATGCGTGACGCCAAGATCACACAGATCTATGAGGGTACCAGCGAGGTGCAGCGCATCGTCATCAGCAGGAGCATCCTGAAATAATATTCAATCGTTTGCCGACACACCGTTCTCAATAGGACCTGCTTTTTTTCCGATTATCGGCTGTATTTTCACCGATGATGAAGAGCCGTTTTTTTCTGCTGCTGGCCGTATTGCCGGCTGTAACCGCCAGGGCGAACGACAGCCTGATACTGCGGTCACTGAAACGCATTGCGCAGCTGCAGCCAAAGGAGAGCAGCGTATTTCCCAAAGGCAGCATTCCCTCTTACCGCCTGTATGCCTGGAACGGTGACAGACAGAAAGCGGATATCAACGCTTTTTATACCGGTCTCACCGTGTTTACGCTGCGAGATATTCAACAACAGTTTTCGGCTGAACAGCAACGGGTATCCGATGCCATCGTGCACCGGGCATTGCCGGTTTTTGCCAAATTCCGCAACAGGAGCGGCCGGTATACCTATAATTTCTGGCCCACAGACACCGCACAGATATTCCCGAATGCGGGCTGGATGAACTGGTTTAACCGCAGTCAGGCGCTGCCCGATGATATGGACGATACGGTGATCCTGCTGATGGCGCAGCGCGCACAGGATTCCGTGGCCAAAGCGGTCCATGCGCTGATGCAGGGCTATACCAACAGCGGTGAACGAAATATCCATAACACATTTGCGGGGTATAAGCATATTGCCGCCTATTCTACCTGGTTCGGAAAAAAAATGCCGGTGGATTTTGATGTATGTGTTCTTGCCAACACCCTGTATTTCGTGCAGTCATACCGCCTGCCATGGACGGCGGCCGACTCCGCTTCCCTGCTGCTGATCGAGAAAGTGCTCTCGGAAAAAAAACACATGCACGCTGCGGCCTATGTTTCGCCGCATTATAACCGGTCTGCCAATATCCTGTATCATTTATCGCGACTGATGGCGCTGCGGCCGATACCTTCCCTGGAAAAATACCGTCCCCAACTGATTGCAGAGGCCGGGCAGGCGTTTGCGGATGCCCGCAGTTTTATGGAGGAAGTGATACTGAGTACGGCTTTGCTGCGATGGGGTGCTGTGCCGCCGCAGGGAAAAGCCTGGCACGCAACAGGTCTTACCGAACTGATCGAAGACGAAAGATTCTCCTTCTTCATCGCCAACATGGCTTCCATGCTGCCCGATCCACTGAAACAGTGGCTGCATTCCGCCGGTAAATTCTACTACCACGCCCCGGCCTACAACCACGTGCTGTTTATAGAAAACCTTGTATGGCGCAAGAAAAACGGGCTTGGGTAGGAAGAACGATTCCGGATTAGTGGATTTTTTACGTGAACCGCTGGCGCATCTTCCTTCCAAATGGCTAACCGCTTCGTAAATCCGATAATCCATCATCCGCTAATCCACAAATCCGCTAATCCACGAATGCCTACTTTTACAAAAACATCCGGATGTCTGTTAATGTAGAAGCGTATCACCGCATCAAAGAAGAACTGGCTGCAGGGCATGTGCAACTGGTTGCTGTCAGCAAGACCAAACCCGAAGCCGATATCAGGGAATTATACGAGCTGGGACAGCGCGACTTCGGGGAGAACTATGTGCAGGAACTGGTGGAGAAAGAGCCGGTGCTGCCCAAAGACATCCGCTGGCACTGTATCGGTCACCTGCAGTCCAACAAGGTAAAATACATCGCTCCGTTCGTGCACCTGGTGCATGGCGTGGATAGCTGGAAACTGCTGAAGGAAATCGGCAGACAGGGCGATAAATGCAACCGCGTGATCGACTGCCTGCTGCAGGTGCATATTGCCCGGGAAGAAACCAAGTTCGGCATGAGTGAAGAGGAGCTCGGTGAAGTAATGGAGAAACTGCCTTCACTTGGCAATGTCCGGGTAAGAGGAATGATGGGCATGGCTTCGTTCACCGTTGACGAAAGCAGGGTAAAAGAAGAATTCTCCTTCCTGAAAAAATTATACGACCGTTTTGCCGAACACCCTTCCGTTAACCCCGACTGGAATATCCTCAGCATGGGCATGAGCGCCGATTACCAGCTTGCCATTTTCGAAGGCAGTACGATGGTAAGGGTGGGGAGCCTGTTGTTTGGAGCGCGAGAGTAGGTTGCAGTCTGTGGTCTCCTACAAATGCTGATCAACTACAAACCACAGACTTATTTCAGCGTTTCTTCCAGCCATTTAAAAAACTCGCGCTGCCATACAAGTGCATTTTGCTGGGAGAGCACCCAGTGGTTTTCATCGGGCAGGTAAAGAAAACGGCTTTTGATGCCTTTCAGCTGGGCAGCCTGGAATGCCTGTTGCCCCTGTTCGATCGGTACCCGGTAATCGCGGCCGCCCTGCACGATCAGGATCGGCGTATTCCATTTGTCCACAAAATTGCTGGGCGACTGACCAAAGGAGCGTTGCGCAGCTGCATTGTTCTTGTCCCAGTAGTTACCTCCTTTTTCCCAGTTCTCGAAGAAGAGCTCATCCGTTGTTCCGTACATGCTGCGGAAATCAAAGATGCCATCGTGTGCGATAAAGGTTTTGAATCGGCCTTCGTGCATGCCCTCCAGTGCAAATGCGGAGTACCCGCCAAAACTGGCGCCAATACAGCCAAGCCGGTTTTTATCTACATAGGTTTCTTTGGATACCGCGTCTATGGCACTCAGGTAATCCTTCAGCACCTGACCGCCCCAGTCCTTGCTTACCTGCTCATTCCAGGCCGTTCCAAAACCGGGCATGCCGCGGCGTGCCGGGGCCACCACGATATAACCCTGTGAGGCCATCAGCTGAAAATTCCAGCGGAAAGAATAGGATTGGGTAAGCGGCGACTGCGGTCCGCCCTGGCAGAAAAGCAGGGTGGGGTATTTTTTTGTCGCATCAAAACCGGGGGGAAGGATAACCCATACCAGCATTTTTTGGTTATCGGTGGTGGTCACAAACCTTCTCTCTGTACGGCAGATGCCCAGCCTGGCATAAGCGGTATCGTTTACCCGTGTCAGCTGGGTGAATTTGGCATTGTTGAGCGTATACCGGAATAACTCGGTGGCATGATTCATATCGTTGCGCGCCAGGAATACGGCATCATCATGCAACCCAACGATGGCGCTAATATCAAAATCGCCCGAAGTGACCTGTGTGATCACCGCGGTTGTTTTGGTAACAAAGGGGTTGGTAACTTTAAACAACTGCAAAGTGCCGTTGATGGGGGCGATGAAATAAATGGATTCACCGCTGTTGCTCCAGAGATAGCTTTCCACATGAATATCGTCGCGCTGCGCGGTGAGATTGGTCTTTGTCCTGCCATCGCTGATGATGATATCCTGTTTATCCGATTCGTAACCGTCTCTTTTCATTTGCAGCCAGGCAAGTACGCCCGCCTTGCTGAAAGAAGGATTGATATCGTAACCCTTGTTGTCTTCGGTAAGGTTTTTGGTGGTCCTGGTTTCGAGGCTGTATTCAAACAGATCGGTGTTGGTGCTTACCGCATAATCGGTTCCGAATTTTTTCTTGGCTGTATAGACGATGCGTTTGCTGTCGGGACTCCAGACAATGTCTTCATCGCCGCCAAACGGTTTCTGCGGACAGTCATAAGGCTCGTTCGCCATGATATCGGTTGCCGGTGCGGGATGACCGTTTACCAGCTGCGCCACATACACATGATCGAATTTGCCGTCTTCCCAGGTATCCCAATGGCGGTAATTGAGCGAGTTGTACACGTAGACATTGGCCTTGGGCAGATCGGGATAGAGCTCTGCGCCCGTAACTTTCATCACCGGTGTTTCCCTCGTAAAAACAAGGTATTTGCCATTGGGCGATACCATCCTGTTTGTCATCACACTGTCCATGGGCTGCGTCAGCGGCATCGATTCGCCGCCGCTGGTGGCCATCAGGTAGGTCTTGCGAACGATCCTGTTTTCTTTTTTATCGGGTATGCCCACGGAATACACCAGTAACTGCCGGTCTTTGCTGAGACCGATACCGCTTACACGCCCCAGCTGCCAAAGTTTTTCAGGGGTTAATCGCTGCTGTGCACCGGCGGTACTGAACAAAAGAACTGCAAGTGCACTGATGACAAAAGGTTTCATGATGGATTCATTAAGTGTACAACGATGATTTGCCGATACGGGCCGGTGCCGCAGCCCGTATTGTTTTTACCGTTTATTTTTTAGTAGCGTAGTCGAACACCAGTTGCGTGAACGCCCTTATCCCCGCATCCAGCCGGCTGTCGTCGATCACAAAATCGGGCGTGTGGTGCGCAGGGGCCTGGTCCATGGTGTATTTGGGACTGCGTGCGCCGAGATAGAAAAAGAAAGCCGGCGCCTTGGTCCCGTAAAATGAAAAATCTTCTGCACCGGTCACCCAATGATAAGGTTCCACATTAGCGGCGCCAAGCGCTTTCTGTAACGAAGGAACAGACTGGGCCACCAGTTTCGGATCGTTATAGGTAACCAGTGTTTTGGTGTCGATCAATACTTCAGCGGTGGCGCCATAGGCATCGGCAATGCTTTTTGCTGTTTTGCGGATGCGCTCGTGCACTTCCTGCTGCATTTTACTGTCGAGCGTGCGGATGGTTCCCTGCATCACCGCTTCTTCGGGAATGATATTGGGACGAACACCCCCGGTGAATTTACCAACGGTAATGATCACGGGCGCCTTGGTCAGGTCCATCTGCCGGCTGACAATGGTTTGCAGGTTCTGTATGATAGCGCTGCCCACCACGATGGGGTCTACGCTTTTCCAGGGTTCTGCACCATGGCTTTGCCGGCCTTTTATTTTAATGGTGAACCAGTCCGAAGAAGCCATGAACGCTTCTGGTTTGTAATATACTTTGCCCAGGTCGCCAAAAGCTTCGATATGAATCCCGAATACCGCATCCACTTTCGGGTTGTCGAGCGCGCCCTGTTTGATCATCAGCGGCGCCCCGCCTTCTTCGTTATCGGGTGTGCCTTCTTCTGCAGGCTGGAAAAGGAACACCACCGTTCCGGGAACATCGTTTTTCATTTTTGCCAACACCTGCGCGGTGCCCAGCAGCATCGCAATATGCGAATCGTGTCCGCAGGCATGCATTACCCCAACCTGCTGCCCATTGTATTCGGTGGTTACTTTTGAACGGTAGGGAAGATCGTTGCGCTCGGTAACGGGCAGCCCGTCTATATCAGCGCGCAGGGCCACAACAGGCCCGGGTTTACCGCCTTTCAGTACGCCTACCACACCGGTGCCTGCCACCACCCTGGTGGCGATACCCATTTCTTTCAGCTGGGTTTCTATTTTTTTGCCGGTGTTGAATTCCCTGTTGGATAACTCGGGATACTGGTGAAAATACCGTCTCCATTCAATCACTTTTGGTGTGGTTTCCTTTACGAGTTGTTCATAACCCGAAGGCAGTTGCGCCGATGCAGCAGTTGCCATAAACGATGCCAGCAGAACGACCGATCTTTTTGTCATATACAGGTATTGTGTGTTTATTTTTTTGTGAAAATATAGGGCGCGTATTCCACGAAATCGCTCGCCTTGATGCTGACCGATTCCACTTTACCGTTGGCGAGCATAAACCTGGTTGCGAAAATACCGAATGCGATATGGTTATAGCGCATCAGCCATTCACCGTTGTCCATGTATTGCAAAGACGCTTCGAGCGAGCGATGGCTGTTGAATTTGATATTGAGTCCGTCGCCTTTCTTCGAAACGGTGATGCTGCCATACAATTCATTTTCATAATTGCCGGTGAATGCGGCGAGCGGGAGAGGGGGTGTGTTGCCTTTTACCCTTGCTTTCCATGCGTTGATCTCATTCACCGAACTGTCCATTTCTTTGCGGTGGTTGCCGAGCTGCTGCCTGCTCCTGTCGGTATAAGGCATGCCAAGATAGGCGTCCATCAACTGGTAACGCAGCAGCTCGAAAAATTCCTGGTTATCGTTGTTTGTAAGGATCACGATGCCGAGTTTTTCTTCCGGGATAAAGCAGGTGCTTGTCACAAACCCGAATGCGCCGCCGGTATGGGTGAATACCTGTCTTCCGTTGTAATCGTTCATAAAAATGCCCAAACCATAGCCGTTGAAATGAATCGGGTATACCGCATTCTTCCTGCTTGAAATGGCGGTGTTCATGTCCCTTGTCTGGCGAACCACCGCCCAGGGCAGTACGCGCCGCCCATCTATCCGGCCGCTGTCGAGCTGCAGCATCAGCCACCTGGCCATGTCTTTTACACAGCTTACCATGCTGCCTGCCGGGCCTAAATTATCCACCTGGTCATAGGGCAGTTCTTTCAGCGTGCCGCCGAATGCATTGGTATACGGGCGGGAGGCATTGGGACGCTGGCCGATGCCGGTGGTAAGGGTATGGGTGTTGGTCATACCTGCCGGAACCACCAGGCTGTCGTATACATATACCTCCCAGGGCTTGCCGGATACTTTCGGAATCACCTCGCCCGCGGTAAGAAAACAACTGTTGCAGTAGCCATAACTCTGACGAAACCTGCCTGTGGGCTTGAGCAGTTGCATCCTGTCCATGATCTCGCTGCGGCTGAGCCGGGTATTCCAGAAAACGAAATCTCCCTGGAAAGTGCCGGTGCCGAGGTGGTGCCCGAGCATATCGCGTATGGTCACCAGTTCGGTCGTATTCCTGTCGTATACCCTGAAACCCGGAAAATATTTGGTGATCCTGTCGTTAAGCGACAGCCTGCCATCGTATTCCAGCTGTGCAAGCGCGGTGCCTGTAAACAGTTTGGTGTTGCTGGCAACCAAAAACAGCGTGTTCTCATCCACCGGTTCATGGGTGCTGGTATTACGCTCGCCGTATCCTTTCATCACCACGATCTTCCCGTCTTTTACAACGGCAATCGCCAGTCCGGGTATATCCCAATCCTTCATACCGCGCTGCACAAAAGCGTCCAGGCTGTCTTTCACGAAACGTTCGCCCTGTGCCAATGCGGCGATACCCGGCAGACAGAAAAGCAGGTAACACAAAAAAGCCTTTTTCATAACGTGTGTTGACGGGGGAAGATAAGGAATATACAGGGGTTTTGCCCGGTCGCCGGTCTTGCCCCATGTGTGAATTATGCAAAACTTTTTCCTAATCGTGTAAACAGATGCCGGTCGGTCGCCCGAACTTTACAATGGAACCGTTAAAATTCATTTACCAAAAACCAGCCTGATGAAAAATTTTACCCTCTTATTTTTTGCACTGATCTCCTGTTTCGGTCTCAACGCTTCTTCCGTGGTTTCCGAACCCACCGACAAAACCGTTGCGGGAACCAAGGTAACCGGAGAAAAAGAACTGGTGCTCGACAACGCAGCTGTAACGGATGCCATGCGCGAATTCAAAAGCCTGCGCCGCACCGACCGTAAAGCCCGTATTGCCCAGGCCAAAGCTGTGCTGAAAGAATTCAAGGCCCAGAAAAAAGCCGCCAGGGAAGCTGCCGCACCCGAGCCATCCACCAACACCGTGCTGCTGGTCATCCTGGCTATCCTGCTTCCGCCGTTAGCGGTAGCCCTCCATGAAGGCGGTATCAACGGAAAGTTCTGGCTGAGCCTGCTGCTCACGCTGCTGTTCTGGATACCCGGTGTGATTTATGCGCTGATCGTGGTATTGTCGTAACAACATCAGCAACGAATGACCGGCAGCAGTGAGCCATGTTCGCTGCTGCCGGTTCACTGTTGGTACTGGTTACTGATTATTTATGTTCGCCGAACTCCCGGCGTAACACATCGGCAATTTCGCCGAGGGTGCAGTGGTTTTCCACGGCTTGGATCACTGCGGGCATCAGGTTGCTTCCATCCCGGGCGCAGCGGCCGATGGTTTCGAGACATCGCGCAACCTGTTGCTGGTTACGCTGCTGTTTCAGTTTCCTGAGTTTCTCAGATTGAAGGGTGCGGATATGGTCGTCTATTTTAAAGCCCGGAACCGGCTGCTCCGTATCCACCGTAAACCTGTTCACGCCCACGATGATCTTTTCCCCGCTCTCGATCTGCCGCTGGTATTCATACGCACTTCTGGCGATCTCGTCCTGCATAAAACCGGCCTCGATGGCGTTTACGCTGCCGCCCATGGCATCAATTTTTTCCATTAACTGCCAGGCTTTTGCTTCCACTTCGCCGGTCAGCGCTTCTACGTAATAGCTGCCGCCCAGCGGGTCTGCGGTATCGGGGGCACCGCTCTCAAAAGCCACTATCTGCTGTGTGCGCAGGGCTATGCGTGCGGCTTCTTCCGTGGGCAGACTCAGTGCCTCGTCGTATCCGTTGGTGTGCAGGCTCTGTGTTCCGCCCAGTACGGCCGAGAGTGTCTGAACCGTTACCCGGCAGATATTGTTCAGCGGCTGCTGTGCGGTAAGTGTGGCGCCGCCTGTTTGCGTGTGAAAACGGAGCATCAGCGCTTTTTCATCCGTGGCGCCGAGTTCTTTCATGATCCCCGCCCACATCCTTCTCGCCGCGCGGAATTTGGCCACTTCTTCAAACAGGTGGTTATGCGCGTTGAAGAAAAAAGAGAGCCGTTTGCCAAAAACGTTGATATCCATTCCTTTTGCCAGTGCCGCCTGAACATAGGCTTTGCCATTGCTGAGGGTAAAAGCAATTTCCTGTACCGCCGTGCTGCCTGCTTCGCGGATATGGTAACCGGAAATGGAGATGGTATTCCATTTTGGTAATTCCCTGCTGCACCATTCAAATATATCGGTGATGATGCGCATGGAGGGTTTGGGCGGATAGATATAAGTGCCCCTGGCCGCATATTCTTTCAGTATATCGTTCTGTATGGTGCCGCTGATTTTGCCCAGGTCGGCCCCCTGTTTTTTGGCAAGCGCCACGTAAAGGGCAAGCAGGATAAAACCCGTTGCGTTGATGGTCATGGAGGTACTCACTTCTTCCAGCCTGATGCCCTGGAAAAGTATTTCCATATCGGCCAGACTGTCGATGGCCACGCCAACCTTACCCACTTCTCCTTCCGCCAGCGGATGATCGCTGTCGTAACCGATCTGGGTAGGCAGGTCAAACGCCACGCTCAGTCCCATCACCCCCTGCGAGAGAAGGTAATGATAGCGTTTGTTGCTTTCTTCCGCGGTGGAAAACCCGGCATACTGGCGCATGGTCCAGCGTTTACCGCGGTACATATCGGGCTGAATGCCCCTGGTATACGGGTATACGCCAGGCGCTTCCGCGGCAGTTTCAGGCCCGGGATGCGGGTAGTAGACTTTTTTTACCTCGATACCGCTGTCGGTGTATACTTTCTTTTCGGTCATGGCAATCGTATGGGCTTTGAAAAGAACCGGGTGTCAGAGTAATTTTTTGGCTTCAAAACTGATGGCCTGGCTTACCAGTTCGGGCAGGTTGGCCTGTTTGTCCGTTACAAGAAAATCGAGCAATGCGCGGTTCAGATCCATTCCCTGGGCCTGTGGCGCAAGCGTTGCCGCCACCTGGTTGATCAGCAGCAGATTTTTCTCTTTCAGGCTTTTTACCGCATTCCATACTTCGGCGCTCACATAGATCTGCTGCGTAATATTGTAATCGAATTCATCGCGGAGGTTTTTCGTCAGCAGAAACTGCATCTCGCGTGCGGTCAGTCCCTCGGCCGCCGTACGGCTGATCAGGCCGGGAATGGCCATACGGTCTGCCAGCAGGGCCAGCCTTTCATAGGCCTGCAACTGCAACGCAGTTGATTTAGGCGCCGCGGGTAATACAGGTTCGGTTTTCCCGGCGGATTTATTGGTCAGCACATAATACAGTCCGCCAACCACGGCGACGCCGATCACGATCGTTAAAAGGGTAGTTGAATCCAAAATCGCTGTTTTGGCAAAAATAGCAGGATGTGGGCTCTGAAAATACAGGCCGACGAAATTCCTTCTCTCGTAAGTTTTACCAGTTTCTTTAACAGGTTTCGGTGTAATTTCGTCCCGCAAAAAAGATTGACTATGACCACCGCAACCTCTGCTCCTGTAACCCTTACCGAAGGCGCCATCAATGAACTGCGCAGACTGATGGGGGAAGAAGGATTTGATGTATCGCAACGCCTGCGCATCGGCGTAAAGGGCGGCGGCTGCAGCGGTATGACCTATGTGCTGGGATTTGACCAGCCCACCGATGAAGACGAACGCTTCGAGATAGAAGGCATTCCCTGTGTCATGAACAAAAGCCACGGGTTATACCTGTACGGCATGGAAGTGGACTGGCAGGGCGGACTGAACAGCCGTGGTTTTACTTTCAGCAATCCGAATGCCAGCAAGACCTGCGGTTGCGGAACTTCTTTTGCCGTGTAGACGGAGATTGGTATATTGTTGAATGGCTGAATGGTTACATTGTCGCAGATGGCAAAAACAATTCAGCCATTCAACAATACAACCCTGTAACAGGGTAATTCCTACTGGATGATCACCTCGCTGACCACTTTTTCACCAAAAGCTTCGTTCACCCTTTCGATGATCTGTTTTTTCTGGTAAAGGAGTTCGTTTTTCAGCGGGCCCACGGCTGTGGTAATAAAGAGCCTGTCCTGTATGATCTGGATCTTATCGGTATACTTTGCGATCGTTTTTCCCATCAGTGTTTCCCAGATATCTTCGATCTGTACCGCACGTACTCCGTTGCGCAGCGGGCTCTTGCGCAAAAAACCTTTGATGGCATCGCCAATATGGGATTCAGACATGGTGCAAAGATAAGAATTGGGCAGGACGCATGGGTACGGAAAGGAATTTGACCGGAATGCTTTTTTCAGGCCCGGCAGCCGGCTTACAAACCGATAAGCTGAAAATGCACGCCGGTATGCCTGAGGTTTGCATCCAGGCGCTCGAAATGGGTGTCGGAAATAAATACCTGGCCATCGCTCTCGGCACAGACCCATCGCAGCAGCTGCAGCATACGCTGCTCATCCAGTTTTTCAAACACATCGTCCAGCAGCAGGATAGGGGTGAACTGTTTGGCTTCCTGTATTACCTGCCATTCGGCCAGTTTCAGCGCAAACAACAGGCTTTTTCTTTGTCCCTGCGAGGCTTCGGATTTAAACGGAACCATGTTCATTGTAAATACCAGGTCGTCGCGGTGTACGCCCGTATGGGTTCGCTGCAGCTGGCTGTCGCGGTGACGGTTTTCCCGCAGCAGGGCCGCAAAATCGCCGTGCAGCAGGGGGCTTTCGTAGGCAAGGGATATGCCGTCGTCGCTGCCCGCAATCCGCGTATAGATATTGCCTGCCAGCTGCAAAAAGCTGCTCAGAAACTGTTTCCGTTCGCTGAATACGGCATTGCCTTTTTCAACCAGCTGGTCGCTCAGCACCTGCAGCAGCGCCTCATCCATCCGGCCATATTCCGCGGCCTGTTTCAGCAGGCTGTTGCGCTGCTGCAGCAGTTTATTGTAGTCGATCAGGGTAAGCAGGTACGACCTGTTGATCTGGGAGAGCAGGGTATCGAGAAATTTCCGCCGCTCCTCGCTGCTGCCCGTTACCAGCACCAGGTCGTCGGGGGCTATCATAACACAGGGAAAACGGCCGATATGATCCGAGAACTTTTTGTATTCCTCCCCGTTCAGCAGCAGTTCCTTTCGGTTGTTCTCGCGCAGTATGCATACCAGTTGCCGGGCCGTACCGTTCAGCAGGTAATTCCCTTCGAGCCGCATACCGGCCATGCCATGGTGAACATTCTGGCTATCGGGTCTGGAAAAATAGCTGCGCGAAAAAGAAAGGTAGTAGATCGCATCTAGCAGGTTGGTTTTGCCGGTGCCGTTGCTGCCGTAAATACCGACCACCCTCTCCGAAAAAGTGAACGACCGCTGTACATAATTGCGGAACTGGGTAAGTGCAAGGGATTGCAGGCGCAGCATGGGGCAAATTACATCCATCGCACCGAATAATTTACAGTATGCCGGAAAGCATTTATTTTTAGTAAAAATTCGGCCTTGAAGACGATCCTTTCTGAACAACAATTGGCGCTTACGGTAAAAAGACTGGCACACCAGATACTGGAAAACAATGTATCGCTTTCGGATACGGTGATCATCGGTCTGCAGCCCAGAGGCATTTTTCTCAGCGACCGCATCGTTCATGAACTCAGGAACATCGTTAACCCCGGACTGATACAATACGGCAAGCTGGATATTACGTTTTACCGCGACGATGTCCGCAAAAGCCTGCATATTGCCAATGCAACCGATATCCCGTTCAGTATCGAAAACAGGAAAGTGGTGCTGATCGACGACGTGCTGTACACCGGCCGCACCATACGCGCCGCGCTGGATGCACTGCTGGATTTTGGAAGACCCTCCAAGGTATCGCTCTGCGTGCTGATCGACCGGCGCTTTAACCGTGAATTGCCGATACAGCCCGATTATGCCGGCAAAACCATCGACACCTTTGTTTCCCAGAAAGTAAAAGTGTGCTGGAAGGAAAAAGACGAGGTGGATGAGGTGGTGCTGATATGAGGTTGGTGATCTGTGGTCTGTAGTTGGTTCGACGTTCACCGGGCTTCAATCCAAACCACAGGCTACAAACCACAAACCCTCCCTCCATATCCAAACTTTTTTCCTACTTTTGATTTTTAATGAAACTATCTACCAAACATCTTCTTGGTATCAAGGATCTGAACAGGGAAGATATCCAGCTCATTCTCTCCACCGCTGAGCAGTTCAAGGAAGTTTTACAAAGACCGGTAAAGAAAGTCCCCTCATTGCGCGATGTTACGATCGTAAACCTGTTTTACGAGAATTCGACGCGTACCCGTATGTCGTTTGAGCTGGCGGAACGCCGCTTATCCGCCGATGTGCTGAATTTTGCGGCCAGTACCTCTTCTTCCGCAAAAGGCGAAACGCTGCTGGATACGGTGAACAATATCCTGAGCATGAAAGTGGATATGGTAGTGATGCGTCACAGTGCTTCGGGCGCGCCGCATTTTCTGGCAAAGAATATTCCCGCTGCCATTGTCAATGCCGGTGACGGTATCAACGAACACCCCACACAGGCATTGCTGGATGCATTTTCGATAAAAGAGAAACTGGGCAGACTGGAAGGACTGAAAGTGGCCATTATCGGCGATATCATGCACAGCCGGGTGGCTTTGAGCAATATGTACCTGCTGAAAAAAATGGGAGCGGAGATACTGGTGGCCGGTCCGCCCACGCTGATCCCGAAATACATCGGTGAAGCGCTGGATGTAAGGGTGGAATACAACCTGAAAAAAGCCCTGGAATGGTGCGATGTGGCCAATGTGTTAAGGATACAGCTGGAACGCCAGAACCAGCCGCTGTTCTCATCGCTGCGTGAATACAATCTTGCCTACGGCATCAAACGCAGGCTGCTGGAAGACCTGAGTAAGGAAATCGTGATCATGCACCCGGGGCCGATCAACCGGGGGGTGGAGTTGGACAGCGATGTTGCCGACGGCCCGTATTCCATCATCCTTAACCAGGTTGAGAACGGGGTGGCCGTACGGATGGCCGTACTGTATCTGCTCGCTGACAGGGAAAACTGAGGATTAGCGAATTAGCTAATTAGCGGATTATGGATTTGCGGATTAGGGAGTAGGGGCAATTGATTTTCGGAAGCAACCATTCGCCTGTAAGCTACTTCCTGTCTGAATCAATCCGCTAATCCATCATCCGTGAATTCTTTAAATCGTATACATCATGCAACGCATCTGCTTATTTCCCGGAACTTTTGATCCTGTGACCCTTGGTCATATCGATATCATCGACCGTGCATTGCCCTTGTTCGATAAAATCTATGTGGGTATCGGTATCAACGCGGCTAAAAGTCCCATGTTCAGCGCGGAGCAGCGGATGGAATGGTTCAAGGAGATCTATAAAAACCAGCCGAAGGTGGAGAGCGTGGTATACGACGGGTTAACCGTGAATTACTGCAGGGAAATAGGCGCTACGTTTATCCTGCGCGGCATACGCTATGTCAGCGATTTTGAATACGAAAAAACGATCGCCGATGCCAACCGCACACTCGATAAAACCATCGAAACCATTTTCCTGACAGGAGAACCCAAATACACATCGGTGGCATCTACCATCGTACGCGATATACTGCGCAACGGCGGTAACGCCTCGCAGTTCCTGCCCGAAGTGGTCAACAGGTCACTGGTGCAGCACGGGGGGTAGGTGGAGCATTGCTGTATGGTTATATGGCTGTATTGTTTCCTTGTTTTGCAGCAGCCAGCAAGCCATTAAACAATGAAATGATACAGCCATTTACCGAACCCATCCCGCATTCAACTTATTTCAACTCCTCGATAACCAGGTTTTTCCAACGCACTTTGATACCGCCGCCGTCGTGGATCTGGAGGGCGATGAATCCGTCACCCTTGCCGACCTTTTCGTCTGTGATGGAGATGATCGGGTGACCGTTGAGCCAGGTGCTTACCGCATCACCGTTCACTTTTATCTTCATGGTATTCCATTCGCCCATTTTCAGCCATTGTTCGTCTTCGGGTTTGGGTTGTATCATCCAGCCGCGGCCGTAAGACTCGTACACACCGCCGCTGTGTTTACCCGCCGGGGCAACTTCTACCTGCCAGCCGCTGATCTTTACGCCGTCGATCGAAGAGCGGAAAAAGACACCGCTGTTGCCGTTGGCTTCCTGTTTGAAATCGAGGGTAAGGATGAAATTTTTGTACGTTTTGTTGGTAGACAGGTAACCATACTGCTTGTCGGGTCCGCTTTCGCAAACCAGTTCCCCGTTGTCCACGTACCATTTTTCCGTTCCGTGGATCGTCCAGTTGTTCAGGTCTTTCCCGTTAAAAAGCGGTTTCCCCTGTGCGTAAGCGGCCGCTGCTATCACGATCGCAAGTAATGTGGCAAGTTGTTTTTTCATGACAGGAAAGTACGAAGGATTATGGATTAGTGGATTACGGATTAGTGAATTAGCGGATTCTCTGCGGTAAAATCGGGAAAACGTTCACCGCAGAGACGCGGAGGACCAGGAGTTTCGCAGAGAAATAATCCACCAATCCATAATCCACTAATCCGTAATCCGCTAATCCACCAGTCCCTCCACCCTCGCTTTTTCAACGATATCGAGGATATTGGGGTAGGTGTTTTCGAGGCATTTCCTCAGTTCTGCGTCTTTTACCCAGCGTATGTCAGCGATGTCTTCTTCTGTTTGGGGAATAAGTGGCTGGGTGGAATCGGCGGTCATCGCGTACCAGTGGGATTCCTTGATTACGTCTTCTCCCAGGTATTTGTCGAAGTATTCGTGGTAGCCGATGCCGATCAGCTGGCCGAGCCGGATGTTCCGGAGACCGGTTTCTTCCTCCACCTCGCGTACGGCGCATTGCTCGATGCTTTCGCCTTTATCGAGTTTACCTTTGGGCAAATCCCATTTTCCCCGGCGGTGGATCATCAGCAATTCATTTTTTTCGTTCAGCACCAACCCGCCGGCGGCGATGATCAGAGGTTTGTTTTTCATGCCTCAAATGTGCCGCCAAATTCCCGATTTCCCAATTTCAACATCCCAAATGGGCTTACTTTCGCGTCATGACAAATGAAAAAGCTGTTGCCGAAAAACTCCTCCAGGCGGGCGCTGTAAAACTCAGCCCCGAAAATCCGTTTACCTGGGCCAGTGGCTGGAAAAGTCCGATCTACTGCGATAACCGCAAAGTGCTGTCCTTTCCTTTTGTGCGCGATTTTATCAAGAGCGAGCTCTGTAATGTCATATTCGAGCATTTCCCCGAAGCTAATATGCTGTCCGGCGTGGCTACTGCCGGCATCCCCTGGGGGGCGATGGCGGCCGACCAGTTAAAATTGCCCTACAGCTATGTGCGTCCCAAACCCAAGGAACACGGACTGGGCAACCAGATCGAAGGATCCGTTGAACCCGGGCAGAAAGTGCTGGTGATAGAAGACCTGATCTCTACGGGTAAAAGCAGCCTGCAGGTGGTGGACGTGCTGCGCAGCGCCGGCGTAGAGGTAGTGGGTATGGTATCGATATTTAACTATGGCTTTGCATTGGCCGGCAGGGCATTTGCCGATGCAGGCGTATCTTTCCGTTCGCTAACGGATTATCCCACGCTGATCAGCCTGGCGCTGGAAAAAGGACAGGTAAACGCCGATGCGGAAAAACAGCTGCTGCAATGGCGCGAGGATCCGGCCGGCTGGAAAGGAATCCAATAATCAGTCATACTATGAAAAAAACGATCGCAGTAGCTGCCGTTTGCATGGGATTGGGTCTTGCCGCAAACGCCCAGCAGCCCAAACCGCTATGGATCACCATCAAATCCGCCAACCTCAAATGCTGGGAATGCAAGGAGAAGCTGGAGAAATTCCTGATCGTAGAGAACAAGTCCAATATGGAAAGCGGTATTGCCCAGTGGAAGATCAACCTGCTGCAGGGAGAGATCAGGCTGCAGTACCTGCCCGATCGCACCAACCCCGAAACCATCCGGGCCGCCATCAACAATGCCGGTTTTGATGCCGATAACGAAAAAGCCGAGGCCGATGCCTACAAAGCCCTGCCCGCGGCCTGCAAACGCGCCGAAGAAGGCGGCGGCCCCCAGAAAGGCAAACCCTGCCATGTACCACCGGTGAATTGATTGCCGAAGGAGGGATTGCCGATGGCCGATTGATTCCGCGGTCAATCACTTCTCCATCGGCAATCTGCAATCGCCCTTCCGCAATCCCTCCGTCCTTCAGAACAGGCTGAGCTTGTGCCTGGCTTCGTAGTTAAAAGGCACTGTGGCAAATATCCCTGCCTTGCCCACGCGTGTGGTTCCCTTTACGTTTACCAGCACTTCCTGGCTGAACAGCATGGTCAGGCTGTTCTTGAGTACGGTTTTCATGTCCACCATGATTTTCGACGGCAATACAAATTCCGCGCGGCGGGAGATATGCATCAGCGTATCCAGCTGGAATTTTCCCAGATAGGTATTGTCTACGTACACATCGCAATCCACCCTTCTCAGGTCAACCCCAAAACCGTTGGGGTTATAGTAGACCAGGTCCATCGACAGCGCTGTCTGGTCGAATCCCACCGTCTCCACTTTCAGGTTTTTCAGGTCGCGGTATTCAAAAGCCTGCGGTTTGCTGCAGGAGGCAAACAGCAGTGCAAGACCGGCCAGCACGAGATATGTTTTCAAGAAAACGAATTTGTCTGCAAAATAACTGAGGCGTCTTGTATTTCCGCAGACCGCCGCATCAATGTAAAAATTTAGCCATCCGGCTGCTGGCTGTGTACAGAATGTGAAATAGGGTAGCCGTGGCCGGGATTACCTTTACCTGTTGGCAAAGCCCGCGGCCCCGGTTGGAAAGGGCCGGAAAACCGCGTTTTATTTATACTAAAAAAAGTAGTATTTTGATGTCAAAAGAAAAAAATCTGAAGGCCAAAATAATTAGTGTTACTAATTTGTATTTAAACTATTATTAATCAATATATTGATTGATTATAAATTAACTTTTAATATATTGATATTTTGGACTATTTCCGCTAATTCAGGCTTGTTTTAAAGAACGTTTAGTATTTCCATCTTATGAGTAGTGTATTAATTGATAGTCAGTTTTTTGGAACGATTAATTACATCAACACTTTGTTTCAGTATTCAAATATCATTATTGAATCATGCGAAAGCTTCCGGAAAATGAGTTTCCGCAACCGTTGCCTGATTGTGGGGAGCAACGGGCTGATCGGTTTATCGCTGCCGCTGGTGCAGGGACGCGATCACCGGCAGTTGATGAAAGACGTGCGGATCAATTACCAGGGCCGCTGGCAGGCAGAGCAGCTGCGCACCCTCGACTCCTGCTATGCGCGGTCGCCCTATTACGAATACTACCGGGATGAGGTGCGATCGCTGTGGGAGCAAAAGCATCCTTTGCTGCTGGAGAAAAACGGGGCCGCCCTGCAATGGCTGGCCCGGGTGTTTTCCTGGAAAGGGCGGATCGGGTATACCGAAAAATACCAGGCTGTCTATGACCCGGCCGAGGTAACGGATATGCGCAACCGGATACTCCCAAAAAATTACCGGCAATGGCCCGCACCCAGGTATACCCAGGTATTTGAGGAGCGCACCGGTTTTGCGCCCAATCTCTGTATCCTGGACCTGCTGTTCTGTAACGGGCCCACCTTAAATACTATTTAAAAAACTTCGTTTTACGGTTTTCCGGCCGCTAATAATCGATTCTTATCGGCTGAAAGCCTATTTTTATTATTTATTCGATTTCCTAATCATTGTTTTGCTAAAAATCCCCCAGGTCCACGTGATGAAGTGTACTCGCTTGGTGCTGTATTGCCTATCGGTGCTGTTTTTTTTCCCGGCCGCAAAGGGGCAGGATTTCTCCAATAAAGGCAAGGATTTCTGGCTGGGATACGGCTTCCACGTAAACATGGGCTCGGGTGTGGGTGCCGGCGCGCAGAACCAGCAGGACATGATCCTGTATTTTACTTCCGACAAAAACGCCGTTGTCAGCGTGGAGATACCGGGTGTGGGGTATACCAAATCCTATACGGTCACCGCCAACCAGGTTACCATTTCCGATCCCATACCAAAAACAGGTGCGCAGGATGCGCGTATTTCGGGTACCGGGTATTATAACCGGGGAATACATATCACCAGCGATGTGCCGATCGTGGCCTATGCGCATATCTACAATGCCAGCGTATCGGGCGCTTCCCTGCTTTTTCCCACCAACACGCTTGGTAAGGATTATTATTCGATCAACTATACCCAGTCTTCGAACACCACTTTTTCCAATTCGTTTTTTTTCGTCGTGGCCACGGAAGACAATACCAAGGTGGAGATCACCGCTTCGGCGGCCAACCTGAACGGTTTTACGCCGAATGTGGCGCAGACTGTTACGCTTAACAAGGGACAGGTATACAGCGTTATGGGCACCACCGCCGGCACTTCGGGAACGGATCTCACGGGGTCCAGGATACGGTCCATCAGCACCAACGGTTCCGGCGGCTGTAAGGCGATAGCCGTTTTTTCGGGTTCGGGCAAAGTGAGTATCGGCGGATCATCGACCGGCAGCGCGGATAATCTTTTTGCACAGGCTTTCCCGGCCGCGGCCTGGGGTAAGAAATACCTGACGGCCCCAACCGGTTCGCAGCCCAATAACTACTACCGTATCTGCGTCACAGATCCCGCAACCGTGGTAAAGCTGAACGGGGTGGTGATACCGACCTCTTCGCTTATCAACAATTTCTTTTACCAGTTCAAGAATGGTGCTGTGGGCAACAGCCCGGGCGCGGCCGTACCCAACCTGATCGAGGCCGACAAACCGATCACCGTGGCGCAGTACTGCACCACCCAGGGTGTTGACGGTAACCCCGGTACGTCACCGGGCGGGGATCCGGAAATGATTTACCTGAGCCCGGTAGAACAAACCATCAACGATATTACGCTCTACTCGGCCACCAAGAACGCGATCCTGCAGAGCTATATCAACGTGATCATCCGCAACGGGGGCGTAGCCAGTTTCAGGATGGACGGGAACCCTGTTTCCAATTTTCTTCCGCATCCGCAGGATGCGAACTATTCTTACGCGATCATTTCCGTTTCTTCCGGATCGCACCGATTGTATTCGGATACAGGTTTTAATGCGATCGCTTACGGGTTCGGATCTACCGAGAGTTACGGCTACAATGCCGGAACCAATATCCGCGATTTTTCGGCCCGCACGGTTTTTCAAAATCCTTATTCAAGGGTCGATTCCGCCGTTACCTGTATCAATACCCCTTTCAAACTGTCGGTGCCCATGACCGTTCAGCCGAGCTCGATCAAATGGGATTTTTCCGCCGCACCCAATATCAGTCCGTCCGCTCAGCAAACCCTGCAACCCGTGCCCGACAGCGCGGTAAACGGGGTATATTATTACAGTCCGCAGGGATCTTTCTCTTTCTCAAAGGCCAATACCCCGGCCTTACGCGATACGATCAAACTGTACACCACCTCTGCAACGCCCGATGGCTGCGGCAGCAAGGACCAGTTGTTCAACATACCGGTAAAAGTGAACGAACTTCCCGTACCGCAGTTTGCGGTTGCCAACAGCGGCTGCGTGAGCGACTCTGTTCAGTTCACCGACCAAAGCAGTTATTCAAGCACCCTGGTGCGATGGCAATGGAATTTTGGCGACGGAACAACCGATGAGCGGGCATCTGCCGCTGTGTTCGCAAAAAAATACACGAATGGCGGCACCTACACTGCCAAACTGAAAGTGTACACGGATATCGGCTGTGTATCACCCGAAGTGTCACAGGTGCTGGATATATCCTCCAAACCGGTGGCCCGGTTTACGGTGCCAAGTCTGCTCTGTCCGCAATCCGATATCAGTTTTACAGATGCATCCACCACCACCGTGGGCACGCTGGCCACCTGGGTATGGTCGCTCGACGATGGTGCCGCACCGATCAGCAATACCACCAATGCCGCGGTAAAAACAAAATACGATTCGGCGGGCACCAAAAACCTGTGGTTGCTGGTGGCATCCAGTACCGGCTGCAAAAGCGATACCTTCCGGCAGGCAGTTAAGATCAACCCGCTGCCGGTGGTAGGCTTCAGGGTGCCCGAGGTTTGCCTGAACGATGCCAACGCCAGATTCACAGATACCTCCACCATTGCCGAGGGATCGATCGTTTCGTACGCCTGGAACTTCAACGCCGGCTCGCCGGTGATAACGCCCGGTCCGCAGCCCGCTGTCAGCAGCCTGCAGCATCCGCAGCCGAAGTATTTTAAATCGGACTATTATAAGGTAAAGCTGACAGCCACATCCGATAAGGGTTGTGTGGCGTCTTCGCTGCAGGATTTTACCGTTAACGGGTCTACGCCAAAAGCCGATTTCTCGTTCTCGGGTATCACACCTTATTGCGGCGACAAACCGGTGAAGCTGATCAACCAGTCCACCGTGGATTTTGGTAACGTGACCAAACTGGAGTTTTACTGGGACAATACCAACAGTGCCACCGTTAAGGAAACGGACGAATACCCGGCGGGCGGTAAGTTATATGCACATTCCTATACCGCCGCCACCGGCGCCAGGCAGTATTCGGTGCGGATGCTGGCGTATTCCGGAGGTAATTCCTGTGTAAGCGAGACAACAAAGACAGTAACGGTATACCCGCAGCCCGACGCGGCCTACAGTGTTTCCGTGAGCCAGCTTTGCGATGGGGGAACGGTGAGTTTTACCGACAAGAGCCAGGCCGGCACTGCAACGGTGGCCTCCTGGCGCTGGGACCTGGGCAGGAATACGATCGCCTTGCAGCAGAACCCGGTTCGGCGGTATAACGATTCAGGCAGCATTGCCACGAGTCTGGTTGTCACTACCTCGGACGGCTGCATAAGCGATACGGCGCGTTCGGTGCTGACGATCTATCCCAATCCCAAACTGGGGATGCCCGCCTCCATACAGATGCTGGAAGATGCGATCGCCACACTGAAACCGGTTTCGGTATACGGAAGCAACCTGGAATATTTATGGACACCTACTACGTATATTGTGGGGTCAAATACGCTGTCGGAAGTAAAAGTGTCGCCGCCCGATGATGCAACTTTTACCCTGCAGCTTACGGCGGAAGGAGGGTGTACGGTTACCGGCACCACATTTGTGAAAGTGCTGCACGGACTGGAGATACCCAATGGCTTTTCTCCCAACGGAGATGGCATCAACGATACCTGGCATATCAAGTATCTCGACGGGTATCCCGAAGTGACGATCGATGTGTACGACAGGGCAGGACAGATCGTGTTCCGATCTGTGGGCAGTGTAAAAGACTGGGATGGCACCTACCAGGGAAAACCCCTGCCGATAGGAACCTACTATTATATCATCAATCCCAAAGCCGGTAAAAAAGGCATTTATACGGGATCGATAACGATCATCAAGTGATGACTATGAAGAGGAAGCTTTTTGTTGTTTGTCTGGCATGTTTTGCGATAGCGGGCCTGCGTGCGCAGCAGCGGCCTTATTATACCCAGTATATCATGAACAACTATATCATCAACCCTGCTGTTGCCGGTATAGAGAATTACTGGGATGTGAAAGCCAGTCACCGCATGCAATGGGTGGGTTTGCAGGATGCGCCGGTAACTACCTATCTCACGATACACGGACCGCTCAAACGCAGCGCCTATGAGCGCGAGTCGGCTACCGGTTTTCATGCATCAGGCTCCAACCCGAGAGGGCAGGCCTATTGGCAGGATTATACTTCCTCCGAACCGCACCACGGTATCGGGTTTACCATACTGAACGATAAAACAGGACCGCTGAACCGCTTTGCGGCCTATGGCACATACGCGTACCACCTGGGTATATCGCCGCGCACCAGTTTATCGGCGGGTGTGTCGGTGGGTATTTCCAATATGAGCCTGGATGCCAGCAAACTGAATTTCGGTACCACCACGGTGGACCCGGCGGTGGCAGGCAGCGGTGTGCTGAACAGGATCAAACCCGATATCAGCGCGGGGCTCTGGTTGTATTCTGCCGATTATTTTGTGGGACTTGCCGCGCAGCAGATCGTACCGCAGCCGCTGAGCTATGCCAATAATACCGTGCAGCTGGAAAGCGGTAAACTCATACCGCATTTGTTCTTCAGCGCGGGATACCGGATGACTTTATCCGACGATATCAGCATGCTGCCCTCGGCAATGGTGCGGTATGTGAACCCGCTGCCGGTGGGGTTTGATGTGAACGTCAAATTCCAGTACCAGGATTTTCTCTGGGCCGGTGGTTCTTACCGGTACAAAGATGGCTTTGCAGGAATGGCGGGAATCAATATCAGCAATACTTTTAACATCGGTTACTCCTACGATTTCCAGACCTCCAACCTCAATACCGTAAGCAAGGGCACGCACGAAATACTGATCGGCTTCCTGCTCGGTAACAGGTATGGCGACTGGTGCCCCAGGAACCTCTGGTAGCAGATGGTTACATTATTCTATTCCTGCTTGGTTTTGGTGAACGGTTACCGCGGTTATTGCGGGATCAGCCTGGCCCGGGTTATTGTCTTATTTCCGGATGCTGCTGTTCCAGGATTTTTTTGAACTGTATTTTTTCAGCGGAAATCTTTTGCTGCAGCGCTTCCAGTTTAAGGCGAATGCGTTTGTCTGTTTCGGGATCGTGCTCTTCGAGTGCCAGGTCGCCGGCAAGCAATGCCAGGGCTTTCAGTTGGTCAAGATAGGTTTTGCTGAAAACGGGTTGTACCGTCCTGATGAATATTGCCGCATCGTCGGCAGCACCGGCTACCGGCAACAATGAGATCGTTTTTATTTCCTCGGATGCATCCTCTGACGGTGCTTCCCTGTCGTCCGGGACCGGCTGCTGCAAAGAAGGGGGGGCAACGTTTTTCTTACGGTCTGCGTGTTTCCGGGGTTTATCCGGTTCCGGCGGCGCAAACATGCCCGACAGACCGAGCGAAGTATTGACCAGGCCGCCCAGGTCCAGCTTCGCCACCTCGTTCATGGCCAGACGGATCTCGTTCTTCACCTTCTGGTCATCGAATGGAAAGCGGAACCGCTGCTGGTCGAACGCCGTTTTGATCTCTGTCTGTGCCGTCTGCAGGTTCCTGCTGATATCCTGTATCGAATGGTTGAAAGCGTTTTTCAGTTCCCTGCGGAACGGCGCGGGAATAGACAGGCTGTCGGCCAGTAATTTCTCCATATGGCTGCGTGCCATTTCCATATTGGCGATCTGCGCGGGAAGCGCTGCTTTCTGCTGTTCCAGCGCGATGGCCGCTTTATCAAGTGCAGCAGCCACCAATGGCGGTATCGATTCAGTAAAATAAGCCTGCGCGGTACTCTCTTCCTTTGCGGCCGACAGGCTTTTCTGCATTTCTGTTTTCAATGGCTCGGAGAGAAAAAATACCGGGTTAAAAAGCGGGTTGTTTACCCTTACCGCCATCGGCTCGATGGCGATGGTCCGTGTGTCTTTTTGCGGGCTGCCCGGCACGGGAGAAGGATTGAACCAGGCCATGCATCCCAGCATACCGGTTACCAGCAGCAGGGAAAACAATTGCTTACGATAGCTGAAAGCGGCTTCGGGCTGGCCGATCATTCTTTTGACGCGCACCAGCAGTTCATTCCTTTTTCCGCCTGCCGCCATGGCAAATGCAGGTGCGGCCTGCAGGCTGGCGATCTGAAGCAATGCCTGCGCATAATCGGTGGCATTGTACCGGAACTGCAGTACCCAGTCGTCGCAGCAGTTCTCCCGTTCCTTGCGTATGTTCCTGCTGAGCAATTGGGTGAAAGGGTTGAAGAAAAGTGCGATCTCAACAACAGAGAGCAACAGGTTAACCAGGTAATCGTATCGTTTGATATGCGCCAGCTCGTGCAGCAATACCGCTTCCATCTGCGCGGTGGTAAGGTGGTTGAGGCTGGCAAGCGGTACCAGTATCAGCGGTTTCCAGAAGCCGATGGTGAGCGGGGTGCCGATCCTGTCGGACAGAAACAGCACGATTTCTTTTTTGATCCCGAGTTGCGGAGCCACTTTCTTTACAAACAGACGCCAGTCGGCCGGTATCCGGTGCAGCCCCTGTGTGCGCACTGACTGGGTATAACGAAAGCTGTTGACCCATCGCAGCGCCAGCACCAGTATCAGCAGCAGGTAGGCAACCGAGATATACGGCAAAGCCTGCTCGGCGCGTACCAGATACCGGATAAGCTGGGTCGAAAAGCTCTTATCACCGGCAAGCACGGCCTGGATACCCGATAAACCGGGTACGATGTTTTGCCGCAGCGATTCTGTGTACTGGTAATAATAAAACTGAACCGTAACCGCAAACCATACAAAGCTCAGCAACTGTACGGCCACTGCCATACGGTAACGGCCTGCGGCAGACAGTTTCCATAAATGGCTAAGCAGTGTATACAATAACCAGAGCAATCCCGCCTGCCACAGACTATTGGCAATGGCAAAGCCGAGCGACTGCAGGAAAGGTGATTGAAGCCAGGCTTGCATGTGGTGGATTATTGTTTTTTGAGGTTATCCAGCAGGCGCTGGATCTCTTCGATCTCTTCTTTGTTGGGCGCCTGGTTACCGAGTGCCTGCATAACCAGCTGCGTGGAAGAACCGCCAAAAAGCGAGCTGATCATTTTGCCCACCAGTTGCTGCTGCGTATTCTCCCTGCTTACATTGGCGCGGTAAATATGCGTCTTGCTGCTGTCATCGCGTTTTACGATGCCTTTTTCAAACATGATCTGCATCAGCTTCAGGGTGGTGGTATAGCCTGCGTCTTTGTGCATGCTCAGTACCTCGTGCACCTCTCTTACGGTTGCATTGCCTTTACCCCATAATACCTGTAAGATCTCCAGTTCACTTTCCGTTGGTTTCAGGTGCTTGGTCGCCATTATTACGATTTTGTTCGTAAGCAATTTACGACCGGGTTCGTACAGGAGCAAATAAAAGGTTGTTAAACGGCCTGTATGGCTGGCGGATGGGAGGGATGCTCGGGTATGCTACGGTTTCCGGGGTGTTTTATAGGTGCCCACGTAGTAATGGTTCAGCGTGGTGAACGTAAACTGTTCGTTTTTTACAAAGGCTTTTTTGTATTCCCGGAAGGTTTGCTGTTTATCCAAAAAGCCGATGATACAGGAATAGGTCTCGGGGCCTTTGCGCAGTTCGAGCCTGGGTTCGATGCCGAAATTGGGGATATCGAGGGAATCGGTTATCCGCAGTTCCTTGTATTGCATGTTGAGCCGGTAACGGAACCTGTTTTTTGTTTCATAGGCATAAACGGCGAATTTCCAGTCGTTCAGTTCATCTTCCACGGGTAGGCTGAATGCCGCAACGGGTTTGGTGCCGACGGTGCTGCGCAGTTCCGGGATGGTATCGTTCGAGACGACAACGGTTTTTGTTTCGGTAACAGCCGAATGTTCGGTCTGTTCACAGGCTGCAAAAACAAGCGCAAGCAGTAGCACTTTTTTCATATGGGTCACTATTACGGTAATATAGCCACAGATCCGCAGATTTGACCAGGTTCTGTAAAATCTGCGGCCGGCGAATCCCCGAAAACAAAAATCCCGCACAAGGCGGGATTTTCATAACGACGCAGTATCGTTTTATTTTTTGATCTTGATCTCGAAGTTTTTCTGGCCGTTGAAATAGGCCGCATATTTTTGGGTCAGTTCCGCCGGCTGTTCTTTGCCGTTGATGCTGAGCTTCCCGTTTTTGTATTCGATGGTGAGTTTGCTATCCGTATCAAACCCATCCTTGCGAACGGCATTTACCAGCGCGGCAAAGTCCCTGTCGGTACCCGGTGTTGCCTGTGTTTCTTCCACCTTGTCTTTTTGCACCGTAATATCGATGATCTGTTTGCCGCTGTCTCCGCTAACCCTCACTTCGTTCAGTTGTTCCATCAACGGCTGGCCCTTGGAGGTAGCCGCATCTGTTTTATGGATCTGCGCCAGTGTGGGAGCGATCACCAGTGAAACGATCGACATCAGTTTGATCAGGATATTCATAGAAGGTCCTGAGGTGTCTTTGAACGGATCGCCCACCGTGTCGCCGGTTACAGAGGCTTTGTGCGGCTCCGACTTTTTATAATAGGTCTGTCCGTTGATCTCAACGCCTTTCTCGAAAGATTTCTTCGCATTGTCCCATGCGCCACCCGCATTGTTCTGGAACATGCCCATCAGTACACCGCTCACGGTGGCACCGGCAAGGAATCCGCCCAGCGCTTCCGGTCCGAGCAGGAAACCGATGATCAGCGGGGAAACGATGGCAATAGCGCCCGGCAGCATCATTTTCTTGATCGATGCATCGGTAGAAATGGCAACGCATTTATCGTATTCAGGTTTGCCGGTTCCTTCCATAATACCGGCAATGGTGCGGAACTGGCGGCGCACTTCCTCCACCATGGCCATGGCTGCCTGTCCCACGGCGCGTATGGCCAGTGACGAAAAGATAAACGGTATCATACCGCCCACGAACAGCGAGGCAAGCACTTTTGCCTTATAGATATCTATGCCCGGAATACCTGCTACGCCCACAAACGCCGCAAACAGTGCCAGCGCCGTAAGCGCCGCGGAGGCAATGGCAAAACCTTTACCCGTGGCGGCCGTGGTGTTACCCACCGCATCGAGTACATCTGTTTTTTCGCGCACTTCTTTGGGCAGTTCACTCATTTCGGCAATACCGCCTGCGTTATCTGCAATCGGGCCGAAAGCATCGATGGCCAGCTGCATGGCCGTGGTGGCCATCATACCGGCTGCGGCAATCGCCACGCCGTATAAACCTGCACATTCGTAAGAACCCCAGATACCGCCTGCCAGCACAATGATCGGGAGAAAAGTCGATTCCATACCGATTGCCAGACCGCCGATCACGTTGGTGGCATGACCCGTAGAGGATTGTTTGATAATGGAATTTACCGGGCGTTTGCCCATTGCGGTATAGAATTCGGTGATGATACTCATCAGTGTCCCCACAACCAGTCCAACCACGATCGCGCCAAATACGCCGTTGCGTGTGAATGCCATGCCACGCAGACTCATGGTCTCGGGAAGAAGGTAATACACCAGTCCGGCACAGGCACCCGCTGTAAGGATGATGGATCCCCAGTTGCCCATGTTCAGCGCTTTTTGAACGGTAGCGGTGTTAACCCCTGCAGACTCGCTGATACGCACAAAGAAAGTGCCGATAATAGAAAACAATATGCCTGTACCGGCAATCAGCATCGGCAGCAGGATGGGAGCGAAGCCCCCGAAATTATCAATGGAAATGGTTTCCTGGCCAAGCACCATGGTGGCAAGCACCGTGGCTACATAAGAACCGAACAGGTCGGCACCCATGCCCGCTACATCACCCACATTATCGCCCACGTTATCGGCGATGGTGGCCGGGTTGCGCGGATCGTCTTCGGGTATACCCGCTTCTACCTTACCCACCAGGTCGGCGCCCACATCGGCCGCCTTGGTATAGATACCGCCGCCCACGCGCGCAAACAGCGCAATGGATTCGGCGCCCAGTGAGAAACCGGTAAGCACTTCGATCGTCTTAAGCATTTCGGAAGAATTGGCCGCAGCCGCCGGGGCAAACAGGTGTTGCAGTAACAGGTACACGGATCCCAGACCCAGTACGGCCAGACCGGCCACACCCAGTCCCATTACCGCACCCCCGGTAAAAGACACTTTCAGGGCTTTGGCCAGACTTGTCCTGGCAGCATTTGCCGTGCGTACATTGGCCTTGGTGGCGGCTTTCATACCGATATAACCGGCAACGGCGCTGCAGACAGCACCCAGCACAAAAGCAATCGAAATTGACCAGTGCGAATGCGGGTTGCTGTTGGCCATTACACCCAGCAGCAGGGCAACGATTACAACGAAATAAGCAAGTATCTTCCATTCGGCTTTGAGAAAGGCCATGGCGCCTTCAGCGATGTAGTTGCTGATTTCTTTCATCCGGTCGTTGCCCGCGTCCTGCCTGGCAACCCAGTTAAACTTCACCAGCGTATACAACAGCCCGATAATTCCCATTGCCGGAACGGCATAAAACAGCATTTTGTCCATAAGTAGCTTCTTATCAGTATTTGTTTTTTGAAAGTCTGCAAAAATAGGGGTAAAACCGTTCGGAATACCAACTGTGCAGGGGATGTGCGCAGTTATTGGCAACGTTCCCGGAAATCGGCATAACGGAAAAACCGGCATGGGCCTATCGGCAGCCAGATGCCAGGCCCCGTGTCCTGCTTTCACTGTTGATTACGCACCGCTACTGCCCGCCGCCGCCGGAATCATCCAGCAGCGTGGTATCGGGTCTTCCGGTAAATACGGAACTCATCTTACCTGCTCTCCAGATATTGCTGTTGAACTTGTTGCCCAGTATGATCACGGTAGCCGTATCTGCCACCAGGCGTTTGAAAACGGCATTGTTGCCATGCCACCAGCCATTGTGGTATGGAACCACCGGCTCGTTGGGGTTAACCAGCAGGTGCCATCCCAGGCCATAATTCTTCACACCGCGTTTTTCGTTGCTGTAAGGGGTATAGGCCAGGTCGAGCGAATGCTGCGAGAGAAATTTACCGTCATACAGCGCTTTGTCCCATAACAGCAGGTCGCGCACATTGGTGTATACGTTCTTATCGCCGTATACACAGTCCAGTTTCTCCAGTTCGTAAGGCCGGCGGGAAGGTGTATAGGAGGGAATATAATCTGCCGTATCCCTGATGCTGAAAATATAGGTATGGTTCATTCCCAATGGCTTAAATACCTTTTCCTCCATATATTCTGGAAACGGGGTATGGGTGATCTTTTCCACGATCAGTGCCAGCATGGCAAAATTGGTGTTGCAGTAATTGTACCTGCGGTTAGGAGAGGCTTCGGGTGCGGGCAGGTAGCGTATCATATACTGCAGCACATCTTCATTGGTGGCCAGCCCCGTTAACTGAACAGGCGATTTTACGGTGCGGTACCGGGTAACCAGCTTTCCTCTCCTGGTACGGACCTTGGTGGCCACCGACATGGTGCCCGACATAAAATGGTCGTATTTAGGCAGACCGCTCCGGTGGTTCAGGAGTTCGCGGATATGGATACCGGGGTAAGGGAACCCGGGCAGGTATTTTTCAACGGCATCGTCCAGCGACAGTTTTCCTTCTTCCATCAGTTTCAGCACCACCATGGCCGTAAAGGTTTTGGAAACGGATGCCACATGAAAAACGGAGCTGGATGTGATCGGCTCTTTGGTTTTAAAATTGATCATACCCCTGTAGTCCTCGAAAACGATCTCGCCGTTCTTGGCCAGCAGTATGGAGCCGTTAAAGCCGGTGCGAACCAGCATGGACTGGTACAGCGGTTCGATGGCGTTGGCGTAATATTGTTTTACCGCCGGCGACAGCGCTGAATGGGTGTCAGACGGTGTTACCGCAAAGGTATCCTTAACCGGCTGCGTGGGCGTGGAACCGCAGGCCATGATCAGTAAAGTGAGTATTGGAATCATCATCATCCTGAACATTAAGGGCTGTTTATCACTAAGCTGCAAATATAAGACCTGTTACAGGCGGTGGCCACTACGTGGAAAACTATCTACAATGATTAACAATAAATAACATTTATTTTCGCAAACATGAGCAAGCAGGCAACCACAAGCTATCCGAAAGAGCGGATTAATATCCTTTTTCTCGAAAACATCAGTGATAAAGCCGTACAGCAGTTTAAGCAGAACGGCTATGTAAATGTCAGAAAACTATCAGGCGCCCTCAGTGAGGAAGAACTCATCAAACAGGTCAAAGATGTGCACCTGCTGGGCATCCGCTCCAAAACGCAGGTGACCGCCAAAGTACTGGCCGCGGCGACCAAATTGCAGGCCATTGGCTGTTTTTGCATAGGCGTAAACCAGGTAGACCTGAAAGCCGCCACCAACGCGGGCGTGGTGGTATTCAATGCACCGTACAGCAATACCCGCAGCGTGGCCGAACTGGTGATCGCTGCTTCGATCATGCTGATCAGGCGTATTCCCGACAAAAACAAAGCCGCGCACGAGGGCACCTGGATGAAGGATGCCAAGGGCAGTTTTGAACTGCGGGGAAAAACGCTGGGCATTATCGGCTATGGCAATATCGGCTCGCAGGTAAGCGTACTGGCCGAAGCACTCGGTATGAAAGTGCTTTTTTACGATATCGAAACCAAGTTACCGCTGGGCAATGCCCAGTCTGCCAGGAGCATGAAGGAACTGGTGGCGCAGTCAGACGTGATTACCCTGCATGTTCCCGAAACCAGACAAACCAGCAACCTCATCAACAAAACCCTGCTGAAATCATTCAAGCCGGGATCGATCCTGATCAATTTCGCCAGGGGAGAAGTGGTTGATCTGAAAGCGCTTGCAGCGGCACTGAAAGAATGCCAGCTCACCGGCGCGGCGATAGATGTTTACCCCGTGGAACCCGAAAAAAACGGAGACCCGTTCAGCACCCCGCTGCAGGGACTGCCCAACGTGATCCTGACACCCCATATCGGCGGATCAACAGAAGAGGCCCAGCAGAACATCGGTGAAGATGTGAGCCTGAAACTGTTCCAGTACCTCGAACGCGGTATCACCAACGGCTCGCATACCGTTCCGGCCATCGGTCTGCCGCCTGTGGAAAATGCGCACCGCATACTGCATATTCACCGGAATGTACCCGGCGTACTGAGCGCCATCAACACCGCTTTATCGCATAACAACATCAATATCCTGGGGCAGTACCTCAAAACAAACGATACCATTGGCTATGTGGTACTCGATGTAGACAAAAAACTAGCCAAACAGGCGGTTGAATTATTGAAGCAGGTGAAGGATACGATCAAGGTAAGAGTACTGTATTAATCGACCGGCTTGAAGCGCTGATCGTTTGGTTACCCGGCTGTATTTTCTTTACCGGAAGATGCCAGCGACTGGAGTATTTTTCTGCCTCTTGATCTGATTGCGGGACTGGCGTCGGGCAGCAGGGTTTCGATGATGAGTTTCAGCTCGGGCCGTATCTCGGGGTAATGGCTGGAAAGACGGAACAGCGTGGTAAGCGAGAAGGCCCGGATCGCTATTTCGGTTGCAGGGTTTTCCACAAAACCAAAGCAGATATTCATTATCCTGCCATGCAGTTCTTCGGGAACCGGCAGGTCTTCGAATATTCTTAGGATATTACGCCTGACGGTATTGGATAGACGGGTATCTTCCAGCAAACCGGTCACAGCGTCAAGGTGCGGGACCATCATCGCCGGTTTTTTTCTTGCGGCCCAGCCAAGACACCAGGAAGCGAGTTCAGACAATCGTTTTTCCCTGCCCGTAACACAATTCACCAGTTGCTGAAACCTTGCCGGGGAGGAACAGGCGAATGCCGCGATCTTCAATACATTTTCTCTGGAACGGTCGGTTATTATCGATTCGGGAATGTTCATTGTCCGGTAGGCCTTAGTTAGGTTGCAATGCCAGCTTCATGGCCCGCAGTTCTGTTTCATCGATACCGGTATGCTGCAGCTGTTCCTTCATTCCTGCGGCTTTGAACTGCATTGCCGATGGCAGGTTGATGCGGGCCGAAGAATGCATTTCCCTTGCGCCCGTATACTGCATCAATTCCCTGATATTGGCGCTTCGAACGCCTGACCCGGGCATGATGGTGATGCGGCCGTCGGCTTTTTCTACCAGTTGCCTGATCAGTTCCTTTCCATCAAAAGCATTCGGTACCTGGCCGCTGGTGAGTATCCGGGAGCAGCCGCAGCCGATGACCGCTTCCAGCGCGTTCAAAGGGTGGGAACAGCGGTCGAATGCACGATGGAAAGTCACTTCCATCGGGTAGGCGATATCCGCCAGTTCGCTGGTACGGCGGGTATCGATGCTGCCATCTGCGTGCAGCAGTCCGATCACCACGCCCTCGAACTGCAGTTCTTTGCACAGGCGGATATCCTGTTTCATTGCGGCAAATTCTGCATCGTCGTATAAAAAATCGCCGCCACGCGGACGGATGATCGGGAAAACCGGCAGGGCGATCTTTTCGCGAACGGTTTTCAGCGTGCCGTAAGAGGGTGTTGTGCCGCCTTCGGCAGGGTTCTCGCATAGTTCGAGCCTGTCGGCGCCTGCATCGGCGGCCTGCAGGGCGGAGTGTATATTGAAAACAGCGATTTCAAGCATGGGATCTGATTCAGTATTCAAAAACCGGGGGAGCGGAGGATCTTACAGTAGGTATTTCCCTTCTACCATAAAGTTTTTATCGTCTGCATAACAAACAGCGAAATCGAATCCCTGCTGTATGCAGTAACCGCCGTATTCCCCCTGTTTGTTGATGGCGATAAAACCAACCTGTATGTCTTTGGCCTTGCTGCCTTTTATTTTGATGATGCGTTCTACGGCGGTCTTGCAGGCGTTTTCGGGAGACAATCCCTGGCGCATCAGTTCAACCACAAGATGCGAGCCGCAGATACGTATCACGTCTTCTCCCTGTCCGGTTGCCGTGGCGGCGCCGATCTCGTTGTCCACAAACAGGCCCGCGCCGATAATCGGCGAATCGCCAACGCGTCCGCGCATTTTGAAGGCCATACCGCTGGTGGTGCAGCTGCCGCTTAGGTTGCCGGCGGCATCCATGGCCACCATGCCGATGGTATCATGGTTCCAGCTGCCGTTCTCCAGCCTGGTGGGTGCGGCCAGCATGGCGGTGGATTTTGAATTTTCAATATTGACCACCGGTTTGTATTCGCTTTTCTTCAGCCAGTTCCGGTAACTTTTTTCTGCATCGCGCGAAAGTTTTGCCGGCTCCAGCCTGAAGCCCTGCTGTACGGCAAAACGCTGGGCGCCTTCGCCAACCAGCATCACATGCGGTGTTTTTTCCATCACGCGACGCGCCACCGAGATCGGGTGTTTAATGCGTTCCAGGAAAGCCACGCTGCCGCAGTTGCCGTTTGCATCCATGATACTCGCGTCCAGTGTTACCCGTCCGTCGCGGTCGGGGTTGGCGCCAAGTCCCACACAGCAGTTCAGCGAATCCTCCGTATTCATTACGCCTTTCTCCACCGCATCGAGTGCAGTGCCTCCTTTACGCAGTATTTCCCAGGCCAGTTTGTTGGCGTTGATCCCGTCTTTCCAGGTAGAGATCACGATGGGTTTACGGGCGGCAGGGGAAGATGCGGCAAAACCTTTGAACGAGAAAGAGGAGAGACCAAGCGAACCTAATTGCAGGAATCGTCTGCGATGCAGCATAGCGTAGTTTTTGGCGTGAAGAAATGGCTGGCAACGATTCAGTTGCCGGGTGTTTCGTGTACCGATAATTTGCGGATCATATCATCGCTGGCAGGCTCGCTGTACACCCCGTAGGCATTTACCAGCACACCTTTCATGTTGCCGTCTTTGGAAGCGATACCGTATACCACGCTGGAATCCGAAGGATTGGTGGCGCCCTCAAAACGGTAATGCTCAATGATCTCAAATTCCTCGGCCCGCAGGCACACGCCTGTGGCGGCACACCTTACCGAATCGAAGGCAAGGTTGAAATCGGTGGTAAAACCCCTCGCTTTCAAACCGTTCAGGGCTTCCACCATCGTATCGTAAGAGGGCATGGCAATGTTTTCCGGAAAGGTAGGAATTAGGGCCGAGAGCCCGCATAGTTGACCGGTATTATTTCCTGCCGGTCAGCTATGCAGGTCTTGCCCCATCCGTTTTTCGTTATTCAATACCTCAGCTATTTCTTCCCGGCGGCCTCCGCATACAGCTGGTTGAACAGCAGTTTGAACGTGCCATGCGTCTGCGCGCGGAACGTGATCTCCGGACCAAAGGCATACAGCCTGCCCTGGCCAACCTTGGCAACAAATGCGGCAACGCCGTCTTTGAGGTAGGATTGTCCCCAGGCCCATCCGCTGCGCAGCGGTTTATCGTTAGGGAACCAGGCGATCGGCCGCACCGTTCCTTTTGCATTGGCATCGGGCGCTATGTTGAATACGGGACTTGCATCGAAATATACATCCGCTTCCGTGTTCATACCCCAGGCAGTGGCATCCGTTGGATCGATGCTCACGCGGAGGATGCTTCCGGGGATATAATATTTTTCATTCGGTAAACGCTGTAACTGTCCGTTTACCATTTCCTGCAACGCATTGCTTACCGGAAGGTTCAGGTGGTAGGCAAGATTGGTGCTGGAGCCGATGGTCACCACATTACCGCCTGCTTCCAGGAATTTGCGGAGCTCCGGAACCGATTTGTCTGCGCTGAGCCTGCCGATCCTTGCCCTGAATTCCTCGGGAATATCGGCCGCGTTCGGCGCATTGAATCCGCCTCCGAATCCGCCGCGTTGCGGGTTGCCTCCACCAGGCGGTGGGGGAATGGCGCCGTCAACAAAAATGATCACATCGTATCTGGAACGCAGGTTACCGGTATCGATGTCTTTTGCATACACCACATCAACAGGGAAATGGTATTGCTCCATGATAAAACGCACCCATCCCGATGGCATGGATCCGCCGTATACATCCCATAACGCAATACGAGATGGGGCGATCTTCTGCATGGCAGCAGGCTTCTTCGTCACCGAGGCTACCTGCATACCCAGTTCGGTACCCGCTTTGCCGATAATCGATTTTGCCTTTGCCGAAGCAGGCACAAAGAACGACCCGATGCCGGCACCGGGCAGGGCCTCCTGCACACGGTAAACCTCCACACCTTCTTTCAGCAGGTCGTTGGCGGCGATAAAGGAACTGTTGGACTGTGCATTCAGCAGATAACCCGCGCCACCCGAAGAAAGGGCCGGTGCGGCAGACTGCAGCTCGCCGTAGGGAATGCGCTGGAAGGGGCCATCGAATGCCTCCTGTATTCTGTCGAACTGTACGCCCATGGTGTAGGCCAGCGTCCATCCCGCCGCATCATAGGGTGGAATGGGAGGGCCGCCGGGGTACTGAAAATCATTCGGGTGGTCCTGCGGCTCGAACATATCGAGTACATGCGGGCGAAAAGCCTGGTCGGTTTTTACCACATAGGAGCCGGCGGGATAAGTTTTACCCTGTACGGAGAACGGAGCCGTGGCTTTCTGTACCAGCACACCGGTTCTGATCAATGCATTCAGGAATTTAACGGCCGTTGGAAGATCGGGCTGGTCGGCAGGGAGAATAAAGCCGCGTGCATCGCGTAGTGCGGGGTTTTTAAACACGCTGTCGTAAAACCGCAGGGGCACGGTATTGGCACCGAATGCGCCGCCAGCACCTGCTGCTGCAGTGATGCCGCGGTTGTTTGCCGCATTGCGCTGCTGGTCTGCCTGGTGCATCTGGTTGATCTCGGCAATGCGTTTGGGTGATAAGGTCCAGTAATCCCTGCTGCCGCGTTCGATGGAATTGCGTCCCATCTTATACATATTGTACAACAGCTCATCACTGTTGCGGCTGGCGAAATCCAGTACGGCATAGTTGAGTGAAATGGAGTAATCGATCGACTGCCGGAAATACCATTTCTGCGGTATAACGGGCATCGGCGTGGCACCGCTCGGTATCAGTCGCGAGGGCACCAGCGGTATATCGGAGGGCGTGGGGCTTCCGATGATCTCGGTCAGCAGTCCCACCATATTGTGAAAATAGGTGGTGGTACGCAATCCGCCGTTATACCAGGTAGAGAAACTGGAACCGTTGCGCTCCGTATAGCCGGGTTTGCCTTCCACATTCAGGCGGTTGCTCATGGCTGCGCCAACGGCGTCGAGACTGGTGATGATAATCGGATCGAACACATAATTAAACGGATCGCGATAAGGTGCGCCTGCAACCACCGAACCGGCAGGCCCGGCCTGGTGGTGGTTGTACATGATCTGCGGCAGCCATTCAATGTATAACTGGCGATTGATGTTCTGCGATTCACGCAGGTTCATCATAAAAAAATCGCGGTTGTTGTCGTGACCGGCATATTTCTCATACAGCCTTGGCAGCTGGCTGGTGGAACGTTTTTCCGGAACTGTGTTGCGCATGTACCAGTTGGACACCAGTTCCTGTCCGTCGGGGTTGGCATGTGTGGCCAGGATGATCACTTTATCCAGTATGCGCATGGTTTCGGGATCCCTGCGTGTGGTGAGCTGGTAAATGAGTTCGATCAGCTGGTGAGCACCCACCACTTCGGTTGCATGCAGGCCGCCATCGATCCAGACAATGGTTTTGCCTTCGGCGGCCATGGCGCGGGCCTGTTCTTCGGAAATGCCTTCCGCATGCGCCAGGGTACGCGAGATTTCTTTGTAGCGATCCAGTTTTTTATGGTTCTCAGGCGAGGTGATCACCACCATAAACTGGGAACGGCCCTCTTCTGTCTGGCCGATGTCGACATACCTGGCGCGGTCACTGCCCGCCGCCACTTTTTTTACGTAGGCCTCGGTCTGGGTATAATTGGCCAGCATGTAATTGTCGCCAATATTGAAACCAAAATGTTCTTTGGGTGTTGGAACGTTCTGGGCCTGCGAAGCCATTGCCATAAAAAGCAGGAGCAGGGCGCCGGAGATTTTGCGCATCAGTCAGTTGGTTTTAGGGTTAAGAACCTGATGCGATAAATATAAAGGATAATTGGTAACAGGCAGGCGGAATTAGGTAAACAGCAGCGCAGGCAGGGCCACCGCGTTTCATCTCCATATCCGCAGCAGCGACGCAAAATAAACGGCGATGATCACCATCCAGAACAGGATCGCTTCAAAAGCTGTTTCGGGAAAACGGGCGGATTGAAAAATAAACGCCATTCCGCCAAGCAGTAACAGCAGACCCGTGCCGATCGATGCAATTACCCTGCGTATGCGGTTGCTGCCGGGATCATGCGAGAGCGCCACGGCCCGGTGCACATCGGTTTCTTCAGCCCCAACGGGGTGCAGTTCCCGCGTCGCTTCCTGTTTGCCGGTGTAGACATCGGCCACTTCGTTGAGCACGCCCAGGTATTCGGCGAGGACTTTTACGGTATATGCCCGGGGTATCACTTCTTCATTCTCGATACGCTGCACAGAGCGGAGGCTGATGCCGGTTTTCTCTGAAAGCTCCTGTTGCGTAATGCATTTTGCCATACGGCCGTTCCGGATAACAGCGGAAACAGGATGGTTGCCGGGTGCTTGTACTTGCATAGGTTATTGGCTTCTCAGCGCGTCATTGCTACGTCATTGGGCAATGACGCAGCAACGCGGGTTCTAAAGTAATAGTTTTGAACCTGACCAAAAAACCGATTCTTTATGGGGGGTAATAAGAACCTTGTACCCATGCTGTTGTACCTGCTGCTGTTCTGGGCCGGCTGGCTATTGGTTACCCGTGCCGTGGCGCCCCTGCTTGCCGGATTTTTCCATGCCGGTGCACAGGCATTGGTCATCGGTCTCACAGGTACCGCTACGGCTGTGCTCGCCACCTGGCTGGCGCGCCGGAAAGACAGGTCCTATATACCGCGTAACGAAGCGGTTTTGCGGGCGGCGGTACTGCTGCATTTTTTAAAGGGTTTCCTGGCAGGGGCCTTTTTGCTGGCGCTGATCGTTTTATCGCTGGTTGCGATCGGCGGTATGCGCCTGGAGTCGGCCGGCTGGCAACCCGAACCGGAACTGATCGTTTTTTATGCAGGCATCATCCCGCTGGCGCTGATGGAGGAAATAGCGTTCAGGGGTTATCCTTTTGAGGCCCTGCAGCAGCGGGCGGGTCTGGGAACGGCGCAATTTGTTACGGCTGTCTGCTTTGCCCTTTACCATATTTCGCCGCATTACAGCCTGCAGCAGGCTTTTGCGGGGCCGTTTGTATGGGCGCTGCTGTTCGGACTTGCTGCTGCATGGTCGCGGGGCTTAGCGGTGCCAACGGGTATGCATGCAGCGCTGAACCTGGGGCAGGTGCTGCTGGGTATGAAGGGAAAAACAGGCGCTCTGTTCCAGCCGGTCTTCCGCAATGCTCCGGATGCCGTAAAAAGCAACCATACAGGGCTGGCATGGCAGGCCATCCTGCTTGCCGCCGGGATACTGCTGACCTGGTATTCCATCAGGCGTAAAAAAACGGTGGATGGGTAGGGTTGGCGTGAGCCGGCACGTTATTTCTCCAGTTTTTCATTCTCCCTGCGTATAGCCCAGTATTCCCTTCCGTAACCCACCAGTATTTCCTCGCCGGGCCGGATGGCGCGTTTGGATTTGATATACACTTTGCGGCCAACGGTTACATACTCGCTGTTGTTGGTAAGGCCTTTTTGTTTTACCATGCCTCTTGCATCGTTGGCATAGCGCGCCAGCGCTTTTTTGTGCGGGTAGGCATCAATCACATGGTTGCGGTTTACATAGAACAGGTAACCGTTATCGTGCTCGTCCCTGAATGCGCTCCAGGGTTTTACACGTCCGGTATATTCCACGATATGTGTGCCTTTCGGAATAAATTCTCTGGTGAAAAGTCCGTTTCCTGCGCCCGGTAACTTCGAGCGTTTAACCAACAGGTTTTTTTTTTCGATTGTGTTCATAATGTCTGCGTACGAAAACCGGGCCACCGGCGGCGTGGGGTATTATAGTTGTTTTGCCAGCGCGATGATCCTGTTGGCCAATTGCACCAACTGTTCAAAATCGGATGGTTTGATAAAATATTTGGAAGCGCCCTGTATCATGCAGGCCTCCACCACCGAGGGAGAAGCCGCCGTGCTGACGATCACTTTGGGAGTATTGTCGTACCGTGCCTCGTTCGATAAACGCCGGAGAAATTCTTCCCCGTTCATCATGGGCATATTGTAATCGGATACGATGATGGAAGGTTGCTCCGATTTTTCCACGGCAACTAGATGGGCAAGCGCCTCATCGCTGCGGGTAGCGAACTGCACCCGCACAGCGGTGTCCGCAGATTCGAACGCCTGTTTCATCAATACCTGGTCGTCCAGGTCATCATCAATAACAAACACCTTTAATATATCCTTCATACAGTATCGTAGGCAATGTTACGTGCTTATGGGTAATCTACCGAATGTTTGTTGCGATGACAGGCTATACCATCCCGGTTGTTCACAGGAAAAATATCCGGGATACTACGCAGCAGAATACGTAGTTCTACGCAGTTGTGGCCGCAAAAACCAGCTTACTATTACAACTGCAAAATGTTCCTGTACGTACTGTACGTTACGATTCATAACCTCAATACGATTCCGGATATCGGCGGCGCCGGGGGGAACCAGCCGAAACATGACTGCACCAGCCTCTTCCCGTAAGAGGCTTTTTGTTTCAGGGAAGGGAATTGCCTTATCTTTCCATTGTTGCGTAAGGCCGGGAAATTGCGTAGTTCTACGTTACAGATCGCGTACCATTACGGTTTACCGCATTGTTTTTTTCAAGAAATTGCCTTACCGAAACTAACCCCTATGAGCATTTCCCCAACCAGCCACCGTATACTGGTGGATGAAGCCGTGGTCATGACCACCGCCTACCGGACTGTACGCCCGGAGAATTACCCTGTCTGCGAAACATTTGGCCGGCATGCATTCGACGCGCTGCTGAACCAGCCCGACTGTGTTGCCATCAGGATCTATTATGGTCTTAAGGAAGACAAGACCGTACATGCCATCCTGGTGGGTGTGAACAGCAAGGATGAAGACATCGTAACAGGCGGTGTGGGCGGAGATGGTGACCTTGTATTTGAGGATGCCACGCGTTGTCCGGATACCTGTCCGCCAGCATCACCGTTAAACAGCTGATGAAGAAATTTCTTTTATTACATTATTCGGCGCTGACAGGTCTGCTGCCTGCGATCCTGGGGGCTTTTCGTTTCAGACGCGCCCCCGCGATCTACCGGCCGTTTTTTTATTTCCTGTGGCTGGCCGTATTCGGCGATATCAGCGGCATACTTTGTGTGTATGCATTCCGCAACAATATCGCGCATTCCAATGTCTATGTGCTGGCGGAGTTCCTGATGCTGCTATGGCTGTTCTATCGCTGGAACCGGTCGCCCAGAAAAACAAAATACTGGGTCATCGGCGGTATCGGGGTGGCGGTATGGATACTGGATAACCTGGCATGGCATACCGTTTACCGCGAGATCAATTCGCTTTACCGGGTGTATTACTGTATGGTGATCGTTTTTCTAAGTATCGACCTGATCAACAAACTGATCATTTTCGAGCGGAAGAAACTGCTTCGCAATGCGATGTTCCTGGTATGTGTGACCTTTGTCTTTTATTTCGCTTACAAAGCGTATATCGAATCTTTTTACGTGCTGCAGTTTTCGTTTTCGCGCGGGTTTTACAATTCCATTTTTTATGTTTTGCGGATAATCAACGTACTTAGCAACCTGATGTATTCGATCGCGTTATTATGCATCCCGAAGAAACTCGAATTTTCTATGCCACGTTGATAGGTGCCGGTGTACTGGCTATGCTGGTGGTATTTTTTGTGGTTACGATACTGCGTCACCAGCGGCGTAAAATGGAACTGGAACGACAGCAACTGGTATCCGAGATACTGTTGCTCGAAACGGAGAGAGGGCGTATTGCCGCCGACCTGCACGACGAACTGGGTTCGCTGGTATCTGCCATCAAACTCAATATGCAGTGCCTCAACACTGCCGACCCGGAAGACGCCGATATCCTGGAAAGAACCGGTGGGTACATCGATACCACCATGCAGAAGATCCGCGAAATATCCAATAACCTGATGCCGAAATCGCTGCAGAAAAAAGGACTGGTATCCGCCATCCGCGAGTTCACGGATATGATCGGGCATTCGGGCTCGCTGAAGCTGCGGTTTGATGCCAGTCCGGAACTGATCAGGATGCCGGCCGAGAACGAGATCCATGTTTACCGCGTAGTACAGGAGATCACCAATAACGCGCTGAAACATGCCAACGCCGCGCATATTCAGGTAACGCTGAGAGCAGACGACAAAAAACTGCACCTGCTGGTCAGCGACGACGGACAGGGTTTTCATACCGGAGAGGCAGGCAAAAAGCAGGGGCACGGACTGCAGAACATCATGCGCCGGGTTGACATGCTGCAGGGCAGTATTTACCTGGAGAGCCAGCCCGGTGCCGGCACGCAATACACAATAGAGATACCGTTATGAGCGAAGAAAAAAAGATAAGACTGCTGATTGCCGATGATCATGATGTTTACCGCGATGGACTGCAGCTCCTGCTGAGCAAAGATCCGGGTATCGTGGTGGTAGACGAGGCGGCCAATGGCAAAGAACTGCTGGAGAAAATACTGGTCACCAAACCCGATATCGTGCTTACCGATCTGCGTATGCCGGTAATGGATGGGGTAGAAGCGATTGCCAGTATTGTGCAGCTGTTCCCGATGGTAAGAACCATTGCCCTTTCAACCTTCGACAGCGAACACCTGATCGTGGAAGCGCTGGAAGCTGGCGCACTGGGATACATCATCAAGAACGCGCAGAAAGGAGAGATCATCGATGCGGTCCGGACCGTGTATGAAGGCCATCCCTATTACTGTAAATCCACTTCGGTGCGACTGGTAAAAATGATCTCCAACAGTCATTTCAATCCCTATAAGATCAAAGAGCAGAACCTGTTCTCTGATAAGGACAAAGAGATCATCCGGATGATCTGCGAGGAAAAATCCAACAGGGAGATCGCCGAAGTCCTGTTCATGAGCCCCCGCACGCTCGAGGGCATACGCGCCCGTATCCTCGAAAAAATGAAGGTCAAAACCGCCGCGGGTATCGCCATTTACGCAATCAAGAATTCGTTGTACCGGTTGTGAAGCCGTTGTGCCGTGCCGCTACATACCGCTGTTGCTGATAAACGCCACCATTTTCCCGTCGGGCGACCAGCTTGGCACATTGATGGTTCCCTGTCCGCCGAATATATACCCAATCGTTTTGGGAACACCTCCCGCCGCCGGCATAAGACGCAGGTAGGTTTTCTTGTAAAATGGGTGGGTGGACGGATCCATATCCGGTGGAAAGGAGAGGTATACGATCCACTTGCCGTCGGGTGAAAAATGCGGGAACCAGTCGTTGTATTCGTCAAAGCTTACCTGTTCCTGTCCGGAACCGTCGGGCCGCATCCGCCAGATCTTCATGGTGCCCGTTCGCACAGAATTGAAGTAAATGTATTTTCCGTCGGGACTGTATTCGGGTCCGTCGTCGAGTGTTGCGCCGTCGGTAAGCCGGGTCTCTTTTCTGGTTGCCAGATCGATGGCGTAAATATCCCAGTCGCCGTTTCGCTGCGCGGTATACACCAGCCTGCGGCCATCGGGCGACCAGCCATGCAGGTAGGAATGCGCCGTATCGGGTGTTACCTGTTCGGGATGGTCGGAACCGGTAACGGGTAATATAAAGATCGTTGAGCTGCGCCTGGATCCGGTATGGTTGCTGATGCCGAGCATTTTACCGTCGAATGAAAGTACATGGTCGTTGTTGTTGTCGCGCGCAGAGCCCGTGGGCAGGGTACTGATTTGGCCGGTGGCGATCTCGTAGCGTTTGATCAGTCCCTGTTCACTGTAGATCAGGTACCTGCCATCAGGCGTCCAGTTGGGCGCCTGTAATGAATTGGGTGCGCTGTGCAATATCTTCCTGTGACCGGTGGCTATGTCCATGATCTCGAGATGGCTGCCCAGGTAATCGCGGTATGGCCTGAAGCCCGGCGCGGGGGGAATGATGATCTGCACATTGCTGAAGACCGCCTGCTCGGTAACATCTTCCTGGTGCGAGCAGATAAAAATGCCCGCATACAATTCCTCGGGCATAACCAGCTGTTTGCTTACCGAACGATAGGTTTGTCCGAAACTGGCTGCGGAAAAGGTAAAGGTATTGCCGCTGCGTTCCAGTTCGATCTCCGTGGGATGAAAAGAGGATACGATCACCTGCCCGGTGGTATCGCCGTCTGCACCGCGGTATTGCAGCGATGACAGTTCATCGCCGTGCACGCAGGCATCGGCATAACGGGCATCCGGCGTGCGTTTTTCCCTTGCCATGATACCGATCTTCCGGTGCGCGGCAACCCCTTTGCCGATAAAACGCACCGTTGCGCGAATGATAAAATCGCCCTTGATTTTTTTCCAGGCAAAATGAAACTGGTCTGTTCTTGCCCAGATATTGGCGCCTGCGCCCGAGAGACGGTATACCTGCCTGTCCGCATCGTATACCAGGTTGCCTTTTTGGCCGGGCGCACCGATGTCTTCGTGGTGCTGAAAAATACCAACGGGATTGTATTGCGCAGAACCGGTGCAGACCCAGGTTATGGCAACAAGCAGGAATAACTGTTTCATAGGTTTCGGGTTAATGGTAAGATACGGTATGCAACGGAAAAATGCAATCGGTTTCATTTATCCGCAGAAACCTGTATATTAGCCCTGCGATGCCTGACAGCCAAAAACAGCCAGTGAATACCTGCCTTGCTGCCCACCTTATTGAACGAAATGCCGGGATACCGAAACAGGATATGTATTCCCCCCGATCTGTCCGGTTTCTTCCCGGCTTCTTTCAGTTCTGCCGGCAGAGGCGCCACCGGCCAACAGACCCGTTAATAACCAGCTAAATCTTCTAACAAGCAAAGCCATATGAAAAAAGCAAACCCGAAGGAATTATCGAGAAGAACTTTTCTTGCCTCTTCTGCAAAAGCCACTGCCGCATCGGCCATTGCCATGAGCGGTTTTCCGACCATCGTTCCTGCAAGTGTATTCGGCAAAAATGCGCCGAGTAATACGGTCAATATCGGTCAGATCGGTATCGGCCGCATTGCACGCGGTCACGATCTTCCCTCCACCATGAAATACGATGATGCGCGTGTGATCGCAGCCGCGGATTTTGACGGGGTAAGACTCGATTCCGGAAAAAAATTCATCGAGGATTTTTACAGCAAGCAGAAAAACACTTCGGTGAGCGTAAAGACCTACGACGATTACAAAGACCTGATCCACGACAAAGACATCGACGCCGTGCTGATCAGCACACCCGATCACTGGCATGCGCAGGTGGCCGTGGAAGCTGCGCTTGCGGGCAAACATATTTATTGCCAGAAACCCACATCGCTTACCATTGAAGAGGGCAGGCAGATGAGTGATTTCATCCGTAAATCCGGCGTGGTTTTCCAGCTCGGCAGCCAGCAGCGTTCGCTGGATCCCTGGCCGCAGTTCAAGAAAGCCTGCGAGCTGGTGCGCAACGGCCGCATCGGTCAGCTGAAAACGGTTAAGATCGGTCTGCCCGGCGACCCTGCCGGCGGCAAAACAACAGAGATGCCCGTGCCCGGTCGGTTCAACTACGATGCCTGGCTGGGATCAACCCCCTATATCTATTATACCTTCGACCGCGTGCATGCACAGACCGATGTGAATGCAAGACCGGGATGGCTTCGCCTGGAACAGTTTGGTGCAGGCATGATCACCGGCTGGGGTGTACACCATATCGATATCGCGCATTGGGGAATGGGAACCGAATACACAGGCCCATCGGAAGCAACCTGCGTAAGTGTTGAGTTTCCGAAATCGGGATTGTGGAATGTACACGGCGATTTTGAAGTGCAGATGAAATACCCGAACGATGTAACCATGATCGTCAATCCCAAATTCCCGAACGGTATCCGTTTTGAAGGAACCAAGGGATGGATATTCTGCACACGCAGCGGGGGCGGCGCCACTTCTTCGGATCCTGCCACCAATGCACGCAACAAAGGCATCGATGCCAGCGATCCGAAAATACTGGAGTCCGTGATCGGCCCCAATGAGATCCACTTGTATGCAAGTCCCGAACAGCACCGCAACTGGCTCGATTCGATCAAAACAAAAAAACCGAATATCAGTCCGATAGAAGTGGCCCATCGTTCCTGCAGCGCCTGTCTGGTGGCACATGCCGCCATGAAATTCCCGAACCAGCGTTTGCAGTGGGACCCGGTAAAAGAACATTTCCGCAACCATGCCGAGGCCAACAAACTGCTGTCAAGACCGCAACGCTACCCCTACGGCACCAGCTATATCAAAGCGTCCGCTGCCAGGAAAGCGTAAGGATTAGCGGATTGGTGGATTATGGATTAGCGGATTTTGGCTTCGTGGGAAGGAGCAAGGATACAAAAGAGCAATTATTTACAAGTAAGGGTGAATGGTCTTAATGATCGTTCACTCATTATTTATAGGGCATACCGTGCCGATCAACAATCCGTAATCCACTAATCCGGAATCCGCTAATCCTTAGTACATTAACCCCTGCTTCCCGAACCATTATTCTAAATCGGTATAGCAATTTTCTATTAACCGGTGGTTTTTTCGGCGGAAGTGCCGGGCATATGCTGGTTGAGGCGCATGTCTTCGATATCGAGTTCGCGTTCCACTTCGCGGATCACGGTATCGCCGTAAGCGGCGTTTTTATGCAGCCGGATCAGGAGTTCGCGTTCAAAGTTGAGTATTTCCTGGCGGGCGCTGAGCAGGGGCGTGAGCAGCGGTGTTACGGGCGAAGTGTCTTCTGCCGCTTCCTTTCTTCTGTGCAGTTTGATCTCCCTGCTCAGTCTTGCGGCGCGTGTATCGAATGCCTGTTTGAGCTGCTCGCGGATATCATCGTCTATTTTCGTCTGCATATCCGTATCGATAAAATGCAGTACGCTGTTGGCAATATGGAGCTGCAGTTCTTTCTTTTCCCTGTTTTCCGAAACATCGGGTTTAAGCCGGAGCACCCTGATCAGCAACGGCAGGGTAATACCCTGTATCACCAGCGTAACAAAGATCACCACGAAGCTGAGAAAAAGAATCAGGTGCCGCTGCGGAAAAGGGCTTCCGTCGTTGAGCACAAAAGGCAGCGCCATGGCCGCCGCCAGCGACAGTACGCCGCGGGTGCCCGTCCAGGCTATCACCACCACATGCTTCCAGGAAACCGCTTCCGCATCTGAGTGGTTACCGCGCCGCCGGAACACGGTTGTCCAGTAAGCACCCGCAAATACCCAGATGATCCGCACCAGGATGGTCATGAGGCTGATGATGAGGCCGTAAAACACCAGTTCGCCCGTGGTAAATGCCCGTACCTGCCGGAGTATGCCCGGCAGTTGCAGTCCGATCAGGATAAACACAAACCCGTTCAGCAGGAATATGATGGTATCCCAGAGTGCGCGGGTATGCATTCTTGTCTGGTAGCTGAACACCTCGGGCGAGCGCCAGGAAATGACCAGGCCGGCGGTAACCACCGAGAGTATACCCGATACATGCATTTTTTCGGCGGCCAGGTAGGCGATATACGGGGTAAGCAGGCTGAGCCCTGTTTCCACCAGGGAATGGTCATTGATCTTTTTATGTACAGACACCAGGATATAACCGATGACGATGCCTGCCAGTATGCCGCCGCAGGCCACGAGCAGAAACTGCAAACCGGCATCCCAGAAAGCGAAACTGCCTGTTAACACGGCTGCCAGTGCATAACGGTAGGCAATCAGTGCCGAAGCATCGTTGGCCAGGCTTTCTCCCTCAATGATGGTGATCACGCGTTTGTTGAGGTTCATACCCCTGATGATGCTGGTGGTGGCCACCGCATCGGTGGGAGAGATGATGGAACCCAGTACAAAAGCCACGGCCCAGCCAAATGACGGGATCAGCCAGTGCACCGTTGCCGCAACCACCAGTGTTGTGCAGAACACCAGGCTGATGGCGAGCGCGGTGATGGGTCTGAGCGCCGCCTTGAATTCATTCCAGGATGTCTGCGATGCCGCATCGAAGAGCAGCGGCGGTAAAAAGATCAGGAATACGATCTGCGGATCGAGGGCAAGATCGGGAAGCGAGGGAATAAAACCGATCAGCAGCCCGGCCGCCACCAGCAGGATGGGCTGCGGTATGCGGACGCTGCTTTTTTCAAGCAGGGCCGATAAACTGATCAGTACGGCCAGCAGGAAGATGATGTTCCCGAAGTTCTCCATCGATCGGTTAGTTTACAGTGAGCAGGTACACGAAAAAACTGGCGCCCTTGCCGGGTTCGCTCTCGGCGCGGATATGCCCGTGGTGGTTGTCCGCGATCTTCTGGCAAAGCGCCAGCCCGATACCCGTTCCGGGGTAGCTTTTTTGTCCGTGCAGCCGTTGAAAAATGGTGAATATCCTGTCTGCGTATTGCTGCTCAAATCCGATGCCGTTATCGCGGAACTCCAGCTCAACATAGTCCATGCCGGGTTCCAGTTCTTTGTAAGCCCGGCTTTCCCTTGGTTTTAATTTGCGGGAATGGATCTCGATCACCGGCATTTTGTCAGAGAACTTGACGGCATTGCTGATCAGGTTAAAGAACAGCTGCTGCAGCTGCACCGGTATGCCCTTTACCACCGGCAGTCTGCCGCTGCGGATGGTTACCTGTCTTTCCGCGATCAGCAGCTCCAGGTCCGTTTTTACATTGGTCAGCATCTGGTTCAGGTCTACCCGTTCCAGCACCAGTTCTTTTGCCGAGAGCCGGCTGTAATCCAGCACTGACTGCACCAGCTGGGTCATACGCCTGGCGGAGGAACTGATCTTTTCAAGGTATTTTTTTGCCTGGTCGGGGTCGCCGATGTTTTTTTCGAGCACTTCTGTGAAGGTGCGGATCTTCCTCAGCGGCTCCTGCAGATCGTGCGAGGCGATGTAGGCAAACTGTTCCAGTTCCTTGTTCTGCGCTTCCAGTTCCCTGTTGTATTGCCTCAGCTGGTCTTCCGCCAGTTTTCGTTCGGTAAGATCGCGGGTCACTTTGGTGAACCCTACGATATGGTTATCGGAATCGTGCAGGGCCGTGATCACGGAACTTCCCCAGAAGATGGTATTGTCTTTGCGTATCCGCCATCCTTCGTGCATAGACCTGCCGGTGTCCACCGCTTCGCGTATCAGCGCCTCGGGCAGTTTGTTCTGCTGGTCTTCGGGAAGGTAGAATATGCGGAAGTGTTTGCCGATGATCTCCGATTCACGGTATCCTTTGATGCGCTCGGCGCCCTGGTTCCAGTTCAGTACATAACCGTCGTTGGAAAGAAGCAGGATGGCGTAGTCCTGCACCTCTTCCGTCATACGTGTGTACCGCTCCTCGCTTTTTTTCAGTTCTTCGTTGCTCTGCATCAGCGAGAGCGTTCTTTCGGCCACCAGTTTTTCGAGCAGCACTTCCTCGTTCTTCTGTTCCGTAACATCCACCACGATGCCGTACATGCGTTTGATCCGGCGGTCATTGGCCTGTATCACTTTGCCATGCACTTTTATCCAGCGCACCGATGCATCGGGCCAAACGATACGCGCCTCATATTGCAGCGCTCCGTTCTTCAGTGAATCGGCCACGGCTTTGTCGCGCATGGGTTTGTCGTCGGGATGCAAACGCGCCACCAGCATTTCATGGGTTACCCCGGGTAAAGCCTCAAATCCGAAGATTTCGATCAGCCGTTCCGAACTGTAAAACTCGGAAGTAGACAGGTTCCAGTCAAACGTGCCCATATTGGCCGCTTCAATGGCAATCCTGGCCCGCTGTTCGCTGGCGCGCAAGCTGTCTTCAAATATTTTGTATTCGGTGATGTCAACCACCGAGCCCACAAACCGCTCGGCTTCGCCATTGGCGTTAAAAGACACTTTGGCCTTGGGGTGTATCCAGCGCAGCTGGCTGTTATCGAACCGGTATATCCGGTAAATAACATCGTATTCTCCCGTTCCCTTTGGATCTATGGCGCGGGCCCTGGCGGCGGATACCGCCCCGCGGTCTTCGGGGTGAATATGCTGTTCAAAAGCGGTAAGGTCAATGGGGGTGCCGGGGGCAAGCCCGTGTATGGCGTAGCATTCGTTTGACCAGGTCATTTCACCGGTAAACGGAGAAAATTCCCAGGTGCCCAATTGTGACGATTCGATGGCAATCCTGAGCCGGGCTTCGTTTTCTACAATTCTTTTATGAATGTCCTCCATACAGCTCATTATCCTGGATAACCCGCGTCAGCCTGTCGGTAAGCGCTTTCAGTCCCGGTGGTTTCACAATAAAATCGGCTGCGCCCAGTCGCCTGCACTCTTCCATCACCCGCGGATCGGATGAAGTGGAATACATGAATACGGGTACCGGATCCAGCCGTTTGATTTTCCTGATCTCCGTCAGACATTCGCTGCCATTCATTTTCGGCATATTCAGATCGATGAAAATACCGGCGGGCATAAACGATTTGTCTTTCAGCTTGTCGAGCGCCTCAATGCCGTCGTTGGCAAATACACAGGCCGCATCCGGCTCCACCTCGGAAATCGCCAGCCCGAAGATCTCCTGATCGTCGGCGTCATCGTCTACAAAAAAATACAGCATGTAAAGTTTTTCAATAGTCATTAAATATACTCCAAACGGCGCAAAACACCAAGCGACCCGCCGGGTATTCCGTTCATCAATCCGACATTTTTGAAAGGCATTACACGCTACCTTTGTGCAAATTATTCGTTTGAAGCACCTGGGCGCACTCAATACCTATTTCTGGAAATACCGATACCGTTTTTTTATCGGTATTTTCTTTGTGATCGCCTCCAACTATTTTGCCGTGCTGGCACCACAGGTCACCGGCTTTGTGGTGAACCAGGTACAGCAACGGTTGCCGGGCGCCAGGCCATCGGCTACCAGACCGGTGCATGACGGACTGGTGGATATGTTTATCGATTGGGTGCAGTCAATGCACGTCAGTTTCGGCTGGCTGGTGGCACTGTGCAGTATGACCATTTTGCTGCTGGCGGTGATGCGGGGCATACTCATGTTCTTTATGCGGCAGACCATCATCGTTATGAGCCGCCATATTGAGTTTGACCAGAAGAACGAGATATTCCGTCATTACCAGGTGCTCGACAACGGTTTTTACAAAACGCACAGTACCGGCGACCTGATGAACCGCATGACCGAAGACGTAAGCCGCGTAAGAATGTACACCGGCCCGGCGCTGATGTATTTTATCAACCTGATTACCCTGATCGGGTTCTGCGTGGTGAATATGCTGCGCAAGGATGTTTACCTTACCATACTGGTTCTTGCACCGCTGCCGATACTTGCGGTTACGATTTATGTGGTGAACAGCATTATCAACAGGAAAAGCGAGCGGATACAATCCCTGTTATCGGATCTCACCACCAATGCGCAGGAATCCTTTTCCGGCATCCGTGTGATCAAATCGTTTGTACAGGAAAAAGCCATGCTGGGATTTTTTCGCCGCAACAGCGAGGAGTACCGCAAAAACGCCATAGGCCTGGCCAGGGTGGAAGCGATTTATTTTCCCAGCATGGCGCTGATGATCGGCATCAGCACGCTGATCACCATATGGGTAGGAGGGTTGCAGGCCCTGCAGGATACCAGCAGGATAGGGCTGATCGTGGAATTTGTGATCTATCTCAATATGCTTACGTTTCCGGTAAGCGCCATTGGCTGGACGGCGAGTATGATACAGCGCGCGGCTGCTTCGCAGAAAAGACTGAATGAGTTTTTGCAGACCGAACCCAAGATCGCCTCTTCTGCAAATCCCGAAACCGGGGGCATCGGCGGCGATATCGTGTTCACAGACGTACAGTTCACTTATCCGAATACGGGCATACAGGCCGTAAGGAATTTTAACCTCCGCATCGGCCAGGGACAAAAAGTGCTGGTACTGGGCAGAACCGGTGCGGGAAAATCAACACTTGCGCAGCTGCTGCTGCGGTTCTATGACCCGCAGCAAGGGCAAATCACGATCGGCGGACAGGACCTCAGGCAAATGAACCTGCAGCAACTGCGGGAGCAGGTGAGTTATGTGCCGCAGGATGTTTTTCTGTTCAGCGATACCGTCAGCAACAACATCAGTTTCGGGCTTAACCAGACGGCGCCGCAGGAAAAAGTGGTACAGGCGGCCGGTTTTGCAAGTGTTGATAAGGAGATAAGGGGTTTTTCGGAAGGATATGAAACGATGGTGGGGGAGCGGGGCGTTACGCTGAGCGGCGGACAGAAGCAGCGCATTTCGATCGCGCGGGCCCTGATCAAAGACCCCGGCATCATTGTATTTGATGACTGCCTGAGCGCCGTGGATGCAAAAACAGAGAACGAGATCATCGGCAACCTGTACCGGTTTCTTCACGATAGGACGGCCATCATCATCACCCACCGTATTTTTTCTTCGTTCCGGTTCGACAACATCATTGTGCTCGATAACGGCGAGATAGCGGAGCAGGGAACCCATGATGAACTGCTGGCCAGCAACGGTTACTATGCCGAACTGTACCGCCTGCAGTTAACCGAAAACCGCACAGCCGGTCTTTCCGGCAACGGCACCCACTGGCAGAATTGAGGTTTTTTCAGTGTTCCACACCTGTTTTTGGGGCTCGCCGATTAGTTTTCTTAAAATTTTGGTAATTCTGAAACAATCCTATATTTGTCAATCATCTAAATTCAAAACCAAAAACTACAGACTGTGGCGTACGAGAACAACGACAAAAAAATGGATAGTGTTTACAGCAAACGGATCAGGGCGGGCAAAAGAAGAACCTATTTTTTTGATGTAAGGGCAACCCGTGGTAACGATTACTTCCTTACCATTACAGAAAGCCGTAAACGTTTCGACGACAACGGTTACGACAGGCACAAGATCTTCCTGTACAAAGAAGATTTCAATAAATTCCTGAAAGCGCTGGGTGAGGCCATCGACTACGTAAAGACAGACCTGATGCCCGATTTTGATTTTGATGCATTTAACCATGAATATGCAGAAGGAGAAGGCGAGGGTGTTGTTGTAGAAATGGAAGCAGCCGCAGAACCTGCTGTAGTAGCGGCAGCCGAACCAGTAGCCGCAGCCCCTGCCCCTGTTGCAGAAGAAGCAGGTTCGTCAAGCCACGCTTCAGAAGAAGTAGATAAATGGTAAACAGAAAATAATTTGTAGTTGGCCTTCACAGTCGTGAGGGCTTTTTTTTGGATCATACGGCCTCCTGACAGAGAGAAACCGGCGGCGTCTACAGTTTTTTCAACATCCAGATACCGCAGCCGGTATGCCCGGTATTACCCATGGGTGCGGTAAGCGGCAGAAAGCCGAACTGTTCGTATACGCTGACAGCTTTGCTGAGTTCGGGCATGGTCTCCAGGTAAACCTGTTGGTAGCCCAGTTCCTTTGCCACCGAAAGGCAATGGTTGATCAGGCGGCGTCCCAGTCCCATACCGCGCGCTTCTTTTTTAAGGTACATTTTCACCAGCTCACAGGTGCCGTCCGGAAGTTCCCCGGTTGGAAAAATACCTGCCCCGCCGAGTATCCCGCTTTCCTGTTCCGCAATAAAATACCGGCTGCCCGCTGTTTCGGAAAACAGCTCATACAGGTGGTCGGTCGAGGCATCGTAATACACTGTTCCCGGGTGATTGGCCCCGAATTCTTCCAGGCTTTTCCGGATAATACGCGCAATAACCGCATTATCGGAAAACTGAATGGGACGCAGATGGATGTCTGGTTGCATAGGCTGCAGGGGTTTGACAAATCTCGGTAGTGCAACGGGGATCTCTGCGGCCACGCCGCAAAGACTCAGGGCTGCCGCATTTCCTTATACGCGTTGATCAGTCCGTTGGTGGATGCATCATGGGAACCCACAGCGGTATTGTTTTCCAGTTCGGGGAGAATCCGGTTGGCCAGCTGCTTGCCGAGCTCCACACCCCACTGGTCAAAACTGAAAATGTTCCAGATAACACCCTGTACAAATATCTTGTGTTCGTATAGCGCAATCAGGCTGCCCAGCGTAAAAGGCGTGATCTCCTTTATGAGAAACGAATTGCTGGGTTTGTTGCCTTCGAATATTTTGAAAGGGGTGAGGCGTTTTACCTCATCTTCTTTTTTGCCCGACTTAACCAGTTCTTCCTTCACTTCGGTTTCTGTTTTGCCGTTCATCAGCGCTTCGGTCTGGGCAAAGAAATTGGACAGGAGTTTGGTATGATGGTCGCCGATCGGGTTATGGCTGATCGCCGGCGCGATAAAATCGCAGGGGATCAGCAGGCTGCCCTGGTGTATCAACTGGTAAAAAGCATGCTGTCCGTTGGTGCCCGGTTCGCCCCAGATAACGGGTCCCGTGGCGTAGTTAACCGGGTTGCCGTTCCTGTCGGTGCTCTTACCGTTGCTTTCCATATTTCCCTGCTGGAAATAGGCTGCAAAGCGATGCAGGTACTGGTCGTACGGAAGGATGGCTTCGCTTTGCGCATCAAAGAAATTGGTGTACCAGATACCCAGCAACGCCATCAGTATGGGAATATTCTTGTCGGATTTCTCTTTCTGAAAATGTTCATCCGCGGCATAGGCGCCTTTGAGCAGCTGTTCAAAATGATCGTAGCCGATGGTCAGCGCAATCGACAGACCGATGGCACTCCAAAGGGAATAACGTCCGCCTACCCAGTCCCAGAACTCGAACATACTGGCTTTGTCGATGCCAAATGCCGTTACTTCTTTTTCGTTGGTGCTGAGTGCCACAAAGTGTTTGGCAATATGCGCCTCTTCTTTTGCCGATTCCAGGAACCAGCTGCGTGCGGTATGCGCATTGGTCATGGTTTCCTGGGTGGTAAAAGTTTTGGATGCCACGAGGAACAGCGTTTCTTCCGGGTTCAGTTTTTTCAGTGTTTCGGCAATATGCGTACCGTCTATATTGCTGACAAAAAACGACTCGATACCCTCTTTGCGGTAAGGACGCAGTGCTTCGGTAACCATAAAGGGTCCCAGATCGCTGCCGCCGATGCCGATGTTTACGATATAGCGGATTTTTTTGCCGGTATATCCTTTCCAGTTGCCGGAATGTACCTGGTTGCAGAAAAGACGCATCTGTTCCTGCACCTTGCGGATACGGGGCATGATGTCCTTGCCTTCTACCAGTATCACCGTATCGGAAAAATTACGGAGTGCGGTATGCAGCACCGAACGTTGTTCTGTTTCGTTGATGCGTATGCCCGCAAACATCTCATGGATGGCTTCCTTCACCTTACAGTCTTCTGCCAGCTGCAGTAACAGCTGCAGTGTTTTCTGGTTGATGATGTTCTTGGAATAGTCAAACAAAATATCGCCGAGGCGCAGCGAAAATTTCTGGAAACGTTCGGGATCGGCACTGAACAGGTCGCGCATATGGCGGCGGTTCATCTCTTCCTCGTGGTGCCTGGTCAGTAAAAACCAGGCCTGTGTGGTGGTCGGATTAATTCTTGGTAACATAATGCTAGGTCGATTATACGCGTCAATAGGTCTACAGGATATGGATGGCATCGATGGTTTGCTGCACCATATCCGGGCTGATATCGAGATGGAATACCATCCGGATCTGCGTTGGGGATATGGCAATCACCATAATGCCTTTTTCTCTGAATCTGGCAGCAAGCTCACGGGCGGTATAACGCCCCTTCACTTCAAATAGGAGGATATTGGTTTCAACCGGCAGGATCTCGCCCACGAACTCTTTTCCCTGCAAAGTCTCTGCCAACAATTGTGCATGCTTATGGTCTTCGGCCAGCCGGGCCACATGGTGCTCCAGCGCATACAGCCCCGCGGCCGCCAGGTAGCCCGCCTGGCGCATGCCGCCGCCAAACACTTTGCGGATGCGTCTTGCTTTCCTGATAAAATCAAAAGGCCCCAGCAGCACGCTGCCAACCGGAGTGCCCAGTCCCTTGCTGAGACAGATGGAAATGGTATCGAAAACCTGGCCGTACTGGCGGCAGGTCTCGTTCTTGGCCACCAGGGCATTGAACAAACGCGCACCATCCAGGTGAAGTTTCATGTTGTTTTGGAGGCAGATTACCTTAATCTCCTGTATATCATTGAAATCATAACAGCTTCCGCCGCCGCGGTTGGCCGTGTTCTCGAGCGATACCAGGGTGGATACCGGGCGGTGAATATCGTCGGGGTTAACAGCCTCCCTTACCTGCTCCGCCGTAATGCGGCCCCTGTCTCCATCGATCAGCCGCACCGATGCGCCCGCATTGAACGCAATACCGCCGCCTTCGTACTGATAGATATGTGAAAGTTTTTCGCATATCACTTCGTCGCCGGGTTGGGTATGGGTTTTGATGGCTATCTGGTTGGTCATGGTTCCGCTGGGACAGAACAGGGCCGATTCCATACCAAACAGACCTGCACAGAAAGTTTCGAGTTTATTGACAGAAGGGTCTTCGTTGAAGACGTCGTCACCAACAGGGGCGTTCATCATGGCGTCCAGCATGCCGGGTGTGGGCCGCGTAACGGTGTCGGAGCGGAGATCGATCATAAGCTCCGCGAAGATAAGAAGTTAGGAACAAGTAAGGGATACGAAGTACGGAGCGGAAATGCCATACTTATATCAATTTTTCGTATTTCGTTTTCGCCGATCGTACCTGCCTAGGTTTATTTTGCCCCAAATAGCCGAGTTTTTCCACAAAAACTGGTATAATTCGGTGTTGCAACGTACCTTTGCACGCTTCCGGAGAGCTATTTTAACTATATTAACGGTTCCCTTACAGCGTTTTTAAAACAAAAGGGGTCTATTAATCGTTTATCATTATAACAAGCAATATTCACTATGAGGCAGCTTAAGATCGCTACACAGATTACCAACAGAGATTCGCAAGCCGTTGAAAAGTACCTGCAGGAGATTTCCAAGATCCCGATGATCACCCCCGAAGAAGAGACCACGCTGGCGCAGCGCATCAAGATGGGAGATCAGCGTGCGCTGGATAAGCTGGTACAGGCCAACCTGCGTTTTGTGGTATCTGTTGCCAAACAGTACCAGCACCAGGGTCTGTCTCTCAGCGACCTGATCAACGAAGGAAACCTCGGTCTGATCAAAGCCGCACAGCGTTTCGATGAAACCAAGGGTTTTAAATTCATCTCTTACGCGGTATGGTGGATCCGTCAGTCCATTCTGCAGGCGCTGGCCGAGCAGGGCAGGCTGGTTCGTCTTCCGCAGAACAAGATCGGTACCTACAACAAGGCGAACAAAGCGTATATGGCTTTTGAACAGGAGCATGAACGCGAGCCTTCTACAGAGGAACTGGCCGAGATACTGGAGATGAGCGAAACCGAGATCAACAATATTTTCCAGAGCAATACCCGTCACACTTCGCTCGATGCACCTGTGCACGAGGCGGAAGACGTGGCCATGGGCGACCTCCTGGAAGGCAACGACGATACAGACGAAGATGTGATGAAAGACTCGCTGCGTGAAGAGATCCGCCGTGTACTGAAATCGCTTTCTCCCCGCGAAGCAGAGATCGTAAACGCTTATTTCGGCCTCGACGGTGAGAACGGTGTAACCATCGAGCAGATCGGTATGAAATACGACCTTACCAAAGAACGTATCCGCCAGATCAAGGAAAGGGCCATCAAACGCCTGCAGAAAGCGCGTTACAGCAATGCACTGAAAGCTTATTTAGGATAATAGGTTTCCCAAAATAAATAAGCCCCTCTTACCGAGGGGTTTTTTATAACCATGAATCGGAAAAAGACAAGGTTTGTACGGTGGCTGATCGGCTTTGCCACACTGCTGGCAGCCTGCGAAAAAACCATTTCGCCGCAGGCCGATGTTCAGCCGGCCAAACTGGTGGTTGATGCGCAGATAGAAACCGGTTTTGCACCACTGGTGATCTTGTCAGGCTCACTGAATTATTTTTCGGAGATAGATACCACGGTTATGCTGAATTCGATGGTGCACAACGCCGCCATCACCATCAGCGACGGCAGGAGAACCGTGCCTTTGAAGGAGGTCTCGGGTTACAGCGGCGGCAGGCGTTACTACCTGTACACCACTTCCCCGGTGCCGCCTTATGACACGATGACCGGTGTGCCGGGAAAAAATTACCGGCTGTCCATCACCGTCGGATCGCAGTCGTACACCGCCACCACCACCATTCCCTTCCTTACCAAAAAGATCGATTCTCTCTGGTGGAAGAAAGCGCCTTTCCTGGCCGATACCACCCGTAATGTAGTGCTGATGGCCAGGGTAACGGATCCGCCGGGACTGGGCAATTATATCCGCTACTTTACACAGGCAAACAGCAACGGGTTCTTTCCGGGAAGGAACAGCGTGTACGACGACCAGATCGTTGACGGAACCACGTACGATATACAGGTAGACAAGGCGCCCGAAAGAGCAGACACCAAGCGGCGCGACGATTATGGTTATTTCAGAAGAGGAGATACGGCAACGATCCGTTTCTGCAATATCGACAAAGCCAGTTTTGAATTCTGGCGTACCTGGGAATACAATAGCCAGTCTATCGGCAACCCTTTCTCTTCACCGGGTAAGGTGCTGGGCAATATCAGCAACGGCGCGCTGGGCGCGTTTTGCGGATACGCTGTTCAGATCAAAAGACTGATTATCCCCAAATAACAAAAATTGTGCAAAACAGCGGACAACTGCAGTGCAAGGGAATGATACATTTGTCCGTCTAAATCAGAAAAGTTACCAGCAGTATGGCAAATGAAGCATCAGAAAAAGTACATGTACTGATCATCGGATCGGGTCCTGCGGGATATACCGCGGCAATCTATGCAGCGCGGGCAAATATGAAACCGGTTCTGTACCAGGGCATACAGCCCGGGGGGCAGTTAACCATTACCACCGAAGTGGAAAATTACCCCGGTTACCCGGATGGCATACAGGGGCCGGAGATGATGGTGCATTTTGAAAAACAGGCGGCAAGGATGGGAGCGGATATCCGTTATGGCCTCGCCACCAAAGTGGATTTTTCACAGCAACCGTATAAGGTGTGGATAGATGAAGAAAAACTGATCGAAGCGGATGCCGTGATCATCAGCACCGGCGCATCGGCCAAATGGCTGGGTCTGCCGAGCGAGGAACGTTTGAACGGGTTTGGCGTAAGCGCCTGCGCGGTATGCGACGGGTTCTTTTTCCGCGGTAAAGAAGTGGCCATCGTGGGCGCCGGGGATACCGCAGCCGAAGAAGCATTATACCTGTCAAAACTCTGCACGCATGTGCATATGTTCATCCGCAAAGAAAAAATGCGCGCAAGCAAAGTGATGCAGGACCGGGTGCTTGCCACGCCGAATATCAAAGTGTACTGGAATACGGAAACCGATGAGATACTCGGACCCACCAAGGTAGAGGGTGTAAGGATCCGGAACAACCAGACCAACGAAACAGAGGTGATACCCATCAGCGGGTTCTTTGTGGCGATAGGCCACCAGCCCAACAGCGATATCTTCAAAGAATGGGTCGATATGGACGAGACCGGTTACATACAAACCGTGCCGGGTACTTCCAGAACCAACCTCGAAGGCGTATTCGCCGCCGGCGATGTGCAGGATAAAACCTACCGTCAGGCCGTAACGGCCGCAGGCAGCGGCTGTATGGCAGCGCTCGATGCAGAACGGTACCTGAGCGCAAAGGGATTGGCTTAGAAGGTTTGTGGTCTGTGTGGATAAGTCAACCACAGACCACAGACCACAAACTAAAAAAAATGCTTTCCATCCATCTTCATAACCTGGTCTTTTTTGCCCATCATGGCATATGGGCGGAGGAGAAACTATTGGGTAACGAGTTTGAGGTGAATATTACTGTCAAACATTCGCCAAAAAAATTGCCGGTCAGGCACCTGGAAGATACCGTTGATTATATTGCGGTATATGAACTGGTGAAGCAGCGCATGATGGTGCCCACACCACTGCTTGAGACACTGGCAACGGATATTGCCGGCCAGATACTCGAACGGTTTGCACTGGCTTCTTCCGTGTTCATTTCCATCAGAAAAATGCACCCGCCCGCCGCGCAGTTGAATGGCAGTGTGGGTGTGAGTTTTGAGATCGACAGGAAAGCATGACAACCGGATAACTATGAAAACGCTGTTCTCTTTTTTATTACTGCTCGCCACCACCGCCCTGTTTTCGCAGGATGTAACGGTGCTGATGAAAGAAGGCGACAATTTTGAGAAACAATTCAAGGAGGCGGAGGCGCTGGACAAATACAAACAGGTACTGTTGCTGGAACCCAATCACCAGAAAGCGCTGGTGAAAGCCGCCGAGATGAATGTGGCTGTGGGCAGTCGGCAAACCGATAAACAGGCAAAACGCCTGTACATAGAAAGCGGCTATGCATTTGCGCAACGGGCTTTCAACACAGACAGTTCACAGGCAGATGCCAGTTACGCCATGGCAATGACTTCGGGCAAGATGACCGAGATCGAAACCGAAAACAAAAAACTGGTAGGGTATGTGCGCGATGTAAGATACTATGCGGATAAAGCGCTGTCATTGAACGCCAATCATGCAAAGGCGAATTATACCCTGGGTAAATGGCATTACGAAATGGCCAATCTTTCGGGTATCCGCAAAGCGGCTGTAAAACTGCTGTACGGCGGATTGCCTCCGGGCAGTTTTGAAGATGCCGAAAGATATATGGAGAAATGCAAATCGCTCGAACCGTATTTCGCCCCCAATTACCTGGACCTGGCAAAAGCCTATAAAGACGACCACAAACCGGCGCAGGCCATTGAAGTGCTGACCAGACTGGTGAAACTTCCCACAAGAAGTTCGGAGGATATCACCGTGAAGGCAGAAGGCGCCAAACTATTGGCATCAATGCAATAAAACAGCAACAGTTTGGAATTTTGAAATTGGGAAATTTTAAATCCTGCCGGCAGGCAGGATTGCCCTAATTTTCCGTTCAATCCAAAATTCCCCAATTCCAAAATTTCAAAATTACCTCCATGGATCTTTCCCAACAATTTGAACAGGCCGTTGCCGGCAGTAAACTGCTTTCCGAAAAACCGGATAACGAAACGTTGCTGAAGCTTTATTCGCTTTACAAACAGGCCACGGAAGGCGATAATCCTGCCGATGCTCCTTCCAATCCTTTCGATTTCGTGGCAAAGTTCAAACACGAAGCCTGGGCTAAGCTCAAAGGCACGGGCAGGGAAAGCGCCATGCAGCAATACATCGGCCTGGTGGCTTCGCTGAAAAACGCCTGACGCGCGCTGAGCCGCGGCATTTTACAGTGCGTCTTAACCAGTATGGAATGGTATCGCAGCTTCCCGAAGCCATTCGGGAGATCAGATCGTTTTTGTTTTCCAGCGGTTGGAACTGATGTAAAAGAAGGAGGGAATCAGTATCGTCATCCAGTAAATCCATTCGCTTGCCCAGCCCCAGGTGATGGGCATATGCATCACTTCGAGCACGGTATATACATAGGCACAGTAAAAACTGATTGCCGCGATCTCGGAGAACAGGTTGATCTTGGAATTGCCCGTGCCGGTTACCGCATTCATCCACACAACAGAGACCGACATCAGTACCAGCGCAGAAGACACCACCCTGGTTACCGGTATGGCTGCCTGAATAAAGGCATCGCCCTGTCCGTAGATCGATAAAAAAATATGCGGAAATGCGTTCAGGAACAGGAACACCGCCAGTGCAAACCCCATGCTCCAGTACATGATACGGTAGATCAGTTTTTTTACCTGCGATTGCAGCTGCTGCCCGATCACATTGCTCACCATGGTGTTCGCCGTTGCGGCAAATGCCCAGGTAAAACAGCCAAAGAATCCGAAGATATTGCGCATCGCGTTCGAAATAGCCAGGTCTCTTTCTCCATGGTGTTCTATCAGGATGTAAAAAAACTCCCAGCTGCCTACGCTGATCACATGCTGCAGTATCAGCGGATAAGACTGCTGCAGGATAAGCCTGATATTGCCGATATCGTACTTCCAGTTGCGGAACAGCTGCAGCTGCCGGGTGATGCCGTAATACCTGATGACCCAGTAGATCACGACCAGTCCCGAGAACTCGGCAATGATCGAGGCATAGGCGGCGCCTTCAAAACCCAGCGCGGGCATCCCGAATTTGCCGTAGATCAGCGCATAATCAAAAAAGATATTGACAATGCCTTCGGTGGCGGTGCCGATGATCAGGTACTTGCTCTGGTTGGTGCCCACCAGCAATGCGTTGCGCATCTGGTACACATACAGGAACGGCAGCCCGAGTATGCGGATATTGAGAAAATTCACGCAAACACGCACGCTCTCGGCATCGTGCAGCGACCAGCGCAGCACATAGGGTGCAACAAACCAGGTGATGGCAATGCCGATCACCGCAAATACCAGCGCAATGCGTACGCCCTGTGCAAACAGGTTACCGATATCGGCAATCCGGTTTTCGCCGGCACGCCGCGAGATCAGCGCCTGCAGTCCATTGTTCAGTCCGTGACCTGCCACCGCAAACACCAGGTAGTACACACCCGTAATACCCGCCAGGGCAAGCGATTTCTGCCCGAGACCGCCCAGGAAAATATTGTTGATGATAAAATTCACCTGCGGCACGATGATCGCCGCAGTAATGGGCAGGGCGATAGACAGTATCTGTCTGTTACTGATCGATACCCGTAAATTGATCTCTTTGGAAGCGGTTGCCATTCGGGCGCAAAGCTAATGGGTTTATCGGTCTGTCCGCAACCACCCGCGGCGCTGAAAGATCTGGTAAAACAGACGCGGGAAACGGGCATTCATACAACAAACTTTTTTATCATTGCAGTTGTAATCACCCACATGATAAAAAAGCTTGCAGGATATTATAATGAACCGGCCATGGAGGCTTCGCAGGATGCCAGGCTGTTGCTTGAGTTCTGTCCTTCCGAAGTAGCCTGCGTATGCACCGAAAACGGCGCTCTGTCGGGACTCGAATTGTTTTCGACAGAGGAGGAATGGGAAAAAACTTTCGGGGAATTGCTTGCCGGATCCCGCATACTCAATCGTAATTACCGGGAGGTGACCTGCTATTATCTTTCCGAAGAAGCGCTGGTGGTGCCCGCGCAGAAATTCGATCCTGCGGCGGCAGCTGACTACCTGGCGCTGGTATTCGGCGAACGCTATCACCACGATACCATGCACGATGCGCTGGCCAACGGAGAGCAGGTAACGGCCTACCATATAGACAGGAACCTGCACGATCTGGTGGGCAGGCAATACGTGCTGTACAAACCGCGGCATGTGTATTCGGGTATCCTGAACAAACTGCTGGCAAGAACGGACCTGCCTGCGCATCTCCTGCACCTGCAGGTATACCGCGATGTGTGCGTGCTTTCGCTGATCAGGGATGGCCGCCTGCTGCTGATCAGGCATTTTTCCTACAGAACGGCAGAAGACATACTGTACTACCTCATAAGCGTATTGCAGCAGTTTCCGGTGCCGAAGAACAGCGCCTATCTCGAAATTACCGGCAGGATGGAAGAAGGTTTCCTGAATGCAACCCGGCTGGGTAAATTGTTTGGAGAGATCAGTTGCCAGGTACCGGCAACAGACCCCGGCTCGCTGCTGGCCGGTTTAACGGAATACCCTTCGTATTATTTCACGCCCCTGATTAACCTGGCCATATGAGGATCATTTCAGGAAAATGGGGTGGGAGAAGGATACAGCCGCCGGCAAATATGCCCTACACAAGACCCACAACCGATATTGCCAAAGAAGGACTGTTCAATATACTGCAGAACCGTATCGATTTCACCGGTGTCAAAACCCTCGATCTGTTTGGCGGAACAGGTGCCATCAGTTATGAACTGGCCTCGCGCGGAGCCGCAGACCTGACCATTGTGGAAAAAGACAATGCCATGCATGCGTTCATCAAAAAGAACATCGACGCGCTGGGTGCAGAAAACTGCCGGTTGCTCAAAATGGATGTATTCGCCTATCTCAACAGCAGCGCGGAGGAGTTTAATTTTATTTTTGCAGGTCCGCCGTATGCACTGGGCACGATAGACGAACTGCCAAAGATCATCGTTGCCAGACAGATGATCCGCAAGGGTGGTTTTTTTGTGCTGGAACATACGCCGCGCAACCGGTACGAAACATTCGAAGGCTTCGGTTTTACCCGTAATTACGGCAGCACCCTGTTCTCTTTCTTCACCCGGCCGGCAAACCAATAACCCCAAACCACCTGCCATCAAACAATCCATTTTTATAACAGGTATCGGTACCGATGTAGGTAAAACAGTGGTCTCCGCCATCGTTACAGAGGCCTTGCAGGCAGATTACTGGAAACCCGTACAGGCCGGTTTTGCCGAGGGAACCGATGCGGAAAGGGTAAGGGCCTTGGTCTCTAACCCGTTTACCGTGGTGCACGATGAACTATATCGGCTGCATACCCCTGCTTCGCCGCATATCGCTGCCAGGATGGACGGGATTGCGATCGATGAAAGAACGATCCTGCAGCAGGCAGCCGCCCTGCAGCAGGCGGCGGGTGACAGGCCACTGGTGATCGAAGGCGCGGGCGGATTGCTGGTGCCGTTCAGCGATACCTTATTTGTTGCCGATCTGGTCAGGTCGCTGCAGGCAAGACTGGTGATCGTAAGCAGGAATTATCTGGGCAGTATCAATCATTCCCTGCTTACCGCGGCCTGGTGCCGCGCGCAGCAGCTGGATGTGGCGGGCTGGATATTTAACGACGACTATCTTTCGTACGAAGCGGAGATCGTTGGCTGGAGCGGGTATCCCTCGCTGGGCAGCATTCCGAAATTAAGCGGTTTTGACCGCGGGTTGATTGCAGCGGAAGCCGCAAAACTTTCCGGAACCTTACAAGCTGTTATTGCATGACCAAACAGGAACTCAGAAAACAGTACCGGGATAAACGCATGCAGGTGCACGACCGCGAGAGGCTGCGGTACGACGACCTGTTGCTGCTGCGTTTTCAGCAGATGGATTACAGCGATATACGCGTATTGTTCACCTACTGGCCCATGCCTGCAACAGCCGAGCCGAACACCCATTTGTTTTCGGGCTACCTGCGGCATATGGTGCCGGGTCTGCAGACGGTGTATCCCAAAATCAACCCCGGAACAGCTACCATGGAAGCGCTGCTGATAGATGAGGACACCGTTTATGTAACCAATGAATGGGGCATCACAGAACCCAGATCGGGCATGGCCGTCGATCCCCTGGAGATTGACCTGGCGTTTGTTCCCATGCTGGTATGCGATAAGAACGGGCAACGCGTGGGGTATGGAAAAGGATTTTACGACAGGTACCTTGCACGTTGCAGCGAAACCGTTACCACGATCGGGTTCTCGTATTTTGAACCGGTAGACGCGATCAGTGACACCCATCAATTTGATGTACCTTTGCACTACTGCATCACACCGCAACAGATTTATGAATTTTAACACGCTCTTCCTCAAATCTTTCCGTGTTCTGTTACTGCCTGTGGCGATCATTTACGGATGTATCATTTTTGTCCGGAACTGGATGTACGATAAACGCTACCTCAAATCCGCCTCCTTTAATTTTCCCGTTATCTGTGTAGGCAACCTGGCCGTGGGCGGTACCGGTAAATCGCCGATGGTGGAATACCTGATCGAACTGCTGAAACCGCATTTCAGACTGGCCACCCTGAGCCGGGGGTACAAACGCAAAACAAAAGCCTATGTGCTGGCCGGCCAGCATACCACGGCACTGGATATCGGCGATGAACCCATGCAGTTTCATACCAAGCACCCCGATATTTCCGTGGCCGTTTGCGAAGAGCGCATCGTAGGCATACCACACCTGCTGCAGGATGTGCCCGATCTGCAGGCCATCATCCTCGACGACGCATTCCAGCACCGCATGGTAAAAGCGGGGTTCAATATCCTGCTTACCGAGTACAGCAACCTGTACCCGCACGATTTTTTTTTACCCACCGGCGACCTGCGCGATCAATGGTCGTCTGCCAAAAGAGCGCAGGTGATCATTGTTACCAAATGTCCGTATGACCTGTCGGCCGAGGCCAAGCAGAAAACCATCCGCAGCCTGAACCCAACAGTTACGCAGCGGGTATTTTTTACCACCATCGAATACGGAACGCCCTATCATATCAACGACCGGCAGGCAGAGCGTAAACTGACCACCGAGGATGAAGTGCTGCTGGTATGCGGTATCGCCAACCCCAAACCACTGAAAGAATACCTGCACGAGAAAGCCCATACCTATTACCAGCAGGATTATTCGGACCACCATATCTTTTCCATCGACGATCTAAACGATGTTCGCAAACGGTACAGCGAAATACAGGCAGAACAAAAACTCATCCTTACCACCGAAAAGGATGCCATGCGCCTGATGAAGTTTTCGGATCAACTGGCCAGCCTGCCCATATATGTATTACCCATCCGGCACTATTTTTTATTTGATGAAGGAGATAAGTTCAACGAACTTGTATTCGGGTTCATCTGGAACTTCACGTTAATGCAACGACCATGAGCAGAAAAAAAACCAAGCATACCGCAAAAAAACAAACCCGGTCGGTACAGTCGCATGTACTGAAAGGAAAACTGGAAGTAACCCGCTCCGGCATCGGTTATGTAGTTGTGGCCGGTTCAGCCAGCGATGTTTTGGTGCGGCAGAGCGATATGGGAAATGCACTCAACGGCGACACCGTTCGCGTGAAACTTGTCAAGGAGAATATGCGAACGGGCAAAAAAGAAGGTCGTATCACAGAAGTGGTGGAGAGAAAACAGACCGAATTCGTGGGAACCATACAGCTGTCGGCACACTTTGCTTTTTTTGTTCCCGATACCGATAAACCGATGCCCGATCTGTTTATTCCGTTGGAAGAACTGCATGGCGCGAAGAACCGCGACAGGGTGGTGGCAAGACTGGTAAAATGGGAGAGGGAGGATAAAAAACCGGTGGGTACCGTGGTAAGCATCATGCAGCCGGAAGACGAGAACGATGCGGCGATGAAGGAACTGCTGGCAGAAGCCGGCTTCCCGCTTTCTTTTCCCGACGACGTGATGGAAGAAGCCGCAAGACTGCCCGAAGTGCTTTCGCACCAGGAGATCGGCAGGCGAAAGGATTTCCGTAACATGCTCACCTTTACCATTGACCCGGTGGACGCAAAGGATTTTGACGATGCGATCTCCATACGCGAACTGAAAAACGGTCTGTACGAAATAGGTGTGCACATAGCGGATGTAAGCTATTATGTGGAACCCGAAACCGAACTGGATAAGGAAGGGTATAAACGGGCCACATCGGTTTACCTGCCCGATCGCGTAAACCCGATGCTGCCCGAGAAGATCTCCAACGAGCTCTGCTCGCTGCGGCCGCACGAAGACAAATTCACTTTCTCCGCTGTTTTCCACATGAACGGAAAAGGCGATATCAAACAATACTGGCTTGGCAAAACGGTGATCCATTCGGACCATCGGTATACCTACGAAGACGTACAGCAGATCATAGAATCGGGAGAGGGACTGCATGCAGAGGAGATACTCTTTCTGAATGGGTTGGCCCAGCGCCTGCGCCGGAACCGCTTCAGCAAGGGCGCCATCAATTTCTCTTCACAGGAAGTGCGTTTTAAACTGGATGAAAAAGGCAAACCCATCGGCATCGTTGTAAAGGAAAGCAAGGAATCGCACCAGCTGATCGAAGAGTTTATGCTGCTGGCAAATCGAACGGTTGCCGAGCATGTGGCCAAGGACAAGACCGCCAAAAAACCGATCCCCTTCCCGTACCGGGTACACGACCAGCCCGATGAGGAAAAACTGGCGCCTTTTGTGGTATTCGCCAAAAAACACGGGCACCAGTTCGATACCAGCTCGCCCGAAACCATTGCACGCAGTTTTAACGAACTGCTTACTGCCGTTGAGGGCCGGCCCGAACAGCAGGTGCTGGAACAGCTGGGCATACGCACCATGGCCAAAGCCATTTATACCACAGAGAATATTGGCCACTACGGACTTGCATTTGAATATTATTGCCATTTTACCTCTCCCATACGCCGCTATCCCGATGTGCTGGTACACCGTGTATTGCAATCGATGCTGGACGGACATACCGTTATCGACAAAAAAATGGAGGAGAAATGCAAACACAGCAGCGAACGCGAGCGCGCTGCCATGGAATGCGAACGCGCCGGCAACAAATACAAACAGGTGGAGTTTCTGCAGGGTCATATCGGCGAAATATTCGATGGCGTGATCAGCGGCGTGGCCAGTTTCGGTTTCTGGGTGGAAACGGTGGCACACAAATGCGAGGGACTGGTTAACGTGATCAGTCTTTCCGATTACGACGATTTTCGTCTCGTAGAATCCGATTACAGTCTGGTGGGCAGAAGAAGCGGCCGCACATTCCGCATGGGCGACAAAGTGACCATCCGGGTGGTGGCCGCCAACCTCGACAAAAGACAGCTCGACTACGAATGGGTGCTGCAGGGAAAAACGGAAGACACCGCGGCCCCCAAACAATCCCGGCAGACAAAACCAAAAAAGGAAAAGAAGAAAAAGAAAAACTGAACCAGATATTCAATCAAAAAAATCGGCAATCGCCAATCGGCAATCCAACAATTATCCCTAAGGCTCTATTTCCCTGAACGCGATCCCATGCTTTACCAGTTCGGCAAGCACCGGTTCGTAAATACCCGGAACGGTGGGTGTGTGCAAACCCGTTTGTTTGATCTTTTCATCCAGTACCAATACCGCGGCAATGCCCAGGGGAAGCCCTACGGTACGCGCCATGGCCGTATGCAGGCTGTCCTGGCCTTTGACAACGAGTTCGCTTTTGAGCGACTGTTTTTTTCCGTCGATCTCGTATTCCAGTTCGTGCAGCATCACGATCATATCTTTATCGGCAGGGGCCAGCGCCAGTTTCTTTTCAAGTATCCATTGCCAGATATCGGCCGAACAGGACTGGCCTTTGTTGATCAGCGTTTCGTCGTTCAGACCGATAAAATCAAACTGTGCTTTCAATACCGCGTCGTGGATATCGGTGGATATTTTTTTCCGGTCAAAATGTGCTTTGATAAATGCGCCGATAGACATGCTGTCTGTTTCGATGGTATTTTTTTCATCCGTCAGTCCCAGGTCCACCGCCAGTTGCCATGCCTTGCAGAAATCGGGATGGCGCAGCGTGGTGCGGATAAATGTCTGCACTTCCTGCAAACCGTAAGCGCTGATATAAGTGAGTGAGTCGCGGTTGGGATAGTAGGTAAACGTGTCCACATCCTGCACTGTTACCGTCTGGCAGTTCTTAAACAGTTGCTCGTATTTTACGGTCTTGGTGGCGCCCTGTTCGCGGAAAGTGGCGCCTGCTTTTCCGGCCAGCACCACGCTTTTGGGGTTCCAGCTGATCTTGTAATGCCAGGGATTGTCATCGCTCTCCGGGGCCACCAGGCCGCCGCAATGCGAAACAAATGACTGTATACGGCCACCCGCATTACGTATGCGGTCAACCATCTGCATCGCGCTCATATGGTCGATACCGGGATCGAGCCCCATCTCGCAGAGGAACAGTACATCCAGCTTGTTGATCTCCTTGGCCAGGCCGGCCATATCGTTGTCTACATACGAAGCCGTAAGCAGGTGTTTGCGAAACAATACACAGTCCTGGGCCACCAAAAAATGCAGGGCCGGCGGCAGCAATGAAATCACCAGGTCGGCTGATTCGATCAGCGCATGCCGCTGTAATTCCTTGTCTATCGCCAGCGCCAACGGCCGGATATGGGAATGCTGCCCGATCTTCTTTTCTATGACCGAGATATCTTTGTCCGCCACCGTCACTTTCCATTTACGCCTGGTGGCAATATCTTTCAGGAATTCGATCAGCACCGTGGCAGACTTGCCCGCGCCGAGTAATACGATATGTCTGACAGGTTCCATAAATCGGTAGCTGTATTAAAGATACTGAATGCTTATGCAATCATCACGCCATACTGCCGCCGGTCACCAAGGCCGGTGGATTAAATTTCGGGTTAGTGTAACTTTCATTGGCCAACCACGTTCTTCCTGAAAACAAAACTTATGAAAAAAATCCTGCTCCTGGCTGCGCTGTTTACCGCCACGGCCGCCTATAGCCAGAAAACGGTGATGGATGCCAATGCGCAGAAACGCCCCGCGAAAAATTTTCATGCGATCGAGGCATCCGATGGCATTGACCTGTACATCACCCAGGGCGGAGACGAAGCACTGGCGGTGAGCGCCTCTTCTTCCGAATACCGCGATAAAATACACAGCGAAGTGGTGAACGGCGTGCTGAAACTGTATTACGACCGCCCGCGCAGCGGCTGGAACATAAGCTGGGGACTGAACCGCAAACTGAAAGCCTATATCTCCGTAAAAACACTCGACGCCCTGAGCGCTTCCGGCGGTTCGGATGTGAATTTTGAAAATGATCTGAAAATAGGCACGCTGGCCATGCATCTCTCCGGCGGATCTGATCTGCGAGGGTCTTTTCACGGGGAATCGCTGTCTGTTTCAGCCAGCGGGGGATCGGATGTATTTCTTTCGGGTCAGGTAAACAGTATCCGGATCAATGCCAGCGGCGGCAGCGATGTGCATGGCTATGAAATGACCAGCAATTACTGCACCGTGGACACCAGCGGTGGCAGCGACGTAAAAATAACCGTTAACAAAGAGATCAGCGGCAGCGCCAGCGGCGGAAGTGACCTGTACTACAGGGGCAATGCCGTTTCCACCGCCGGAAAAAGCGGCGGATCCAGCGTGAAGAAGACCGGGTAAAGAGAGATTTTGGGATGGGGGATTGGGAAATTTTGAAATCGGGGTGTGCCGATTAAAAATTTCAACATTTCCCAATCCGCAATTCCCAAATTCTCCCTCGTTCCTTATTCCCATCTGTGGATAAAACCCGCCCAAAAACTGCTGTTTTCTGCCTGTTTTGCCCCCTAAAAAAGGTATCTTCGCAAGCTCCCTCATAACAGGGATTTTGCGTACCGGAAATTGAACGCGCAACAGGAGTATAACGGTTGACCGGCCTGGGTAAAATCACCCGGCCTGGTTGTCCGGAATTTCCTGTTTTTGTTCGATGTTCCCATTGATATCACGGAAAACAAAACATGGAAGAGAACTTATTACCACCGGAGCAGACCTCCGATAACGATCGCACCATACAGGTAAATATTGAAGAGCAGATGAAGACCGCCTATATCGATTATTCGATGTCGGTGATCGTTGGCCGTGCCCTGCCTGATGTGCGCGATGGATTCAAACCGGTTCACCGTCGCGTATTGTATGCAATGAACGAACTGGGGTTCAGCAGTAACAAACCTTTCCGCAAATCTGCGCAGACCGTCGGAGAAGTGATCGGTAAATACCATCCCCACGGCGATAAATCCATTTACGATACCCTGGTAAGAATGGGGCAGGAATGGGCCATGCGGTATGTGCTGGTTGACAAACAGGGAAACTTTGGCAGCCCCGACGGCGACCCGCCCGCGGCCATGCGTTATACCGAGGCAAGACTGCATCGGGTGGCCGAAGCCATGCTCGAGGATATCGAGAAGGAGACCGTGGATTTCCAGCTCAACTTCGACGACTCGCGCGAGGAGCCCACGGTATTGCCCACCCGTATCCCGCAGTTGCTGGTGAACGGGTCTTCCGGTATTGCCGTAGGCATGGCCACCAACATGATGCCGCATAATATGACGGAAGTGGTGGACGGCTGTATCGCTTATATCGATAACAAAGAGATCACGATCGACCAGCTGATGGCGTATGTAAAAGCGCCCGATTTCCCCACGGGGGGCATCATCTATGGTATGGAAGGCGTTCGCGACGCCATGGCCACCGGTCGCGGAAGGGTAGTGGTAAGGGGGCGTTGCCATGTGGAAACCAGGGCAAACGGCCGCGAACAGATCATCATCACCGAAGTGCCTTACCAGGTAAGCCGGGATGCTCTGACAGACCGCATCGGTCAGCTGGTGGTAGACAAAGTGATCGACGGGGTTTCCGATGTGCGCAACGAAAGTAACAAGGAAGGCACCCGTATCGTGATAGAACTGAAACAACGCGATGCGGTGGCGCAGCTGATCATTAACCAGCTGTATAAATATTCCGAACTGCAGACCAGTTTCGGCATCAATAACGTGGCCCTCAGCAAGGGCAGGCCGCGTATCATGAACCTGAAAGACCTGATCAGCGAATTTGTGGAGTTCAGGATGGATGTGGTAACACGCCGTACACGTTTTGAACTGCGCAAAGCCAACGAAAGGGCGCATGTGCTGGAGGGTTACCTGAAAGCGCTCGACCACCTGGACGAAGTGATTGCGCTGATCCGCGCCAGCCGTACGCCGGATGAAGCAAAAGAAGCATTGATCAGCAGGAGCCGCGAGGAGAAATGGTATATCAGCCAGTCGGTATTTGCGCCCACTGATTTTTACACACAGGAGGAAGGACTTACTGAAACACAGGCAAAAGCCATCCTGGAACTGCGTCTGCAGCGTCTTACCGGTATGGAACGCGATAAGATCGTGGAGGAGTTCAATGGCCTGATGGATGTGATCAAACACCTCACAGACCTGCTGAACAGCGAGAGCCTGCGGTACGAACTGATCAAGACCGAACTCACCCTGATCAAGGAGAAATTCGGCGACGCACGGAAGAGCGAGATCCAGTACCTGGCCGATGAAATGCGCATAGAAGACCTGATAGAGGAGGAGAACGTGGTGATCACCATCTCACACCTCGGGTATATCAAGCGTACATCCGCCACCGAATACCGCCAGCAGCGCCGCGGCGGCAGGGGAGCGGTGGGTTCCAAAACAAGGGAAGAAGACTATGTGGAACACCTGTTTGTGGCTTCCACACACGATACGATGATGTTCTTTACCGAAAAAGGCCGCTGTTACTGGATGCGTGTATATGAGATACCCGAAGGCGAAAAACAAAGCAAGGGCAGGGCTATCCAGAACCTGATACAGATACCCGGGGATGACAAGGTAAAAACCATCATCGACGTAAAGAACCTCGACGACAAGGAATTCGTACAGAGCCATTATATCGTTCTCTGTACCAAACAGGGTATCATCAAGAAAACCTCACTCGAAGATTTCAGTCGCCCCAGGGCCACCGGTGTAAATGCGATCACGATCGTGGAAGGCGACGAGCTGCTGCATGCGGAAATGACCGATGGCAACAAGGAGATCATGATGGCCGTGAAAAGCGGCCGCGCGATCCGTTTCCCAGAAGACAAAGTGCGTGCAACCGGTCGCGGCGCCATCGGCGTGGCGGGTATAGAGGTGGATGACAGAAATGATGAAGTGGTTGGCATGATATGTGTTAACAAGGACGACAAATCCAAAACCGTACTGGTGGTAAGCGATAAAGGCTTTGGAAAAAGAACGGCCATCGATGAGTACCGGATCACCAACCGGGGTGGTAAAGGTGTTAAAACCATCCATGTGACCGAAAAAACCGGTAGTTTGGTCGGTATTTTGTACGTAAAGGAAAGCGAAGACCTTATCATTACCTGCAAATCGGGTATCACGATCCGCACCGGCATCGTGGATATCCGCGAAGCGGGCAGGGCCACGCAGGGCGTAACGCTGATCAGGCTGGACGACGGAGACGAAATTGCTGCGATCTCGCAGATCGAAGAAGAGGCCGAGGCCGAAACCGGCGACCTGTCCGGAGAACAGCCGGCTGCAGAAGCGGGACCCGACCAGGCAACAGAAAATACGAACGATTCAACAACAGAAACCGATAATTAAAACCCCCACTATGAAGAAATTTCTATTGTTTGCCGCATGCGCTGCCACGCTGCAGATAGCAAATGCGCAGGACCCGAAGAATGTGGAGAAGTTTGCGCTGCTTGGCAGGTACGAAGATGCCAAAACAGAGGTTGACAAGTCTGTGACCGATCCTAAATTCTCCGGTAAACCCGAGGCATGGTACTGGAAAGCGCGTGTATATTCCGAGCTGGCCAAAACGCCTGCCACCGCCACCAAATACCCCAATGCCATGCAGGATGCCGATGCGGCATTCCGTAAATACGAGGAACTTGATCCCACCATGGCCGTTGCCAAGGCAAAGGGCTCCGACGGTTATTTTAACATGTACAGCACCGCTTTTAACGCCGGTATCAAACAGTTCAACGATAAGAAATGGGACGATGCCGCCAAATCTTTCGATGTGAGCAACCAGTACATCAATACCATTATCCGGAACAAATGGACGACCCAGTCATTGCTGATGGATACCATAGGGGTATTGTACGCCGCCTATGCCTACCAGAACGGTAAAAAGAACGACCAGGCCGCCAAGTATTATGCGATACTGGCCGATAACAAAATAGGCGGCGATACGTATATCGATGCTTATAAATTCCTGGCGGTTCATTATACCGACACCAAGAACGAAGCCATGTTCCACAAATACCTGGCGCTGGCAAGAGAAGTGTATCCGAAAGAAGGATGGGATGAGTTTGACGTGGATTACATGGATAAGAACCTGAGCCTCGACGAAAAACTGGCAGCCTACAACAAAGGCGATGCCGCCGGAACCCTTTCTGAAATGTATTACCTGCAGTTTGGCGATGTGTTTGTGAAAGCAAAGACGGAGCCGGGTCTCGACGAAGCAAAACATAAGGAGTTTACGGCAAAAGCCGCCGAAGCTTTCAAAAAAGCCTATGCCAAGAATAACCAGAATGCGCTCGCCGCATTCAATGTGGGTGTGATCTATTACAATATGTTCGTGGAGCTCGATGACAAATACGCAGCAAATATCCGCGCCATGCAGGCACTGAATGCCGACAAGCCCGTGGAAAAAGACCCTAAGAAAAAAGCCGCTGCCGAAGCAGCCCTCAAAGTAAAGATCGATCCCCTGAAAGCCGCCAACACAGCGCTGGAAAAACCCATTTCAGAGAACCTCGACGTAGCGGCAGAATGGCTGGAAAAATCCTATGCGATCCTGAAAGACAAAGCAACCCGTACCGGAACAGAAAAAAGTGTGATTGGTAAATCGGTGGATTTCCTGGCCAATATTTACCAGTACAAGAGAGACCGCGCCAGGGGTAAAGACAACAAAGTGTTCGAAGCTTATGAAGCCAAATTCAAAGAGTTTGACGCGCTTCACGGAAAGTATTGATAAATACCCCGCATAAAAAAGCCGCCAATCATCCCGATTGGTGGCTTTTTTATGAACTCACGCCAACTCACGACTGCCGACCGACCTCTCACGCATTTTTTCGTATCTTCCTATCCATCCAAACCCGATCGCCATGAAAATCCTCCCCGGGCGCTGCGCGATGGCCGCAGTGGTATCCCTGTTACTCAGCTGCAAATCGTCCACAACCGATATCGGATCCCCGGGGCCATCGGGGGCAGAACCGGGTATTCGGGTAAACACCCTGCTCAGCGATCGCGGGATCATATGGGGTATGGATTTTCTGCCTGACGGCGAGCTGGTATTCACAGAAAAAGCGGGTAAAATGTACCGCTTCAAAAACGGAACCGCAACCGAGATAACCGGGGTACCATCGGTGAATACCAATGGACAGGGAGGCTTGCTTGATGTAAAAGTTGATCCGGACTATGCTTCCAACGGCTGGCTGTATAGCAGCTATGTGGGTCTGGATGCGCAAAACCAGGGTATTCTTACGCTGATCCGTTTCAAGCTAAGCGGGAACAGGATGACCGGTATGGAAACCCTGCTGAAAACCGCTACGCCCAATACCTGGTACAACCACTATGGAAGCCGCATCGTTTTTGACAGCCAGGGCTACCTGTACCTGAGCGTGGGTGAGGGCGGAACCACCAGTTACGGCGGCGCCAATTCGCCCAATATGAATGCCCAGAACGTGCAGGCGGAATGGGGTAAGGTACACCGTATGACCCGCGACGGAAAAGTGCCGCCCGATAACCCCGTGCTTCCGGGCAATACGGCGCCGACCACCGTGTATTCATACGGACATAGAAATCCGCAGGGACTGATGTTCAACACCGCTACCAATGAAGTGTGGGAAAACGAACACGGACCAAGGGGCGGCGACGAGATCAATATCATCAAACCCGGCAGGAATTATGGCTGGCCGCTGGTATCCTACGGTATTAATTACGATGGAAAAGCAGTGAGTGAAAGCCCGACAAAGGAGGGCATAGAACCGCCGATACACACCTGGACGCCATCCATTGCGCCAAGCGGTATGGCAATGATCACCAGCGACAAATTCAAGGCATGGAAAGGACATGTACTGGTGGGATCGCTGGCATTCCGGTACCTGGCCAGGCTGGAGATCAGGAACGGCAAGGTGGTAAAAGAAACCAAAATACTGACGGATATCGGACGTGTCCGCAATATCAAACAGGCGCCCGATGGCAGTATCTATGTTTCGGTGGAAGGACCGGGAAGGATATTGCAGCTGGTGGCGGAGTGAAAAGATGATGTAGTATAAAATAATGGTATTAAATCATTTATATATTATATTATTTTTATATGGTAGCAAAAAGCGCAACGACCGGACGAATTTTGAATCTATATTTGTATTATTAATTACCAAATCAAGATTTACCATAAAGAAGGTAATCATTTCTCCGAGCAATGTCCGAGCTATCGCCTTCTTTGAGGATTTACACAAGAACAAGGAAGAACTTCGTAAGAAATTCGAGGCCAGAGCAACAAAAATTATACGACTGCTGGTCGGCCTCAATAAATGAAGTGAATAAATACTATTCCTTTACCCGGGAAGAATCAGCCGACGGCAGTATTTACGATTATAGGGCGGCATTTCAGGAATTGCGGATCCGATGCTGTTTTATTATTTCACTGTGATCCGTCTGATTCCAGGGAAAGACACCGCCATATTGTATTTAGCCGGTGGTTTAAGGACGGCAATTTTAAAGACAATTACAGAAAGGAATCTATGGAAGTAGTAATCGATCAAGATCCAGCGGTAAAGCACTATATAGGCTATATAGCTATGCGGGAAAACCAGTTTCTGGATAGACTTCAGGAGGAGTTCGATCGATTTTCCTATTTTATGATAAGTCCCAAATCATAATTATGATAGTTCAGTATGATCCCCAAAGGATGGTGGCATTCAGCCCTGTATATTCATTTGTTATAATACTACTTAACATAATATTAATTATAGGAAAATTGAAATTATCAAAATCCGGCCGGTAATCCAGCTATTTAAGAATCTTATCCCTTGGATACCAGGTATTTACCATATTAGCCGGTGTTACCAGCACGATCTTATAAAAAGTATCCGCTTCCAGCGGCTTGAAAGCAAACCGTTCGGCTGTTACGGGCAGCTCGGCGATCTCCTGGTAGCTGTCCGTGCCGCCGTCTTTGAACCGGTTGGTTTGTGCAATGCGGATCTTAACGGTTCCATTCCGGTCGATCGCTTTCCAGGTAACCAGTATGGAATCCTGCTGCTGTATGGCGGCGGGCCTGGCGATGGCCACGGGACCCGTCAGCGCCACGCCATCCAGCTCGGCCTGCTGTTCGGCCGGGATGGTAACAGACAGATGCCTGGCTATGGTGGGCAGTATATCGGTGATGGCGGGCTGGTATTGTTTTGCGTAGGCATTGGGGTGCCTGGCATTGGTATACAGCCAGGTGGTTCGCTCGCGGGCCGATTGTCCGCCATGGCCTTTGCCCGTGATGCTGTCGCGGCCATGGTCGGTGGTAATGATCAGCAGCCAGTCTTCCCCGAACGAGCGCTGGCGGTACTCGATCGCATCCCAGATCCTGCCCACCTGTTTATCGAGCTTGCCGATGGCATCGGCTAACTGTTCGCCGGTACCGTAACGATGGCCCATATCATCGGTGTATTCAAGATATACCCAGGAAAGATCCGGCGCATCGCGGCGGATGGATGCAGCCGCAGCTTCCGATACCTGCTCATCGATCAGGTGAATATAATGGCTCTGCCTGTCGTGCGGAAAACGCAGTGTGTCCAGTTCATACCCGTCAAACGCCCAATCCATTTTGATACCGCCGGTCTGCGGCAGTCCTTCCCCGATCAGTTTGGTCCGGTTATCTGTCCAGGTGGAATATACCGCGATTTTGCCACCGGGATACTGGTTCTTAAAAAGCCGGAAGATGGTCGGATACCGGTAGTTCGGGGCCCTGATATCGTTTCCCCATACATTGTGTTTGTTCACCCAGGTGCCGGTAAGCAGGCTGTTGTAACTGACCGCGGATATGGTTGGGGTTTGCGAATAAGCCGCTTTTTCTCCCCCCACATAAGCACGTGTATACATGCCGGCCGAAGCGATCCTGTCGAGGTTCGGATGGGCAACCGATTCGATGATATCCGCGGGAATACCGTCGGCGATCAGGAACAACACTTTTTTCACCGGCTGCGCTCCGGCAACAACTGCATTCAGTACAAAAAACAGCACCATTATTTTTTTCATAGGGAAGCAAACAGTTTTTCGGTTAATCCAAAAGAAAGGGTCATACCCGCACCGCCAAGCCCGTTCAATACAAAGGTATTTTCTTCCGGGTTCTCAAATACATAGGGCGCACCGTTGGTGAGTTTGGGATAAACGCCATGCCATTGCTGAATGGGTTTCCAGGTTTCGCAGTGCGCAAACCTGCAGAGATAATCCATGATCAGCCCGTTAACCGATGGTTTGTCAAACGGGTCTACCTCCATCGCATACTCATGTGAGTCACCCACCGTCAGCTCCCCCATCGTATTCTGTGATACCATCACATGGATACCGGCGGCAAGATAGTCCGGCAGTTCCGCCTGGTAACGTTTCCTGAGCGTTTCCAGCGATCCCGCTGCCGCAAACGAGGCATAATGGATCAGCGAAAGCCCGCCGCAGATGGCCGCACCGATTTCGGCAACAGGCGCAAAACGCATCATCTGCAGTTTGCACCTGGTAATGGGTAGGGCGCGGTACAACGCAGGGTACAGCGTTTCAAAATCCTGTCCGCCGCATACCACCACGATATCCGCCGGCAGCCATTCGTTTTCCAGTTTCACCGCACCGGTGCGGATATCGGATACCAGCCTGTTCCAGAGAAACCGCACCGCATATTTTTCTTCGAGATAAACGGGCAGTGATGCAATAGCCTGTCGCGGATCCACGATCAGTTCCTCTGCGGAATACAGTCCGCCGATCAGTCCCGCTGTTTTGATCACCGGATATTTTACGGCAATGGTTTCGGCAGCAACCAGCTGCACATTGCGGCCCTCGGAATGGAACCGTTCGCGCACTTCCTGCAGCACCGCCCATTCGTCTGCCTGATAGGCCACATGCAGGCTTCCCGCAGGCGTACAGGAAATAGTGCCGCCGCTGCCGATCTCTTTCCATATTTCTGCGGAACGTCTGGCCGCATCGTACAATTCGCCCGCAGGCTGGCCAACAGGCCATACCATGCCGAAGTTACGCACCGATGCACCGGAGGCCCGGCCTGCTCTTTCGATAACAGTTACCGCATAACCCCGCTGTGCCAGCGATCTGGCTGTGGCAAGACCGGCGATACCCGCCCCGATAACGATCGCTTTTTGCTTCATGTAAACTGTGGTTTGGGAATTTTTCTGTTGAAATAATATAAGGCCATCAGCGTAAGCGGTATCCCCAGCAGCGAAAAAACAACCACGCCATTGCTGTACAATACGCTCCACTGCGATCGGATATGAAAAAAAGTCTTTGCCATGATCACACCCACGCTGCCAAGGTAACCAAACGAATCCGCGAGGTACATCAGGAACCCCACATTGGCCAGCGATCCCAGCGCCGCAATCATTCGGTCGAACAGGATGCAGTTAAAAGGGATATAGCCGATATACAGTCCCAGTCCGGCCAGCAGCATCCACGCATAGCCATTCAGCCATCCGCTGATGAATAAAAAAGAACTCAGGCCCGAAACCACAAAACCCGCGAGAATGATCCAGTGGGTTAACCGGAACGCAACGGCGCTGTTGCGGATAAACATCATGCTGCTGATCAGCAGCAAAACAAAAAGCGTTATCGGTATTTCGGTTGAAGTGAATATTTCGGGCTGGTTGCCATAGCCCAGTTCTTTCCAGATGTCCGCCGCAAAATTATCGCGTATATCCCTGAAAATGGTCAGCAGCACATATACAACCACCAGCAGCACGATACCCGTGCTGAAACGCGCAAAGAACTTTTTGCGCTGTGCGGTATCCATCGGCGGCCGCGCCATTTTTACCTCGGTATCCGATGCAGATGGCGGGGGAATGCGTTCGAGTAATGCCAGCAGCAGCAGCAGCGGCAGCAAAAACACCAGACCTGTTACAAAAGGCACCCAGAACTCGGTTATATTCCATTGCACCATCAGCCATTTGGCCACGGACTTGACAAAACCGGAAGAAAAAATAAAGCTTACCGACAGCGATGCGCCGATCATATCGGTTGTTTTCCGACCCTCTACGAATGAGAACACCACGCCCCATATCATACCCAGGGGAAAACCGTTGATGAACAGGAAAGGAATGTTCCAGGGCGCGGGCACGATGGCGAACAGCAACAGGGCCAGCCAGGATACCATTACCAGTAACAGGATCGTGCGGGATCTTGCGCTTTTCTTCAATTCGGCTATGAACCGTATGCCATAGAATTTGCTGAACATATACCCCAGCACCTGGCATACCACCAATGCATCCTTATACGGTATGCCCAGTACACGCGGCTCGGTTTCAAAAGTTCCTACGGTAAAGGGTTTACGGAATGCGTATACGGTGGCATAGGTAAGAAAGGTGACCAGTGATGCATAGAGCGCAACGGACCAGTCCTTTCTGCCGGCAGTGAGTGCGGGTATCGTTATTCTCCTGCTCATGACAGCAGCGCCGGTACCTGCTCCAGCGTATCGATGATATGATCGGGTTTATACAGCGAGAGTTCTTCTCTTGTATAGGCGCCTGTGGTAACCCCTATCACCATGCCGCAGCCGGCATTTCTGCCCTCGAGTATGTCTACCATCGTATCACCCACTTTCACCACGTTGGCCGCATCCTGTATGCCAAACTGCTCCATCACCGATCGTATCATGAACGGATGCGGTCTCCCCTCGGGCACTTCATCGCTGCAGACAACTGCTTGTATGTGCGGATGGGTAAGCCAGTTCAGTTTTTTGAGGATGGCGTTGGTAATGCTTCGCGGGAAGCCGGTGTCGAGCGCCACTTTCCTGTTGGTTTCGTACAGCCATGCAAACAATTCCTCTGCAAACGGAAGCGGCACCAGGTCTTCCTGCCGCTCATAAAACGCAATCATATCGTTGTTGAACTGCTCGTGCACGCGATGGGCGATCTCCGCTATCTGCTGTTCATCAGTGAGACCGTGCTGTCTCAGGAGTATGTTCACCGCTTCTATTTTCCGGTATCCCATCACTTTATCTATCTCCGTTTCGGGAATATCGATATCCTCACCGGTAAAAGCCTGTTTCATTACGTTCGTGATATTGCCGCTGTCTTTTACCGTGGTGCCGGCAATATCAAATACTACTAAGTCTGTTCTCATACTGGTTGGTTATTGTTTTGCAGATGCTCCCGCATCAGGTTGCCGAAATGGGTGAGATCGGGCAGCGGAACATGCTCTTTTTTGGCAAGCTCATCCCATCTGCGCAGGGTGATATAAGATCCGTGCAGCGGATCCGATTCAAATGCCTTTGCTTCCGATTCATTCATCACGCCGCCCTGCAGCGCAAGGGTTTCCCTGCTTGCCGCGGATAATTTTTCGCAGTAAGCGGGATCGCTGTACGTGAGGTATCTTTTTGCTTCCACATGCGATGCCACCAGTCGGGCGATCTTTTCGGAGAAACCTTTTTCCCGGAGATAGTCCGCACCCAGTTTTTCATGATCCGCCACGCCAAAACCCTGCATATGCGCTACGGGCATGATGTGTTCGCACAGGTGGCCGATATCGTGGAAAAGAGCGGCGAGCACCATATCGGTATCATATCCCCCCTCCTCCGCCAGCTGCGCACACTGGCACATATGTTCTATCTGTGAAACCGGTTCGCCTATATAATCTTCGTTGCCGTAAGAACGGTAGAGTGCAAGGATCTCCCCCACCGTTTGCTCGATCTGCTCTCTGTTCATGCTATTTGTATATGGCTGTGATCGGTTTGGCCACCGGGTGTTCTGCCCTGAACTCGTGGCCCAATAGACCCGCAATGGTTGCTGCCAGCTGCTCCTGGTAAAGCTGACCGCCTGTTTTCGCCTCTCCCATTGCTTTTGTATCCGGGCCTATGGCGGCGATCCATATCTGTCCTGCTTCCGGGATCCTCTCTCCATGATGGCGCCAGTTGTTTTTGTCTTTATCACCCCGGCCATGATCGCAGGTGATGATCAGCGTGGTCTTGTCTTTGTATCCCGGTGTCGACTGAAGGTATTTCCACAGATCGGCGATCATCCGGTCTTCCGCATAGGCGCTGCCGAGGTACTGGTCGTATTCACCGCCATGCGCAAAATCGTCCGTTTCATCAAACGCGATATAGAGCACCCTGGGGCGGTAGGCTTTCAGGTATTCACGCGCCGACATATACGTAAGGATATCCGGGCGCACGCCGATGGGCCTGGTGGTGAGGAACTGCATATCGTTCAGCAACTGCAGTTTTTCATCCGGAAAGGATAGCGTATCATCGGCATTCACATAAATGCCGCTTCTCCATTTGTTCAAGATATAGGGAAACACATCCCAGGTTGAAAATGCAGCGATCTTTCCTTCAAAACCCGGTTGGTTATTCAGGTATTCCAGCACATTGGTATTCTTATTGCGGATCTTGTCGTTCGAGTTCACAGCCGTATCAGGATAGCCTGTAAAAATTTCGTTGTAACCGGGATAGGAGAACTGGTACTTGTTTGCGTTGTTGACCTTGTTATCGTAGCGGCGGTTACCGTAGATCTGCCCTTTTGCCGCAATTTCCGTCCATATGAACGGAAACAATTTCTTTCTTCTTTCCTCCAGGTCTTCCGCCCAGAACCGTTTGTGGGTGCCGTTGCTGTCTTTTGTAAATTGTTTGTTCTGCAGCAGTGCGCGGTCAGCGCCGCCAAACAGTTCCTGCCAGCGCATGCCATCGAGGGTTACGATCACCACGTTTTCAGTGGCACGCTGGGCATGGGATGCTGAAATGCCACCGATCATTGCCGTCAATACGAATGCTGTATACAATAACCTGTTTTTCATAATGGTGTTTTTATAGGAAGGCAGGGCCTGAAAAGACCCCGCCTGTACAACTGTTGATAAAAATTATTTATTGATCCAGAGATCGGCATTGATATCATCCACGCCATTCGAGAACTGTCGCTGCAATGCGGTTTTCAGGTTCGCATTGTTGGTGGCCAGTTCCGATGTGGGATAAAGAAATCTTTTTGCCACACGCTGGCTGTTGCCCGTGCCCGGCCCGGTAAGAAAACCGGGTACGCCCGTTCTGCGCCAGTTGTAGTAGGCTTCCCAGCCGCTGTTCTGGAAGAAAGCCAGGTATTTCTGCAGTACGATCTGCGAAAGACCTGTTGCATTGTTGCCATTGTATTTTACGGCAGACTGGTTATAATATGCATCCGCATCGTAGCTGATCACATAACTGTTGTAATCGTTCAGCGTACCGCCGGGTTTCTGGAAGTACACGGTATTGTTTCCGTTAACGATGCCATAGAAACCGATAGAGGCGTCGATGCCTTTGCGGTACCAGCTTTCTGCGTTACCGCTGATCCATCCACGGTTAACAGCTTCTGCGATATTGAAACACATTTCCGCATATCCGATCTGGATATTGGCCTCTGCGGTATAGGTGCTGTAATACCGTTTGCGGTTGATGAACGAATACTCGCCGTTACCTGCCTTGGTGCTCATATCAGCAAGGTCTTCGCCGCTGCTGGCGCCGAGGAAGGCCGCAAACGATGTGGGTGCCGCGCCTGCCGCCACACGCTTGGCAGCGGGTTCTGCCGTTACAAAAGTTCTCGGGTCCTGCAGCGCTACCAGGTTGTTCAGGTAAGTGGCCGCCGTATTATACCGGGTTGCATCGAAACCGAAATTATCGGGGTTGGTGGGATACTTGTTGAAGGTGCTGTTGTACACATACTGCAGGTTCTCGCCCATGCCGCCGAAAAGCGGGTATTTATCCGGATCAGCGATCACCGCTGCAAACCTGGTTTTTACGGCCAGGTCTGTATCCGCTTCTTTCCTGCTCAGCGAAATCAGTACGCGCAGTTTGAACGCATTGATCGCCTTCTGCCATTTACGCAGGTCGTTATTGTAATAATAATCACCGGTCAGCGTATTGGTTCCCTTGGTGATCAGCTGCGCCAGGTCTGTGTTGGCATCATCCAGCCATTTGAGCACCTGTACAAACACGTCTTTCTGCGTATCGTACTTGGGTGTGGCCACGTTCAGACCCTGAACGGCTTCGCTCAGCGGCAGGTCACCCACACGCATGGACAGGTCATAGTAAAAGAATGCACGGAAGAACTTGCCCAGTGCGCTGTACGGGTTCTGCGCGGCAGCCCCGCCGGCTATCGCTTCCTGTTCCATCTTGCCGATATTCTTCAGCGTATTGTATGGGTTAAACGAAACATTGGTCCAGTTGTATTCCTGGTTGCCGTAATAGTTGTAATTACAGTTGCTGTACTGGTTCCAGCGATGCGGGAGCGACCATGCCGGCTGGGTAAAATCATTCAGCACGGAACTCAGCACCAGCGAGGGCGGTACGTTTACGGGACGGTTGGTGTCTTTTTTCAGATCGTCAAAACTCTTCACGCATCCCGTCATAACGGAACCGATCAATAATGTGGAAAGGAGTATCTTTTTCATCGTTGTAATCGATTTACAGGATTAGAATGTGAGGTTGATGTTGATGCCGTAACGACGCATGGTCGGTGTTTGCAGACCCGACGAGGTCTGTCCGCCGGCATACTGGTCAATGTCAACGTCTTTGTAGCGATTGCCGTCTTTGATAAAGTAGAGCAGGTTTCTGCCGACAAGCGATACACTTGCAGAACGGACGAATGATTTCCTGCCGAATACGCTTACAGGCAGGCTATACCCGATGGTCACTTCCCTGAGTTTGAAATAGGTCTTGCTCATCAGGTTTCCCTCGGAAGTGCCGTTGTAACGGCTGATATAGTCCTGCAGGAAGGTTGGGATATTGTTTGTGGTGAACTGCAGTTTATCGAAATTGGTCACCGCACCTGTTGCCGGATCGTATTGTATCGGTGTGGCATTGCTTACGATAACGCCGTCGCCGATATAGGATTTGATGCCCTTGTAATCCTGGTAACGCGCATCGCCCATTTTACCCTGTACGGTTTCAATGTTTCTTCCGCCGCGGAACGTCTGTTTACGCACATAGTCCTCCATGATGCCGCCTACCCTTCCGTCGAACTGGAACGATAAACTGAAGTTCTTATAGTTAAAACGGTTGTTCAGGCCCCAAACCCAGTCAGGATCTGCATAGCCTTTGAACTGCGCGATCGGGTTAACGATCGGCCTGCCCCCTGCATCGTTGATCAAAGCGCCATCGGGAGTGCGTACAAACGAACCGACATATACCTTATCAAGCCTGTCGCCCTTGCGGTAAAAAGTGTTCAGCACATTCACGCCTTCGGGAAGTTCCGCCAGTCTGCGGCGGTAGGTGCTCCAGTTGAGCAATACATCCCAGCTGAAATCCTTTGTTTTGATCGCCTGTCCGCTGACCGATATCTCCAGGCCATTGGTCCTGTTTTTCACCGCATTGGTGATAAAGGAATTGTAGCCCGTCGTCTGTGAGAGTGGCTTGTTATAGATCTGCGGTCCGTCGGTGTTGGAATAGAATGCCACATCGAGCCCCAGCCTGTTCTTAAGAAATTTCATATCCAGACCCAGCTCGATCGTTGAACGGCTGTCGGGTGCGATGGCCGGATCGATGATGTTATTGGGATAAGTTGCGTAAGGCTGGTTGTTGTAGCCCAGCGCGGTATTATACGGTGTAACCAGCGAATAGGTTGGTCCGTCGTAAGACGACTGGTATTCGCTGCCATACCCCAGCGGGTAAGATGCATTGGGTGTGGCGCCGATATAAGACGATACGCTGGAACCCGCGCTCTTCACATTTGCATAAGATCCGCGTATTTTCAGGAACGAGATCGCTTTCGGCAGCGTTACGTAATCGGAGATCACCGTATTGGCCGATACCGAAGGATAGAAATAAGATTTGTTCAGCGTTGATATCTTATCCACTCTTCCCGTCGTATTCAGGTTGGCATATTTGCCAAGCGAAAGGTCTACAGAATAGTAACCGCTCAGCACGCGCATTTCGCTGTTAAAGCTGTACGCCTTGATGGGGTTACGGCTGTTGGCAAATGTGTACACATTCGGAACGTTGAGGTAATCGGTGGTTACAAAACTGGATTTATAAGTGAAGTTCCGCAGGTTACCTCCCACGAATGCATTCAGTCCTACAAAACCAAACGTATTGTTGTATTTCGCCATCACCTCGGTATTGTTCTCGAACAGCGAACGTTTGTCTTCACGGTAGTCGCCCTTGTTCTCTTCGCGGCCATAGGGGTGTGCGGAGAAAGGCATTTTTTCCGTGCGCAGCAGGTCGTAAGTGGTTACGGCTGTCCTCGCCATCAGTTCGGCATGTTTGCCGATCTTCTGTGTAAGCGATGCATAGCCGTAGATATCTGTTTTGTAATGCCCGCGCAGCCATTCATAAACCATGAAATACGGGTTATGGTAACGCTGGTATTCTGCATAAATGCTTTGAACGCCTTCTTTACCGGGCTGCCAGTAATTGCGCATGGCATCGATATCCCAGTCGGCGCCGCCCCATACGGTAATGTTATAGATCATACTGTTGGGGCCATAGTTCACATCAGGAAAATTGGGTGTGTACTGGCGATTGTAATTGAGCTGCCCATCCAGTTTCAGGTTATCCGAAAAACGGTAACCGGTGTTGATATTGAAATTGGTAATGTTCAGCTGGGTATTGGGTACGATACCCCGCTGGTAGGTATGCGACATAGACATACGGATATCGTATTTGTCTGTGCTCGATGAAACAGCGATGTTATTGGTGGCGAGCAAACCCGGGCGGATAAATCTTTTCAGATTGTCTTTTCCGCGCGCCGTCCAGGGTGTGCCTTTGCGAACGCCTGTAACGGGGTCCACCGGACTGTCGTACTGCGGTATCAGCTGTCCTTCAAATTTGGGTCCCCATACATCGTAGTCACCATCGTTCAGGCCACCGCCTTTTCCGTCTACGAATGCATATTTACCGTGGTCGCCGGGACCGTATTCATCCTGTGTGCGGGGCAAGGCAATGAATCCCTTCTCCAGCATGGTGCTGCTGTTGAATTCGATGGAGAATCCGCGTTTGTCCCTCGATCCCTTCTTGGTGGTGATGATGATGGCACCGCGTTGCCCGCGGTAACCATACAGCGCCGAGGCAACCGAACCTTTCAGTACGGTGATGTTCTCGATATCGTCGGGAGATACATTCCAGGTATCGGAGTTGATGGGAATACCGTCGATCACATAGAGATCAATGCTGGATCCGCGCAGCAATACCTGCGGACGGCCAAGCAGTTCGGGAGAGATGCCCACCGTAAGACCCGCGATCTTGCCGGTAAGCGAGGCAACAGGATTCTGCTCCCTGGCTTTTACCAGGTCTGCACCTTTGATCTCCTGCGTTGCATAGCTTACCAGTTTCTTCTCTTTTTTCACACCCAGCGCGGTGATCACCACATCTTCCAGCCTGTTGGCGGATGGGTTGAGCCTGAAGGAATGCTGCTCGCCGGTAACCGTGGTTTCCATCGCATCATATCCCACATAATTCACCACCAGCCGGCTGTTCTTTGCGGCTGTAATCGAAAATGCACCGCCGGCATCGGTAACGGTACCGGAGTTGGCGTTTTTAACACGAACGGCTGCCCCTTCAACAGGTTTGCCGGTAACCGCATCGGTAACGGTACCTCTCACCTGCAGGGTTTGCCCGAAAAGCATACCGGCACACAGCAGCATGACCGGAAGCAGTAAGACTACGCGAAGACGTAGTTGGATGTTTGGCTTCATAAACAGTGGTTAAGTTGTTTGCGGGCCAAAACTATCCGTCCAATATTACCGAAATGGTTACTTTAGATTAACAAAAAGTAAAGTGTGGTTAAACTTTACGTGGAAATAGTTGGGAATTATTTACAAATAATAAACTTTTGTCAACAAAACGTTAACGGGGTTATACAGCACGTTTTTTGAAGAAATACACCACCAGCAGCAGCGCGTCTTCCGTGCCTGTATTAACGGGGTTATGCTGTTCGGATGCATCAAAGAAGAGTGAATCGCCCTCTTCCATCTCGTAAGTCTCCTCTCCTATATAATAAGTAACGCTGCCGCTGATCAGGTATTTGAACTCCCAGGCATCGGTGCTCACCATCGGCCGCCGGGCATCGGGTGTTAAGCGCAGCAGCACAAAATCCACATGACTGTCTTCCACCACGGTTGAAAAAAGACGCTGGTAATAAAAGCCCTGCGCATTCTCTTTTTCAAACGAGGTGTTAGCTGATTTTTTGCGGTGGATGACTTTGTTGTCTGCCGGCAGCAGGTTGATGTCTTTAAAAAAATCGTTGAAATCGATATTGAGCGACCGGATCAGGTTTAACAGCACCGGCAGCGAAGGAATGGCGCGGCTGTTTTCCACCTGGCTCAGCATGGCTTTGGATACGCCTGCCGATTCGGACAGTTCCTGCAGGGTAACGTTTTTTTCCTTGCGCAGGTTCTTGATGCGGTTACTGATTTGGATGATGATGTCTTCTTTCATGGTTAACGCGATGCGCAAAGTTAATCCGCCGGCCAACAGCCGCGTCGTTAAATCGGCAGACGGTGCAGCGCATCGGCATACCGGTATAAAAACCGATGCCAGCATATAAAAAGAAAAATCTGTGGTTGCTGAAGGGCCGGTATATGACGAATATCATATCTCCGCCAACCGGTATCATTCTCCGTCGCGGTACAATGGCGTCAATTTGCATCGATCATGTCTGTTATGCGGGATAAAGAATCTTTTGCCTTGGCAGCCGGCTGTAGATCCTGTCTTTCAAAAAGCAGGACGGTGTTTTATTTCCTCAGTGCCGAAGAAATGGCTTTTTTAGAGGAACATACCACCCATACCCTGTACCGGAAAGGACAAACCGTTTTTCACGAGAACGGCAATCCACTCGGTATTTACTGGATACATACCGGAAAAATCAAGATTGCGCGCAGCGGCAGCGATGGCAGGGAGCAGATCGTACGGCTGGTAAAAGAGGGCGACCTGTTCGGGTACCGCGCCTTGTGCAGCAACACGCCGTACAATGCCAGCGCGGTTACGCTGGAGGATACGGGCGTTTGTTTTATTCCCAGGGATCTTTTTTTCAACACGCTTCGGGTGAACAGCAAACTGTGTATCGCCCTGATCAAACTGTTATCGCAGGAGCTGGGAAAAGCCGAACAGCATGTCACCGACCTGGCACAGAAATCCGTCAGGGAAAGAATAGCGGAAGCATTGCTGGTGCTGAAAGATACCTACGGACTGGAAAGCGATAACGCCACCCTCGGCATCTGCCTGTCGCGCGAGGATATCGCCAACCTGGTGGGTACGGCTACCGCAACGGTTATCCGGTTACTGGCGGTTTTGCGGCAGGAGAAGATCATCGATTTTTCGGGTAAAAAAATAAAGCTACTCGATATGAGCAGACTGGTGGCCGAAGCGGATGCGGGCACCCCGGTGTACCGCAACCCTGTTTTTCCCGGAACAGCCAATCGGAACTGATTCAGGATAAAAAGACATTTTTATCTTTTATGTATAAAACAAGTAACTTTGCCTGACCATGAAACCAAATCCGATCAAACGAAGCAATGAGCTGGCGCCTTTATCGCGCGATCACCACCATGGGCTGCTGTTGTGCTGGAAGATCAGGGCCGGTATCAAAAACAGTATTGCGCCGGAACGGATTGCCGGTTACCTGGTGTATTGCTTCGACGGGGAACTGAGGGAACATTTCAGACAGGAAGAAACCCTGCTGTTCTCTTTGCTGCCCGATGAGGATGATACGAAAAAAGAAGCGCTGAAACAGCATGATTTTCTGTATTCGCTCGAAGCGGCGATTGCTGCTGAAAGCGGCGGCACGGATTCCCTGCTGCAGTTTGCAGATGCACTCGAAGCGCATATCCGTTTTGAAGAACGGCAATTGTTTCCCTATATCGAACAAACCGTTGCACCGCTTGTCTTACAAACCGCGGGAGAACTGATCAACAAAGCGCATCATCCGTTTAACGGGGAATGGGCGGATGCGTTCTGGATAAAAAAATAACCGATTATGTTTTCGAAATCCTGTGAATACGGTATCCGGGCGGCGGTGTACATCGCTTCCGAGGCACACGAAGGCCATAAGGTGGGCATCGCCGAAATATGCAGGCATATAGAAGCACCCCGTCATTTCACCGCCAAAATACTGCAGACCCTGAGCCGGCGTAATATCATCAGCTCACAAAAAGGGATCAACGGCGGTTTTTACCTGGACGACAGCCAGAAAAAAAAATCCATCAAAGAGATCGTTGAAGCCATCGACGGCAACGGGCTGTTTACCGGCTGTGGCCTTGGTTTAAAACGCTGTTCCGAAACCAAGCCCTGCCCTATCCATAAACAGTTTAAGGAAATCAGGAGAAAACTGACGGAAATGATGGAAGGAAAGGATATCGGTACGCTGGCAATACAGCTGAAAAAAGGCCGGGTGGTACTGATGTAAATTTTTTAGAATAAAAAAAGACAAAAATGTCCTTTTTGTTGGGCGCTGAAAATAAAATACGTTTCTGGATCAGCATCAGTCTGGTGAACCTGGCCCTGGTGGCTTTTCTCGGCCTGGTATTGAGAAGTAAAATACTTTTCTCCATTCCCTTTCTCGATTTCAAGCATATACTGCATGCGCATTCCCATTTTGCATTTGGCGGTTGGGTGGCCCTGGCATTGCTGGCGCTGCTCACCCATTATCTATTGCCTGCCGGTCTGCGTACGGCAAAGATTTTCCGGTACACAATCGCCGGTACGCTTGTAACAGCTTATGGTATGCTTGCCGGCTTTATCTGGCAGGGATATGCTTTTCTGAGCATCCTGTTCTCCACCTTATTTATCCTGGTATCCTATGTGTTCGCTTTTGTCTTTATCCGGGAGATCCGCCGGGCAGCGCTCAGCAGGCAGGTAAAAATGCTTGCGGCAAGCGCCGTGCTGTATATGGTGTTGTCTTCGGTAGGTCCTTTTACCCTGGCTTACCTGATGGCAACCCGGTCTCAGAACCTTTACCTGTACAAGGATGCCATTTATACCTATCTGCATTTACAGTACAATGGTTTTTTTACGCTTTCGGTCTTTGCGCTGCTCCTGCATTACCTGGATCTGCAGGGTACTGCTATCCGGTGGTTTGGCCGGTTGCTGAATGCCTCGGTGCTGCCCTCCCTGTTTCTCTCTTACCTCTGGCATTATCCCGGCACTTTTACCGCCGCCATGGCCATTGCCGGCAGTGTGCTTACCGCCGCCTGTCTGGTTTGTTTTCTGTACGCGCTTCCCTTGTTGCAAACCGCGGCCGCGCGTGTATACCGTCCGGCAAAAACGATCGCCTCGATCGCCCTCACAGCGTTTGCGCTGAAGATGCTGTTCCAGGCGGTGCTGATCATACCCTCGCTGGGTGAACGGGTATTTTCAAACAGACCGGTTATTATCGGATTCCTGCACCTGGTGCTGTTGGGGTTTGTGTCGGTTTTTCTGCTGGCTTATTTTATCGAAAGGGGTTTGTTATCGTATAAAAAAGCAGCGGTGGCGGTCTGGACTTTTATCATCGGTATTGTGCTTAATGAACTTGTGTTGTTTACCCAGGGACTGGGATTTATGCTGCTGTTCAGCAGTTCGGCGATTAACTGGCTGCTGCTGGCGGCCGCATGCTGCCTGTTTGCCGGTGCAGCCCTGATCGCTTACCGGTGCATGACACGTCCGTTTTGGCTGCAGACCGGCAGCAGCGTTGACAACAACCGTATATTTTCTTTCAACAATAAAATCAACTAAGATGGAAACTGTATTTATCGATGTGACGGCACTGGAACCGAGAATGAAACACCCTGTTATCTTTACTGCATTTGACGATATCGCCGAAGGCACCGCGGTGGTTATACACAACGATCATGATCCCAAGCCGCTTTATTACCAGTTGCTGGGCGAAAGGGGTAACTGCTTTTCCTGGACCTATCTTTTGAACGGGCCCGAGGTATGGGAGGTGGAAATAAAAAAGAACAGCCGGACCGCTGAAACCGTTGGCGAGATGGCGGCAAAAGATATGCGGAAAGCGGAATTGCTCAAGCGCCTGGGAATCGATTTCTGCTGCGGCGGCAAACGCTCGCTGGAGCAGGCATGCGATGAGAAAGGACTGGATGTGCTAAGGGTAAGACAGCAGCTGGAAGAGGAAGACAAAAAACCGGCCGCCGGCTCACAACCCGATTTCACTTCCTTTAAGCCTGCCTTTCTCGCGGATTATATTGTAAACGTACACCATGCTTATGTTTACCAGAACGCACCGCTGATTGAAGAACTGTCGCAGAAAGTTGCCGCGCATCATGGCGCCGGTCTGCCTTTTTTACACCAGGTAGCGCAGAAGACCAGCGAACTGGTATCCGAACTGCTTACCCACCTCAAAAAAGAGGAAGCGGTTCTGTTCCCCGCCATCCGGTTACTGGAGACAGAAGGAAAAGCAGTGTTTGCTTCTTTGAAGGAACCCATTTATATGATGGAGCGGGATCATGATATCGCAGGAGAACTGACCCGCGAGATCCGCACGCTTACATCAGATTACACCGTGCCCGAAGACGCCTGTAACAGCCTGCGGATGCTGTACCACAAACTGGCTGCATTCGAAAGCGACCTGCTGCAGCATATACACCTCGAGAACAATATCCTTTTCCCCAAAGCGCTGGCTATGGCGAAATGATTCAATCCAATGATATGAAAACGGTAAATGCCGCCACAAAAATTGCGGCCCTGATACAGGCCGATCCGGCCGCTATCGATGCCATCGCCGAGATAAATCCTCATTTTAAAAAACTGCGGAATCCGGTGCTTCGCAAAATGCTGGCTTCACGTGTTACCATCGCCGACGCGGCAAGGATCGGGAAATGCAGCGTGGAGGATTTCTTTGCGAAACTGCGTCCACGGGGATTTGTTGTCGGCGATGAGGATGTGTTTTCACCGCCGGCGGAAAAGCCGGGAAAGATCACGGTTCCGGACAGGCCATTTGACCTGCGGCTGGATGTGAGAGCGGATATTGAAAACGGCCATGACCCGTTCAGGAAGATCATGCACAGTGTATCCGCCCTGGAACCGGGGCAGACACTGCTGCTCATCAATTTGTTCGAGCCCGTGCCGCTGATCCGCCTGTTGCGGGATAAGCAGTATACGGCCGAAACGGTTCAGGCAAGCGAGAACGAAGTGCATACCTATATCAGCAGAGGCGAAGCAGGCGGCAGCATTGAAGAGACTGCGGAAGCCGGCGGGGCCTTCGACACGATCCGCGAAAGATTCGCCAACCGGATGCAGGTGATAGACGTACGTGACCTGCCCATGCCGCAGCCCATGATGACCATTCTGAACGCGCTGGAATCGCTGCCGGATAATACGGCCCTGTTTGTTCACCACAAAAGGATACCCAGGTTCTTATTGCCCGAATTGAAACAAAAAAATTTCGAAGTTGTTTTTCAGCAGGCCGGTGATGGCGTACAGCTCGTCATTTATAAAAAGCAATAGCATGATGCCTTCCAGGGAATACATTCCATCGCGTTACGCGATCCTGCCCTATTATGGGGCAGCGGCGTTTGTATTCGTTGTCACGACCGTGCTCTGCCTGGTTGCGGCGCCTGCTTTTGCGGGTCATTATTTTCAGCCGAAACTGCTGGCGATAACGCACCTGGCTGTTCTGGGATGGGCAACCCTGTTGATCTTCGGCGCCACGAATCAGTTGGCACCGGTTATTGCAGAACGCAGTCTCTACAGTGAGCGTATCCCGATGGTTGTGCTGGCATTGCTGTTGTTGGGTCTGCTGCTGCTGATCCCCTCTTTCTGGTTTTTTTCCGTAACACGCTGGAGTTATACGGGAGGAGCATTGCTGTTAACCGCTATGCTCCTGCATGCACACCATGTTTTTAAAACCATGAAGCATGGCCGCGGCGGTATTGCCGCTGATTGTATCCTTACCGCCCATGTATGGCTGATCCTCACGGCTACCATCGGTCTGCTGTTGCTGGTTAACCTGCGTTACCCGTTCCTGCCGCAGGAACACCTGCATTACCTGAAGATCCATGGTTCTGTTGGTATGGCCGGCTGGTTCCTGCAGCTGGTGATCGGCGTAAGTTCAAGACTGATACCCATGTTCCTGCTCAGCCGCTCGGAAAAAACCGGCTGGCTGACGGTTACCTATTACCTGGTCAATCTGGGTCTGGTCTTTTTTCTTGTTGACGGAATGACAGCGAACAGCGACTGGGGACGCCCGCTGTGTTTTTTGCTGGTGCTTGCCGGTCTGGGGTTTTATTTCCTATTCGTGAAAAAATGTTACACCAGCGCCATACGTAAAAAAATGGACAGCGGAATGAAGCAGACTTTTCTTGCCCTGCTGCTGATCTCCCTGCCTTTTGTGTTGCTGTCTGCCGCATTCATCAGACCCTTGTCTGCCCCCAGCCTGGTTACCGCTTACGGTGTATCGTTCTTTATCGGGTTCATCAGCACCCTCATCATGGGACAAACCTTTAAAACACTGCCCTTTATTGTGTGGATGCACATGACAAAACCCGACCAGTTGCCGGAGATACTTCCCAAAGACCTGTTTTCCGAGCGACTGGTTCAATGGCAGATGTATGTTTTTTTATCGGGCTACCTGTTACTGCTTATGGGTATCCTGTCTACAACGCTCTGGATGAATTATGCAGGCGCATCCTTGCTGGTGCTGGCTGCCACAGGGTACCTGTTTCATGTTTTGTTCATCATCCGAAAACTTGTTAACCATGCACTTTGATATCACCGACATACATTACCGGATAAAACAGGAGATCGTTCAGGCGCTTTTCCAGGTAGTGGATCCTGAACTGGGTATCAATATCATTGACCTTGGCCTGGTATATGGGATTGCAGTGGAGGACACCGATAAAACAGTACGGATAGATATGACACTGTCTACGCCCTCCTGCCCTTTGGGCGGGTTGATAAAAAGCCATGTTACACTGGCCGCCGAGACTGCGGCGCCGGGTTTTACCGTGGTGGTGAACCTGGTATGGGAACCCAGATGGAATGCAGAGAGGATAAGCGGGCAGGGACATGCGCTGCTGGGCTGGTGAACAAATGTCTTTACGACCTGCCTCACGTAATTAAAGGTCTTTATTCCGGAATATCCTTAACGCGGCGATCAGCGGTACAAACACCCATAACAGCATACAGGTAACCGAGAAGACATTGCCCAGCGGAGAGCCAAGGAATTTTTTAAACAGCGCCCCCGAATAACCCATCAGCACCGCAACATCCAGTTGCAGCAGCATCAGCACCCGACCCAGGTCGATGGGATTGAGGGCGATCATTCCCACCACCGCTTTGTCGATGGGGTAATCACTGAATGAATAGATGAAGGCGATCAGCAACCCGTCGAATAAAACGGTAAAGAACAGCGCGATGATAATGGCGATGCCGATGCCTTTTGTCTTGTCTTTTGATTTCACAAAAACCAGCAGGGCCAGCGAGGAAAAGACAAGGGTAAGCAGGGTGCCCGTTGCCACCAGCACCAGCGATTCGGTGCCCGAAACAAGGAACAGCAGCGGAATGCCGATGCCAACGATATAAGCCCCCGATAAAGCAGATACCAGCGCCAGGTATTCGGAGAGTATGACCTGTTGTCTTTTGATCGGCTGGGAAAGAAGCAGTTCCGTGAACTCGATCGCATTAAAAAAATAGATGGTGGAGAACAGGATGGTAATGATGGGTACAAACAGCAGGGTGATGTTCAACAGGCTTAGCAGGCCTTTGGCGGGGTTATCGTCAAGCCCCAGCACGCTTACCGCCAGTACCGCCAGTATAGCGGTGTAGACCAGTATGATCCGGTTGCGGATCAGGTCAACCAGGACGTATTTGATGATGGTTTTCATTTGTGGTGTATTAGCGCCGTTCACGATGCAGGCGTTATTGAATAAGCGGAAAGACAGGGGAACAGAAAAGGTCTTTTTAACCCGAAAAAAAGATCCTTTAGCTTGTTTTCCCCTGTCTTTCCTGTATAGAAAATATATTTCTGACCGGTTCCCGCAAGGGTACATCTCCTTTCATAATCTGAGCGATCACTTTGTTCAGTTTGACTTCTCCGGTGGTCAGCTGCAGTTCCTCCACCGTCTTATAAAACACCAGGTTGCCATCCTGCAGGTAAACGATATGGCTGGCAATGCCTTCCAGGTCGCTCAGCACGTGAGAGGTGATCAGTATGAGTTTGCCCGCCGTGCGTTCTTTCAGTATTTTTTCCTTGAGCAGTTCGCTGGCCACGGGGTCGAGACCCGCGGTGGGCTCGTCGAGGATATAGATATCCGGTGAAAACAGGAAGGCAAGGGATGCGCTCACTTTTTGCCGGGTGCCTCCCGATAAACTCCGCATGGTTTTGTTTTTCAGCTTATCGAGCCCGAAGCCTTCGATCAGTTCTTCGTCGTACCGGATATGATCGGGTCTTATCTCCTTGATCAGTGCGATCACCTGGGCAATGGTCATATTATCGGGATAACGGCCTATCTGCGGCATGTATCCGATGGCGGATCTGTACGACCAGTCTTTGGTGATCACTTTTTCTTTTACCGTGATCGTTCCTTTTTCGGGAACCACCAGGCCCAGGATCGATTTGATCAGCGTGGTTTTGCCCGATCCGTTGGGGCCGAGCAGGGATACGGCCTGTCCTTTCTGCAGTTCAAGGCAGATATCATTGAGCGCTGTGAGCTTTCCGAATGATTTGGTAAGATGTTCTATTCCGATCATAACTGCCATTTTTTTATCCTCGGCCGGATATCTTTTAGTTGGTCCGGTGTAATACTGGGCATGATGTTCTCCACCTGGTCCATGATGCGGGTAAGAAAACTCCGGTACAGGATCATAGCAACCGGAATCCGCTCGGTGATCACCGAGTAAACGCTTACGGGATAATACGGTACATCGCCGGTACCGTCCCGGTCCAGGTCATATCCATCGTATTTATCCCAGTAATTTTCCCGGAAGGTATTCAGCATCATGGTGCCGTTGGTTGCCACATCGAACGAATTTCCTGAAAAATTGTTTTTTTCGAACAGGTTGCCATCACAGCTTGCCTGTATCCGCATGGCCCAGCCGTTGTTGCTGAACGTATTGCCGGTAACATGGATACGGCTGCTTCCTTCCATATAAATACCCACGGTGTTTGTATGAAAGGTATTATGGTCGATCTTGCTGTCTGAGATGTCTTTCAGCAGTATGCCGTAAGAAGCGTCTCCCCAGTTATGGTAAAAAGTATTTTTATACATGGTAACGCCCCTGGTGTACATGACTGCAACCCCGGCGCCATTGTTTTGGAAAGTATTGTATTCATAGGTATCGTTATGTGAAAACATAAAATGCAGTCCATAACGGATATTCCCCGAAGAGGTGTTGCCGATGATGGCCGAGCGGGTAACAAATTCAAAATAGATCCCGTCACGGTGACCCGACATACGGTTACTGCTGATCAGCAGCTGTTCGCATTTCCAGGCATGCACCCCGTTGCCGGATTGCAGTTCTTCTTTTGCGGAAGCCTGTATCAGGTTATTGCTTACGATACAGCGCTTGCTGTTCTGTAAATACACCCCATAAGTGGTGTTCAGCAGTTTACAATGGGTAACACGTACGTTTTTTACGTTCTGCAGTTTGATCCCGGCCATATCCACCAGGCTGCTGCGGCCGGTATGCTGTATCTGCAGTCCCTGCAGCACCACCCCGTCCGCGATAATGATAAAAACTTCGTTCTTGTTTTCCCCGTCGAATACCGGATACCCCTCTCCTATAATGACAAGCTGTTTGCGGACAATGATATTGCTTTGCCGGTAATTACCCGGGTGTATGCGGATGGTATCGCCCGGCAATGCTTTATCCAGCACCTGCTGCAGGCCGGCAGAGGGGTTTACCTGCCGGGTGGCGGCATGTGCGAGAATTGCACAGACGGAAAAAAATGCGGATAGTATCAGCCGGTTGTACATGCTATTTCAGGTTGTTCCACGTCATTGGGCTGATGGCCAGGCTGTCTTTCAGCCGACCGGTTTCTGTAAGGGTACCGAAAGCGGCATAGTTGCCTTTCATGGGGCTGTTGAAAAATTCATGCTGCAGGTAAAATGCTTTTATTGCATCGAGGGGCTGGTTTTGTTTGCCCAGGTAATCTTCGATGAACACCAGGTCGGGAATATTGTCGGGGTGAGCGGCGGCGTAACGTTTCAGGCACAGCAGATCGTCAAACTTGAAGACCTTTCCTTTTTTGTCGATGAACTCGGCTGCAAACCGGTTATCAACAATGGTCATTCTGCAGTTGGCGCATGCTTCTTTGCCATAATCGATCGGCTCAAATTCGCGGCTGCAGGACGCTATCGCCGGCAGAAAAAAATACGCTATCAGTTTTTTGCTGATCCTCATGCCAGTTTCTTTTTGCTTCTTTTCCATTCATACAGACAGGTGCCCACCAGGATGATGCCGGCGGCGATAAAAAACCAACCCCCAATATCAGGCTGCGAAAGCGCGTGGAAGTTGAGCATTTTTTTATAGCCGATAAGCGGTGGCTGGTAAGCCATTCCGGGTACTTTGATCGGGGCTTCGGGGTTCAGGTTATGGCCGTAATCGTATTCCCATTTCCAGAAATCATACATCGATACAAATGCCAGCACCAGAAAACAGGCGGTCCAGATATAATACCCCGATCTCCTGTTCCATAGCAGGGTTACCAGTCCCATAATGCCAATGCCGGCCAGTGCTATCGGAAGATAAACAAATTCCCGGAAGTCTGCCTTATGGATGGTTCTCATACCGATATAGTGATTAAGGCCGTTGATGATATCAACATCGCCCTTGATATCGTTGATCCATATCTGCATCGAAATTCCTTCGGGGTATTGTGATGCCGCCAGGTCTATTCTCCACATCGGAAAAAGCCATAGCATTGCCACGCAGGCGATCACCAGAACCGCACTTATCCGCGCCCAGACTGTCATTTTTTTCATAACCGCTTACTAATGGCGGCAGCACGCTGCGGGCGTGCTGCCGCCGGTTGATAATCTTTATTGTCCGCTTTTATTTTTCTGTTTTGGCCTCGGGTTCGCCGGTACGCCATTTCAGGGGAACCCCCGCTCCTTTTGGCGATACACGCAGGTAACCCTGCATTTCCTGGTGGAGCGCTGAACAGAAATCGGTGCAGTAGAACGGATACACACCCGCTTTCTTAGGCACAAACTTCAGCGTATTGGTTTCACCGGGCATCACCAGCAATTCGGCGTTGTCCGCATGCTTGATCGCAAAACCGTGTGGTATATCCCAGTCCTGCTCAAGATTGGTTACATGGAAATACACTTCGTCGCCAAGCTCCACGCCTTCGATATTGTCGGGTGTAAGGTGCGAACGGATGGCTGTCATGTACACATCTACCCTGTTACCGCTTCTGACCACCTTGGTGTTTTTTTCTCCGAGTGCAACAAACGGATGTTTGTTCTTGTTGATATCAAAGAATTTCACGCTCTGGTTCTTTATCTTGTCGGCTGCAATGGCCTGTGCATAGTGTGGTTCGCCAATGGTTGGGTAGTCCAGCAGGAGCTGCATTTTATCGCCTTCGATCGAATAGAGCTGCGCACTCTGTGAAAGTTCGGGCCCGGTTGGCAGGTACCTGTCTTTGGTGATCTTATTGTAGGCCACTACGTATTTGCCATAGGGTTTTTTGGTATCGCCTCCGGGAACCATCAGGTGACCGATTGAATAGTATGTGGGCACCCTGTCGAGCACTTTCAGGTCCTTGATATTCCATTTTACAATCTCAGAAGAAAGGAACATGGAAGTATAGGCATTTCCTTTACCGTCAAATTCGGTGTGCAGGGGGCCCAGTCCGGGTTTCTGCACTTCGCCATGCAACGCGGCTTCGTATTTGATGACAGGAATGCCATAGTAATCGCCTTCAAAGGTTTTGTTCTGGATGGCCTGGGTAAATTTCTGGAAGGAAAACACCGGTATCAGCGCCGCCAGCTTACCGCTGCCCACGATGTATTCACCGGTAGGATCCACATCGCAGCCATGCGGTGATTTGGGACATGGGATCATGTATACAAAGTCCTTGATAACGGTCGGATCGAGTGTCAGCACTTCTTTTAGCAGTTCAGAAGTGGCGCTATGGGTTTCTTCGTTATAGGTATTGCGGTAATACTGGGTGGCCATTTTGGTGCCCTTGCCTGCCTTGATGTATTCTTCCGCTTTTTTCCAGTTCACCGCAACGATAAAATCCTTGTCCTTCTGCGATGCGTTCACTTCGAGCAATGTACTTGCCTGTTCTGTATTGTAGGTAGAGAAAAAGAACCAGCCATGAGAGGGGCCTTTACCCGCGCGGCTCAGGTCCAGGTCCATACCCGGCAGTATCACCTGAAAGCTGACACCCATTTGTCCGGTTTGCTGGTTAACACCTATAAACGATACCGTGCTTTTAAAATTGGCTTTGAAAGATTCGTTGTTGATGGCCGCTTCTTTATCGGCGATCGGAACAGCGAACCGGGTGCCTGCAATCACGTACTCGGTGTTTTCGGTGATGAACGGAGACGAGTGGTTACCACCGCTGTTGGGCAGTTCGAGTATCTCTGTTGTTTTAAATGTTTTCAGGTCGATACGCGCTACCCGGGGCGTGTTATTGGCATTGGCAAATATCCAGCGGCCATCGTGTTCCCCGTTGGTCTGCGAAAGCGCCAGGTGGTGCTGGTCATCCCAGGGGATAAAACCCTGCGATGTCTGCAGCATGGGTTTGGTTTCTTCGTTGTACCCATAACCGTTTTCGGGGTTCTGGGAAAAAGCGGGGATTACCCGTAAGAGGCGGCCGGAGGGCAGGCCGTATACAGATACCTGCCCGCTGAATCCGCCTGATACAAAATTGTAGAACTCGTCGTATTTACCGGGGGCTACGTATACCTTTGATGCTGCGTCACCGCTGACTGCGGTTTCGGTTGTTTTCATTTTACAGCCTGAAAACGCTGCTGCTGCGGAAATACCCAGCAGAAGTATTTTATAACAATTCATAAGAATACAGTTTTAGAGGAAAAATGGTGTTAGTTTTTGCCGTCGTTTTTGCGCATGAATTCCAGCACCTGCCTCGCTTCCTCGTCTTTCAGGTTCTGGTTGGGCATACGCACCATACATACTTCCAGCATAGCCTGCGCTTCGGCGTTTTTGTTGAGCATCTCATCAACATTGGTAACAAAGTTCATGATCCACTCCGGCTGTCTTCTGTCGGTAACGCCTTTCCAGCCCGGTCCTACGAGTTTCTCTCCCGAGAGTTTGTGGCAGGAGCCGCATTTAACATCGTAGATCGCTTTTCCCGCCGCTGCCATTTTCTGGTCCAGCGGATGCGTCAGTTCCACATTGGTAAATTTCCCGATGCCTTTCGGACTGGCATCGGCGGTGGCCGGTTCTGTTTTGGCGGGCTCTGCCGCGGGGGCATTTTGTGCGGTTTTCTGTTCAGCGTTTCCGCATCCGTACAAAATGACCAGGAGTGTAAAGCAGGTGACAAAGAAGTGCTTACGTTTCATAGTCTGATTTTTGGTGAGCGATTTTTTTTCGTTACCCAAAATTCCAAACCGGTGGCCTGTCATTCTATGACTTTCATCATAAAGAAGGATAAAAAGGTCCTTTTTTTAGATATCAATGGCTGATTGTTATCATGCCGGCGATTTACGCATCCCTCTTATGGCTACATTCTCCGTGAACCTCCGTGTTTCCGTGCCTCTGTGTTGAAAAAATTTTGGAAATCGACCACCATCCATTTCGGGGCCTGTTTAACGCGGAGGCAGGTTGACATGTCTGCGAAAATCGCGCGCTCAGAGCAACCGTACATCGGGTGTAAGTATGTCCATCACTCACCTCAATATAAGTGCAGGGTTATGTAACAAAGGAGAGGTATAAGCGAGATTCAGGAGTTTGTGGTCAGAAGAAACTCATTTCAATAAAAAGGGGCTTGCCCACCGGAAAACTAAGGCTGACTACCTAAAACACAAAGCCCACCTGCGCTAAAGCTTCGGTGGGCGAAGGCGGAGAGAGAGGGATTCGAACCCCCGGACCTTTGACAGTCAACGGTTTTCAAGACCGCCGCATTCGACCGCTCTGCCATCTCTCCGGCGCGAAAATACGTTTAGAATTGTTTCATCCAAAAAAATATGTGCGCGGAGAGAAAATGCACCTGTTTTTTACCGCTTACCGCTGTTATTCTGTTCCCTTTTCGGCGTTCTCTTCTATTTTTTCAACGGATATCAGGTCGGCTATGTCTACGTTCATCGGCAGCTGGCCTATCTGCACGATGACCCGTTTACCCCTGATCTCTTTTACCTCCCCCACCTGGTAGTTTTTTCTGAGCTTTACCAGTGTGCCAACGGTAATATGCTGGTTCAGTTCCTTGTATTTCTGGTCTACTTTTTTAGCCAGTTTGTTCACCACGATCTCCTCCTTGCGTTTGAAGAGCAGGTCTTTCAGGTTTTTTACGACATCGCTCTTGTTCTCGGTCTTTTTCCAGTCGAGCACGATCTGCTTGAGCTTCCGCTCCATATCCTTGAGGTAGGCAATCCTTTCTTCCGAAATGCGGTTCTGCTGTTTCAGCAGCTCCACCTGCTGGCGATGGCGTTCTTTGTCCAGCACCGCCTGCATTTCCTTTTTGAGCCGGTCGTTTTCGCGCAGCAGTTTCTGCAGTTCTTTGCGTTCCTTATCCAGCTGCTGCAGGTCTTTTTCGGTGCTGTTCAGCAGGCGGTCAAGTTTAAAATGATCCTCATCCACCAGTTTTCTGGCTTTGCCGATCAGGTTTTTGGGCAGACCGATGCGTTCGGCGATGGCAAACGTGTAGGAACTGCCCGGTTTACCCACCACGAGCTTATACATCGGCAGCAGGTTTACCTCGTCGAACTGCATGGCGCCGTTGAGGATGCCCTGCGTATGGTTGGCCATCACTTTCAGGTTCAGGTAGTGCGTGGTTACGATGCCGTATGCGTGTTTGCGCGACAGTTCTTCCATGATCACCTCGGCAAAAGCGCCCCCGAGATTGGGATCGCTGCCGCTGCCGAGTTCATCGATAAAAAACAGGGTGCGGCCATTGGACATTTCGATAAAATGCTTCATGTGCAGCAGGTGACTGGAATAGGTACTCAGTTCAAATTCCAGGTTCTGGGTATCGCCGATATGAATGAACAGCTGTTTGAATATCCCCATCTGCGATATCGGGCTCACGGGCACCAGCAAACCGCTTTGCAGCATCATCTGGTTAAGACCGATGGTCTTCATGGTAACCGTTTTGCCGCCGGCGTTGGGCCCGCTGATCACCAGTATACGGCCGCTGTCGTTCAGTGTAAGTGTAACCGGTATGGTTTTCTTGCCGCTTGTTTTATTGTACAGGTAAAGCAAGGGATGATAGGCGTCTGCCAGTTCCACATGCGCATGGTCGGAAATATTGGGAAGCTGCCCGTTCATATCCAGCGCCAGTCTTGCCTTGGCCCTGGCAAAATCAAATTCCCCGCTGATATCGTGGTACTGCTGCAAAAGTCCGGCATAGGGAGACAGGCGCGAGGTAAGTTCTCGCAGTATTTTCTGAATCTCCCTGCCTTCTTCGTGTTCCAGCGCAAAAATATCGTTGTTGAGCTCGATGGTTTCCTCCGGTTCGATAAAGGCGGTTTTGCGGCTGTCGCTTTCGCCATGTAAGATGCCCCTGACCTGGCGTTTGTGTTCCGAGAACACGGCCACCACCCTTCTGCCGTTGCTGAAGCTTTCCTCTATATCCGCACTGTACCCGGCCTTGAAAAGTTTCGACAGCACTTTCTCGAACACCCTGCGCAATTCATTGCGTTTCCGGAACAGACCCAGGCGTATGCGCTGCAGGTCTTCCGATGCGCTGTCCTTTACATTACCGCTCTCATCCAGTATCTCGTCGATCAGCTCGATGATCAGTTTTTCGTAATAGCAGTCGCCGATGATGTTTGCCAGTGCCGGAAAAGCATTCCGGCGCTCGGTATCGAACCAGCGGAAGATATTCCGGGTATTGTCGGCCAGTTTCCGCACCGGCATCCACTGCTCGCCAACCAGCAGGGAGCCGGGTATGGAAAGCAGTTTGATATCGCGACTGATATTCTGTGTAAAATCATTGGGAAAATATTGTCCCTGTCCGAGTATGAGTTTGTACTCATGCGTCTGTTTCAGCTCCAGCTGTATGTATTCTTTCTTTGTATGGATGCGCAGCTGACCGGCTTTTTCTTTGGCATACACGGTTTGTGCATGGTTCTGCAACAGGGATTTTACTTTATCAAACTCCAGCTGGGAAACGGCCGACTCCGGGTAAAGACGCATGAACGGATAATAATTAGGCTGCAAATGTAATTGAATCTGCCTGGAGTGCGGATGGCCCGCGGAACGCCTTCGGTTGTTAAACCTCCGTTAACCTGTAAGGTATGCGGGCGCATGCCGTCAAACCGTTTACCCGGCGATATCGTAATTTTATGAAAACAAAGCGCATGATACGCAGCTATCTTTCCCTGTTCCTGCTGGCGGTGACCATTGCCGCCTGCGGACAAAAAGCAAAACCCGAGAAATCAATACATATGGCAAATACCAAGGTTCCGGAAGGAGTAAAAACAGATACGGCCATTTTTGGCGAAGGATGTTTCTGGTGCACCGAAGCTTTTTTTCAGCGGCTGGAAGGTGTGTATGAAGTAACCAGCGGTTATGGCGGCGGACATGTGGAGAACCCCAGCTACGAACAGGTTTGCGATAAAAATACCGGTCATGTGGAACTGGCCAAGATCGTATATGATCCGGCCAGGGTAAGCTTCGACGATCTGCTCGAAGTCTTCTGGAAAACCCATGACCCCACCACCATCGATCAGCAGGGAAATGATGTGGGACCGCAATACCGCAGTGTGATCTATTACCTGAACGAAGCGCAGAAAACAAAAGCGGAATCCTATAAAACCGCGCTTGATAAAAGCGGCGCATGGGGTAAACCGATCGTGACCACAATAGAACCTTTCAAAAATTTTTACCCAGCGGAAAACTATCACCAGAACTATTACAACGACAATTCCAGCCAGGGCTATTGCCGCTTTGTGATACAGCCGAAACTGGAGAAGTTTGAGAAAGTGTTTAAGGGTAAATTGAAAAAAGGAGCATGAGGGAGGCTTGAGACGTGAAACGTGAGTTGTCGTGAGGGTTTTTGGAATGAAAAAATATTGGCAGACGGCACAATACGGGAGGCGGGAGACAGGTTTATGAACAATAGAACAATAGAACAATAGAACAATAGAACAATAGAACAATAGAACAATAGAACAATAGAACAATAGAACAATAGAACAATAGAACAATAGAACAATAGAACAATAGAACAATAGAACAATAGAACAGACTATCCCTTTCTTGCTCTTCGCAGTTCCAGCAGGTTCAGGGCATTGGGGCCGAAGTTGCGGATGTTGGGTTGGATCAGGTGGATGGCCATATCGTACCAGATGGGTATTACGGGTGCATCGTTGATCACCAGCTGGTCCATTTTCCGGTATAACCGGTAGCGGAGTGAATCGTTGGTTTCCAGCAGCGCTTCCTCGTAGAGCCTGTCGAATATTGGGTTGCTGTAACGGGTGTAATTGGGGGGTGCGGGGTTATGGCTGTAGAACATGGCCATATAGTTTTCCGCATCGGGATAATCCGCTATCCAGCTGCCCCGGAAGAACAGCGCCTGTGATTTGGCGGTTTGCTCAAGCAACAGGCTTTTCTGCACCACTTCTACCTGTACGGGTATACCCACCTCCTCCCATTGCCTGGCCGCAAAACTCGCCACATCCGCGTAAACAGGTATCGTCAGCAATTTGATGCCCGGTAACCCCTTGCCATCCGGAAACCCCGCCTGCACCAGCAGTTTTGCCGCCCTGCCCCGATCAAACGGATAACCCTTTACAGAGTCGGCGTTTCGCGAAGGGAGTCCACCGGGTACAAAACCCGCTTCGGCCGGAATGCCGATCGAATTGCGCATATACATCATCAGCTGTTTCCTGTTCAGCGCATAGTTCATTGCCTGGCGTATGGCGCGGATCCGGGTGGGCGAATGGCCAACAACGGGGTTCTTTTCGTCTACCAGTATGCCAAAATATTCCGTGTTCAGGTAGGCATGTTTTTTCAGCAGCAGCTTCCCTTCCCAGTCTTTGCGCAGCCCGCCGTTTTTTGTCAGTATCTCATCTTTGAACGAGGCGTCGAAATCGTTTACAAAACTGAGCCGGCCCTGGCGGAACTGGAGGAACTCGGTTGCCTTGTTATCAAAAAAACTGATCTGAACGGCATCGAGATAAGGCAGCTGCGTGCCGCTGCTGTCTTTCTCCCAGTAATGTTCGTTTTTATGAAAGACCATGGCTTCACCCTCATCCCAGGAGACAAAACGGAACGGACCGCTGCCGCAGGGGTTGCGCCGGAAATCCCTGCCGAATTGCGCCACCGCCTCGTGCGGAACGATACTGCAGTACTGCATACTCAGTATGCCCAGGATGGGATGAAAAGGGCGGAGCAATTTCAGCCGGAACGTGGAATCGTCCAGAGCGGTAAACGGCTGTATCGAATCTACCCGGTTATTGAATATCCAGGCGCCGTTGCTGGCGGTTGTTTTGTCAACGATACGGCGCAGGCTGTAGGCGATATCCGCCGCAACCAGTTTTCTTCCTTTTCCGCCGGGGAAGATGGGATTATCATGAAAAAAAACATCGTTCCTGAGGTGAAAAGTATAGGTTAACCTGTCGGCACTTACCTCCCAGCTCCTGGCAACGGAGGGTACGATGTTGAGGTTGCTGTCGATCTCCACCAGGGTACTGTACAGTTGGTGCACCGCCCACATGATCGACTGGTTCTTGGCAAATGCAGGATCGAGGGTGGCGATACCGGTGATTTCGTTGTAATAAAATACCTGTTTGCCGGCGGTTTTTTTGTCCTGGCAGGAAAGCGCACAAACAGTTGCCAGCAGGAAAAACAAATATGCTAAGGGAAATGTATGTTTGTAAACACCGGGCGGCTTTGTGATACGATCCGTTATCATGCTGCCCGAATATCCTAATTTTAAGTCATGAAGACAAAACTCAGATCCCTCCTGCCCTGTTTTCTGTTGTGTGTATCTTTTGCGCATGCGCAGCTGGGCGCACCGCCCAGACCGTTTACCCGTGCCGATACCCTGCGCGGAACGATCATGCCGGAACGCGCATGGTGGGATGTACTGCATTATTCCATACTGGTGAAACCGGATTACAACAACAAAAGCATCGCCGGTAAAGTGGATATGCGTTTTAAAGCGGTGAAAGACGGCAGACGTATGCAGATAGACTTGCAGGAACCGATGGAACTGACCAAAGCGTATTATAAAGACAAGGCAATTCCCTACACCCGCGAAGGCAATGTGTATTATCTCGTGTTTCCGCAAAACCTGGCCAAGGGAACGGTGGGCACGCTGGCGCTGGCCTTCAAAGGCAACCCACGCATAGCCAAACGGCCGCCATGGGATGGCGGGTGGATCTTCCAGAAAGACAAACTGGGTCGCCCGTGGATGAGTGTTGCCTGCCAGGGACTGGGCGCCAGCGTATGGTATCCCTGTAAAGACCACCAGAGCGATGAGCCCGATAACGGCGCCACACTGGCTATTACAGTTCCGGATACACTGGTGGCTGTGGCCAATGGCCGTCTTGTGAACAAACAAAGTTTTGAAGCCGGTACCATCACCTGGAAATGGGAAGTAAAAAATCCGATCAACAACTATAACCTGGTTCCCTATATCGGCAAGTACGTAACCTGGCACGAAGACTTCGCCGGTGAAAAAGGAAAACTGGATTGCGACTACTGGGTACTGGATTATGAGCTGGACAGGGCAAAAGTGCAATTCAAACAGGCGAAAGAAATGCTGACCTGTTTTGAACATTGGATGGGGCCCTATCCTTTTTATGAAGACGGGTACAAACTGGTGCAGTCGCCGCATCTTGGTATGGAACACCAGAGCGCGGTGGCCTATGGCAACGGGTTTCAGAACGGTTATCTGGGGCGCGACCAGTCGGGAACGGGATGGGGATTGAAATGGGATTTTATTATCGTGCATGAGAGCGGCCACGAATGGTTTGCCAACAATATTACCAGCAAGGACCTCGCCGATATGTGGATACACGAAGGGTTCACCAATTATTCAGAAACCCTGTTCACCGAATGCCAGAGCGGCAAACAGGCGGGTAACGAATACAATTACGGTTCGCGCAGGGGTATCCACAACGACAGGCCCATTATCGCCCGGTATGGTGTGAATAAGGAAGGCAGCGGCGATATGTATCCCAAATCGGGCAATATGCTGCACAGCATACGGCATGCGGTGAACGATGATGAGAAATTCCGCGGCATGCTTCGTTTCCTGAATAAGAGATTTTATCACCAGACGGTCACAACCGAAGACATACAGTCGGAAATGAGCAAATTCCTCGGTCTGAAGGTAAACCGCATATTCGATCAGTACCTGCGCACCACGCAGGTGCCGGTATTCGAGTATGCCATATCTCCTGACAAAACAAAACTCGAATACCGCTGGACCAACTGCATAGACGGGTTTGACCTGCCCGTATATGTGCAAAGCAGCAAGGGGCTGCTGCTGCTTTCGCCGGAATCAAACAAATGGAATACCAAGGAACTGAAACCCGGTGAACCGATACCCTATGATTTTGATTCGATAGAAAAGAACTATTATGTGACCGTGCAGCGAAGGGAACAGGTAAGCGGTAATTAGGAGCCGACAGGCAAGTATGCAGGCATCACTCCTGGTATTCGGGTTATGAATTAGTCATTGTTAATCATCAATTGATTTCCTTGGGAAGTATCCGCAAACAAACGATCATCTCCAGCCTGCTGGTATACGTGGGATTTTTTATCGGGATGATCAATATGTATTTTTATACAAAGAACGGATCGTTCAGCCCCGAGCAATACGCGCTTACCAAATTCTTCTTCGACACCAGCCAGATCATGTTCGCATTCGGATCGCTGGGTATGATGTCGGTTATTTTTAAATTCTATCCTTATTACAAAGACAACCTGGAAGACAGGAATATCGACCTGATGACCTGGGCCATGCTGCTGTCACTGGCAGGTTTTGTGATCATACTGATCGCCGGCTGGCAGCTAAAGCCGCTGTTCGTCAGAAAATTTGCCGAGCGGTCGCCGATGGCCGTAAACTATTATGCATGGCTTTTTCCCTTTGCCATGGGTATGCTGTTCTTTTCGGTCACCGAAAGTTTTGCCTGGGCCGTTCAGAAATCCATCGTATCCAATTTCCTGAAGGAAACGGCGTTGCGGATCCTTACCACGGTCATCATCCTGCTGTTTTATTTCAAAGTGATCAGTTTTTCGCAGTTTATTTACCTGTTTGCTTTCCAGTACCTGGTCATTTTCCTGGTGCTGTTTTTTTACCTGCGAAAGACAGGCCGTCTGCGCTTTACCTTCCGCGTGAGCAAGGTTACCAAGCGCTACTGGAAGAAAATGTTCAATATGCAGGCGCTGATCTTCAGCGGCACCGTTATCGCCGCCATCGCTTCCACCATCGACAGCCTGATCATTGCCAGCCTGAAAGGACTTGCCGCAACAGGGATATTCGTGTTTGCCCAGTATGCGGCCAACCTGATTCAGGTGCCGCAGCGAAGCATACAGTCTGTTTCCGCCAGTGTGCTGGCAAAAGCCTGGAAGGATAAGAACTTCAAAGAGATTGCGCGTATCTACCAGCGTTCCTGCATCAACCTGCTGCTGTTGTCTTTGCTGATCTTTGGCAACCTCTGGCTGAATATCAGCGATGCCATCGCGGTACTGAACATACAGGAACAATACCGCGACGGGATGACCGTTTTATTTATCCTGGGAATGGTACGGATCATTGATGCCGGCACAGGACTGAATGGCATGGTGATCAGCACATCCACGCTCTGGCGGTTCGATTTTCTGAGCGGCGTTATCCTGCTTACCATGCGCCTGCCGCTTACCTACTATCTAATCAAGAATTACGGTATCATCGGCTCTGCCATTGCCGAACTGTCGGCCTATTCGATCTATAATTTTGTGCGTTACGAATTTCTCCGCCGCAAATTCGGCATGCAGCCCTTTACGCTGAAAACACTGTATTCCCTGCTGCTGGCGCTGGGCGCTTACCTGCTCAGTTATTTCCTGTTCAGGCATATGTCGGGATGGCTGCCCTTGTTCCTGCGTGCCGGCCTGTTCTCCGGTATCATGTGCGCCGGTATCTTCTACGGAAAACTCACACCCGATGCCGGCCAGATGTTCGAGGTATTTGTGAGATGGTGGAGAAGGAATAAGGAGAAATAGCTGTTCGTGAGCCGGTTGGCGATTGGTTGTATGTTAGCAACAGGTTAAATGGTTACATGGTTTCACTGTTGATGCAGGCACAGCAGACGAATCAGCCCGGTTAGCTATTTTGTTCCCTGCAGCAGGGCTTTACTGCCCGTTCTCCCGGCGCCTCTGTATTTGGGTTGCCAGTAGGTATCGTTGAGATCGCTGATCATAACACCGCCGCTGGTAGACGCATGCACAAATTTATTGTTGATCAGGTATACGCCTACATGGGAAATATCCCTTCCGCCGCCGGTATTGAAGAAAACAAGATCGCCTTCACGGAGATCCTCCAGTTCCACTTTGTCACAGGTATTGAACTGGTCCTGTGCGGTACGCGGCAGATCCTGTTGCCATACATCATGCAAAACGGTCTGCGTAAAACGGGAGCAGTCGATACAGCTGTCCGAATTGCCGCCAAGACAGTATTTCACGCCCCACCACCTGTCGATCACCTGCAGCAGCGCTATGTTTGTGAGCAGCTCTACCGAAGCATCCATGGCCACCGCGTATTTCAACTGCAGCATATTTGCGTTCTCGATATTGGTAGATCCGTTTACCGAAGAATAAAGCGGTCTGCTGATTGTTTCCGGCCGCTTCTTGCCTGCTGAGGAACCGATATGCCGGTTAAGATTGTTAAGGCTGACAGAAGCCGCCGAATGGGTGGGTTTTCCCCCGGGCGTCACTTCCATATCAAGGAATTCCCTTTGCTGGGCAGTACGCGGCTTTTTGGTCAGGGTGGTGGTAACACGACTGTCCTTATCCGATATTTTTCTTACCGAAGAACAACTGGCAAACAATACCAGTCCCAATCCTGCCAAAGCTACTCCCTGAATTTTCATAAGGCTCCGTTACGCAATTTAAGTGCCGGATCGATGGAAAAGGGGAATGTGGATTAAGTTTAGGATTTTGCAGGGAAAATGAGCGGGTGTGCATAACTTGGAACGGACCCGGGTGGCTACCCCCCTCCTTTTAACTTTTCTGTGGAAAATTGCGCCCCCGCAATCCCCTCCAAAAACCGAAATTTGTAAGTTGTTTCTGACTTCAGACTTTTACCTCCTATGCAGTTTTCTCATCTTCATGTACATACCCAGTATTCCCTGCTTGATGGTGCAGCCGCTATAGGTTCGCTGTACAAGAAGGCTGCGAAAGACGGGATGCCGGCCCTGGCCATCACCGATCATGGCAATATGTTCGGGGCTTTTGATTTTGTAAGCCAGGCATGGAAAGATACCAAGGTGGTGGGTAAAGACGCCAATGGCAAAGACATCCTGGAACCGAAAGTAAAACCGATCGTAGGCTGCGAGTTTTATGTGGTGCGCGACCGTCATGCCAAATCCTTCACCAAGGATATGAAGGACGAACGCTATCACCAGGTATTGCTGGCAAAGAACAAGACCGGTTACCAGAACCTGGTAAAACTCACCTCACTGGGTTTTATCGAGGGTATGTACAGCAAATACCCGCGCATCGATAAGGAACTGATCGAAAAATACCACGAGGGACTGATCGCCACCACCTGCTGCATCGGGGCCTATGTGCCGCAGACGATACTGCACGACGGGGAAGAAAAAGCGGAGCAGGAGTTTAAATGGTGGATCGATTTGTTCGGCGAGGATTATTATATCGAACTGCAGCGACATAATATTAAGGAGCAGGAACTGATCAACAATACCCTGCTCAAATTTTCAAAAAAATACAATGTGCCGGTCATTGCCACCAACGACAGCCATTATGTTGACGAAACAGATGCCAACGCGCACGATATCCTGCTTTGCATCAACACCGGCGAAAAGCAGAGCACACCCGGATTTGATGATTTTGTGAACGACGAACTGCAGGTAAAGAACAGGCGTTTCAAATTCCCGAACAGCCAGTTCTATTTCAAGACCACAGAGGAAATGTCGCGGCTGTTTTCGGATATCCCCGAATCACTGGACAATACCAACCAGGTGGTGGACAAGATCGAGATACTCAATCTTAAGAAAGACATACTCCTTCCTGCCTTTCCCATTCCCAAAGAATTCCAGGTGCATGCAGATGCCAACCTGAACCAGTGGGAGTACCTGAAGCATATCACGTACGAAGGCGCCAAAGCCAGGTATACCGATATCAGTCCGGATACACAGGAGCGCATCGATTTTGAATTGTTCACGATCCAGACCATGGGTTTTGCGGGATACTTCCTGATCGTAAGCGATTTTATCAGGGCGGGCCGCGAACTGGGCGTATTCGTAGGGCCCGGCCGCGGATCTGCTGCGGGCAGCGTGGTGGCCTATTGTATCGGCATCACCAATATAGATCCCATCAAATACAACCTGCTGTTCGAAAGGTTCCTGAACCCCGACCGTAAGAGCATGCCCGATATCGACACCGATTTTGATGATGAGGGAAGACAGAAAGTGATCGATTATGTGGTGGACAAATACGGCAAGAACCAGGTGGCGCAGATCGTGACCTATGGCACGATGGCTGCCAAGATGAGTATCAAGGATGTGGCGCGCGTGATGGATCTTCCGCTGGCGGAAAGCAATATGATGGCCAAACTTGTACCCGATAAACCGGGTACGGAATTGCGCCGTGTGCTGAAAGCGCCCATCACCGCCAAGGAAGGAGAAAAATCGCTCGAGGAAAAAGAAGGCTACCAGCAGGAAGACATAGAAAACATCAGGAAACTCCGTGAAATATACAACGGAACCGATATCAGGGCGCAGGTGCTGAAAGAAGCGGAAAGGCTGGAAGGCTCTGTACGCAATACAGGCATCCATGCCGCCGGTATCATCATCGCCCCGAAAGACCTGACCGAATTACTGCCGGTGGCTACGGCCAGGGATTCTGACCTGTGGGTAACCCAGATAGAAGGAAGCATAATCGAAGATGCCGGGGTTATCAAGATGGACTTTCTGGGACTGAAGACGCTGTCGATTCTGAAAACAGCGCTGGAACTGATCAGGCAGAACCATGGCGTGGAGATCGATCTTGATACAATTCCCCTCGATGACGAGCAGACATTCCAGCTGTACCAGCGCGGCGAAACCAATGCTACGTTCCAGTTCGAAAGTGTGGGTATGCAGAAATACCTGCGCGAGCTGAAACCCGATAAATTCGACGACCTGATTGCGATGAACGCCCTGTACCGCCCAGGTCCAATTGCGTATATTCCCAAGTTCATCGACCGCAAACACGGGCGGGAAGAGATCAGCTACGATCTGCCCGATATGGAAGAATACCTGGTAGACACTTACGGCATCACCGTATACCAGGAGCAGGTGATGCTGCTGAGCCAGAAACTTGCCGGGTTTACCAAGGGCGATGCGGATGTACTGCGTAAGGCCATGGGTAAAAAACAGAAATCGGTGCTGGACAAAATGAAGACCCAGTTTGTTACCGGCGCCTCTGACAAAGGACACCCTGCCGATAAACTGGAAAAGATATGGACCGACTGGGAAGCGTTTGCGCAGTATGCCTTCAACAAATCGCATTCTACCTGCTATGCATTCGTAGCCTATCAGACGGCTTACCTGAAAGCGCATTACCCGGGCGAATACATGTCGGCCGTGCTGAACCATGCCGGAGCAATCGAAAAGATCACTTTTTTCATGGAAGAATGCAAGCGTATGGGCATAAAAGTGCTTGGCCCCGATATCAATGAATCGTTAAAGGGTTTTGCCGTGAACCAGAAAGGCGAGATCCGGTTTGGCCTCGGCGGATTGAAGGGTGTGGGCGATGCGGCAGTGGATAATATCATCATCGAACGGAATAAGAACGGCGGGTATAAAGACGTGTTCGATTTTATCAAACGCATCTCCCAGAAAAGCGTGAACAAAAAATCGCTGGAAAGCCTTGCCTATTCGGGGGCATTTGACTGTTTTACGGCCTATCACCGCGCGCAGTATTTTCATGTGGCCGACGGGGAACGCGCATCCGGACTGGAGAAGATCATCGGCTACGGGCAGGCCCAGCTTTCACTTGCCGCCGGCAGTTCCAACACGCTTTTTGGCGATCTGCCCGCAGCCATGCAGGTACCCACGCCCAAGATACCGGTTTGCGAGCCCTGGACACTGACCGAGTTGCTGGAGCACGAAAAAGAAGTGACCGGCATGTTCATGAGCGGGCATCCCCTGGATCATTTTAAATTTGAACTGAAATATTACGGCATCACCGCTATCAACGATTTTAACGAGTTCAGGGATTCGATACAGACCCAGAACAATCCGGGCAGGTCTTTCCGGGTGGCAGGACTCATCACCGATGTGCAGCACCGGGTAACCAAAACGGGCAAGAACTTCGGGTCATTCTCCATCGAGGATTTCAGCGGCAAAACGGAATTTGTGCTGTGGAGCGAAGACTATATCAAATTCCAGAATTACCTCGAACGCGGACAGAACATCGTGATCAATGGCTATTTCAGGCCGAGGTATAACCGGCCGAACGAGTTTGATTTCAAGGTCAGCAGCATGACGCTGCTCGAAACCGTGAAACAGAACCTGACAAGAAGCCTCGATATCAATGTGCATCCTGCGGCGGTAACACCCGATTTTGTGAGTTTCGTAGATAAGAATGTCCGCAGTTTCCCGGGTAAGTCCACGCTGCGGTTCCATATCTATGAACCCAAGGAAAACCTGAAAGTGAGTCTTTCTTCCTTTGAAAAAGGTTTTCAGATGAACGAGGAAATGGCGGAATTCCTGCTGAACAACCCGGATCTGGAGATACATGTGAGCGTGGTAAGCTGAGGATTATTTTGGAATTGGATTGATCCCGTCTTTCTATCCAGTTTCAAAATTTCCCATTTCCCAATTCCAAAATACAAACAAGTTCATTTTCAATTAATTATAAAAAATCCTGCCCGGCTGTCAGGTTTTAACTGCTGCTCCGTCATTAATAACAGTGGTGGAAAAGTCAAAACAGCATAAATTTTGGATTGGATATATATTTGATGTTCCTGCATAATCAATCAGCAATCAATAACCTTTAAATAAAAAAAAATGGCTTTAGAATTAACAGATGCCAATTTCCAGTCGACTGTACTGGACAGCGATAAACTTACCGTGGTGGATTTCTGGGCAGAATGGTGTGGACCCTGCCGTGCGATCGGACCGGTTATCGAAGAACTGGCAAAGGACTACGATGGCAAGATCAACGTGGGCAAGGTGAATGTAGACCATAACCCCAGCCTTAGTGTGAACTACGGCATAACTTCTATCCCTGCCATCCTTTTCATCAAGGGCGGCCAGATCGTGGACAAACAGATCGGTGCGGTTCCGAAATCCGTTCTTGACAAAAAGATCCAGGCGCATATCTGATAACCGCCGGATAACATAGCTAAAAAGGGCATTCTGAAAAGAGTGCCTTTTTTTTTGAATATCGGACAAGGAATATTGAATGCTGCAATAAACAGATCGGTATTCGACATTCCTTGTTCAATATTCGATATTCCTTACCTTTCCCGCTAAACCTGAACGCATGAACATCAAGTTCCGTCTGCTGATCATGAATTTCCTGGAGTTCTTTGTATGGGGTGCCTGGCTGATATCGTTGGGTACCTATATGATCGTTACGCTGGGTTTTACAGGCGGACAGGTAGGTGCCGTATATGCCACAATGGGTATTGCCTCGCTGATCACACCTGCGTTGATGGGTATTATTGCAGACCGTTTCATGAATGCGGAAAGGGTGCTGGGGCTTTGCCATATAGCCGGCGCCATATTACTGCTGCTGGCTTCCACGGTTAAGGATTATGGTACGTTCTATATACTGATGCTGTTCAATTCCTTTGTATTCATGCCCACCATAGCGCTGAACAATACGGTATCGTATATCATCCTGGAGAAACGCGGGTTTCAGATCGTAAAGGATTTTCCGCCTATCCGCGTATGGGGAACCGTTGGTTTTATCTGCGCGATGTGGGTGGTTGACCTGCTTGGGTTCACCAAAAGCCCCATGCAGCTGTATGTGAGCGCTGCGGCGGGAATGGCACTGGGTATTTATTCGTTTTCGATGCCCGGCTGTCCGCCGGTAAAAATGGCTTCGCAGAGAAGTGTGGCCTCTTCTATGGGGATGGATGCGTTTGTGCTGTTCAACAAAAAGAAGATGGTGATCTTTTTCCTGTATGCCATGTTGCTGGGCGCGGCCCTGCAGATCACCAATGCATTCGGCGCCACTTTCCTGGACGATTTCAAGAACAGCTATCCCGATACTTTTGGTGTAAAACACCCGGTTGTATTAAGCTCGATCTCGCAGATCTCGGAAACCCTGTTCATTCTCACCATCCCTTTTTTCCTGCGTCGCTTCGGCATCAAGAATGTGATGCTGATGAGCATATTTGCCTGGGTGTTCCGTTTCGGTCTGTTCGCGATCGGCGATCCGGGGCCCGGTCTGTGGATGCTGATACTGTCGATGATCATCTACGGAATGGCTTTCGATTTCTTTAATATTTCCGGTTCTCTTTTCGTGGAGAAGGAAGCCGATATCAAGATCCGTGCAAGCGCACAGGGACTGTTCATGCTGATGACAAACGGCATTGGCGCCTATCTTGGCGGCACCCTGAGCGGCTGGGTAGTGGATCATTTTACCGTAAACGGCGTAAAAGACTGGCAGCGCATCTGGTTCACTTTTGCCGGGTATGCGCTGGTACTGGGAATTACCTTCCCGCTGGTGTTCCGGTATAAACACGACAGATCGGCGGCGGAGCCTGTGAAACATTAGGCAATTCCTGACTGATCGTTAAAATGCGGTTGGGTATACTGCCTGCATTATATCCGGGAACATTGTTGTACGGTAAAAATTCAGCCGGATAGATACCGATTGGTTCCCCTGCGCAACTCCGCCCTCCCCGTAACTGCGGTGAAACAAACCCGCAGATACAAGGTATCCGATAAAAGTTCCCGGCTATTACCTTATTACTGGTTAATTTTGCGATATGAATGCCACCCTCTCTCCCGCCGCTCTTGTTGCGGCAACAAGTGATGAACAACTCAGATCGATCGGTGAAAAAATACTTCGTAAAGAGCGGCTTTCTTTCGATGACGGCGTTGCGCTTTTTGAGAAGGCCTCGCTTGCCTGGCTTGGCGCCCTGGCCAATTGGGTGAGAGAGGAAAAGCATGGCGACAGAACCTATTTCAACCGAAATTTTCATATCGAACCTACGAATGTCTGCGTGTTCTCCTGTAAGTTCTGTTCCTATTCGCGTTTGTATGCCAACCGCGAAGAAGGCTGGGAACTGAGCATTGAACAGATGATGCATATCGTAAAAAGCTATGATGGCAAACCCGTTACCGAAGTGCATATTGTGGGCGGCGTTCATCCAAAGATGAATATGGAGTTTTTCCTCGAACTGCTGCGTGCCATAAAAGCGCATCGCCCCGAACTGCATATAAAAGCGTTTACACCGGTGGAACTGGATTATATGTTCCGCAAGGCAAAACTGAGCGTGGCGGAGGGAATGAAACAGGCCCATGAAGCGGGACTGGATTCATTGCCCGGAGGCGGCGCCGAAATTTTTCACCCCGATATCCGCAAACAGATATGTGAAGACAAGGTGGATGCGGAAGGATGGCTTGCGATCCATCGCGCGGCGCACCGGCTGGGTATGCACAGCAACGCCACCATGCTGTACGGCCATATCGAATCTTATTCGCATCGTATCGATCATATGGATCGCTTACGCCAGTTGCAGGATGAGACCGGCGGGTTCAACACTTTTATCCCGCTGAAATTCCGCAACAAGCAGAATGAGATGAGCGATGTGCCCGAGTCAACCGTGGTGGAAGACATGCGGATGTATGCCGTGGCACGTTTGTACCTTGATAATTTTCCGCATATCAAAGCGTACTGGCCCATGCTTGGCCGGAAGAACGCACAGCTTACACTGTCTTTCGGGGTAAACGATATCGACGGCACCATCGACGATTCAACGAAGATCTACTCCATGGCCGGCAGCGAAGAACAAACACCCGTTATGAGTACGGCACAGCTGGTTTCACTGATCCGGCAGGTAAAAAGACAACCCATCGAACGCGGCACGCTCTACAACGAGATCCGCGATTTCAGCAACCTGTCTATTGAAGAGATCGAGCTTAACTGACATTGACAAAGGAACCCTTATCCCGGGCTCGCCGTTTCATTTTTCCTTTCCCCGCTTTTTACTTCTCTGCCGGAAGGCAGGAGGATAAGGCGCAGGGTGGTGTCGTTGGTAAAATAACTGATCGCCCAGTTGATGAAGATGATGAGCTTGTTCTTTACATTCAGGATCAGCATCAGGTGCAGGAACATCCATACAAACCAGGCTATTCTTCCCTGGAAGCTCATAAAAGGAAGGTCTACCACCGCTTTTCGTTTTCCCACCGTGGCCATGGTGCCGGGATTTTTGTATTCAAAAGGTTTCAGCGGTTTGTTTCTGCGTAGCCGTTCAAAATTGCCTGCGGTGTTCTTGGCCTGAGCGTTGGCTACATTCGCCAGCTGCGCATGTCCTTTGGGAAACTCCGGTGTTTCCATATAAGCAATATCGCCGATCGCCAGAATATCTTCGTGCCCCTCGAGGCGGTTATACCGGTCTACCCTGATGCGGTTGCCGCGTACCACCTGTTCTTTCGGAATGCCGGCAGGCAGGTTGCCGCTTACACCCGCCGCCCAGATAAGCGTATGGGTGGGTATGGTACGGCCGTCTTTCAGCTTTACCGTTTTTCCGTCGTAATCCTCTACAAGCGCATTAGTCCACACCTGTACGCCCATTTTCTCCAGGTATTCCTGCGATTTCTGCTGCGAGGCCTTGCTCATGGGCGCCAGCGTTACGGGGCCGGCTTCCAGCAGGTATATGTTCAGCCTGGAGAAATCCATATCCGGGTAGTCTTTCGGAAGGACATATTTCTTCAGTTCCGCCAGCGAACCCGAGAGTTCAACACCTGTGGGCCCGCCTCCCACCACCACAATATTCATGATGGCGGGCAGCTCTTCCACCGTTGCAGACAGGGCATCTTCGAAATTCAGCAGGATGCGGTTGCGCAGCGTGATCGCTTCCGTGGTCGATTTCATCGGAAAAGCATATTGCTCTATGTTCCGGTTGCCGAAATAATTGGTGGTGCAGCCGGTTGCGATCACGAGGTAATCGTAGGCAAAATCGCCCTCTGATGTCCGGACTGTTTTGGCCGCTACATCAATTTCCGATACCCTGGCCAGGCGAACATGCACGCATTTTTTTTTCTGGAACACCTTGCGCAGGGGGAAGGATATGGAACTCGGTTCCAGTCTCGCCGTGGCCACCTGGTAAAACAAAGGCTGGAACTGGTGAAAATTATACTGGTCGATCAGCGTGATCTCGTACCCGGTATCTTTCATCCGCTTGGCCAGATCCAGCCCTGCAAACCCGGCCCCAAGGATCACAATTTGTTTTTTTGCCACGGAAAGGTTTTGAGAGATGATTCAATAATTGTTCCATGAGGGGAATCGTCTGAGGTTTGACGTCTCACGATTCTCCCCTAACATTCCGGCAAACTCAGGGGCACATTCACTGCCAGGCCGCCGTCGGCGGTTTCCTTGTATTTGCTGTTCATATCGAGGGCTGTCTGCCACATGGTTGTAATGACTTTATCAAGACTGACGATGGCATAGTCCGGAGAACTCTGCAGCGCCAGCTGCGAAGCCGTGATGGCTTTGATGGCGCCCATGGTATTGCGTTCGATACAGGGTATCTGCACCAGTCCGCCGATCGGATCGCAGGTAAGTCCCAGGTGATGTTCCATCGCTATTTCGGCTGCCATCAGCGCCTGGCGCTGTGTGCCGCCAAGGGATTCGGTCAGCGCCGCCGCCGCCATGGCAGACGATACGCCGATCTCGGCCTGACAGCCGCCCATTGCGGCGGAGATCGTAGCGCCTTTTTTGAATATGCTGCCTATCTCCGAAGCCGTAAGCAGGAACCTGGTGATCTTATCCTCACTGTATCCGTCGTTGAATACAACAAAATACAGCAGCACCGCCGGTATCACACCCGCTGCGCCATTGGTGGGCGCCGTTACCACCCTTCCGAACGAAGCGTTTTCTTCGTTCACCGCCAATGCAAAACAGCTTACCCAGTCGAGTATGTACTGAAAACCGCTGCCGCCATTCCGTATACAGGTTATCCATTCCTGGAAATCAGTGTATTGCTGGTCTTTAATCAATTTTTTATTGAGATCAAAAGCCCTTCTTCTTACCTGTAGTCCGCCGGGTAATTCGCCATTGGCATGACAGCCCCGGTAGGTGCATTCCTGCATGGTTTGCCAGATGCGCAGCATGCCCTTCCTGGTTTCTTCTTCGGGGCGCCAGGCCTGTTCGTTCTCCATCACCACCTCGTGAATGGCCATACCCTTCATACAGAAATGAAGCAGGTCTTCCGCGGTATTGATGGGGAACGGAAGTTCAATACGGTTCTTTTTGTCCGAATCCTCTCCTTCCTTCACCACAAAGCCCCCGCCGATAGAGTAGAATGTCTCGCTCCAGCTATCGCCATTTTTCAGCTCCACCAGAAAAGAAAGACCATTGGGATGAAAAGGCAGCGACTCGTGAAAAAGGAACTGCAGGTTTTGCTTTACGTCAAAATCCAGCCATACTTCTCCGCCGAGCGGGATACGCCGGTTGATGCTGATGGCCGTGGTTTTTGGGGTGATGGCGTTTACATCGATGGTTACGGGATCCTCTCCCGACAATCCCATCAGCACCGCGATATCCGTTCCGTGACCCCGGCCTGTTTTGGCCAGTGAACCGTATAACAAAACCGTGAGGGAGGCAACCTGGTCGAGCGCGGTCTTCTGCCGTATGGTATCCACACAGCGAAGCGCCGCCCGCCATGGCCCCAGGGTATGCGAACTGGATGGCCCTACGCCGATCTTGAACATATCGAAAACAGAAATGGCTTCATGCGGCATGTGGCAAAGGTACGGGAGGACGGAGTTGATTTGTCGTTGACTTTATGGCTGTATTGTTAAATGGTCAGACTGCCGGGTCACAGCCAACAGCCATTAAACAATGCAACCGTTTTCACTCTTGCGGTTTTCAAAAAATCACGCTCCCACCCCTAAAACTAACCCCTGTTTGCCTGTTTTTACCGAACTTACGCCCTCGAAAACATTATCAACCGTAGTCATTAACCAAACAAGTATGCAGCTTTCTTCTCTGTTAGACAGATTTAACGAACCTGAGACCCTGAAAATGGCCAAACTGGGCCGTGAATTGAGAGCCCAGGGCATTGATGTAATCGATCTCAGCCTTGGCGAACCCGATTTTGATACCCCGCAGCACATTAAGGATGCAGCCATCAAGGCCATCAATGATAACTGGAGCCATTATACGCCGGTGGCCGGTTTTGCCGATCTGCGCGAGGCGGTTTGCACCAAGCTGAAACGCGACAATAACCTGGAGTATAAACCTGAGAACATCATCACTTCCACGGGTGCAAAGCAGAGCCTTGCAAATGCGATCCTGGCGCTGGTGGATGAGGGTGACGAAGTGGTGATTCCCACGCCTTACTGGGTAACTTATTCAGAACTGGTTAAGATAGCACGTGGTAAAGTGGTGGAGATACGCACTTCCGTGGAATCAAATTTCAAACCCACACCGGCGCAGGTGGCAGCGGCCATTACGCCAAAGACCAAAGTGTTCATGTTCTCATCGCCCTGCAATCCTTCCGGTGCGGTATACAGCAAGGCGGAGCTGGAAGCGCTGGCCGATGTGTTCCGCAAAAATCCGGGTGTGATCATTCTTTCCGACGAGATTTATGAGTACATCAACTTTGTTGGCAAGCACGAGAGCATTGCGCAGTTTGAAGACATCAAAGACCGCGTGGTACTGATCAATGGCCTGAGTAAGGGATTTGCCATGACCGGATGGCGCCTGGGTTATATAGCGGCCAATGCGCAGATCGCAAAAGCCTGTGAAAAGCTGCAGGGACAGTTTACCAGCGGTACCTGCTCCATCACACAGAAAGCTGCCGTTGCGGCGCTGACCGGTAATCTTCGTCCTTCGGAAGAAATGACGGAAGAGTTTACCCGCCGGCGCCAGCGCACGCTGGAACTGGTAGCCGGTATCCCGGGCTTTAAATGTTTTGCTCCCGAGGGTGCATTTTATGTGTTCCCCGATGTGAGTGCCTATTACGGTAAATCGAACGGAACAGAAACGATCAGCAATGCGGCCGATCTCAGTATGTACCTGCTGAATACAGCGCATGTATCTTCTGTTATGGGAGATGCTTTCGGCGAACCCAAATGTGTTCGTTTTTCCTTTGCCAACAGCATGCAGAATATCGAAAAAGCATGGGGAAGGGTCAGCGAGGCACTGGCGAAACTGAAATAGCCGCCTGTTGTCCATAAAAAAAGGGATCCGGTATCCGGAACAGGTAATCTGCAGCGGCGGTTCGTTGAGCGATCAACGGCTGACCTTGCAGAGTACTCAGACCAGGTACCAAATCCCTTTTTTCATTCACTATACCCTACTTCGTTCCCGAAGCCGTTCCTCCTTTGCGGCTGTCCACGTTCACCGTATACTTTCCTCCTCCCTGAATGATCCAGCGAACGGTAACGGCGCCGAGACCGGGAATATTGGGCACTTCGATGGTATCGGGGTTGTTGGGTTGCTCCGAGGTGATATTCATGTCGCGGTTTTCAACACGCATACCGGCAAGTATTTTACCGCTTGTTACAAGCGAGATATAATCCGGCCTTTCGATCCTGTTCTTTACATCCTGGCTGCTGTGCGTGGGCATGATCCTTTCGTTGCTGATCACCGCGGTAACTTCTTTCAAACCGCCGCCAAGGTCTTTTTCGGCGATCTCCTGTACAGTCAGTTTCGGTGTGGAATACAGGTGGTATACGCTGAACGCCATATTGCGGTGGGCATCGGATTCAAGCAGGAATCCCGGGTGCGCACGGCCGGTATTTTTCTTGAAACCGCCGATCTCTATTTTGCCATATTGCGGATGATCGTATTCCTTCCAGGCTACAAAACCATCTCCGAGTAAAAGATCCCTGTCAAAATTGTACAGTTCGTTCTCCCCTTTCAGTTCCCGCATATACATGAGGTAGCCAGTCCATAATTCATTGGAATAGGTGTAGATGCCGCGGCCTGCATAGAACCAGTCGAGCTCTCCGCCGTAAGCGGAATACAGGTCTTTGTACACCACCAGGTATTTGTAACCGGGCAGCAATTCCTCTCCTTTCTTGCCGATCATATCGTATACCTGTACATCCTGTGCGTTATAGGTGCCCACATCCTCCTGTCCGCCCGGCCCGCGAAGGATCATTCCGCCCGAATTATGAAACGACTGTGCGGCTGCGATATTCGGATGTTTGAATACAAATTCCATCACAGCGCGGTTCTCCGGCAGGGAAAAAGGATATTTATAGGCGCCGCCCTGTATGTAGTTCGGCTGCCATCCCCAGCCCCAGTCGCGGTTGGGATCATACTGGAAATCGTAACCGTCTTCGTTAACGCGTCCGTCGCCGTCGTTATCGATGCCTTCTCCGCCCAGCAATTCGTATTCGCCTTTCTCATCGGCGCCCACCCTCACCATGAACCGGGGGTCTTTAGGGTCGATCTTGTAACGGCCGTTCGGGTTCCTGCGGCGCATCTGCGTGATATTGCCGTCGCCATCCAGGTCGTCGTATTTGTCTTCATCAACCAGTCCGTCGCCGTCGTTATCGATCTGCTTCATACCCGAACGCGGAGAACTGGCGGTGTTGGGCTGGTGCATATAACTGTCCCTGCCATCGGGGTTGATGGTGGGTATGATATAGAACACTTTATCGGCAAGCAGTTCCTGTACAAATCTGTTATCGGCAAAAGACTCCGTCATATACCAGGCGGTGTACATGGCAAACTCGGCACCCTGTATTTCATTGGAGTGGATATTGCCATCGATATACATTCCCGGCTTTTTATCGGGATTGCCTTTTTTGAAATCTGTAATGGTGATGCACCAGATATCCCTGCCTTCGTAGGATTTGCCGATCGACTGCAGCCTGGCCAGTTCGGGATGTGCGGCTGCGATCTTTTTCAGTATCTCGGCAATACCGGCATGATCGTAATACCGGTTCCAGGTTATGGCCACTTTTGGGTTGACCGGCGACCCCGCCGCTTTAAAAAGCTGTTCTGCCGTTTGCGACTGCACCGCCGTCACGGCAAGGGAACAACCGAGGGTGAACAAAAATGGTATGATGCGTTTCATAAAATGCGTTTAGAGGGTTACTTGCACTGTTTTGGTACCTGCGGTGGGGCAGCCCGCTTCGATGCTGATGGTGCCGCTGCCTTTTACCAGCCAGCTGAACGACTGTGTGGCGCCCGCTTCCAGCGAATTGAGCAGGAATATTTTTCTTCCGCCCACGATCTCCTGTTTATCGGTTTTTACAGACACTTTCATTTTCTTCAGGAAGTAACTGCGCTCGCCAAGTTTGGTATGGGTCGATAAACCGCCGGTATTCATCACATCGATGCTTACGCGTGTAAGGCCGTTGCCCAGCTTTTCGGTTTTCAGGTTGGCTGTTTCGATCACGGCCTGCTGCGCGGCGAGCTTTACGAGGAATTCGGTGTGTTTTTTCACGATATCGGGTACCAGCTGGTAAGGGGGATTGGTCAATACAAAAGGATCGATACCGCCTACTTCCACCCGTTGACCGGGATAATCGGAATGCTGCACGGTCTTCCATTCCGTAAACGTGCCGGTAATGCCCTGCTGCTGTGCCCAGCGCAGGTAATTGGCCGCGGGATCCTCTACGGTAAATGCTTTTTCTTTCCTGGAAGTGTCGGGTTTTGTTTTGGGCACCCACCAGCCGGGTGTGCTGAAGCAATACCGTGTGTAATGGTAATACCCCCATGACAATACATCGCCTCCGCCGGGATTGGTCTTGGGTGCGTCTTTCAGACCGGTGAGTTTGTTGTACAGTTCACTCACCATCCCGTTTGCCTTTGCGTCGGGCTCCTGGTAACCGGCAACGATACGCTCTTTTGCGGCCGCGGCATTATAGGTTACGGGTGTCGATAAGTTGTTGTTGGAACCAAAGCTCACCACTGCGTATACATTGAAAGCATCGAACAGAAAATCGAGCAGGGCACGCGATTCTTTTTCACTGGCAGGAAAATCACCCGCACCGGGCGCAAACACATTGTGCCGGTAAGTAAGGTTCCGATTGATGGAAACGCCGCCTTCGCCGTCTTCGTTCAGTTGCCGGTCTTTATCGTTGTCGATGCCCTCCTGCAGCAGGATGTATTTCCCTTTCTCGCCCTTGGCCGGATCGGCTTTGATGAGCACCCGTGCGTCATCCGGGTGCAGGCGGTATTCTCCCACGGGAGATTCGATACGCATCAGCGTGATCTTGCCGTTGCCGTCGAGATCATCCACGCCGTCTTCGTTCAGTTTCCCGTCCCTGTCATCATCTGTTTCCGTTCCGTTGCCGGTGCGTTCGTATTTCAGCCTGGAAAAATACTGCTCCATGGCATCCGGACTCATATTGGGAAATACATAGTACGTGGTGCGTGCCAGCAGTTGCCGGATGCTGTCCGAAGCACTTGCTTTGAGCATGTTTTCCGCAAAGCCGATCGATAATTCCGTTCCCAGCAGGTGATTGCCTTCCACACCGCCGATTACGGCGATGGCAGGTTTGTCCTCTGTTTTTCCGGTTCCGATGGTTAACAGCCAGAGGTCGTGTCCGCCCGGGGTTTTTCCCAGCGAGCGCAGACTGGCCAGCTGCGGGTAGGCTTTGGCAAGCGATTGTAAACGGTTGGCCTGTGCGGCGGCATTGCTGTAATCCTGTGCATCAGCAAGCGCCGAAAGGAATGCCATTACCGTTAGCAGAATGGTCTTTCTCATTCAGTGAGTTTTAGTGTTTAAATATAGTGGATTTGCAGATTGGGAGAAAAAGCCCGGGCGGATTATCAGCGAAGGGGATAGCAGCAACAAATCCGCCAATCCCTCTATTTTTGCCTGATGACCGATTTTCCCAAGGCCGATATGTTTCGCAACAGGCTGGCAAAAGTGTATAAACACCGAAGCAAGCAGGCAAAACGCATGCAGGTGGGCTGCTACCGTGTATACGATCACGACCTGCCCGAGTTTCCTTTCTGTATTGAATTGTACGAAGACAAACTTTACCTCGCCGAATACCTGCGCAGACATGGCATGACGGATGAAGCGCATGAGGAATGGCTTGACAAATGCCTGCAGGTGATACAGGAAGTGATGGAGATACCCGTTGCAAAAATGTTCGTACGCCAGCGGAAAAGGCAATCGCATCGCGAAGGACAGTACGAGAAGATGGATATGCGGCAGGAGTTTTTTACCGTGCTGGAAAACGGGCTTAAATTCCAGGTAAACCTTACGGACTATCTCGATACGGGTCTGTTTCTCGATCATCGCAGCACCAGGCAGATGGTCAGGGAACTAAGCCAGGGCAAAAGGGTGTTGAACCTGTTTTGTTATACGGGATCCTTTTCAGTATATGCGGCATCGGGCGGCGCTTCGGAAGTGACTTCGGTTGATCTTTCCAAAACCTACCTGAACTGGGCCGAAGACAATTTTGTCATCAACCGGCTCAAAGATCCCGCGCGGTACCGGTTTATTCACGCGGATGTCAAACAATACCTGAAAACCCTGCGCCCCAACAGCTTTGATCTGGTGGTGATGGATCCACCCACATTCAGCAACAGCAAGCGCATGAAGGATATACTCGATATACAGCGCGACCATGTGGAACTGCTGAACGATGTGCTGGCGGCCACCGTGGCAGGCGGACTGATTTATTTCAGCACCAACTACACCAGGTTTGTGATCGATGAAGCGGCCATACACGCAAGTGAGATCAGGGATATTACCAGGGCCAGCACACCGTTTGATTTTGAAGGAAAACTGAAACGCTGGTGTTACCGCATCAGCAAGTAAAGGTTAACGGATAGCGCCCGAGTCAACCAGGTAATCGCGGTTTACCAGCCAGCTTTTGTAGAAATAGTGTATGCTGTAAGCGGCGGCAGTGGTGTCGGCTGCATAATAGATACTGAGCCGGTATTGTCTGCGGCTGGTTCCGCCCGTCCACTCTTCCCTGCGCCCATCTGCCTGCAGGGGTTCTCCGAAATAACCATGCACGGTTTCTCTTGGTTGCCGCAGCGGCACCAGGCGCCATTTACCGGGTTGCGTAAACGCCGCTGTTTTGGGAATGATCCATCCGAAAACAAAAGCATAACCGCCGGCAACCAGGAGCAGCAACAGGAAAAAAGCGAAGAGCCGTTTGTACATTTTTAACCGGGATTAATAGAAAAATACTGTTCGGTAATAGCAGGCCACTGTGTGCCAGGGCGCTACAACTGCTGTAAATCCGTTTTCGTAAAACCGTCGCTGATGTTACCGGTATTTACGGTGCCCGCGGGTTCAAACAACATCACCCACACTTCTTCAGACGCATTGGGCCGGTGCTCCACTCCTCTCGGAACGATCAGGAAATCGCCTTCCGCCAGTTCAATATTTCCGCTGCGCAGCTCCATCACAAAGCTGCCCTTTACCACGTAAAACAATTCGTCCTCCTGCTCGTGGTGATGCCAGGTAAACGGCCCCTCGAACTTCACCAGTTTTACCTGCTGTCCGTTCAGTTCACCCACAATTTTAGGGCTCCATTGCTCGGAGAAAAGACCGAATTTTTGCCGGAGATTGACTTTCTGCATAGCATTGTTTTGCACGGTTACGATTACCGTTGTTTTTCAGTCACCCTGTTCCCTGCTTTCTGCCAGAAAACGTTCGTGCAGCGTGAGCACCTGGGGTATGAGCAGGTGCTGGTCGTCGTTCAGCACCACAAAATCGCAGAGACGCATTTTGATCTCTTCATCGATCTGCCTGTTCATACGCAACAGCACTTCTTCTCTGGTAATACCGTCCCTGTCCATCACCCGTTTGATCCGGAGATGGCGGGGTGCATACACGCCGATGATATAATCCATGCCCGTGGCCGAGCCTGATTCAAAGAACAGCGCGGCTTCCTTGGTAACATAGGGCGCATGCTGCTCCAGCGCCCAGGCATCAGCTGCCGCAATGGCGGCGGGATGCACCAGTGAGTTCAGCAGGGTAAGCTGGTAAGCGTCGTTAAAAACAAGGGAGGCGATATGTTTGCGGTTGAGCCGATCTCCGGTATACGATTCTCGGCCGAAGGCCTGTATGATCGCGCTGCGCAGCTGTTCATCTGTTTCCATGATCTGCTTTGCCGTGCTGTCTGCATCAAACACGGGAATGCCCAGTACCCGGAAAATATGCGAGACCATGCTTTTTCCGCTGCCGATGCCGCCTGTGATACCGATACGAAGCATAAGACCAACCGGGGATTACGAAGTACAAAGGAGCAACAAAGTACGGATGCTTTCATTAAAAAACCGCGCAATTTGGTTGCGCGGTTTTTACCAGTGTCTGACCGGTTTCTTATTTGGCAGCTGCGGCCGCTTTGTTCAGGTTGGCAGTCCACTCCATGCTGATAGAAGATTTTTCGATCTTGAGGTAACTGCCCGGACTCACTTCCAGCTGCAGGGTGCCGTCTTCGTTTACCTTGTTGACCGTGCCGTGGATACCGGCGATGGTTACCACCTTATCGCCTTTCTGCATATTCTCCACAAATTTCTTTTGTTCCTTGGCTTTTTTCGCCTGCGGGCGAATCATGAACAGCCAGAAAACAATAATGATACCACCCATCAGTAACAACTGTACCATTCCACCGCCGCCGGGTGTCTGTAACAAAACATAATTCAGTGTAGACATTCTTGTAGTTTTTATTGTAAGATTGATTGTTAACTATGCTTTTTTTCCCTGATAAAGCCCGTAAAGATAAGCGTATGCCGCGTTCCGTTGCGGGTATTGCTGGTTACCAGGATATTCTTTCTCACTTCCCCGGCCTGCGCACGATTGCTGTCGAAAAGCCCTTTGACCACCCCTTCTCCTCCCGGTGGCACCGCCTCTTTTGTATATTCCGCCACGGTGCAGCCACAACCCGCCTTTACATCGGCTAAAATCAGCGGCTGGGTGCCGGTGTTTCTGAATTTGAAAACAACGGTTGTCTGGTTGCCCTGGTCAAGCGTGTCAAAATGCACCACACTGTCCTGCCACTGTATGGTGGTATAACGGGCGGTGTCCTCCATTATTTTAACCGCGGCATCATTACCTGCCTGCTGGCTGCAGGCGGCGATAAGGGTTGCCGCAACAAGGAAAAACAACAGCGTTCTCATTTTTTGAAATTGATTTTCTGGATCTTGCCCGCTTCCAGCAGCTCCTTGTGGATATTGTCGAGGATACCGTTTACAAACTGTCCGCTCTGTGGGGTGCTGTACTCTTTGGCCAGGTCGATGTATTCGTTGATGGTAACTTTTGTGGGGATGGTTTCAAAATACAACAGCTCGCAAACCCCCATGCGCATCAGCACCATATCAAGAACGGCGATCCTTTCCGAATCCCAGTTCTTCAGTTTGGGTTTGATCAGCTCGGCACAGTATTCCTTTTTTTCGATCGCGGTGGTAAGCAGGGTTCGTGCAAACAGCCATTTCTCGGCACTGATGATCTCCTGTACAGTAATGTTCACCGGCTTCTGCAAGTAATTCATTACCAGTTGATCCATCATTTCGGAATCATCGTCCCAGTTGGGAAACTGCTCTTCGATATGGCTGGTAAACGATTCGTCGGGAAGCATCAGTTGCTGAAAGATCACCCGCATGATCTCTTTCTCCTTTGCTTTCTGCCGGCTTTGCTGGGAAATATATTCCTTATAAACATCGGTTTCGGTGAGCGCCTCGTAGAGTTTTTTTACCAGGTCGCGGTCGATCCTTTTACCCGGAAGGTCTTTTTCCACCGACTGCTGAAATGAACCGCTCTCCAGTATCTGCCAGAGCAGTTCGTTGCCCGCGATCTTGGTATTTACGTTCAGGTCTTCTGCCGAAGGCAGGTTACGGGAAGCGCGTTTACGGGCGCTGGTTTCCGCATAGCGGGCCACTTCGGTCAAAAAATAAATCAGGTAAACAAACAGCTCGCGGCTTTTATCGATCTGTTTCTGTAAGGTATCTACGGGCCGTGCAAATGCCGCGGTATTGTCCGCCGCCTCTATCATGTAAAGCAACTGCATCACTTTCACACGGATATTTCTTCTGCTGATCATCTGTATAAGAGCTTGTTCGAGCCGCGAAGGTATTGTTTATTGCGGGTGGGACAAAATTTAGCTGCCAGTGAGTACCCCTCTCCCAGACAGGCATTAAGGGTTTACCTGTTGCGCTGCCATATACAAAACCCGTTCGGGAACGAACGGGTCTCAACCTTGATACACCCTGCTTAATTAGGGTCAGCATTACCTACGCAATGGCAATGCATTTGGTTTCGGCAACCTGCTTTTTTTAACAAAACCGGAATACTGCGGTTACCGTATATACCATGGCATCATATTTTATGCCGTTATTCATACGCCGGGACGGAGTTCGTTTTACGTCCCAATCAACCGCCGATACACACCTGGATTGTTCACTTAAATCCATCCTACGAAACAGACAGCTCACAACAGTCTAATAGATATCCCGTTCTTTCATCCCAAAAACAGTTTATTTATGAATCATTCATCTGAACTGGTGGAAACACCTGTGCCGGATACTATTGTCCGGCCAAAGACCTCCTCCCGCAGGCAGTTTCTTTCTGCAGCGGGTTCTTTCTCCCTGGCTTCCGCGGTTGTTATCGGGTCATGTAAAAAAAGCAGTTCCAAGGGCGGTGTGGACCTGGGCAGCGGCGATGTAGGCGTACTTAATTATGCATATGCGCTCGAGCAGCTTGAAGCGGCATTCTATACAAGGGTAAGCGCCTCTCCCTATTCGGGCATCACAGCCGCTGAAACGGCGTTGCTGGCAGATATCCGCGATCACGAGATAGCCCACCGCGAGTTTTTCAAAGCCGCATTGGGTGCCAACGCGATTGCGGCACTGGAGGTGAACTTCAGCGCTATTGATTTCAGCAGCCGCACCAGTGTGCTGGCCACCGCCAAAGCTTTTGAAGACCTGGGTGTAACGGCGTACAATGGCGCCGGTCCGTTGCTCACCACGCCGGATTACCTGGTGCTGGCGGGTAAGATCGTATCGGTAGAGGCACGTCATGCCGCCCTGATACGCGACCTGATCAGCAACGGCAGTTTTGCAGATAATACGGCCCTCGATTCAAATGGTATGGATATGGCGCGCAAACCATCCGAAGTGCTGATGATTGCCAGTGCCTATATCAATACACGGATCGATGCCAGCCGCCTGCCCTCTTAGGCATACCCTGTTCTTAACCAGTTAAAATCAAACACCATGAACTTACAACAGATTTTTTCGGAGATAGAAGAAACGGATCCGGCGTTCTACGACCGGACCAGCGGACGCCGACAGGCTTTTAAACATTTCAGCAGCGTGGGCACCCGTATCAGCCTGGCGGCCCTGCCCCTTGCCCTGGGCTCGTTCTTCCGCAAAGCATACGGGCAAACCACCACCGGGGCGATCGGCGTGCTCAATTTTGCCCTGCAGCTCGAGTACCTGGAAGCCAATTTCTATGTCAAAGGCGTGGCCACGGCCGGGCTGATCCCCGCCGGGCCGGCATTGACTGCCCTTACGGCCATCCGCGACCATGAGAATGCACATGTGGGTTTCCTGCGCAATGCGATCGTAGCGGCGGGTGGCACACCCTATACGTATACCGCCGCCAATTTCGATTTTACAGCAAAAGGGGCATTTCCCGATGTCTTTACCAATTATGCCACTTTTCTTGCGGTGGCGCAGGCCCTGGAAGACACCGGCGTGCGCGCCTACAAGGGGCAGGCCGGTAACCTGATGGGCAATGCCAACAGACCCCTGCTCACCGCCGCGCTGAATATTCATTCGGTGGAAGCCCGCCATGCTTCTCATATACGCCAGATGAGGGCGGCGCAGGGTGTGGCAGTAAAACCCTGGATCACCGGTAACACAAGCGGTATTGATGCCCGCACCAACGGCAACTATGCAGGCGAAGAAAATACCATCCAGGGCGGTGTGAACATTACCGGTCTGCCGGGTGTGAGCGGAACCCTCAGCGCAGCGGTTGCTTCCGAATCGTTCGACGAACCGCTGACAAAAGACCAGGTGGTGGCGCTGGTAACGCCATTTTTTGCCTGACAGCCAACCCGGCCGGCACCGGAGTAGGTTCCGGCATCGGCGGTCTGCCTGTTTATCCGCACCAGCGGCCGTGATCTGTCACGGCCGCTGGTCGTTTTGGCGGAACCTGCTGGTAAAACCGGGCGGCACGGGTGAAAAAATGACACCTGCATTCAAAAACTTCCTGCATCTTTGCGCCGTTTCTACAGTTTCAAACCGTTGAGGGACAGGTTCACTGCCAGACGCTGAAAATTTGGCTTATGGCAGGAAAATGGCACAATAATCGAGGATGGGGCTGTAATTAATTCACTCAATCACAAAAACGTATAACGTATGGCAAAAAAAATCAACGTTACTCCGCTGCATGACAGGGTAATTGTTAGACCTGCCGCTGCCGAAGAAAAAACTGCTGGCGGAATCATCATTCCAGATACCGCAAAAGAAAAACCACAACGCGGTGTGATCGTTGCCGCTGGCACCGGTAAAAAAGACGAGCCGGTTACCGTAAAAGTTGGTGACACCGTTCTTTACGGAAAGTACGCCGGAACCGAGATTCAGATCGAGGGTGAAGACCTGCTGATCATGCGTGAAAGCGATATCCTTGCGATAGTATAATTGTAATTTGAAAATGTGCTGATTTGAAAATTTGAAAACCGGAGTCCCCGTTTTCTTATTTAAAAATCAACGCACAAATTCATTTTCAAATTTTCAAATCATCAAATTTTCAAATTGACCAACCATGGCTAAACAGATATATTTCGATATCGAAGCAAGAAATAAAATGAAGAAAGGCGTTGACACACTTGCCAACGCGGTAAAAGTAACCCTGGGTCCTAAGGGACGCAATGTGGTGATCGAGAAAAAATTCGGTGCACCCCAGGTAACCAAAGACGGTGTAACCGTTGCCAAAGAGATCGAACTGGAAGATGCGATCGAGAACATGGGCGCGCAGATGGTGAAAGAAGTGGCTTCCAAAACGGCGGATATCGCCGGTGATGGTACCACTACCGCTACCGTTCTGGCCCAGTCGATCATCAGCGAAGGTTTGAAGAACGTGGCCGCGGGCGCCAACCCGATGGACCTGAAACGCGGTATCGACAAGGCGGTTGATGCGGTTGTTGCCAACCTGCAGAACCAGTCGCAGACCGTGGGTAACGATTCCAAGAAAATCGAGCAGGTAGCTACCATTTCTGCCAATAACGACAGCGAGATCGGTAAACTGATCGCAACCGCTATGGGTAAGGTAGGTAAAGAAGGTGTGATCACCGTAGAAGAAGCCAAAGGCACCGATACCACGGTAGACGTGGTGGAAGGTATGCAGTTCGACCGCGGCTATATCTCTCCCTATTTCGTTACCAACAGCGAAAAAATGGAAGCGGATCTGCAGAGCCCCTATATCCTGATCTACGACAAGAAGATCAGCACCATGAAAGATATCCTGCACATATTGGAGAAAGTGGCGCAGAGCGGACGTCCGCTGGTGATCATCGCCGAAGACCTCGAAGGCGAAGCACTCGCCACCCTGGTGGTGAACAAACTGCGTGGCACACTGAAAGTGGCTGCCGTAAAAGCACCCGGCTTTGGCGACCGCAGGAAAGAAATGCTGAACGATATCGCGATCCTCACTGCAGGCACTGTGGTAAGCGAAGAGCAGGGTTTCAAACTGGAGAATGCCGACCTGAGCTATCTCGGACAGGCTGCTTCCATCACCATCGATAAAGACAACACCATCATCGTAGGCGGTAAAGGCAAGAAAGCCGATATCACTGCGCGTGTTAACCAGATCAAAGCACAGATCGAGAATACCACTTCCGACTACGACCGCGAAAAACTGCAGGAGCGTCTTGCAAAACTGAGCGGCGGTGTTGCGGTACTGTATGTGGGTGCTGCCACAGAGGTTGAAATGAAAGAAAAGAAAGACCGTGTTGACGATGCGCTGCATGCAACAAGGGCCGCTGTGGAAGAAGGTATCGTACCAGGCGGTGGTGTTGCCTATATCCGCGCGGTGGAAAGCCTCGAAAAACTGAAAGGCGCTAACGAAGACGAACTCACCGGTATCCAGATCGTAAAAAGAGCGATCGAAGAGCCGCTGCGTCAGATCGTGAGCAACAGCGGTATCGAAGGTTCTATCGTGGTACAGAAAGTGAAAGAAGGCAAAGCCGATTTCGGTTTCAATGCCCGCACAGAAGTATACGAGAACATGTTCAAAGCCGGTGTCATCGATCCTACCAAGGTAAGCCGTGTGGCCCTGGAGAATGCAGCGTCTATCGCCGCTATGCTCCTCACTACCGAGTGCGTGATCGCCGACAAACCCAAACCCGAAGCACCCCACGCACATGGCGGCGCACCCGATATGGGCGGTATGGGTGGTTATTAATCGATCCCCATCCTATTTAAATAAAAAATCCCTGCATGTAATGTGCGGGGATTTTTTTTATTTGATTTGTGGGTTGGCGGATTGGATGGGTGTGTTGTATGGCTAAATGGCTGAATTGTCATATGGTTTTATTGCGTGTATCGGGTTGATCAATAGCAGGAATACCACAGCCATGCAGCCATAAAACAAATTTCCCGTTATATAGATATCTTTTAATCCTCCATCCGTCAATCCATAATCCGCTAATCCGCTAATTTATATTCGTTTCCCCGGTAAGGAGAGATAGGTTTTTTCGACGCCTCTTACAAACAGGTATTGGGCAAGGCCATAGCTGAGCATGATGACCACATATACATCCTTGTTACTGTTCCAGTGAAAGCGGTTGAGGCCTACCAGGATGTTTTCAAACAGAAAGACAACGGCGCCGCTCACAAAATAGCGGAGAGCCACCCGGCCATGGACGCTGCCGGTTGCCGCAGCAATGGCGGAGAAGCACATTAACAATACCGTGCAAACATATACCAGCACCGTAAGGCGGTACTGTGCCAGTTCTTCTGAGAGAAAGCCGTATACTTTCCAGGCAACCAGGGCAAGCACCAGCGCCGAGATCAGCACCGGCAGGTTGCCGAACAAGGGAGGTTTTTCGAGCAGGTAAAACGTAACGGCATAGGCGAGGTTCATAAGCATGAAAGCGATCATGCCGCTCATGAAAAAAGTATCGTTGATGGATATCAGCAGCACATCGCCGAACAGGGCCAGGAACATACCCACATAAAAAATGAATTTACCTGCCACCAGGCCGATGTCTTCATCCCTGGATAACAGAAAGGCCAGCAGCAAGGGTACCAGCAATGGTTTAGTGACCGCCACATAGGGCAGTTTCAGGTATTGAAACAAACAATGCGCCAGCAACACGATACCGTACATGTAGAGAACCCGCTTTTGCATCAGACCGAGCAATCGCATACGGTCAAATTACTCAAAACACGGGCTGGAAAAGGATTTCCGGGCTTAAGATGCGCTTAAAAACGACGTGCTGCGCGGCCAAAACCCCGTACCAGGAAGAACTGCGCAAAACCATAGCTCAGCATAACCGGTATACTCATCCAGCCGGTATGCAATACAAATTTGTTATATGCAAGCAGGGCATCGGAAACCACAAACAGGGCCGCTCCGGGTATAAAACAGCATAGGGCAATGCGCCGGAGCGCCGGGTTGGCAGCGGTATTGGCGGCCAGTATGGCCATTACGCTGATAACTGTCATATAAAAAAGTATCGGCAACCGCAGGCTGCCCAGGTAGGGATTCAGCACAACAAACATCGTTACGCATAGCAGGATCAGTATCACCGCGGCGGCAAAGGCCTCGCGCAAACGACTGTTGGATCGCTCCTGCAGCCTGGAAAAATAAATGCTGTAACAGGTATGCGTACCAATAAAGCCGGCCATGCCAAGCATAAAGAACAGGTTGTCTTCGTACAACAGCGCCCAGTCGCCCAGCCAGGCAAACAACAGTCCGGCATAGACCAGCCATCCCGCTCTCCGGCCTGCCAGGGCACATAACCAGAGTCCCAGCACCGGCATCAGCAGCAGTTTGGATAAGATGCGCAGGGTTTCCCATCCAAAACAGATGGCAAAGCCATGGGCAGCCAATACCAGCAAGTACATCCGGCTACCTTGTTTTCTGATAGATTTCATCTGACTGTTCTTACACCGAATATACATTGTTGCAACCTCAATTTGCAGCAGCCGGTGTTTTATTTCCACCGTATCTTCGCGGCATGCTGAGCAGTGAGGAGGAATCGTTTATCGGTTACTGGGAGAAGAACCGGGAGGCTGAAAAAAACAGTCTCCGGCCTTTTTTTGTGGGCTTATCCGGTGGTTTTGCCATCGGTATCGGCACCCTGCTGCTGCTGTCTGCCGGCTGGTACGAAAGGGCCAATATGGAAGCAAACAGCCGGCTGAGTTCTTTTCTGCTGGTATTTGCCATCCTGGCGATCTCGTTTTTCCTTGCCTTTTTTTACCGGAAATTCAGGTGGGAAATGCAGGAACAGCGTTACCGCGAACTGCTGGCCCGCAAAAAGAAAACGCAAAATGAATAAAGGAATGCAGCTATCGGTCTGCCTAACGGGTCTATAAAACAAATGAAGCACATGAAATCGGTTTTTGCTGGGGTATTGTTTTTTTTGCTGGTCAGCAGCGGTTGTGGAAAAAAGGAAAGTGGCTGCCAGCCCGTTCCCGTTACCTCCGAAAAACAGCAGCTCGAAGCCTACTGCCAGGCCAACGGCATCAATTACCAGGTACATACCTCGGGGCTGTTTTACGAGATCGTTGATCCGGGAAGCGGCAGTTCACCCAGCAGTTCCTCAACGGTATCTGTGGTGTACACCGGAAAGCATTTCAATAATACCATTTTCGATTCAAGGGCCAATCCCATCAGCTTCACCCTGTCGGGCGTGATCGATGGCTGGAAGATCGGTATCCCGCTTATTAAAAAAGGCGGCAGAATCAAACTGGTGATCCCCTCCGCTCTGGCATACAGCTGTACCGGCAATGGCGGTATCGCGCCGAATGAACCGCTGTTCTTCGATGTGACGCTGACAGATGTGAAATAAGTTTAATTTGAGAATCCGGTAATTTGAATAGTTGAAAAATGGATTTCTGCCTATTCGGCAGAGATCCCAGGGGTAATCCCGGCACCCATTTTCAAATCAGCCCGTTTTCAAATTTTCAAATCCCCCTCCCCCCTGTCATATTATCATTCCCATTCCCCTATCTTTGCCGCTCTAAAAAAAATTTGAAAACCACTACCACATTATGCAACTGAAAGGTTTAGTGCGATTTTTTGCGATTGCCCTGATACTGATTTGCCTGTATCAACTGTCTTTTACCTGGTTCGTAAAGAGCCACGAAAGCGCCATGGAGAAAAAAGCGGATGCGTGGATGAAATCATTCCCGGCTCCCGAGGCAAAATATCCCGGCAATAAAGAACAACAGGCTGCTTACGCCGACTCCCTGTCTGACATTAAAAAAGACAGGCTGCGCCGATTGCTCGACAGCACCAAAGACGAGAAACTGGCATTTGGCCTGACCACTTACAGCTCAGCCAAAGAAAAAGAACTGATGCTCGGTCTGGATCTCCAGGGCGGTATGAGCGTGACAATGGAAGTTGGTCTTGACGGACTGATCAAATCCCTTGCCAATTACACCAAAGACGCTGTGTTCAATAAGGCGCTCGAGAATGCTGTTTTGAAGAAAGCCAATACCAGCGCCAACCTGATCGATCTTTTTAAAGAGGAATTTGCAAGAACAAGTCCCGGCACCAAACTCGCTCCTTTCTTTGCTGCGCGAAGCAATAACAAGATCAAGATCGATGCCAGCGATGATGCGGTTACCAATTACCTGAAAGACCAGTCCGATATCGCCTTCCAGACAACCTACCGTATCCTGCGTACCAGGATCGACCGTTTTGGCGTATCGTCAAACAATATCAACCCCGATCCTTCCAAAGGTGTGATCAACATCGAGATGGCAGGCGTTACCGATAAGGAAAGAGTAAGGGCTTACCTGCAATCAAGCGCCAACCTGCAGTTCTTCGAAGTATACACGCTCGAGAACCGCGACCTGGTGAACGGTATCACCGAAGCCAACAAAACCATCGAGGCACACCTTAACGGCGCTAAAACAGCGGATACAACTGTAACAGCTGCAGACACTACCGCTGTTGCCAAAGCAACCGCCGATACCAGCAAGGCCGATACCAGCAAAACCGCTACGCTTTCCAATATAGCATCCGGTACAAAAACAGGGGCTGTAAAAGACTCTTCTAAGATCAAAGCGAATGAGAACCCTATCGGCAGGATACTGCAGATAGCGCAGCCTTACCAGGGCTCCGATGGCAAAGTGGTTTATCCTGCCATGATCGGGTATATCGCTTCAAAAGATACCGGTACGCTCAATGATTACCTGGCGCTGGACGCGGTAAAGAACCGTTTTCCGTCTAACCTGGTGTTCATGTACGGCAAAGCCGAACTGAACGATCCCAAGGCAAAAGACATCCTTACGCTGTATGCCATCAAAACACTCGATAACGGCCAGGCCGAACTGGGTGGTGAAGGCATCAGCGCTACGCAGGACTACGACGAGCGCGGACGTATTGCCATCAAAATGAACATGGATAAGATCGGCACCACTATCTGGGCCAAAATGACCGGCCGGAACGTAGGTAAACCGATTGCTGTGGTACTGGATAATTTTGTGTATTCCGCACCTAATGTAAACGAAGCGATCACCACCGGTAACTCACAGATCTCCGGTAACTATACGGTAAAGGAAGCGCAGGATCTGGCACAGATCCTCGAGAGCGGTAAACTCCCCGCTCCTGCCAAGATCGTTCAGCAGCAGTCTGTGGGACCAACACTAGGTAAAGAATCGATCAAAGGCGGGGCGATGTCGTTCCTGGTATCGTTCATCGTGATCTTTGCACTGATGCTGCTGTACTTTAACACAGGCGGCTGGGTGGCGAATGTCGCGCTTATCCTTAACCTGCTGTTCACCATCGGTATCCTGAGCGCGCTGGGCTTTACGCTTACCGCTCCCGGTATTGCCGGCCTGGTACTGACCATTGGCCTGGCGGTGGATACAAACGTTATCATCTTTGAGCGTATCAAGGAAGAACTTACCAAGGGCAAGAGCTACCCGCTTGCTGTTCAGGATGGTTACAAGCGTTCCTTGTCTCCGGTACTGGATGCGCACGTTACCACCTTACTGACCGCGATCATCCTTGCCTACTTCGGTCTAGGACCGGTGCTTGGTTTCGCCACCACCCAGATCATCGGTATCCTGCTGTCGCTGTTCTGCGGTATCATGGTATCCAGACTGATCACCGACTGGTACACCAACAAGAACCGTCACTTTGAATATTTCACCGGTATTTCAAAGCGCATTTTCAAGCATGCATCTTTCAAATTCATCGAATACCGTAAAGTGGCTTATGTGATCTCTGCCATCATCCTGATCGGCGGTATCAGCACGTACTGGCACGGGTTCGACGAGGGTGTTGAATTCTCCGGCGGACGCAGCTATACGATCAAATTCGATAAGACGGTAAGTCCTGACGAGATCCGCGACGAGCTGAAAAATGAATTCGGCGAGGCGGTAATCACCAAAACCGTGGATACCAAGAACCAGGTAAACATCACCACTTCCTATAAGATCCACGAAACAGGCAGCAATATCGATTCGCTGGTTGAACAGAAGCTGTACAACGGACTGAAACCGCACCTGCCTGCGAATGTGAGCTTTATCGATTTTGAAAAGAATTACAAACAGAGTTCACAAACCGTGTTGCCAACGATCTCCGACGATCTGAAAAAAGGCGCCCAGAAAGCGGTGGCCTTCGGTATTCTGGCGATCTGTCTGTATATCTTTATCCGCTTCCGCGACTGGCGGTATTCGGTTGGCACGATCGTATCGTTACTGCATGATGTACTGGTAACCCTTATCGTATTCAGCTATTGCCGTTCCATTGTACCGTTCCCGCTGGAGATAGACCAGCATTTTATTGCAGCGATACTGACGGTAATCGGTTTCTCGATGAATGATACCGTGATCGTATATGACCGTATCCGTGAGGACAGTCGTTTAATGACAGGCGCCGATAACGCATCGGTAATTAACCGTGCGATCAACGAAACCCTGAGCCGTACGATCATGACATCGCTCACCGTATTCCTCACCATCCTGATCCTCTTCATCTTTGGTGGCGAAGTAACACGCGGTTTCGCCTTTGCGATGCTGGTTGGTGTGGTTACAGGTACCTACTCTTCCATTTTCGTGGCAGCTCCCATCCTGGTGGATTTTGCCAAGAACAGGGCGCTGGGTAAGAAAGAGAAGAAGTGATTTCAGGTCTGAAACTTGTATAGAAAGCCCGCAAGCGATTGCGGGCTTTTTCGTGTTGAATAGGGTTGTTGGGGTAAACTGTTGAATTGTTTTATTGTCATACGGAGGGTTGCCACAGATTACACAGATTAGCACAGACAATGTTTTCAATCTGTGTAATCTGTGGCAATTAAATAATATCGCAGGTATTCAGAAACCTATTGAATCAGCCAGTTATTTACCCAATGCAACCATGCAACAATTTTTCTTCCCCTGTTTTCATTTTCTTTAACACAACCCAAAAACTTTTCGCAATAAACTTGCACTCAGAAATGGTGGTATTCCGTCGATATATCGTCAAATTTATCACACTGCTGCTGGCTTTGCAGTTGCTGAACCTGAGCATTTACGGGCAGGGTTTTACGCCTATTCCCGTACGCGCAGATGCGCCGGAGATAAATATTTCAGAAACGGTTGTGGAATTTGTGGTAGAAGTGATACTGAAACACAAGAACGCCATTCCCGAACAGGACCAGCAGGACGGGCACGACCTGCAGTTTCACAAGCACCTTTCTTTTGAAGCGATCGATTTCAGACCTTATTTTCTTCCCGGGCTTCCTGCTGTGCGGAACAATAAGCCGGTTGCCTTGAACCCATCATACGATTATCTCTATCTCCGCGAGATCAATCCTCCCCCGCCAAAAGCCTAATCGTCCGCGGCCGGTCAACGGCCGAAGTATTGCTGCAGCCGTCAGCCAAAGATGTGCGCGGTCTTAAACAACCGCATGCGTACCCCGGACTCCGTGCCGGCTGCAGGTTCCGGGCCGCCAGGGTGTTTCTGCCGGCTATTTATTCAACTATAATCAATTAGTATGTTTTCACTGATAACCCGCCGGTGCAAGGCTCCGGGCGTAGCGGGGCTGGTACTGTTCAGCTGTATGGCGCTGCCGGTATTTGCACAGAACAATCCCTCCGATACCCTGCGGATGCGCCTGCCTGACATGGAGAAAAGATTCCTCGACAGCAACCTGCTGCTGCTGGCCGCACATTACAATGTGGATGCCCAGAAAGCGCTGATAGAACAGGCGCGCAAATGGGATAACCCCACGCTGAATACCGACCAGGTAGTTGCCGCCAACGGCAGGTTCCTGCCCTATGGAAAAAATCCCGACGGAAGCTTCAGCGGTCAATATTATATCCAGCTGCAGCAGCTGATCAGAACCGCTGGTAAACGCGGCAAACTCATCGATATGGCCGGCACCAATGCCAGGATGGGCGAACTGCAGTTGCAGGACCTGCTGCGCAACCTGCGCTACCAGTTGCGGTCAGATTTTTATACCCTGCAGCAGCAGGTTGCCAACCGCAATACCTACCTGTTGCAAATGCAGCAGCTGAAGGTACTGATGGATGGTATGCAGACCCAGCTTGCGGCCGGTAATATTGCACAGAAAGACTACCTGCGTATACAGTCGCTCTCGGTTTCACTGGGCCAGGACATAGCGGAACTCGACAGAAGCATCGCCGAAAACCAGGCCGAGATGCGTACGCTGCTGCAGGTAAAGAGCAATGTCTACCTTATTCCCGACGAAACAGCACCGCAACCGTCAGCCATGCCACCGGCCAGCGTGCCGGAATTGCTGGAGACGGCAAAACAAAACAATCCGTCGTACCTGCTGCAACAGGCGATGGGTTTGTACCAGCAGCAGAACCTCTCTTACCAGAAAGCGCTGCGCGTGCCGGATATTATGCTGGGGCCCAATTTTGACCGCAATTCGAATACGATGCCCAATTATTTCGGGCTGGGCATCTCCATCCCCATTCCGGTATTTAACAGGAACCAGGGCAATATACGCTCCGCACAGTACAGCGTGAAGCAGCAGGAGACCCTCGTATCTCATGCCGAAACCGAACTGCGCAACCAGCTTTTCGAGTCGTATAACAAATGGCTGCTGGCGCTGCAGCAGGACAATACAACCAACAAAACTTTTTACGAAAAATACCGCAGCATGTATGCCAATGTGGTAGACAGCTATCGCCGCAGGCAGATCGGTCTGTTGGAATTCCTTGATTTTTTCAACGAGTACACAGCGTCGCAGCAACGGTTGCTGCGGCAGCGGCTGAATGAACAACTGGCCAAGGAAGCGATCAATTACTACGCAGGCACCGACATCATCAAATAACAACCATCTAACATGAAAAGAATAAGCTACCCCATCGCATTCATAGGCATTGTCGTTTTTACTGCGTGCAAACAGCATGAGCAAGCTCCTGCCGTGACGACGAAAACGGTCACTGTGAGCGATTCCATGGCAACGCGCATCAAACTGGATACCGTTTCGGTTTCGCATATCAGCAGCCAGTTACGGTTATCCGGCGAAGTGGGTTTTGACGAGAACAAAGTGATCAAACTGTTTCCCTTCAGCAGCGGGCAGGTAACAGAGGTAAAGGTATCGCTGGGCGACAAAGTAAGCGCCGGCCAGGTGCTGGCTGTGATCAAAAGCGCGGATATTGCCGGTAACTACAGCGATCTCAGGCAGGCGGATGCCGATGTATCCATCGCCAAACGCGAAATGGATAACCAGCAGGCTTTGTATGAAAAAGGCATCAGCAGCGAGCGGGAATATACCATTGCGAAAGAGAATTACCAGAAAGCACTGGCCGCAAATGCAAAACTGAACGACCAGATACGCATCAACGGCGGCGGACGCACCCATGCCAACGGCTTGTATTATATCACCGCACCGGCGGCGGGCTATATCGTTGAAAAAAATGTAAACGCCGGTAACTATATCCGGAACGATAACAGCAGCAGCCTGTTTACCGTATCCAATCTTTCCGATGTATGGGTGCTGGCCAATGTATTCGAGGCGGATATACCAAAAGTGAAAGAAGGGTATGATGCCGAAGTAACCACACTCGCTTACCCCGGCAAAGTATTCAGGGCAAAGATCGACAAGATCAGCGAGGTGCTGGACCCCATGACCAAGGCGATGAAAGTGCGGATCAGGATACCCAATGAAGGTTTTTTACTGAAACCGGAAATGTTCACCACCGTTACCATTCTTAACCAGGAAGCGGATACCGCTGTGAGTGTGCCTTCGGAAGCGGTGATCTTTGACAACAGCAAGAAGTTTGTGGTGCTGTACCATAACAGATCCCGTCTCGAGATACGCGAGGTACAGGTGCTGAAAACGGTGAACACCACCGCCTATATCGCGTCGGGCCTGGCAAAAGGCGACCTGGTCATCAGCAGAAACCAGCTTCTTTTCTACCGCGCATTGCTGGAGCAGTAACCCATTTCCTTCAGGGGACCATTCAAACAGCGTACCATGAACAAGATCATCAAGAACATCATACATTTTTCCCTGCGCCACCGTTACCTGGTCTTTTTCCTTACCGCGGTGATTGCGGTGCTGGGCATCTGGAGCTACCGGGAAACGCCGATCGAAACATTCCCGGATGTAACGAACACCCAGATCATCATCATCACCCAATGGCCGGGCCGCAGCGCGGAGGAAGTGGAGAAATTCATCACCATCCCGCTGGAAACGGTGCTGAATTCCGTACAGAAAAAATCCAATCTCCGCACCACTTCTTCCTTCGGGCTTTCCTATATACGCCTCATATTCGACGACGATGTGGACGATGCCTTTGCCCGCCAGCAGGTGATGAGCCGGATCAATGGCGCGGAACTGCCGGAGGGCATCAAACCGGATATACAACCGCCCTACGGCCCCACCGGTGAAATATTCCGCTATACCCTTACCGGTAAATACAAAAGCATCCGCGACCTGACCACTTTACAGAACTGGGTGCTTGACAGGCAATTTAAATCCGTGCCCGGTGTTGCCGATGTAAACAGTTTTGGCGGCGAAGAAAAAACATTCGAGATCAGCGTGGATCCCAACCTGTTGGCGAAATACAATTTATCGTCGCTGGATGTATACAACGCGGTGGCGAAAAGCAATGTAAATGTGGGCGGCGACGTGATCAACCGAAACGGGCAGAGCTATGTGGTAAGGGGCATCGGTCTGCTGAATGATATCGATGAGATCAATAATATCATTGTCACCCGGATCAGCAATGTTCCCATACTCGTGCGCAACGTGGCCACCGTGGTGGAGAGCAGTAAACCCAAACTCGGACAGGTTGCGCGAGATAAGGAAGCCAACCAGATAGAAGGCATCATCGTCATGCGCAAGGGAGAAAACCCCGCGGAAGTATTGCAGCGCATACGCGATAAGGTGGATGAACTGAACCATTCCGTATTGCCCAAAGATGTTAAGCTCAACACGTTTTACGATCGCACCAACCTGATCGATTTCTGTACGGAAACAGTGATCCACAACCTGCTCGAAGGCATCATCCTCGTTACCTGCATCGTGCTGCTGTTCATGGCCGACTGGCGTACAACGGTAACCGTAAGTATCGTTATCCCGCTTTCTCTCCTCTTTGCCTTTATCTGTATGCGGATAAAAGGCATGACGGCCAACCTGCTGAGTATGGGTGCGGTTGATTTCGGCATCATCATCGACGGTGCGGTGGTGATGGTGGAAGGATTATTTGTTGCACTCGATCACAAAGCAAGGGAGGTGGGAATGGAGAGGTTCAACAAACTGGCCAAACTGGGATTGTTCAAAACAAAAGGCACCGAAATGGGCAAGGCTGTTTTTTTTTCCAAACTGATCATCATCACCTGCCTCATTCCCATCTTCGCCTTCCAGAAAGTGGAGGGAAAAATGTTTTCACCGCTTGCCTATACGCTGGGTTTTGCCCTGCTGGGCGCTTTGCTGTTTACGCTTACGCTGGTACCCGCCCTCTCAAGTATCCTGCTCCGGAAAAATGTAAGAGAGAAGCACAATCCTGTAGTGACTTTCTTTGAAAAGGGCGTGGAGAAAATGTTCGGGATGGTGTACCGGCACCAGAAAAAAAGCCTGCTGGTTGCCGTTGCGGTAATGTCGCTTAGTTTTTTCTCGGCAAAATTCCTGGGTACGGAGTTTCTTCCGCAGCTGAACGAAGGTGCCTTATGGGTTACAGCGGAACTGCCCATGAGTGTATCGCTCGATGAGGCAAACAAGTTATCGGCAACGATGGTTGAGGTACTGCAGAAATTCCCCGAGGTAAAACAAACGCTGACGCAGGTGGGAAGAACAAACGACGGAACAGATCCGAAAGGTTTTTTCAACGTACAGATACAGGTGGATCTGAAGCCTGCAAAAGAATGGAAACGAAAAGGCAATGTAGACGATCTGATCGCCGATATGGATAAGGAATTAAGTAAGTTCCCGGGAATTGTCTACAATTATTCGCAGCCCATACGGGATAATGTGGCCGAGGCCGTAGCCGGGGTGCCCGCGGCGCTGGCGGTGAAAATATTCGGGTCTGACTTCACGGTGCTTGACAGGGCGGCTAAGGAGGTGATGGGACAGCTAAAAACGGTGAAAGGCGTTGAAGACCTCGGTATTCTCAAAAACCTGGGACAGCCGGAGTTCCGTATCGAACTCGACCAGCGCAAAATGGCTTTTTACGGGGTAAATACGGCAGATGCGCAAAGCGTGATCGAAATGGCCATCGGCGGCAAAGCCGCCACGCAGTTGTATGAGGGTGAAAAAAAATTCGATGTGCGTATCCGATACCAGGAAGTTTTTCGTGCAGACGAAGACAGGATACAGAACCTGATGGTACCCGGTATTGACGGAGCAAAAGTGCCCCTGAAAAATATGGCTGATATCAAATTGCTTACCGGGCCGGCATTTATCTATCGCGATAACAACATGCGGTACATTGCCGTGAAGTTCTCGGTGCGCGGACGGGATCTCGGCAGCACGATCCGGGAAGCGCAGCAGAAAGTGGGCGCCCATGTACAGCTTCCCGAGGGGTACAAAATCACCTGGAACGGCGAGTTCGAAAACCAGATACGCGCATCCAATACGCTGGCCCGTGTAGTGCCGATCTGTTTGCTGGTGATCTTCCTCATCCTGTTTATGGCATTCGGAAATGTGAAGGATTCGCTGCTTACCATACTCAATGTGCCTTTTGCGCTGATCGGCGGCATACTGGCGCTGCATGTAACGGGCATCAATTTCAGCATCAGCGCGGGGATAGGCTTTATTGCGCTGTTCGGCGTATGTATCCAGAACGGGGTGATACTGATCAGCGTGTTCCGTAAGAACCTTGAAGACAAAATGAAACTGGATGAAGCCATACGTTCGGGTGTGATATCGCGCGTGCGCCCCGTGGTGATGACGGCGCTTATGGCGGCCATCGGTTTGTTACCAGCCGCGATCAGTACCGGCATCGGCAGCGAAACCCAGAAACCGCTTGCCATCGTGGTGATCGGCGGACTGATCACCTCAACCATACTCACTTTGCTGGTATTGCCGGTGATCTACAGTCTTGTGTACAAATTCATGCACAAAAGAGGAAATATGAAATTGCTGAAACGGGTTGGCGCCGCATGACCGGAAGAATGATTGCTTGGTTACAATGTTTACCCGGCGGGGTAAACATTGTAACCATTTTTTATGTACCTACCCTACCCTCACCCTCGGGTCGATCACACCATATAACAGGTCGGCCAGAATATTGACGATGATAAAAAACGCAGCGGTGACGAGCACACTGCCCATAACAACCGGAAAATCCAGTTTCTCGAGCGCATCAACGGTGATCTTGCCGATGCCTTTCCACCCGAAAATATATTCCACAAAAAAAGCACCCGCCAGTAATTCCGCAAACCATCCGGTGATGGCGGTAACCACCGGGTTCAACGCATTGCGCAATGCATGGCGGAAGACAACCGTTTTCCGGGACAGCCCTTTGGCATAGGCGGTGCGGATATAATCCTGCCCCAGTGTATCCAGCATGGCGCTGCGGGTAAGCTGTGTAATGATGGCCAGCGGACGTATGCCGAGGGTGATAGCAGGCAGCACCAGGTTCTTTACCTGCAGCTCCCTGCCGTTAAAAGGATCTGTGGTAAAAAGACCGCCCGTCATCTGCAGACCGGTGTAATGACTCCATACAAAACCAAACAGGTAAGCCAGCACAATGCCCATGAAGAACGAGGGCGCGGAAATACCCAGCACGCTGGCAAACAGGGAGCCGGTATCCATCCAGGTGCCTTTTTTAACGGCGGCCAGTACGCCCAGTAAAATACCGAGCACGGTTGCCAGCAGCATGGCGGCCAATGCCAGGATCATGGTGCCGGGAAGCGCTTCCATCAGCACATCGCCCACGTTCCGTTTTGTCTGGTAGGAACGGCGCAGGTACGGCAGTTTTATGCCCACCCTGGTATCACCGCCGATAAACCATCCTTTCAGTTGTTTGCGGCCGATTTCTTCTTTTGTATGAACCGATACCGGTGACACATCGTTCAGGTACAACACAAACTGTTTCCACCTGGGTTGATCGAGCGCCAGTTCCCGGCGGATATTGCTGATGGTTGCACTGTCTCCCGACTGCCCCAGTACCAGCCTCGCCGGATCGCCAAACCCCTGAAACAGGAAAAATACCACCACCACCACACCCGCCAGCACCAGCAGGCCGTACAGTAATTTGCGCGTGAGGAATGATACCATGTGGGCGAATTTCGAGTGTGTGATTCGTCAGACCTGAGTGTGAGTCGTCAATCGTGAGGTTAACTGTGCCGGTTTTTTCTTCCGTTTCATGTCTCACGACTCAGGTCTCACGCTGACGATTCGCGCTACTTCACACTATTGATCCGGGCAAATATCTTGCCTTTGTCTGCATAGCTGAATTTATCGATGATGTTTGCTTTCTGCATCATGAAATAGGTTGGCACCACCCGTGCCGCGGTCTTGATCACGGTGGCATCGCATTTCAGGATGGTGACGTCTTTAAACGACTGCATCGCTTTATCTGCATCGGCGGTTACGATCATCACGGGTATCTGTTTATCGGCCGCCGAACGCACCACCGCGTGGAAACCATCTATCCATTCGTTCACGTTCTCCATATCCCTGGCAAAAACAAGGATATAAGGCTGCGGCTGCCCGAGTATTTCCATGGTGGTATCCTGCCCGTCAACCGTCAGCAGCGAAAAATCAACAATCCTGGCCTGGAGCCCGTTTCCTTTTTTAACGATCCTGTCTTTTCTGTCGATGAACTTATAAGTTGAATCAAAGTCTGCGGGGAAAGCCGTCTGGTCGAATTCGAGTTTCCTGCCGTTCTTCTCATAGGTAAATACGATCGATATGCTGTCGGGTACCGCATTGACAGGTGTTTTCATTTCATCGAGTAGGTTGTTCCCCGGTTTATAGGGAAGACAGTCTACAAATGGCAGGTGTTTCATCACATACAGCTGTGCACTTACCGATCCGGCGGTGGCCAGGAACAGCAGGACCGCCGCAGCAACGGGTTTTACGGAGGTCTGTATTTTCTTTCGCATGACAAACAACACCAGGATCAGTACCAGCAGGAAGATATCTTTTCCAAACGACTGCGCCGGCGTTAACGGCAGGCAATCGCCAAAGCATCCGCAGGTCTTGATCTTACCCGAGAACAGGGCATAACCGGTAAGGAAGGTGAAGAACACGATCAGCAGCAGCAGCAGCCAGCTGAACAAACGCATGCGCCAGCCGATGATCACCGCCACGCCCGCCACCACTTCGAATACGTTCATGACAAAAGCCATGGGCAGGGTATAGTCGTGCAGCGCCGTCCAGTGCCATACTTCAAAGAATTCCTGCATTTTGTAACTCAGACCCAGCGGGTCGTTTACTTTTACCAGGCCTGAAAAAATAAATAACAGGCCAACGATCCAGCGAATGATAAGCAGTGTGGTTTTCATGGTGGGTCAGTGTTTTCCTTCTTCGATCAATATCAATGCGAATACGGCATAGTTGATGATGTCTACATAATTGGCATCAATACCCTCGCTGATCAGTGTTTTTCCATCGTTCGAGAGGATCTGTTTGATGCGCATCAGTTTCATGAGGATCAGGTCGGCAAAACTCTGCTGGCTCATTTCGCGCCAGGCTTCGCCGTAGTCGTGGTTTTTGTCCTGCATGGTGGTTTTAGCAAACTGTATCGCTTTCGCATACAGGTTCTCCACCTCAGCCACGGGCAGGTCTTCCACCGCCGCATGACCGATTTCGAGCTGTATCAGCCCGATCACGGCATAATTGAGGATGCCTTTGAATTCAGAAGCGATATCGTCTCCTATTTTCTGTGTCTGCAGATCCTGTATCGTACGGATGCGGAGCGCTTTGATAAAGATCTGGTCCACCACCGAGATCGTTCTTAACACACGCCAGGCGGTTCCGTAATCGGCTGTTTTCTTGAGAAAGATATCCCTGCTCTGTGCTACAGCCCTGTCGTATTGCTGGTTAGTCTGGGTCATTACGGATACAACGCTTTGGTGCTTTACTAATATCTTTGAAGTTCCTGCAAGATAATGGAATTGTCAATCTGAAATCAAGGATACATGTTCACGCTAAACTGCCGCGGCAAACTGCTGGTGATCGACCAACCCATCGTGATGGGTATCATCAATGCCACCCCCGATTCTTTCTATCGCGACAGCCGAAAAATGGCTGTTGAAGAAGCCGTGGCGCAGGCAGCGAAAATGTTGTCAGAAGGCGCGGCGATACTGGATATCGGCGGACAAAGCACCCGCCCCGGTGCAGCGGCATGCAGTGCAGAGCAGGAACTGGAGCGGGTATTGCCGATGATCGAAGGCATCCTGGACCGTTTTCCCGATACGCTGCTGTCGATCGATACCTACCACAGCAAAGTGGCTGCGGCAACGGCGGAGCGCGGTGTATCGATCGTCAACGATATCAGCGGCGGTGATTTTGATCCGGGTATGCTGGAAACGGTGGCTTCGCTGCGGATGCCCTTTGTTTGCATGCATGTAAAAGGCAATGCAACCACCATGCATAAGGTGCCGGACTATACAGATGTGGTAACCGAAGTGCTGGATCATTTTATCCATAAAACCGAGGCCTGCCGGCAGGCCGGTATCAACGATATCATCATCGATCCCGGTTTCGGGTTCAGCAAGCAGGCCGCGCATAATTTCAGCCTGCTCAGGCGTCTGGAGGTCTTCTCCATCTTAGGGAAACCCATACTGGCGGGACTTTCCCGTAAATCCACCATTTACAAAACGCTGGGCATTACCCCCGAAGCCTCGCTTAACGGAACAACGGTGCTCAACACCGCAGCCCTGCTCAAAGGCGCCTCCATTCTCCGTGTACACGATGTAAAAGAAGCCCTCGAAGCGGTGAAGTTAATCGCGCATCTGAAAGGGTAAAATCGGCCGGGCAGCGGATTACAGGATCAGCGGATTCCGGATTATGGGTTGAGGAGATGCCATAAGATCCAATATCAGGCACACAGCCGAATCCAAAACAAATGTACGAATCCATAATCCACTAATCCGGAATCCGCTAATCCACTATTCATTCCTCAAAAAAAACGCTGATAAAACAACCGGTGAGTTGTTTTATCAGCGTTAGATAGTAAGACAGCTGATTTATTTCTTGGGTGCAGGCGCAGGAACCACCGGTGCGGGTGCCGGAGCTGCGGGCTGGGCTGCCACATCGATCACTTCGAAATCGAAACCGAGGTTGGCATATTCCGGTATCATGGGCGGACTTCCCTTAGGGCCGTAGCCGAGCATGGCGGGGATGAACACCCTGCCTTTGCCACCTTTGCCTACATAACGCAGGGCTTCGTCCAGTCCTTTGATAACGCTGATGCCGCTGACCTGGCCACCGCCAACACCCACTTCGAGGGGCTGGCCGCCCGGTTTCATATTCGAATCAAACTCCTGACCGTTTTTGAGCAGGTAGCCTTTGTACATTACCTTGGCAACCGTACCCGAATCGGCTTTGGCGCCGGTGCCGGGGTTCTCCACCATTACCAGCGCACCGGAAGGAGTTGCCTGTGTTTTGTATCCTTTTTTGCTGGCATATTCCTGAACGGCTTTTACCTCGCGGGCTTTTTCCAGGTCGATCTCTTTTGCATAATCGGCCTGTGCTTCTTCCTGGGTGGCGAATGCTTTCAGTATCTGTACACGGCCTTTGATCATATCGCCCACTTTAAAATTGGGATCTTCTTTCGGAATACCGCCCAGTTTCTTGAGTGTATCCACGCTCATCATGAAATCCACCTCATCCCCTACCTTGCATTGCAGGATGATCTCGAGGAAGCTGTGTTTCTCCAGGCGGGAAGAGTCCACCACCATATACGCAGGGATACGGTCGAACGAAGTGGTGATCACGGAATCCTTCGGCGGAACTTTGTATTCCACGTTGAATTTGATCAGCTGACCGTTTTTCAAAGCAGGGCCATTGCCGCTCTTGATTTTATATTTCAGACCAGTCGGACTGGTCTTGTATTGGTTACAGCTTGCAAGCAATACGACAAATGCTAATAATGCAGCGATTCTTTTCATCGTTTATTGTAGTTGAATTTGGTACTCTGTTAAAACCTCTTTGAATTTTTTCACTGTCTCCTGCAGGCTTTCACTGCTTCTGCCTCCGGCGGCATTCATATGACCGCCGCCCTCGAAATGCCTTCGGGCAAATGCATTCACATCAAAATACCCCTTGCTGCGGAAACTCCATTTACGCTCTTCCGAACGGTCTACCACAATCGCTCCGAACCTGATGCCGCTGATGGTCAGCAGGTAGTTCACCAGGCCCTCGGTATCGCCTGTTTTGATATCGTATTTTACCAGGTCTTCCCTTGTAATATACATCAATGCCGTGTTATAGTCATACAATACTTCCATACGGTGCAGCAGCGCAAACCCGATAAAGCGGAGCCTGTTCTCGAGGAAATTATCGTAGATATGCTCATGTACCGGGGTATGTTTCAGGCCGCTGTCCTTCAGGTGCGCCACCATCCTGTGCACCGATGCGGTGGTAGAAGGAAAACGGAAAGAACCGGTATCGGTCATCAGCCCGGTATACAAACATTCCGCGATCGTCTCGTTCAGCAGGCCGCCATGACCGGATTTGATGATGAAATCGTATACCATTTCGCAGGTGGAGCTCTTGCCCGTATCGCTGATACCGTAGTTGAATGCCTCGCGCTGGGGCTGCTCGTGGTGATCGATCAGCAGCTTTACGGCTTTTGCCTGCGCCAGCGGCTGTTCCATGTGTTTGGTGCGATGCAGCACGTTGAAATCGAGACAGAAAATACGCTCCGCGGCATCGATAATGCCTTTGGCTTTTTCGCGCTGGTTTTCAAAATCGACCACTTTTTTCACGCCGGGCATCCAGTTCAGGAAATCGGCCCAGTTGGTGGGCGAAATAACCGTTACCTCGCTGCCCAGTGCAACGAGAAAATGATACAATCCCAGTGCAGACCCCATGGCATCGCCATCGGGTTTCTGATGCATGGTTATCACCGTTTTAGCGGGGGTATCCAGTTGCGGGTAAAAATGTTCGATCGGCTGCATACAAGTCGGCAAAATTGCGGTTTCCCGCCTATTCTATCAAATCAATTTACCGGTTTAACAAAACAGCCATTGCTTTCCGGGTAAATTGGATAGCTTTGCGGCCGAAATTCGACAAAAGATATGAGCAACAGAACATTTACCATGATCAAACCGGATGCAACTGCCAAAGGGTATACCGGCGCGATCCTCGACATGATCATCAAAGCCGGATTTACGGTAAAAGCCATGAAATGGACAAAACTGAGCACCGAACAGGCGGGTCTTTTTTACGATATCCACAGGGAGCGTCCTTTCTTTGGTGAGCTTGTTGATTTTATGAGCAGCGGCCCCATCGTTGCGGCCGTACTGGAAAAAGACAACGCGGTTGCCGATTTCAGGAAACTGATCGGTGCCACCAACCCCGCACAGGCCGAGGAAGGCACTATCCGTAAACTGTATGCTGCCTCTGTCGGCGAAAACGCCGTTCATGGAAGCGACAGCGACGAGAATGCCGCGATCGAATCAGATTTCTTCTTTTCAAGGCTGGAGCGATTCTGAGTACGTTAACCTTACGATAGAAAAGCCACTCCCCGGAGTGGTTTTCTGTTATAAGCCTGCACCGGGGGTACGGTTGTTCAGGGGAATATGCGTCCTATCCGAACAAAACGCTTGCGGTACCTGGGTGTCAGTGAAGAGATCGCCACAGCCATCTCCCTGCCGGATGTGGCATGAATAAAACGCAGATCGCCCGGCTGGTTCGATACAACCAGTCCCATATGCCCCACTTCTTTTTCGCTGCTGTCGGTTCCGGTAAACAGGATGATATCCCCTTTTCTTGCGTCATCGACGGGGATTGTCTTCCCCACATAGGTAAAATCCACCGATGACCGCGGTACCGTTATGTGGAAATGTCCGAAAACATAGGTCACAAATCCGGAACAGTCAAATCCTTTCGCGGGGTCGGCAGAAGCGTATACATAGGGCACCCCCAGCAGGGATTGGGCATAATCCACCAGTTCATCGGCCGTGGTAAGCGCGGTATTGATCACCGGCATACCGGTCGCGGATGCGGTATCGGTTACAGACACCTGCAGTCTGGGTATGCCTGTGGGTTTCTCTGCGGAATCGCGCAGCTGCGGACCAGCCACCGAATCGGTAACACTGTATACCCGCTGGTCCGTTGCCGAACAGGAGAACAGCCATACCGCCAGGCACAGCGCCAGTAGCGTTTTCATGTTTTCAGGAACGCTTTTTCTTCGCGACTGTGCGTTTGGACGCGGTTTTTTTGCGCGGCACTTTTGCGCCTTCTTCTCTCGCTTCAGACAGCCCGATGGCAATAGCCTGTTTGCGGCTGGTTACTTTTTTATGACTGCGGCCGCTTTCCAGCGTTCCTTCATGCATTTCGTGCACGGCTTTCTCCACTTTATCGCCCGCTTTTTTTGAATACTTGGCCATGGTATCAGGTGTTTTCTGTTACAGTACGGTTGTCAGCAGCAGCACGGCCTTGCCATCGGCCCTGAGGGAGTGAACGATGTTCTGCCGGAAACTGATCAGCGATTTTTTCTTCATCTCAAAACTGTCCACATCGGTGCTGACGTGGATGGCACCCTTCAGCACTTCTATCGTCAGTATGCCGTTTACGCTGTTGTCTTTGATTTCAGCGCCGTCCTGCAGACAGGTAAGCACGATGGTGAGCTTATCGTTTTTTACAAGGGTAATGCCGTTTCTGTCGTTGGTCTCCCAGGCTTTTTCGTCTTTCAGCTGTTCGATCCTGTCCGCAATATCCGCAAGAACATAAGGTGCGTCGATCACCCTGTCACCGTCGGGACGATTAAGGGTTGCTTCATTGGCTTTCATAACACAGGGGTTTACCGCTGTGTGTAAAAAAACGTGCCATCGGCGGTGGTATATTTTTTTTACAAAGCTGGTAAAGCAGGCGGTATGATAGAAAGAGACGGCACACGCATCAGCATCTGGCAGGACGGTATTCCGCCCTACACTACCATGAACCTGCCCGAACAGACGCATTACGATGTGGCCATTATCGGCGGCGGTATCACGGGTATCGCCACCGCCTGGAAATTGCAGCAGGCCGGTAAACGATGCCTGCTTCTTGAAGCGGAAACACTGTGTTTCGGTACCACTTCCGGCACCACGGCGCACCTGAATACGCTGCTGGATACCCCGTATACCACCATCAGCAGCCATTTCAGCGAAGCAACCGCGCAGCTTGTGGCCAAAGCCACCCGGCAGGCCATCGACGATGTGCGGCATGCGGTTACCAAACTGCATATCGACTGCGGTTTTACAGACAGCGATGCATTCCTGTTCTCCGAACTGCCCGAGCAAACGCCGGGCTTCGAAGCAGTGGTGCAGGCGGCCCGCAATGCAGGACTGGCGATTGCTCCCGAAACCGGCAACCCGCTGCCAATTCCGTTTGACCGGATCGTACGTATCGGCGGCCAGGCCCGGTTTCATCCTGTACGGTATTGCTATACCCTGGCAAAAGCATTTGAGGCCATAGGCGGCGTGATCGTTCAGCATTGCCGCGTAACAGCTGTTAAAGAAGAAACCCCGGTCAGTGTCGAGACATCGAGGCTGAACGGGTTTACCGCCGACGCGGTTGTGATCGCCACGCATATTCCCACCGGTGTAAACCTCCTGCATCTTCGCTGCACGCCTTACCGGTCGTATGCGATGGCGTTGGTATTGAAAGACCCGGCACAATACCCGGCTGCGCTTGTTTACGATAGCCATGACCCGTACCGGTATTACCGAACCCAGGAAGCAGGCGGCCAGGTATTCCTGATCGCGGGGGGCGAGGACCATAAGACCGGGCATGAAGCCCATACCGACGGCTGTTTCGATCGGCTTGAGGCATATGTGCGCCGATATTTCGATGTCAGGGAAGTGGCGTACAAATGGTCTTCGCAGTATTATGAATCGGCAGACGGGTTACCCTATATCGGCCATCTTCCGGGCCATGGGTCCAACCTACTGGTGGCAACGGGTTTTGGCGGAAACGGGATGGTATACAGTCATGTATCAGCGCATTGTTTATCCGAGCTGCTGTTTGGCAGGGAGCATCCCTATCCTTTCTTCGATCCCAACCGCATCAAACCGATAGCGGGGTTCAGGAATTTCCTTCACCAGAATATCGATGTCGCCAAACAATTGCTCAGCCGTTTAATTCCGCCGGAAAAGCTGACGGTTTTATCGGAACTGGCGCATGGGGAAGCCCGTGTGCTGCGTGTAACCGATGAAACGATTGCCCTGTACAAGGACGAACACGGCGCCGTTCATGCAGTGGATCCGGTATGTACCCACCTGCATTGCGAGGTAAGCTGGAACGAGGTGGAACGGTCCTGGGACTGTCCCTGCCACGGCGCGCGTTTTTCAGTTGAGGGAAAGGTACTCAACGCGCCTGCCGACCGTAACCTGCAGCAGGTGCGGTTGGACAATGCGGGGTAACACAGAACCTGCTTAATGGAAACATAACCCGCAGAGCGGCGTGTTGTGTTCAGATAAACGTATTTTACCAACATGGAAAACGTTAACATACCCATTGTCGTGATCGTAGTGATTATTGCGCTGGCGATCGTTCTGTTTGTGACGATCCGGAATCAGAAAGACAGGAAAAAAATGAACCCCGACGCACCTGATTCGATGGAAGAAACAAAAACGGACGATATGAACGACCGCCAGCACCTATAATCATTTTTTCATGTATACCTGGTCAAGGAACAGGTAGCGTTTTCTATCCTGTTCGGCCTCCGCTTTTGTCTCGGTATCGATATTGATGAAATTCACTTTACTGCCTTTGGTAATGGCAGGCCATTCAGGCAGACCTGCCGCATTTGGATTGCCTGTTTTGATAAAATTTGCAAAATAGGCTTCCATGATCTCCGATACTTTCCGGTCTTCTTCAGTCCATTTTACCGCGGGATCGCTGGCCAGGTTACCCATGGCGTATTCTATCTCCGATGCATGCGCCGCGCCGCGGAACACACCTGGCGTTTGCGGTGCAGCCGAAGGTTTCAGTTTGGAGAACAGGTAACGATAAACGGGTTTGCCGCCTGTCTGGCTATGCATATCGGCCCATTTCCAGGTGCTGTACACGATAAAACGATCGCTGGACAAAGCGGTGGCGGAACGGATCGCTTCTTCTTTCGTGTTGCCGGGGTACAGCTGCATCACCTCTTCTGCACGAGCGCCATAGAGTTGCTTTACCGCCTTCCGGTAATTTTCAGGTGTTGGTTCATCGGCGCGCATAACAAACTGGTAGGGCACTTCTGCGGAATTCCATCCCGCCATCAGCGGCACCCTGGCCTGCTCGCCTGCCATGAATATTTCGGGTAATGATTTGGGTAACAGATAACCATCGATGGTGGCGCTCATGGCGGGTGAGCCGGGCGTAAACGCAGCAGCGGCTTCAAGTAATTTGTCGGCAGGGATCGCGCGCAACTCAGCAAGTGATTTTGCCGTCGTTTTGGCTGCGGCAAAGGCGAGACCGTTCTTCTCTCCATCCGCCAGCGGGATCGGCGCCAGTGTAGGATTGATCGCGGCGCCGCTCTCTCCTATCGCACCGGCTATGAGGCCGCGCGAAAGCGGCGAAGCCATCTGCACCGACACCGAGATCGATCCCGCAGATTCGCCGGCGATCGTTACCTTTTTCGGGTCGCCGCCAAATGCGGCAATATTTTTCTGCACCCATTGCAGGGCAGCATGCTGGTCGAGGTAACCGTAATTACTGGAGGAATGGTGTGGAGATTCTTTCGTCAGTTCCGGATGTGCAAAAAAACCGAATACCCCAAGACGATAGTTCACCGTAAGTGCAACGATGCCTTTTTTTGCCATGCTTTCCCCATCGTATCGTCCTTCAGAACCATCGCCGGCCATCAGTCCGCCGCCGTAGAAATACACCAGTACCGGCAGTTTTTCCTTTGCTGATGTTGCGGGCGTCCATACATTGAGATAAAGGCAATCCTCACTCATTCCCGCCGAGCGGAACCGCATATCTCCGAAAATGGGTTTCTGCATGGGATTGTTGCCAAAATGATCGGCTTTGCGAACGCCCTGCCAGTTTGCCACAGGCTGTGGCTCTTTCCAGCGAAGATCGCCTACCGGAGGCTGTGCAAAAGGAATGCCTTTGAAAGACCTGATACCGGATTTTTCCATACCGCCCTCGAGTAGGCCGTTGGCGATACGCACCTGTGGGTGCTGCGCGATAGCGGCGTACAACGAAAGCGACAGCGCAAACGATGCGAATAGGTGTTTTTTCATACGGGTTGTTTGGTTTCGTTAGTTTTCATTGCGTCGTTTTAACACAATGAATAACAATAATAGTTTTTTTATCCGGGATCTGCAAGACATAACCGTTATCATTTTGAACTGTTGAATTTTCTACTCATTACAGTGCTGGCACGGCTTTTCCATCTATTTGGAAAAGGATTGTATGTGGAAAAAACTCAGTGCGGCCCTGCGTTTTCCCTTCTGGCTGGGGCTGGTCATTTTTTGTTTTGTTTTCAGCGGTTGCGCGGCCGCAGGTGAAATGAGGCAGCCCGCTGTATGGCTCGGTGTGCTTGACCTGGCGGCCGCGGGTGCTATCACCGTTTATATATTCCGGGGTGGAGATCAGGAGGCTGTTTAATAGTGTATATTCGCAGAGATGGTTGCCACGGATTACAAAAGATTAACGCAGAAAGTGCTTTTGGCATGTTTGCCACTTTCCAAAAATCAAAAAAATCTGTGTCAATCTGTGTAATCCGTGGCAAATACCTTTATCCACTCCCCCAATGAAAAAAATTCTCGTTCTCTGCACCGGCAACAGTTGCCGCAGCCAGATCGCCGAAGGTTACCTGCGCCATTTTGCCGGAGACCGGGCGCATGTGTACAGCGCCGGCGTGGAAACACATGGTCTAAACCCGAGAGCGATCGCAACCATGAAGGAAGACGGGATAGATATCTCGCAACACACTTCCAACCATATCGACGAATACCGGGATATTGATTTCGATCTCGTGATCACTGTATGTGACAATGCAAAGGAACGCTGTCCTTATTTCCCGTCAAATGCACAACTGTTTCACCGCAATTTTGATGATCCTGCCAAAGCAACAGGAACAGAACAGGAGATCATGGAATCGTTTCGCAGCGTGCGCGAAGAGATCAAGGCGTTTTCAAGAGATTTTGTGAAGAAACTGTCTTAGGGATACGCTTGACTTGAACAAAAAAGGCCAGCCTTATTCAGACTGACCTTTTACGTCGGGACGACTAGATTCGAACTAGCGACCCTCCCGCCCCGGCGGGATGCGCTGCCAGCGGCACAGAATATTCAAGGTCATTGACGAAAACAAAAAAAGGCCAGCCTTAATTCAGACTGACCTTTTACGTCGGGACGACTAGATTCGAACTAGCGACCCTCCCGCCCCGGCGGGATGCGCTGCCAGCGGCACAGAATATTCAAGGTCATTGACGAAAACAAAAAAAGGCCAGCCTTAATTCAGACTGACCTTTTACGTCGGGACGACTAGATTCGAACTAGCGACCCTCCCGCCCCGGCGGGATGCGCTGCCAGCGGCACAGAATATTCAAGGTCATTGATGAAAACAAAAAAAGGCCAGCCTTATTCAGACTGACCTTTTACGTCGGGACGACTAGATTCGAACTAGCGACCCCTTGCACCCCATGCAAGTGCGCTACCGGGCTGCGCTACGTCCCGAACATTACAGGGTATTGCTATCCTGCAAATATCTTTTTATTCCTTTTTGTCAATGAACCTGCGACCCTCCCGCCTCGGCGGGATGCGCTACCGGGCTGCGCTACGTCCCGAACATTACAGGGTATTGCTATCCTGCAAATATCTTTTTATTCCTTTTTGTCAATGAACCTGCGACCCTCCCGCCTCGGCGGGATGCACCATGTCCCGAACAATCCTGGGTTTCCTGGTGGAAACTTTTGAATCTCAACCGGATGCAGACCGCTTGTTTCCTTGCGCTTTCTCCGATCGGGGCTGCAAATATAGGAGGGAAAAGAAAAAATCAGGCTATATTGCAGAAAATTTTAGCGGCCCTCAATGAAGATTCTTGTACGGCAGGCGACCATCGCCGATCCAGCATCAGCATCTAACGGACAGGTTCAGGATATTTTAATCATTGACAACACCATTACCAGGATCGCTCCTCGGATAGAGGAAACGGCCGATCATACCATTGCCGCCAAGGGGCTTATGGTATCGCCCGGCTGGGTTGATGTATTTGCCGATTTTGCCGATCCGGGTTATGAATTCAGGGAAACCATTGCCTCGGGCGCAGCTGCGGCGGCGGCGGGTGGTTTTACCCGCGTATTCGTCATACCGAACACCAGCCCGGTTGTAGAAAACAAAACACAGGTTGAATACATCGTTAACCAGTCGGCTTCATTGCCGGTTACGGTGCACCCGCTGGGTGCGGTGACCAAGGCTGCCGAAGGCAAGGAACTGGCGGAAATGTTCGATATGCGCAACAGCGGCGCCATTGCCTTTTCGGACGGGATCTCGCCGGTACAATCACCCGGACTGCTGCTGAAAGCCTTACAGTACACAAAAGCGTTCGAGGGGGTATTGATACAGGTTCCGGTAGACAAAAGCATCGGCGCCGGCGGACTGATCAACGAAGGAATCGTTTCTACCCGTCTGGGGCTTCCGGGCATACCCGGTATCGGGGAAGAGATCAGCCTCAGGAGAGATATCGACCTTTTACGGTATACACAATCCAGGCTGCATATCACGGGTGTTTCACTTGCAGCCAGTGCGGAACTGGTACGGGCGGCGAAAAAAGAAGGACTGCAGGTCACCTGCAGTGTCACCCCCTACCACCTTTTCTTCTGCGATGAAGACCTGGCGGAGTATGATACCAACCTCAAGGTAAGCCCGCCCCTGAGAAGCCGGGCCGATATGCTGGCCCTGCGCAAAGCCGTGGTGGATGGTACGGTGGATTGCATTGCCTCGCATCATTTTCCGTACGACTGGGATCACAAGCACTGCGAATTTGAATATGCCAAAAACGGAATGGGCGGACTGGAAACGGTCTTTGCCGCCGTGAACCATGTGCTGCCGGAGCTGTCTGCGGAAGCGATGGTAAAGCTGTTCTCGCTCAACGCACGCGCTATTTTCGGCCTGCCGGATGCAGTCATTGCCGAAGGGGCACCCGCAGAACTGAGTTTTTTCAGCCGGAAAGGAACTACCTTGTTACAGCAACAGCAATCGCGGAGTAAATCGTCAAATTCCGCTTTCTTTGGAAAAGAATTGAATGGCACAGTGGCGGGCATCGTACACAAAGGGCATTTGATTGTAAACCAAACTATATAAGCTCATGGAACAGAAAATTACGCCTGTATGGATGAAAGCGGTGATCATCGCTTTGATCTCGATCATTTTTGGTCTGATCATGTTTTTCACCGGTCAGATGCAGAACAAGGCCCTGGCCTGGATTGGCTACCTGATCTTTTTTGGCGGTATCATCTGGTCAGATATCCAGTATGCCAAGCAGAAGAACGCCAATGTTACTTTTGGTAACGTATTTGCACACGGCTTTAAAGTGGCGGCAGGCTGCGCGGCCATCATGGCGGTATATACCATCATCGCCTTTAAATTCATCTATCCCGAAATGATCGATATCAGTCTCGACGAGGCACGCAAGAATATGGAGCAGGGCGGCAAGATGACGGAAGAACAGATCACGCAGGCGCTTGATATGACACGCAGGTTCTTTATTCCTTTCGCCATTGCAGCCATCCTGATCGGTTCCGCACTGATGGGATGTATCGCCTCACTGATCGGCGCGGCAGTAGCAAAGAAAAACCCTAACCCCTTACAAGAGCAGTAAACTGATATGGATCTTTCGATCGTAGTACCGCTGATCAACGAAGAAGAGTCTTTACCCGAGCTGTGTAGCTGGATCGAATCCGTGGTTACACAACACGGGTATTCTTACGAAGTGATCATGGTAGACGATGGCAGCACCGATGACAGCTGGGAATTTATTGAACGCAAAGGCCGGGAGAACCCGCATTTTAAGGGTATTAAATTCCAGCGCAACTATGGCAAATCCGCAGCGCTGAACGAGGGATTCAAAGCCGCTCAGGGTGATGTGGTGATTACCATGGATGCGGATATGCAGGACTCTCCCGATGAGGTGCCCGAACTGCGCCGCATGATCGTGGAAGAAGGGTACGATATGGTAAGCGGCTGGAAACAGAAGCGCTACGATAATGCACTCACGAAAAACATTCCGTCCAAACTGTTCAATGCTGTTGCCAGAAGAAGTTCGGGCATTCGGCTGCATGATTTTAACTGCGGATTGAAATCCTACCGCAAAAAACTGGTGAAGAGTATTGAAGTGTATGGCGAAATGCACCGTTATATCCCTATTCTCGCCAAATGGAGCGGGTTCAGGAAGATCGGCGAAAAAGTGGTGGAACACCGTCCCCGCAAATACGGTGTAACCAAATTCGGCTGGTCGCGCTTCATCAACGGTTTCCTTGACCTGGCAACGATTATGTTCCTGGGAAAATTCGGCAAACGTCCCATGCAGTTCTTCGGCTTACTGGGTACTTTGTTTTTCCTGATCGGTCTTGGGTCCTGGCTGTACCTGGTGATCGCCAAATTCATCAGCATAGAATTCAGTCTTACCAACCGCCCCAGTTTCTATATCGCACTCACCACGATGATCATCGGTATGCAGCTATTCCTCACCGGTTTTGTTGCCGAACTGGTAACCAGGAGTTCTCCGGAAAGAAATTTCTACCATATCGAAAAGAAATCCGGACTTTAACAGGCAATATCCAACATTGAAAATTCAAAAAGAGAACCGGGGTTTGCATTCCGGCTTCCCGCCATGGCAAAAAAAGTAGTGATCATAGGCCCCGCCTGGCCGCTGCGCGGCGGACTGGCTTCTTTTGACGAGCGGCTGGCAAAACAGTTTGCAGCAGAAGGGTATGAAACGGTTATCTACACATTTTCGCTCCAGTACCCCGGGTTCCTGTTCCCGGGAACAACACAGTATTCCACCGAACCGGCGCCGGCGGGTATCCACATAAAGGTCTGCATCAATTCGATAAACCCGTTTAACTGGTTCAAAACCGGGAATGAACTGCGAGAACTTCGTCCGGACCTGGTGGTGATCAGGTACTGGCTGCCCCTGATGGGTCCTTGCCTGGGAACGATCCTGCGACGCATCAGAAAGAACCGGTTCAGCCGGCTGATCTGCATTGCAGATAACGTGATACCGCATGAAAAACGACCGGGAGACACCGTCTTCACACGCTATTTTGTACAGCCTGTACACGCATTTGTGACCATGAGTGAAAAAGTAAGGAAAGACCTTGCCTTATTCACAGACAAACCCGTAAAACAGGTGGTGCATCCTCTGTACGATAATTTCGGGGAAGCGGTGGACAAACAGGTGGCCAGGCAGCAATTGGGACTTCCGGCAGAAGAGCGCATCGTCCTGTTCTTTGGTTTTATCCGAAAATACAAAGGTCTTGACCTGCTGCTCACAGCCATGCAGGATCCCGCCATCAGGCAGGCAGGTATTAAGCTGCTGGTGGCGGGAGAGTTTTATGAAGACAGAAAAGAGTATGATGAGCTGATCAGCCGGCTGGGCATTGCGCCGCAACTGATTCTGCGGACAGATTTTATTGCAGACAGCGAAGTCAGGTATTACCTCAGCGCTGCAGATTTTGTGATACAACCCTACCGGAATGCCACCCAGAGCGGCGTTACCCCCCTCGCCTATCATTTTGAAAAACCCATGCTGGTAACCAATGTGGGTGGACTGCCCGACCTGGTGCCCGACAAAAAAGTGGGCATCGTTACCGAACCCGAACCGGCCGCCATTGCAGACGGAATCCTTCGGCTTTACGAATTAGGCGAACAACGGTTTTTGCCGCATCTTCGCGAAGAAAAAAAGAAATACAGCTGGTCGGTGCTTTCGGATACCATCCGCGAACTGGCGGGCGAACCCAACAGGCAGTAGCCCGTTTCTGCGAAGAAAACCGTCAACCGTATTTTCTTTTCGGCGCCAACACAACACCTATTATGATCTATAGAAGCAAAGCACCTTTACGGATAGGCCTTGCAGGAGGCGGAACAGATGTGAGTCCTTACAGCGATGAATTCGGCGGGGCGATACTGAACGCCACCTTATCACTGCATGCACATGCTTCTATCGAGCTCACAGATAACGGGAAGCTCAGCTTTTGTTCCATCGACAAACAGGAGATACAGGAATACGATATCGCAGAACAGGTGCCGATAGACGGCAAACTGGATCTGCTGAAAGGCGTATATAACCGCATCAGCAAAGACCACGCGCTGACAACCCGCGGATTCAGGCTTTCGACCTTTGTAGATGCCCCGGCGGGGAGCGGGCTCGGTACTTCATCCACGCTCTGCGTGGCCATCATCGGCGCATTTGCAGAAATGCTGAAATTGCCGCTGGGTGATTACGATACGGCGCACTATGCATACGACATAGAGCGCAACGACCTGAAACTGGCCGGCGGCAGGCAGGACCAGTACGCGGCAACTTTCGGCGGCTTCAATTTTATGGAGTTTTATGCAGACGATAAAGTGATCGTTAACCCGCTGCGGATACGCCAGGAATACCTGAACGAGCTGGAGAATAACATGGTACTCTATTTTACCGCCACCACCCGCGAATCGGCCGCTATCATTACAGAACAGCAGAAAAACGTACGAGAAAACAATACCCGCAGCATTGAAGCCATGCACCAGCTGAAGGAACAGGCAAGAATGATGAAAGAGGCGCTGCTGGTGGGAAAACTCGACAGGATCGGCGAAATACTCGACTTCGGATTCCGTCAGAAAAAGAACATGGCGCACAATATTTCCAACGCGCAGATCGACGCAATCTACGATGCGGCCATGGCGTCAGGCGCTACAGGCGGTAAGATCAGCGGTGCCGGCGGCGGTGGTTTTATGACGTTTTATTGTCCCGGCAATACCCGCTACCAAGTGATCAGCACGCTTTGTTCTTTTGGCGGCTGGGTAAGTCCCTTCCAGTTCACGCAGCACGGATTAACCACATGGACCGTTCAATAATTTATCTTTGCTTTCCAAACACAGCATATGAATCCAAAAATAAAAGAGAACATCAGTGCATCCATACAGGTAAAACAGCAGTTGCTGGCCGATACCGCCATGCTGGAGAAGATCGAGACCGTGATAGGCATCGTGACGACAGCTTTTCGCAACGGGAAGAAAGTGTTGTTCTGCGGCAACGGCGGCAGTGCGGCAGACGCGCAGCACCTGGCAGCGGAATTTTCAGGCAGGTTTTATAAAGACAGGAAAGCGCTGCCCTCGGAAGCGCTGCATTGCAACACCTCCTATCTCACCGCCGTGGCCAACGATTACAGTTATGATGTGATCTATGCCAGGATCGTGGAAGGCACCTGCCAGGAGGGCGATGTACTGATCGGGCTAAGCACTTCCGGTAATTCTAAAAATATCCTGCAGGCTTTTGACACCGCAAAAAAAATGGGGGTGATCACTGTCGGGCTCACCGGCGCCACCGGCGGTAAAATGAAAGACAACAGCGACTATCTCTTCAACGTACCTTCTTCCGATACCCCAAGAATACAGGAGAGCCATATCCTGATCGGCCATATTCTTTGCGAATTCGTGGAAGCCAACCTGTTTGGCTGATGCGGGTAACCGAAGCCATCATACTCGCCGGCGGACTGGGTACGCGGCTGCGTTCAGCGGTTCCTGATCTGCCAAAATGCATGGCACCCGTACAGGGCCGACCTTTTATTGCCTTTGTGATCGATCATTTGCGACAGCAGGGTATCAGTCAGTTCATTTTTTCACTGGGTTACCGGTCAGAGGCATTTACAGATTTTTTAGCGGGCTATCTTCCGGAGAACAGCTACCGGCTGGTGATCGAAACAGAACCGCTGGGCACAGGTGGAGCCATACGGTATGCATGCGGTTTTGCAAAAGAAGAACAGGTAATGGCATTAAATGGCGACAGCATCTTCAAAATTTCCATACAGGAACAGATAGATTTTCATTTGGACAGGAATGCCGACTGCACGCTTGCACTGAAACCCATGAGGCATTTTGACCGATATGGTTCCGTATTACTGAATCCGGATAACCGTATCGCGTCATTCGAAGAAAAGCGTTTTATCGAAAGCGGTTTTATCAATGGCGGCGTGTATGTATTGAACCGCAGTTCTTTTCTTGCAGAATCATTACCCGAAAAGTTCTCTTTCGAGACCGACTATCTCCAGGCCCTGCACGGGCAAAGAAATATGTACGGTCTTCCCCAGGATGCCTATTTTATTGATATCGGCATTCCGGAAGATTATGAGAGGGCGCAGCTGGAGTTATGAGCTGGTTAAAAAGGTTAAAGGGTAAACCGAATTGTTTAATTGTTAAATGGCTGTACGGCTAATTGCTATTTGGCTAAGAGTTGAACAATTGAGCAATTAAACTTTACAACCATTCCTTTTGATTTTTTACTTTTGATTTTTGAATTTTGACTTCCGCTATGCTCGATCTCGCAACTATCAACTCATCCTGGACACTTTTTTTAGACCGCGACGGCGTATTGAACCACGACAAGGACAACGATTATATCCGCAGCTGGGAGGAGTTCCGTTTTTACGACACCACGCTGGAGGCGGTAACCATGCTTACCGGCATTTTTAGCCGGATCCTGATCGTAACCAACCAGAAAGGCGTTGGCCGCGGGCTGATGAGTCTGGAAGACCTTACGGGTATCCATACGAATATGACGGCAGAGATCGTTGCCGCAAACGGAAGGATCGACCGCATTTATTTCTGTTCGGATCTCTCAGATGATTCGCCCAACCGGAAACCCAATCCCGGCATGGCACACCAGGCCAAACTGGATTTTCCGGACATCGATTTTTCAAAAAGCATTATCGTGGGAAACCGTACCAGCGATATGGCATTTGGCCGGAACGCAGGCATGCATACGGTGTTTGTGGCAACCACACATCCCAATACACCCTATCCCGATCCGCTGATCGATCTCCGCTTTAACAGTTTATATGAATTTGCAGCGGCCTGCAGGATAACAAAATCTTAAAAAAACGCCGGGGCTATGCAGTTTCGGTTGCATGAAAGATATTTGTGCAGCATGAAATACCTGTTAACACTGTTATTAGCGATCTCTCTGCTACGGGGCAATACACAGACACCCGCCGGCAGTATGCAGCTGATGGAAGCGCATATGCGCGGTTATGCGGCCGATATCCTCAACGCCGACGACGAGATCGGCCGTTTCCGCGCCGACAGTTTTTTTACACGCGCACTGGTACAGGCGCTGAAAACACCCCGCTCCTTTTATTACGCATTTGATTCGCTGCAGAATGTATCGATACTGTATGCGCCCGACAGCAGCTTCCGCATTATTACCTGGCAGGTGATGAAAGATTTTACCTATTACCGGCAAAAAGGCGCTATCCAGTACAATACAAAAGACGGGACTTTAAAGCTGAGTCCTCTGTTCGATTATTCTGCTTTTACAGAGAGTCCGGTGGATTCGGTAAGGGACAATGAACACTGGATCGGCGCGGTGTATTACAGGATCATTGAAAAGACTTTCAACAACCGGAAATACTATACCCTGCTGGGCTACGATGAAAACGACGCACGCAGTACGAAGAAATGGATCGAGGTGCTGACATTTGACACGAATGGGAAACCGCAGTTCGGCGGCAGGTATTTTACCTATGCCGTTGATGATACCAAACCTCCGCAGCCCGCCTACCGTTTCTGCCTCGAATTCAAAAAAGAAGCCAATGCCACTTTGAACTATGATCCGGAAATGGACATGATCGTGTTCGCGCACCTGACCAGCGAATCGGCGGATCCGAAAAACAAGAACACGCTGGTTCCTTTCGGGAGTTTTGAAGGTTTTCGGTGGACCAGTGGCAAATGGGTGCATGTGCCTGTTATCAGGGAAATGGATCCGCGTCCGGGAATCAATCCCCAGCAGATACCCACTCCCAAGGAAAACCCGGAATTACTGCAGATAAAGAAGAAAACAAAAGGAAGCTGAGCAGAATAATTTGGAATTGAACGGAGCAAATTTCAAAATTCCCCAATCCAGAATCAGTCGAGCTTCAACACCGCCAGAAACGCTTCCTGCGGAACTTCTACGTTTCCTATCTGGCGCATACGTTTCTTGCCCTCTTTCTGCTTTTCGAGGAGTTTGCGTTTACGGCTGATATCACCACCGTAACATTTTGCAGTTACATCCTTACGCATGGCGCTGATGTTTTCGCGGGCGATGATCTTGGCGCCGATGGCGGCCTGTATGGCTATCTGGAACTGTTGTCTGGGCAGCAGCTCTTTCAGTTTTTCACAAAGTTTTCTTCCGAAATCCTGTGCACGGCTGCGGTGTATCAGGGCACTGAGTGCATCCACTTTTTCGTTGTTGAGCAGGATATCCATTTTCACGATATCCGCATCGCGCGAGCCTATCGGTGAATAGTCGAACGATGCATAACCGCGTGTGGAACTCTTCAGTTTATCATAAAAATCAAATACGATCTCTGTCAGCGGCATCTCGAAGATCAGTTCCACGCGTGTCTGGGTGAGGTAGCTCTGGTTGATGAGTATACCGCGCTTGCCCAGGCAAAGCGTCATGATGTTGCCGATATACTCAGGCAATGTGATGATCTGTGCTTTGATATAAGGTTCCTCGATCCTGTCGATCTTCACCGGATCGGGCATTTCCGTCGGGTTGTTCACAATGATCTTTTCGCCTCTCGTGGTATATGCATTGAAACTTACATTGGGCACGGTGGTGATCACGGTCTGGTTGAACTCGCGTTCCAGTCTTTCCTGTATGATCTCCATGTGCAGCAAACCAAGGAAGCCGCAACGGAAACCAAAACCAAGGGCCTGGGAGGTCTCCAGTTCAAATGTCAGCGAGGCATCATTCAGCTGCAATTTGTCCATACAGTCGCGCAGTTCCTCAAATTCATCCGTATTCACCGGAAATATCCCCGCAAACACCATCGGTTTCACTTCCTCAAAACCGTGTATCGCTTCACCGGGGTTGGCGGCTAGGGTGATGGTGTCGCCCACTTTTACCTCCTTGGCATTTTTGATACCGGTAATGATATAACCCACATCGCCGGCCCTCACTTCGTCTTTGGGCGTCATGCTCAGTTTCAATACACCCACTTCATCTGCAAAATAATCCTGTCCCGATGCGGCAAAACGGATCTTGTCTCCTTTTTTCAGCACGCCGTTGATGATGCGGTAATAAACGATAATGCCCCTGAAACTGTTGAAGACGCTGTCGAATATCAGGGCCTGCAGCGGCGCTTCCGGGTTGCCTTCAGGCGCCGGTATCCTTTCCACGATGGCGACCAGTATTTCGTCGATACCAATGCCCGATCTTCCGCTGGCCAGCAGGATATCCTCCTGTTTGCAGCCGATCAGGTCGATGATCTGGTCGGTTACCTCGGGTATCTTGGCTCCATCCATATCGATCTTGTTGATCACGGGTATGATCTCAAGATCATTATCAATTGCGAGGTATAGGTTACTGATTGTCTGCGCCTGAATTCCCTGAGAGGCATCCACCAGCAGCAGGGCACCCTCACAGGCCGCCAGCGCCCGGCTTACTTCATAACTGAAGTCCACATGCCCGGGAGTGTCGATCAGGTTCAGTACGTACTGTTCGCCTTTATAGGTATGGTTGATCTGTATTGCATGACTCTTGATGGTGATCCCCTTCTCCCGCTCCAGGTCCATATCGTCCAGCACCTGGTCCATCATATCGCGCGAACCGATGGTCTTCGTATGCTCTAACAGCCTGTCAGCCAATGTGCTCTTTCCATGGTCGATATGCGCAATGATACAAAAATTCCGGATATGCTTCATGCCGCAAAGATAAGGCGGTGATGGCGGATTTTATGATTTTGCGATGGCCGATTGCCGATTGAAAAGATAGAGAACGATGAATTATTTACCGCAGTTCAATGCTTCCCCTGGCGATTGGGAGATTTCTGGATTGCCGATTGCCGAATGAAGCAGCCTGTCTTCTTCATTCGGCAATCGGCAATCACAAAATCGGCCATCCCTCCTTCCTTACCTCAGTGCTTTGATGATCGCGGTGAATTCGTCGGCGATCAGTGAAGCGCCGCCAACAAGGCCGCCGTCTACATCGGGCTGGCCGAATAGTTCCGCCGCATTGGAGGCTTTCACGCTTCCGCCGTAGAGAATGCTGATTTCATTTGCCAGTCCGGCGCCGTATTGCTGCGCCAGTCGGGCGCGGATAAAGGCATGCATTTCCTGTGCCTGTTCGCTGCTCGCGGTTTTACCGGTGCCGATGGCCCAGATGGGTTCGTAGGCGATGACAACCTGTTGTAACTGTTCTGCCGTAAGGTGAAACAGGGATTCTTCCAGCTGGCGTCCCACGAATTCATTCTGTGTATTGGCTTCGCGGATCAGCAGTGATTCGCCGCAGCAGAAAATGGGTTTGAGGTTGCCGGCCAGGCATATATCCAGTTTCTCCGCCAGCAGCTGGTTGGATTCCTGGAAATATTCCCTTCGCTCGGAATGCCCGAGTACCACGTAGCTTACCTGGAGTGAGTTAAGCATATCCACGGAGACTTCGCCCGTATAAGCGCCGCTTTTTTTATTGGAACAGTTCTGGGCTGCAACAGATACCTGCGCCCGTACTCCCGTTTTCTGTCTGGCCATGGCCAGGTAAGGAAAGGGCACGGCAAATACAGCCTGCCGGTTGGCCGCCAGGTTACCCATCTTTCCCAGTATCTCATCGAGCAGTTTTTCGCCCTGTTCGAGGGTCAGGTTCATTTTCCAGTTGGCGGCGGCTATTTGTTGTCTCATGGTTGCTTGCTTGTTTAAAGGTTCGCAAATATATAGCGAAGCATGTTTTCTTCTTCGTCTCCCAGCTGCTGTTCCTTTAATTTTTTCCAGTTATCGATATCCTGCAGGGCTTTCTCCAGCGTATAGGTATTGCCTTTCACCCCCCAGCTGAAATGATGGATGCATACAGGCAGCAATCCCTCTCCGAATACATTGGAGCAGATCCCGATCATGCTGCCGGTATTGATGGCCGCGTTGATGGCTATGCGCGAGTAGTCGCCCACGATGGCGCCGCATTTTTGTCCGGCGCCGATAAATGCCTGCTCCGATATGGACCACACCTTTACCTGGCCGGCGGTATTCTTGATATTACTGTTGGTGCTTCCCGCGCCAAAATTGCACCATTCGCCCACCACCGCATCGCCGAGATAGCCATCGTGTGCTTTATTGCTGTTGCCCATGACCACGCTGTTCTTGATTTCACCCCCACCCAGGCAATTGGGGCCAAGCGTTGTGGCGCCGTAGATCCGGCTGTTCATTTTCACCACGCTGTTTTCGCCAAGCGAAAAAGGGCCGCGGATGGAAGCGCCTTCCATGATCTCCGCGTTTTTGCCAATATACACCGGGCCTGTTGATGCATTGATGGTGCAGAAATTCAACCGGGCGCCCGGTTCTATAAAAATATCTCCGGGTGCTATCGTGTTCACGGTATCAGGAATGGTTTGCGATACCCGGCCGGCCGAGACCAGTGCATGGTCAAACCGGATCATATCATCGTTCCACTGCATCAGCTGCCAGGGATATTCGAGGCGTTTGATCCCGATCACATGACTGATCTCTGTGAAAAATGTCTGGCCATCCGCCGGATCAAACAACCCGGCATCGATGCTGCCCTTTCCTGCGATGATGCCGTTATCGTCTGCGATACCCTGCCCGGCTTCCAGCGAGCGAATCGTTTCCAGCAGCGTTTCGGTAACGATCACCGAGGCATCGATCCAGGTATGTTCGCCGGCAGCAGGTGCAGCATATTGTGTCTGCAGGTATTCTTCCGTATGAATGAATACCTGCCCGCCGCTCAGCCGCTCCCATCTCTCTGCAATCGTGTATATCCCGAAACGGATACCCGCCACCGCACGGGTCAATGTGAACGGGTACAGGCGTTTGCGTTTTGCATTGTCAAAAAGTACGATTGCCATAGATACAAACCTACGAGGAATTGCCGGGTCGGCGGCAAACGAAAATTGGCATCGGCAATTGGCAATTGCCAATTAACTTTGCAGCCTCAATTCAATCATTATGAGTCTTGGTTATTTCTCCTACCCGCTTCCTGCCAACGAGCCGGTACTTTCTTATGCACCGGGTACGCCGGAAAAAACTTCCCTGAAAAATGCGCTGGCCGCCGCCAAAAAAAAGCCGCTCGATATCCCTATGTATATCGGCGGAAAAACGGTTAAGACAGGCAAACGGGTGGCGATACATCCGCCGCACGAGATCAGCCATACGCTCGGGCATTTTCATGCAGGCGAAGAAAAACATGTGAAACAGGCCATCGATGCCGCGCTGAAGGCAAAAGAAGCCTGGGCGGCGATGAGTTGGGAAGGAAGGGCGCATATTTTCCTGAAAGCGGCCGATCTGCTGGCTACCAAATACCGTTTCCAGATGAATGCGGCCACCATGCTGGGACAAAGCAAGAACGCCTACCAGGCCGAGATAGACAGCGCCTGCGAACTGATCGATTTTCTCCGCTTCAATGTTCATTTCCTGAGTGAGATATACAAACAGCAGCCCATCTCTTCCACGGGTATCCATAACCGCATGGAATGGCGGCCGCTGGAAGGTTTTGTGCTGGCGATCACGCCGTTCAATTTCACAGCCATCGGCGGCAACCTGCCCACATCGGCGGCCATGTGCGGTAATGTGGTGGTTTGGAAGCCGGCCAACACACAGGTGTATTCTGCCCAGGTGTTCATGAAAATACTGGAAGAAGCGGGTCTGCCCGCCGGGGTGATCAACCTGATCTATGTAGACGGTCCTACCCTCGGAAAAGTTTGTTTCTCGCACCGCGATTTTGCGGGTGTGCATTTTACCGGTTCAACCGGCGTGTTCAACAACATGTGGAAGACAATCGGCGAGAACGTATCGCGCTACCGTTCCTATCCGCGCATCGTTGGCGAAACCGGCGGTAAGGATTTTGTGATCGCACACAAAAGCGCTGATGTGGATACCGTGGTTACGGCGCTGGCACGCGGCGCTTTTGAATTCCAGGGACAGAAATGTTCCGCGGCCTCGAGGGCATATATTCCGAGCAATATCGCTGCCGCGGTAAAAGCAAAACTGGTGGCCGAGATCAGGACGATGAAAATGGGCACTGTGGAAGACTTTGGCAATTTTGTAAATGCCGTGATCGATGAAAAATCATTCAACAGCATCGCCAGGTATATCGATGGCGCTAAAAAAGACAGGAAAGCCAGTATCCTGGTGGGTGGTAACTACAGCAAAAAACAGGGTTATTTCATTGAGCCAACGGTAATCGAAACAAAAGATCCGAAGTACACAACCATGTGCGAGGAGATCTTTGGCCCCGTGCTTACGCTCTATGTGTACGATGCCGATAAATTTGAGCAAACCCTGGAACTGGTCAACGAAACCTCGCCCTATGCATTGACCGGTTCGGTACTGTCGCTCGACAGAAATGCTATCGAACTGGCAACGAATGTATTAAGGAATGCTGCCGGCAATTTTTATATCAATGATAAACCCACCGGCGCCGTGGTAGGGCAACAGCCTTTTGGCGGTGCAAGGGCATCGGGAACCAATGATAAGGCAGGCAGTATGCTGAACCTGTACCGCTGGCTGAGTGCACGTACGGTAAAAGAAACCTACCATCCGCCAACAGATTACCGCTATCCCTTTCTGCGCGAAGCCTAACTGAAACGGGCAGCCGAATCAGATCAACCATACTTTTCAAACTAAAAGGAGCGAAATCATTCGCTTCTTTTAGTTTGGTTTTGGCTTCTGTTTTCAGTCTCGCTAATCCACCCAGGTCTTCTCTCCCTTTTTCATTTTCTCCAGGGTGTCCTGGTAAGTTTTCCGGGATTTATCGTCTGCCAGCACGACCGCTTTTTCCTGAACGGCAATCGCTTCCTGGGTACGGCCCATTTTATGGAGAATATTGGCGTAGGTATCCATATACATCGGCTCCGGCTTATCACGGAAAGAACGTTTGCTCCATTCCATTGCCTGGGCCACACAACTCATGTCTTTGCAGTTCTCAAAAACGGTCCATGCATAATTGTTCAGTTCCGCAGGCGATGCCTTGGCGCCGTATTTCTCCATGTAGGCAACGATCGTAGCCTGGAAACCCGACCAGTCCTTGGCATTCTGGTAATATACGATTTTCCCTTTGGCCAGCGCCTCTTCCCGGTATCCCGGATAAGCGGCAAGAACCGTCTGCACAGAATCCCAGTTGGGTTCTTTCTTCGCTCTCAGTCCTTTTGACAGTGCAGGGTATACCTTTTCCATCAGCAGAATAGCCATTACCTTTTGCTCCGCCTTATCCGGACCTAATACCGCATTTACCTTACCGGCATTGTTCAGCATTAATGCAAAGCCCTGGTCTTTGGAAGAGGAAGTGAATTTGCTGATAAACTCAAGATTGTCCTTTGTATACACATCCGTAAGCGTGGCGATATACTCGGTCGCCGCAGTGTTGGCGGTCTGCAGGTCGTACGCTCCCTGGGCTATCAGGGCAAAGCTTTTCAGAAATTCGGCACTCCTGTCTCCTTCCTCGTATTTTTTCAGTTTGGGATAATACTGCTTGGCGGGATCCATCGCGTCTTTGCCCTTTTCAACGAACACCTCAACCGGTGAAGAGCCAACGGCACGGTGTACTGCTTCGCCATTGGGGTTGAACATCAGGTAGGTAGGATATGCCCGTATCTTGTACCTGGCATTGATGGCCTCCATATCGGGAAACCATTTTTTCACCTCTTCATTATCGTTCTTGGTGGTGTCGAACTGCACTTTTACATTAATGAAATTAGCGTTAAAAAACGCACCGGCCTCCTTGGTTGGGAAGATATTCTCCGTCATATAGGTGCAGGGGCCGCACCAGGTGGTAAAGCAGTCCATGAAGATATACTTGTTCTCGGCTTTCGCTTTTGCCTGGATCTCCTTCCAGCTCAGGCCATGCTCGAACTTCATGCCTTCCTGCGCAGCAAGAAAAAGCGGCGCAAATACCAGTAGTAATATAATTTTTTTCATACATATGATTTTAATCTCTTCAAGGTACTGATTTCCGGGCGTAATCCACCGGCAGCACCTGCCTGGCCGGCAATATTATCTGTCCCTTGTTCGTCTGTTCATCTGTTCCTATATTTGCCCCTCTAAAATTCTGATGAGTGCCCACTAAATTTTCCAAAGAAACTTATCTCTACTGGTACGAGCTGATGCAGCTTATCCGCCAGTTTGAACTGAAAGCAGAAGAAATGTATAAGATGGCGGGTAAGATCCGCGGCTTTTTCCATGCCTATATCGGCCAGGAAGCCATTGCCGCCGGATGTATGACCGCCACCAACCCCGACGACCCGTTTATCACGGCCTACCGCGACCACGGTCTGGGACTGGCAAAGGGCATGTCGGCCAACTCCTGTATGGCGGAACTGTACGGAAAAGCCACAGGCTGCTCAAAGGGCAAGGGCGGCAGCATGCACTTTTTCAGTGCTGAGCACCGGTTCTTTGGCGGACATGGTATCGTAGGTGCACAGATCGGCACAGGTGCGGGCCTGGCATTTGCGGAGAAATACAAGGGCACGCAGAACGTGGTGCTTTGTTTCTTTGGCGACGGCGCCGCGCGCCAGGGTATCCTGCACGAGACCTTTAACCTGGCCATGCTCTGGAAGCTGCCGGTGATCTTTATCTGCGAGAACAACAACTACGCCATGGGCACTTCCGTAAAGCGGACCAGCAACGTGGTGGATATTTACAAACTGGCCGATGCATACGATATGCCTGCGGATATGGTGGATGGCATGATCCCAGAGAACATCCACGAAGCGGTAGCCCGCGCGGTAAAACGTGCACGCGAAGGCGAAGGCCCAACCCTGCTCGAATTCAAGACCTACCGGTATAAAGGCCATTCCATTTCCGACCCGCAGAAATACCGCTCCAAAGAAGAAGTGGATGAATACAAAGAACAGGACCCCATCTCCCGTGTGAAGAGTACCATCCTCGAAAATAAATTCGCCACAGAAGACGAGCTGAAAGCGATCGACGACAAGATCGGCGGCGTGGTAGACGCCAGCGTGACCTTTGCAGAGGAAAGTCCATGGCCGGATGAAAGTGAGTTGCTGAAAGACGTATACCTCGATCAGAACTATCCTTTCGATGTAGATTAATCCTGTGTTTGCAGGCAACCAATCACCAAACATTTTATAAAATACAAATATGAGCGAGAAGCATGTAGAAACCAATGAGGCGGTGGAAAGGATCCAGGGATTCTGGGCCAGGTTCCAGAAACCTTTGCTGATCGTACTGGCTGTTGTCATCGTTGGCGGTGGCGGCTGGTATGCGTATAAGCAGTATATCGTAAAACCCAAAGAAGAAAAAGCGGCCGAAGCGATATTCAAGGCCGAGCAATATTTTGCCATGGATTCTTCGCGCCTGGTGCTGAACGGCGACGGACAGAACAGGGGCGTACTGTATGTGATCAGTAATTACGGCGGTACCAGGGCGGCAGAGCTGGCGCATTACTATGCAGGCGTAAGCTACCTGAAACTGGGCGATTTCAACAATGCAGTGAAGTACCTGAAAGATTTCTCCACAGATGCAAAACAGATCCAGCTGATGGCCTATGGCTGCCTGGGAGACGCCTATTCGGAACTCAATAAAAAAGAAGATGCGATAGCCAGTTACAAAAAAGCAGCCGCTGCTTTTGAAGATGATGAAGCTAATTCGGCCGAATACCTTTTCCGCGCCGGACTGCTGGCCGAAACCTCGGGCAATACACAGCAGGCGCTGGAACTGTACAAAGAACTGAAAGACAAATACCCGCAGACAGACAAAGGTCTTCAGGCCGACAAATACATTTATCGTTTGAGCATAGAAAAGAACTAAGCATGGCCACCAAAGGCAATAACACGCTCGACAAAGGCATCCCTTCCCTAAAGGATGCCTTTGTTGTAATAGTCAAAACGGAATGGAACGCCGCTATCGTAAACAAACTGGAGGCAGGCGCCAAAAAAATACTGGCCGCCAATGGCATCGCATCCAAAACCCTGGTGGTTCCCGGCGCTTTTGAATTGCCGTTTGCGGTGAAACACCATTATGCCTACAGTGCGCAGACACCCGATGCGTACATTACGCTGGGCGCCGTGATCAAAGGCGACACGCCGCATTTCGATTATGTTTGCAAGGGCGTTACCGATGGCGTGATGCAACTCAACCTCAGCATCGATTCACCCGTTATTTTCGGCGTGCTTACGGTGGATAACGAACAGCAGGCAAAAGAAAGGATCGGCGGTGTGCACGGACACAAAGGCGAAGAAGCGGCGATCACTGCGATGAAAATGATAGCTTTGAACAGGAAAATCAAATAGTTCCCTCCCATGACCGTTCAGTTATTCGTTCCCTGTTTTGTAGACCAGCTGTATCCCAATGTTGCCTTCAATATGGCAAGGGTACTTGAAAAAGCAGGATGTAAGGTTACCTATAACACCAACCAGACCTGCTGCGGCCAGCCGGCATTCAACGCCGGTTTCTGGGGCGAGGCAAAAGATGTCTGCAGCAAGTTCCTGAAAGATTTTTCCGGATCGGATTATATCGTGGCGCCCAGTGCCAGCTGCGTGGGATTTGTGCGTAATTATTATGCAAAAGTGTTTGAGAACAGCGCCGACACCATATCGCACAAAAAAGTGTCGGAACGGATCTTTGAGTTCTCGGAATTCCTGGTGAAAAAACTGAACGTAACCGATCTGGGTGCCAGTTTTCACGGTAAAGCCACGTACCACGACAGTTGCGCGGCCCTGCGTGAATGCGGTATCAAACAAGAGCCACGGTTGCTGTTAAGCAAGGTAAAAGGACTGGAACTGGTGGAAATGAACGATGTGGAAACCTGCTGCGGTTTTGGTGGCACATTTGCGGTTAAATTTGAACCGATCAGTATTGCCATGGGCGAGCAGAAGATCACCAATGCAGCAGACACCGGCGCCGAATACCTGATCAGCACCGATATGAGCTGCCTGATGCATATAGACGGCTGCAATAAATTCAAAGGCAAAGGACTGAAACTGCTGCACCTGGCGGATGTACTGGCGGGAGAACGCTAATGCACCATCGCTGACGGGCAGGCACTGACTAAACAATACAACCTGTGCATGCGGCACATACCGATCATTCATTCTTAATAAATGCCTATGGCTTACTGGCTGATCAAATCCGAACCATTCAAATACAGCTGGGATCAATTTGTAAAAGATGGCCAGACTTTCTGGGATGGAGTACGCAACTATGCCGCGCGCAACAACCTGCGGTCAATGAAGAAGGGCGACCTGGCCCTCTGGTACCATAGCAACGAAGGCACCGAGATAGTGGGTATTGCCAAAGTGGTAAAAGAAGCTTACCAGGACCCCACCACCGACGATACCAACTGGGTGGTGGTTGATTTCAAACCGCATAAAAAGGTCCGGCAGGCCGTAACCCTTGCGCAGGTAAAAGCCGACAAACGCCTGGCCAATATGGACCTTGTCCGACTTGGCCGCCTCTCCGTTCAGACCGTTAAACCGGAAGAATGGAAGATCATTATGGAGATGGCGGGCGAGAAAAGCTGACCCAATCCCCTGTCCCTCTCAACCATTCAATTATCCAACTCCCGATGGAAAAGAAAAAACTGGTGGTGCTAACGGGCGCGGGTATCAGCGCCGAGAGCGGGCTGAAAACATTTCGCGACAGCGACGGGTTATGGGAAGGATATGATGTATACGAAGTTGCCAGTCCGCGCGGCTGGGCCAGGAACCCGGCGCTGGTGCTTGATTTTTACAATATGCGCCGGAAGAACGTACGCGAGGCAGAACCCAACGCAGCGCATATTGGTCTGGCGGCGCTGGAAAAAGATTTCAATGTACACATCATCACCCAGAATATAGACGACCTGCACGAACGCGGCGGAAGCAGCCGGGTGCTGCACCTGCACGGCGAGATCTTGAAAATGCGCAGCCTAAACGATCCCCGGAAAAATTACCCCGTTTACGATGATATCAAACCCGGCGACCTGGCGCCCGACGGTTACCAGTTAAGACCCGATATCGTATGGTTTGATGAGCCGGTGCCACTGATAGAAACCGCTGCAGCCATCACATCCTCCGCCGATATTTTCGTGGTGATCGGCACTTCGCTGGCAGTGTACCCTGCTGCGGGATTGCTGCACTATGCACCGGTGCAGGCACCGAAGTTCATCCTCGACAAGAACCTGCCGGCCATACCTTCGGTTGCGAACCTTACCAAAATAGAAATGGGCGCCGCGGAAGGCATATCGGTACTCAGCAATTACTTATCAGCCCTGGTATAGAACGGTTCTGCTGCAGCCGGTTAGGGAGGTTTTGTCATTGTTTTCTCCTGTATATTTATTGCATGAAACCGATCCTGACCCACACCATTGCCTGCCTGTTGCTTTTTACCTGCACATTGGGCAACGCACAAAAAAACAAAGCCAGCAACAAACAGATCCGCACAGGGGCAGACCAGACCGAAAAATACCTGCCTTTGCTGAAAGGTAAAAGGGTGGCCATTCTTGCCAATCCCACCACGGTGATCGGTGGCAAGCACCTGGTAGACAGCCTGCAGAAGCTTGGCGTACACATCGTAAAAGTGTTTGGACCGGAGCATGGTTTCCGGGGCAATGCAAGCGCCGGAGCCAAAGTTGCGGATGAAACCGATCCGGTTACCGGTATTCCCGTGATCTCGTTGTACGGACCCAAGAACAAACCCACCAAGGAAGACCTTGCCGATGTGGACGTGATGATCTACGACCTGCAGGATGTAGGCTGCCGGTTCTATACCAATATCAATGCGCTGGCAAGACTCATGGAAGCCTGTTACGAGAGCAACAAGGAACTGCTGATACTGGACAGACCCAATCCGAATGGTTACCTGATCGACGGGCCGGTGCTCGATATGAAATACAAATCGGGGATCGGTATGTTCCCTATCCCGGTATCGCATGGATTAACAATCGGCGAGTTTGCGCAGATGGCCAATGGCGAGGGCTGGCTGGCCAATAAAGTAACATGCCCTGTCCGGGTCATACCGGTTGCCAATTACAAACACGATATGCCCTATACCCTTCCGGTAAAACCCTCTCCCAACCTGAATACGCAGCAGGCGGTACTGCTGTACCCTTCCACCTGTTTGTTTGAAGGTATTTACCTGAACCACGGGCGCGGCACCTACTTCCCCTTCACCGTGATCGGCAGTCCGGAACTGAAAGGCGTTTACGCGTTTTCCTATACCCCCACCGGCATCAAGGGCATGGCAGAAACCCCCTTGTTCAAAGACCAGGTTTGTTATGGTCTCGATCTCAGGAGCTACGATGTTTCGCAACTGCGGAAAAAGAAACAGATCAACCTGCAATGGATCATTGAACTTTACAGGAACCATCCGCATAAAGAAAAATTTTTCGATTCCAAACTGAGCAGGGAAATGGGTACGATTGAAAAACTGATCGGCGTAGGCAATTTCCGCCAGCAGATCATCGATGGTGTAAGTGAAGCGGAGATCAGGAAAAGCTGGGAGCCGGGGCTCAGCCAGTACAAAGAGATGCGCAAAAAATATTTGTTGTATCAATAATGCGACATAAAAAAGCCTCAGGTTTGCACACGCGGACCTGAGGCTTTTTTTTACTTAGTTTACCCGCGTATAGATAGCGGCATAAGGTTCGGTGTGGTTGTCTGTCAGGATCAGCCTGCCATTGTCCCAGCCGATAAGTCTTTCATCGCCCACGCTGTTATCGAACTTGATCGATGACTGCATTTGTCCGCTGAAGATACTTTTCACACTCACAATCGAATAGTAACCTTCAGCGCTCTGCTGCCCGTTCGAAGTTTTCTGGTAAGAGCCGTTGGCGTTGAGGAAAAGATATACCGTGGTATTGGCCGGCGGGCGAAGGGTGTCTTTACCTGTCATACCGCCCACAGACATGGTCCACTGCCATTTACCCACCACATCGTTTGGTTTATCAGCATCTTTGGAGCACGCAGTACCGACAAACGTGATAACCAGCATTGCAAAAACCAGTTTTTTCATAGTGTCATTTTTACATATCCTATACAACTTTGTTGCCACCACCCCCTTTTTTCCGTCTGTGCGTACTAACAAACTGTTAAAGAACCCAACGGGGGCCATTTGCGGATATGTTTTCTGGCGGGTTTGCAGCGTCCCCGGCTTTGGTAATCAGTGTACACGAGTATAGATGGTTGCATAGGCACCTGTGTGATTGTCAACTAAAATAAGTTTCCCGCTATCCCAGCCGATGATCTTTTCGCTGCCAACGCTGTTATCGAACCTGATCGCCGACTCTTCCTCATTATCAAAAACACTGTTGATGCCAACGACAGAATATTCTCCTTCGGCGCTGGACTGTCCGTTCGAGATTTTCTTGTATTCGCCTTCGGAATCCAGCAAAAGGAATACCGATGTATTGGCTGGCGGACGGATGGTATCGTGCCCCGAAAAACCGCCCACAGACATGGTCCATTGCCATTTGCCAACTACGTCGTCTTCCGGCGTATCCACTTTCTTGGAGCAGGCAACCCCGGTGAGGGTGATTGCCAGCATTGCAAAAAACAGATTTTTCATAGCGTCGTTTTGCTGTAGACACGTTTTTGTGGTTCCGCGTTGCCGGAACTATTTTTTTTGTTGTGGCCGGACAAACAAAAGCCCGTATCGCCGGTGCGATACGGGCTTTGCCAACCCCGTGCCGGGGACCTTATTCCCCCAGTTTATCAACCGCTTCGGCACGCAGCCTGGCCAGTTCTTTTTTACCGTATGCCAGTCTGGTGATCACCACGAACAAAACGGGTACCAGGAAGATCGCCAGCAAGGTTGCCCCAAGCATACCGCCAAATACCGTCCAGCCGATGGTAGAACGCGCCACCCCGCCCGCGCCTTTGGCAAAGGCAAGCGGCAATACGCCGAGTATAAATGCAAGTGAGGTCATGATGATCGGACGCAAACGCAGCTTCACCGCATCGATGGTTGCCGGTACGATATCCATACCCTTGTCTACCCTTTCCTTGGCAAATTCCACGATCAGGATTGCGTTCTTGGCCGCAAGACCGATCAGCGTTACCAGACCGATCTGCGCATACACATTATTCGTCAGCGAAGGCAGGAAACTAAGCGTAAGTATGGCCCCGAATGCGCCGGTGGGCACAGCCATCAGCACCGAGAAAGGCACCGACCAGCTTTCGTACAAAGCCGCCAGGAACAGGAAGACAAATACGATCGACAGGGAGAATATATACACCGTGCTGGAACCCGCCGCGATCTCTTCGCGGCTGAGACCGGAGAATTCATAACCGTATCCGGCGGGCAACACTTTCTCTGCGGTTTCCCTGAGCGCCTGTATCGCCTGGCCGCTGCTGAAGCCGTCTTTGGGGCTGCCGGTGATCTCTGCAGACCTGAACAGGTTATAATGCGTGATCAGCGGAGCGCTTTCAATGGTTTTATAGGTAATGACCGCACTCAGCGGCAGCAATGTACCGGTCTGGTTGCGTACATAGTATTGTTCCAGGTTTCGGATATCGCCGCGGAAGAGGGTGTCTGCCTGCGCCACCACGCGGAAGTTCCTTCCGTAAATGGTAAAGTCGTTGATATAGCGGCTGCCAAGATAGGTTTGCATGGTGCCGTACACATCGGAAATGGATACGCCCAGCTTTTTACATTTTTCCCTGTCCACATCCACTTTGTACGCCGGTGTTTTTGCCGTAAAGAACGATACCGCACGGCCTATCTCCGGACGTTTGTTCGCCTCCGCAACAAAATTGTTGACCACACGTTCAAACTGTTTGATATCGTCTGTGCTTTCCCGCTGTTCCAGCTCAAAAGTAAACCCTCCGCTCTGGCCCAGACCGGGTATGGCAGGCGGCGATATCACAAGGATATTCGCGCCTTTGATCGCAGCCATTTTTTTCTGGATGGAGGCCATCAGCGAGGCAAGCTGCAGGGATTTGTCTTTACGCTGGTCCCAGGGCTTCAGCTGTGTAAACACCGTACCGCTGTTAGACTTGGTGGCGCCCGTAAGAATATTAAAACTGCCCAGCGCCGCGTAATGCGCGATGCCTTCCGTTTCCGACATATTTTTCATGATCGCATGCAGCACTTCCAGGCTTCTTGTTGTGGAGGATGCTTCGGGAAGTTCATAGGTAACAAATAAACGGCCCTCATCTTCTGTCGGAATAAAACCTGTCGGTTTGCTTTTGAACAGCAGACCGGTTCCCACGATCAGGCATACCAGCAGTACCATTACGTACTTGGCTCCCTTTACACACCTGGTCACCGTGCGCGAGTAGCGCCCCGTTAGTTTTGCGAACCAGTGGTTGAATCCGAAGAAGAATTTATCCAGTCCCCTGGGCTGGCCTTTCTGGTGCGCAGGTTTGAGCATGAGGGAGCAGAGCGCGGGCGTAAGCGACAAGGCCACGAATGCGGAGATCAGCACCGAGATTGCAATGGTGATGGCAAACTGCTGGTACAGTCGGCCCACGATACCCGGTATAAACCCAACCGGCACGAATACCGCCGCAAGTATGAGCGCGATGGCCACCACGGGTCCGGATATATCCTTCATCGCTTTTGAAGTGGCATCTTTTGCCGATAATTTTTCATGATCGATATAATGCTGTACCGCTTCCACCACCACGATGGCGTCGTCCACCACGATACCGATGGCCAGTACAAAACCGAACATGGTCAATGTGTTGATCGTAAACCCAAGCGGCACAAAAAAAGCAAAAGTGCCGATGATCGATACGGGTATGGCCAGCACGGGGATCAGCGTGGCCCGCCAGTTCTGCAGGAACAGGAATACCACGAGCACCACCAGCAGCAGGGCTTCCAGCAGGGTATGGATCACTTCCTCGATGGATACTTCCACCACGGAAACGGTCTCGAAAGGCACTACGTAATCAATGTCCTTGGGAAACGATTTCTTCAGGTTCGCCATCGCCTGGTATACCCCTTTCGCGGTTTCCAGTGCATTGCTTCCCGGCGCCTGGTACACCAGCAGGTAAGAAGCGCGTTTGCCATCCACAAAGGAGTTACTGGCATAGCTGAATTTACCCAGCTGTATCCTTGCCACATCGCGCAGGTGCACCACCGATCCGTCTGCCGGCCTGGTGCGGACGATCACGTTGCCAAACTGCTCTTCGGTGCTGAGACGGCTGTTGGTAAACACCGTGTATTCAAAGGCCTGCACACTGTTCTGCGGAGGCGCACCCACAGAGCCGGCGGCTATCTGCAGGTTCTGCTCCTGCAGGGAGGCCACCACTTCATTGGCTGTAATGCCAAGCTGCGCCAGTTTGTCTACCTGCAGCCAGATGCGCATACTGAAATCGTCGGCGCGGGTAAAGATATCGCCCACGCCCGCCACACGCAGCAATGCGTCGCGTACAAACAGGTTGGTATAGTTGTCTACAAATGGCACGCTATGGGTACCACCCGGCGAAAACATGGCCACAAGCATCAGGATGCTGGGATTGCGTTTGCGCGTGGTAAGTCCCAGGCGTTTTACATCGTCGGGCAACTGCGGCGTGGCAATGCCCACACGGTTCTGGATATCCAGTGCGGCAATATCCGCATTGGTGCCCACTTTCAGCGTTGCTGTAATGGTGGTGCGGCCGTCGCTGGTACTGCTGCTCTGCAGGTACGCCATACCCGGTGTGCCGTTTACCTGGGTTTCAACAGGGGTGGTCACAGACTGTTCCACCGCCTGCGCATCCGCACCGGTAAAATTACCCGTGATCTGCACCGTTGGCGGCGTGATCTCCGGGTACTGGCTGATGGGCAGGTTCATGATGGCCAGCACACCCAGCAATACAATCACTATCGACACTACGATAGCCGTTACCGGGCGTTTGATAAATGTATTTGCGATCATACTACTTGCTTAAGGTTTTTTTGCAGGCTGTGTGCCTGTTGTAACAACGGTTCCTTCTTTTAATTTCTGCACACCTTCGGTAACCACTTTCTCACCCGGCTGCAGACCGTCTTTAACGATCACCTTGTCGCCTATACGGGCGCCAGTTGTCACCTTCTTCTGCGTCACCTTGCTGCTGTCGGTCAGCACAAACACGAAGAACTCTCCCATCTGTTCCACCAGCGCCTTGTTCGGCGTCAGCAAAAATTCGCCCGCCTGGTTATTCCTTACCTGCACACTGGTGCTCATGCCGGGTTTTAGCTGCCCGTTATTCGGGAACACCAGCCTGGTGCGGATCGTTCCTGTCTGCGGATCAACGGCCCTGTCGAGCAGACTGATGTGTCCGGTCGACCGGTACGGTATATTGCCGGGCAGCAGCAGGGTGAATGTGCTGTCGCCTGCGCCACCGGGGTTGCGGAACAGTTGCGTGAACCGCGGTATTTCTTTCTGGTCAACAAAAATGTCCACGGCCATCGGGTTGTCTGTGGAAACCGTATTCAACACGTTCTGGTTGGCGGTTACCAGCGTTCCCGCCTTTGCCTGCGAAATACCGATCGTACCATCGAATGGTGCGTAAATAGCGGCAAAACGTATATCGTTCGACAAACGCGACACATTGGCCTGCGCCGCAGCCACCTGCATCTTTGCGCTCTGCAGATCGGCCAGTGCATAGTCAACACGCTGTTTCGCGATCGCATCCTGCTTCAGCAGGTCGGTATACCGATCCGCATCCTGCTGTATCTTGGCAAGATTGGATTTTGCCACATTCAGATTGGCCACGGCCTGGTCGTAACTGGCCTGGTACTGCTGTCTGTCGATATCGTACAGCTTCTGCCCTTTCCGCACATGCTGTCCGTCTGTGAAATATACGCCGGTAACATAACCGGTAACCTGTGCTTTCAGGTCTACCTGGTTCAGGGCGGCGATGGTGGCGGGGTATTCATCAAAGTAAACCGCCCGTTCCTTTCTGACTTCGTAAACCGTTACCGGTGTTGGCGGCGGGGCTTTCGGCGTTTCCTGTTTGGCGCCTCCGCAGGCAGCAAGAAATAACAGGCTGCCGATGTATAAACCGTTTCTTACCATTGATTGTTGCATACTATTCTCAATTTGCTGGTGTTAGTATTGAATGGTTCCCAAGGCACGCTGTATGTCCAGCTTGCTCTGCAGCAGCTGGAACAGTGCATGGTAATAATTGAGTTGGGTGGTGCGCAGATCGGCTTCTGCAATGATCACGTCCAGGTAAGTTTTGATACCCGAACGGTACTGCAGGTCAAGCGTACGGTACACCTCATCGGCCATGGCCACATTGTCCTTCAGCGCATAATAGCCGGCCAGATTGCCTTTGTACACCGCCAGCGCCTGCTGGTACTGGGTGTTGACACGACTTTTCAGCAGGGCCATATCCCAATCCACCCGCTTTGCCTGCAGCTCGGCCTGCCGTATCAGGTGGATCCTTTTGTTACCCTGGAATATCGGCAGCGCCAGTTGCAAGCCGATATTGGAGTTGACAAAACCGTTGTTGTACACTTTTGCAAAATCGTTGCCGAGATAGGCCATATTGTAGTTGCCAAAAGCACCCACTACCGGCAGGAATGCATTTTTATAATATTTTCTGTTCAGCTGCTGCAGCCGTTGCTGTGTCTGCAGCTGTCTGTATTCGATACGGTTCTGGTAACTCACCGCAAGGTTTGTGTCGGCCACTGCGTCCTTTTCCATCAGCGATGTGTCGTAGCTGATCTGCAGGGAAGAACTGTCTGAAAGACCCATCAGCTGTTTCAGGTACGTGTATTTTGCCGTAACAAGATCCGATGCCTGTTTTTTCTGTGCCCTGGCGTTGTTGAGTGCAATGGTGGCGCGTTTATAATCCGTTTTATCGGCAATACCGCTGTTGTACTGGCTTACCGCGTCTTTCAGGCTGCGCTCCAGCCTGGTGATCGCCTGGCTCAGTACCGATACCTGCTGCTGCGATAACAGGATATCGTAAAACGCCTTGCTTACATTCACCGCCACATCGATCTTGCCGGCGCCGGTGTTCTGTTTCGACAAGAGCCTGATGTCTTCCGCGGAGCGTTTTGCCAGCAGTACATCGCGGTTGAAAATGGCCTGCGTGGCATTCAACCCGAAAGCGGAGGAATTAAACGTGCCGTTGCGTACATAGTTTCCCGAGAAGAAAGAGACCGGCAGGTCAAAATTGTGCTGCAGGCTGTAGTTGAAATTCAGCTGCGGAAACCAGTCGGCGAGCTTGGATTGAATCTGCCGTTCGGTGATGGCTTCATCCAGCAAAGACTGTCGTATCAGGGGCTGGTGGGCGATGGCAAACTGAACCACCCGTTCCAGCGTGGCGTCCCGGAGCGTGGTATCGGTCAGCGATTGCGCTCTTGCTTCGGTGCACGCCCATATCATAATGATGATCAGCGGATACCGCAGGAATCTTCTCATACTCATGTTGCTTCTTTGGTTAACGGTTATCTTTTCATGCCGTCCCAGCACAGCCGGAACAGGGCATCGATATCTGACTGCGTCATCGGCCTGCGCTGGTAATGCGCGTTCTTTGCTGCTTCGTGAATTACGCCGAACAGGAAAGTGAGCAGCGAGACCGTGTCCATGTCCTTGAAGATGTTCTCCTCCTTTCCTTTCTCTATCAGCTTGTACAACGGCTTCTTCATCTGCTTTGTCAGCTTCATGGTGCACTCGTTGATAAAGGGGGAATGATAGCACTGGTCAAGAAACACCACATCTTCAAAATTCTGTATCCTGAACTGAAGGATATTGTTCCATACGATCCTGAAGCCCGATTTGAACGGCAGGTCTTCGTTGTAGTCACGGAAATAACTTTCCAGGGATGCTTTGCGGCATTCGGAAAAAAGTGTGCTGATCAGCTCTTCTTTATTCGTGAAATAAATATACAGGGTACCGGTGGCCATACCCGCATGCCTGGCTATCTCGCCCATGGTAACGCCTGCCAGGCCTTTTTCTTTTACCAGAGAAAGTACAGCATCAAATATCTGCTGCGTTTTTTTATCGTCGCGTAACTTCAAGCCGCAAACATAAATGAATAAATATTCATTTTTAAACAATCCTGAAAAATTTTGATAAGCGGCGCCAATGAAAATGAATGGGCGTTAGTTTTTTACCGGCGGTTCATTTTGACGCAGCTGTTCAGGCAAGCGCAGCGTACAGTATTTCAACGGGATGCATCGCTTTGCGCCGGGTGCCGTCGTAAATCTGGTGACGGCAACTGGTACCGGGTGCGGCTATCAATGTGTCTTCCGTTTGTTTACGCAGTTCAGGAAACAGCACCAACTCTCCTATCTGCATCGATATATCGTAGTGTTCTTTTTCATAACCAAAAGAACCGGCCATGCCGCAACAGCCCGAGGGTATGGTTTGCACGGTATAATTCTCGGGAAAGGAAAGCAGTTGCACCGAAGATGCCAGCGAACCCACCGCTTTCTGCTGGCAATGGCCATGCAGTTTTACCAACTTTTTTTCTGCGGTGAACTGTTCCTTGCGGATATGGCCGTTCTTCATTTCGTTTGCCAGGAACTCGTCTACTTGGAATACATTTTTCGCCAGCTGTTTGGCCGGCTCCAGGTTCTCGTCTGATGCCAGGTCGGGGTATTCGTCGCGGAACGTAAGTATGGCCGAGGGTTCGATTCCGATCAGCGGCGTATCTGCAGATACCAGCGGGTGCAGCAGGGAAATATTTTCATTGGCGATGGACTGTGCCTTGCGGAGCAGGCCCTTGGACAACCAGGTGCGGCCGCTTTCCTTATGCGCCGGTATGATCACTTCGTATCCCAGCCGCTCCAGCAGCAGGATGGCGCTGATGCCGATATGCGCATCGTTGTAATTGGTGAACTCGTCGCAGAACAGGTACACCCGGCGGGCTGCAGCAGTTGTTTGCCCGCTGCGTTTCTCATACCATTGCCGCAGCGTCTGCGGTGATAACGAAGGGATCGATCTTTTCTGTGCAAAACCCGATATCTTTTTGATCAGGCTTCCCGTGAGTGCGTTGCCGGCAAAAAAATTATACAGGGCCGGCGCGCGCGACCCCAGCCTGGCCGATGCGGAAAAATTGGCGATCAGCTTTGAGCGGAACGGCACCCCGTTGGCATCGTAATACTGCTGCAGGAATTCGGCTTTCAGCTTGGCCATATCCACATTGGAGGGGCATTCCGATTTACAGGCTTTGCAACTCAGGCAGAGATCCATCACCTCGTAGATCTCCTTATGGTCAAAGCGGTTCTCTTTGTGTGAATGCGTCAGGAACTCCCTCAGTATGTTGGCCCTTGCCCTGGTGGTGTCTTTTTCGTTGCGGGTAGCCATATAGGATGGGCACATGGTTCCGCCCGACAGATGCGTTTTACGGCAATCGCCCGATCCGTTGCATTGTTCGGCATGCTGCAGTATGTCCTGCCGGTAAAAACGGAACGTAGTATGAAACGCAGGTGGCTGCTGCCCCGGTTCGTACCGCAGCATACTGTTCATGGATGGCGTATCCACGATCTTGTTGGGGTTGAAAATATTATTCGGATCCCACAGCTGTTTGATCTCTTTCAGCAAGGCATAGTTCTTCTCTCCCACCATCTGGCGTATGAATTCGCCCCGTAACCTGCCGTCGCCGTGTTCACCGCTGAGCGATCCCCTGTATTTTTTTACCAGCGTGGCCACTTCCTCGGCAATGGTGCGGAACAGCCGGTTGCCCTCTTCTGTTTTGAGGTTGATGATGGGGCGCAGGTGCAGTTCGCCGGAACCGGCATGGGCATAATGCACCGAATACAGTCCGTGCTTCTTCAGTATTTCGTTGAAATCGCGTATGTAGGCGGGCAGATCGCGCACCGATACCGCGGTGTCTTCGATAACGGGAACCGCTTTTTCATCGCCCGGCAGGTTGGCAAGCAGACCGAGCCCGGCTTTGCGGAGCGTCCATATTTTTTTGGTATCGTCACCGAATAAAACGGGGAAATGATAACCCAGTCCGGCCTGCCGCATTTCCGCCTCCACCTGGCTGGTGATAGCCAATATTTCATCTCTCGAGTTGCGCTGGAATTCGATCACCAGTATGGCGCCGGGATCACCTTCCACAAAAAAGCGGTTCTTGCGCTGTTCGATATTTTCCTTGGTGCATTCGAGTATGTAATGATCGATCAGTTCGCTGGCGCTGGGTTTGTATTTAAGCCCCACCAGGTTGGCGCGCAGCGATTCGTCGATGCTGTGAAAATGCACGCACAGCAGCCCGGTTTCTTTTGGCGGCAGCGGTACCAGGTGCAGTTTGATCTCGGTAATAAAAGCCAGTGTTCCTTCCGAACCGGCGATCAGTGAACAGAAATTAAAATCATCGCCGCCGGCGGTGAACGGCGCCGTGTCAACCAGCAGGTCAACCGCATAACCCGTATTGCGTCTTTCAACGGATTTCTTCGGGAATTCTTTTTTTATCTCCTGCTGTGTTTCGTAATCACTCAGCAGTTTGCGGGTCTGCCGGTACAGGCTGCCCTCCAGGCTGCCGGTATCGCATTTCGCATGAAATTCATCGATGCTGAGTTCTTTGAAACAGGCATCGCTGCCATCGCTCAGTATGGCTTTCACTTCGAGTAAATGCTCTCTGGTGCTCCGGTAGATCACCGAATTGGATCCGCATGAATTGTTCCCCACCATGCCGCCGATCATGGCGCGGTTGGCGGTGGATGTTTCGGGTCCGAAGAAAAGCCCGTAAGGTTTCAGGAACATGTTCAGCTCGTCACGTATCACACCCGGCTGCACCCTTACCCAATGTTCTTTTTCGTTCAGTTCGATGATGGAAGTAAAATGCTTCGAAACATCCACCACGATGCCTTTGCCCACCACCTGCCCCGCCAGCGAAGTGCCTGCCGTACGCGGAATCAGCGAGGTATGGTGCTCGCCGGCAAAACGGATGAGTTGTCTGATATCGTTTTCCGATTTCGGTATCGCCACTGCCAGCGGCATTTCGCGGTAAGCGGATGCATCCGTGGCATACAGCGTACGCACGGTGGTATCAAAAAATAACGATCCTTCCAGTTGCCCGGAAAGCTGCTTCAGTTCGCGGTTCATGGGAAAGCCTGTCTTACGGTTGGCTGCAAAAATAACTGATTGACGCCAGCATTCTTCGTCTAACGTAAAATGGTAACGCTTCCGGTAACGCGTTTCAGTTTGTCGGAGAGCCAGATCACATAATAATAGGTGCCGATGGCCAGGGGTTTGCCCTTCAGGGTGCCATCCCAGACTTTATCGTAGCCTACGGAATGAAACACCGAGCGGCCATACCTGTCGAATACATCGATCACCGCCTGCGGAAATCCCTGGATGCCCGCAATGCGCCAGGTATCGTTTATACCGTCGCTATTGGGCGAGAACGCGTTTGGCGGCGGCGCTATCTGCAGCAGCAGCTGAACCGAATTCATCACCGCGCAGCCATAACGTGTTGTGGCATACACATAATACCGGCCGCTTTCTTCTATCTTCAACGGATTGGATACAGGTATGCTGCGTGCGGCATCCCGCCAGTAACTGCGTGTCAACCCGGTGAGGGCGCCATCGTACAGGCCGGCATCGGTTAGGTTGCCGGTATTGGGGTAGGTATAAGGGGGCGGATCGGTCATTTTCAACCGGGGAACGGTATCATAAACCACCACGATGGGTTTCAGGTCTATACAGCCCACGGCATTGGAAGCTTTGATATAATAAGTGCCCGATTCATCCACGGACTCGGGCTGTTCCATATAGTTGAAAAACGAATCCAGGAAATAGGTATAGGCCAGACCGCGGGTGCTGCCTTTTGTGAGAGCGGGTGCCGTAAGATCGATGCGTTGCGGCAGACAGGCGCCGGCTGTATCCTGCAGCAGGAACGAAAAAGGCGCCGACGCTTTCTGCAGGGTGGTATACAGGGTATCCACGCAGCCGGATCCGGGATAGGGCAATACCTCTACGGCGAAAGCGGTGTTCACCGGTGGCACCGGCTGCAGACGCAGCGTATTGCCCGTGCCCAGTTGTCTGGAAAAATCCGTGGTATACCAGCGGTACTCTCTGAAACCAAACGGTGCGATCAGTACCGTAGACTGCGCGCCCTCGCAAACAATATTACCGCTGATGGGTGCGGTGCAGTCTTCGTTGATATCCAGGTACGCGTATCCGAAATGACCGCCCTGGGTACAGTCCTGAGCGCGGAACTCGATCGTCAGTTTCTTACCGGCATAACCGACCAGCTTGATGGTAACAGGCGACCATGGCTTATAGTATACATCCGCCCCCCTGGCGCCGATGCCGGACTGCTTAAAACCCGGAAGACTGGAGGAAGCGGAAAAATCGAAGGACGAGCAGTTGAGGTATTGGCCGGTGGTTTCGTCAAGCACCTTGGCGGTGAACCGGGGCTGCTGTTCTGGAAAATGCGAGGGGTTCTGGAGTACAACGGCATAGTTGTAAATAATACTGAATACATCCTTATCCGAAGGAACCGTAAAGGTATAGCTTACCCCGTCTACCTGCCCGCCGATGGAATCGTTGCCGAGGCGGATCGAATGGTTGCTGCCATTGGGGCAAACCACGGGAAAACCGCCGTAAGGATCTTTCAATGCCGTGGCCGACCGGGTGAAAATGGTGTGCCGGCTGCGGAGCGGCGTATCGATACCGGTACCCGTATATACCAGCGCCGAATTGATGCGTCCTGAATAACATTTCCAGTTGGTGAAATCACCTGTCTCAAAACCAAGATTGGCCGGGCACTGGGCCGGCATACGCAAAGCGGCAAAGCAAACGATCCCTATCAGCAAAATCCTGGTCATACGATGTTCATCTGACACGCACGCATCGAAATCCGATGCATCAGTCCTCAAAACAATCGCCGGCCGGGGCGGATCAGTTGATCAGGATCAGTTTCTGCGGGAGAGAGAAATACTCGGATTTGATCTTTTCGAGGGTTTCTTTTTTATTAAACAGTTCGTAATACTCTTCCACATCGATATTCATGTTTTCCTTGTTCACATACACGGGGCCGGTAACCGAACTGTTTTCGCCGTTTTCGAACTTACAGGTACGCACCACGCCGTTCACGATCGCATCTTCACTCAGCACGCATTTGCTTTTGCAGATCACGTTGCCTTCGATAACACCGCCGATCACGATCTCATGACAGAGTATATCGCCGTTTACGGATGCTTTTTTGTCGATGATCACTTTGTTGGTGCAGAAGATAATACCCTTGAAATCGCCTTCGATACGTATCGGTGAAGCAGTTTTAATAATACCAAAATACACGCCGCCCGATACAACCTGCACGGCAGGGCGCATGTCGGAAGCAGGTTCTGTTTTCTTGTTGAACATTATACTGGATTTCTTACTTGGGGCTGTCAAGATAGCCAATAATGAACGTTTTTCAGGAAATTCAGGATGATTGTTTTATGAACCACAAAAAAAACGGATGCCAACTACATGATTTTCCAATGAAATACCTAATTTTCTGGCTGATAGTTCGTTATTATTGTCACTGACCAATCATTAACGCCATGAATAAATTCAGGGAACAACTGCTTCATGATCCCAATTCTTCTTTTTCATCCGTGTCTTCACAGTCGGACGAAAAACAATTGTTCATCACCAGTTCCACCAATATTTCGGGTGTACTGGATTCGGAGAACGACATCATCCTCGATGGTAACTTCACCGGTGTGCTGTACAGCAAGAAAACGATCCATATCACACCTACCGGCGTGATCAAGGGCGTAATTATCTGCAACGATATCAAAGTGGAAGGCGAATTTGAAGGGTCGGTATACAGTCTCCGCGTGAATATCTGCAAGGATTCAAAACTGAAAGGCAATGTACATTGTACCATCATCAACACCGAGATGAACCAGTTTGTGGATGCCAATATCAAACTGATCAGCCTGGAAACACCGGTATTCGAATCCACTTCCAGCGAACTGTTTGCGCAGCTTAAGGATGTGTTCAACAAGAATAACAAAGACAATAACTACCTCTCCATTTTCAACGAAAAACTGAACGAGGTAAAACCTTCCACCAAATTCTATCACCAGACCATCTACGTGGCGCCGTCAAACGAGCCGCCTGTTTCCCCGGCCGCTGCCGAAGAAACTGATGATGGCAACAACGATAATTAACCGGCTCTGTTCCGGAAGTAATGCGGCGATGGATTCATTGCCGCATTTTTGTTTACGGTCTTTTACAATAATGCCGTTATCGGTCAGGCTTTTTTCCCGACATCTTTGACACAGCGGAAACCCGTGTGTTCGAGACCGGTGTCGTGCGTGCTTTTCATCCTGCGCGCAACCCGGTAGCCGCTGCAATAAGCTTCGTTGCAAAGAAAACTGCCGCCCCGGAGACTGCGTTTCTGGGCATAGGGTTCCTGCGGATCATAAGAACGGGCAGGTCCTTTCGGATCTATGCTGAGTTTGCCGGCAAGCTGTTGGTAATAATCGTGGTGGTACAGGTCGCTGCACCATTCCCATACATTGCCGGCCATATCGTACAGGCCGTAACCATTGGGTTGGTAGGAACCCACGGGCGCCATTCTCAGGTAACCGTCTTTTTGCTGGTTATAATAGGGAAAACTGCCCTCCCAGCTATTGGTTTTGGGCTGCCCGCTGTTAACATGCTCATTACCCCAGGGATAGACATTGTTCAACCTGCCGCCCCTTGCCGCAAATTCCCATTCTGCCTCGGTAGGCAGGCGTTTGCCGGCCCACCTGCAATAGGCCAGGGCATCGTCCCAGCTGATATGCACCACGGGATACTGTTCCCTTCCGCTGACAGAGCTGCCAGGCCCTTCGGGATGCCGCCAGTCTGCCCCTTTTACCCAGCGCCACCACTGGTTGTAATCGTTCAGGTCAACAGGCCCTGACGAAGGCCTGAATACCAGCGATGCCGCCACCAACACACTGTCGGGCGGCCTGGGCGTACCCGGCGCCAGCGTGGTTTTCAGTTGCTCCCAGTCGGGCTTTTTTTCGGCGGTGGTGCGGTAACCGGTGGCTTTTACAAATGCCCCGAACTGGGCATTGGTTACCTCGGTGATATCGATGTAAAACGGTGACACCCGTACCCTGTGTTTGGGCAGTTCATCCGGATCGGCCTGGTCGTTATCGCCGCCCATATCAAAGATACCGCCTGGCACCAGTACCATTCCTTTCTGCGAGGTATCGCCGCCGTAGGGAAAGGAGCTGTCTGCCGCCACTGTTCCAAATCTTGAAGGAACCTGCATACAGGAACGCGCCGAATCCTGCTGTGCGGCCAGCGCTGTTTGGGGATTTCTATTTTTACAGGCTATCCAGGTAAAAAACAGGATGCAGGGAACAAGCCGGGACTTCATCCGTCAAATATACTCTTTCGGGCGCTGAGACCCGTAACGGTTAGCCCACACGAACATTTCCGCACACGGGTAAATGGGACTATATTTGCGCCCGATTTTGAACGGTAAAGAACGGTGCAGACCAGATAAAAAAATCTTTACCGGTTCTTTAAAAACAGCAGCAATTATGGCATTACAGGCAGGTATCGTGGGATTACCGAACGTGGGTAAATCAACACTTTTCAACGCGGTCAGCAACAGTGCAAAAGCACAGGCAAGTAATTACCGGTTTTGTACCATCGAGCCCAATGTGGGACTGGTGGATGTGCCGGATTACCGGCTGAGCAAACTGGCGGAACTGGTGGTGCCCAACCGCATCGTTCCCACGCAGATGGAGATCGTGGACATAGCGGGTCTGGTGAAGGGCGCCAGCAAGGGCGAGGGCCTGGGCAACAAGTTTCTTGGCAATATCCGTGAGGTGGACGCCATTATTCATGTGATCCGTTGTTTTGAAGACGAGAATGTACTGCGCGAAGAAGGCGCCATCAATCCCATCAGCGATAAAGAGATCATTGAAACCGAACTCCAGCTGAAAGACCTGGAAAGCGTGGATAAAAAAATACAGCGCGTGGAGAAAATGGCGCGTGTGGGAACCGATACCAAAGCAAAAGCCGAATTTGAAACACTGACGCGTTGCAAGGATCATCTTGAAAAAGGAAAGAACATCCATACCCTTGGTCTCAGTAAGGAAGAAAAGACAGCTGTCGCCGATCTTTTTCTGCTTACAGACAAGCCCATCCTGTACGTTGCAAACGTAGATGAAGCGAGCATGCATACCGGGAATAAATTTTCGGAGGCGCTGGCAGTTGCGGCAAAGGCCGAGGGCGCTGAAATGATCGTAATGTGCAATAATATCGAGGCGCAGATCGCGGAAATGGAATCGCCTGAAGACAAGCAGATGTTCATGGAGGAATACAAAATGACCGAGCCTGCGCTGAACCGACTGATCAGGTCTGCCTACCAGCTGCTGAACCTCGACACCTATTTCACCGCAGGGGTTCAGGAAGTGCGTGCCTGGACGATACACAAGGGATGGAAAGCCCCGCAGGCCGCAGGTGTGATACATACCGATTTTGAAAAAGGCTTTATCAAAGCCGAAGTGATCGCTTACGATGACTATGTGAAATACGGCAATGAAGCTGCTGCCCGCGATAACGGACGTTTACGTATAGAAGGAAAGGAATACGTGGTGCAGGATGGGGATGTGATGCATTTCAGGTTCAATGTATAGTGAGTGATTAGGGAAATGATTGTTGGGAAGTTTGCCACAGATTTCACAGATCAGCACAGATAAATCAGTGAAAATCTGTGAAATCTGTGGCAACTGTCTTGTAAAGTTTAACAACCGGCCCAAATCCCGCAATCCGCTAATAGCTTATATTAGTCCCAATTTTGTTTCATGAAAAAGATCGTCTTACCGCTGGTCCTTGTTGCAGCGATTGCCTGCAACAATAGTAAACCCGATGAAACCAACCCGGATATCCCGGTAACACCCGCTCCTGCTTCTATCGGTTACAGCGTGATCAGGATGTACCCGCACGATACTTCTTCGTATACACAGGGATTGGAATGGAACGACAATGTGCTTTACGAGGGAACAGGCTGGGTTGGCAAAAGTAAATTGCTACAGACCGATTATAAGTCTGGCAAACAAACGAAGGGGATAGCCATCGACAAAAGTTTCTTTGGAGAAGGCATTACCGTAATGAACGACAAGATATACCAGCTTACATGGGAAAACCATAAGGCATTTGTTTATGACCTGAAGACATTCAAAAAACTGAGAGAATTTGAATGGCCTTTCGAGGGCTGGGGACTTACCCATAACGATACGGCACTGATCATTTCCACCGGTGAAAGCAACCTGTATTTCGTTGACCCCGAGACCTTCAGGATCAAAAGAACATTAGGAGTAACCGACAACAACGGATATGTGGGAGATATTAACGAACTCGAATATGTGGACGGGATGATATATGCAAATATTTACGGTAAGGACGATATCGTAAAGATCAATCCTGCCACCGGTAAAGTGGAAGGCAAACTGGATCTTTCTACCATTCTTGCGCAGAATAATGTGACACCCGATCCCCGGAAACTGAATCAGGGTTTTGTACTCAATGGCATCGCCTATAACAAGACAACGAAAACATTCTTCGTTACCGGCAAACAGTGGCCCGTAATGTTCGAATTAAGGTTGCAGTAAAAGTTCTCTCCTCAGGTCTCACGCCCCCTGTTTCCCCAGCACATAGATCAGCGAGCTGCATTTCTCCGTACCGGAAAAAGCGCTGAGGTTGGATACAAGACCGTTCCATGCAGCGCCGATCAGGTTGCCGGAGCCATTGCGGTATTTCTCGCTCAGCATGGATACATAGAAGCTGTCGAACCACATCGGGTGTATGGATTCCATGGCAAATCCCTTTGCCGCCGACAATTTTCTCATCGACAGCGGTGAGAAATGATACAGGTGCCGCGGCACATCATAAGCCGCCCAGTATTCACCATATACCCGGGCATCGTAGCTTGTATAATTCGGTACGGCGATGATCAGTTTTCCGCCCGGTTTGAGCACCCGGTGAAATTTTTCAAGGTAACCCTGCAGATCGTGTACATGCTCAAGCACATGCCAGAGTGTAATGGCATCGAATTGTGAAGGAGGCAGATGGTATAATTCTTCGGGAGACAACAGGGACAGCCCGTATTTCTCTCTGGCATTTTTACGTGCGGTAGCATCGGGTTCAAGACCGGTAACAGACCAGCCGGCCCGCTGCATGGTATCGGAAAAAGCGCCTGTTCCCGCGCCTACATCAAGCAGGGCGCCCATCCTTTTCCCTGATCGGGTCTGAACAAGTTTTTGTTTTGTCTGTAAGGTATGGTTGCGCACCAGGTGATACAGCCTGTTCACCAGCCCTTCTTTTGTATCGGTATGCGATACATATTCTTCGGAGGCGTAATAGCGTCCGATCCCGGACTGATCTGGTACGTCCTGTGTAAAACGAAGCGAGCAATTGCCGCATTCCCATATGGTAAAATCTTCCCCGCTTACCGTATGGTCTTTTGCCGCGAGGCTGTACTGTATATCAGCCGACTGGCAGGCGGGGCAGTGATGGTAATGGATTTTTTCGGGCATGTCTGGAACGCGGGTTATAAAATGGACGCAAATAACCGGTAATAATACAACAATGCCAAAACGCCTATCCCACCCAGTATCATGGCATAGATCCACCAGCGGTCGCGTGGCTCGGTTTCGGAGGCTTCGTCCCCGGCCGCGGCCCCCTCTCCGGCTGTTTCGTTTGCCGGGGGCTCCTGTCCGTATGCTGTTTTTTTATGGCGTCGTTTTTTGCTTTCTTTTTCGGTTTGTTCATCCGTTTCTTCCCGGTTGCTGAGCCAGGGCACCGGCGGCAGCAGTTCCAGTAAATTTGTTTCGGGTGTAAAGCCCAGCACATCGCCCTCGCGTTTTACCACCCTGCCGATACCCTGTATCGAAGCCATGGAATTGGACTGAATGCTGCTGCGGAATGCATAGCAGAACTCATGGAATTCACGGATGGCCGCCAGTTCATCGATCTGCATCTCCTCGGCCAGGAAACGGAAAAAATGTTTGTCTGAAGAAGGTCTGTCGCCTTCGCTGAAACGGATCACCGGTCTCGGGGCAAACAGCAAACCGCTTTCTGCATCCACACGCGCGGGCTCGTCTTCGATCACGAAACTGCCCAGCTGCGGAATGCTCAGCTTGCGGTGCAGGATCAGGAATTTCTGTAAGTATTGCTGCAAGTATACCCGTTTATTTGAACGAATATACGATACCTCCCAATACGTTAAAGCCTAAAACAGGATACTGGTTCCATCGCTGGTAAGTGGTGTTCAGCAGGTTGTTCATCTGCAGCCAGAGATTCAGTTTGGGGATCACGGTAAACTCGGCACCGAAGTTCAGATCCGCCACCGCGCTGCTCTTGAAATTGTTCATGGCTTTGTCGCGGTAAGGAGCGCCATCCCACAGAAACACATCTGCACGGAGCTGCAGGTCTTTCAGCAGTTTCCATTTGGCGCTGCCGGTCAGTTCAAGCGGCAGCAGGCCGTATGCTTTCTGGTGTACGCTGAGCGAATGATACTGGTTGAAAGTGATACCGCCCAGGAAACTGAATTTTTCCTGCACCGAATAAGCCGCTTCGCCGTGTACACGGATGGATTTCATTTCGGGTTCATACAGCACCTGGAAGGTCTTTCCATCGCCGATATCGTTTACAAACAGCGGCTGGTTGTTGAGTGTTTGCAGCGATACGCGTCCCTGGAACGTAAAATGACTGCCCAATGCACCCTTGATGCCCGCGAACTGCTCGCGTATCCGGGTGTTCTTCATGGAACTGATCGAAGTGATCCATGGATTGAAAGCCACCAGCGAACCAAACGTGTTCTTCCGGAAAGAACCGATCCAGCCGGCTTCGAATACCAGGCCGGTCTCTGTCAGCTTTGCTTCTGCGGTGATATCGGGCAGCATGCTGAACTGTTTGTTGTCCCAGGAAGGCTGCAACCCCGCATTGATCTTTACATTGGGGGTTTTGAACCGTATGGAAGGATTCAGGTAGTAGAGATTGTTGGTCAGCTCGAGCGGGTTGGGGATCATCGGCATCGATGCTTTGGACATATCGGCGGTAAGACCCAGGTTAAACGAATAGATCTTGCCAAACGATTTGCTGATGGGCGCCTTGATCACAAAATCGTAATTGTTGGCCTTTCTGTTGTCTTCAATGCGTACAAAACTGATCTGCGGATGATAGCTGATGCCAAACGCATTCTCGATCTTGTTACGCAGCCCCACGTTAATACCCACCGTATTGTACTGGCGTAACAGGTCGTCTTTGGTATACGGGATGGTATTTGGCTGAAACCCGTACTGGTACTGGGTTTTGGTATTGTAAAAAGCATGCGCCGTCCATTCGTGGTTATCGCCGCTGTTGATGATCGACAGCGCATCTATCTCCCACCGGTTGGCCTGCTGGGCAAACTGGTGACCCGTGGTGGTAAGAAAATTACCTTTCAGGTTCGTGATGGAATGCTTGCCATCGCCGAACGAAAAACCCGCTTCGACGTAATAGCTGCTGAAATTACCCGCACCGAGTTTGATGTACTGGTGGTTGTTCCAGGTATAGCCCGAATCCACCGGCAACGCCAGGGGTTTGATGGCCACCGGCTGGTAGGAAAAAAACAGGTTCTGCGAAGGCACCTGGTATGCCACGGGTATCTTCGACGAATCGATCACAGGCGAAGCCGCGGTAAAATTCAGCTTGGCGGCATTCTTCAAAAAAGGCTTGAAAGCCGAAGTGATCGTTACCGTTTTGGGCGCCGTTGTATCGGCCTTGGCCGCCGGCTGGGGTGCTTTTCTTTGTTTGTTGAGATCGATCCTGCGTTGCTTTGACTTGCTTACCCTTCTTGTCTGGGCATCGGCAAACAATACACAACCCATCAACAACACCATTAAACCTGTTCTGTGCAGATATTGCATAGGAATGATTTCTTTACTGTTCAACTTTGTTGGCTTTGTTCTTTTCTTCCAGTACGATCGCCAGTTTCCGCTGCGCTTCTTCTTTGAGCTCGGTGATCGTTGCATTCTCCACAACGCTTTTCAGGGTGGCTTCCGCATTGAAATAATCTTTCTGGCGGGTATACACATCCCCCAGCAGTATATAGCTCCTGGTTACCCAGTAATCATAGGATCCCATTTTTTTGATCATTTCAAATGCTGCTTTTTCGGCATCGGGCAGCTTATTCTGCTGCAGCAATATGTCTGCGATCTGGTACTGCGATTCCGCGGCATATTCTGATTTGCCGGCAGCGATCACCTGTTTGTAAGCTGCGATGGCAGCCTCCTGCTCGTTGCTTAGCTGGTGGTTTTTGGCCACCACAAGATTGGCCATCATGCGGTCGTCGGATGCAATGCCTTTTTCCTGTAAAAGATCCTGCGCATTGGCGGAAGCCTCTTTCCATTTCTGCGTTTTGAACTGACAGCGGAGCAGTCCGCGCATCGCTTCCAGTTTGTTCTCCTGCACATTGGCAATATTCTTCAGCTGGCTGAAATATTTTTCCGCATTGGCGTAATCCTTCAGGTCAAAGTAGTAGATACGGGCCGTCTGCAGTGTGCTGCGCTCGGCGTATTTATTCGGTGCTTCATCGGCCACCGCCTTGTAATAAGGAAGCGCCTGCTGGTTCATCTTACCCGCGATCAGCATTTCGGCGATCTGGTAATTGGCATCGATATGGAACCTTCCCTGCGGGAATTTGGCGAGATAGGCGGCAAACCCTGCACGGGCGCCCGGCAGATCGCGTGCCTCGTACCGCATCATGGCTGCACGGTAGGTCAGCGAGTCTTCTTCGTTTTCCGAGATAGGCTTGCCGTTCTGCCGCATGAACGACGCAAAATCACCGGGCTGCTGTTTTTCCACAAAGATGTTACGGATATATTCTATCGCATCATTGCTTTCTTCGCTGTTGGGATACGTGGCCACCAGTTTCTTGAAATTCTCCAGCGCATCGTCGTTCTTATCGAGGTTGAAATAGGCCACGCCCAGTTTCAGGTAGGCCTGCGGACCATACGATGCCGCTTTGGGGTTACCCGTCACTTTTTTCAACGGCGCTATCGCTGCCTGGAAATTCTCGTCGGCTATATAGGTATTGGCGATCTCGATATTGGCATCGGTAACCAGCGAAGATTTGGGATAGGATCTCTCCAGCGACTGCAGCAGGCTGATCTTTTCACTGTTCCGGTTCATCGCCCCGGCAATGATCGCTTTCTGGTACAGTGCATAATCGGCCGCAGGCAATTGCTGGCTGATCACAGACTCATACATGCGCAAAGCCTGTGCAAACTCTTTTCGCATAAAATAACAATCCGCGGCACGCAGAAAGGCATCCTGTTCTATGGCGGCGGATGCGGGTGTCACCACTTTGGCCACCTGTTCAAAATAATTCCTGGCGGCATCGTAATTCTCTTTACGGAAATAGCCGTAGGCAAGGATATATTTTGCATTCACCGGGTTCACCTCCCCGTTCGTCACGGGATTCTTCAGGTAATTCTGCATGAACTCGATCGAGGGATCCACGCTTTCGTTGCGGTAGGCGATCTCTCCTTTCCAGAAATAGGTAAGCGGTAATAAGGCAGTATTGTAAGGAACCTGCAGCAGTTTGCTCAGCAGGGAATCTGCGCGGTTTACATTCTGGTCGTTGATGGCTTCCACCGAGGCACCGTACAGCAACCGGGGGTATAACCGAACGGCGTTATCGCTTTTGGCACCCAGGCTCTCGTACAGCCGGAGCGCCTCCCGGTAATTGGAGGTATTGGCCAGTGTATTGACCAGCAGTTCCTTCGCCTCCTGCAGGTAGGTCGATTTGGGATAGCTGGCAAGAAAAGCCTGGAAATTCTTTAAGGCTACATCCAGATATCCCAGTTCATAAGAAAGTTTTGCATAGTTGAATACCGACACTTCTTTCTGTGCGGCGTTGCTGTTATTGTCTGCACAGAACTGAAAAGCACTGCGCGCATTTACTTTGTCGTTGGTTTTCAGGTACGCATCGGCCAGCAGGTACATGCTGTTCTGCGCAAGCGAATCCTGCGCGCCGCCCAGCTGTTTGAACCCTTCGATGGATTTGTTCCAGTTCTTAGCCACGTAATAGCAATAGGATAATTCATACAGGTCCTCCCTCCTCACTTTTTCTTTAGCGTTCACAAATTTCTCCAGGTAAGGCAGGGCTTTCGCGAATTCTTTTTTCTCAAACCAGATATGTCCCACCAGCTGGTGCAGCTGCAGGTCGTAATAGTTGCCCGACTGGCGTATCGCTTTCTCGCCATATTCCAGCGCTTTGTCTTTTTCACCGTTGAAGTAATAGATCTCCGCCACATAGAACGGCACCACGTTCTGGTATTCGGGCGATTTCTCGGCTACCTGGAAACTCTCCAGGGCCTGGCTGTAGTTTTTTTCGGTAAAAGAGATAAAGCCGTAATAATAATTCGCATCAACATAATTCGGATCCTTTGGCAACTGCCGGATGGCATTAAACAGGGGGTTTGCCTTATCAAACTGCTGCATGGCAAAATACCCGTAAGCCTGGTGGAATTTCATATCGGCAATCTCGCGATTGCTCAGGTTGGCGATATCGGCAGCGCGGAAATAGTTCTGCGCCCTGTTAAAATCCCTTTTGCGGTAATAATATTCTGCCAGATGAAAAGCCATCATCTGTATTCTTGCCGGTGTGTTCTCCAGCTCGATGAATTCCTGTGCCAGCGGCTCCGCAGTGGAATCGTTCAGCTGCAGCCCGCATACGATGGCGTAATATTTACTTTCGAGCCGGACATTCTCGGGGATCTCGCTCTGGGCAACGCCGTTCGCATACAATTTCCGGAAGACCGGGTAAGCGAGACTGAATGCTTCTTTCTGGTAAAGGTCCTTGGCGGTTTTGAATTCCGCGTCAATGTCCGTATTCGCTTTTGTGAGCTGTGCCTTCACGGTCAGCGAAAACACTGCCATGGTGGGTAACAGTAAAAGGTAGTGAATGGGTCTTTTCATAAAGAGTTGGCTACGACAAGCCCAAAGTTTTCTGTTTGTTTCTTAATAAAAAGCGAAAAACCTGTCTTAAAATTAGTATTAGCCTTTCGTTAGCAAACATCATTCCATCATTTGTGGAAAAACATAAAGAGCCCGTAAGTTTGTCAACAAATTAAGATCCATGTACGAGCACATCAGCAGGATAAGGGTACGTTATGCAGAAACAGACCAGATGGATATTGTGTATTACGGCAATTACGCGCAGTATTTTGAAGTTGGCCGTGCAGAATGTATCCGCGAGCTGGGTTTTACCTATAAGAAGATGGAGGAAATGGGCGTGCGTATGCCCGTGGTGCATATGGAAGCCAGGTTTCTGCGGCCGGCACATTACGACGACCTGATCTCGGTAAAGACCCTATTAAAGGAACTGCCGGCCGGTCACGAGATCAGTTTTCACCACGAAGTGTACAACGAAGCCGGCAAACTGCTGACCACCGGAAACGTAACGCTGTATTTTATCGACAGCCATACCGGTAAAAGAACGGTTATGCCGCCAGAACTGCGGGATGCATTGGGAGTTTTCTTCGGTTAATATCCGGCCGTAATGCAGACCTGTAGCACATAAATAAGCAGATGATTCCCTGACGGTTAAACGGGCCAACGCAAGTAAGAAAAAAAGTCATTTCAACACATCCAGCACGGCAAACAGTTTTTTAACGATCTCCGCCGCAGAACCGTCGTAGTTGTTAACTATGATGGCCATGGTGTACGCAGTTCCGTCTTTTGCCGTATGGTATCCTGCAAAACTTTTGGCACCGCCGATGGTGCCGCTTTTCAGTTTCATCTGGTTATAGGTTGGCAGGGCATCGTAATAGTACCGGAACCAGTCGCGGGTTCTGGCATACTGCAATACTTTTACCAGCGCATCGGTGGTAACGCGGTTCTGCGGCGAAAGCCCGCTCCCATCGATCATGTGCAATGCCGCGGGTTCAATGCCCTTTTCGCGCCAGAACTCCCTGAGCAGCTGCAGGCCTTTATCGGGCAACCCGGAACCGGTTTTTTCATACGCGATCGTACGCAGGAACGCCTCTCCGTACAGGTTGATGCTTTTCCGGAGGAACCAGTAGTTAAGACTGTCGAGCGATGGCGACAGCTGGCAATGCAGCACCCGCATGGCCGGCGTGTCTGAAGTATTGGAAACCTGCACGCCCCTTACCGGTATTCGCAGCGAATCGAGCAGACTTTTAAGCACCTGCACCGTCTGCATCGCCGGATCGGGAAAGGAGCCCGAAATGGTGAAGGCTTTTTCTTCCACCGGTATGGTACCGCGTACATAGCCACGGCTGCCTGCCGGCGGCAGGTAGATATAGGCATTATCGCCCGTTCCTTTTGCCGCCGCTGTCAGTTCACTGTTCAGCGTAACCTGGTAGGGCCGGGGCACCGCGGAAACAATGGTTACGGCCGTTCCCGTTTCTTTGCCCGAACGAAGCGTAAGATCGTACTGGTTCTCGTGCCAGTTCAGCGCCGCAACACCCGCGCCGTAATAATTGCCCATATCGTCCCATATCCAGCCGCCGGGCAGTATATTGGCATCCCATCTGCCATTGTACCCTATCAGTTTGCCTTCTATCCGTTTGATGCCATTGGCGGTGAGCGCGCCCGCCCATGTTTTCCGTACCAACTGTTCATTGGTGACGGCGTACCGCCAGCTGCCCAGACTGGGATCGCCGCTGCCGGAGAGGTACAGATTTCCTTTTACAACACCTTTTTCCAGGTTGCCATCGTAGCCGATACAGGTGCGGTAACGGTAAGCGGCACCCAGTATATCGAAGGCTGTTGCGGCGGTGATTATTTTCTGGCAACTGGCTGGCACTAAACCTGTTTGCGCATTTATATCATATATTTTTTCGCCTGTTTCGGATTTGACTACTGCAAGATCGAGTATCGCATGTTTCATCTGCGGGTCTGCAAGTAACTGTTGGACGGCGGAAGATAACCGCTGTGGAAGATCCTGCGCCCGGGTTAACAGTGCACACCCTACCAAACTCAAAACACTGACCAGTTTTTTCATGCAATCTGTTTGACACTAAAATACGCATATCCTTTTCAGCATCATTTCCTTTTTCCTTTGCCCCGCCATTTATGGCGCGGCAAAACATACACAATAGGCTACCATATCCTTCACCAATGGATTGAATATTCAATAACCTAACTTGCGTTCAGAAAATGAACCATGGACAAAGTATATGCTTCGATCATTACGATCGGTGATGAATTGCTGATCGGACAGGTGATCGACACCAACAGTGCATGGATGGCGCAGGAGCTGAACAAGATCGGTATCGTGGTCAAACACCGGATTGCCGTGGGTGACGTATGGGAAGATATCTGGCAGGCCCTGGAGCAGGAAACCCAAACCGCTTCGCTGATACTGGTTACGGGCGGACTTGGCCCAACGGCCGATGACATCACCAAACAACTGCTGTGCGCATATTTCGGCGGCAGCATGATCGTGCACAAGCCAACGCTGGCACGCATCACCCGCCTGTTTGAAACCGTGCTGAAACGCCCGATGATCGAGCGCAATGCCAGGCAGGCCGAGGTGCCGGATGTATGCACCGTGCTGGAAAACGAAAGGGGAACGGCCCCGGGTATGTTATTTGAACGGGATGGAAAAATAGTTATATCGCTGCCGGGTGTTCCGAGCGAAATGAAATGGCTGATGGAACACAAAGTGCTGCCGGTTATCCCGGCATATTTCAACACAGGTGTTGTTCGACACCGCACCTTGCTTACGGCAGGTATCGGCGAATCCTATCTGGCCGATCAGATACAGGATATCGAAGAAGCGCTTCCCGCCAACATCAGGCTGGCGTACCTGCCTAATTACGGCATGGTACGGCTCAGGCTTAGCGCTTTCGGCACAGATGCCGCGCAACTGGAAACACTGCTGGACCAGCATTTCCGGCTGCTTACCGAGCGTACCAGAGAATTCCTGGTGATCGATGAAGACATACCGCTCGAACTGGCGGTGGGAAAGCTGCTGAAGAAAGCGCAGGCAACCATGGCCACTGCCGAAAGCTGCACCGGTGGTTATATAGCGCACCTCGTAACCAGTCATGAAGGCGCTTCGGAATATTACAAAGGCAGCGTGGTTTCTTATGCCAACGAGATAAAGACAAGCCTGCTGCAGGTGCCGGAAGAAACATTGCAGACCGATGGCGCAGTCAGCGAAGCAACCGTACGCCGGATGGCAGCAACCACCCTTGCCTTGCTGAGAACCGACTACGTGATAGCGGTAAGCGGTATCATGGGGCCCGGTGGCGGCACTGCGGAAAAGCCGGTGGGTATGGTATGGATCGCAGTGGGAAGCAGTGAAAAAACGGAAGCCCGGCAGTTCCATTTCCGGCACGACAGACGCAGGAATATTGAAATGACGGCGCACACTGCGCTGAACCAGTTGCGAAAGTTTATTGTAGAGAATCCTGTCCGAAAATCGGTGGTTTAGCCATACATTTGCCCCGTAAGCAAACGGTTGTTAGCCACAGATAAACGGTAATAAACGGTTGATCTCAGGCTTGCCCTTGCTTTTCTTAGTTTTGACTTTTCACTCTTGACTTTTTACTATGGCAGTAGCTGAACTGGTGATGCCCAAACTGGGCGAAAGCATAATGGAAGCAACCATTCTGAAATGGCATAAAAAGGTGGGCGATCCTGTAAAACAGGACGAGACCATACTGGATATTGCCACAGATAAAGTAGACAGCGAAGTGCCATCCACTGCAGAAGGCGTGGTTACCGAAATACTCTACAATGTGAACGATGTGGTGCCCATCGGCACCGTTATCGCCAGGATCAGTCCGGCGAATACCGCTGCCGCCGCCACGCCTGTGGCCACCGCTCCGGTTCCTGAGCAGCAGGAAGCGATCCCGCAGGAAACCCTGACCCCGCTGTCGATGGCCGAAGAACCCGTTACTATGGTGGATATGGCCCAGGAATTTCACCAGCAACCCGTCGAAACCATCGCCGAAGAAATACCTTACCTGCCGCAAACCGCAGAGGACGCAACAAATGCCACTGCCACCCTGCCGGAGAAGCCGGCGGCCATCCGTTTCTACTCGCCGCTGGTGCTCAACATCGCCAACAGCGAAGGCATTGCGCTAAGTGACCTTGAAAAGATACCGGGCACAGGCAATGAGGGCCGTGTAACAAAAAAGGATATCCTGCAGTTTGTTGAAAACCGGAAGACCGGTGGCATACAGACGCCCGCCATACAACCCGCACAGCCCATCGTACAGGAACAAAAACGTTTCGCTACGCCAAAAACAGAAACAGCATCGGTGCCATCACTTATCCCGACCGCTTCGGGTAAATCTGCTGACCCTGCTGCGGTAAAACCCAGCGGCATCACCGAGATCATAGAAATGGACCGCATGCGTAAACTGATCGCCAGACACATGGTGGACAGCGTGCATACCAGTCCGCACGTAACCAGTTTTGCAGAGGCCGATGTAACGCATATGGTTCAGTGGCGCCAGCGGGTGAAAGACGAATTTGAAAAACGCGAAGGTGCCAAACTCACCTTCACACCCATGTTTATCGAATGCCTTGTGAACGTGATGAAACGTTATCCGCTGATCAACAGCTCGGTGGATGGAGATAAAATCATTGTAAAAAAAGACATCAACATCGGCATGGCCACTGCCCTGCCATCGGGTAACCTGATCGTACCGGTTATCAAAGCCGCAGACCAGCTGAACATTGTAGGTCTCAGCAAATCTGTTAACCAGCTTGCCGATGCCGCGCGCAACGGAAAGCTGAAACCGGAAGATACGCAGGGCGGCACTTTCACCCTTACCAATGTGGGCACATTCGGCAGCCTGATGGGAACCCCCATCATCAACCAGCCGCAGGTGGCGATACTGGCTGTGGGCGCCATCAAGAAAAAACCGGTGGTGATCGAATCCAAAGACGGCGATACCATCGGCATCCGTCATATGATGTACCTCTCGCTCAGCTACGATCACCGTATCGTGGATGGCAGTCTTGGTGCGGGCTTCCTCTCGGAAGTTGCCAAAGAATTTGAACAATGGGACATAGAGAAACAATGGTTCAGGTATCTGTGATGACCATCTGTTGCTTATCTCTCCCCGCAGATCCGCCTGCCGGTTTGTGACCGGCCGGCTGCGATCGATCATTTTTTTCACATTGTGTTAGTAAACAATGCTGGCTTTGCTACTGTCTTCTAAGTACATTCAGTAAACAAAGAAGTGTTATGAAAACCCTATCACAGACCTGGTTTGCCGATGGGTATATTGATTTTGAATTGAAGAAATACACCCTTCTCGCCTATCTCCAGGAGATCAGCAAACATTTTGACGAGCACAGGCTATACCCGCAACTGGCCGATCTTGTTTTTCATTACAATAATCTGGTGGCGTTCCGGGAAAACAAAAGATACCTGCAGGAACAATTTCCAAAAAAACTCACAGGCATCCAGATCGAGAAGCTGCAGTTACTGTACGAATCGCTGGTTGAGGACGATGAACTGATGCAGGAGCTCGAAGACATCATCCAGTATTCCTGCGCCACGATGAAGGAAACCATCACCACCGGCAGCGAAATATACGAGTTCGTGGAGAACCAGCTGAGTATTGAACCCGTTGGCATCATGCCGCTGGATCACCACGAAGGCTATTTTATGCTCTGTGAAGGAAGCTGCCGCAATACCTGGGTTTACCAGTACCGGCTCAGCATTTTTGAAAAACACGACGAAAAATACCGCAGCATCAAAACCGAATTCGTGGACGTATGGCAGCGGAATTTTGTAAACACCTACCAAAATATCAAATCGCAGCTGATCCGCAACCGGTCCGACCTACCCAATCCGGCGATATACGCCGTGCAGACAGACCTTAATTTCCCCATGGAAGAAACCCTGCTTCCCGTTGCCAAGAGAAGCCTGGTGAGGTATATTACGAGTATTGCCGGATAGAGAGAGGGATTGTGCGATGGCCGATTTGTTGATCGCCGATTGAATAGAAGTGCCGCAGGTTCGCAGATCAGGGTACAATCTGCGCATCTGCGGTTTGTTATTACCGCCAGCCAACCCCAATCGGCAATCGGCGATCAACAAATCTGCAATCATCAATCCCTACTGCACTTCTTTCTCCATCATCAGGTAGGCTTTGATAAAGCCATCCAGTTCGCCGTCCATAACCGGGCCCACATTGCCCACTTCGTAATCGGTGCGGTGGTCTTTGATCATTTTATAGGGATGGAATACATAGCTGCGTATCTGGCTGCCCCATTCGATTTTTTTCTTGCTGGCATTGGTGGCATCGATCGCTTCCTGGCGTTTGCGGAGTTCTTCTTCGTATAAACGGCTTCTCAGCATTTTCAAAGCCAGTTCCCTGTTCTCTCCCTGTGTTCTTGCCTGCTGGCATTCCACAATGATACCGCTGGGAATATGTTTCAGCCTTACCGCCGTTTCCACTTTGTTCACGTTCTGGCCACCGCTGCCGCCGCTGCGGTAGAATGCCCATTCCAGATCGCCGGGGTTAACGGTGATCTCGATGCTGTCGTCTATCAGCGGATACACGTAAACCGATGCAAAAGAAGTGTGTCTGCGGGCATTGCTGTCGAAAGGAGAAATGCGTACAAGACGGTGCACGCCGCTTTCCGCTTTCAGGAATCCGTAGGCAAAATCCCCGTCGAACTGTATCGTGGCGCTTTTGATACCGGCGCCATCGCCTTCCTGGTAATCGATCTCGGTCACTTTCCAGCCCTGTTTTTCGCCATACATGCGGTACATGCGCAGCAATATCTCGGCCCAGTCCTGGCTTTCTGTTCCGCCGGCGCCAGGGTTGATCTGCAGCACGGCCGGCAATTCATCTTCCGGCTTATTCAGTGTGCTTTTGAATTCTGCCTCTTCCACCTGCTGCAAAGCGGTTTCGTATGCTTCGCGGGCCTCCTCTTCGGTGGCATCGCCTGCTTTCCAGAAATCGAACAGTACGGCAAAATCCTCTACAGCAGTATCCACCTGCTTATAGAGTTTAAGCCAGTATTCGTTTACCTTGATCTCTTTCATGATGGCCGTAGCGCGGATATTGTCGTCCCAGAAGCCAGGCGAAAGCGAGAGTTGGCGGTCGGTGTCTACTTTGTATGTGCGGTTCTCAACGTCAAAGAAACCTCCTCAGGACGAGTACGCGGTCCCTTATAGATTTTAGCTGCTCTTGTGTCATGCGGCAAAAATAAGCTGTTGGCGGTTAGCAGCAGGCATTTGGCCGTTCATTTTTGAAAAGCGCGCTACCTGCTGCAAAGGCCAACAGCTAAAAAATACAAACCTCGTAAGCCGGATTCTGTTTCTACACCATCATTTATCTTGCCCCGACATTACTGGCGGGATCCTGCTGCCTACCCTGGATCTCGGACGGGTCGCCCTCGAACGATCCTATACATGGCATTACAGCATCCAAGGTTTACCCGCAGCCATTGTTACCAACCGCTGCCGTGAGCACTTACCTCACGTTTTCACCCTTACCTCCCCGCATTGCTGCGGGGGTGGCGGTTATTTTCTGTGGCACTTTCTCGTCCCCACACTGCTGTGGGGAGCCGGCTGTTCACCGGTGGATCACCCTATGCTGTCCGGACTTTCCTCATCCCCACAGGGGACGCGATGGTTCGGGTTTGACGGGCAAAGATACAGATTATGGATTAGTGGATTCCGGATTGGTGGATTATGGATTAAAGGATGGTCGCTGGGAGAGACCGGTAAAATACGATGATGGTTCCGGTGGCATCCGTTGCTTGGCAGAAAAACCTGCTGCTGCACTTCCTACCAATCCACTAATCCGGAATCCACCAATCCGCTAATACTTATAGGAAAAAAATATCTCGGTGGCGCCGTAGCCGAAGCGGGGGTCGTACTGGTTGATAAAGTTCCTGACCTCGCGTTTGGTTTTGAGTGTCTCATGGATCTCCTCGCGGAGCACTCCTTCACCCACACCGTGTATGACGATCAGCGAGGGTAGTTTATGGGCGATGGCCAGGTCGTACCATTTTTCGAACTCGGAGAGTTGTATGCCCAGTATTTCGAGGTTGCTTAAATGCTTCCAGCTATCCGTCAGCTTATCTATATGGAGGTCTACCACCGAACGCGCGGGCGGAAGGTGCTGCCTGATCTTGCCGGCATCGTATACTTTAAAGCCCCTGGCAGCCAGCGGCCCCAGCTCTACCCTGTCGTCATAGGTTTTGTCGGGATAGGTTTTGAATAACTGGTAGGAAATCGTTGGCGCATTGCTGTCTTTCATCTCCTCTATCTTCTGAAATACCTGCCTGGGTTTGAGTTTGAGACTGGTTTCAAAATGCGGCGCTTTCTTTTTGTCTTCTTTTGCCAGGGAGAAATCAAAGGAAAACAAGGGACTGTCGTTCACCGATTCAAATGGGATATCGTGCAGGTAGAAATCATGAAACGGGGCCACTTCGTTGGCAAGTTCAAAATCCGTCCTGCCGAGGAACTGTTGTGTATAGCTGAACTGATATGCCTGCGGTGTTTTGTTCACCAGGTGTATCTTCAATGACTGCACCACTTCATCATTAAAATCGTCCAGCGCAAACTTAGGGATAAAGGAGAGCCATACACCGTCTTCAACGGCTATGGAATTGGGCTTGGGTTTTTCTTTGGGAAGATTGTCAACATACACTTTCGCATCCGTTTTCTTTTCGGGTACGGTCTTCTTTTGGGTAAACCGGTAGAAATACGGAAAATCGATCTGGTCCATATACGCCGGGAAACGCACACCCCTGATCTCGACCATCACCATCTTATCGTTCATGATCTCCACCACTTTCCCTTCTTCGTTGCTGTGCAGCACGATAATATCGTCACCAACCTGGTACTTCATGGTGCAAAAATAGGACTTGCCTGCGTTCCCGCCGTGTCCCTGTGTTTAAATTAGGCTCAGGCAATCCGGAAAATTTCAACACAGAGACCGCGGAACGGAGAAGGGCTTCAGCAGTCGGGGCCCGGATTTTACCATCGTAGTAAAAGCAACGCCCTATGCCAGTTTGCTTCTTCTCCTTCCGTAGAGGAAATAAATGACCAGGCCGAGTACCATCCAGGTAAAGAACCAGAGCCAGCTCATGGCGGGGATCTCGATCATCAGGTACAGACTGCTCAGCGCACCGATAACGGGTATCAATGAAAAATTCTTAACGAATGCCAGAACAGCCGTAACCGCTGCAATCAGTATGTAAACCAGGAACAATACCTCCTGGTATCCTTCGGTGGAAAAATTGGAAAACGCATCACCGATCCGGCCCCGCATCAGGATGATGAATACCGCTACCAGAGCCGGTATCAGGAATTTTCCGTTTACATAAGGGATGCGGAAACGCCCCTTCCCTTTTTCAGTGGTCAGCTTGGGTAGCACCAGTACGCCAAAACAAACCAGTACAAAGGCAAACAGGGTACCGATACTCGTCAGCTCGGTCATCAGGCTGCTCGATACGAACATGGCGGGTATTCCCACCATCAGACCGGTGATGACGGTGGCAAAAGAAGGTGTATGGAATTTGGGATGCACTTTGGAAAACTTCTTCGGCAGCAATCCATCGCGGCTCATGCTCATCCAGATACGCGGCTGGCCCAGCTGGAATACCAGCAGTACGCTGGTGGTGGCCACTACCGCACTGACAGAAATAACATAACCGATCTTTTTCAGCTGCAGTTTTTCGAACACATACGCCAGCGGATCATCCACTTTCAGTTCGCTGTAATTAACCATACCGGTCAGCACCAGTGCAATGAGTATGTACAGCACCGTACAGATCAGCAGGGAGTAGATCATACCCCTTGGCATATCACGCTGGGGATCCTTGCATTCTTCAGCCGTGGTGGATATGGCATCGAACCCGATATAGGCATAGAACACCGCCGACACACCGGCCAGCACGCCGCCAAAACCATTGGGAAGAAACGGGTCCCAGTTAGCAGGACTCACATAAAAAAAGCCCATCACGATCACGAAGATGATCACCAGTATTTTGAAGATCACCATAAAGTTGGTGCTCTTTTTACTTTCACGTATCCCGATATAGGCCAGTACGGTGATCAGGAATACGATCACAAAAGCGGGTATGTTCAGAATGCATTTCCAGCCGCCGATCACGGGCGCATGCATAATGGCATCATAACCCATACGTGCATTTTTGCTGAGCGATTCCAGTGACTGTCCGCCTGCCAGCGCCTGCATCGCCTCTTCGTAACCGGCCTGGGCATTGCCGCTGTTGGTGGCCAGCCATCCGGGCAGGTGTATGCCAAATCCCTGAAGCAGGTTGTTGAAATAGCCGCTCCAGCTGATGGCCACAACGATATTGCCGATAGCATATTCAAGTATCAATGCCCATCCCATGATCCAGGCAACCAGTTCGCCGAACGACACATACGCGTAGGTATACGCGCTGCCTGCTATGGGTACGCGGCTGGCAAATTCTGCATAACACAGGGCGCTGAATCCGCAGGTGATGGCGGTGATGATAAAAAGAAAAACGATACCCGGCCCGCCGTTAAAAGCTGCCGTACCGATGGTCGAGAATATCCCTGCTCCTATCACCGCAGCAATACCCATAAATGTAAGATCACGAACGCCCAGCACTTTCCGCAAGCCCCCGCCATGCCCGTCGTTAACACCTGACTGTGCATCGGCTACTATTTTATCGATCGATTTCTTTCGGAAAAGAGCATTCGGCATGAACTATGGGTTTTGACAGGTCTAAAGCTAAGTGAAAAGCTTTATAAATAACAGTCCCTTCCGCGAAACGCGGTTCGCAGCGTGTTGTTTAATACTCGCGCTGGATCAGGAATTCGGCGAGTTCTTTCAATGGCTTCTTCCTTGCAGAGACAACAGCGATGGAATCGAGGTGCTGCAACGATGTCTGCAGGTATTTCTCCTTTAGCCGGATTGCCCAGTCATCCACATTGCATGCTTTGAAGACAGACAGTACCTCCTGTACTTTATCGGGGGCATCGCTTTTCATCAGCTGGCCGAGGCGTGCTTTCTGCGTATCGTCGGCCGACTCCAGGGCATGCAGCAGCAAAAAGGTTTTTTTGTTCTGGCGGATGTCGCCGCCGGTTTCCTTGCCGAATTTCTCAGGGTCACCGAAGGCGTCAAGGTAATCATCCTGCACCTGGAAGGCGATGCCCAGGTTGCGGCCGAACTCATACATATGCCGGCAGTTGCCCTCGCTTGCTCCACCGATAATGGCGCCCATTTCAAGACTTGCAGCAAGCAACACCGATGTTTTAAGACTGATCATCCGGAGGTATTCCTCCATCGACACCTGCTGCATGGTCTCAAAATCCATGTCCATCTGCTGCCCCTCGCACACTTCGGTTGCTGTACGGCTGAACAGGGTAAGGATGCGCTGAAGACAGGCCGGCTGTATCCTGTTCAGGTATTCATAGGCACGGATCATCATCACATCGCCGCTGAGGATGGCGGTGTTGGCGCCGTATTTCATGTGTACGGTTTCCATGCCGCGGCGCAGTGGCGCCTGGTCCATGATATCGTCGTGTATCAGCGTAAAATTGTGGAACAGTTCGATCGCAGTGGCAATCTGGTAAGTGTCTTCCTGGATATCACCAAACAACTCGTTACCCATTAAACACATCACGGGCCGTATGCGTTTGCCGCCCCAGGAAAGAAAATACTCCGCCGGTTCGTACAGCGAAGAGGGCGACAATGGGAAATGACGGGCGGAGAATTTTTCTCCGAAATCTGTTACCAATTCCTTAAAACTGTGCATACCGCAAACCTAAAGCATAAACCCTATCCAACCTTAACTATTCTTTGCGCATAACAGCTGCAAGATTGGCATAGTTTTCTGTCACTAATCCGAAACCAAAAACAGTTATGAAACGATTATCGGCATTCTTAGTAGTAATGATCGCGGCAGTAAGTGTTCATGCACAAACGAACGACGGCCCCGATTACAAAACAGCCATCGGCGTAAAGGTCTATCCCGGCGCCATTACCCTGAAACATTTTATCAAACCCACCGTGGCGCTGGAAGGCCTGGGTTATATCTCCTCCGACGGATTCCGGTTAACCGGTCTGTATGAGTTGCACAATGATATCGGGGGTGTAGCCGGACTGAAATGGTATCTCGGCGGCGGTGCGCATGTGGGTGTGTGGAGCGATTCCTGGAGAACCAAATACCCTTACCGCAATGACGGACTGGCGCTGGGCATCGACGGGGTGCTGGGTCTCGATTATAAAATACAGGGCATACCCCTGAACATCAGCTTCGACTGGCAGCCTTCCTTCAACATCATCGGCTACAGCTATTTTGAAGGCGGATGGGGCGGACTGGGGCTGCGGTATACGTTTTAGAGAAGAGGGACTGATTAATTTGAAAATTTGATAATTTGAAGATTTGACAATGGAGTAAATAATGCCGGTCTGAGCGACCCATTCATTTTCAAATTGCCAAATTATCAAATTTTCAAATTACGCATCATTCCCTGCTCTTCTGTTCCTTGTTCTTCTGTTCATCTGCTCTTCTGTTCTTCTACCCTTCCAGTTTAAACAGACTGTCTACGAATTCGTGTTTATCGAAGATGATCAGGTCGTCGATTTTTTCGCCTACACCAATGTATTTTACGGGGATCTTGAATTGATTGGCGATGGCCAGTACCACGCCGCCTTTGGCTGTGCCGTCCAGTTTGGTGATGCTGATCGCGGATACATCGGTGGCTGCGGTAAATTGTCTTGCCTGTTCCACCGCATTCTGACCGGTTGATCCGTCGAGAACAAGCATGACTTCATGCGGCGCATCGGGTATCACTTTCTGCACCGCCCGTTTGATCTTGCTGAGTTCGTCCATGAGGTGGATCTTGTTGTGCAGGCGTCCCGCGGTATCGATGATAGCGATATCGGCCTGCCTTGCCACCGCGCTTGACACGGTATCGAATGCAACGGCGCTGGGATCTGAGCCCATGGCCTGTTTTACGATGGGCACGCCCACCCGCTCGCCCCATATCGTTAACTGGTCAACCGCGGCAGCGCGAAAAGTGTCCGCCGCGCCCAGGATAACCTGGTTACCCGCTTTTTTATAGTTGTGTGCCAGTTTGCCGATGGTGGTGGTCTTGCCCACGCCGTTTACGCCCACCACCAGGATCACGTACGGTTTTTTGCCGGCGGGCAGACTGAAATCTTTGTACGAAGCTTCGGCGGCATCCACCAGTATCGATTCGATCTCCTGCTGCAGCAGCTGGTTGAGCTCGGAAGTGCCCACGTATTTATCCTGCTTTACACGGGCTTCGATGCGTTCGATAATGGCAACGGTTGTTTCGATACCCACGTCTGCACTCACCAGCGCCTCCTCGAGATTGTCGAGCACTTCTTCATCCACCTCGCTTTTACCGGCCACCGCGCGGGTGATCTTGGAGAAAAAGCCTTCCTTGGTCTTCTGCAATCCCTGGTCCAGACTTTCCTTCTCCTGTTTTCCGAATAACCTGCCTAAGAAACTCATGATAATTTGAAAATTTGGTGATTTGACAATTTGAAAATGGAGGAGGATTGAAGCGGTTGAAAATATTTGAAACGTGCAAAAATTGAGCGTCTCATCATTTTCAAATGTTCAAATCACCAAATTTTCAAATTAATATTAAATACAAAAAGCCTTCCAAAACAGGAAAGCTTTTTTTACTATAGTCAGATACCGGTCGATTATTTCTCGGCCAGGAATTCTTTCACTTTGTCTTTGTGAACGATGGTTTCTTTGAAAGTATATGCACCGGTTTTGGGACTGCGAACAGCCTTGATCACCTTGGTCCAGTTTTTCGCTTCAGCGGCGGCTTTCTGGTCTTTTACTTTCGCGTTCTTAGAAGCTGCTTTTGCCATGGTTATTTAATTTCTTTATGAACGGTTACTTTTTTCAGAATCGGGTTGAATTTCTTCAGTTCGATACGCTCGGGCGTATTCTTTTTGTTCTTGGTAGTGATATAACGGCTGGTACCTGGCTGGCCGCTGGTTTTGTGCTCTGTGCATTCCAGAATCACCTGTACCCTGTTTCCTTTCTTTGCCATTGTAAATAATTTTCGTGTGATAGGTTAGATCTTTGCTCCCTGCGCCCTCATTTCTTTGATCACAGTCGACAGACCGTTTTTGTTGATGGTCCTGATGGCATCGGTAGATACTTTCAGCGTAACCCAACGGTCTTCTTCAGCAAAGAAGAAACGTTTTTTCTGCAAATTGGGTAAGAAACGACGTTTGGTTTTAATGTTGGAGTGAGAAACGCTGTTTCCAACAATGGGCTTTTTACCAGTAACCTGACATACTCTTGCCATGACGCTTGTTTTTGTTCCGATTTTTTCGGGGATGCAAAGGTAAGGAAGCTCAATTAATTATCCATATTATTTTGGCTTTTTTTGGGGATTTTACCCACATCCGGCGGCATAAATCGATTTGGAACGCGAAATTAGCAGAACTTATTCACATCGATTCCGGATCAGCGGATAATGGGTTCGCGGATAACTGGGTGACGGAATGACCCGCGATGAAAACTTCCGGGAGTAACATATTTTACAATTTAATTATAACTAATCTGCTAATCCACAATCCACTAATCCATAGTCTCAAACCCGTTGCAGTTTTGCTGCCTCCGCATCCGCCTGAACCGTATCCTGTTCATAATCGGGTGTGAGCCGCCATTTACGGAGGGTGGCCGCACCGATAAGGGCTTCTTCGCTTAGCCCCGGCACCACCAGGAACTCGTCGCTCAGCAATATATCGTGCAGGTAAAAATCAAGCCGGATCACTTCGGTTATTTCGATGATATGTCCCGTTTTTGCACTGGCTGTCCGCCTGGGGCGACCGAGCCCTAAGCGGGTCCCTATCGTGTCAATGTACAGCGGGTTGATGCAGGAGAGATTTATCCCGCTGTCAAAAAGCGTATACAACACCCTTTCTCCTTTATCGCCCGCATACAGCAGGGGCAGTCTGATCACCGGCATACCCGATTTTGAGGCCAAATTACCAAACAAAGCCGCCGGAATTACGGGTACGTACAAATACGGGGTATAAATACTCGGCTATTCAGCATCGCGGGCACCGGATGACCGCGTAGCCTGGTCTTCCAGGGCTGTAAAACCCTGGCCATTCAACGCTGTCGGCTATGCTTACAGATACATTTCCGTCCTCAGTTCCTTCACACGCGCATCGTCCATGTACTCGTCAAAAGTCATCAGCCTGTCGATGATACCCCTGGGAGTGAGTTCGATGATGCGGTTGGCTACGGTTTGCATAAACGTGTGGTCATGCGAAGTAATGAGTACGATACCCGGGAAGGTCTGGCAGCCCTCGTTGAAGCTCTGGATACTTTCCAGGTCGAGGTGGTTGGTGGGCTGATCGAGTACCACCAGGTTGGGGTTCTGCAGCATCATACGGCTTACCATGCAGCGCACTTTCTCTCCACCGCTGAGCACATTGGTCTTTTTCTGTATGTCATCGCCGCTGAACAGCATCTTGCCCAGGAAACCGCGGATAAACGGTTCATCGGCATCGGTTACATGCGCCGGCACAAACTGGCGAAGCCATTCCATCAGCGTAAGTCCCTGGGTAAAGAACTCGCTGTTTTCGAAAGGAAGATAGGCTTTGGTAATCGTGGTTCCCCATTCAAATTTACCGCTGTCGGCCTTGCCGTTATCGTTGATGATCTCGAAGAAATTGGTTACGGCCAGCGGATCGCGGCTGAGGAATGCGATCTTCTCTCCTTTGTTGACACTGAAATTCACTTTGTCGAAAAGCGTTCTTCCGTCAACACGCTTGCTGAGGTTTTCCACGTTCAGTATCTGGTTGCCCACTTCACGCAGGGGCTGGAAGATGATACCCGGGTATTTCCGGTTGGATGGTTCGATCTCTTCGATGGTCAGTTTCTCCAGCGCTTTCTTACGCGAAGTGGCCTGTTTGCTCTTGGACGCATTGGCAGAGAAACGCGCGATGAAATCAAGCAATGCCTGGCGCTTTTCCTCCACTTTTTTGTTCTTGTCGCTGATCTGGCGACTCATCAGCTGCGATGATTCGTACCAGAAAGTATAGTTACCCGTGAATACCTTGATTTTTGCGCGATCCACATCCGCTACATGCGTACAGATGGTATCGAGGAAGTGACGGTCGTGGCTCACCACCAGTACGATGTTCTCATAATCCGCCAGGAAGTTCTCCAGCCAGCCGATGGTTTCAATATCGAGACCGTTGGTCGGTTCGTCCAGCAGCAGGATATCGGGATTGCCGAACAATGCCTGGGCCAGCAATACCCTTACCTTGTAATTACCGGGTATATCGCGCATCAGGCTCTGGTGAAGCTCTTCTTTTACACCCAGATCGCTGAGCAGGCTGCCCGCATTGCTCTCTGCCTCGTAGCCGCCCATTTCGCCGAATTCGGCTTCCAGCTCGCCGGCTTTCATACCGTCTTCCTCGGTAAAATCCGCTTTGGCGTAGATGGCATCCCGCTCGTGCATCACTTCCCACAAACGCTTATGACCCATCATCACCGTATTCAGCACACTTACTTCGTCGAACTCAAACTGGTTCTGTTTCAGCACGGCCATACGCTCGCCGGGCGTAATCTCCACCGTTCCCTTATTGGGTTCGATCTCGCCGCTGAGTATCTTTAAAAAAGTGGATTTACCTGCGCCGTTGGCGCCGATCACTCCATAACAATTTCCTTTGATGAAGTTGATATTAACCTCATCAAACAATACCCTTTTGCCATAGGCAAGGGTGATATTTCTTGCACTGATCATGTTGCTTGCTCCGTTTCGGCGGCAAAAGTACGGGATTTCATGGCCAATTGCCAATTCGATTGCCGATGGCAATCCGGGTTCTTGCGGTCCGTCTGAAATTGCAAAGAGGCAGTGACCACGCGGTCGTTATCCCGATATTTTTCGAACGGATCCTACGCCGCCAATGACCTTTTTACCGGGATGTGTAAAGATCATGGAAACACAATACTCCCTCACCGTTATTTTGATAAGTTTGTACCAAAACATCGTATGTCCGAGAAACCGGTCTCCAGGAGGAATTTTATACGCAATATTTCGCTGGCAACAGCCGTATTGCTGAATGGCAAAACCGTATTGCTTTCCGCGGCGGAGTTGTCCCGGTTACAGAATAGGGTTCATATCCGTTTTGTGGCGGCATCCGATATGCACTACGGCCAGCCGGACACTTCGTTCGGGGAAACCACAGAATCAATGATCCGGAAGATCAACCGGTTCCATGCATCTTACCCACTCGATTTTACGGTGCTGAACGGCGATCTGATTCACAACGAAAAATCCTTTATGCCGCTGGTAAAAGCGCAGGCAGATAAACTTTCCATGCCCTATTATGTTACCAGGGGCAACCATGATATGGTTACTGCCGAAGAATGGTTGCAGGTATGGAAATACGGGCTCAACCACGATGTGGTGATCAAAGACTCGGCGCTGCTGCTGTGTGATACCTCCAATGAAAAAGGCGTATACCTCTCTCCCGATCTTGTATGGCTGGAGGAAAAACTGGACAGGCATGCAAAACAGAAGCAGGTATTCCTGTTCGTGCATATCCCTCAGGCAAAATGGACGGCCAACGCCATCGACACCCCGGCATTCTTTACCTTATTGAAACGATACCCGAATGTGCGGGCCGTTTTCCATGGTCATGAGCACGACCAGGACGGCGTTAAAATGGAAAACCAATTACCCTTCTTTTTCGACTCGCATGTGGGCGGTAACTGGGGCACACCCTACAAAGGTTTCCGCGTAGTGGAACTGCTGAACAATGGCACGCTGGTTACCTACATGATGGACCCCGATGTAAAACGCGGGGAGCAGGTGTATGAGAGGGCTTGAGAAGAAGAGGCGTATTGCTGAATGGCTGAACGGTTACACCGTCAGATCGCTTTTGACCATAGCCATTTAGCAATATAACCATATAGCCATTTGACCATTCCCTAATCCTTCCGGTCCCCTCCCAGGCTGTACCCATTGTTCTCCTCATCTTCCTCACCCAGCGATTCATTTGCATCGTCGTCTTCTGCTCCGGGTATATCGAGATCGTTTCCCGATGCTTCCACCCTTTCGTTCAGCGGATCGCCGTCGGAATCGGTGTTGTCGAGCAACAATTTCCTTCGGTCTTCATCGTCTTCGGTAGACATGCTGTCTGCACTACGCTGCAGTAATTCACGTTCCTCCTCGCTTACATCGGTGGCTTCATCGGGCTCTGCATCTTCAAAAACCCTTTTACCCTCTTCGTCATCGGATGCAATCGTCGTATCCTGGAATTCTTTCATCCTGGGTACCCTGATGTGTTCCTGTCCCGGTATGTCTTTTACTTCAGGAAGATCGAGCGTGGTTTCCTCGGGCTGCAACCTTTCCTGGTCGCGCTTGTTATCCCGGATATCTGTTGTTGCCTGTGGCATAGCTTTCTTTTGGACAAAGGCCCAAAAAAACGATGCCAGCCTTTTACCATTCGGCTCTTGCGGTAGGACTCACCGAGAGGGGAACAAAATCACCAACCTGGTACTTGTAGTGCGCCGTAATGGCGATCATGGCTGCATTGTCTGTGCAATATTGAAAAGCGGGGATAAATGTTTTCCAGCCCTGTTTTTTGCCGGTCTCTCCCAGTGCGTTCCGCAACCCGCTGTTGGCGCTTACGCCACCGGCTATGCATACCTGTTTCACCCCTGTCTGCTGAACGGCTTTTTTCAGCTTCTTCAGTAAGATCTGTATGATGGTATGTTGTATGGATGCGCAGAGATCGGCCAGATTGGCCTCGATAAAACCCGGTTCCTGTTTCTGCAGAAAGTACAGAATGGAGGTCTTCAGCCCGCTGAACGAAAAATCCAGTCCCGGCACCTGTGGTTCTGCAAATGTGAAAGCGGCGGCATTGCCTTCTTTCGCGTATTTGTCGATCAGCGGTCCGCCGGGATAGGGCAATCCCAGCAGTTTGGCGCTTTTGTCAAAAGCCTCTCCGGCCGCATCGTCGATGGTCTCCCCGATCACTTCCAGGTCAAGCGGCGAGCGCGCCAGCACGATCTGTGTATGTCCGCCGCTTACCGTAAGACAGAGAAACGGGAATTCCGGGCGTTCTTCCGGTATCAGGTTGGCCAGTACATGCGCCTGCATATGGTGAACGGCTATCAGTGGTTTGTTCAGCGAAAGCGACAGCGATTTTGCAAACTGGGCGCCTACCAGCAGGCTTCCGATCAGTCCCGGCGCCTGTGTAAAGGCAATGGCGTCCAGGGTCTGCAGTCTTGCCAGGGCGGTAGCCAGTTCGGGGAATGCCGTTTTTAATGCGGTATCCACCACCGGTACAATGTTCTGCATATGCGCCCTGCTGGCCAGTTCCGGCACCACTCCCCCATACTTCTCGTGCACCAGCTGGTTGGCAATATGATTCGACAGTATCCTCCCGTCAACACATACAGAAGCGGATGTTTCGTCACAGGAAGATTCGATGGCGAGGATGGTGGGCAAGGGAATTTGAAAATTTGAGGATTTGAAAATTTGAAAATGATGGCAAAGGTAGTGAGATGGGGGAAATGGTTACATGGTTAAATTGCTTAATTGCTGAATGGCCACCTGATCAACCCAGCAATGCAACAATAAAGCCATGCAACAATACCACCCCATTTTCAAATTCTCAAATCCTCAAATTTTCAAATTTTATTTCGTTCTTATCGCCACAACCGGATCCATTCTCGCTGCGATGGAGGCGGGTATGATACCGGAGATGATGCCGAGGATGATGCAGATCGATAATGCGAGCACAATGATATTGGGTGCGATAACGATCGCGAAGGGAAGTACGGAACTCAATACCAGGGCCAGCACCCATACCAGTCCCAGGCCAACCAGCCCGCCGATGATACAGAGAAAGGCGCTTTCGATGAGGAACTCGGTCAGTATGGTGCCGCGTTTGGCTCCCAGCGCTTTTTTCAGACCGATCTGGCTGGTGCGTTCGCGTACGGTTACGAACATGATATTGGCCACACCGAATGCACCTACGATCAGGCTCAGACCCGCAATGGCCCATCCGCCGGCACTCACCTGGCCGAAAAATCCTTTTACCTGTTCGCTGAACTGGGCTACATCGTTGCAGGAAAAATTATCTTCCTCCGTAGGACTGAGTCTTCTTGCCTGCCGCATAATACCCACCAGCTCATCCTGAAGCGCAGACGATGGCACATTGGGTTTTCCCTGTACCATGATGAACGGGTTACTGTTGTCGGGATTGTATACGCTGGCAAAATAACGGTAGGGTACGATCACGCACTGGTCGTAATCAAAACCGCCCACAAAACTCTGTCCCTGTTTCTTGATCACGCCAATGATGTTGATGCGTCTTCCGTTATACGATACCTGCTGCCCCACCGCTTTCTGCGGATCGGGAAACAGCTGGCTGGCCACTTCATAGCCTATGATACCCGTGGTGGTGCCACGCTGGAATTCGGTCTCGATCAGGTAACGCCCCCATTCGATATCGATCGTCTGTATGGAGGTAAACTCCTCCGAAACACCGTAGAGGTTTACATTGGTAAGCGTATTGTCGCGGAAGTTCAGGCTTACATTGCTGGATACGAACATAGCCGCATTGGCGGCAAGCTGGCTCTTGGTTTTGACAAAATACATCTCCTCGATCTTCATCTGCGGGCGTTTGATGTATTTCCACCAGGGGTATTGCCCGCCATCACCGCCGCCGTAATTCCATTTGTCGATATAGATGGTGTTATTACCGAATGCCTTGATATCGTTCTGCACTTTTCTCTCAAGACTGTCCACGGTGGCCAGTACGCCGATGATACAGAAAATACCGATGGTGATCCCGAATAACGAGAGAAAAGTACGCAGCTTATTCACCCGCAGTTCCTGCAGCGCCATCCGGAAACTGTTCCATAATATGCTGAGAAGCTTGAACATGCGCCAAATGTAGTGCATGGGTTGAGATCGGGGAGAGAAAATATATGAACGGGGAGGAAGATTGAGAGATGGGGGATTGCCGATGGCCGATGGGATTAGCGGATTGCGGATTCTCGGATGATAGATTGGTTGCTGTATCCCCAATCGGCCATTGGCAATCGGCCATCGGCGATAGCCAATGGCATCCACAAATCCGCTAATCCGCTAATTCTCCCTCTACGAAATCGTTGCCGAAAAAAGTTGTGTACAGCATTCATTCCTTAAGTAAATTTGCACCGAATTTGAAACCTAAAACTGCATTATGACCTGGAAACAAGTCTTCACATCGTCTATCGGAAAGAAATTGGTGATGGGTTTCACCGGCCTTTTCCTGATTCTGTTTCTTATCATTCACGCAGGGCTCAATGCCTGTATCTGGGCCAATGACAATGGTAAAATGTTCCTCGAGGGCGCTCATTTTATGGGTGGCAACTGGGTGCCGCGTATCCTCGAAATCGGCCTGTTTGCCGGACTGATCCTGCACATCGTACAGGGCTACCTGCTCACCGTTCAGAACAAAAGCAAACGTTCGGTTGGTTATGCGGTGGATTATGGCAACCAGGGCAGCAAATGGTACAGCCGCAGTATGGGACTGCTCGGTACCCTGGTATTGCTGTTCCTGATACTGCACCTGGCCAATTTCTGGGTTCCCAATCGTTCCAACCAGGGATGGCTGCTGGGCGAAGAGATCAACCTCTATGAAAAAATGAAGACCGAGTTCAGCGTTTTGTGGGTGGTGATCGCTTACGTACTGGGATGCATCGCCCTGGGCTACCACCTGGCGCACGGTTTCAAAAGCGCATTCCGTACCTACGGCGTGCACAATAAGCGTTATTTCAGTATGATCAAAGGTATCGGGTACTCGTTCGCGGTAATCGTTCCCCTGATCTTCGCGCTGATGCCGCTGAGCTTTTATTTTGGATGGATAGAATGAGCGTGAGACGTGAAACGTCAGACATGAGACGTGAAACGAAGAAAACACGATTGCAATCCACCATTCATCGAACATTCTCAAACCGACAAACCTCGCAATATGATAGATGCAAAAATTCCTTCCGGTCGCTTAGACGATAAATGGACCGACTATAAGGGACATTGCAAACTGGTGAACCCTGCCAACAAACGCAAGCTTGAAGTGATCGTGATCGGTACCGGTCTTGCGGGCGCTTCCGCAGCGGCTTCGCTGGGTGAACTGGGTTATAAGGTAAAAGCATTCTGTTTCCAGGATTCTCCCCGCCGCGCTCACTCTATCGCCGCGCAGGGAGGCATCAACGCCGCCAAGAACTACCAGAACGACGGCGACAGTGTTTTCCGTTTGTTCTACGATACGATCAAAGGCGGCGATTACCGTTCACGCGAGGCCAATGTTCACCGCCTGGCCGAAGTGAGCGCCAATATCATCGACCAGTGCGTGGCGCAGGGCGTACCTTTTGCACGCGAATACGGCGGTTTGCTGAGCAACCGTTCATTCGGCGGCACCCAGGTGCAACGTACCTTTTATGCAGCGGGCCAAACAGGACAGCAGCTGCTGATAGGCGCTTACCAGGCGCTCGAAAGACAGGTGGCACTGGGCAATGTAAAAATGTACAGTCGCCACGAAATGCTGGATGTGGTGGTAATCGATGGCAAGGCAAGGGGCATCATTGCCCGTGACCTGATCACCGGTAAACTTGAAAGACATTTCGGGCATGCCGTACTGCTTTGCAGCGGCGGCTACGGCAACGTATTCTATCTTTCCACCAATGCCATGGGCAGCAATGTTACCGCGGCATGGAAAGCACATAAAAAAGGAGCGGCATTTGCCAATCCCTGTTTTACACAGATTCACCCCACCTGCATACCGGTAAGCGGCGACCACCAGTCTAAACTTACGCTGATGTCCGAATCGCTGCGTAACGACGGACGTATCTGGGTGCCCAAACAAAAAGGCGATAACCGCAAAGCCAGCGATATTCCCGAAGAGGAAAGGGACTATTACCTCGAGAGAAGGTATCCTGCCTTTGGTAACCTGGTACCGCGCGACGTGGCTTCCCGTGCAGCCAAAGAAAGATGCGATGAAGGATATGGCGTAGGCACCAGCAGACAGGCGGTATACCTCGATTTTGGCGCGGCGATCATTCGTTATGGAAAGATCGAAGCGGGCAAGGAAGGCAAAGACAACGCCACACAGGAAGAGATCATTGCCATGGGCAAAGATGTTGTGAAAGAGAAATACGGCAACCTGTTCGATATGTACGAAAAGATCACCGGCGAAAACCCCTATGAAGTGCCGATGCGTATCTACCCTGCCGTACACTATACCATGGGCGGACTGTGGGTGGATTATGAACTGCAGACCAATATACCCGGACTGTATTCGCTCGGCGAAGCCAATTTCAGCGATCACGGTGCTAACCGCCTCGGCGCCTCGGCATTGATGCAGGGCCTGGCCGACGGTTATTTTGTGATACCCTATACCATCGGTAACTACCTGGCAGACGAGATCTACACCAAAGCGGTGGACATTTCGCATGCGGCTTTTGAAGAAGCCGAGAAAGCGGTGTCCGACAGGATCCATACGCTGATGAACATCAACGGTAAACAGAGCGTGGAAAGTTTTCACAAGCGTTTGGGCAAGATCATGTGGGACAAATGCGGGATGGCGCGCAATGCAAATGGTCTGCAGGAAGCGATCGTTGAGATACAGACCCTGAAAAAAGAATTCTGGAGCGACCTGCGTATTCCCGGCGCCATCGGCGAAATGAACCCCGAACTGGACAAAGCCAATCGCGTAGCCGATTTCATCGAGCTGGGAGAACTGATGTGCAAAGACGCGCTCAACCGCAACGAAAGCTGCGGCGGCCATTTCCGCGAGGAGTACCAGACCGAAGAAGGCGAAGCCCTCCGCGACGATGCCAACTACATGTACGTAGCCGCATGGTCGTACAACGGCGACAGTAACTGGGAACTCAGGAAAGAGTCACTCAACTACGAAGTGATCAAACCGACGCAGCGGAATTATAAGTAGTTGTGACGGGTAGTTAATGCAGGCATGATTTGAAAATTTGAAAGTGTGCTAATTTGACAATTGCACTTCAAATTTTCAGTGATGCGGAATGACAAAAAGAATTTGATCATAGAGAAGACCATAGCGTTTTCACTGCTGATCATAAAGTATACGGAAGTTCTTGAACAGGATAGAAAATTTGTGATTGCCAGACAACTGCTGCGCTCGGCTACGGCCATCGGCGCAAACGTCTTTGAAGCACAGAATGCAGAGAGCAAGAACGATTTCATCCACAAAATGAAAATCGCCGCCAAGGAAGCGAGTGAATCGTATTACTGGTTACTGCTATGCGAAAAAAGCGAGTCATACCCCTTCGACAAAAAGGCGTCGGATGAACTGAATGATATCATCCGCATCCTGTCGAGGATCATCGCCACATCAAAGAAGACTGCTGTCTGATCAGATTCTCAAATTTTCAAATCATCAAATTTTCAAATTATTGTATGGAACATTACAGCATGAACCTGAACCTCAAAGTATGGCGTCAAAAAGACACCAATGCAAAAGGGGCATTCAAAATGTACAGAGTGGAAAACATTTCTTCTGAAATGAGTTTCCTGGAGATGTTTGATGTTTTGAATGAACAGCTTGTACAGACCGGCGAGGAGCCGATTGTTTTTGACCACGATTGCCGGGAAGGTATCTGTGGCGCCTGTTCCATGTATATCAACGGTAAACCGCATGGCCCCTGGCAGGCAAACACCACCTGTCAGCTGCATATGCGCGCTTTCCAGGACGGAGATACCATTGTGGTGGAGCCCTGGCGCGCCGACGCATTTCCCGTGATCAAAGACCTGATGGTGGATCGTACCGCGTTCGACCGTATCATACAGGCCGGCGGTTATATCAGTGTGAATACCGGTAATGCCGTAGACGGCAACGCCATCCCGATCCCGAAAGACGATGCGGATGCCTCTTTTGCAGCGGCTATGTGCATCGGCTGCGGCGCCTGTGTGGCGGCGTGTAAGAACAGCAGCGCCATGCTGTTTGTATCTGCCAAGGTTTCGCACCTGGCGCTGTTGCCGCAGGGCGATCCTGAACGCAGCAGCCGTGTACTGAACATGGTGGCACAGATGGATAAGGAAGGATTCGGATCCTGCACCAATACCGGCGCCTGCGAAGCCACCTGTCCCAAAGAGATTTCACTGGACAATATAGCCCGCCTGAACCAGGAATACCTCCTGGCGAGCCTTACCAGCAATAAATAATCCGGATCCCGATAATTTTTGAAAAACCATTACGCATTGCGTGATGGTTTTTTTTATGGAGTTTTGGGTATGGAATATACCGTACCACCCAACACACGCATCGGGCACGTGCATCTCAAAGTGGCCGATCTTGACCGCGCACTTGGTTTTTACCAGGGACTGCTCGGGTTTCAGCTGATGCAGAAATACGGAACACAGGCCGCCTTTATTTCAGCAGGAGGCTACCATCACCATATCGGTCTGAATACCTGGTACAGCAAAGATGCCGCGCCGGCAAACATACATTCGCCCGGTCTGTTCCATACAGCCATCCTCTACCCTACCCGCAAAGACCTGGCTGCCGTTCTGAAAAGACTGAACGACGCCGGCTACCCGCTTACCGGTGCATCCGATCACGGCGTCTCCGAAGCGCTTTACCTCGATGATCCCGATCACAACGGCGTAGAACTCTACTGGGACAAGCCCCATGACCAATGGCCCTTCGACGAACAAGGCAACCTGCAGATGGTGACGGAGCGGCTGGATTTGGCGGGGCTGCTGAAGGAACTAACGGAGTAATGAGCAGATGAACAAGGAGCAAGGAGCAGGGAACGGAGGATCGGATAAGATAAGATAAGATTTTAAATCCGATCATCTGTTCCTTGTTCATCTGTTCCTTGTTCGATATTCGATATTCACCACTCAACATCCCATCCCGTGTCTTTTCAGTTCAAACAATTTACCATACACCAGGAACGCTGTGCGATGAAGGTTTGCACGGATGCCTGTTTATTCGGGGCCTGGCTTGCGGATATGGCTGCGGCGGAGCATACCGGCGGCAGGGTGCTGGATATCGGGACAGGAACAGGCCTGCTGTCTTTATTGCTGGCACAGCAACACGGGGCGATGATCGATGCGGTTGAGATAGACCCGGAAGCGGCAGTCCAGGCCGCGGAAAATTTCGGGGCATCGCCCTGGAAGGAACGGCTGCAGCTGGTGAACGGCGATATCAGGTCCTGGCAGCCGGGTGAGCGGTACGATCTGATTATTTCCAACCCGCCTTTTTTTGCGAACGACCTGAAAAGCGCAGACGCAAAACGCAACCTCGCATTGCATGGCGCGGCGCTTGGGCTGGACGAACTGTTCCGGATCGCAAGGGAACTGGTCAGCGACCGCGGCGCAATCGCCTTACTACTGCCCTATCACCGAAAGGAAGAAAGTATGCGGCTGGCCGGGCAACAGGGTTTGACTGCATCCTGGGTTGTGGATGTAAGACAAACAGAAAAGCATGGTTTTTTCAGGACGATGCTTTGGTTTGTTCCCTATGCTGTAACAACACAGACGGATGCAATAACGATCAAAGAAGAAAATGCATACAGCGAACGGTTTGTGTCTTTGCTGAAAGCGTACTACCTCTATTTATAAAGCGGGTATTTAATGCGCCGCATAATCGGACAGGTATTCGAATGCGGGTGTAAGTCCTCCCCCGCGCAGGATCATCGCGCGGTCAAGCACCTGGCTTCCGCCGCTTAGCAGGTCGGGCAATACGTATTTGATCAGCTGCTCGCCAAAAAAACGACTGGCATCCCTTGGCAGTTCATTGGGCAGGTTGCCAACGGCCATAATATCGATGCTGCTGCTGAGGTAGGGTGCTGTTTTGCTGCCGGTGAACTTATCGATACCGTAAACAGGATCATCGATCGTGGCATCGCCCAGGTTACAGGGAATACTTCCGTTTTTATCATCGGTAATATCCGCGATCGTCTGTATGCGAAACGCCGGCTGCTGTACATCGTTCATGGAAAACAGCCGCGGTATACCGGTATCCCAGTAAACCCCGTTCATCAGTATATCGGTATATGAACCATATTGTGCAAACACACAGGTATACGATTCGGGATGCGCATGAAAATCGTCGCGGCTGTACCCGCCATGCTGCCGGTGACGGTACAGGTAACTGCCTTTCAGCTGCACATATACCGGGTAGCGGAAATCCCTGGCGCAGTATTCTTCCGGCTCAACTTCCTGTATGTCCATCAGGTTCATGATCTCGAGAATACCATGCGCCACGCGGCCGCTGCCGGTAACCGCTATTTTCAGCGGTGGTAATTTCAGACCGAAATACGTATGGATAAGATCCCGGTAATCGCGCACATCTTGTACCCTGCCCAAATGAAACAGACCGGTCCGGTTACCATAGGCCATGATACCGTTATGCGCCCCCACGATACCGGCAAAAAATCCAAAGCCGATGATCCGCTGCCCGTCCTCGTGCTCCAGGCATTCGTAGTCTATCAGGGTGATCTTCTTGTCCATCATCACCTGCAGCATATGCCGGTTATGCGCCTGTTTTTTTCGGGTATGGGAGAAGAAAAGATAGGTCTTGCCACTGATCAGCTGATCCACCGGCACTTCCTTGATCCCCAGCAGTATGTCGCAGTCATCCATTTTCTCCACCAGCTTCACGCCTGCCTGCTGGTATTCTTCATCCGTATAACACCGGTTCGGTGAACGCTGCACAAGGATCGCTACATCCCTGTTATCCGATAACCACCTGCACTGCGCAGGCGATAAGGCAACACGATTATCAGCGGGAATTTTCCCTTCCCGGATCAGGCCGATGGTAAGCATCCGGTAATTTAAGGAAGTCCCGCGGTTTATCGGTTGATTAGTTCGTTCGTTTATTGGTCTGCCAATAACGAGCACGGTACTTCACACTGTACCAACAAACCAATCAGCCTATTTTCTACCGGTGAACTTCACTACCTCGTGGTCAACAGGTTGCAGGGTACGCAGGTAGACATAGATGGCGCCGAGGTCTTCTTCTTTCATACCGGCGTACATGGTCCAGGGCATGATGGTGTTGTATTCTTTGGTGAAGTCGATCTTTGGTGAGCGGTAATTACTGTCCGCATACTGTTTGAACAGGGTTATAAAATCCGATTTGGATAATTTACCGATGCCAGAGGCCGCGGGCGTGATATTGGCGGATCGCAGCGTACCGCCCGGCAGTTCAAATATGCGGCCGCCGGCAAGACGGAATGCTTCATCGAATTTACCTCTGTCGAATGGTGTATGGCATTCACCGCACGCGCCCGCTTTAACCAGGTAACCACCGTAGGCGATCGTATCGCTCACCGGGGGTTTGGTTACCAGCGCGGCTTTCGTCGGCATGGTATTGATCAGGAAATTTACCGGGAAATCCGCCTCCGATTCAGGTATTTTGTTATCGAGCGGCTGCAGCGTACGGATATAGGCAATGATATCATAAATATCTTCCCTGTCCATTTTGCCATAGTTTAAATAAGGCATTACCGGGAACATCGCCTTACCGTTTTTCTTTACCCCGGTGGTGATGGCACGGAACAATTCGCCGTCTGTATAACCCGATACCGCAGCGGGTGTAATATTGGCGGAATAAAAACTGCCGGGAAATCCCATCTGCGGCGTAAATGCCTCCCCGCCTTTACCCAATGTGCCGGCTGTTGGCGGTGCTGAGAACAGGGACCAGTCGCGCGTAGAATGACAGTCCACGCAAAGCGTTACATGGTTAGCGAGGTACTCGCCTCGCTGCACACGTTCAGGCGTATAATGGATGGTAATGTTTTCGGGGTCGCCGGTATCGGGTAATCCGAATTTGATATAGGCGGCTGCCACACCCACGATCACCACAATGACGGTAAAGGTCAGTAGCGTATAACGCAATGCTTTTTTCATGGCTGGTTTTTTGGTGCGGGTAAGATAGAAAGCGGAATTGGATTCTCATAGTGAATACCGCTACCGGCTCAAGTTAATTTTGCACGCCATTCCCGCGTTTCAGCGCGTGAAAAAACCGGCACTGCAGATCTTTTTCCCTGGCTAGCTGATGAGTGCCTGATACTCAGGAAAAAAGAGTGTCTATCATTTCGTAATTTTGCGGAATTGTCGGGCGGTTTATGGGTTGATTGATTTTATGGGTCGATAGGCTGACCAAATTTCCTGTTCAAACATCAACCGGAAATAACCGTCCCTTCGATCGCAGGCAACCGTAAACCAATGACTCAATAAAGCAACAGACTAACAGCAACCAGACAGATGAACCATTTCGAATTATACCATATCCCTGTTTCACTGCGCCCCGATCCTGCCCTGGTAAAGACCCGGTTTTATGAACTCAGCAGGCAATTCCACCCGGATTTTCACGGGCAGGCCAGCGAGGAGGAACAGGATGCCATGCTCGAAAAAGCATCGCAGGTGAACATGGCGTATAAAATATTCCGCAATCCCGATGCAACCATCAAATATGTGCTGCAGCTGAAGGGACTGCTGGAAGAAGAAGAGAAATACCAGCTCCCGCCCGATTTCCTGATGGAAATGCTGGAGTTGAACGACCAGGCCCTGGAAGCGGATACACCCGAGGCAAAACAGCAACTCGCTGCAACCATCGATAACATTAAACAAGCGCTATATGAACCTGTGGAAAAGACTGTGGCAGATTATCAGGAAGGTATTACTTCCGAAAAAGAACTGCTGCAAGTAAAAGAATATTATTACCGGAAGAAATATTTGGATAGGGTGTTGGAGGGTAATTTGAAAATTTGAGAATCAGGGGATTTGAAAATGAGTGTATTGGCGGGTGGGGTTGTTAAATGGCTATAGGGTTATATTGTTTCATTGTTGCAGGGCCATTGACCGGTCGGATAAAAACAAGTTTCTCCGGATAGTCTCCCGCAGCGGGCTATGCGGTTCCCGAATAAGTGTTGCCCGAAAGCGGTATGAATTCCCGCCACCTGGAAATGCTACCGTTTTGATTTGAGTGTTGAGTTTTCTTCTTACAACGCGGGCAAACTGGTCAGGCAATCGTCCTATTCGATTACCAAGCGTATCATATGTATTCTTTGTCAAATTATACAAAGAAAAATAACCCTTCCACGGCACATATAATGTATCTGTCGAATATACCTGCTGTGGATGATATATCTAATCAACTTCCCACTTTTTGGTAATTCAATAAAATTACCTATTTTTGGGAAGTAATGCAGTTATTGCTGTTTACGATCGCTCTTTTAATTTTTGCTGATGAACATCAGATTTAACAACGAGTATCTGGAAAAGGTATTCAGAAGTCAGAGACTCCCTGGCAAACCGAGATTCAATACGGAGGTCATTCTTGCTTTCAAGAAGACTATACTGAAACTCAGGTCTGCAGGCAGCCTCAAAGAATTATATAATCTGAAAGAACTGAACCTGGAAGCCCTGAAAGGAGATTACAAAGGGTTTTATTCGGTCCGCGTTGATCAGAAGTACCGTCTCATACTGAGTGTTGAGGCCGGAGGCACTATCGGGATCAGCGAAATTCTGGTAATTGAGGAACTGACCAATCATTACCGGTAATTGTATAGAATTGTCAGGTTTATCAGGGTAGCGGAGAGGAGCCGCTACCCTTACAAAAAGAAAGTATGTCCGATTATAAAATCATAGGAAAGAACGGGAAAGAGATATTTACAGATATTTCACTGCACCCCGGCGAAGTTCTCGCCGACGAGCTAACCGCCCGCAATATCAGTAAACAGGATTTTGCCTGCCAGCTCGATATGAGACCCAGTCATTTCAGCGATTTGCTGCATGGCAGGCGTCATGTGGGTGCTGCGCTCGCCCTGAAATTGGAGAAACTGCTGAAGATATCGGCTGAATACTGGATGCGGCTACAGGTATATTATGATCTTGTTGAAGAAAGAAACCGGCAGGAGAATGCAGCTTGACGCATTGAAACGCCTCTTAGAATTTCCTGGGGGTAGATAGAATACGGAGCATTAAAAATTATTGCTGTTTGTCGATTTTTGCAACTTTCAGTGCAAGGTTCGAATTCCAGGCACAAAAAAAGCAATTACCCCATGTGTAATTGCTTCATTTAAATTTGTGCCCAGAACAGGAACACGATCTCTTATGATATTCAATACCTTATAGGTATTGTGTGCCAAGTACGCGCCGGATTTTCCAGATGTTCCGTAACACGGAATCGAACCTGCACAAAATCAGGTCACTTTTTCGGACTTGGTTAATGAATAAAGAACTTTCTAAATACAGCTCAAAGTTAGGCAATGATGTTAGATTGTCATTCGATTTTATAGCTAAATATTATCATTCGAATACCGCTTTGATTATGACTCCACCGAATCGTAAAATGGCAACCGGAAATACTTACCACATCGGTTCAGGGTTAATGATATTAGACTAATTAACCCTAGACGGTCTATATATTTTAAGAGTTAATCCGCTAAAATTCAATATCTAAAACGTACTATAAAGTATCTATATTTGCAGATTTAAGCCAAAATGCTTAATATAGAGGCGTAAGTTCGCCCTGTTTCAGACAATTTGTTTGTTACCCACCGGTATTATGCCGGTGTTTAAATTTTAGACATGACCAAAATAGAACAAATAGAACTCGCAAAGCTTCGGTTTGATACCAAAAACCCGCGTTTATTTGAATTTGGTATTAATGAGGCATCTAGTGAAGAAGACATGATTGGGGTATTATGTAAAATAATGTCTGTGAAAGAGATTGTTTTGTCTATTTATAACTCCGGCTTTTTTGAAAATGAGCCATTGGTCGCCGTAAAAAATGATAATGAAGATAGCTTTACGGTTATAGAAGGGAACCGAAGATTAGCGGCGATTAAGGTAATTACTGAGTATGCTAAGTATACAGAATATTATCCTTCACAAATACCCCCTCCTTCAGAAGCGCTAATAAAAAGCCTGCAACTTTTGCCAGTAATGGTGGAAGAATCCAGGGAAAAATCTTGGCAATTTATAGGATTCAAGCATGTTAATGGAGCACTGAAGTGGACGAGTTTTGCCAAAGCTCAATATATTGCCCATGTGCATAATGACTTTGGTGTGCCACTCAACGCAATTGCTTTGCAGATTGGCGATTCAAATAAAATTGCGCAAAGATTGTATCAGGCACTTATGGTTTTAACCCAGGCAGAAGACACTAAAGTATTCAATAGAGCAAATATTTATCCAACACGTCTATATTTTTCACATTTATATACAGGACTTCAATATGAAGGTGTAAAAGATTTCATCGGGTTGAAAGACGTTTCCGAAGAGGTGAAAGATCCTGTTCAAAAAGTAAATGAGCTTGGCGAATTGCTTACCTGGATGTATGGAAATAAAATGGAAGATACCAAACCGATCATCCAATCACAAAACCCAGATTTACGTAATCTTGATAGTGTGTTAAAGGTGCCTGCTGCAATCGAAACATTAAGAAGCAAAGGTGACTTGTCGGTTGCATATGAGAACAGCCAACCTGATGATAGCAAATTTTTCCAAAGCCTGAATGACTCCAAATTAGCGTTGTATAAAGCATTGCAATATGTTGCTACTGGTTATAAGGGTGATGAAGAAAAACTAAGAATGTCTGGAACTATAGCTGATATGAGCGATCAGTTATACTCTACGATGGAGAGTATTTATAGCACCCAAGCAGGTAATTCAAAAAAACAAAGACTCACCGAAAAATAATCCATGTTTAAGCTATTTACCCAAAGTCCGACCGGTGAGGATCATATCGTTGAAATATGTGACTACCTAGAAGTAAAAACGCTAATCTCAAAAGACTATGAAGCGTCATTGAATGACATTCTTAAAGAATTTTTAGGACCGGCTGATGAAGAAAGTGATGATGGCATCGACGACTATGCAGATAAAATGCGTGAAAAGATTGAAATGGTTTCCGGTGAATGTGATCGCAGGAAATTAGCCTGTGGTGGACAGTATCCTTTTGAGTTGCAGTTCGAGGGAGAATTACTGAAGTTTAACGGGTTTGCTGACCCATCAGCATATACCTACGTTTATCTATTGATGTCCACACGACTCAATATGAATGACAATAGAATTTTTAAGGAGGTGAATGGCGCAGGACTTCTAGAGTTCATTTCTGCAGAAGTGACAAGAAATTATCTTGGCCCACTTAGTGAAGCAATCGTGTTTGGTACTGCTGTACCAGGAAGCTTCGAGTCGAAAGTAAATAACCTTTGTGAGTTGACCGGCGAGGGAATAGAGTTCGTAAACCACTCTGGTGGACCTGTTGATGAAAATGATGGGGGGCTTGACGTTTTAGCATGGATCAATTTTAGTGATAAAAAAGCGGCTAAATTGGTAGCCTTCGGTCAATGTAAAACTGGTACAACATGGGAAGACAAACTATCTGATTTAGATCCTACTGCCTTCTGTAAATCATGGTTGTACCGACAACCTGCTTTTACGCCGATTAAAATGTTTTTCATTTCAGATATACTCGTTGATGAAAGATGGTATAAAAAAGTTGTGTTGTCAGGAATTTTGTTTGACCGGTTGAGAATTGTGGATAAGGCCCCCAAACTATTCTCTGAAGAACTGATGTCGAATATAATTACCTGGACCTTAGAAGCTGTGAAGGTAACAACCGACAAACTTAATTAAGGCCAGAATTTGGCGCAACAAAACTAACATGCCGACAAAAAAACAAATAAACTATTATTGGCCACAAGAGGATCATTCTGTTATTGACCTTTTTCTCGATCAGAAAAATATACGACTTCCAATTTCCGCAAATACACAAAACGCATTAATACAGGATTTATTTTCCAATGAAGATGCTTTTGATTTAGTAAAAAGTTTTGTTCAGAATAGACTCTTCCCCGATGAGTTTCCCATTGCCGTTAAAGAAAAAGGGAAGCTTGTAATTATTGAAGGCAACAGAAGATTGGCCGCACTCAAAGCCATGAATCAACCTGACCTGGTTCCCGCGTTTAAGGACAAAATAAAATCACTTACCAATCCAAATATCACAACGATAAAGGTAGTTATTGCTCCAAACCGTGAATCGGCTTTAAAGCATATTGCCAATAAGCATACAATCAATTATAGACGCCCTTGGAAGCCTTTGCGCCAAGCCTATTTTTACAAAAGCCAGATAGATAACGGAAGGACAATTCAAATGCTCAAAGAGGATTATCCAGAGCACGATATACCCAAGTTTATTAAGATGATTGAAATGCATCATTTGGCTAAATCTTTGCCATTTTCTGACGTTCGTGTTTTGGATAAAATTCACGATGAACGAAAATTTCCAATCACCAATCTAGAAAGATTGTATGATAGTCCACATGTGCAGGAAGCATTCGGCTATGAATTCGATGCCAATGGTAAACTGAAAGGTCACATTGATCAAAAAGAGTTTAATAAGGGTTATACAAGACTTGTGGAAGATGTTGCTACCGGGGCTGTTGACTCCCGTAAAACAAACACAGCCACGCAAATACAAAAATATGTTGAGGCGCTACCCGATGATTGTAAACCCAATCTTAAAAAGAAAGGAAAATTTAGCGCTAAAGACTTTAAGGAAAATAAGCATAGTAAAGAATCTGGGAATTATCGAAGTACGCCTTTGCCAGATGGCTTGTTTCTTTCTTCCCATCTGCCTTATAAATTAAAGAGTACAGCGCTGCGCTTCCTTTATGACGAACTTAAAGATATTAATGTAAAAAAATTCCCCAACGCAGCTCATGATCTTTTGAGAAGTTTTCTGGAATGCGCTTTGATAGTATTTTTTAAACAAGTGGGAGAATATAGTGCCATCGCAAAAACCGATCAGCACAATCCCAAATTAGGTGAAATGCTGACACATATAATTAATCGAAAAAGTAAGTTCATCATTGATAGTAACATCATAGAAGTCGTAAAACAAATAAAATCGGATTACGATAGTCCTTATTCACTTGAACGGATGAATATGAGTAATCATAATGAGAACTGGAATTCGTCAGAAAAAGATGTACGGGTGGCCTGGGGTAAAATCGAAGGCCTTTTTAAAATCATTTTAAATCCAATAACCAATGGTGTCCATAGCAAATAAATCGAAAAAATTTTACAGCCCTTTGAGGTATCCAGGCGGAAAAGCTTGCCTATCTGAGTTTTTGGCTGATCTGATTGTAGAAAACGATTTATCTGATTGTACTTATGTCGAGCCTTACGCGGGAGGCGCTGGAGCTGCCCTCACGCTGTTAATGCTTGAAAAAATAGAGCAGATAATTATTAATGATTTTGACCCTGCGATATATTCTTTTTGGAAATCTGTGGTTGATGAAACGGATCGATTTATTAAAAAAATAAAGACTGTTCCGCTTACAATGGACGAGTGGAGTAAACAAAAAAAAATATATTCAAGCAAAACAACAGACTCATTTAAGTTGGGGTTTGCTACATTCTATTTAAACAGAACAAACCGATCTGGTATCATAGAAGGCGGTGTGATCGGGGGTAACGAACAATTGGGTCAGTGGGGAATTGATGCAAGATTTCACAGAGAGCATCTTGTTGAACGAATCGAAAAAATAGGACAATACCGAAACCGAATTAAAGTAACTAACAAAGACGGGATCAGTCTGATTAAGCAGTTAAAAAACAAGTCGAAAATTTTCGCTTATTTAGATCCTCCATATTACGTTAAAGGAAGTTCACTATATCTTAACCATTATAGGCACAACGATCATCAAAAGCTGGCAAAAATCTTAAACGAAAATGCTGACATGAATTGGATATTGACTTATGATAATGTATCTGAAATTTCATCGTTATATGCTGATCGATCGTGTTACGAGTTTTCGTTAAATTATCATGCTAACAAAGCAAAAAAGGGCGAAGAACTACTTGTATTATCAGACAATCTTACAATGCCACTTACATATCCAGATAATCTAAACTAACCAAATTCATTTTGATTTCTTACCTGCCGAGAGTGTAAAATAAACTGTGTCAGGAGTTAAGTAATTAACTTTAAAACACAGAAAATGGAAAAGAACAATCCTGGAAGCCTCGATTATGAGGCAATGAAGCAAAAGCTCAAAGAGCAGTTCCGGACGGGTAAATCATTGTTCAGTAAAGGCGGCGCCTTTGCCCCCTTGCTGGAGGAGTTGCTCAATTCTATGCTTGAAGGCGAACTGGAAGGCCATCTGGATGAAGAGGAATAGTCAAAGAAACTCCATGGTTATTATTGATTGCAGGCATTTTGGGATATGTTTTGGGAGCGGCACTTGAACCCGTTTTTCAAAGAATATTTCACACGGCATGACAATATCTGGAATTAGCATTTTTACAAAGTTGGCTAACAGCAGAGTCACTGATAGAGAAGAAAACTGGAGATTCGAGGGATAAAGACAAATGCTTTGGGTGTAATCGGTTTCTTCGAGAATGAATGACATTAAACCTCAATTAACTTTAAGGGCGATTTTATGCAGATATAAATCGTGATTGCCACAATTGTATGCATTCGAGAGGTCTTAGGGAGGATAACTCACAGTTGATTTGTCTCTTCGACTATCATACTCGTAAAGCTGATATAAAGGCGTACTATGATAAGAAATATGGGATTACATCGAGTGGTTAAGGCTTTTTAATCGCCTACCCTGCACAACTAAATTGAATGCTACCAAATATTCTTTACCTTGTGGGAGGAACATTTTGACACCTTTTTTGACACCTCTTCCAAACAAAAAAACCGCTTAAACATTGATTTTAAACGGTTTATAAAAGCTGTTTTTCAGCTTTTGTGCCCAGAACAGGAATCGAACCTGCACTACCTTGCGATAACCAGATTTTGAGTCTAGCGCGTCTACCAGTTCCGCCATCTGGGCCTGAAAAATGCCGTTGGTTTGGGTCCTCGCGCGCCTGCCGCTGCATGCTCATACAGCCTTACACACGCCGGGCTGCAATATTACTGTATGACGGTATACCGGCCAAAAAAACTGTAGCTGCCGGCATGGGAAACCGTTTGCCGGGAATAGACTGATTACTGCTGGAGCAACTGACGCTTAATTGGCCATTGCCTCGTCGCCGAAATTTTCGGTTTCGATCTCGGCCACTTTTTTGCCGTATATATAGAATTCCGAATGCGGCAGCAGACCGATGTGACTGCGGGTTTCAGTCGCCCATACCTTGGTGAACGAGGCGCCGAAATACAATATCATCGCCGAATAGAACACAAACAGCAGCACCAGCACATAGGGCGCCGACCTGCCGAATACGATCTCGAGATGACTGTCCACCAGCAGGTGCTTGAGCAATAGCTTCCCTATCGAAAAAAGAAAACTGGTCAGCAGCGCGCCCGTGATGCAAGCCGGCCAGGAAACACGGCCATCGGGCACAAAACGGAACAGCAGCGCAAACCATATTGCCGTTATAAACACCGATATCAGGTAAGAGAGCAGCCCGCTCAGGAAAATACCCGAGCCCGGCAACAACTCATTGATGTACTTACCCAGCACCACCTGCAGCCCTTCCAGCACACCGCCCGCAAGAAACAGTACCGCTATCACCAGCACCAGCAGCAGGGAATAGAGCCTCCCTATCATTGAAATACGGAAGGCATGGTCGGGGTCTACCCGTATCATCCACAACTGGTTCACGGAATTGCGGATAACACGGAACAAAGTGGTGACCACGAACAGCATGAACAGCGATCCCGCCGTAACGGCCCACCAGCTCTCCACCAGGCCGCGAAAACCCCTGATGGTAACCACCACCTGGCGCATACTCTCCTCTCCCAGCACCGAAGACATCCGGTCAAACATTTCCGTGCTGATGTCTCCCCTGTTAAACAGCAGGCTGAGCAATTGTATCAGTATGATCAGTATAAAAGGCAGGGCAAACGTGGTAAAAAAAGCCGTGGCCCCCGCCAAACGCAGCGGGTCGTTCGACACCAGTACCTGCAGCGCGCCGCGCAGGGAGCGGCCGAAAGCTTGCAGCCTGTTGTTATTGGGTTTCGTCATCCGGTGTAAAATAAACACGGTTTTTCTGTTCCGCCGCAAAGATTTTTACACGGAAAGAATTCCGGGAAAACAAAAGGTCCGGTCTGTAGGCAAACAGACCTAAGGAAAGCGCGGGGCCTCGCTTAGGTTTGCCTCGTTTACAAAGAACCGGCGATCTTCATCAGTTCCAGGTCGGGGTTATGCCTGATCTCGCATTGGTTGTCGAAGATCATGGTAGTCCCGTTCTCCCTGGTATAGGCCGGCCACTGGGGCAGTCCTTTTGCATTGGGGTTGCCGGTGCGTGCAAAATTGATCCAGGCGCTGCTCATTTTCGCCGCCAGTTCCTTAGCCTGTTTGCCGCCGCCGGTCATTTCCTGGCAGCGGTCGATGTTATCAAACTGGAAAGCCAGGTCCATACAATGCATCGACTTATATATACCGCCATTGGCGGGCGACTGCCAGGTGAACAGGTACATATATACCGGCGCTGCGCCGGGCACGGCTTTCGTATTGCCATGTTTGATGGCGAAGGAACGGAAATTGAAATCGATGTCTGTATACCCTGCCGGCTGGCTGGCAGCCGGGTAAGCCGTTTTTACCGCAGCCATATACGCGTCTGTTTTATCACCGTATTTTTTCTGCAGGTTCGCTTTCACCTCCTCCATCGTTATGTTCGGATTAGCGGGCGCAAACGGCGTGGCTTCGTTTTTGGTGGAACCCACCAGCAGGGGAATATTTTTGGCCAGCTCCTGCGCTTTTGCCGTAGAAGGCTGATCGGGAAGATAATCGTCGATACCAGGGCCCCACCCCACTCCGGGCTTACCTTCCTTCACCAGTTCGGCCGATACCTTGCGGGATGCTTTTTTGGCGGCGCTGTACAGCACTTCGTAAGGCAGTCTCTGCAGCGAATCCACCTGCGATGCATTCAGTCCCAGTTCTGCCAGCAGGGCGGCGGCCACTTTTTGTTTGCTGCTTTTTTCCGCAAAGCCCCCGGTGATATAACTGCCGCTCTGCACAATGGCTTTGTGAAACAATCCTTTGGCCAAAGGGGCATTCATCAGGCTGGTTACCTTACCACCGCCGCCCGACTGTCCGAATATGGTCACATTACCCGGATCGCCGCCGAACTGTGCTATGTTCTGCCTGATCCATTGCAGCGCCATCTGTATATCCAGCAGACCGGCATTGGAAGATGCTTTGTATTTATCGCCATAGGCGGAAAGATCCAGAAAGCCCAGCACGTTCAGGCGATGGTTGATCGACACCAGCACCACATCGCCCTTCTTCGCCAGGTTCTCGCCGTCGTAAGAGGGTAATTCGATAGAAGAGCCCGCGGTAAAACCTCCGCCGTGCAGCCAGAGCATCACCGGGCGTTTCTTTCCATCGTTCAGCTGCTGCGTCCATACATTCAGGGTCTGGCAGTTTTCATTGGTATATCCCCAGTTATGGTTGAACGCAAATTCAAACACATCGTTTACGGTGGTGGTGGCGTCGGTAGGACATACCGGCCCGTAGGTCATAGAGCTGCGCACACCGGTCCAGGGCTCGGGTTTTTGCGGGGCAAGAAACCGTTCTGCTTTTGCATAGGGTATGCCTTTGAAAGTGAAGATACCGTTGTGCAGGTAGCCCTTTACCTTACCGCTTTCGGTGGCGGTAACGGCCAGGTTATCGCCCGCCTGTAACGGGTCGCCCTGCTGTGCGGTTACCGAAACCGCGGGAGCCAGGAACAGCAATAAGATACCGGGAAAGATTTTTTTCATCATGGCGAATGTTTTATCGCAGTAAGATAAGCAAAATGAGGCGAGCCGTCGTACGGTAATTCGTTACGCAAAGAAGCGCTGGGCTGCCGATCGCTGCATGCAGGCAGGTGCTGGTAACCCCACCATTCCGCATACAGGAATTTTAAACCAATGCTTGGCCAGATTGGGCATGGAAGATATATTTGCTGATACAGCAGTTAGCAAGACATGGCGGCACGTATTCTTATTGCAGAAGACAATCCCATTAACCAGAAGCTCATTGGCCTGCTATTCCAGAAAGCAGGTATCGAACCCGTTATCGTGGGTGATGGATTACAGGCATTCCACGCGGCCTGCAGCCAACCCTTCGATCTTATTTTTATGGATGTGATGATGCCTGAAATGGACGGCATCACCGCCACGGAACAGATACTGGCCAATGCCACCGACTGGAAGCAGCCCGTGATCATTGCCATGACGGCCAGCATGGATGAAGAACAGGAGCAGGAATTGCTTGCCGCCGGTATGAAAGATCATCTCAACAAACCTTTCACCTTACAGGCCCTGCAGGACACCCTGGCCAAATGGCTGCCCGAAGGGCGTTAAACAATACTGTATTTATCGAGGATACGGTTTACCTTCTCTTTCAGGTCGGCCGGACAGTTCGTATTGAACAATACATGCGGTGGCTGGGTACCGATATGGTAACACTGGCTTGGCTTCAGCTGTTTCCCGTCCACTGTCACCAGTTCCCCGTCGAGCGCTTCCAGTTCTGCAAGCAACCCTTCATTCCAGTTTTTGTCTACCGAATGCATAACCTTCTTTTTAAGCGTTTATCCCCTGCCTTATTCACCTTTTGATTCGGCATCGGCGTCCCGCAGCTCGGCGCTGTCGAGATGTGTTTCTTCCTCGCTATAATCGTCGCCTCGCAGCGATTCGTTTACCTGGTTCTTGGGGCCTGTGTCCTGTGTGGAAGTGGGCTTGCCCTTACTGGTTTCTTTTTCGCCGGCTTCCTGCTGCGCTTTGACAGCCTGATCAGATTTTTTCATGGTCATTCGTTTTAGCGTTAGAACATACGGTGCTGTGAAGAAGTGTCTGTATGGTACCGGGAAGAATCCACGGGATACAGACCCGAATCCGGCGGCGGTGCATGCGGCGGCGGTGCATGCGGCGGCAGCGTATCGGCTGCTATCGCCGTTCCGCCGCCCTGGCTTTTCTGTTTGCAGGAAAACATCGCTGCAGACAAAACAACGCAGACTATCGTTAGCGTCGTTTTCATCTTACACGGTTTGTTTTCCCGGCGCTTTGCGCAGCCATTTGGAAACAGGCGTCTGGTCTACCATCAGCCACAGCACACCTTCTTTGATCCGGTACCGCTCCACCCGCAGCAGGTTGAGCAGGAATTCCTTTTCGTTATATCCTTCACAAACGATCCTGGTGAGGTTGATCTTTTCGTTGAAATGCAGGGTATCTCCTTTCAGTAAAAAATTTCCGTTGATCCGGTTGCAACCGGTAAACCCCGTGAACGTTCCATTTCTGAGATCAAAACGCAGGGTGGGTAGCTTACCCGTGGCCGTATCGGAAGCCAGTACCGGTTGTAAGAACCATTCGCCCGAAAGGGTTGGTCCGCCCTGTTTTTTTGCCGGCGCAGCATGGGCATGTCTCACGCCGATAACCAGCGGATGCCACAGGGTGGTGGCCATGATCAGGCTCATAACGCCGAGCAAAATGTATTTCATAGGAAAAGTTTAGGTCAACAATGCATTTCCCTACCACAGCGGCGCGCTGCTTTTTTTCGCTTTTTCCAGGATGATCTCCCCTACATTGGTCTCGGTGCCTTCAAACACTTCCACGCCGGTGCGTACCGTCTGTCTATAGGGAGAAATGCCCTCTACCACCAGCGTACAGGTGCCGGGTTTGACACCGGTAACCTGGAACACACCGTTCTGTATACCAGACCGGAGCGTATCTTTTGCGGTAATCAGCCAAACCTGGCTTGCCCCATCTACCGGGGTCACGCTTCCTTTAACAGACCCCAGGCGCTGGGGGCTGAACGCAAACAAAACCACCGCCGCCAGAGACAGGAAAATCGCTGCGAAATAGGTCTTTTTCATACAATCGTTTTTACTAATTGAACAATGCCGTTGAACAATATCCGCCACTTTTTGCGGCCATCGGGTTTTCGTTCCTTACTACCCTCCTTCCCGCATAAATGATACCACGCTTTCCCACAGGCGGCATTGTGGAATTCATTGCCCAAAACAGGCAAAAACAAAGGAATATCAGCAGATCGTTACCGCGCAAAAAAGGCACGATGCTTGCGGGGTATATATCTTCAGCAAAACCCGGGCATATGCAGACAGATCCGCTTAAAGAAGAGAAACTGGAATTACGTGTGGCAGGCTGGCTTACGGAGAAAGGCTTCCTGCTTATTAAACGCAACTGGGCCTACTGCCATGGCAAGATCGATATCATTGCCTCCCGGTTCGGACGGCTGCATTTTATCGGTGTTACCACTAAGTCCTATCATCCGGTCAATACCATTTCGGACGAAGGCATTACCCGCCGTAAAATGCTGTCTTTCCTGCAGGCATCCCAGCAGTACCTGCAACGCTACCCGCAATGGAAGGATGTGATGATCGATATACTTACGGTGACGATGATCGGCGAAGAACCGAAAGACTGTACCCTTACGGGCAATGTAAAACTTACGTAAACAGCAACCGCGGAACGGTTTTGCCGTTCCGCGGTTGCATTTGTTTGTTTCCGATCGGAAAAAAGAGGGTTAGAACCGCAGTTCCACGATTGTATCCACCTCGTCGGGCGCTGTCTTATCCAGGTAGACAAAAATACCTTCGGCCTGCTGTTTAAACTGCAGGGCACCACCGTTCATCAGCGATACCGCGGTCACTTTTTCTTTTACCTGCGGGAGTAAGATATAGGACTGCTGCGGTTTGCGCAGCACATGCGCATACCAGGTTTTTTCTTTGGCGGTAACCACGCCCCAGTCCTGCGCCGGTAACACAGCGCCCCTTGTACCATAAATACTGCTGCCGTATTGCTGCATCCACCTGCCCATTTTTGCCAGCGTATCGGTAAACTCGCGCTGTATCACACCGTTGGGCATCGGACCCACATTCAGCAGGAAATTGGCGTTGAGCGCAGCGGCATTCACCATATAATGGATCAGGGTTTTGAAGGATTTGAATTTGCGGTCGGTCATATTGTACCCCCAGGCATCGTTCATGGTTTCGCAGGTCTCAAGCGGCAGCTGCGAAACGCTGGCACCGCCAAAACCGGTGGTGTTGCCACCCGGCAGGTCTTTTTCAAAAGCCTGGAAATCCTCTCCGGGTATGGGTGCCAGGTGGTGGTTATTGGAGATCAGGCATTGCGGCTGCAGTTTATGGATCAGCGTGTAGATCTCGTTGTAATGCCAGTTCACTTTTGACTGCAGCGTTTTGTCGTGGTCGTTATCCAGCTGGTCCCAGTGACCATCGAACCATATACCCGATATCTCGCCGTAGTTTGTCAGCAATTCTGTCAGCTGCGCTTTCATAAAGGCGATATAGCTTTCCCAATTGCTTTTGCCGCTCCTGCCGGTGCCTTTTCCGGTCTTGCCCGTCTCCCACTGGTAATCCGAACGGTACCAGTCGAGCAGCGAGTAATAACAGAATAATTTAATCCCCTGTTTGTGGCATTCCTCCGCCAGTTGTTTCAATGCATCCTTTGCATAGGGCGTATTGGTGATTTTCCAGTCCGATTGTTTGGTGTCCCAGTTACTGAAACCGTCGTGGTGGCGTGTGATGAATGTAATGTATTTCATACCCGCATTCTTTGCGGTCTCCACCCATTTCTTTGCGTCGAAATCCTGGGGATTGAATACGCGGATCAGGTTGTTGTATTCGTTTACGCGGATATTGCGGTTGTTCATCACCCATTCTCCGCTGCCCAGCACGCTGGAGGCGCCCCAATGGATGAACATGCCGAATTTCATATCCTGGAACGCTTTCCTGGCAGCAAGGTTATCGGCGGTGGGTGAATAGGATTGGGCACTGGCAGTTGCGCATACAGCGCAGAGCAGAATGGACAGCAAGGATTTCATATAGGCAGGTTTGGTTGTAAAATCGGCAAAAGATAAACAGAAATTCCATCAGGTGGAGACGGATTCCATATAATGGAAACCCCTGTGAAAACAGGGGTTGGACCAAAACTAACTGCTATATGAAAAAAAATATCCTGTGTTCAGCGTCTGCGCGCTTTGAAAAAAGCCGAAAGCGGTTTGTGAACCACCATCACCATGGCGGTGACCGCGCCCAGCATCATCCATACAAGTATAAACCGGGGTTCCATGATTTGTTTTGTTCAAAGTTCCGCCAGGCTATCCACAGCAGCATTACAGGAATCGGGATAAAAATTGCATAATTCCCACTTTTCGGCAACCAGGCAAGCCGGGGGAAATGTGTATTTTCACGATGTATGGCACACAGTCTTCATCCACAGGAATGGGTTACCCAATACGCCGATGCATTGTACTCGTATACACTGCCGCGTGTGAACGATCAGGCGCTGGCGCAGGACATCGTGCAGGAAACTTTCCTGAGCGCCTGGAAGGCAAGGGAGGGCTATAAAGGCGAGGCTTCCGAAAAAAACTGGCTGTTCGCCATCTGCAGGAACAAGATCATTGATCATTACCGCAGGAAATCGACGGATATCATGGTGCATATCGACCAGGACAATACCGAAGACCGGTATTTCGGAGAGCCGGGTCACTGGAACCAGCAGGACGAACCTGCCGACTGGCGCAATGCCGCCGACGGGGAAGTTGAGCGCAAAGAATTCTACCAGGCTTTTGAAGGCTGCCGCAAGAAACTGCACGATGCGCAGCAATCCGTTTTTGCCATGAAGTACCTCGACGACCTGGATTCTGCCGAGATATGCAAAACACTGGGCATCACCCCATCCAATTACTGGGTGCTGATGCACCGTGCCAAGCTGCAACTGCGCAACTGTCTCGAAAAAAACTGGATCAACCCCAAATAACGCAAGATGCATTGTAAAAAAGCCACTTTCCTGCTGTCGAAAAGAGAAGAGAACAAACTCACCTGGCTGGAACAGGTGCAGTTAAGAACGCACCTGGGACTTTGCGGCGCCTGCAAACATTTTGAAAAACAGACGATGATCATCACCTGTCTTGTCAAAGAGATCAGGCAGAAAGAAACCCTGCCCGAGAATATCAAGCAGCAGATACAGTCGCAGTTGCGGTAACCCTAATTCATCTTTACGATCTGCCGGTGCGTGCTTCGCCCTGCTTTATCGCTACCTTAGTGGCATGAACCATTACAGCAAACCCATACAGGTACGGTGGAGCGATCTCGACCCCAATTTTCATGTACGTCATTCGGTGTACTACGACTGGGGCGCATTTGTGCGTATTGCGCTGTTAACGGAATCCGGGCTTACACCGGCAGAGATGATGAAGGCGCAGATCGGCCCTATCCTGTTTCGTGAAGAATGCATTTTCAAAAAAGAAGTGCATTACAACGATTCGCTCGAAATGACGGTGGAGATAACCAAAAGCACCCGTGACGGCGGTCGCTGGACGATGGTGCACGAGTTATGGAAGAACAAAGAAATACGCTGCGCCGTGCTTACGGTGGATGGCGCCTGGATGGATGCGGTCAAAAGAAAACTGGCCGTACTCCCCGATCATTTCAGGGAACGTTTTGCGCATTTTCCGCGGTCAGCGCAGTTTGCGTGGACAGAAGGGAAAACCGGATCGGGAGAATGAGAAAACCGACCTGGTGGCTGAACCATCCTGTCGATATTCCCAACCCGGTGTGTGCCATCGATCCGTTACAGACCGTAATGAGCAGCCAGACTGGCTGTTTTCATTTTACGGCGAAGGTTCCACATATCCACCGCGCCAAAGATCCTGCTTTGCGTTTTTGGATTACGGATCACATTGCTTGCCACTGTTTCTTTTACTTCTTTTACCAGTGCTTTCAATTCATTTGCTTCTATCCGGACAATAGAAGGCATAACATTACTAGTCATAATATTTCTCCTTTTTAATATTAAGTTGTTGTATGAGCGCGGAACAGGGGGAAACCGATTCAATCGTTAGAAAGAGGCTGTATGATCACATCTCCTGTTGAGATAACTGTGTATATAGATTACACGCTCATTATTTCAGGGTGCAAAATTACATATTTGCTGCTTAGCAGGCAAATACAATCGCAAATAATGTGTTAAATGGTGGACCGGGACGATGAGCGGCGTCAGTCGTCAGTATGGAAACCGGGACAGTTGCCGTTATTGTGTTGTCGGGAGTTGTTTTTTGCCTGTTCCGGGGTTTTTCAGCGTATATCCGGTGTTACTGCTCTATCAGTTCCATATCGGGTTTTGACTGGTCGCAGAGTTTGACCTTGCCACGGTTGGAGCGGATCACGCGTGAGAACAGGGATATTTCTTTATCGAAGAGAAAACGGAAGAAAAGTTTTGTCCAGGAGGTATGGTACGACAGGGTATCATAAAATGCGGGGGCGCTTTTCCTGATCTGCGGCAGCCTGTTCCAGGGCACGGAGGGAAAATCATGGTGTTCGTTGTGATAACCCACGTTGAAAGCCACTTTGTTGAGCACGCCGTAGTAACTGTAGGTTTCCTGTTCCCCGTGTGTAAGGTAGTGTTCCTGTATCCATCTTGCACCGAGTGGGTGCAGACCCACCGAAAAGAAAAAGCTGGCTACGAAAAACGCGATGCCCTTGAGCCCGAAGAACCAGACAATGGCAAAAGCGACCAGTATCTGCAGCGTCCAGTTGAGCGCTGTCCATTTATCAAACGGTTTGATCTCTTTCAGTCTGGGCATGCGAAACAGCTGAAAGAACGGATAGAACAACAGCCAGATCACTTTCCCGATAAAAAAATTATTGATGAGCTTGGCCTCCCAGTAATTCGGAAGATCGCCATCCAGCTCGTGTATTCCCTGAAAGGAATGATGTTTGATATGGTATTTCTCAAACGATATGGAACTGGGAAATAACAGCGGGAAATTGGCCACCAGACCCGCCAGCCTGTTGGCTGTACGGGTTTTGAACACCAGGCGATGCGCGCATTCATGTATCATCACAAACAGCGCATGATCGGCAAAAGCGCCAACTGTATAGGCAACAACCAGCACCACCCACCAGGGCTGGTCCGATACCATCCAGCAGGCGGCCAGCTGGATGCCCACCAGGCCCAGGATGGCTGCAAAAGTGTAAGGGTTCTTACCGATCAGTTTGCGCATTTCCGGGCATTCGCGAAGGATTTCCTTGGTACGCGTTCGATGGGGCTCACAGGTCTGTACCTTTACAAATTCGTTTTTCATGGTGCATGCTATTCTGCTAAAGATAGCCGGCAAAACAGTATAAATAGAAGAAAATCTGTGAATTATGTAAATTTTCTGTGAAATGGTATAAAACCCCGACCCGCTAAACACACTAACTATGCAAAGGATTCGACCAACTGATATGAAAAAAGCAACCATACCCCTTGTTGTGTGCGTACTGTTGTCTGTGTATGGATGCAGTACCCGGAAACTGCCCCCGGGCCCGACCGGTCTTTACCAGCTCGAAGGAGACTGGCAACTGGTCAGTACCACCGATGACGACAGCGCGCTGAATGGAACTGTAATATCGGTGGATCCCGTTACAGCGGATGGTATGATCACGGTGTTGCAGAAGAACAGGTATTGCGTAAGACCCACCGATGTGATGTGGAAAGAGCTCAGCACTTCGGCCGGTTCGGGTCAGTTCAAAGCCGGCTGCCTGGTGAGCAGCTGCATCAGCGGTCTTGAATACAAACCCGCCACACTGCAGCTGCTGAACAACGAGGTGAGGCTTACCGGCACCAATGCCTATGGTAAATTCCTGCTGCAGACATGGCGCCGCAGGCCAAAATAAACCGGCATACATCCCTTCCCCCTTTTGAAGGCGGCCGTATGGCCGCTTTTTTTCGCAGCAACACTGTCTGCGCAAAAATTCAGCGCTGCCGTATTGTCTCCCTGACTTAATTTTATCGCGAATACAAAGCTTATGTCCGCTATCAAAACCGCTGTGCTCTCGTTTGGCTTATCAGGTAAAGCTTTTCATGCACCGTTTATTCATTTACATCCCGGATTTGAACTGACGGGTATCTGGGAAAGAACCAAATCCGATTCGGCCGCGGTTTACCCCGGCAGCAAAATATACCGCTCACTCGAGGAAGTGCTGGGCGACGAAAGCATTGAACTGGTGGTGGTGAACACCCCCACCGCAACGCACTACGACTATACCACCAAAGCACTCGAGGCGGGTAAACATGTGGTGGTGGAAAAAGCCTTTACCGCCACGCTTGCGGAAGCCTACGCGCTACAGGCACTTGCAGAAAAAAAAGGAAAGAAGATCTCGGTATTCCAGAACAGACGCTGGGACAGCGATTTTAAAACCGTTACCAGCATCATCCGGGAAGGCTGGCTTGGCGAGATCGTGGAGGCGGAATTCCATTTCGACAGGTTTAAAGACGAACTCAGTCCCAAACCACACAAAGAAACACCGGGGCCCGGCGCTGGCATCCTGAACGACCTGAGTCCGCACCTGATAGACGGCGCACTCTTTCTCTTCGGCATGCCTTCTGCCGTATTTGCCGATCTCAGGATCACGCGGCCCGGTTCGCAGGTAGACGATTATTTCGAGATACTGCTCTACTACCCGGCGTTGCGTGTACGGCTGAAATCGGGTTACCAGGTAAGGGAGCCTTTACCCGCGTTCAGTGTATTCGGACGCAAGGGCAGTTTTCTCAAGAGCCGCGCCGATATACAGGAAACGGAACTGGTGGCGGGCAAAAAACCCAATCTTACCGACTGGGGCACAGAACCCCAATCCGAGCAGGGACTGCTGCATACGGAAAAAGATGGAAAGCTCATCCGCGAGAAGGTACCCACGCTGCAGGGCAATTATTACGATTACTACGATGGCGTATACCAGGCATTGCGTTACGACAAACCCATGCCGGTGACCGTGCAGGATGGCATCCGTGTAATGGAGATCATCGAGGCGGCGGTAAAAAGTCATACCGAAAAAAGGGTGATCGACCTGTGATGGTATTTACCCATATGTTACCCTAAAGAAGCAGGCGTATTCCATGCATACATACCTGGTACCCATCACCCGCGCGTTCCGGCAAAACGCCAACGCGGCAAATGCTGCGGGCGCAGAAGCCTATCTGCTGAACCAATTTACTTTCTTCGGGTTGAAAACACCCGGGCGGAGGCGATTGTGCAGGGAGCATTACCGGCAATACCCGGTATCCGGTCTTACGGAGCTGGAAGCCATTGTAAGGGAATGCTTCGCGCTTCCGCAACGCGAGTACCAGTATTTCGCCATCGAACTGTTTGCCTGGCATAAAAAACAATGGAACGCCTCTGTTATCGGGCTTATGGAAGAATGCCTGGTTACCAAAAGCTGGTGGGACAGTGTGGATCATATTGCCAGCGAATGGCTGAACGATTATTTCAGGCTGTATCCTGAAAACATCGGAACGGTAACCGGTAAATGGAACCGCTCAGCCAATATCTGGCTGCAGCGCAGCAGTATCCTGTTCCAGAAAAAGTTCAGGAAAGACACGGATACGGAATTGCTTACCAGGTACATACTCCATTGCAGCCGGTCGAAGGAGTTCTTTATCCAGAAAGCGATCGGCTGGGCCCTGCGCGAATATTCAAAAACAGATCCGGAATGGGTGAGCCGTTTTGTACAGCAGCATCCCCTGCCTGCACTAAGCATCCGCGAAGCAATAAAAAGGATAGAAAGGGAATAAGAACCGCAAAAAAAAAGGTTTACCGGGTACCTGTACAGATGCCGGAGCATCGTACTTTGTACCCGGTAAACCGTAAAATCATTTCCGGTTATGCAACCGGTCGGTTTACATTTTCTTTGCGTCTTCGAGGAACTTCGCAAGACCGATATCGGTCAGGGGATGTTTCAGCAGACCGAGGATCGAGTCCAGCGGACAGGTGCAAACATCCGCACCGAGTTCCGCCGCTTTGATGATATGCAGCGCGCTGCGGATAGAAGCCGCGAGTATCTCGGTTTTAAAACCCTGTATATCGTAGATATGACGGATCTGGCCGATCAGTTCCATACCATCCCAGCCGCTGTCGTCGATACGGCCGATAAAAGGTGATACATAGCTGGCACCCGCTTTTGCGGCCAGGATCGCCTGTCCGGCAGAGAATACCAGGGTACAGTTGGTACGGATACCGTTATCGGTAAACCATTTGATGGCTTTGACACCGTCTTTGATCATCGGAACCTTCACCACGATATTTGGATGGATCGCGGCGAGTTTTTTACCTTCTTCCACCATGGTGCTGAAATCGGTGGACAATACTTCAGCGCTGATATCGCCGTCCACCATCTCACAGATGGTCTTGTAGTGATTGGCGATGGCTTCCTCGCCTTTAACGCCTTCTTTGGCCATCAGGCTGGGATTGGTGGTAACACCATCGAGAATACCTAAATCGTTTGCTTCCTTGATCTGGGCGAGATTACCCGTGTCGATGAAAAATTTCATGAATGCGGTTTTGGATGTCAGATATGCTGACCGCGGAATGGATCATCCGCGGATAAAAGAAAAAAAATGGCAGGCTACTCACATCGCACCGCTACAACCGCCTATCCTTGCTGCATTCCTGCCCTGGGGAGGTTCAGCAGGAGCTGGCCGTGTAAGACCTGCCGGGCGCAAAATTAAGGGAATCGGGATGATTGAACAAGGAATAAATTGAACAAATGAACAGATGAACAGATGAACAAGGAATAACGAATATCGATCGGAGGGGGAGCGGAGGTAGGCCGTGAAAACATCTCCATGTCGACCTCCCTCCCCATTCATCGCGCAGCCCTCGAATTCACCGTCACCATACCAACCAGTTCATCATGCCTGGCGCTGAAGGGGCGGTTGTAGAAGAGGATCGTGTATTCGTTTTCCGTTTCCCAGTAATTCCCTTCGGTTACCGAGGGATCCAGTCTGGCGTACTGGTTACGGGCATCCTTTGTGGCGTAATAGTAGCTGTAGTAGCCCTGTTTCAGCATCAGGCTTTTTCGATACATACCGGCAGAGGTGTCATACACCATCCGCGAGGTATCGCCGGCGCGGTTACCCGTCAGCTCGCCGACCAGGTACACATCCTTTCCCGCGTATGGCCGGTTGGCCCGGGGCACAAAACTGAATTGCACATTGGCATAGTCGCCCTGCCACCAGGGATTGACCGATTCGGTGGTGCTTATCTCATCGTACCCGTTGCGATCGCTGAAATACATATAGCGCAGGTCGTTTCGCTCCATATCCTGCTTCACCATAATGTCATTGGGAGCGGAACGCCGGTCAACACTTTCCATCCTGTCGGTAAGAAACCGAAAACTCCGCAGATCCACCCAGCGGTATTCCTTGCCGGCAAAGAAAATGCAGTCGCGCTCACCGTTGTAATCGTATACATTTCCCCTGATAAATGCCGGTTGGATATCCTTTACCGCCTCATTCCATTTGTTGTTCTGCACCACCACCGCTTTCACCTGCTGCGGGCTGAGTATATTCAGTTTCTGCGTATTAACAGAGAACTGCACTTTCTGGTGGGTGCGCAGGTATTCGTTGTTGAAAGGCTGCTGCACGCTGGCGCCGATCAGCACCTGCTGATCCAATACCAGCAGGCGTTTGGTAAAAGCAAGTTTGGCGGTATCGTTATCCAGGAAAACTTTCAGGAGGTAGTTACCCGCTTTGGCTGGCATACAATTCCTTTCAGGTAACAAAGCCTGGTAATGCACATATTTTGTTGCAGCAATCGAAGATACCCGGTACTGCGACAGCCGATTCTGTAAAAAGCCCTTGATCTGGTCGAATATATTCACATCGGCCGGTGCCCAGTCTGCATTGCACAACTGCAGCGTGTAATAAAAATTCCGCGGGTAACCCGTCAGGTCATCAAAATGCAGCTCGAGCTGCTCGGCCGAATTCAACACCCATACCGGCAGGCTCTGCTGGTTGTTCTGCTGAAACAGTTTGGGGGTACGGATACCGGCCATATACACCTGGTCGGGCAAACGCTGGGCAAAAAGCCCGAGGGATAAAGCACCCAGAACAATCACTAACGCACAACGCATGGGTAAACTTACGATAAACAGAAATAGCACAGCGGGGCAACCGGGGATCAGGAATGGTGAATATTGAAATTTGACAGGCCGTTAAGAAATGCCATGGCGGAATTTCAGGATTCAGGTGCAGCAAAATTCTCAAATACAGACCCATGTCGTTAGTTTTGCCTGAATCAACCCCTCTCCATTTGAACCTGGCCTTTCATATTGCGAAACGCATTGCTTTTACCGGTCAGCGCTCTTTTTCGAGGTTCATCATCAGGCTGTCCGTTGCCGCCACGGCGCTGAGTGTGGCCGCTATGATACTGACCATGGCGTTTGTGAACGGGTTTCAGCAGACCGTTTCGCAAAAAGTATTCAGTTTCTGGGGGCATATCAGGGTGCAGGGATACGAGCCCGGTAAATCGCTGGTGGCCGAAGAAAACCCCATTGCCCGGAACGATACTGTTGAAACCATCATCAGGCAGCAACCGGGCATCCGCAATTTCCAGGGTTTTGCCACCAAGTCTGCCGTGCTTGAAAAGAACAAAGAGATCGAAGGGGTGCTGCTGAAAGGCATCGACCGGAATTACGACAGCAGCCAGTTGCACGCATACCTGCTGCAGGGGCGCTGGCTCTGTTTTGATGATTCGTTATACAGCAGGGAACTGATGGTTTCGGCGCAGCTTGCGGCCCAGCTCGATATCCGCCTCGGGGATACGGCAACCGTTTATTTTATTTCGCTGAACGACGGCAACAGAACCTATCGCAAACTGCGGGTTGCAGGTATCTATAAAACAGGGATCGAAGAGTATGATAAATTGTTCATCATCGGCGATCTGCGTCTGCTGCAGCGCGTAAACAGCTGGGACCCCGACCAGATTGGCGGGTACGAAATTTTTCTGAACGATTACCGCCGGATAGACACGGTCAACAAACAGCTGTCTGACCAGCTGCCGCTGCAATGGGAAAGCCGGAGCATACGCGAAGTGTTTCCCAATATATTCGACTGGCTGAACATCCAGGACGTAAACCGCAATGTGATCTTTATCGTGATGTCGGTGGTGGCCGTTATCAACCTCATCACCTGCCTGCTGATCCTGATCCTGGAGCGGACAAGAATGATCGGTATCCTGAAAGCCGTGGGTGCCGGCGATGCGCTTATTCGGAAAATATTTCTCTACCAGGCTACGGCGATCACTATCCGCGGTATCGGTATCGGGCTGCTGGCCGGTCTCGGACTGGCGATACTGCAGCAGCAAACCGGTTTTATCCGGCTCGACGAAAGTTCCTATTATGTGGCTACCGCACCGGTGAGCATTATCTGGTGGCAGGTGCTGGCCATCTGCACGGCCACCGCGCTGGTTTGCTACCTTGCACTGATCATCCCCACCCTGCTGGTAAAAAGAATAAGTCCGATAAGGGCCATACAGTTCCGCTGATCCCCTTACCATTTCGGCCATTCATCACTGATCATTGGCAATCGCCCCTATGTTATACGATATGCGACAGGATTATACCCGTTGCCACCGCGGCATTCAGTGATTCCGCCCCTCCTATTCTGGGTATGGTAATGGGATGCGTGACCAGCGGCAGCAATGCCGGTTGTATGCCTTTGGATTCGTTGCCGATCAGCAGGATGCCTTCACTGCGTTTTCCAGAGACATACAGGTTCTTACCGTCGAGCAGCGCGCCCAGCACCGGAACCCCGGCGGCAGACAAAGCGGTTTCGAGCTTGCCGTACCAGACGGTGACCCGCAGAAAGCTGCCCATGGTAGACTGGATTACTTTGGGGTTGTAGCAGTCAACCGTATCCTCGCTTGCCATGATCTGCCCGATGCCAAACCAGTCTGCAATTCGGATAATGGTACCCAGGTTACCCGGGTCCTGTATGCCATCCAGCGCCAGTGACAGCCTGCCCTTCCACAGCGGCAAACGCGGGGGTTGCTTCTGTTCAACCACCGCCAGCACCTGGTTGGGGCTGGCCTGCCCGCTGATCCTGGCCAGCTCGTCGTCGGTAACCTGCACGGCTTCAACGCCGGGATGGCCCCGGATCCAGGCTTCGGCCGCATACAGTTTTCTGATCCGGAAATCGCTTTGCAGCAACTCATCCACCAGCTTTACGCCTTCTGCAAGGAACAGTCCTTCCTGCAGTCTTTGTCTTTTCTGGCATAAAGATTGAATATATTTGACCTCATTCTTGCTTAACATCTGCTATGGATTTTACCTGTTACAGGCGAACCTTTTCTTTCTTACTGCTACTCTCCATCCTGGCAATGATCAGCGCATGTTCCGTTACAACCAGCACCAGGGTGAAGGAGTATCCGGTTGGAAAACCTTTTGTTTTCAACAACCGGATCGAACTCACCGGCAGTATGTCCAAAGATGAGAAAAATCGTTTACTCACAGACCTGGAGAATTACTGGGACGACAGCGCACAGGCAAGAAGACTGCAGCGGCCTGGGTTCTTTTACATGTATCGGTTACAAAACCCGCCTGTTTTTGATACGGCCAATGTTACGCGATCGGTCAATTATATGAACGCCTATCTCAACGCGCAGGGTTATTATTATGCCACGTATAAAGACTCTGTGCGGATAGACACCGTAAAAGACCAGCTGCGTACCAACCTGATCATGTACATCGATGCCGGCAAGAACATCAGCATCGATTCGGTTTCCTTCAATCTTGCAGATTCCAACCTGCAGCGGCTGACAATGGAACAAAAAGAGCATACGCTGCTGGTAAAGGGTAAGCCTTATTCGAAAGACATCATCAACAGCGAACTCGACAGGCTGGTGAATTTTTACCGGCAGAACGGGTATTACTTTTTTACACGCGAGGATATCTATGCACTGGTCGACAGCATCGACGCCAATCTGCTGACACTTACGCTGGATCCTTTCCGACAGGCCCAGATCATTGCGGAAGCGGCAAGAAACCGGCGCATAGATCCCAAATGGGATATCACCGTCATGCGCAAAGCTTCTGCGGATACCAATAAACTGGTTCAGTATTATGTTGGCAAAACCTATTTCTATCCCGAAAGCAAACTCGCCGAATCGCCCGACAGCCTGATCAAAAGACGCGATTTCCGGGAATCCACCAGACGCGGTATCGTGATGCGCTATAAGCAAGGCAAATTCCATTACCGGCCGTTGCGCGAACACAGCTACCTGCGCACGGGCGATCTGTACAATGAAGCCAATTATTTCAAAACCATCAATACGCTGGGCCAGCTGGGCGCCTGGCAGCAGGTGGATGGCAAAGCCGTGCCGAGGGGCAGGGATACGCTCGACCTGTATTATTTTCTGATCCCCGCCGTCAAGCAGAGCTATACGCTGGGACTCGAAGCAAGCCGTAACACCGCAGATATCGGTCTTGGCAATCTCTGGGGCTTTACCGGCAATATCGAATACACCAACCGCAATGTGTGGAAGGGAGCGATACAATCGCTCACCACATTCCGCACGGGTGTGGAGCTGAATATCCTTACCTCCAACCAGGACCCGCTGGTGCAGACATTCCTCATAGGACTTGGACATACCTATTCCTTTCCCAGGCTGATACAACCCTTCAGCCGCTGGCGGGCGCTGAACAGGCTTGATAACAAAAGAACCCTGTTCTCCATCAACGGCTCGTATGTTGACAGGCGTGAGTACTACCAGCTCCGCTCACTGGTGACCAACTGGGGATACGAATGGAAAAAAGGCAATAACGTATGGCTGTACCGCCCGCTGAACCTGGAGTTCTATGCCCTCGATAAACTGGCCAAGCTGGATACGCTGATCAAACAGAACCCCTTCCTGAAAACCTCTTTTAACGAGGGACGCATCATCAGCCAGAGCGTGTCGCTGCTGCGATCGGTAACTTCTGCACGAAACCCCAGGGCAAGTCACCGCATCCGTCTCAGCCTGGAAGAAGCCGGCGGACTGTTTGGCCTGATACCCGGGCTGCAGGATAATATTTACCGGTATGTAAAAGCGGAGGCCGAGTTTACCAGGATGATTAAGTTCCGCAGAACAGAACTCGCCTGGCATTTGTTTGGCGGTGCAGGCTACAGTTACGGAGGCGATACCGCCACCAACCAGACCATGCCTTTCTTCAAACAGTTTTCGGCGGGCGGACCGTACAGCATGCGTGCCTGGGGTTTGCGCCAGCTGGGGCTGGGCAGTTCCACGCTGGCTGAGCAGGATACCGCCAAGAACAGTTACCGCGACCGGTTCGGGGATATGCGTTTGGAAGCCAATATCGAATACCGTTTCCCCATCACCACCATCGCCGGCGCACAGGTATCCAGTGCTTTGTTTGCCGATATCGGCAATGTATGGAATGTAAAACGCAGCGATATAGACCCGATGGCGGCATTCTCGTTTTCCAATCTCTACCGCGATCTGGCCGTAGGCGTGGGAACGGGTATCCGTATGGATTTTTCCTATTTCCTGATCCGTGTTGACTGCGGTTTCAAACTGAAAGACCCGCTCAGACCCACCCCCGGCGGCTGGGCCAACAGCATCAGCTGGAACGAATACAGAACCAACGGACTGAAAGTGAATAATTACGCCATCCAACTGGGAATAGGCCTGCCATTTTAGTGATGCACGTAAGGCGTGAAGCGTGAAACGTGAGTTGTCATGAGTTATCGTGAGTTGTCTTGAGAAGAGTCCGTAGTCGGCATGAGTATGTTTTCACGCTCCACGACCGATCAGCCATCCCCCTCCGATCGATATTCGTTATTCCTTGTTCATCTGTTCATCTGTTCCTTCCTCCTTCCTCATCTGTTCAATTTCCTTCTCAAATTCCTCCATCTTCATCGCGTCTTCAACGTTGAATATGCCGATGCGGGTGCGGCGGAGACTGCTCATGTAGGCGCCAACGCCGAGTTCTTTGCCGAAATCATGGGCGAGACTCCTGATATAGGTGCCGGTGGAACACACCACCCTGAAATAAACAACCGGCAGTTCGATCTTTTCGATGCTGAACGAATGTATCGTTACGGGTCTGGGGTCGAGTGTTACTTCAAGACCTTTCCTGGCTGCGAGATACACGGGCCTGCCGTCTTTTTTGATGGCGGAATGCGCGGGCGGCACCTGCATAATCTCACCGGTGAAAGGCTTCGTGGCATTATGGATCATGGTATCGGTAAGATGCGCGAAATCCTTGTGGTCCTGCGGTTCGCTTTCGAGATCATAGGTTGGCGTAACGGCACCCAGCGTGAAACTGCCGGTATACTCTTTTTCCATCCCCATGTATTCATTGATCTTCTTCGTGAACTTACCCGTGCATACGATCAGCAGGCCGGTGGCCAACGGATCCAGGGTGCCGGCATGTCCTACTTTCTTTACCCTGATCAGGTTGCGCAGTTTTCGCACCACATCGAAGGAAGTCCAGTGAAGCGGCTTGTCCAATAACAATACTTTACCCTCCAGGTAGGGCTGCAGGTAAGGTGGTACCGGTTTTTGTTTCATGCTTTCTCGCCAAAGAATTAATAAGCGCGTGCAAACAACACCCGCTGGGCGGAAGGGTTGCCCGTAAGAATACATTTTCCCTCTTCCGATTTGTTATCAAGCGGTATACAACGTATCGTGGCCTTGGTCAGTTCCTTGATCTTTTCTTCTGTTTCGGCTGTGCCGTCCCAGTGTGCGGATACAAAACCGCCCTTGGTGTCGAGCAGCTGCTGAAATTCTTCCCAGTTATCGGTTGCCGTAATATGTTCGTTGCGGTAAGCGAGGGCTTTATCATACAGCCCCTGCTGTATCTGCACCAGCAGCGTCTGGATATAGATCTCGATGCCATCGAGGCTTACGCTCATTTTCTCCTTGGTATCCCTTCTCGCTATCTCGGCTACATTGTTCTCCAGGTCGCGCGTACCAATGGCCATGCGCACGGGCACGCCTTTCATTTCGTATTCCGCAAATTTCCAGCCCGGTCTTGCATTATCAGAGTCGTCGTACTTCACGGAAATGCCCATTGCTTTCAAACGCAGCATGATCTCTTTCACCCTGGCATCTATGGGCGCTTTCTGTTCTTCGTTCCGGAATATCGGTACGATCACCACCTGCAGGGGTGCAATACGCGGCGGCAGTATCAGCCCGTCGTCGTCGCTGTGCGCCATCACCAGCGCACCGATCAGCCGGGTGCTTACGCCCCAGCTGGTTGCCCATACATAATCCAGTTTGTTATCCCTGTCGGAGAATTTCACATCAAAGGCTTTTGCAAAATTCTGCCCCAGAAAATGAGAGGTGCCCGCCTGCAATGCCTTACCGTCCTGCATCAGTGCTTCGATGCAATAAGTGTCTTCGGCGCCTGCAAAACGTTCGTTGGGACTTTTTACACCTTTCACCACGGGCAATGCCATCCAGTTCTCCACGAAATCGGCGTATACATCCAGCATCTGCCTGGTTTCGGCGATGGCTTCCGCAGCCGTGGCATGCGCGGTATGTCCCTCCTGCCAGAGGAACTCGGCAGTGCGCAGGAACAAACGCGTACGCATTTCCCATCTTACCACATTGGCCCACTGGTTTACCAGGATGGGCAGATCGCGGTACGACTGGATCCATCCCTTATAGGTATTCCAGATAATGGCTTCGCTGGTTGGGCGAACCACCAGTTCTTCTTCCAGTCTTGCCTCGGGGTCTACGATCAGTTTGCCTTTGTTAACGGGATCGCTTTTTAAACGGTAGTGCGTTACTACGGCACATTCTTTTGCAAAGCCCTCCGCATTTTTTTCCTCGGCTTCAAACAGGCTTTTGGGAACAAAGAGCGGGAAGTATGCATTCTGGTGACCGGTGTCTTTGAACATCCTGTCCAGCACATCGCGCATGTTCTCCCATAACGCATAACCATAGGGTTTGATGACCATACAGCCGCGCACGGCGCTGTAATCGGCCAGGCTGCCTTTGATGACAAGATCGTTATACCACTGCGAATAATCCTGTTCTCTTGAAGTGATCTCCTTACCCATAAAGTTTTATCTCATTTTTAACATATAAACCGGTTCACAAATGTTAGTTGGCCGAACATTTGCTCCGGAAATACCAGAAGTTACAAGACCGCAAATGTATGTAACTTCACATTATCTAACCTTAATACGGCTGTTATGAAAAAACTGTTACTCTCCGCTATTCTTGGTATGGCAATTTTTTCCGGTTGCTCAACCGCGTACAAGGCAGGACAAACCCCAGACGATGTTTATTATTCACCCGGCCGGGAAGGACTGACAGCGAAGGAAGAGACGCGCCGGCAACAGGACCGTGAGGATTACGACGAATACATCAGCAGCCAGGACGACCGTTACCTGAGGATGAAGGTAGCCAACCGCAACCGCTGGTCTTCGCTGGATGATTATGCTTACTGGTACGACAGCCGTTATGATTTCTGCAATTACAACAACTACTCTCTTTACAACACCTGGAACAATGGCCTGTATATCGGTGTTTCCTACTATGGCAGACCCTACTGGGGCGGCGGCGCTTATTATGGCTGGAACAACCCGTATTATACCCTGGTAAATTACAGTACGCCCAAATTCGGCGGCGGTGGTTATACATCCGGCAGCAACCTGTCGGCCTACAAGAACAAAACCTATAACAATTCCAATTACGGTTACCGCGATAAGTCGGGCAATTTCGTGCCCTCGGCTACCAATAACAATAACTTTGGCAACCTGCTGAAAAAAGTGTTTACCACCTCCCCCAATGGTAGCACCAACAGCTTCGACAGGCCAGCAAGAACCTTTGCGCCAACAAATAACAGCAGCACGCCTTCTACCAGCAGCAGCGCCGGTGGCAACAGCGGCGGATTCAAGAGCAGCGGATCGAGCAGCAGCACAGGTCGTGGCGGCAGGGGGTAATTTAGTTTACCGGAACCATCCATCGTGCACATTTTTCCGGGCCGTAAGGCCTGGTGACATACCTATACCCAAAACCATGTTATGAAAACAATACTGCTATCCCTCTGTCTGGCGCTTGGCATCACCGCATTTTCACAGTCGCCCGAAGATGCCCTGCGCACCGCCTGGTTTACACAGAACGGCACTGCCCGCAATGTGGCCACCGGCGGCGTAATGGGATCACTTGGCGGCGAGATCACAGCAAACCATGTAAACCCTGCGGGCATCGGTCTGTACAAGACCAGGGAATTTGTGCTGAGTCCCGGCTTCCAGCTCAACAGCAATAAATTCGGCTACCGCGGCACCGATACCTCCAATCAAAAAAATGCATTCTCTTACGGCACATCGGGTTTTGTGTTCGGCGGAAGAAACCATACCGGTAACAGATGGACCAGCAGCGCCTTTGCCATTTCGGTTATGCAGCTGGCCAGTTACAATAACCGCGTACAGTTCAGCGGCGTCAACAATTTCAGCTCCTTCAGCGAACAGTACCTGGAAGAACTTACCCGCGACAGGGCCGATACCAATGCAGCGCTGAGCAATTATATTTTCGGGTCTTCGCTGGCATTCCGCACTTACCTGATCGATACCATCCGCGGCGCCGGCGGTTCGGTAATGGGTTACCAGAGCCTGGTGCCCATTTCCACCGGTGTACGGCAGCGCTATGATGCGATCACACGCGGCGGATCGCACGAAATCGCCATCGGCGGGGCAGGCAATATGGACGATAGGCTCTATATCGGCGGCAGCCTCACCATTCCCATCGTAAGCTACTGGCGCGATATCAGCTACCGCGAAACAGATTATACCAGCAACCCCAACAACCAGTTCTCTTTTTTCGAGTATAAAGAAAGTTTTTCGTCAAAAGGCATCGGCATTGGCGCCAAGCTGGGACTGATCTATAAACCCCAGGAATTCTGGCGCGTTGGTTTTGCCATCCATACGCCGCAGCTGATGAGTTTCACAGACAGGATCAAGGCGGAGATCACGGCAAACACCGAGAGCTATGCCGGTCTTCGCAAAGCAACCAGCGATGCACTGAACAGCGGTAACGCAGGCAAAAGACAATACAACCTTATCACTCCCTGGAGAGCGATCGTCAGCGCCAGTTATGTGTTCCGTGAGATCAGCGATACCCGCCGGCAGCGTGCATTTATCAGCGCCGACCTGGAATATGTGAACTACCGCGGCGCACGGTTCTCGGCCACCAGCAACAACGAAGGAGACAACGCGCTGCGGAATTATTACGATATGATCAATGAAACGATCAAAGACACGTATAAAGGCAATATCAATTTCCGCATAGGCGGCGAACTGAAATGGCATACGGTGATGTTCCGTCTCGGTGGTGCGTATTATGGAAGTCCGTATGCAGATAAATCACTGAACGCCAACCGCATACTGGCCACCGGCGGACTGGGGTACCGCAACCATGGCATTTTCATCGACCTGGGGTATGCGCACAATTTCACAAAGGATGTGGTGTTTGCGTACAGGCTGAACGATAAACCCAATACCTATGCCGAGCAGAAAGGATTTAAAGGTAATCTGGTGCTGACGGTTGGATTTAAGTTTTAGGATCCAAGAGATAAAAATTATTGCCACAGATTATCACAGAAAGAACTCCTCTGTGCCAATCTGTGGCAATTCATCTTTCAATCAACGCAGCAACTTTGTGCACATTGGTCAGCTCAGGCAGGAACCATTCAAATGCCGTATCCTTCCTGAACCAGGTAAGCTGTCTTTTTGCATAGTGACGTGTATTGGTCTTGATCTTCTCAACTGCCTGCTCCGGCGTCAATTTTCCGTCTATACAGTCAAAGAGTTCGCGGTACCCTACGGTCTGCAGCGCATTGTGCTCCCGGTAAGACAGTAACGAGCGCACTTCTTCCAGCTGACCGTCCGCCATCATCTGGTCTACCCGTTGGTGGATACGTTCGTGTAACTGCTCTTTGGGCAGATCCAATCCCGTCCTGATCACGCGGAACGGTCGCTGCTGTTTCTTTTTTGTACGGAATTCCATGATCGATCTTCCGGTGGCGTTGAGCACTTCCAGTGCGCGCATCAAACGCTGGGGGTTCTGTTGTTCGGCCACTTCCCAGAATACCGGGTCTTTGTGCTGCAGTTCTTTCTGTAACCAGATCAATCCTTTGGTCTGGTATCCTTCGATCACATCCTGCCTCACAGCTTCCGGCACTTCGGGCATCGGGTCTATCCCCTCGCAGAATGCCTGTATATACAAACCCGTACCGCCAACCAGTACGATCACTTGCTGTTTTTCAAAAAGTTTCGCGGCAATATCCAGCGCATATCTTTCAAAACTGCCTGCGTTCAGGTCTTCCGTAACACTGTGCGAAGCGATAAAATGATGCGGCACTTCCGCCAGTTCATTCTCGGACGGGCGCGCCACACCGATCTTCATTTCACGGTAACACTGTCTTGAATCGGCAGAGATGATCTCAGTCTTAAAATATTTTGCCAGCGCTATCGCAAATGCCGTCTTGCCAACGGCGGTTGGTCCGGCAACGACAATCACGGTAGGTTCCTGCATGGGAAGTGGTGGGGATGGTTAAATAGTTAAATGGCTGTATTGCTGAATGGCTGCATTGTTGAATGGTTTTATTGCAGAATGGCGTTGTTGAACCGTTTACCAGCGTAACAGTATAGCCATGCAGCCATGCACCCGGCCACGCAGCATCAGAAATCCTCCTGCGTATCTTCTGACCCGAATGATTCTTCCGAAGAACTTTCGCCCTCGCCCTCTCCTTCGGTGCCAAATCCGTCGGTGGCTTCCGCCAGGTCGTATTTCTCCTCTATATCGGCAAACTTATCGCCCAGCAGGCTCTTGGTGCCGTATTGCTGCGGACCGATGCCTTCCACGCGCGAGGTGGCCGGATAGCTGACCTTACTGTTTTCTTCCTTGCTGACATTGATCAGCTCTACCAGGAACACCCAGTGTTTTACAAAATCGTATTCGTAAATGAACTTCTGGTTGGTATCCCGTATCTCAGAGCCGATGTTCACCTCCTGCATGATCAGCGGCTCCACCACGTACGGTCTCTCGTATTTTTCAAAGCTGATCTCCCGGCCTCTCTGCCAGTTGTCGTTACTGCGGTAAAAAGTGGCTTTGTGTTTGGAATCGAATTCGTACGATTTCAATATGGCAAAATGCAGTTCCTGGAAAGACTGCGTATGTTTGATTACAATGTCCCTGTAAACTGCATCATCTTCTTCGAGATAAATCCTGAATTTCAAAATCGCCATTCGGTTCTTTGTTTTTCGTTTTTAAGTGTACAATCAGCCTACTAAAATACAATTTATTCCACTGCCTGCAAGTTGAGTTCGGATGCCTTCTGTAACATAAAGGCGTAGGCCGCTTCGTATTCGTTGGGAATAATACCGTCGAGTATTGCCTCCCGTATCGCGTCTTTGATAATACCCACCGGTTTGCTTGGCGGCAGCCCGAATTTCTGCATGATCAGCTCTCCCGTGATCGGCGGCTGCCAGTTGCGGATGCGGTCATTTTCCTCCACCTCCTGCAACCGCTGCCGTACCAGTTCAAAATTCTGGAGATACCGTTTCACTTTTTGTTCGTTCTTGCTGGTGATATCCGAATTGCAAAGCATCAGCAATGCGTCTATATCCTCTCCCGCATCAAATAAAAGCCTTCTGATGGCGCTGTCGGTGATGTTTTCTTTTGTCAGACTGATCGGCCGCAGGTGTAACAGCACCAATTTCTGTACCAGCTTCATTTTGTCGTTCAGCGGCAGTTTCAGCCGGGTGAATATTTTAGGCACCATTTTGGCGCCCACCACTTCATGCCCGTGGAATGTCCAGCCATGTCCTTCTTCAAATTTCTTGGTGGCCGGTTTACCGATATCATGCAATACAGCGGCCCAGCGCAGCCAGAGATCGGCGGTTTTCTCCGACATTTTATCGAGCACCTGCAGCGTATGGTAAAAATTGTCTTTGTGCCCTTTCCCATCCACGTATTCGGCGCCCTGCAGGTCTACCATCTGCGGGAAGACCAGTTTCAGCAGACCCGATTTATACAGCAGGTCCCAGCCCACCGATGGTTTTTCACACAGCATGATCTTGTTCAGTTCATCCGTGATCCGCTCCTGCGAAACGATCCTGATGCGATGGGCGTTTTCCTTTATCGCGGCAAATGTTTTTGCATCGATCGCAAACTGCAGCTGGCCCGCAAAACGGATCGCACGCATCATCCGCAGCGGATCATCGCTGAATGTCTGTAAAGGTTCCAGCGGTGTCTGGATAAGTTGATTGCTGATGTCCACCAGCCCGTTGAACGGATCGATCAGCGTGCCGAAATCTTCTTTTCCCAGGCTTACCGCCAGGGCGTTAATGGTAAAATCGCGGCGGTTCTGGTCGTCTTCCAGCGTACCCGGCGCCACTTCGGGTTTACGGCTGGTATGCGTATAGCTTTCCCTGCGGGCGCCCACGAATTCAATTTCAAAATCGCCGAGTTTGATCTGTGCGGTGCCAAATGTTTTGAAATAGGCCACCGGCGGTTTGGGATCGAAAAAAGCGGCCACGGCATGCGCCAGCTCGATGCCATCGCCCAGGCAAACGATATCCGCGTCCTTGGTGGGTCTGCCGATAATCTTGTCGCGAACAAATCCCCCGATCAGGTAGCAGGGAACACCCAGGCCCGCAGCGGCCTCGCTGATCTTTCTGAATATGCCAGTCTCCTTTGCAGTAAATGCGATCTCCATAAACGGCAAAGGTAAGTGCGGGCGAACAATTGCCCGTTGAAGATTGCCGCTGCACCAAGAAGCCTGCAGTGCCGTTACTATTATCTCTCTACCATGGTGGCAAGCAATTGTTCTGTCCGGATATGCGTGGCGCAGTGAAAATGACCCAGCGGACAGGCCCTCCGTCCATGCAGACCGCAGGGGCGGCAGGCCAGCACTTGGGGCGTTTCCACGATATGGCTGTTGCGGGACAAGGGCCCGAAGCCAAACGCGGGCACCGTGGAGCAATACACCGCCGTAACCGGCGCGTTTACGGAAGAAGCAAAATGCATGGGCGCAGAATCGTTCACATAATTCATCTCTGCGTCCTGCTGCAAAGCAGCGGAAGCAAGAAACCCGAGCTGGCCCGCCAGGTTAACCACCGGCGAAGCCTGCTGCGGCCGCAGCGCAATGGCCCTGGTACGTATCTGCTCGCATAACCCGTTATCGCCGGGCGCGCCCAGCAGGTATACCGCGATGTTGCCGGGTAATGCACCGATAAATTCGATCCATTGCTCAGCGGGGAATTGCTTGGTAAACCATACCGAGGCCGGTGCAATGCAGATATAGGGATGTTTTTTCCAGGCAGCCACCGCTTCCTTATCTGCCGGTGACGGATACAGTGCGGGCCTGCCGGGTATTTCGTCGGTGAGAGAGCGGATCAGCTGGTGATTGCGTTCGATCTCGTGCAGGGTCTTCGCTTCCTCCCCCACCACATGCACAACGATCTCCGAGAAAAGAAAACTGAAAGGATTTTTATCGAAGCCGATGGTATGCTTGGCGCCCGATAATGCCGTCAGCAGACCCGTGGCACCAAAACGCTGTACATTGACCACCAGGTCGTATTTGTTTCTCTGGATCTTCCGGATCAGCTGCCAGAGATGGCGGTACTTTGCCGTTTGTTTGTTCCATACCAGTGCCTGCCGCAGAAATGGATGCCCTTTGAACAGGGCTTCATTGCCTTTGCGGACCAGTATGTCGAGATGGGCGTCGGGATAAAAAACATGCAGCTTTTCCAGCAGGCCGGTAGCCAATACAACATCACCTATAAAAGCTGTCTGAACAACCAGTATTTTCTGCATGGTGATGCAAAACTAAGCGAAAGCGGGTTTGTGGAAAAAAGGCGGCAGGCGGAAACAGCTTTGCCGTTCCTATTCGTACTCCAGTTCGTTACTGAAATACTCCCAGCCGAACAGCATGTTCTTGAGCGACTGTGATAAATGTCTTTTCTGATCAACCGCCTTGCGATAGCGTTTGGTTAATACAGAACGCGTATCGATACCGAGGTTTACTATGGCCTGCAGAAAAGATTGCATTTTCTCGGTTGGTACATCAATGCTAACTTTTGCCATGGTGCTTGATTATTTGGTTAAATTGGTGATTTGGTTTCGTTCTTACAAGCAGGTAAGATTCAATTAATATGCCGTAATTGCGATAACCGTCTCAATTAAATGATAATCAAATAATTAACAAAAAACGGAAGTTTCGCACCGGGTTATGCACAGGCGGTTTGTCAGGGTCGGATGATCTGAAGTGTCCCATCTTTTTCCCATTTTACGATAGACGAGGGCCGGCGCGGCTCGCGGTCGTCCTGGCGGTAGTTCACCACATAGTCCACCCCATCGCGGATAAGGGGTTCAATATCATCGAAACATTGCGGCGAGGGGTAACCGCTGATATTGGCGGAGGTGCTCACCAGCGGTTTGCGGAAACGGCGTATCAGGTGCCTGCAGAAATCCTCCTCGCAGATACGTATGGCGATGGAACCATCCGCGGCAATCAGGTTATCCGCAAGTTCAATGGCGCCCTCGTAAATAACGGTGGTGGGTTTGTTAACGCCTTTGATGTAGTCGAATATCTGCAGATCGGGCTGGGTCACGTACCGGAGGATATCCCTCTCATCGGCCACCAGCACGATCATCGCTTTTGAATCGGCCCTTTTTTTCAGCGCGTAGATTTTTGCAACGGCCTCGGCATTGGTTGCATCACAGCCTATACCCCACACGGTATCGGTGGGGTATAAAATAAGTCCGCCCCTGTTCAACTGCTCCAGGCAGGCTTCGATATCTTTTTCGAAAGGTTGCATTTACCGCCGCAAATTACAGATTGTGGCAACTTACGATACTGTATGTTTGCAAAAAATTTCAAAACATGTCTTTACAACTGCTGATACAGGAAGCCTGGAATAGCCGAGAACTGCTGAAAACCGCCAAATACGCCGATGCCGTACGCGAAGTGATAGAAGAGGTGGACAAAGGCCGATTGCGCACAGCAACACCCACCGACAACGGCTGGGTGGTAAACGAATGGGTGAAGCAGGCCATACTGCTGTATTTCGGTATTCAGCAAATGCAGACCTGGGACCTGCCTCCTTTTGAATTTCACGATAAAATGCTGCTGAAAAGCAATTATAAGGCACTGGGTGTACGGGCCGTACCGCATGCGGTGGCACGTTATGGCGCTTATCTGGCAAAGAACGTGGTGCTGATGCCCAGCTATGTAAACATCGGCGCTTTTGTGGACGAAGGCACTATGGTAGACACCTGGGCAACCGTTGGCAGCTGCGCACAGATAGGCAAAGGCGTGCACCTGAGCGGCGGCGTGGGCATTGGCGGCGTATTGGAACCGCTGCAGGCCAGTCCGGTGATCGTGGAAGACGGCTGTTTTATCGGCAGCCGCTGTATCGTGGTGGAAGGTGTGATCGTTGAAAAAGAAGCTGTCCTGGGCGCCAACGTGGTGCTTACCCAGTCTACCAAGATCATCGACGTAAGCGGCAGCGAGCCTGTTGAATACAAAGGCCGTGTTCCTGCAAGAAGCGTGGTGATACCGGGCAGCTATACCAAAAAATTCAACGCCGGCGATTACCAGGTCAGCTGCGCACTGATCATCGGTCAGCGCAAGGCAAGCACCGATCTTAAAACAAGCCTGAACGACGCACTGCGCGATTTCAACGTAAGCGCCTGACCGGCTGCACCGTTTTCGTTCCTCCGGAAAGGGTTTACTTTGAAATCCGGAAATGGTAACAGTTGCCGTTTCCCGCGAGCGCCCGGCGCCGGCGATACGCAATGTCAATGGGTCGCGTTCCAACATGCCAATGGGTAAAAAAATCACACTCACCGGTTTTTTCATCACCATACTTGGTGCGGTCTTCTTTTCCACCAAGGCCATTTTTGTAAAACTTGCTTTCAGGGATACACAGGTGGATGCGCTGACGCTGCTCTGTCTGCGTATGCTTTTCTCGCTGCCCTTCTACCTGGCAGCGGCCGGGCTGGCTGCAAGAAAGGAGAACCAGGCCGCGCTCACGCGGCGGGACTGGCTGCTGGTACTGGCAATGGGCATTCTCGGCTACTACCTCAGCAGCCTGTTTGATTTCATCGGTCTGCAGTATGTATCGGCAGGTCTTGAACGACTGATCCTTTTCCTCTATCCCACGTTCGCGGTGCTGATCAATACCTATTATTTCAAAACAAAACTGGAGCGGGCGCAGCTGGCTGCGCTGTTGCTCACCTACCTGGGTATCGGCATCGCCTATTTTGGTGAGCTGAAGCTCGGGGATACCAACCCGCAGTTCTATTTCGGGTCGTTCATGGTCTTTCTTTGTTCCATCACCTATTCGGTTTACCTGGTGGGCTCGGGCAGACTGGTGCCGCGACTGGGTGCTACCAGGTATACGGCTTATGCCATGCTGGCCGCCACGGCGGGAATTTTTATTCATTTCCTGCTGGTGCACGATTTTGCCGGCGTGCGGCTGACGCCCACCCTTGCCTGGTATTCGCTCGCCATCGCGCTGATCGCAACGGTGCTGCCTTCGTTTTTGATGAGCAACGGTATGAAAAGGATCGGCAGCAACAATGTATCCATCATCACCAGCATCGGCCCAGTCTCCACCATTCTGCAGGCACATTTTTTTCTCGGCGAGCCCGTCAATACCACACAGCTTTCCGGCACCCTGCTCGTAATCGCCGGCGTATTGCTGATCGGCTGGAAGTCGAAGAAGGGAGGTTAGGAAGGTGGAAGAGTGAAATGGTTCGATGGTTCAATGGTTGAATGGCTAAACACAGCAACGGTAAAGTAAAAGACAAACCGGCGTCAGCCCCACCCATTCCCAAATCCGCCAATCCACAATCCACTCACCGCCTTTTTTCCGCCATTGACCGCCTGTTTGACCACGGTGGCCTAACAGTGTTTTTTTTCTGCGCTTTCCCGAAATAGTTTTGGTGTCAAATTAAAGGATATGGCAAGAAACAGACAGTACAGGAACAACCACCCGCAGGACAGGTTCTGGACGGGTTTTATTTTCCTGATCGCAGGTGTGGGTCTGCTGCTGGAAAAAATGAACCTGGGGCTTCCCTACTGGTTGTTTACCTGGCCCATGCTCTGCATCGTTATCGGGCTGGTGATCGGCATCAGGCATGGTTTCCGTAATCCGGCCTGGCTGATATTGATGGGTGTGGGTGCCTTTTTTCTGTCCGATTACATTGTTGATACGATCAATTTCAGGCCCTATTTCTTTCCCGTTATGATCATAGCCGTGGGACTGCTGTTCCTGTTCCGGCCAAGAAGAAAATGGTATTACCGGAAAAACGACACCAGTGACGATTTTGTTTCCGACGCGCCACCCGTTACCCCGATGCCCGCGGCCGAAGCAGAACACGCGCAGTATTTTGACGAGGCTTCTTCATTGGACAGGGTAGACAGCGTTTCTATTTTTTCAGGCGTGAAAAAAGTGGTTACCTCTAAAAATTTCCGTGGCGGCGATATCGTGTGTTTTATGGGCGGTGCCGAGCTCATTCTGAGCCAGGCCGATATACAGGGCCCGGTGGTGCTTGAAATATTCCAGATGTTTGGCGGCACCAAACTGGTGGTTCCCCCGCACTGGGAAATACGCACGGCGGAGGCCGTGGCCATTTTTGCCGGTGTGGAAGACAAACGACAGGCGCAGGCAGGCAATTTCGACCCGAAAAAAGTGCTGATCGTCAAAGGCGTGACCATATTCGGTGGCATTGAAATCAAAAGCTATTGAGCATAGTGGCAACGGCCCACAATCCCCAATTTCAAAATTCCAAAATTACCAATCCCTCCCAAAAGCCCATCTTATGAACTGGTACCTGGCAAAACTTGTTTATCGCATCCTTTGCGGCGATGGCGATCATACACCCCAGTTCGACGAACAACTGCGGCTGATCTATGCCGAAGACGAGCTGCATGCTTTTCACAAGGCACAGCTGACAGGCGAGCGGGAGCAGGATCATTTTTTGAACGAAGCAGAGCGGCCGGTGCAGTGGAAATTCATCAATGTAACCGAACTGCATAAACTGGAACAGCTAACCGATGGCGCTGAAGTGTATTCGAAGATCAGGGAGGAGCGCGACGGCGGCGACTACCAGCATACCGTACAGCTAAAAGCAAGATATTTGCTGGAACACTGTACGGAGCAGTTCCTGCAGTCTATCTGATATGATGCACTCGATTACCAAAGGAAACAGGTTCCGGCTCGCATTTGCGGGATGGTGGATCGTTTGGATCATCGTGCATGCCTGGGTGGTGCATAGCTACGGCGCCGGGCTGCTGCAGGGTTTTACAGAGGCGATACTCTGCAATATTCTCCTGGCGGCCGGCTGTCTGCTGGTGGCCAACAACATGAAATATTACCTGCCGCAGCGCGAGCGGTACTGGTATATACTGATCATGGGACTGGTGCTGAGTGCTCTGTGGTTATTTATCACCAAAACCATGCTGAAGCTGCTGTTTGGCGCGGATGAACTTTACCTGGCATTGCTGAACAACTCCAGCACCATCCGCTTTGTGATCGGTTTTCTGATGCTCGGGGCCATGGCGGTGATGAGCATTCTCTGGTATACGCTGCAGGAACAGCAGGAGGCCAACAAACGCAAAGAAGAAGCGGAGAAAATGACAAAAGATGCGGAACTGTTCAAACTGCGGCAGCAACTGCAGCCGCATTTTCTGTTCAACAGTCTCAACTCCATCAGTGCGCTGGCGGGCAGCCAGCCGGAAAAAGCGCGGCATATGATTCACCAGCTCTCCGATTTCCTGCGTGGCACCTTAAAACGCGACGAGCAGCAGGCCATGACCCTGAAAGAGGAACTGCGGCACCTGGCGCTGTACCTCGATATCGAGAAAGTGAGGTTTGGCCACAGGCTGCAGACAGATATACGGGTGTCTGCCCAAACAGAATCACTGCATATACCCGCCCTTCTGCTGCAACCCGTAGTGGAGAACGCCATCAAGTTCGGTCTGTACGATACAACCGGCGATGTGATGATCACCATTCATGCGGAGCAACGCGAAGGGCAACTGCAGATCAGCATCAGCAACCCGTTTGACGAAGAAACGGCGGTGAGCACGCAGGGCACCGGTTTTGGACTGGCATCGATACAAAGAAGACTATTCCTGTTGTTTGCCAGGCACGATCTGCTGCATACGGGCAGGCAACAGGGCATTTTTACCACCACACTTGTGATACCACAATACCAGTATGAAGGCAATCATCATTGACGACGAATCGCTGGCAAGAGGCATCGTACGCGAATACCTGCAGCAGTACCCGGATATCGACATCGTACAGGAATGCGCCGATGGTTTTGAAGGCGTAAAAGCCATACAGCAGCACCAACCCGATCTGGTGTTCCTGGACATACAGATGCCCAAGATCACCGGTTTTGAAATGCTGGAACTCATAGAGCAGCCACCGGCGGTTATTTTTACCACGGCTTTCGAAGAATATGCCATCAGGGCATTTGAATCGCATGCGGTGGATTACCTGCTGAAACCGTTCAGCAAGGAGCGGTTTGACAAAGCCATCCAGAAATGGCGGCAGCAGAACCCGCAGGAACAAAGGGAGCATACCCGGCAACTCATCAATGCACCCGGACTCACGCCGCACCATCCCGGCAGGATCGTTCTGAAAGACAATGGCAAAATCAAGATCATACCCGCAGCAGGTATCCATTACCTCGAAGCGGCGGATGATTATGTAAAGATCGTAACGGCCGAAGGCTATTTCCTTAAGAACAAAACCATGGCCTATTTCGAACAGGCGCTCGACCCGCAGAATTTTGTCAGGATACACCGGTCATACCTGATCAATATCCAGCTTATCTCACGCATCGAGCCTTATGAAAAAGACAGTTACCTGGCCGTGCTGAGCGTTGGCATGAAACTGCCGGTCAGCAAATCGGGGTATGTTCGGTTAAAACAGGTGCTGGGGATATAAACGGGTGAGTATATAAAGGACAATCTTAACGCTGTCGCCCGGACGGATCCTGAATAATGTTTAGGGAATTATTGAAGGAACAAATGCTATAGCTGCACCATTCTTCCCTGGTATACATCGTCGATGATACCGGGTATCATCTGAAAATCGCGGGATTTATCCAGGAAGAAATCGGCGCCGAGCCGCATACATTCGTCGCGGTAACCGGCAAACGTGTTGTTGGTGAGCATTACCACCACGGCGCCTGTGGGCTGGCTCAGCGACATGCGGCGGAGCATTTCGACACCGCTCATACCCGGCATATTGATATCGAGTATCAGCACATCGGGTTCAAAATCGCGGAGCAGGGCAAGACCTTCTTCGGCATTCGTTACGGCTTTGGTCTGGCTTACCTGTTGCAGGGCGGACATCAGTCCTGCCAGATGTTCGAGTACAATCTGGGTATCATCTACCAGTAAAACCTTGAGACCTTCAGTGTTCATAGTTAGCGAAACAGTATATGTGATTTGGATGTGTTATCACATCGCAGCAACAGCTTCAGTCATACCGCCGGCAGCCAACAATTACGTTACACCTACCCGCCAGGGCAACCGGAACCGTTCCCCAATTACTGGTCAATACCATGCACACTGACAGATCCCGGGGGGGAATTATCAAGGTCGTCTCCAATGGATATAAGATGAAAAAAATGCACCACATGTAAGGGCGCCCCTTCACTCAGCTTATCCGGCAATTGGTAATGTAAAAATAACCTGAAAGGGGGGCAACAGCCGATAGAATTCCCTCTCTGTTTCTGTAGTATTTTATCTACCGTGTAGTGGCCCGCAAAAACCCGCTAAATAATGTTGTTCATAATGGCATATTTCACCAGGTCTGCGTTATTCTGCAGGTGCATTTTCTCCATTATGCGGGAACGGTAAGTACTGATTGTGTTTACGTTAAGCGATAATATTTCGCCGATGGCTGAAATACTCTTGCCGTTGACGATCATCTTGAACACCTCGAATTCGCGGTCTGACAACTGTTCGTGCGGCGCCTGTGAATTGTTCTGTTCGATAGAGCCCGCCAACACCTCGGCTACCTCGCTGGTGATGTATTTGCGGCCGCTGAGTATCTGCTGAACGGCTTTTACCAGTTCATAGGGCGCACTTTCCTTGGTAAGATAACCCGAAGCCCCGGCTTTCAGGGAGCGTACTGCGTACTGCTCGGGGGCATGCATGCTCAGCATGAGCACCGGTGTCTGCGGCGCATGCTCTTTGATCTGCTTTAATATTTCGATGCCGGAATACCCGGGCATGCTGATATCGGAAATAATGATATCCCATTTTTCGTTGATCGCTTTTTTCAGCAGATCGGCCGAATCCGCCACATCATACACTTCCGCAAATGGAAACGACTCAACCAAAATTTTCCGCAACCCTTCCCTGATCAGGGTATGATCGTCTGCAATCAAAATACGCATTGCTTGTTCTTTTAAAACCTGAAAATGCCTTACCTGTTATCAAAACTACTGAGCCTACAGAAATTCCGCAAATTCCGGCAGCAGAACCCGGTAATCCTTCTATAGAACGGCTTTCAGGGCCTGTTTATTGTCTGCCCGGCGCGCCGATACAGACAATTTACTGAACCCGGCGGGTTTCTGCCCCGTGAGAAACACGGTTTTACCGGCACAAAACACCGAATTTGTTACCCGTAGAGCCATTGGCGCAAAGTCAACCGGCTAATGAAAGAGATTCTGCTTCTTTCAATTCCAAAATTCCCCAATCCCCCATTCCAAAATAACAAACCCCGTTATCTGTCCCGCGGTTCCTTTTTAGGGAAAAAAATCCCCTCCTGCACCGGCGGGGCATGGCATGTTTTATGCGGCATCACTGGTATACTTCATCAAAACAATCGTATATGCCAAGTAAAAAAACAGATACCAAAGGATTTGCGTCGGAAAACATGGATATGCAGGAAGATATCGGTGCCAAAGGCGGTCCTGCTACAGGACTGGGTAACCCCGATGCTGCGCATGCCATCTCGCATCCCTACGATGCGGATCTCCAGACGCAGATAGTGGCCAAGGGCAGAAGAAGAAAACTATTGCCCAAACCGGCGAAGCAGCCGATCAAATAAGAAAAAGAAAAACCCTGAAGCATGCTTCAGGGTTTTAATCTTGTAACTGAACAGTGGTACTATTTCAGGTTGGCGCTCACGATCTTGGTGAGGTCGAACATAGAGATCTGTGCTTTACCGAACAAAGGTTTCAGTTTTGCATCGGCATTGATCATGCGTCTGTTCTTCGCGTCCTGTAATTTGTTCTTTTTGATGTACTCCCAGATTTTCTTAACCACTTCTGTTCTTGCCAGCGGTTTGCTGCCAATTACCTCAGCAAGTGTAGCGCTGGGTGTGAGGGGCGCCATGAAAGCGGCGTTAGGTTTGCGTTTTACTTTGGCTTTTTTGGGTGCGGCTTTCTTAACGGCTTTTTTAGGAGCTGCTTTTTTGGCGGCTTTCTTAGGGGCTGCTTTTTTTACTGCTTTCTTGGGAGCGGCCTTTTTGGGAGCTGCTTTTTTGGCGGCTTTCTTCGCCGGTTTTGACTTTGCCATCTTTGTTGAATTTAATGTGTATAGATGATTTTAGCATGGCTAATATAAACAATAATCCAATCCAACAACAAAATCTCCTCTGTAAACGGCTATTTTTTTAGAGATATTCACCTCTGTGGAAAACCTGTTTATTGGCTTGCTTCCTGCTGTTTTTGCCGCATGCTTGGATTTCTGAAAACGGCGAGGTATTTTTAGTTCGGCTGTTCGGTATCGATGCGCTCTCCCCTCAGGGAAACCCTGCCGGTTTCATCGCCATCCTGCCTCCCCCTCTTATTGCTGATGTTTCATGCTGAGCATGCATGCTCATACCGGGATGCCGAAAACGGGATTTCAGAGTAGGCGCAAACCTTTACGTATGTTCAATAACGTAGCGCTTGATATTGTTATCGGGCTCGTATTCATTTATCTCCTGTACAGCCTGCTGGCCAGTATCATCCAGGAGATCATTGCCACCCAGTTGGCATTCCGTTCCAAGATACTCGAGAAGGCAGTCCTGCGGATGCTGGAAGACGGAAAATCCACTACCGGCGTGCCTTACCTCGACAGGCTCCGCGGCTTCTGGCAGATGATCTTCCGGGTAAACCGTTTGCGGAATAAAAAATTCGCCTCGAGGTTTTACGGGCACCCGCTGATGAAGTACCTGGCAGAGGACAACTGGTTCAGCAAACCCGCCTATATAGATCGTTCCAATTTTTCCAAGATCATCATCGACCTGCTGAACGGCGTTGACACGAACGGCGTTCCGCCCGATATCGAAAAGATCAGGGAATCGGTCAGGAACGGTATGCTGCGGCTGGATCCCGTATCCACTGATACCGCCAATCCCGCAATAGAAGCGTTCCGTGAAAACAGGCAGGATACCAGGGAGAAAGACATCAACGCCGATACACAGCTCTTTCTGCGCTCTGTGCTCGCAGAGGCTGGCAACGACCTGGCCGCTTTCCGGTCGCAGCTCGAAAAATGGTTTGACGAAACCATGGAGCGCGCAACCGACTGGTACAAACGGTATGTGCAGGTGATCCTGTTTGGCATAGGCATGTTCCTTGCCGTTGCATTCAATGTGGACAGCATCTCCATCGCCCAAAAACTCGCGCGCGATCCCAAGCTCCGCGAACAACTGGTGCAAAACGCACAAACTTACCTCGAACACAACCAGCAACTCGGCGCGCGTATCCAGTCTATGAAAGAAAAAGGAGACACGGGCGCTGCCTACCGTTTGCAGCTGGTCTCGTTCGAGCAGGGCAGGCAGCGCACAGACTCCCTGCTGGGCGAAGCAAAAAACTTTGTTGACAAAGACATCAAGAACATCAACAACGTCATCGGGCTTGGCTACAACTGCCAGCACCCTGCCCTGCTGCATATTTTCTTTTTCTGGTTGCCCGATGCATCCCTGGCCAATTTTATAGGCTGGCTGATCACCGCGCTGGCGATATCGCTGGGCGCGCCATTCTGGTTCGACCTGCTGAGTAAACTGATGCGTGTTAAAGGCGCTGCGAAAAAAGAACCTGCCGCAAACACCGCGTCGCCCACACCGGCGCCTGTTACCGTTACCGTAAACACACAACCCGGAGAGGAGGCCGTAGGATAACCCATGAAACTCATCGTCAAAGCCAAAAAGCTCAACAAACGCAAAAGCGTTCCCGCTTACCTGCCCGACCCGAAAAATATTGCAGGCACCGTTAACGAGAACTTTGTTTTCGAGGGCGAAGAAGTGCTGAATACTCCCAACCCCTCCCTCGGTAAATGGTACCGCGATCGTGACAACTATTTCTACTGGGGCGGTGCGCTGAACATACTCGAAGAACCTGCAGACGACCAGGACAGCCAGCTTGCCGTAACAGACAATGGCATCCTCGAAAAGATACCCATCACCCCTTCCGTCAAAAAGAAAATAGAACAGGTGGTGAATGTGTTTGAAACCGGCAGCGGAGAAGGCGACTATGCACAGCTCAGCATTTTTGCAGACTATTCAGACCCCGATACCGGAACAAGGATACGGCAGATCACCTATGGCAGGTCGCAGACAACAGAGTTTGGTCACCTGAAAGAACTGGTGGGGGAATACATCGATAATAACGGCCGCTTTGCATCCGAAATGAAAACCTACCTGCCGCGCATCGGTCAAAAACCCAGTCTCGAAAAAAACGAACCCTTTCGCGATCTGCTGAAAAAAGCCGGTAAAGAAGATCCGCTGATGAAGACCACGCAGGATGCTTTCTTCGACAGCAAGTATTACCAGCCGGCTTTTGCCTGGTTTTCGGCAAACGGCTTTGCCTTACCGCTGAGCATGCTGGTGATCTACGACAGTTTTATCCATTCGGGCACCATACTCTCCTTTCTGCGCAAAAGATTCAGCACACCGGTGCCTTCGAACGGCGGTGATGAAAAAGAATGGACAGAAAACTACGTGACCGCAAGGCATAACTGGCTGAGCACACACAGGGATCCCATATTGCGAAAAACCAATTACCGTACGCAGTGTTTCATAGAGCAGATAGCCACCCACAACTGGAACCTCTGGCTCAGGATCAATGCGCATGGGGTTATGATCGGTTAACTATGCCACAACTACAAGTAACTGCTGACAAACTCAACAAACGGTCTGCACCCGTAACAGATCTTTCGGACAGATCCAACCTTATCGGCGAAGTGTACCGCGGGTTTGTTTTTGAGGGAGAAAAGACCGGCAATGCCCTTGGCGACTGGTACCGCGACAGGGATAACAGTTATTACTGGGGCGGGGCAGTGGCATTGGCGGATACCGTTGCGACCGATCCCTATGCAAACCATTGCTCCTGGGCGCACCGCGATTTCGGCATCACCGCGTTGTGGGAACGGCACAACTGCAGGGGTGAAAATACGCGCGTGGCAATCATCGATACAGGCATCAACCCATCGCTTCCTGTCTATGGGAATATCGCAGCCATGCAAAGCTTTGATAGTTCAGCTGATATAACCGATACCAACGGACATGGCAGTATGATGGCGGGAATGATCGCGGGAACCGGTATGCCGGTATGGGGTGTGGCGCCCCGGACTTCGCTGCTTATTGTCAAAGTGAATTTCAACGACAGTAATTCCCTGGTACAGGCGGTGAACTGGGCGGCAGACAACCGGGCGGATATTATTTCCATGAGTTTCGAACTGCGGCTGTTCGACAATGCTTTTCACGACGCACTGGCTGTTTGCCGGCAGAAAAACATCGCGCTAATAGCGGCAGCGGGCAATGGCGGACAGAGCGGAGAGGAAAAGAACAGGTATCCGGCCTCCTACAACTGCTGCTACAGCATTGGCGCCTGCACAAAAACATTCAGGCGACTGGAGATCTCAAACTTCAGCAGCCATCTCTGCTGCCTGTCGCCCGGCGAGAACCTGCTTACCACGGATCGCAACGGGCAGGCCGTCACCACTTCGGATACCAGCATCGCCACCGCTTTTACCAGCGGGGTAACGGCGCTGCTGCTGTCCATCAAACGCAAAACCGATCCTGCTGCCAGTGCAGTAAACATATTCGAACAAATGATCGCAGACCTGAAGCAATACGATCATACCCACAATGCACTGGAATACGGAAAAGGAATTCTTAACCCAACTGCTGTATGAAAAAGAAAAATCATCAAATCCTGTTATCCGCACTCTTTCTGTTACCCTGCCTCGGCAAATTGCAGGCGCAGTATGCAGCCATCGATGCCATCAAACTGAAACCCCTGTACAACGCCTCGCAGCAAAAATTCCGGAGCGACCCCCAATCGCTGGTGCTGCTGGGTACTGTGCTGAAGGATTACAGCCGGCCGGCCTGGCGAACACAAAACGGCATCGCCGTTACCGCCGTACTGGATGAGTTCGAAAACAATCCTTTCCTGACAGGTCTGTTGCCAGGCCTTACCTCGTCTACGGAAATGGCAAAGAACAATGCGCCGGGCATCGCATTTGCCGGCGCGGATCTACAATCGGTGATCATCGACGGTATTGCGCGTTTTATCGTGGATAGGATGAAGCAGGAACTGCAGGCGGTGTTCTTCCAGAAATTTTACGAGAAGATCAGTTCGGCCGAATACCGCGACTGCCAGCTGCTGTTTCCAGCCACATACCGGCAGCTGCTGTCGATAGGGAAAGAGATTTACCGGTACGAGACCTACCTGCAGTCGCTGCGGAATGCGTTTGGCAATGATATGCTCGCCATCATACCGAACCTGGATAACCTGATCCGTAACGGCAGGTTTGCCGTGTTTTTTGAACAGCACCGGGAACTGAGGGCGATGGCGCTGACGGCTTTGTTCCTCGGAAAACAAATCAGCGAGGGCAAATCGCCGGGGCAGGTATTCGAAGCCTACGATCCGTATGAGGCCGATGAGGCAACCGGCAGTCCGGCCACCGATGCCGAAAAAGCCAGGACGGGTATGATTGCATTTCTTCAGCAGGTGTCGCTCTCGCTGAAAAGCAATACAGCGGATCAGTACTGGATCAACGCATCGCAGCTGGCACAATTGAATGATCCCGTTTGCCTGCGCATTTACCTCGGATTATTGTATGAGCGCATCAAACTGATCGACTGCGGCCATTCGCTTTCTTTCGGTACCATAATGACCGCTGCCGCGGGACAGGGCGCCCGCCTGGCGGATTATTTCCGCGGCATACTGAACAGCGTGGCATTCTGCCAGGAGCGGTTCCGGGAGCTGCAGCGGCCCGCAAAGAAAACCGTGTCCGATTACCTTGCGTATTTTTCAGCCGTAACGCATTTCTGGGAAAGCATCTCCACCAATGAGCCGTTCAGTGCCGCGTTACCGGTATCCATGCAAAGCCATATGCAGCAGGTATGGGAGCTGTATGGAAAAACCACCGCCGGAATAGACAATATCCTTACGGCCTACCAGGCTTTGCAGGAAAAGAAATACGGAATGCTGCTCAGCAGCATCCGTTCTTTATACAGCCTGCGATACGATCCCGCGCTGATGCAGGCCGACCGCGAACAACGGCGTTCGCTCGACAGAACGATGGATTTCCTGTTCGAATACGGAACACTGATGGCAGAAGTGGCCGAATCATCGGATTCGAAACAGGTATATGCCGCCATCAACAGGGCAGCCATGCCCGTGGGCGGCTCAAGGGTAAAACGCGAGCAGTTTTTCAATATATCGCTGGCAGCTTACGGCGGTTTGTTTATCGGAAAGGAATGGATAGAGAATGTAAGCGATCACAGTATCGCCAACAGCTATGGACTTACCGCGCCCATCGGCATTGCACTGAGCTGGGGTAAGATCCGTTTCTGCAAAGACCGCAGAACGGAAGGCAACAAATCCTTTTCGCTGTTTATTTCCATGATCGACGTGGGGGCAGTGGTCTCTTTCCGTTTCCGGAACGATACGCTGAACGAAATACCCAAGGTAGGCTTCCGCGATATCATTGCCCCGGGACTGCATGTTATTTGGGGATTGGGCAAAACGCCGCTTTCGCTCTCGGCAGGCTGGCAAACCGGAACCAACCTGCGCAGCGTAAAAGCCGGCTACAACGAATATAATAACAGCCAGTCGGCAAGGTTCTCCCTGGGATTGCTCGTGGACATCCCGATCTGGAATCTGTACTCGCGTAAAACGAAATGACTGGCGGGGATTTTGGAATTTTGGATTGGGAAATTTTGAAATTTGAGGGCTGCTAAAAACAATTTCAAAATTTTCCAATCCAAAATTCCAAAATTAATCTCCCTTCCCTATATTTGCAGCCCTGAAACAGGAGCCCAGATGGCGAAATTGGTAGACGCACTGTGTTCAGGTCGCAGCGCCTTCACGGGTGTGCTGGTTCGAATCCAGTTCTGGGCACCGAAAAAGAAACGTCAGAAACATTGATTTCCGGCGTTTCTTCATTTTAGAAAGACACTCCTCTCCGCACCCACAGATCAGCAATAGCCATTCGTTCAACTGCCCGCCATTGGATAGCAGCTTTCATAACGGGTAAACCCCCTTCCCGTTTCATTCACGCAAATAAACCGTCAAAAGCTTGCAAAGCTTCAACGGGCTGTGTACCTTAACTAAACAAATTAACTTCTGTCTTTTGGGCTGACAGCACAGGCAGCCATCAACCGGAAAATTAAAATCCTTCTCCCATGCCCAAATATGTAATCGAACGCGAAATACCCGGTGCGGGTAATTTAACACCCGAACAATTAAAAGGCATTTCGCAAACCTCCTGCGGCGTACTGAGCAACCTGGGACCTAAAATTCAATGGCTCCAGAGCTATGTAACCGGCAACAAGATCTACTGCGTTTACATTGCACCCAATGAAGAAATGGTGCGCGAACACGCCAGGCAGGGCGGTTTCCCTGCCAATTCGGTAAGCGAGGTTATGGCGGTTATTGACCCCACAACGGCGGAATAAAACAGCAGGGCATGCCTATCCCTGTCTAAGGCGGTTCTTTTGTAACCGGCCTGTTATGGCTGTATGGTGACCGATGCCGGGCATCGGTTTCTCTGCGTAGACGAATACCCTTTCCATAGAAGAAAGGAAGAGGGTGTTGGGTGAACCATCTTTTGAGGACGGCGTTTGTTTTTATAAGCATTTTGTATTTTCATCTGTACAAGGCAATTAAAAACAGACACGCATGCGTTTGAACAAGACCACCCGTACCTTACTGATCGGCGCCAATATCTGGTATTTTGGCGAGGGAATGATGGGCCCGCTGTTTGCGGTTTTTGCGGAGAAAGTAGGCGGTGACATTCTCGATATCACCTGGGCATGGGCTACCTACCTGGTCATCACCGGTATGGTATACATCGTAGTGGGGCGGCTGATCAATAACAAGCCCTACCAGGCTAAGGTAATGGTGGCGGGGTATGCCATGAATGCTGCGCTTACATTCTGTTACCTGTTCGTTGGCTCGCCCTGGCAGCTGTTTATGGTGCAGGCCGGACTGGGTATTGCCGAAGCCATCGGCACGCCGGCCTGGGACGCGCTGTATGCCAGGAACCTGGACGAAGAGATGGACGCTTATGCCTGGGGATTGTCTGCCGGACAGTCGCAGATCGTTACCGGTCTGGCTTTTGCAGCGGGCGGACTGATCACCCATTTTATTTCTTTTGAAGCGCTGTTTGTTACGATGGGTACCGTGCAGGCATGCGCGGCGCTGGTAACTGCGCGGCTGCTGAAAGATATGCCTGCCTGAGGAGTTCCCGTTATTGTTCGTGCAGTTTCTCTCTTACTTTCAGTTCTTCGATATCGACCAGCAGCAGGTATTTCCTGATCAGTTCTTCATCGAATTCATCTTTGTGGTTCATTTTGTACAGCAATTGACGCTGCGCTTCCAGCAGCAACAGGTAGGTATGCCTGAAATCGTTCACAACAGCGGTCCGCTCTTCCATCACGTTCTCTTCCTCAGACCGAAAAAACCGGAGATCAAGCTTTAGTCTGTCCGTAAGGTTGCGGAGATAATGGTTCTGCGCTGCTTTTTCTCCATGATCCGTTTCAAGCAGCTGCAACGCCGCCCAGGACATTTTTTTCTGGATCAGCAGGTCCTGTTCTTCCGCAGTGATCTTACGGTACCGGTCTTCGGGATTCAGTTTCCGGATCAGCCAGGGAAGCGTGAGCCCCTGCACCACCAGCGTAAACAGGATCACCACAAAAGTGATGAACAGGATCAGGTTCCGGAAAGGAAAAGCTTCACTGCCCGTGAGGTATATCGGTATCGATAAAGCCGCCGCCAGAGAAACCACGCCGCGCATACCCGCCCAGCCGATGATAACCGGCCCTTTCCATCCCGGCCTGGCATCGGCAACCGTAATAAAACGGCTCGCCAGCATGGTAAAGCCGGCCGCGCCGAAGGTGCAGGCGAAACGGGTGAGGATGATGATCACCGAGATCGCCAGTCCGTAACCGATGGCCGTTACCAGACCGCCGTCTTCCAGCTGCCGTGTGATCGTTGGCAGTTCCAGGCCGATAAGAAAGAAAACAAGTCCGTTCAGTACAAAAACCAGATTGGTCCACACATTCACCCCTTCTATCCTGCTGCGGTAGCTGAGCATGATCCTTCGTTTGCCCGACAGCAGCAACCCGCCGCTTACCACGGCCAGTACACCGGAGAAATGAAAATATTCGGCAACATAGTACATGCAATACGGCGTAACCAGCGTTAATACGATCTCTATGCTGGAAGTGGTGGGCAGCCAGCGATGGATACAGTAAAACAGAAACCCAACGGCCAGACCGATAAGGATTCCCATGGTGATGACCAGCACAAAATTTACGGCCGCTTCACCCATATGAAACTGGCCGGTGACCACGGTGATCAGCGCAAAACGGAAAACGATCAGCGAAGAAGCGTCGTTCAGCAGGCTTTCGCCTTCGATGATGCTCTGCAGCGACCTGGGCACTTTCACCTGCCGCATAATGGTGGTTGCAGAGACCGCATCGGGAGGAGAAATGATACCGCCCAGCAGAAAACCCAGCGCCAGCGTAAACCCCGGGATAAGCCATGCCGATATAAAAGCAATCACCGTTGAAGTGATGATCACGATCGGAAAGGCAAAACTGGTGATGACCCTGCGCCATTTCCAGAGATCCTTCCAGGAAGTTTGCCAGGCCGCTTCGTACAGCAGGGGCGGAAGAAAAATAAAAAACACCGAGGCAGGATTGATGCTGATACCGGAAAACCAGGAAGTAAAACTCAATGCCAGTCCGCCAAGCACCAGCACAATCGGGTAAGCGATCTTCATTTTCCCCGCAAGCATGACCAGCAAAAGGATGATCATGATCAGGAACACATACTCGGCAAAAATATTTTCCATAGTGGAGATAGAATAAATGAAAATAAGGCAATTTCAACGGCTTTCCTCCTTAACCCACTTCGGATTGCAGGAAATAAAATAGCTTAACCGGACGCCGTTGTTTTTTTCGTGATTCTGTTTCTATTTATATGACCCGGGGCCGGATGCGAAATTTGCGCATAAATAAATACGACATTTGTCGTGCAACATAGCGACACAGCCATCTTTCGCTTACTTTAACCGTATTTGCCAACGACCGGCCCGATGCAGTCATACCCGGTAAAAAACGATAACGATTTCGTAATGGCCCGTGGCTATCTGAAATATTCTGACTACCTATGTTATCTCCCGCAACACGGTTATGAGCGGGTTTTACAATAGCTGTCATGAGAAAAAAAACAAAGCTGCTCTTACTGTTGTTCTTTACCTGTTATCAGGCTGTATGGGCACAATCGCCGCTTACGCTCTGGTATAACAAACCCGCTGTTGCCTGGGAACAGGCTTTACCGCTTGGCAACGGCAAAACCGGCGCCATGGTATTCGGCGGCGTGGTTACCGAAAGGATGCAACTGAACGATGCCACTTTATGGTCCGGCTATCCCGATGACGGCAATAACCCCAACGGCATACGCACCTTACCCGAAGTGCGCCGGCAGGTATTTGCAGGACACTACGACAGCGCCACAAGACTCTGGCGCAGGATGCAGGGTCCTTATTCGGCCCGTTACCTGCCGCTGGCGGATCTTTGGCTGAAGTTTGGTTACAGGGATTCAGCGGTAACCAACTACCGCCGCGAACTTAATATCGGCAACGCAGTGGCACGTACCACATATACCGCAGACGGTATCCGGTATACACGGGAAACTTTTTTAAGTCATCCCGCCAAAGCACTGGTATCGCATGTCAAAACAGACAGGCGGGCAGCGCTGCAGCTGGATATATGGCTTAGCAGCAAACTAAGGTTCACAACCAAAACTTCAGACAACGGGCAACTGGTATTAACCGGCAAGGCACCAAAATTTGTGGCGAACAGGAATACCGAACCGGTACAGGTTGCCTACGATGAACCCGGCGGCGAAGGCATGAATTTTTCCGTGCAGCTGAAAGTGGTAGCCAGGGGCGGGCGCATCAACCGGCGGGCGGACCGTCTCGAGATCAGGGATGCGGATGAAGTGACCATTTACCTCAGCGAAGCCACCAGTTTTAACGGCTTTGATAAATCACCGGGATTGCAGGGCAGGGATGCCGCCGCCGAAGCAGCCGCTGTATTGCAGCAAGCCGCCCGGAATACATTTGCCGCGCTGAAAGAAGCACATATACGCGATTACCGGTCTTTGTTTGACCGCGTGGCATTGCGTCTCGAGAACAAAACAGGCGCGGACCAGGTTCCGACCGATGAACGTTTGCAGCGGTTTGCCGCCTCGCCGGACGACCATGGGCTTACGGTATTGTATTACCAGTTTGGCCGGTACCTGATGATCGCCGCGTCAAGACCCGGCTCCAGGCCCACCAACCTGCAGGGCATCTGGAACGATGCGGTGCAGCCACCCTGGGGAAGCAACTATACCACCAACATCAACACGGAAATGAATTACTGGCTGGCGGAGAACACCCATCTCTCCGAATGCCACCGGCCCCTGTTTGACTTTATGAAAGAACTGGCGGTGAACGGCGCAAAAACTGCCAGGGTCAACTACGGTATCCGGGAAGGCTGGGTAACACACCACAACTCTGATATCTGGGCAAAAACATCGCCGCCCGGCGGTTACGAATGGGATCCACGCAGTGCGCCAAGATGGTCTGCCTGGCCGATGGCGGGCGCCTGGTTCAGCACGCATCTGTGGGAGCATTACCAGTTTACCGGTGATAAACAATTTCTGCAAAACGAAGCATACCCGTTGATGAAAGGCGCGGCACAGTTCCTGCTGCACTGGCTGATCGAAGACCCGGTATCGGGGTACCTGGTCACCAACCCCTCCACTTCGCCCGAGAACACGGTTAAGATCGGCGGAAAGGAATACGAGCTGTCGATGGCCAGCACCATGGATATGTCCATCATCCGCGAACTGTTTACGGCACTGATCAAAACAACAGAACTGTTGCAGATCGACCGCCCATTTCATGACCGGCTTGTGCACGCAAAAGAAAAACTCTATCCCTACCATATCGGCCGCAACGGGCAGCTGCAGGAATGGTTTATGGACTGGGACGATCCCACAGATAAACACCGGCATATCTCTCATTTGTTCGGATTGTATCCCGGCAGCCAGATAACCATTAACCAGAGTCCCCAGCTGGCCGCGGCGGCCAAAGAATCGCTTATCGAGCGGGGCGATATCAGCACCGGCTGGTCAATGGCCTGGAAGATCAACTGGTGGGCAAGACTGCAGGATGGCGAGCACGCCTATAAAATACTGACGAATGCGTTCAACTACATCGATCCGCTGAAAGAGAAAGGACAGATGAGCGGGGGCGGCACCTATCCCAACCTGTTCGATGCGCATCCGCCCTTCCAGATCGATGGCAATTTTGGCGCCACTGCGGGCATTACGGAGATGTTGCTGCAAAGCCATGACGGAAGGATCTCCCTCCTGCCCGCATTGCCGCAGGCCTGGAAGAAAGGCTCCGTAAAAGGCATCAAAGCCAGGGGAAATTTTACGATCGATATCAGCTGGGAAAATGGCCGGTTAACCCAGGCAAAGATCGTTTCCCGTAACGGCGGGGACTGCATCATACGAACAACCGTACCTGTTAAGCTGATCGGGGCCGCTGCATCGGGTAAGAACGATAACCTGCTGTCAGAAACGGCATATGGTAAGCCGCCTTATCAAAAAGACCCCTCCGCCAAACTGGTGCAGATCAACGATGCAAAGGAATACCTGCTGTCTGTTAAAACGGAAAAAGGTAAATCGTATACCCTCGTGCCGGAATAGACCCTATGTATACAGCAAAAAAACGGAGCCGTATCCTGCCCCGGCCTACACCACCAAGAGGCTGCAGCCCCTGATATCGCTGTTGTCGAGTCTGCCCCATACTTCAAAACTGCCGTCGGCATGCACGATACCCACATCTTCGGTGGCAATGTATGCGCAGCTGTGAACATTAGCCAGGTCGATCACCTGCAGCAGGCCGCGACCGGTTTCGCTCACCCGCAGCGGATCCTCCTCATCTCTTACCAGCACCCGCATCCAGGGCGGACAGGTAAAACGCCCCCCTCCTTTTGAATAAGCCTGGCTAAGCAATTCCGTCATACCGTATTCCGAATGTATCCTGTCCACACCAAGCCCGCTGCACAGCAGGTGATGCACTTCGGCCCGGGTCATTTCTTTTTTTCTTCCTTTCATCCCGCCGGTTTCCATGACCGTGGTATGACGCAGTTTCTGCGGAAACGCTTCCGCAAAATCAAGCAGGCCGAATGTAACGCCGATCAGCAGGGTGTTTTGTCCAGCGGCCTCCAGCTGCTGCAGTGTATGCGAGAGCTGTTCAAATTCGTTGAGGTAAAAACCGCTTTGCGGGTGACCGCTGGCTTTTACCAGGTCATCCACCATGTATACCAGCGAAGAATGCTGCCGTTCAAGATAAGCGGGCAGCAGACCAAGCACGCACCAGTCTTTTACTTCCCCGTAAAACCGGCGGAAAGCCTCCCGGAAACTTTTCTGGTACAGCGAAGTATGCTTTACCCTATGCCGGCTCGTAACCATACCCGTGGTGCCGCTGCTTTCAAACAACAGTTCGGGCCGGAACGAACCGGTGACCACTTCGTGTGTTTTAAAGAAAGAAATAGGCAACGCCGGGATTTGTGTAAGTGTCTTGTCGTCAGCCAGGTCTTTTCCGATCAGTCCGCACCACTGCCGGTATACCGCATTGTGTTCGAACTGGAAACGGAACAGTTCCCGGCATTGCGCAGTAAAATTGCCGGAACCTGTTGTAAGAGAGAAAATATTGTTAACATCAAATGACCGCACTGCTATGAATTGTGATGTTTTGACTAAATTTGAACGGAAAGTTAGCCGAATGAAGACAAAATTATTGATACTGCTGGCAATACCGTTTGTGTTTTACGCCTGTAAAAAAGACACGTATACCACCAAACCGCAAATATCCGTTAAACAGATCAACAAAAAAGTACTGACTACCGGCGACATACTTTTATTCCAGATAGCTTTCACCGATAAGGAAGGCGATATACAGGATACGCTCTGGGTGCAGAAAGTATCGCGTGTTTGTCCCACTACACCCGGCGCCCAGTTCCTCACCCGGTACCGTGTTCCCAATTTTACACCCACCAAAGACCTGAAAGGCATTCTCGAAGTGGGTTTTGCGTATAATTCGAGTGCGGGGGGCTACAGTTCCATCGCCGGCTGCGGCACCAGGAACGACACCTGTTATTTCAAATTCTGGTTAAAGGACAAGGCCAATAACCGCAGCGATACCATCAGCACCGAAAACATCGTATTACTCCGGTAAGCTGTGCTGTCAAACGGACTGATACGGACGGTTCTCTTTGGAAACTATTTCTACGGCATCTGTGCCGTAGCGCTCTCGGCAGAAGCAGCCTTGCAGCAGCAATACCCGCTGAACAGCTTTGTCTATTATATTATCGTTTTTTCCGCCACGGTAGTGTATTACACGCATGCCTATATTGCGGAGCCCGCCACCCATACAACGCTGAATGCACGTTCGCTCTGGTATCGTGCGCATGCAAAATCGGTACGTATATCGCAGGTCGTTCTTACCCTGGTATTGTTGGTTGCCGGCGGTTATCTTCTGCGGCAGTTATGGCAACCCATCCTGGCGATGCACTGGCAGGAATGGCTATTGCTGCTGGTATTTCCGCTGGTGGCGGCACTGTATTACGGCAGCGTCAAACCCGGGGCGGCCACCAACAGCCTGAGAAAACAGGGCTGGGTAAAACCGTTTGTGATCGGTTTTTCCTGGGCAGGGCCGGTAACCCTTTACCCATTGCTGTTCACGGATCTTTCCATCGGCGAACATTACCAGCTGACGCTTGTGGGGTTCCTGCTGTTTATCAAAAACTTCATGTATATCACGCTGCTTTGCATCATGTTCGATATCAAGGATTTTGCGGCGGATCACAACCAGCAGCTCAAGACCTTTGTGGTGGAACTGGGTTTGCGGAAAACAATTTTTTATATCCTGATCCCCCTGGCGGCCGTGGGACTCGGCACTTTTCTCCTGTATGCTTCCATACGGCAATTTCCCGTTTTGCGGGTACTCATCAATACTCTTCCTTTTCTGCTGTTGATAATTGTGGCATATTCATTGCACCGACGTAAAAACATTCTCTATTATCTTGCAATCATTGACGGACTGATGCTGGTGAAAGCCATCTGCGGCATCATCGGCATATCACTGATAAAATAAAGTACTATGGCAAAAGCAAAAAAAGCAGCGGGCCGGAACAGGTCGCTGATCAAAGAAAGTTCCCTGGGTTTCCTGAGGAACTATATCAATACCCCCTCTCCCGTTGGTTTTGAAAGCGGCGGGCAGAAGCTCTGGCTGGAATACCTCAAGCCGTATGTAGACACTTATTTCACTGATCCCTATGGCACTGCGGTGGGCGTTGTTAACCCCGATGCGCCATTCAAAGTGGTGATAGAAGCCCATGCCGATGAGATCAGCTGGTTCGTGAACTATATCAACGAACAGGGGCTGATCTACCTGAAACGCAACGGCGGGGTGGACCACCAGGTGGCACCGGCAAAGCGTGTGTGGGTGCATGGCAAAAAGGGCCCGGTAAAAGCCGTATTCGGCTGGCCGGCCATCCATACCCGTCTCAGCAACCCCGAAGCAAAAGAACCCACGCCCAAGGTAGACAATCTCTGCCTGGATTGCGGCGCACGCAGCAAGAAGGAGGTGGAAGCGCTGGGCATTCATATCGGTTCGGTGGTCACCTACGAAGAGGGGTTTGACGAACTGGGATACGATCATTATATCGGCCGCGCCTTCGATAACCGTATCGGTGGTTTTATGATTGCGGAAGTTGCCAGGCTGCTGAAAGAAAACGGGCGGAAACTGCCTTTCGGTTTGTATATGGTGAATGCCGTACAGGAAGAGATCGGTCTCCGCGGCGCGGAAATGATTGCACGCCGCATCAAGCCCGATATAGCCATCATCACCGATGTAACACACGATACCAGCACACCGATGATCAATAAAGCCATCGAGGGCGATATACAATGCGGCAAAGGCCCTTCGCTGGCCTATGCGCCCGCCATTCATAACAAACTCCTGGCCCTGGTTCAGGATGTGGCGGAGAAAAAAGACATACCCGTTCAGCTCAGAACACTCAGCCGCAGCACAGGCACCGATACCGACAGTTTTGCCTACGCCAACGACGGATGTCCCTCGGTGCTGATCTCCATACCGCTGCGTTATATGCATACCACGGTGGAAATGCTCCATAAAAAAGACATCGAGGAAACGATCCGCCTGATGTACGAGACACTGCTGGTGCTGACGCCGAAGACGAATCTGAGGTATCTGTAGGTAAGTGGAATGGTTTGATGGCTGCATTGTTATATGGTTAGCTGGTAACCACTTAACCAGGTAGCCATATAACAATGCAGCCATCAAACAATACAACCATTCAACTTATCACGCCCCCTCCCCAACTCCCCCCAAACCCTTACATTTGCCCGATGAACCCGAGTGAGAAAAGACAGGTACGTATCGCTATCCTTGACCTTTACGAAGGGCATCCGAACCAGGGCATGCGTTGCATACGGGAGATACTGGCGCAATGGGGAGCCGCACAGGGACTGCAGCTGCAGTACGATGAATTTGAGGTACGATTGAAGCAGGAGGTTCCCGATACTTCCTATGATACCTATATTTCGAGCGGCGGTCCGGGATCTCCGCTTGACAGCGAGGGTGCTGAATGGGAACAGCAGTATTTCCGTTGGATCCGCAATATGGAAGAATGGAACCGGCAACCCGATGGTTTCCCCAGAAAGCATGTACTGTTTATCTGCCATAGCTACCAGCTGGCCTGCCGTTATTTTGGCGTAGGCAGGGTTTGCGCACGCAAATCCACCGCTTTTGGCGTATTCCCCATCCATATGCTGCTGGACGGAAAGAACGAACCGGTTTTCTCCGGATTGAAAGACCCGTTCTACAGCGTGGACAGCCGCGATTTTCAGGTGATCGAACCCAACCATGCCAGGCTGCGCGAAATGGGCGCCAGGATACTGGCCATCGAAAAGAACCGCCCCCATGTTCCCTATGAGCGGGCGATGATGGCCATACGGTTCAACGATTATTTTATCGGAACGCAGTTTCACCCCGAGGCCGATGCAGAGGGTATGTTTATGTACCTGCAGCGGCAGGATAAAAAGCAGACCGTTATCGAAAACCATGGCGAGGCCAAATGGGAAAGCATGGTGGAACAGCTGCAGGACCCGGGTAAGATCATGTGGACCTACCGCCATGTGCTGCCCAATTTTCTGGAACTGGCCACCAGCGCGGTGCTGCTGGGTGTATAGCAGCCGCCGTTATTTTCCGCTTATAATCCCATCGGGGCGGACCACCGCCTTCGGGCATTTTCTGTAACTTTAATAGCAACAGAAATCATGTGTTATGGTACCCTCGATCAGGAAAGCGTATAACGAACAGTTCACCGAAGAAAAATACCGGCGCTTCCTGAGCGACCTGAACAGCAAACACCCGGGCGCGATCGAGTTCCGGGTGGCGGAAACACCTGTTTTTATCGATGCCGCGTTTCGCGATAAACTGCTGGCCGCCTGCGAAAGCATCGTGGATGTGATCACGCAATTCAATTTTAGCACCCTGTCCTTTCATGCTGTACCCGCCAACCTGCGGGTACCCAATGAAAACAGGCATTCGCATTTTATTGCTTTTGATTTCGGCATCTGCGAGAATGAAAAAGGCGAGCTGGAGCCGCAGCTGGTCGAAATGCAGGGCTTTCCCACGCTTTTCGCCTACCAGGTATGGCACGACGAAACAACACGCAGGCATTTTTCTATTCCTGAAAACTATTCCACTTACCTGAACGGTTTTGATGCAGACAGCTACCGGCAACTGCTCAGAGAGATCATTGTAGGCAATCACCGGGAAGAAGAAGTGATCCTTCTCGAGATATTGCCGCACCGGCAAAAAACAAGGATCGATTTTTACTGCACATCGGATTATACCGGCATACCGGTGGTTTGCCTTACCGAGCTGTTACGCGAAGGCAAACAGCTGTTCTATGAAAAGGATGGCAGAAAAATACCTGTCAAACGCATCTACAACCGCATCATTTTTGATGAGCTGCAGCAGCAGTCGGCCGAGATACAGGACAAAGGCAAATGGTTATTCGAGGAACTGGATGTGGAATGGCTGCCGCATCCCAACTGGTTCTACCGCATCAGCAAATACACGCTGCCGTTTATCGACCATCCCTATGTTCCCGAAACACGTTTTCTCAGCGAGATAAAAGAAATGCCGGCCGACCTCGGTAATTATGTGCTGAAACCCCTGTTCTCGTTCGCAGGCCAGGGCGTTGTCATTGATGTTGAACAGGCGGATATTGATGGGGTAAAAGACCCGCACAACTGGATACTGCAGCGCAAAGTAACCTATGCCGATGTCATAGAGACACCCGATGGTCCCGCCAAAGCGGAGATACGTATCTTTTATTTCTGGAAAGACGGTGAGCCAAGACCCGTGGCCACCAACAACCTTGCCAGGCTGAGCAAGGGCAAAATGATCGGCGTGCGCTACAACCACGACAAACAATGGGTGGGCGGCAGCCTTGCGTATTTTGAGAGAGAATGATCATTATGGTCTGTAGTTTATGGTTCACTACTAAAAACCACAGACTACAGACCACAGACCAAAATTATTACTTGCCCAGTTTCGCTTTCAGGTTCTGATCAAGCGCGTCGAGGAATTCTTCGGTGTAGAGATAATGCGCACCATGCTCCACTTTGTTGCCATGGATGCATACGGCCAGGTCTTTGGTCATCTTACCGCTCTCAACCGTTTCCACGCATACGGCTTCGAGGGCCTGGCAGAAATCGATCAGTTCCTGGTTCCCGTCCAGTTTGCCGCGGAACTCCAGTCCCCTTGTCCAGGCAAAAATAGAAGCGATCGGGTTGGTGGAAGTGGGTTTCCCTTTCTGGTGTTCGCGGTAATGTCGTGTTACCGTTCCGTGTGCCGCTTCGGCTTCCATGATCTTGCCATCGGGTGTGATCAGGGTGGAAGTCATCAGGCCAAGTGAGCCAAAACCCTGCGCAACGGTATCGCTCTGCACATCGCCGTCGTAGTTCTTGCAGGCCCAGACAAAATTGCCGTTCCATTTCAAGGCACTGGCCACCATATCATCGATGAGGCGGTGCTCATAGGTAATACCCGCTGCTTCAAATTTGGCTTTGAATTCGTTCTGGTAGATCTCTTCAAAAATATCTTTGAAACGGCCATCGTATTTTTTCAGGATGGTATTCTTGGTAGAGAGGTACAAAGGCCATTTTTTGCTCAATGCAGTATTGAAACAGCTTCTTGCAAAACCTTTGATACTTTCATCGGTATTGTACATAGCGAGTGCTACGCCATCGCCTTTGAAGTTGAACACTTCAAACTCCTGTATCGTTCCGTCTTCTCCTTCGAACTTAACGGTCAGCTTTCCTTTTCCTTTTGTCACAAAATCGGTTGCACGGTACTGGTCGCCAAATGCATGACGGCCGATGCAGATCGGTGCCGTCCAGTTGGGAACCAGCCTGGGCACATTCTTACAAACGATCGGCTCGCGGAAAACGGTTCCGTCAAGGATATTGCGGATAGTACCGTTGGGACTCTTCCACATCTGTTTCAGCTTGAATTCTTCCACACGCTGCTCATCGGGTGTAATGGTGGCACATTTGATACCAACACCATACTGTTTAATCGCATTGGCGGCATCAACAGTTACCTGGTCGTTGGTTTCGTCACGGTACTCCATACCCAGATCGTAGTACTTGATATCAACATCGATATAAGGAAGGATCAGTTTGTCTTTAATGAATTTCCAGATGATGCGGGTCATTTCATCCCCATCCAGCTCCACCACAGGGTTTGCCACCTTGATTTTCTGTGCCATTGAATAGAAGGTTTAGTGAATGTTTAAAAGTGCACAAATGTAAGACGGAATAATGGAATATCGATTAGCGGATTGATGGATTAGCGGATTGTGGATTAGTGGATTGTGGATTTTTCAGTTGCGGGGAATGCGGCCAGTCGGGTTTCTCGCCGAGAAGGGAAAAAATCCGCGAATACATAATCCACCAATCCGATAATCCCTCATCCACGATTCCGTATCACTTGCCAACGATCAGCACGGGAATCTGCAGCGCATGGCGGACGGCCTCAATGGTTTCGCCGAATACATAATCTTTGAGACCCGAGTGCCGGTGGGCGCCCATCACAAGCATATCGGCATCCGAATCGCGCACCATCCGTATGATCTCTTTTACACGGTTCTTGTAACCCAGGTGAAACTCGGCCTGGTAACCCATATTGCGTAACTGGGCCGCGTAACTTTCCAGCCGGCCCCTGTCCTTCCGGGTTTCGTTGTCATCGCTTGCCTCACCCGAGTAACTGGCAGCCACACTTTCCACCACATGCAGCAATACATAAGTTACCGAGGTATTGCCCTGCGCAATGGCATAGGCGATCATTTTCTCATCCGAAGAAGAAAAATCCAGCGCCACCGCAATACGGCTGATCCTGGCCACCTGCAGGTTTTTTAGCTCGGGGGTTTCGCCATGCAGGGTTTCACCCTGTTTTTTGCGGTATCGTTTTACAAGGGGTAAAAAGGTCATGGTGAGGAACAGCCATACGAATACAAGGATGGCGATGACAAGCAGCCATTTCCAGTACCAGGCAGCCTGCGAGCGGAACAGTCCGATACTTTCATCGGCCACCAGTTTTACATTGAGGTAAACCAGCACGGCGGCCACCGTCCAGGCGGCCATTTTTACCCAGGTTTTGATCGTGAATTCTCCCATCGTAGCCTTATCGCTCACAAAATGGATCAGCGGAATGATGGCGAACCCAAGCTGCAGGCTCAGTATCACCTGGCTGAAGACAAGCAGGTCGTCGATCTTTTCATCGCCATAGAGCAATATCGTGATCACCGCAGGAACGATGGCGATCAGCCGCGTCAGCAGCCGCCGCAGCCAGGGATTGATCCGTAACTGCAGGTATCCTTCCATCACGATCTGCCCGGCCAGCGTGCCTGTTAACGTGGAGCTTTGTCCCGCAGCAATCAGCGCAACGGCAAACAGCACCGGTGCCAGCCGGCTTCCCAGCAGCGGCTGCAGCAGTTTGTGCGCGTCTTCGATCCTGGCCACGCCGGTATTGCCCGAGGTAAAGAATACGCTTGCCGCCAGCACCAGTATCGCCGCGTTCACAAAGAAAGCGGCATTGAGCGCGATGGTGCTGTCGATCAGGTTGTATTTGAGTGCGCGTTTAATGCCCTTGGTATCGTTACTGATCTTTCGCGTCTGCACCAGCGCCGAATGCAGGTAGAGATTATGCGGCATTACCGTAGCGCCGATGATGCCTACCGCGATGTACAGAGACGCATCGTTCAGCGCGGATGGCACAAACCCTTTCACCACCTGGCTCATATCCGGTTTTGCGATCAGTATCTCGGTCAGGAATGAGGAACCGATGATGGCCACGAGGGAAATAATAAATGCTTCCATCTTGCGTATACCATAGCGCTGCAATACCAGGAACAGGAAGGTATCGAGCACGGTGATCAGCGTGCCCCAGATCAGCGGCAATCCCGTCAGCAGGTAAATACCGATGGCCATGCCCAGCACTTCGGCCAGGTCGCAGGCGGCTATGGCCAGTTCGGCAAGGATATATAAACAGAAATTCACAAAAGGCGGGTAGGCTTCGCGGTTGGCCTGCGCCAGGTCCCTTCGTCGTACAATACCCAGTCTTGCGCTGAGACTCTGTAACAACAGCGCCATCAGGTTGCTCATCAGCAATACCCAGATCAGCTGGTATCCGAAACGCGCGCCACCCTGCAGGTCAGTGGCCCAGTTACCCGGGTCCATATAGCCCACGCTTACCAGGTAGGCCGGGCCGATATAGGCCAGAATACGCCTGAAGCCTTTTCTCGGGCGGGTGGTATCCACCGACTCATGTACATCGCTCAGCGAATGTTCTGTATGCAGTTGCCTGGCCATGGTCTATATCAGTTTTACAAACAGCGCCTGCGCCAGCTGCTGGCTGATGATGAAAGCGGTTTGTCCTTTTATCTTGATCTCGATCGAATGATCAAAACCGAATTTCTTTTTTACCTCGAGCCTGGTGCCGATGCCAATGCTCTTATGACGGAGCAACTCCAGTAACTCGGTAGACTGGCTGCCCACCGCGCTCACCTCGGCCGCGGTGCCGGGCGGCAGATCGATGAGGTTTACCTGCTGCTGCTGCTGCATTTTTCCCTGGCTGTCGGGTATGGGGTCTCCGTGCGGATCAAACTTGGGATAACCGAGAAAAACGTCCAGTTTATCCACCAGTTTTCTGCTGGTGATGTGTTCGAGCTCTTCGGCCACTTCATGCACTTCGTCCCAGCCAAACTGAAGCGTATGCACCAGAAAATATTCCCAGAGCCTGTGCTTGCGCACCACTGCCAGCGCCAGTCTTTTACCTTCGGCGGTTAACCGCACGCCTTTGTATTTCTCGTAGCTGAGCAGTTTTTTGGTTTTCAGTTTTTTGAGCATATCGGTAACCGATGCCGGCCTGGTAGCCAGCACCGCCGCCAGCTCGTTCGTAGACACGGTTCCGTCTTCCTGCTGCAAATGAAAGATCGCCTTGATATAATTCTCTTCCGTAACGGAAAAATGCATAATGACTAAATTTATTTTTAGGCAAATCTAAATAATTTTTACATCCCGCAGCTGCCCAAGAAATCCTTTCGGGCACCGGTGGCCACCGCCTGGTGGTTTTTACGCCGCCGCTTCGCTTACTGCCATCTCCTGCCCTTTCCTTCAAAATCCCTACTTTTATCGAAAGATCCTGTATGAAACGATGGTGGCCCGTGTTGCTGTGTTTGTGGCTGGTGGCTTGTTCGGATAAGAAGCCTGATCTGTCGGGGGAAAAACCGGTGAAGACCGCGGATTTCCTGGCAGTATTTCCGCCGCTGGTTGGCTCGTTCAGTGCCGCAGACTCCAATCTTGCCAGGCTTGGCGATACCACCACCATTGGGTACCGGGCATTGCAGCAGTTTTTTCCCGACAGCGCACTGACGGATATGGTGGGTAAGGACAACCGGCAAAAAATACATGCCGTGGGAAAGATCGAGAAAGACAACGAGACCTATCTGCTGCTGAAATTCACCAACAGAAAAAAAATCTCTCAGCTTGCCGTTTTCGTGCTCGATAAAAAACACAAATTTCTCGCGGCCAAAAAACTGCTCGATGCCGACCGCAGCGATGGCTACCTGCATAGTGTAACCATCAACCGCGAACCCACTTTTTTTATCGGACGCGAGAAAAAAGGAAAAGAGGAAAACACCACACTTTATTCAAGAGCGGGCTGGGTATACAATGACGCGGGCCTGTTTATGGTGGTGGTAAATGATTCGAACGAAGGTCTTAACAAAGCGGCTCCCGTGGTTAATCCGCTCGATACGCTGCCTCGGAAAAACAAATTCAGCGGCGATTATGTACGCGATAAAAGGAATTTTATCTCTGTCCGGGACAACAGCAAGCCCAATACCTACCTATTTTTTGTGCATTTTGAAAAAGACGGCGGCTGCAACGGCGAACTGAAAGGCGAGATGACGATGAAAAGCAATAACAGCGCCCGGTATACCGCCAAAGGCGATCCCTGTGTGATCGATTTCAATTTCGAAGGCAACGAAATCACCATCAAAGAAACCGGCACTTGCGGCAACCGCCGCGGCATGAAATGCCTGTTCGACGATTCGTTTACCCGGAAAAAAGAACTTAGGAAAAAGAAGTGAACAGATGAACAAGGAGCAAGGAACGGATGAACAGATGATCGGAAAGTTATTGACGGCTGTATTCCCGATCGCAACCCACCCCATTCAGGTTTCCCTGTTCTTCCGCTCCCTGTTCCCTGTTCCCTGTTCCTTGTTCATCTGCTCCTTATTTCCCCTCTTCGTGTACAAAATACATTTTCCCTATATTGCAGGCCAAGCAATCGTTTAACCAAACCCTGACCAATGAATTTTTCGCATTACAATGTGCCTTACCAGGTAAGTGAGAAGTATGAAAAAAAAGTGGCGTATTTCTCCATGGAATTCGCCATTCACCAGCCTTTGAAAATATACAGCGGCGGACTGGGGTTCCTCGCGGGATCGCATTTACGCAGCGCCTATGAACTGAGACAGAACCTGATCGGTATCGGCATCCTCTGGAAATACGGCTATTACGACCAGGCCCGCAACCAGGACCAGACCCTGCAGGTTTCGTTCATGGAAAAAAACTATAGCTTTCTGGAAGATACGGGCATCAAATTCCAGATACCTATTCACGAACACCCTGTTTGGGTAAAAGCCTATTACCTGGCGCCGGATATTTTCAGGAGCGCGCCTTTGTTCCTGTTGAGCACCGATCTTCCCGAGAACGATTATGTATCGCAGACCATCACTCACCGTTTATACGACGCCAATGTGGCCACCAAAGTGGCGCAGTTCATCCTGCTCGGTATCGGCGGCGCCAAACTGATTGACGAGCTGGGCTTCAATCCTGAAGTATACCACCTCAACGAGGCGCACGGTATTTCTTCTGCATTCTACCTGCTCGATAAATTCAAGAGCGTTGAAAAACTGAAAGAGAAACTCGTATTCACCACCCATACACCCGAAGAAGCGGGCAATGAAAAGCATGATATTTATCTCTGTCAGAAAATGAGTTATTTCTACGGACTCAGCATCGACGAGGTGCGCAGGCTTACCGGCATAAAAGACGACCAGTTCAACCATTCACTGGCCGCCCTGCGTTTTGCCAGGAAAGCAAACGGCGTATCGGCCCTGCATGGCCGCGTGAGCAATGAAATGTGGAAGAATCACGAAGGCATCTGTCCCATCGCTTCCATCACCAACGCGCAGAACTGGAGTTACTGGGCCGATAAACAGCTGTATCGTTCCATGGAAGACGGCAACGATTTCCTTTACGACGACCGCAAAAAATACCTGAAGAAAAGAGCCTTCGAGATCGTTGCCGATCAAACGGGCAAGATCTTCAACCAGCATATACTTACCATCGTATGGGCCCGCCGTTTTGCAGGATACAAACGCGCGGATATGCTCACCTATGATATGGATCGCTTTGAAAAACTGCTGAGCAATCCCAAATATCCCGTACAGATCATCTGGGCAGGCAAACCCTATCCAGTAGACCATCCGGCCATCTCGCAGTTCAACAACCTGGTGCATCTCAGCAAAAAATACAAGAATGTGGCAGTGCTGATCGGCTACGAACTGGGACTGAGCAAACGGATGAAGCAGGCTGCTGATGTATGGCTGAACAACCCGCGTGTACCCAGAGAAGCCTCGGGCACCAGCGGCATGACCGCCGCCATGAACGGCGCCGTGAATTTTTCCACCGATGATGGATGGATACCCGAGTTCATTAACCATGGCAACAATGGTTTTGTTGTGCCCAAAGCCGATTACGAAAACATGTCGGTACACGAGCAGGATGAATACGACCTGAACAAAGTATACGAAATACTCGAGCAGCAGATATTACCGCTTTATTACGAGAGCCCTGATACCTGGCGGCAAATCCAGAAGAACGGTATGCGCGATGTTCGCTTCCAGTTCGACAGCAACCGGATGGCAAATGAGTATTACGAGATCATGTACAACGGGTAGTTATATCCGCAACAAGCCCGTAATTACGGCGCCTGCTTTGTGGCAGGCGCTTTTTTATGGAAACAGCGGCCACCTGCATCTTAGCATTATGAAACGGAACATTACCGGCAAGGTCTGGTTTGCACCGGCCATTATTGCCCTGCTGAATGCCTGGCTGATCGTTTTCGCCTGGTTTTACACCCGGCAGCATACGCACCCCGGGCGGCAGCTGTCGATCAGGCAGTTCATTCCCTCCGATAACAGCGAATCTTTTGTGTATGGGTGGCGGACGCTGGAAAAATACCGCGATAAGCAGTTGCTGGTTTTTGACCTGCCGCCCGGACAACAAGCCGCCATACTGCCTGTACGGTCGGCCGCATGGACGATGAAAACCGATCCCGCTTCGAAAAACTATATCAGGGTAAACCTCACCGCAGGTACCCGTTACGACGATATCGTATCGCTGATCGATATGGTCATACAGGACGGCCACAAACGCTATATGATCTGGGAAAACGGTTTTTATATTTTTCCTCCCGAAAAACAAGACGTTGCCTGGCTGGCACGCTGAACAAGGCAGTAATCGGCAGGGATAAGTATCTTTGGTTATGTTGCAACCCCATAAAATAGCCATTGCCATTACCGGCGCCAGCGGCGCCCTATACGCAAAACTGCTTCTGGATAAACTGGTGCAATGCCGGGATCAATACGAAGAACTCGGCATTGTGATGAGCAACAACGCCAAAGATATCTGGCGGTCGGAACTGGGCAACGATTCATACAAAGACTATCCGTTCCGGTATTTTGACAAATACGATTTTTCGGCGCCATTTGCTTCGGGCTCAGCGAGGTACCAGACCATGATCGTTGTTCCCTGCAGTATGGGAACCATGGGCCGTATTGCATCGGGTATCAGCGACGACCTGGTGACCCGCGCCGCCGATGTGATCCTGAAAGAAAAAAGGAAACTGGTACTGGTGGCCCGCGATACACCGTACAACCTGATCCATATCCGCAATATGGAAACCATCACTCTTGCCGGCGGCATCATCTGCCCCGCCAGTCCCTCGTTCTACAGCAAGCCCACCACCATCGAAGCACTCGCCGCAACCGTCGTAGACCGCGTCCTCGACCTGGCAGGCATCGACGTGAAAACATTTCGTTGGGGGGGGTGGGAACAGATGAACAGATGAACAAGGAATATCGAATAACGATCGGAGTTATTTCAATATCGACATTCCTTATTCAATATTCGATATTCCCCTTCCCCCGCTCCTTGTTCCCTGCTCCTTGTTCCTTGTTCTATTGTTCAAAAAAAAAATCCCCACTTTCGCAGGGATCCTTTTAACTGTACTTACTAAGTCTATACGTTTGCGCCGGCGCCTTCTTCGGCTTTCTTGTGAAAGCTGAAGGTGAGTTTGCCGGACTCTTTGTCCAGGTCGGCCGTGAGCAGATCACCTTCCTTGATGTTGAGGTTTAGAATTTCTTCCGCCAGCGGATCTTCCAGGTATTTCTGGATGGCCCTGTGCAGCGGACGTGCACCGAACTGGGCATCATACCCTTTATCGGCTATGAACTCTTTGGCCTCGTTGGTCAGCTCGAGTGAGAAACCCAGGTTGTTGAGGCGTTTGGATACACCCTTCATCAGGATATCGATGATGTTGAAGATATTCTCTTTTGTAAGCGCGTTAAACACCACCACATCGTCGATCCGGTTCAGGAACTCGGGAGAGAAGGTGCGTTTCAGCGCTTTCTCGATCACCGCCTTGCTGTTTTCCTCCGCGTTCTGGATCCGGTTGGCAGTGGCAAAACCCACACCGTCGCCAAACTCTTTCAACTGGCGTACACCGATGTTCGAAGTCATGATGATCATCGTATTCTTGAAATCCACTTTGCGTCCGAGACCGTCGGTCAGCTGTCCGTCGTCAAGCACCTGCAACAGGATATTGTAGATATCCGGGTGCGCTTTTTCTATCTCGTCGAGCAGGATCACGGAGTAAGGTTTACGGCGCACTTTCTCTGTAAGCTGTCCGCCCTCTTCGTAACCCACATATCCCGGAGGTGCGCCGATCAAACGGCTCACGGTGAATTTCTCCATGTATTCGCTCATATCGATCCGGATCAGTGCATCTTCCGAATCGAACATATACCTCGCAAGGGCGCGCGCCAGCTCGGTCTTACCAACACCGGTAGGTCCGAGGAAAATAAAGGTCCCGATCGGCTTTTTCGGGTCTTTCAGTCCCACGCGGTTACGCTGGATGGCTTTCACCACTTTCTGAATGGCTTCGTCCTGTCCAACCACCATGCCCTTCATATCCTCGCCCATACGGCGAAGCTTCTCTGTTTCGGCCTGTACCATGCGTTTTACAGGTATGCCGGTCATCATGCTTACCACTTCGGCGATATGCTCTTCGGTAATGGGATAGCGTTTGTGTTTGCTGTCTTCCTCCCACTGCGTTTTTGCCTTCTCCAGTTCCTCACCCAAACGTTTTTCCGTATCACGCAGGGAAGCCGCTTCTTCAAAACGCTGACTCTTTACCACTTTGTTCTTCTCGTTCTTAACGTCCTCGATCTTCTTCTCCAGTTCCACGATCTCCTGCGGTACATTGATGTTTTTCAGGTGCACACGTGCGCCCACTTCATCCAGTACATCGATCGCCTTGTCAGGCAGCAGCCTGTCTGTCATATACCTGTCGCTGAGTTTCACACAGGCTTCGATGGCGTCATCGCCATAGGTTACGTTATGGAAGTCTTCGTATTTGGATTTGATGTTATTCAGTATCTGCACGGTCTCTTCCACGCTTGGCGGCTCTACCAGCACTTTCTGGAAACGACGGTCGAGTGCGCCATCTTTTTCGATGTACATCCTGTATTCGTCGAGTGTGGATGCGCCGATGCACTGCAGTTCTCCCCTTGCCAGCGCGGGTTTGAAAATATTGGATGCATCCAGCGAACCGCTGGCACCGCCTGCGCCTACAATGGTATGTATCTCGTCGATAAACAGGATCACGTCGCGGTTCTTTTCCAGTTCGTTCATGATCGCTTTCATGCGTTCTTCGAACTGACCACGGTATTTGGTGCCTGCCACGAGTGCGGCAAGATCCAGCGAGATCACGCGTTTGTCGAACAATACACGGCTCACCTTACGCTGCACGATACGCAGCGCCAGTCCTTCCACAATAGCGGTTTTACCCACGCCGGGTTCGCCGATCAGGATGGGATTGTTCTTTTTACGGCGGCTCAGTATCTGGCTTACGCGTTCGATCTCTTCTTCACGTCCCACGATCGGATCGAGTGTACCCGATTCCGCCAGTTTGGTGATATCGCGACCGAAGTTATCGAGCACCGGGGTCTTGCTTTTGGTAGCGCCGGCCTGTTTGCTTCCACGCTGCTGCTGGTAGCCCGCACCTCTTTTTTCCTCGTCGAAATCATCGTCGTCGCCGTCGGTGAATTCACTTCTGGGAGGCGGGTTGGTGGTGCCAACCATACCGAGTTCGTTGCGGAACAGATCGTAGTCCACATCAAACTGGTTCAGTATCTGCGTGGCGATGTTCTCCTTGTTTTTGAGTATGCTGAGCATCAGATGCTCTGTTTCCACCAGCGGGCTTTTGAGTGCCTTTGCTTCGAGAACCGTTACACGGATCACTTTTTCTGCCTGTTTGGTCAATGGCAGACTGTTGATATTGGCGATGTTCTTACCGGTTTTGTCTTTAACTGCGAGTTCTATTTCCTTGCGCAATTCATAAAGGTCTACATTCAGTTGTTTCAATACTTTGATAGCGGTGTTATCTCCATCCCTGATCAAACCCAACAATAAATGTTCTGTGCCGATAAAATCATTGCCTAACCTCAGAGCTTCTTCCCTGCTGAAGGAAATAATCTCCTTAACCTGTGCTGAGAAATTATTATCCATGGCCTTATTTGGATTTATACAATTATAACGAATATTTTTGAGCGGTGTTGTGCGGCATTTATACACAACTGTTAATCTAATTCAACCAGTTATGCAGGTCAAAATTGATACCAAGGAGAAATTTACCGTTGTAACGCCAATTCAGCCGGAACTAACTGCCAATATAGCAGCAGAGATACGGGAAACAGCGTCAAAACAGCTCTATCAACCTGTTAAAAATATCATACTAAACCTCTCCGGGGTTGCTTTTGTGGAAGATGCGGCAGCCAGTTTGCTGTCGGAGCTTCAACAGTACTTCTACGAAAACAATGCCTCATTCGTGATCTGTTGTATGCAGCCCTCGGCGGAAGCCGGTTTTTCGGGTCTTGCATTGCTGGAAATGATGAATACCACCCCTACGGAAAGCGAGGCATGGGATATAGTGCAGATGGAGGAGATCGAGCGGGAACTGCTGGACGGGGAGGATATGGAGTTTGCGGCGGGATAGCCCTGGATATAACCAGTTAAGAATTAATCATTAGTAATAGATAATGACAATTACTGACCGGGACAGGCAGCCGCAGATCCGCAGATTATCGGGCACCGGCCTGCGGCTGTATTTACTTCGATACCCGACTGTTTACTTACCGATGATTAATTGTTACTTGCCGTTCTGAAAGACCTTTACCAAATACTTAACCTCCCACCCACGGCCACACCCGAAGACATCCGGCGGGCGTTCAGAAAACTGGCTTTGCAGTACCATCCCGACAAGAACGATGATCCTGCCGCGGTGAAACAGTTTACAGAGATACAGGAAGCATATGCCGTTCTGAGAGATCCGGTCAAACGTGCCAGCTACAACTGCCAGCGCTACCGGGCAGATCCATCCCACAGGAAAAAAACGCGGCCGGCAAACACGGAGGAAGTGCTGCTGATGGCCGGGAAATTTTCTGACAGGGCGCGGCATATCGACCCGTTCCGGCTCGATATGGACCGGCTTGCTTTTGAACTTACCGCCATTCTTTCGCCGGGCAATATCGCTTTGTTTGATCAGCCCGGAAAACAGGCAGCGCAGCACCTGCTGCTGCAACACCTGCAACCCGCGTTGCGGCTCCTGCCTTTACCGATGGTGCGGGAAATACTGGCGCCTATGCAGTTGCTTACTGCAGGCAATCAGCTGCTTGCCGCCGAGGTTAACACATTGCTGAAAGAGATCAGGTGGACTTACCACTGGAACCGGTATAAGATATGGATAGCGCTTGTCATAACCATTCTCTTCTGCATGCTAATCTACCTGGCAGGAAAAAGATAAGCCACTGCTGTTTTGCCTCTGGCTTTTTCTGTCGGCAAAAAAACGGGGCCATCATGTCTGATGGCCCCGGGTAAATCTGGTTCGGTCGTTTTTAGTTGTGCACATAGGTAAGCAGGGTTCTTGCCTTGGTGCCGGTGGTAAGGTTACCATCGCCGCGGTAATACAAAGTGTATACGCGTTGCACCGTGGGCGAAAACGCCATCTTAGCCAGTACGATCCTTCCGGAAATGGGCGTGCCTGCCGCAGCGGGGCGGGTTACATACAGGGTATCCACCGTTGCATTGTAGCCAAAATTGGAGAATGAGGTAGCTCCGCCGGGTTTGATATTCGAGAAAATGGTCGCATTACGGGCATAGGAGAAGATATCAACCGTTTTGGTGGCGGTATCGTTCCAGACAGCATGTACAAAACGCAATCCCACATTGGTACCAACCGGTTTTGCATACGCATCGGGCAGGAAAATCTGCGAAGAATCGCGCGTGCTCTGAATGGAGTCCGTTATCATCAGGGTATAGGTACCACCGGCAATCATCACTTTGCTCAGGTTCAGCAGCAGTGTTGAATCGGGGTTATTGGAAGCAAAGCCGTTTACAGAAAGTTTCAGCTGCACCAGACCGGGCTTTACGGCCATATAACCGAAGCTGGTGGTTGAAGCAGGAAAAATGGTGCCTGCCGCTGTTCCGTAGGTGAGGTAGGGAGAGTTAACCTTTCCTCCGTTCACATACACGTTAAAGGAATCCGGCAGGTTGAATACCTGGCGAAAATTCGGAGAAGCATGTACGATGCGGAGAAACGCGTTGTTCTCGCTGTCGTCGTAAGTGGCCAGTACCTTGGCCTCCTTTTTACAGGCGGTGATGGCCATCACACCCGCAGCAAAAAGGGATATATAGAACGTTATTTTTTTCATGATACTTATCGTTTAACAGTCAGTTTATTTCTGAGAGAACCAGCATTCCTTGGTATGGTAATCCGCACCCGGGTAGGCGCCGATCCTTGTCAGTTCGGGAATGTTATACAGGTACTCAGAATTATACCTTGGTCTTGCACGGTAAACAGGTTTGCCGCCGTTGTCTATGTACAGATCTGAACCGAAAGGAACCACAAAGTCTGCATATACCGGCTTACCCGTAACAGGGTCCAGGTCTTTGTCGTAGTGGTACCTGCGTATATCTGTCCAGGTTTCATGGAAACCATATCCATGCAGTGCAATGTATTTCTGCAGCATGATATGTGTATACGTAAGATTGGCCGCTGCCGGAACGATTGCCGCCTGGGCAAGGTAGGCCGCTTTTACAGAAGGGGTGATCTCCTTGCCGGGAGGAATGTTCCTGGCGTATTTGGTGGTCAGCATATCAAAGTTCAGGCTGATGGCATTTGAATAGGCCGCCAGTGCACCCGCCCTATCGTTTTTACGCAGCAGCGCCTCCGCTTTCAGGAACTGCATTTCAGCTGCCGTCATGATCGGGAACTCCGCATCGTTCAGGAAAAGGTAACGGCAGTTGTTCTCGTTGGCCGGTGTTGCCGTTGTAGCAAAACTGCCTCCCCAGAAATTATTCGGCTGATCGGCGGTAGACAGTCCGGAAGCGCCTTTGTTGGGCTTGATCCCTTTGAGGGTACCATTAGGATTCTCACGCAACAGGTACCAGGCCCTTGGGTCTTCCACCCCGGTGAAGGCAACAGAGTTCTTGCCGGTCATCAGGTTTACAATGTATTCGGTCTGCCTCAACGCACCCATATTGGACCGCAGAATGCCGAGGTAACTGGAGGTACCGGAGATACCCGTGTTGGCAAACTTACAGGTGGCGTTATCGTCGTTGCTGGTCATGGCCAGGTTGGTGTATTTGATCACCGAATCGGCGCTGTAGCTGGTTTTGTTATGCAGGTAAGCATAAGAACGCGCCAACACTCCGTACACAAATTTCTTCCACTTGGTCACGTCCCCCTTGTAAAAATACGCGTCGCCGATGGCCAGGTTGGCCTGGTTTACACCGTCTCCCGTTCTGTTCAGGTAATCCAGCGCCTTAAAACAGGTAGCGCGTACCGTGTCGTATACATCCTGCTGCGTATCGTACGGAAATGACTGCAGGCTGGTGTTGAAAGCGTTTTTCAGGATCACGTCTCCGTATTCATTTGTGAGCATAAACCAGGACCAGGCCCTGATGGCATAACCCACGCCTACATAATCCCATTTTTTATCGTCGGCGGCCCATTCCACCATCCGGTTCAGGTTCTGGCCCTGGCCATAGTAATGCATGGCCCAGATAGAACCCATATTGTCGCTGGCGCCTGTGGCTCCGCTCATCTGGTCAAATGCATTCAGCGTAGAGCTGGTGGCATAATACTGAATATAACGGGATACCAGCAGACCGTCGCCGCCCAGGCCGTAGCTGCTGCCCGCGGCGGAAGAACTGCCGAGGAAGTTACCGATCAGGCTCGGCAGAAGTGTTTCCACCGGAACCTTGGTGGAGGCATTGGGGTTGGGATATGCCTCATCCAGTTTTTTCTTACACGATACCATCGCTATGGAACAGATGGCAGCCAGCGCAAGAACTGATTTAAAGAATGTATGTTTCATACGAACTTATTTAGAAATTGTCTGATAGTTTATCGATTAAAAATTGGCCCTCAAACCAAAGTTCAGGCTGATCGGTGTTGGTACGTTTCCGTAGTCAAAACCAAAGCCACCCACACCTTTGGAGCTTGCGGTGTTACCATTCGAGGCCGGATCCGCTCCTTTATAATTGGAGATCAGGATCAGGTCGTTACCCGTAAAGAACACGCTCAGCGATTTTACATGTTTCAGTTTCCTGAGCATTCTTTCCGATAACTGGTAACTCAGCGTAATATCACGCATACGCAGCCAGTTTACATTCTTCTGGATAAACTCTTCTTCCGGCATCGTGGTATAATAGGTCTGCAGGTAGTAAGGGTTGATTGCGATGGTGTTCTTGGTTGGCGTAGCCGTATTCTGGTAACCATCGTTCAGCACGCCCTGTACCACACGCGGAGTAGTTCTGTCAGCAGTGCGCTGGCTCTTACCCTGGTAGGTAAGGAACATTTCGGTTGCATTGAACACATCGCCACCCACTTTCAGGTCCCAGAGAAAACTCAGGTTCCAGTTCCTGTAACGGAAACTATTGTTGGTACCCAGTGTGAACTTGGGAGTTCTGTCGCCATGTATCTTGAAGGTCTGGTCGATCACCGGCAAGCCGTTGGCCGGATTGATCAGGATATCGCCGTTGTTGTTGCGCATATATCCGTAAGAAGTCATGGTACCGGTTGAATTGTTTCTTACCAGGCCTCCCCTTGCATTACCGTACAGCCAGGTATCGGCGATATAGTATTCATAGATGATAGACTGCGGCAGATCGATCACCCTGCTCCACATATGGTTAAAGTTGAAACGGATGTTCCAGTCAAAATCCTTTTTGCGGATCGGCGTTACGTCCAGGCTGACCTCAACACCCTGGTTACGGGTGGTGGCGGCATTCTGTGTATTCAGTACAAAGCCCGTTGCATAACTGTTACGGAAGCCCTGACTGATCTGGTCGTAGCAATAGGTGTTGTAATAGGCCGCGTCGATTGATACGCGGTTATCGAACATCTTCAGTTCCGTACCCACTTCGTAGGTGTTCTGACGCTCGGGTTTCAGATCGGGGTTGTTGTTGTCAAATCCGTAAGAAAACGCGCCGCCCGTATTGCTGGCGAAGTTGTTCACGAATACGGACTGGTTCCTGTACGGATCCGATAAGCGCGCCGTTCCCGCCAGCGAGGTACGCAGTTTCCAGTAGTTGATCACACCGTTCTTTTTCAGACCGGGGAAGATATCGGAAACGATCGCACTAAGGCTGGCGCCGGGGTAATTATAGTTACGGTTCTTGGTGGGGAAGATAGAAGCTGCTTCAAAACGATGCGTATAGTTCAGGAACACCAGGTTCTTATAGCTTACGGCAAACTCGCCGAAATAAGCCAGCTGGCGGGTAATGTACCTGTTGTATTCACCCTGGCCGTTCTTCAGCAAACGCACACGTGTATTGGGTTTCGTATTGCTGCTGTCTGTACGGCTTGAATCACTCAGACCCGTTCCGTAAATGGCGTACTGCCTGGTCTGGTAGTCCTGCCACATGGTACCGCCCATCAGGCGAAAGCCGAAATCGCCAACGGTTTTGCGTGCGGTAGCGGTAATGGTGTGGTTATAACCTTCGTAATTTCTCCAGTAGTTGTCCAGGGTACCGCCCAGCGCCCTGGTATTGCCGTTCTGGAAAGAACCGGGATGTACAAAAATAAAGCCGTCCATCTTATAGGTATCGTAACCAAAACGGCCTGCGATAGACAGCCAGGAGGTTGGATTCAGGTTAACACCCAGGGTAGCCACCCAGCGGGAAAGGTTATCCTGACTCTTGTTCTTCAGCGAGCTGAACAGGGGGTTATCCAGTTCGGCATTACCATCAGCAGCGAACAGAGCAATCTTGTTGCCGTTGGGGCTGAGGTAATTCTGCATGTCGTTATCCTTTGGCCATACATATAATGTCTGCAGGTAACCGCCCGCACCGCGCAGCGGTTTGTTCAGCACAGAACTGGTGTAGGTGATCGAAGGATTGATGTCCAGCCAGGACGCAATCTTGGTCTGGTTGGTGATGCGCACAGAATATTTTTTATAGTTGTTGCCTGGAACGATACCGTCCTGGTCAAGATAGGAAAGCGAGGCGCGGAAGGTAGACACTTTGCCACCAAAATCGATCCCCAGGTTATGCGTTTGTGCAAACGCATTCCGGAAGAAATGATGCACGTTGTCGTAGTCGGGTGTATTGGTAGGGTAAGGCGCTCCGAAATAAGAGCCCGAACCGGTATTGAATATATTGGAAGAAACACCGTTGCTGCCAAGACCATAGGTCTTGTTGATATCGTTAAAACGGGTTACGCTTTTCCAGTTGAAGTTGTTATCGTAGTTCACAGCCAGTTTAACGCTGCTGCCCAGTTTGGGTTTTTTGGTGGTGATCACGATCGCGCCGGAACTGGCCTGGCTGCCGTACAGCGCCGTGGCCTCAGGTCCTTTCAGCACCGTCACCGATTCGATATCGGCGGGGTTGATATCGGCAATACGGTTGGTATAGTCATTGTTCCTGTTAGGCCGGTCAGAAGCCAGACCCAGCTGTGTACCGCCATTCGATGTTTCATCCATGGTCTGGTTATCAAGGATCACACCATCCACCACAAACAGCGGCTGGTTACTCAGCGAAAGCGAGTTAAAGCCGCGCAATACGATCTGCGAAGAAGCCCCCGCCTGTCCGTTGGTAGGCGTAATGGTCAGACCCGATACACGTCCCTGTAAACTGTTAACAAAGTTATCGCGCTGTGTTTCGGCAATCTCCTTACCTTTTACTGTCTGCGTGGAATAACCCAGCTCTCTCGGTTTTCTTTTGATATCCATCGCCACCACCACTTCTTCCAGTTCATTCACATCCGGCTTCAGCGATACCGAAACAGAAGAGCCGCGTACCGTCACCTTGGTGCTTTCAAAACCCACGCTGGTGATCTGGAGCGTCTGGCCGTTATTGGCTCTAACGGTAAAGCTACCCTTGTCTGAAGTTTGGGTAACCGCGGTTGTTCCCACCACCCTTACAGTGGCACCCGAAACAGGTGCACCCTTGTCATCGGTAACCGTACCGCTAACGGTCTGGCTTTGCCCGTAGGAAGGGAGCGAGAAAATGAAAAGCAGCAGGCACACCGCTTTCATCAGGGAAACGAGTTTTCTCATAACAGTTTTTTTGTTTTAAATCAATACGTACTTGTAACAGATGGGAACAGGGCTCCCGGGTTTTCACAGGACTACAGACATCAGAATCCTGCAAAACATTGCACCATTCGGGACTTTTCTTTACGCAAAAAGCCGCAAAAAATGGAATGGAGGCAGGTTCTTATTGGTAGAACAATGTTAAAATTTGTCTTTGAAATAAACGAATTTATTTAATCACAATTCTTTACGGCGCTTTAAAAGCCCGGGGAGGGCTGTCTAAAAACGCAAAAAACCGCACTCTGGGCGTTTTTTATACTGGCAAAGCCCCTACAAAACCTGCATGCCCTGCTGGCGGTAGGCCGACAGCAGCGGGTCCTGGGGGGCCAGTTCGGTGATCAGGATATCGATTTCCTCGGGCTTACATACCTGCAGGCGCTGGATCGTATTCAGTTTTTCGGAGATGGCGAGCGATATGGTCTTATTAGCGCATTTGATCAGCGCTTTTTTTACCTCGATGATCTCCCATTCCAGATCGGTGATACCGTAGGTGGCGTCGATACTGTTGGTGCCGAGAAAGCAGAGATCGGCCTTTATCTCACCCAGCCGCTGCACCACTTCGGCCCCCACCGATATCTGGGCGTTCTTTGACAGCTTGTTACCGAAAAAGATGACTTCGCTGCTGGGATGCTCCAGCAGCTCAAGCGCTATCGGCACGCTTACGGTGATAAAAGTGGCATTCAGATCGGGAGGCAGCGCTTTTACCATTTCGCGTATGGTGGTGCCGCCCGACAGTACCACCATCATCCCGTCACGGATCAGTTCGATGGCTTTGTAGGCGATGCTTTTTTTCTCCGGCTGCGAATAAATGGTATTGCTTTCGAGGGTAAAATGAAAGGATTTGGACAAAGCGCCGCCATGCACCTTGATCAGCTTGCCTTCTTCCGCCAGCTCCTGCAGGTCGCGCCGCACCGTATCCTCCGATACATCCAGCTGGGTGCCCAGGTCGGACGACAATACCTTGTTGTGAATATTGATCTGCTGCAGTATATAAGCCTGGCGTTCTTTTTTTAGCATGCGTGTCTTTTAAATGGTCAGGTGACCGTCGTTTGTATGGCATTGATCCCGGAACAATATAGCAATTTAGCCAGTACGCCCGGCAACATTTCAATCTGTCACCCATTTCTTCCCCTATCCCCTTACCTTCGTATTTTGCATTTTGTACAGCATGATCTCTCCCAACACGATACAGCAGATCACCAATCGCATCGACATCATTGATGTAGTGGGAGAATTTGTGAAACTGAAAAAAAGAGGCACCAACTACCTGGGGCTTTGTCCTTTTCACAACGAAAAAACGCCTTCCTTCACCGTATCGCCCGCCAAGGAGATCTACAAATGCTTTGGCTGCGGTAAAAGCGGCAATACCATCGGCTTTGTGATGGAACACGAGAAATGCAGTTATGTGGAAGCATTGCGGTGGCTGGCGGCCAGGTATAATATAGAGGTAGAAGAAACCGAAACCAGCCCTGAACAGAAACTGCAGCAGCAAACGGCCGACAGCCTGTATGCCATCAATCATTTTGCACAGCGTTTTTTTTCGGAACAGCTGTTCGAGGGCAGCGAAGGGCAAACCATCGCCATGTCGTATCTCAAAGAGCGGGGCTTCCGGAACGAGGTATTGCAGAAATTCCAGGTGGGTTATAATCCCGAGGCAAGGGACACCCTTACACGTGCGCTGCTCACCAACCAGTTCAGCCGCGAGGTATTGCCGAAAACCGGACTTGTATCCGTTCGCAACGAGGAACTGGTGGACAATTACCGGGGACGCATCATCTTCCCCATTCATGGCATCACCGGTAAGATCATCGGTTTTGGCGCGCGCGTGATCGGCAAAAGCGACCGCGGTCCCAAGTACATCAATACACCCGAGAACGAGATCTACACAAAAAGCAAGATCCTGTACGGCGCTTATTTTGCCCGTATGGCCATCGATAAGGCAGACGAGTGTTTGCTGGTGGAAGGATATACCGATGTGGTGAGCCTGCACCAGGCGGGTATCGAGAACGTGGTGGCCAGCGGCGGCACTTCACTGACCACCGACCAGCTGCGGCTGATCAAGAAATACACCAATAACCTCACCATCATTTACGATGGCGACAGCGCCGGTGTGAAAGCAGCGTTACGCGGACTTGATATGGCGCTGGAAGAAAGCCTGAATGTACGGCTGGTGCTGATCCCCGATAACGAGGATCCCGACAGCTATGTTAACAAGGTGGGCACCCGCGCCTTCAACGAGTTTGTTGCCGCTTCCAAAAAAGACTTTATCATCTTCCAGCTGGAAGTGATGCTGAAAGAAGCAGGTAACGATGTAACAAAGAAAAGCGATGTGGTAAACCAGGTTGCCGAAACGCTGAGCAAGATCAGCAGGGCCGAGGATTTTACCAAACAGCAGGATTATATCCGGCAATGCTCCTCCCTGCTGCGGATAGATGAGTCGGGACTGACCAATCTTGTCAATAAGTACAAACGCGACCGGATAACCAAGGAAGAGAAACGTGCCGCAGGCCAGGAGCAGGCAGCATTGCCACCGCAAGAATTCCAGGGCCAGCCCGAGGACGTGCTGGACGAAACGCAATTACTGCTTCAGCAGGACGAAGCGCATGAACGCAACCTGCTGCGCGTACTGCTCGATTACGGTCTGCGCGACTGGGACGATACACAGAAAATGGCGGATCATATTTTCGAAGAGCTGCAGGATTTCCATTTCGAAAACCAGCAGCTGGAGAAGCTGTTTGAAGAATACCGTTCCTGGTACCAGCGCGGACTGGAACCCACCACCCGGACATTGCTGTACCACGAAGACGAACAGATCAGGCAGGCCGTGGTCAATATCAGCGTGGTGCCTTTCGAACTGAGCCAGAACTGGGACGAAGTGATGGAAATGAAGATCGTAGGCGTAGATAACAGCAGGCAGGATGTTTCGTCAAGCGTTAATTTCTTCAAACTCCAGAAGATCAAGAAACTGATCGAACAGAACCAGCGCGATATGGAGCATGCAAGCTACGACGACTTCAAAATGCTGCACGAAGTCCACAACCACCTGAAACAGCTCGAGACAAGCATTACCAACCAGATGCATACTGTCATTATTAAATGACCCAAAGCAGCGCCGCTTATGGGCGGTCCCCGTTCAACAGCATATCACTGTAACTGTTCTCCACCAGGTCTGCTTCGCCGATCCCGAACGCCTGCATATACTGCGCGCATTGCGCATGCAGTTGCTCCACAGTAAGCGAAGGATCCTGCAGGTTGCCCGCTTCTATTTCCACAAAAGCGCCAAGACAGGGAACCTCGTCGATATGGAATTTGATATTGTCTATGAAGAATATCTTCCGGTGTTTTTCAACGATCACTTTTATGCCGAGCGCTTTTGCAAGCAAGGCTTGCTGCGCCTGCCCGTCACCGATCTTTGCGAGCAGAAAATCGGATTGCTTGGGGCCCGACTGATTGGGTCTGTTGTAAAATATCAGGCTGTTCTCGATATTTCCCTGGCGCAGTTTTAAACGACCGGCGGGTACATGAAAATAAGTGTCTTTCTGGTGATCCAGCCCGGCGAACCTTGCGCCGTTTGCCAACAAAAATGCTTCCACTTTTTCAGGATGGAAGCATTTTGCCTTGATCTCAATATTGATATGGGACATCGGAGTTAATTGGTTGAATGGCTGAACGGTTATATTGTTATATGGTTAAGACCTGGCTGACCATGGAACAATTCAACAAGGTAACATGCAACAATCCGTCTGCGACCTACTTTTCGGAAGGATTTTTCTTACCGGCCAGCAATTTTTCAAGCGCAGTTTCCAGGCGGCGCTGGCGCGTTTCTTCTTTTTTGGCGCCTTCGATCCAGGTTACGTATTCTTTCTGGTTGGTGAAAGACAGGGAGCTGAAAAATTCGTGTGCTTCTTTGTGTTTGGTGAACAGTTTACCCAGTTCCACCGGCGGCACCACCAGTCTTTTTTCGAAATCGATGCCGTTGCGCTCGTTGCTCTTCATTTCCGAAAAAGCACGGGTGCGGTTGGGTATCTTATCCAGTTTCTTAAAACGCATGGCCGTCCATACATGGTCGAGCGCCACCTGGCGAACACATTCGTATTCGTTCCTGGTCAGCATTTCCCAGCTGCAGTCGCGGTTCAGGTCGCTCACGATCTTACTGGTGGTTTTCGGATAGGCAACCCAGAGCTTGGTATCCTCATGCAGCGCGGGGAAAACATCCCTGAGCACATTGTTCAACTGGTTCTGGCTGATAGCGAATACCAGCGTAAAATCCACTTTCCTACTCTTCAGCAAAGGCGTTACGTTCTTGGCGTAGGTAAGCTTGGCAAACTGTTTTTCGATTGAGGAAGGTAAGCCCTGGATAAGAAGGTTTTTTTCGTCCTTCAATTGTAACTTTTCAAGTAAAGTCTGATTCGACATGCCTAAAAAAAATTTCAGGATTTATAGGGAGTGCAAAGTTAAAAAATTGTTACCGGAGTTTCGCAAGAAAATGAGCGTTTTTTAGGCCTGCGGCGTTAATTTTTGAGGTTTTAAGCCGTTTTCAGGGGGTCTGGCGGTAGTATTTGCGGGTAATGGGGTCTATTTCCAGCTCCATTTGCTCTTTACGCGCAACCGCGTACCGGTGGGCACTCAGCAATACGGGGCGTTCGGGGCCCGTGCTCAGGTAGGCCATCCGCTGCCAGAAAACAATGGCTTCACCCGGGTCAAAGCCTGCGATCGCCATCAGTACCATACCGAACTTATCGGCTTCCTTTTCCTGTTCTGTTTCGAAAGCCGACAACAGTGCCACATTGCCCCCGCCATAGGCCGCCAGTAACAGATCGCGGGCATCGGCCGGCTTAGAGGTACGCAGTTCTGCAAAACGCCTGCCGCCAAGCATATCTTTCAACGCCTGGCGGAGCCGCTGCTCTCCATGGCCAAGCAGCACATGCGCCAGCTGGTGCGCCATCACTGCTGCCAGCGCCGCCTCGCTCTGGGCCCAGCGGAACATGGGTACGCCTATCACCATTCTGCCGCCCGGCAGACAGAAAGCATTGATATCTTTTTTATCAACCAGCACCAGCTCCCAGGTAAAGGTTTTTAGCTGCGGCAAACGCCGCTCCCTGGCATACACCCTAACAGCAGCCACCAGCCTGCCGTTTATTTTCTGCAAACGGGCCGCAGCCTCGGACAGGCTGGTATCTTTCATGGCTGAAAAGGAGAGAAATTCCGATGCGGCAAGTTCGTTAAGATCGTTTTCCGTAACAAGCGACGGTTGCGAGGATACAAGACGAGCGGATAACAGACATCCGGTCAGCAAAACCGAGAATTTCATACAGGAACAAGTGGATCAACAATAAAAAAGCCAAAAACGGATGCATAAACATACGCATTTGGCCTGTATCTCTGTTGTATCCGTGCCCGGATTATTTACCTGCATAGTAGGTAAGCGCCTCAGGCATGATATCGCGTATCTGCTGAATACGCTCCGCATCGCTGGGGTGACTGCTCAGTATTTCAGGTGGCGCCTGGCCGTTTTTCATGCTGGCCATCCTGGTCCAGAAATCGATTGCCACGCGGGGGTCGTATCCCGCGATAGCGGCGAATATCAGTCCGTAGTGATCCGCTTCCAGCTCCTGTTTGCGGGAGAAGGGAAGCAATACCCCGTACTGCGCACCGATACCGTACACCGAATTAAAAATACCCGCAGCTTTGGTGCTGGAACCCAATGCCGCGCCACCCAGCGCGCCCAGTCCCTGCGCCGCCAGCTCCTGGCTCATGCGCTCTCGGCCATGTCCCACCACTGCGTGGGTGATCTCGTGACCCAGCACGATGGCCAGTGCGCTTTCGGTTTGGGTAACCGGCAGTATCCCCGTATACACCACCACTTTTCCGCCGGGCATGCACCAGGCGTTTACCTGTGGATTTTCAACCAGGTTGAAAGCCCAGCGATAATTGTTGAGGTCATCGGCCGGAATGTTTTTATCACGATAGTATTGCTGCACGGCGGAGGCGATACGGCTGCCCACACGTCGCACCATATCCGCCGGCGCACCGGAACTGATGACCCTGTTCTTACTAAGGAAGTCTGCATATTGTGTCTCTGCCATGGCTTGCAGGTCGGCTTCAGACACCAGGCTTAACTGGCTGCGGCCCGTAATGGCATTGCGCGAACAGGCAAAAGCCAGCACCGCAAAAGCGAGAACCGCGAAAAATTGTTTCATATCCGTTCTTTTAGGTTAAAGTAATGATCAGAAACGGAAATAAAAAAACTGTGCCGAAGAAAGGGAGGGAGCAAGGAACAGAGGAACAAGGAACGGAGAGTGAATGGGTGAATAACGAATATCGAACAAGGAATGTCGAATATCGAGGTAATTGGTAACTATCCGATCATCTGTTAAATTGTAATAATACCCATCGAAAACTCCGATCGAAATTCATTATTCCTTGTTCCCCTGTTCCCTATTCTCCGCTTCTTCTCTGGCGGCGCCTGTCTCTGTGCTTGAAGATGGGCACTTTGCTTTCTGTGCCTTTGAGAATGCGGCCGATGTTTTTCTGGTGGGTCAGTACCACCATCAGGGCAACCAGCACGGCAAAGATGCGGTAGAGGGTTTCTTTCTCATTAAAGATGAAAAGAATGAACACCATAAAAGAAACACCCGCGAGGATGGAGCTGAGCGATACGAACCTGGTAAGGTAAAGCACCAGCAGGAATACGCCGATACAGCAAACCGCCACCAGCGGCTGGATGGCCACCGCCATACCCAGCAGGGTAGCCACTCCTTTACCGCCCTTGAATCCTGCCCAGATCGGATAAATATGCCCGATTACCGCGGCAAGTCCCAGGCCGATCATCAGGTTGGTGCGGTGTAACTCGTCGTGAACAAGGTAAGGAAGAAATACATAGAGCGATGTGGCCGCCACACCCTTGGCGATATCCACCACCATTACGATGGTGCCCCATTTGGGTCCCAGTACCCGGAATGTATTGGTGGCGCCGGCATTGCCGCTTCCGTAATCGCGTATATCGATACCGAAAACTGATCTGCTGATCCACACAGCCGTTGGCACTGATCCGATCAAATAAGCCATTACAATGAGCAACAATTCGTTCATCAGGGGGCGGTTGAAGTTGGGGGCAAAGATAGCCAATCCGAAGATAATGATTTCTTAATATCGAAAATTCATCATTTTATATTATATAAAATTTTATCTATGTATTTCCTGTCTGCTGCTTAGCCCTTGAGGCGGATGGCGATCCAGCCATTCCTTTCGCGGGTTTCCACATGGTGAAAATCCTGTGCCCGGCAGGCAGAAAGGATATCATTTTCATCGGCCGTCAACAGCCCGCTCAGCAGCAGATCACCCCCGGGGGCAAGTGAGCGCCGGATAGCACCCAGGTTATCAAGCACAATGTGCCGGTTGATATTGGCAAGAACGATCCCGAATATCCTGCCGGCGTCGGCATTGTCAAGTTTTTCAATGGTTATATTGCGGCAGCCGTTCAGTAGCAGGTTTTCTGTGGCGTTTTCTATACACCAATCGTCGTAATCCACGGCCAGCAGTTCCGAGGCGCCGAGTTTTTCGGCCAGTATGGCGAGGATACCGGTGCCCGTTCCGAAATCAAACACGGTCTCACCGGAAAAATCGATCCCGCGCATCAGCTGCATCACCAGCCAGGTTGTGGCATGGTGGCCGGTGCCAAAACTCATTTTCGGGGTAATGACCAGTTCATGCATAACGCCTTTTATGGGTGGGTGAAATGCGGCGCGGATACCCACAAAATCGTCTACCTGTACGGGCTCGAAACCGGCTTCCCAGAGGGCGTTCCAGTTTTGCTGTCTGATGACTGATTTTGAATATGGCAAGTCATATTCTTTCAAAAACTGCTGCAGACCGTTTTCCGCAAACCGGTTTTCCGGCACATAGGCTTTGAGCTGGTCATCGGTTTCTTCAAAGCCTTCGTATCCCAGTTCGGATAAGCCGGCAACCAGCAATGCCCGCTGCGCTTCATCCGGGCAGGTCAATATGATTTCTATATAATTCACCCGGTTCACTTACTGCTGTTTAGTAAAAGGCCCCCACGGTACCGTGGGGGCCTTTGGATTTATGCGTTCTCGCCTTGCGGTTCACCGCCTTCAGGCCTTGGTGCGTTTTCGCGGGGTTTGAAGTCAGGTTTCGGCATCAGCGCTTTGCGGCTGAGTTTGAATTTACCTGTCTTCGGATCGAGTCCTACGAGTTTCACTTTCACTATATCGCCATCTTTAAACAATCCTTCCATGCTTTCGAGGCGCTTCCAGCTGATTTCGCTGATATGCAGCAGTCCCTGCTTACCCGGCATGAATTCAACAAATGCGCCGAATTCCTTGATGCCTTTTACCGGTCCTTCGTATACCTCTCCCACTTCCGGAACGGCTGTAATGCCTTTGATCCAGCGTACGGCTGCGTCGAGACTGTCTTTGGATGCAGAGAAGATGCTTACCTCGCCGGTATTGCCCACTTCTTCGATATTGATGGTGGCGCCTGTTTCGCGCTGGATCTCCTGGATCACTTTACCACCCGGTCCGATCACGGCACCGATGAATTCCTTGTCGATGATCAGTTTGGTCATGCGCGGTGCATGCGGTTTCACATCGGCGCGGTGTTCCGGCATACATACGTACATCGCATCCAGGATATGCATACGGCCTTTTCTCGCCTGCTCCAGCGCCTCACGCATCACATCCATGCTCAGACCGTCCACTTTGATGTCCATCTGCACACCGCAGATACCATCGCGTGTACCGGTTACTTTAAAATCCATATCGCCGAGATGGTCTTCGTCGCCGAGGATATCTGTCAGGATCGCGTATTTACCATCGCCGCGGGTGATCAGGCCCATGGCCACACCACTCACATGTTTTTTGAAAGGTACGCCTGCATCCATCAGGGCCAGTGAACCGGCACAAACCGTGGCCATGGATGAAGAACCGTTGCTCTCGAGGATATCGCTCACCACACGTACGGTGTAGGCATATTCGCTCGCGTTCGGCATCATCTGTTTCAGGCTGCGCAGGGCCAGGTTACCGTGACCCACTTCCCTTCTGCCCGGACCGCGCATCATTTTCACTTCGCCGGTTGAGAATGGAGGGAAATTATAGTGCAGGATAAATTTGCTGTAGTCGGATTTCGCTGCGCTTTCGATCAGCAGTTCATCCAGTTTGGTACCGAATGTAACGGTAGTCAGCGACTGTGTTTCCCCGCGGGTGAACAGGGCAGAGCCATGCGGTGTAGGCAATGGCTCGGTTTCCATGGCCAAAGGACGAACCTGGTCGAGGCTGCGGCCGTCGAGACGGATGCGGTCGTCGAGGATCATATCCCTTACCACTTCCCACTGCAGGTCGGCGTAGTATTTTTTGGCGAGTTTTTTCTCCAGATCGGTGGCTTCTTCGCCAAGACTGGCAACCAGTTCGTCTTTCAGCGCGCTGATGGCGTCTGAGCGCTCGTGTTTGGAAGAGCCTTTGCGGGAAATATCGTAGATCCTTTGTTTGGCGAAAGCGGTCACTTTTGCCTGGATCTCTTCGTTCTGTTCGGGTTTTTTGTAATCGCGTTTGGTGGCGACTCCTTTTTTATCGCGCAGTTCCTGCTGTGCCCTGATATGAACGCGGATCGCATCGTGTGCAATTTCCAGCGCTTTTACGAGGTCGGCTTCGGAACATTCCTTTGATTCGCCTTCCACCATCATCAGGTTCTTTTCCGTAGCGGCGATCAGGAATTCCAGGTCGGATTTTGCGAGTTCCGAGCGACTGGGGTTGATCACGAATTTGCCATCCACGCGGCCGATACGCACTTCGCTGATGATCTCCTTGATGGGAATATCCGAAACAGCCAGTGCCGCAGAGGCAGCCAGGCAGGCGAGTGAGTCGGGTAATACCTCGTCGTCGGAAGATACCAGGCTGACAAGCACCTGCACATCGCAGAGATAATCTTCGGGGAACAGGGGGCGCAGGGCGCGGTCGATCAGACGGCTGGTCAGAATTTCATAATCGTTCAGCCTGGCTTCGCGTTTGAAGAAAGAGCCGGGTATACGGCCCGCTGAAGCGAATTTTTCCTGGTAATCCACGGAAAGCGGGAAGAAATCCTGTCCTTCCTTGGGTTCTTTATTGGCAACAACAGTGGCCAGCAGGATACAGTTTCCCTGGCGAACCGTAACGGCGCCGTCGGCCTGGCGGGCGAGTTTGCCGGTTTCTATGCTAACCTGGCGTCCGCCGCCGAGGTCAAAACTCACACTAATAGGTTGTGATAACATACAGTTGGTAATATGGGATATGGCAAGGGGATTGCCTTTTTCCCTGTTAGGTAATGAGAAGGAAAAAACAGGAACGTACAGAAACAACTGTTCCCAACCGTTGTAAATTACCAGTTGGGAACAGCATCTGTCATGGTGTTCGACTTATTTTCTCAGACCCAGTTTCTCGATCAAAGCACGGTACCCCTGGAGGTTGTGCTTCTGCATATAAGCCAGCAGACGCTTGCGCTGACCTACCAGTTTCATCAGTCCGCGCTGTGTGGAATGATCGTGTTTATTGGCCTGTAAATGGCTGGAAATCTGGGTAATACGCTCAGTCAGCAGTGCTACCTGACCTTCGATAGAACCCGTGTTAGCTGCATTTCCGCCGAACTCTGCAAAAATGCTCGCTTTTTTTTCAATGGTTAAATAAGGCATTCTCGAAAAATTTAATGACTCCGAATTTTTTCTTTCTTTTTTTATCGGCGGCAAAGGTAGGGGAAATTTTGGATTTGGAGAAACGAATTTCCGGCAGTTATCTCTTGCCTTCTGCATCTCAGCGGTTAAGGCAAAAGGGGGGTTATCGCAGAGGCGCGGAGTCAGGGGAGTTTTGCAGAGCGTAACCGGTTAATCCGACAAATCATGACAGGATCTTCAGAACACCCCCAGACTGCAAACCACAGACCACCCACTACAAACTTTCTTCCTTAGCTTCGCTATCCATGTTCGGTGTAACGATCCTAGGCAACAATTCGGCCCTTCCGGCGTATGACCGGCATCCCACGGCGCAGGCGGTAACGCTGAACGAGCAGGTATTGCTGATCGATTGCGGCGAAGGTACGCAGATGCAGCTGTCCAGGTATAAGATCAGGCGCAGCCGCATCAACCATATCTTTATTTCTCACCTGCATGGCGACCATTACTTCGGGCTGATCGGCCTGGTAACCAGCATGGGGCTGCTGGGAAGGGAGCAGGAACTGCATATTTATGCACCCGCCGGGCTGGAAGCCATCCTGCAACTGCAGCTGAAAGTGGGCGATACCCATCTTCCCTTCGAACTGGTTTTTCATCCACTGTCCGGCGAAGGCCTGCTTGTTGACAAACCCCGGTTCAGCGTGGAATGCTTCCAGACCCAGCACCGCATACCCTGCTGGGGATTTATCGTACGCGAGAAAAAGAATCCCCGTAAACTGGATAAGGACAAAGCCGTGGCACAGGGCATTCCCGCCGCTTTTTTTGAGCGGCTGAAGCAGGGGTTCGATTATGAGCGGGATGGCCTGGTGATCGGTAACGAAACCGTAACGCTGGCCAATACCCCGCCGCTGAGTTATGCCTATTGCGCCGATACAAAATACCACGAGCCGATCGCCGAAAAAACAAAAAACGTAACGCTGATCTACCACGAAGCCACTTACCTGAAAGACCTGGAAGAAAGGGCTTTGGCGCGGTTTCATTCCACTACCATACAAGCTGCAACCATTGCCGCAAAAGCCGGTGCTAACCGTTTATTAATCGGACATTTCAGCAGCAAGTATGAAGTACTCGATGCATTCCTAGAAGAAGCAAGAGAACTATTTCCGAATACAGACCTTGCGATTGAAGGAGTGACGTTTCACATTTCACATCATTTCCTTCGATAGTAAAAATCTACCCTTGCTTCTTTACCTTCCTGTTTACCGTTGATCCAGGCGTGAAGGGAATCTTTATTGATGAACTCGTAGTTGATGTGCTGGGGAAAATCATGACCAGCATTGGAAAAAGTAAATACGCCATTGTCTTCTCCCGTGTATTTAAATGCTACAGCATTGCCCTCGTTCTGATTGGCCACAGCGGAGATATAGGAAAGATGGTTGCTTTTTAGCACAAGTTCTACCCGCTCCTGCCAGATGGTATCTTTTGCGCGGATGGAAAAACCATTGCTGGATAATGTGTTGTTATCTTTTATCTTCCATTGCTCACAGATAAGTTTGCTCCTGCCCTGCATGACCCATGTACCGCCGGCAAGTTGTTTTAGTTTTTCAAAAGCGGCTTTGGGATTATCTGTGGTGAATGAGCAAATACAGGCTGCTACCAGGAGATAAAAACTGTATTTCATGACGATGATGGTTACGCTTACAAGCTACGAAAATTTGCAGTGCCTGCATGTTTTATAAACTTAGACGGCAATGATTTATTTTCTACAGACAGATTGCCGCGCCCTTCAGGGTGTGGACAAAGAGTCTATAGAAAAATATTATTGGGTTTTAACCCACAGTTTTAACACGATGTGCCAAAGCCCCTCCGAAAGAAAATAATATATCCTTATTCACCCCTGAAGGACGCGGCAAATAGACTACTCCCCCATCAACCACCGATACATCGCGGGGAATTCCTGGCGCCAGGTGGTTTCGCGGTGCCTGCCCAGCGGGTCGGTTACCACGCGGGTGTACACGCCGGTTTTCTTTTGCATGATGGCCGCTGTCTTTTCGTTGTTGGGTACCATATTGGCAGGCTCGAGTTTACCCGCGTACAGGTAAAACCTGGGCACCAGGTTTTTGGGCGGCTGGTAGTTTTCCGCGTCTGTAAATATTTCGGGCGCTATCCAGAACGAAGCGGATAAAATACCGCCCCCGCCAAACACGGCGGGATATTTGATCAGGGCATAAAAACTGATAAAGCCGCCCATACTGCTGCCGGTGATAAACGTGTTTTCAGGCCCTTTTTTTGTCCGGTATTTCGCATCGATATAGGGCTTAAGTGTATTGACCAGGAAAGACAGGTACTGCACTCCCTCTCCTTTGCCGTTGGCCGCATTATCGTAGGGATTGTATTCCGTTAGACGATGTTCCCCGCTGTTATCGATGCCGACAATAATACATTCCTTTCCCGTTTTCTGCTGCAGGGTGTCCAGGCATTCATCCACACCCCATTCGCCGTAGGGAGCGGTTTGCTCGTTGAAAAGATTCTGCCCGTCGTGCATGTACATAACGGGATAGGTTCTGGAGGATGTGGCATATCCCTTGGGCAGGTACACCCATACCCTTCTTTTGCGGTTCAGCTGCGGCATGGCAAATGCCGTGTCGATGATGCGCACCTGGGGACTGGCCGTATACGGTTTGGGTTTATCGGGGTAATCGTCTTTCCAGCCGGCAATACTGAGCTCTTTTGCGTCGTCGGCGCTTACCTCAAGTATGCGATCGCTGATATCGCGTCCGTCGGCGGTGCTTTCGATCCTGTCCTGTCCGCCCCTGCTGAATTTGAACGCATAGGTGCCCGCGGCCAGGTTTTTGAGTACCACGGCCTGCCTTCCTCCCACAAAAGGCTTTAGTTTATAGTTCTCGTCCTGGGGATTCCAGTTGTTGAAATTGCCCATTACATAGATAGCTTCCTGTTTTCGGGTGGCTACATTCGTTACCACAAGCCGGACAGAGAACTGTGCATGAGCCGCAATGCCTGACAAAAGCAATACAGACAGAATGAGTTGTTTCATGTTTAAAACTACTGAATCTGGTAAATAACGATATCATTGTTTATCTGGCAGTGCAAATTGGTTATCAAACGTTGCATTCATCTAAATTGGAAACTCAGTAAATTGTTTATGTCGTCTTTACTATCTATATTACTACTTGCGATATCCATACTGTTCAATGACCAGGCACCAGATAGCACATTGACTTTTTGCAACAAACAATATGAAAAGCTAATGGCGGAAATGACTGAGGTTCGTGATTACAGGAGCAAAAAGTTTGTTTTTGGCTATTATACAAAAGCAGTCAGAAACGACACGAATTTCATATTTAGCAACATCACGCAGACCGGCGATACGATATACAACAGAAGTTTTCATAAGTATAAGATCACGAGCGGCACCGATTCAACCATTTCCAAATATGTCTGTCAGTCAGGGAGGCTATTATTTTATGACCATAAGCGTTTTTGGAAGGGCAAATTGATAAGCCACGAGGTTTTTAACAAGCAGGTCAATTAACCCGACCGACTATCCTATTCATCTTTTCTAAAACCAAATGACAAAGCCCCTTCGCCGGGGCTTTGTCATTTGGTTATATCAGTTAAAAAAACAAAATCGGTTAATCGAGTATCTCTGCGTCTTTTGGGTACTTGGCGCGGTTGAATACAAAACTGTTATCGGCCACTTTGGCGTTCAGGTTCAGTTTGGTGATCTTTAATTCGGTTACGTTATTGCTTTTGTCGAGTATCCTTGCTTTTGCAAAAGTGTTTTTCGCTTTATCGATAAACAGGTTCACTTTCTGAAAATTTTTCCTGCTGTCGATGGGCTTCATTTCTATCTCCTGAAATGAGCCGCGGGATGAAACCAGTTTGTAGGTAAAGTCGCGGTCGTAAGCGCCGGCCAGCAGTTTCTGCGGACTCAGGGTCTGGCTGCTTTCTTCCACCGATGATTTGGTGATGGTCTTATCGCCGTCGTAGCGGTATACATCCCTTCCATCGCACACGATCTCGGTCCTGCCCTGTTTCACAAAATACTTCTCTCCTTTCATCTGCAGGCTGAGCGATTGTGTTCCGTTGGATTTTCCCTTGCTGGTAAAGGAGGCCAGCACGCAGGTGGCGCTGATGCCTTTTGCCGCTTTTACTTTGGCACCGACAGCATCCAGCACTTTTTTGGCTGCAGGATCGTTTTGTGCATTGACAGACAGTGAAAAGCCTAGTAACAGGAACAAGCCCAGGTATACATTCTTCATTTTCATTTTTTAATGCCGGCAAAGATAAGTGTTTGCCATTGGGTATGACTGCATTATCACAGGGATGGTTTAGCAGATGCCGGCCTAAGCCTGTTAATAATCGGCTAAAATACCGTGCCTACCCAAAGGAATCCAGGAATTCCTGGAGCTCCCCATCGGTTTTAAACAGCACTTCGCGGGCTTTGCTGCCCTGGTTGGGACCCACCACCCCGGCCGCCTCCAGTTGGTCCATCAGTCGCCCGGCTCGGTTATAGCCGAGTTTCATACGGCGTTGTATCAGCGAGGTAGACCCCATCTGGCTCTGCACAATAAGCCTGGCCGCATCTTCAAATAACGGGTCGCGGTCGTTGGCGTCAAAATCCCTGCCTTCGAGGTCTTTTTCATCTACATATTCCGGCAGCAAAAATGCCTGTGGGTAGCCGCGCTGGTCGCCGATGAATTCGCAGACGCTCTCCACTTCAGGTGTGTCTACAAATGCGCACTGCAAACGGGTGAGTTCGCCGTTATAGCTGACCAGCATATCCCCTTTTCCGATCAGCTGTTCCGCACCGCCTGCATCGAGGATGGTGCGACTGTCGATCTTGCTCGATACCTTGAACGCGATACGCGCGGGGAAATTGGCCTTGATGGTGCCGGTGATGATGTTGACAGAAGGCCGCTGTGTGGCGATGATGAGGTGTATGCCGATGGCCCTGGCCAGCTGCGCCAGGCGTGCGATCGGCATTTCCACTTCTTTACCCGCCGTCATGATCAGGTCTGCAAACTCATCGATCACCAGCACGATGAAGGGCAGGTACTGGTGTCCTTTTTCGGGATTGAGTTTTCTTGCCGTGAATTTGTCGTTGTATTCGCGGATATTTCTGCAACCGGCTTCTTTCAGCAGGTCGTAGCGGTTATCCATCTCTATACAAAGCGCATTGAGTGTGTTCACCACTTTTTTTGTGTCGGTGATGATGGACTCTTCTTCGCCCGGCAACTTGGCAAGAAAATGTTTTTCGATGACGCGGTAAAGACTCAGCTCCACTTTCTTAGGATCCACCAGCACAAATTTCAGCTGGGAAGGGTGTTTTTTATACAGCAGCGATACCAGGATGGCGTTCAGTCCGACCGATTTACCCTGCCCCGTGGCGCCCGCCATCAGCAGGTGCGGCATGGTGGCCAGGTCAACGATAAAATTCTCGTTATCGATCTTTTTTCCAATGGCGATGGGAAGAGAGAAAGCGGCCGACTGGAATTTTTCAGACCCCAGCAATGTTTTCATACTTACCACGGTCTTGCGCACGTTCGGCACTTCGATACCGATGGTTCCCTTGCCGGGTATCGGCGCAATGATGCGTATGCCCAGCGCGGCAAGGCTGAGCGCGATATCGTCTTCCAGGTTCTTGATGCGGCTGATGCGCACACCGGGGGCGGGTACGATCTCGTAGAGGGTAACCGTGGGACCTACCGTGGCGGCGATACGCTGTATGGCGATATCGTAGTTCTTTAAGGTGGCGATGATCTGGTTCTTGTTGGTCTCCAGTTCCTGCGGATCGTGTACGATCTTTTCGCTGCCATGCTGTTCGAGCAGGTCAAGCGAAGGGTATTTGTAATCCTTCAGATCGAGCGTAACATCGTATTTAGACCCTATTTTGCCTGGCGCAACAGCGGCCGGTATCTCTTCTTCTTCCTCGGGCGATTCGTTTATTTCCAGTTCCAGGTTAGATGCGGCAGCCCTGTTTTTTACCGGTGCAACCACTTCGCTGAATGCCGGCGCCATGATCTCTTCTGGTTCCTCTTCCGCTTCTTCATCAGGTTCTTCGTCGTCCGCTTCTTCCCCGCCTTCTTTCTCCACCATATCGAATTCGTTCATCGGATCATCCCCGGTTTCTGACTGCGGCATGATGACCACCACGCCTTTTCCGTCTTTTTTCATCCGGTTATTGCTGACGGGCAATTCCGGGTCCGGTTCTTCACCGGCTGCTTCTTCCTCCTCGTTCCATTCCTGTCTTACCGGTAGCTCATCGTCCCCGTTTATGCGAACGTCCTCGGCCGCTTTTTTATCAGTTCCCCATTTCCATTCGGGCAGTTTAAACACGGGATTGAAACGCCAGATCACATAGGCGAACACTGCCATGGCAAGCAAAGCGCCGGTACCTACATTGCCGATCCATTTCACAAACCATTCCGTCAGCAGTTCACCCACCGCGCCTCCCCAGGAGAAAGCCGACCCGCGTGCGCCAAAAGCGAATGCCATGCTTATCACCAGTAATCCGGTTACCACATATTTCAGGTTACGGACAAGGCTGAATATTTTTTTACCAAACAGCAGGTTTACCCCCAGTACAAAAAAACTGGTGCAGAAAAGATAGGAAGCCAGGCCAAATCCTTTGTATACGAGCGCATGCGCCACATAGGCTCCCAGAACACCGAGCAGGTTATTTACCCTCACATCATCGGTGGCAAAGATGCGTATACCGAATTGGTGCACCTTATCCTGGTCTTCCTGCCAGGTAAACAAATACGAGGTGAGTGATACAAATAAGAAAACAGTGAGTAAGAGGCATACAGCCCCCGCTATTTTGGCGGTGCGTTCATCCTTTACCACTTCCACCACCGTTACTTCCGCTGGCTTGTCTGCAGTGAGTTTCTCCGGATCAGGTGGTGGTGGCGTTTTCTTCCTGAGTCTGTTAGCCATGTCAACAAATATAAGTTAACCGGTAAACCGCAGACAGTCCCGGGCGCCTATGTGCAAAACTGGGTGGAGAAGCCACAGTTTTCCCCAATGAAGGGAACAGATAAACAGATGAGTAAGGAACAGAGGAGCAGGGAATAATGAATATTGAACAAGGAATATCGAATGTCGATCGTCGGGGAATTACCTGGATTTGGCTAGGGCTGCTGCCAGGGCGATCCAGCCGGTGATGAAGCAGATACCGCCGAGGGGGGTGATGGCGCCCAGCCAGCGGAGATGGGGTAAGGCTACCAGCAGGTACAGCGAACCGCTGAAGAAAACCATGCCTGCGATAAAAAGTCGGCCTGCGTATACCACTGTTCTCACGGGTATTTCTTTATACAGCACCGCTGTAAGGGCCAGCGCAAATACATGGTAGAACTGGTACCGCACGGCGGTTTCGAATACAGACAGCGACTGTTCGCTCAGCATTTGTTTTAAACCATGCGCCCCGAACGCACCCAGCGCCACGGAAAGTGCGCCCAGTAAGGCGGCGGTTACCAGAAATGATTTATGCATGTTCTTTGCGTATTTTGGTGAATGCGGCATCGGTGATATCTGCGCCCTGTAAATGGTATTGCGCTTTTTCGTAGAAAGGCATCCGCTGCAACAGTTTTGCCTGGATAAACTGCAGCAGCCCTGCATCATCCAGTTCTTTTATGGCGGGCCGGTGCGCCCTTTCTGCTTTCAACCTCTCGAACAATACAGGTACCGGTTCATCTATCCATACCGTAACACCGTGTTTGTTCATCCAGTTCATATTTTCATGATAGAAAGGCGTGCCCCCTCCTACCGCCAGTACGAAATTTTTTTTCTCGGCAAACCAGCGCAGCACTTTGGCTTCTGATTTACGGAAATAGTCCTCCCCGTCTTCCGAAAACAATTCCCCGATAGATTTCTCCTCGTGGGATGCGATGAGGAAATCGAGATCATAACAACCGGTCTTCCATTTCTTTGCCAGTTTTTTTGCCCAGTAGGTTTTACCGGTACCCATCATGCCGAGTAGGAAAAGTTTCACCAAAAAGAAATTAAAAGTTGAGCAATTAGAATGAAGAACAAATGATTATTTGAAAGCATTCAACCCCGTCACATCCATCCCTGTTATCAGCAGGTGAACATCGTGTGTTCCTTCGTAGGTGATCACGCTCTCGAGGTTCATCATATGACGCATGATGCTGTACTCGCCGGTGATACCCATACCGCCAAGCATCTGCCTGGCATCCCTGGCTATGTTTGCGGCAATCTCGCAGCTGTTGCGTTTGGCCATGCTTACCTGTTCGGGGCTGGCTTTTCCTTCATTCATCAGCACCCCCAAACGCCAAACCAGCAGTTGCGCCTTGGTGATCTCGGTGATCATCTCGGCCAATTTTTTCTGCTGTAACTGAAAACCGCCTATAGGCCTGTCGAACTGAACCCTTTCCTTGCTATAGCGTAATGCGGTATCATAACAGTCCATCGCTGCCCCGAGCGCTCCCCACGCAATGCCGTAACGGGCTTTGGTGAGACAGCTAAGCGGCCCTTTTACCCCGCTAACACCCGGCAGTATATTTTCCTTCGGAACCTTTACATGATCAAATACCAGTTCGCCGGTGGCACTTGCGCGGAGGCTCCATTTGCCGTGGGTGGTTGGGGTTGAAAACCCTTCCATTCCTCTTTCGAGTATCAAACCCTGTATTTTTCCTTCCTCGTTCTTTGCCCATACCACGGCCACCTGGGCGTAAGGTGCATTGCTGATCCACATCTTGGAGCCGTTCAGCACCACATGATCCCCCGCATCCCTGAAATTACTGAGCATGCCCGCGGGATTAGAGCCATGATCGGGCTCCGTTAACCCGAAACAGCCCAGCCACTCGCCGCTTGCCAGTTTGGGAAGGAACCGGCGTTTCTGCTCCTCGCTGCCATAGGCATGAATGGGAAACATCACCAGGCTGCCCTGCACACTGGCCGTGCTTCGCACGCCGCTGTCGCCTCTTTCAAGTTCCTGCATCATCAGTCCGTAACTGATATAATCCAGTCCGCCTCCCCCGTACTCCACGGGAACCGTGGGTCCGAAGCAGCCCAGGTCGCCCATCTGCCGTACGATCTGCTGCGGAAATTCGGCGCGCTGCGCATATTCCTCTATGATGGGCGATATTTCTTTTTTGACATAACTGCGAACCGATTCGCGGATGAGTTTATGCTCTTCCGTCAGCAATTCATCCAGCAGGTAATAGTCGGGCGATTGAAATTGATCGGTTCTGGCAGCCATTGGAATCGTTTTGAGATAAGGTGTTTGGATACCAAAAATAACTGTTTCAGCGCTTCCAACCTTTTGGGGAAGGAATACTCTTCTTCACAACCACAACAAATACCTTATGAAACAGATCCGCTTCAAAACATACCTGCTTTCCGCGTTGCTGCTGGCAAATACCCAGCTGTTCTCCCAGGAGAAAAAAGAATGGGCCGTGAACCTTCAGAAAGAATACAGCAAATCCTACCCCGTAGGCAGCCAGATGGTGGCGCTGATGAATAAATACGGGAAGATGGCGATCGAAACCTGGGATAAGGACGAAGTGAAAGTGGAAGCCCGGATCTTCATTGGCGCACAGGACAAAGGGTTTGCGCAGAAAATGCTCGACAGGATAACCATACAGGACGAAAGCAAAGACGGCAGTGTCCAGTTCCGGACAACGCTTGGCGATGGCAATACCGGCTGGACAGAGGAAAACGGTGGGCATGAAATGCGTATCGACTGGGTGGTGCATATGCCTTCCACGCCCATGCTGTATGCAGAAAACCGCTTTGGCCCGCTGACCATCGGCGATTACAAAGGCGTGGTGGAACTGCAATGCAGGTACGGCACACTCACCACCGGTAATCTCTCCAACAGGAAGGTGTTGCAGGTTGAATTCGGAAAAGCGGTGACGGGCGTCCTGAGCGACAGCAGCCGGCTGGTATTCAAATATTCCAGGGCCGACATCAGCAAACTATCCGGTATTGCCAGAGCGGAATTCCAGTTCTGCAACAGCATCGACCTGCCAATTGACAATTCGCTGAAGGAGATCAATATCAGCGGCAATCATACCAGCATGTACCTGCTTACCGCCAAAGACCTCTCGGCCGATTACGATATCACCACCCATAATGCCAGCGCCAGCGGCAAGAACGACATCGCAATCAAAGAGACAAAAACCGGCGCAGAAAACAGCCATATGCGTGCAGTTTACTATTCTCCCAATCACCATTACACCGGCAGCATCGGAAAAGGCGGCGGTACAAAAATCAGCATCAGGAGCAGTTTCGGGAATGTGCGGGTGCTGTAGGGGACAATAGCTATATGGCTGAATGGTTATATTGTTTTTGGGGACTTAAACAATCAACCATTCAGTCATGTAATCATACAGCCATTCAACAATCAGTAATCATCCTCCTCCGGCGCTCTTCTTGCAGCTCCGCCGCCTTTTGCACCGCTCTGTTCTATCTCGCGGTTCATCTGTTCCATATCAACCGGTCTGGGGGTTGTATCTCCCATCAGGTGTTCGGTGAAGTAGTCGGCCATGCGCCAGAAAAAGTATTCGGTCATATCACCGTATCCATGACGCTGTCCGGGCAGTATCACCAAATCAAAACGCTTGTTGGCCCTGATGAGTGCATTGGCCACGCGGATGGTTCCGGCGGGGTGCACGTTGTTGTCGATATCACCGGTGGAGAGCATCAGGTGCCCTTTCAGGTTCTTTACCAGGTCCTGGTTCTTTTCAATATTATAGGTAAAACTGGTATCGCCTTTGTCGCCGATGGTTTCCTTTACCCCATGATGCTGCTCACTCCACCAGCGGTTATACACCGAATTATCGTGGTTGCCCGAAGAGGAAACTGCCGCTTTAAAGAAATCGGGGTATACCAGCATGGCAGCCGTGCTCATAAAACCACCGCCCGAGTGCCCGTGAATACCCACCCTGCTTACATCAAACCAGGAATAACGGTCGGCCAGTTGTTCCGCAACGGCTTTCTTATCGGCCAGGCCATAATCGCGGAGATTGCCGTAACCAAAATTATGGTACCATTTGCTGCGCGAGGGATGTCCGCCGCGGTTGCCCATTGTCACCACGATAAAACCGAGGTTGGCGAGGCGGTCGGTCCTGTCCATACCCCTGCCAAAAGCCTTGTTCACGGCCTCTGTCTGCGGACCGGGATAGACGTATTCGATAACCGGGTATTTTTTGGCTGAATCAAAATCCATCGGTTTGTACACCACCCCATAGATATCCGTGATGCCGTCATCGGCTTTGAGTTTGAAGGGCTGCGGGAACTTGTATCCCGTTGCAAACAGCGACGAAAGATCCGCGGTTTCAAGATCCATGATCCTGCGCCCGTCGGCTGCATACAAAGCGGATTTCGGAACGGTGTTTACACGCGAATAGTTATCGACAAAAAACGTTTTGGCATCGTTCACACTCATGGCGTGTTCAAATTCGCCGGGGTTCAGGAGTTTCAAACCGCTGCCGTCGAAATTTACGCGATAGGCATGCAGGTAATAGGGATCCTCGCCGGGTTCGCGGCCATTTCCTGAAAAATACACCACGCGTTTTGCCTCGTCGATGCCGAGTATGTTCTCCACATGCCATGCGCCGGAAGTGATCTGGTTCTTCATCCTGCCATTCTCATCGTACAGGTACAGGTGCGCCCAGCCGTCGCGCTCGCTCCAGTGGATCATTTCCTTTCCCTCATTAACCAGTCCTACCCTTCTGATTTCAATATAGGTATTGAAGCGTTCTTCTATCAGCGGCTTTACCGTGCCGGTTTTGATATCCACCAGGCACACATCCACTTTCTTCAGATCGCGGCCGGTGCGACTGAAATAAAATTTATCGTTATTACCCAGCCATTTTGCAGGCCGCCAGTCATCGTCTCTTGTATTTGCCAAACCCGGATCGGCCCAGATACTGATGTTCTGGTCTTTGAACATAGACACCTGCATCTCTTTACCGCTCTCTGCTGCTATATCGAACAGGTATACATGGTCAACAGGTGCGTCTTTTTCTCCCGGCATCCAGTATTTGTAGGTTTCCAGCGTGGGACGAGGATCGGAAATGCTGTTGATCACCCAAAGGTCTTTTACCCTGCGGTTGTCAACACGCGTCATGGCAAAATGCCTGGAGTTGGGCGACCAGAGAATAAATGCCGGTTTGCGTTTGTTCCGGTTCTTTTCCTTATCCACGTTATTGTCGCCGTTGCCCGAAAGATTTCCCTCTGAAAAATAGCTGAAATACTCAACGCCGTCCCTGGTAAGCGCACGGTCAACGATGGTGGAATCGTCTTCGTTCTTCAACGCTTTTTCATAATTGGCCTTATCCATCCAGTACAGGTTGTTGTTGCGGCCGAATACGATGGTATTGCCGTCGGGCGAGATCGAAGCCCAGCCGGGTCTGCGTTTTGGCTTTTTGAAATCGGTCAGTTCCACCAGTTCGCCTGTATTGATATTGTACTCGAAATAGAACACTTTTCTCTCACGCACCGGCGGGCCTGTTCTTTTGCCTGCGGCAGAATCTTTTTTCTCTATTTCCTGCGTGCTTTTTACCTCGAACTGGATCCAGTTCTCATCTTTTACAAAACGCATACTGTCCAGGCCCAGGTGCTGCGCATCAAACGGGTCTTTCACAATACGGGTGATCTTGGCGGCGAGATCGGCATTATCGAACAGTGTTTTCTTTTCGCCTTTGGCCGGATCAACGATATACCATTTCTTCCCGTCGGTGGTTTCGTATACATACCAGAAACGGTCGCTTTTTTTCAGCCAGTGCGCATCCACGCTGGTGCTGAAGATCAGTTTATCCAGTTTACGCGGTGCAAAACGGGAGGCCTGCTGGTAATTGGCTTTCATAACAGGCGCATGCTGTGCAGTTGCGGTAATCACAAAGAACAAACAGCATAAACAGGCAATTCTCATGACAGTTATTTTGGTGTTAAGTGGGTGAATATAAAGCAAACACCGTTATACGGAAAACCGGCGGTCAAAAATTCGGCGAAGGGTTGCCTGCAGCCGGAGATTGTTTACATTGCAGCAAACATACCCATGCAGGAAATCTTTCATACGGACGCCGGCTTTGCCGAAGATGCCGATCAAAAGGATGCACTGGCCTGGTGCAAACAGCAGTTCCATTTTCCGCAGCACAACGGTAAGGATGCGATTTATTTTTGCGGCAACTCCCTTGGGTTGCAGCCTATTCATACCAAACAGGCGATCGATATTGAGTTGACTACCTGGAGAGACATGGCGGTGGGTGGTTATTTCGGCGGGGCCAATCCCTGGCTGTATTACCAGGACTATATGCGGCCGGTGATGGCAGGTATCGTGGGTGCAAAAGAAAACGAGGTAACGGTGATGAATACCCTGACGGTGAACCTTCACCTGATGATGCTGAGTTTTTACCGGCCCACCAAACAACGTTACCGGATCATTATGGAAGCGGGTGCTTTTCCCTCGGACCAGTATGCGGTGGAAACCATGGTGCGGCATCATGGCTTTGACCCCGCAGACGCCGTCGTCGAAGTGCATCCCGCAGACGGCGAAAAACTGTTGCGCACACCGGATATCATCGATGTTATCCGGCAATATGGCGACAGCGTTGCCCTGGTGCTGTTCGGAGGCATCAGTTACTATACCGGGCAGTTATACGATATAGCGGCGATAACGGCAGCGGCCCACAGTGTGCATGCGGTGGCAGGTTTTGACCTGGCGCATGTGGCCGGAAATGTGCCGGTGCAGCTGCACGACTGGCAGGTTGATTTTGCGGTATGGTGCAGTTATAAATACCTGAATGCAGGGCCGGGCGCTGCCGGCGGCGTTTTTGTTCATGAAACACATGCAGGCAATACCGGTATGCAGCGACTTGGCGGATGGTGGGGCAATGATGAAAAGACCCGTTTCAAAATGGAGAAAGGTTTTGTACCCAAACCCGATGCAGGCGGCTGGAACATCAGCACGGCCCAGGTATTCAATATGGTGGCGCTGAAAGCATCGCTTGAGTTATTCGGCAAAACGGGTATGCAGGCCATACGAAGGAAAAGCCTGCGGCTGACGGCTTACCTCGAATACCTGCTGCAACAGTTGCCCGGCTTATCGTTTGAGATCATCACGCCCGCCGACAGCGAGGCCCGCGGTGCGCAGCTGTCTTTGTATTTCAGGGAAAAAGGCAGGGAGATACACGACAGGATGATCGCCAATGGCATCATTGTTGATTACCGGGAACCGGGTGTGATACGCGTAGCCCCTGCCCCGTTGTATTGCAGTTTTACAGACGTGTACCGTTTTTATGAACTGCTGAAGGGATTTGCGTAAATGGCTGCACGGCCGCCTCATTAGTTTATCAATCCATCCGCCCATGAGCAAACACCACTATTCCTATCTCGCGTTAGGCGATTCGTATACGATCGGGGAATCCGTGCCGCTGCACGAGAGCTTTCCCTACCAGGCGGTGCAGCTGTTGCGGAAGCAGGGATCGCTTTTTCATGCACCCGAGATCGTTGCCAAAACCGGCTGGACAAGTTTTGAACTGGCTGAACATATCCTGCATACCCGGCTCGATGAGAGTTATGATTTTGTGACCCTGCTGATCGGGGTGAACAACCAGTACAGGGGATTGCCGCAGGCTGAATTCAGAACGGATTTCGAATTCCTTCTCCGCAAGGCCATCCATCTTGCGGGGGAACTCAGCAACCGGGTGATCGTACTATCGGTTCCCGACTGGGGCATAACGCCTTTTGCGGATAAAAAAGACCGCAGCAGGATCGCCTCCGAAATCGATGCATTCAACCGCATCTGTGAAGCGGAGGCAGGAAAAATGCACGCGCATTTTATCGATATCACCGCGGATACCAGGAAAGCCGCGAACGACAGGGAACTGCTGGCTTCGGACAAACTGCATTATTCCGGTAAAGCGCATATGGTATGGGCCGAAAAAGTTGCGCGCATCGTGCAGTTGCAGCTGCACAGGTAATCGGCTTGCGTGCTGTACTCAACCCCTAACGCCGGTAAGGTAGTTGGCCATTGCGCCGGCATAGTCTTTGGCTGCCTCCCCTGCTTTCTCCGCAAAATCTTCCCCGCTGCCTGCAAAAATCACCGCGCGGCTGGCATTCACCAGCAGGCCGCAGTCTTTGTTCAGACCGTAACGCGACACTTCTTCGAGGCTGCCACCCTGCGCGCCGATACCCGGCACCAGCAGAAAATGGTCGGGAATGATGGTGCGGATATGGGCAAAATCACTGGCGCGTGTAGCGCCTGCAACAAACATCAGGTTGCCCGCGGTTCCCCAGGAGGCGGTTGTTGCCAGCACGCGTTCGTAGAGTTTTGCACCATCGCCCAGGGTCAGCTGCTGAAAATCATTGCTGCCGGCGTTGGAGGTAAGACCGAGCACGATCGTCCATTTATCGGGGTAGGCAAGAAAGGGGCGTATGCTGTCCTCTCCCATATACGGGGCAACGGTTATTGCGTCAAAAGGCAGTGTTTCGAAAAAGGTCTTGGCATACTGTGCAGAGGTATTGCCGATATCTCCGCGTTTGGCATCGGCGATCTTAAAATGCGTATCGGGAATATACCGAACCGTTTTTTCCATAGACTCCCAGCCTTTCAGTCCCTGCGATTCATAAAATGCCGTGTTGATCTTATACGACATACAGTGGTCTTTGGTGGCATCGATAATGGCCTTGTTAAAAGCAAACACCGGATCAGGGCCTGACAGCAGGTGTTTGGGCAGTTTGGTGATATCGGTATCGAGCCCAACACAGAGATAATTTTTCTGAGCATGGATGCGCGAGACGAGTTCGGAACGGTTCATGCGGCAAAGATAAAGGACAGGAAGGGATGGGAGAAAATTGTCACAGATTACACAGATTGGCACAGAAAATAACCTGTGTAATCTGTGGCAATACCCTCTCAGAAGATCACTTGCTGATCACCACCCAACCCCAGGGTTTTAGGTCGTAAGACGCCGGTATGGTTTTGAGCGTACCATTCTGACCAAGCAAATGGTAATCGCCTTCGGCTCCGATCGCCGACATACCGGTTCTATCCATCGAAACTTTCTGGGCGGTGCCAGACAGGTTCAACAATACCCATACCAGGTGATCGCCTGCCCTGCGGTAATACCCATACACTTCGCCGGGTTTATCGGTAACCAGTTTGGTGAAGGATGCATTACCCGCCAGCGCCGGATTGTTTTTACGCAGTGCCAGCAACTGCCGGTACATAGGCGCGCGCAGGTACCTGCCAAAGCCCATGCTGTCTTTCTCAAAGAAAGGTATGGCACGCAATACCGGCTCTTCCTGACCGCCGTATACAAGCGGTATACTCCGTTTCATGGTTTGTGTAAGCACCATAAAAGGTTCGTGGGAAGCGCCGGGCATGGTGGCATAATCGGCCTTGTTCCAGCTGTTTTCGTCGTGGTTGCTGGTAAAGAACAGCCGAAGCGCGTTGGCGGGAAGCACACTGTCTGTAAAATGCAGCACACTGTCGAAGGCGGCAGCTTTGCGTTTTCCCGCGGCGATCAGTTTCATCATACCGAATTCGGGCCAGGCATATGTGGCATCAAAACCCATATCGTGCAGCCAGGCGCTGTCTGTTTCGGCCAGCAGGAAAATATCCGGTTTGGCCGCTTTTAACTGCTTAACACATTCTTTCCAGAACTGGCGGCTCGGTCCCACGGCATAATCGCAGCGAAACCCGTCGATACCCGTTTCCGTTACCCAGAACTTCATCTGTGCCATCATCGTATCGCGCAGCTCTGCATTGGCAAAATTAAGTTTGCGGGTGTCTGTCCAGTCAAATTGCGAAACGGGTTTGCCCGTGCTGTCCTTAACATAGAAGTCGGGGTGTTTCTGCAGCCAGTAATGATCCGCACCCGTATGGTTCGGCACCCAGTCGATCATTACCTTAAACCCTTTTTCATGTGCCTGGCGAACCAGTTCCTTCCAGTCTTCCATATTCCCGTATTCGGGATTGATGGCAGTATAATCCGCAACCGCATAATAACTGCCCAGCGTACCCTTTCTCTCCAGCTTGCTGATGGGGTTGATCGGCATGAACCAGAGTGTCTGTACCTCCATTTCTTTCAGCCGGTCAAGATGCTGCGCAAATGCGCGGAAAGTGCCTTCCTTTGTATACTGGCGCACATTCACTTCATAGATATTACCCTGCATGATCCAGGCGGGATGCCCGTCTATATGGGCTGTTGAATCGGCGGGGTTTGTCTGAAGGTCACTGTTCTTACACGAAAACGCTGCAAACAGCAGCATATACGGAAGGAATTGTTTCAGTTGCATGGCAGGCAATGATTAGGATTGAATAATGTGTAAGATACACATATTAACTATACGATTACATACATGAATGCTGCCGAATCTCTACATTTGGTCCCACCTGACATTTTATTTTTGCTGCCATGGAAGAACCCAGATACTACGGAAGTTATTTACAGATAGAAAAGATACTCGATGCGCAGCATCCGGTGAGTTTTCGCGAGGGCAATGAGCCTGCGCACGATGAAATGCTGTTCATCATCATCCACCAGGCCTATGAACTCTGGTTTAAGCAGATCCTTTTTGAACTGGACTACGTGACCGGTGTTTTTTCGAAAGAACAGATCAACGATAACTCGGAAGACCTTAACCTGGTAAGACACCGCCTCAACCGGGTGATACAGATACTGCAGCTGCTGAACCAGCAGGTACAGATACTTGATACGATGACACCGCTCGATTTTCTCGAGTTCCGCAACCTGCTTACACCCTCCTCGGGTTTCCAGAGCAAACAGTTCCGTTTGCTTGAAGCCAAGCTGGGACTGCAGATCGATGCGCGTCACCAGAAAGACTATTACAAAAGAACCAACGAAGGCGGGTTTACGCAGCAAGACTACCATACCATTACGCAAACCGAGGCAAAACCCAACCTGCTGCAGCTGGTGAACCGCTGGCTGGAGCGTATGCCATTCTTCCGCGACGAGTACTGGCAACAATATGCGGCCACTTCGGTATCCCCGTTAACCGGTCATTCTTTCTGGAACGATTACCGCCATATCTATCTCTCCGGACTTACCGAGCGGGAACAGAGCAAGATCCACGACTTTGACTATGTATTCTTTGAAAAAAAGCCCGAAGGCTACGCTGCGGAACAGCTTGATCTGCTGCGCAGCAATTTCTCGCCGGCGGCGCTGCGGGCAGCCCTGTTCATTATGCTGTACCGCGATTTCCCCGTTTTCCAGACCTCGTACCAGGTGTTGGATGCCTTGATAGAGATAGACCACCTGATGAGCAACTGGCGGCACAAACACCTGATCATGGTAAGAAGAATGATCGGCATGCGCGTGGGGACGGGCAACACATCGGGCGCAGGCTATCTCGAGGGCGCACTCAGCAAACATTATGTATACAAAGATCTTTCGGGACTGTCGACCTACCTGATCGAAAGAAGAAAACTGCCCGCCCTACCGGCTGCGTTGATTGCCAATCTCGGATTTCATGTATAGTATTCCGGCAGCAACTGTTTTGCCGACACCGTTTAATGAAGCGACACAATTACTCTTATGAAATACATCGTTCTCACGTTATTTATCGCAGCGGCGGTTATCAGTCATACAGAAGCGCAGACCATTGCTAAAACGCTGCCGGTGAGCAAGGATATCAAAATCGGCAAACTGGCCAATGGCCTTACCTATTATATCCGCAGGAACCTGGAGCCCCGTAACCGCGCGGAACTGAGGCTGGTGGTGAACGCCGGGTCCGTTCTCGAAACGGATAAGCAGGCAGGTCTTGCGCATTTTGTAGAACATATGGCTTTTAACGGCACAGCGCATTTTAAAAAGAATGAGCTGGTCAATTTCCTCGAGAAAAGCGGTGTACACTTCGGCGCTGATCTGAATGCCTATACTTCGTTTGACGAAACGGTGTACGAACTGCAGGTGCCCACCGATAGTCCGCTGGTATTCAAACAGGGTATGCAGATACTCGAGGACTGGGCGCAGGGAGTAAGCTTCGAACATACCGAAATAGACAAGGAAAGAGGCGTGATCGTGGAAGAATGGCGACTGGGCCGTGGTGCGGACGCCCGTTTGCGCGACCGTTATTTTCCCATCCTGCTCAAAGGATCGCAGTACGCGAAAAGGATTCCTATCGGCACCAAACAGAATATCGATACGGCGCACTACCAAACACTGACCTCGTTTTACAAAGACTGGTACCGCCCCGATCTGCAGGCCGTGGTGGTGGTTGGCGATATTGATGTGGCGGAAACGGAGCAGCTGATCATGGCTCATTTTGGGAAAATACCCAAAGCGATTGCGCCGAAAAAAAGAACCCGGTTCCTGATCCCTTCGCATACCGATACCCGGACGGCGATACTTACCGACCCCGAGCAGCCCTACAGCATCATACAGGTATATTACACAAGACCCGAACTGCCCGTTATCAAAACGGAAACACAGTACCGGCAGAGCCTGGTGCGCAGTCTGTTCAATGAAATGATGAGTGCAAGACTGGACGAGATTGCCCAGAAGCCCGAGGCGCCGTTTTTGTTTGGCAGCAGCAGCTATGGAAAGTTCATTGGTAACCTCGATGCATTCAGTTTGTTATCGGTTGCCAAATCGGGCAGGGAAATACAGGCATCGCTTACCGCCTTGCTCACCGAGAACGAACGCGTAAAACAATACGGCTTCCAGCAGAGCGAGCTCGACAGGGCCGTGAAGAATATGCTGTCGCGCATAGAAAATAGGTACCGCGAAAGAGACAAAACCAAATCTGCGGAACATGTACAGGAACTGGTGAACAATTACCTGCATGGGGAAGCCATCCCCGGTATCGCCTATGAATACGCACTGTACCGGCAATACCTGCCCGGTATTACCCTTAAGGAGATAAATGGTCTGATCGCAGACTGGATCAGAACCACAGACCGTTCGGTGGTGATCACCGCACCCGAAAAGGAAAAAAACAACCTGCCCGCACAGGCAACCGTTATTGCTTTACTGAACAAGCCTTTTGGCAAACTCGACAGGTATATTGACAAAATAAGCAGCAGTCCGTTATTGCCTGTGGCCCCTGTTGCCGGAAAGACACTTGCAGAAAAAAAATACGAAGCGATCAATACCACCGAGTGGACATTGTCTAACGGCGCCCGGGTGATACTCAAGCCAACCGATTTCAAGAACGACGAGATCGAATTTTCTGCCATCAGCTGGGGCGGCGCATCGCTGTACGATGGCGATGATTTCCTGAACGCATCCAATGCCGCCATGATCGTGTCATCGGGCGGTATGGGAGATATGGATATGCAGGCCATGCAGAAAGCGCTCAGCGGCAAGAACTGTTTTGTGGGGCCGGGTATCAACACCTATATGCAGGGACTGAATGGACGAAGTACGCAGAAAGACCTTGCCACGGCATTTGAACTGCTGAACGGCAGCTTTACCGCACCCAGGAAAGACCCGCAGATGTTTGAAGTGATCAGGCAGCAGGTGCAGGCCCAGTTGCAGAACAAGGATAAGGATCCGGCTTCTGTGTTCGGCGATTCCGTGAATTATATCATGAGCAATTACCATCCGCTGCGAAAACCATTTACGGTAAACGATATCGGCAGACTCAACCTCGACAAAGCCTACGGTATCTACCGCCAGCGGTTCAGCAATGCGGGACAGTTCATTTTCACCTTTGTGGGCAATTTCAGCCTGGACAGCATCAGACCCCTGGTGGAAAAATACATTGCGTCCTTACCCGCGACCGCCACAGGCGATAGCTGGCGCGATGTGGGTATCCGGTACCCGGCAGGCCCCATCAGCAAACTGTTTTACAAAGGCAAAGAGAACAAAGCCAGCGTACGGTTGTTCTTTACAGGAACGCTTTCTGCTTACCAGGAAGACCAGGACCGGCTGCTGGGGCAGCTATGTGCCGCAATGACCATCCGTTTGCGGGAGTTGATGCGCGAAGATGCGGGCGGCGTGTACGGCGTATCGGTAAACGGCGGAATAAGCCGCGAACCGGTGAACAGTTACAGCATAGGTGTTTCTTTTGGCTGCGCACCCGCAAATGTTGATAAACTGGTTGCGATCGTAACCGAAGAGATCAGGCGCACCAGACAGGAAGGGGTATCGCAGCAGAACGTAGACAAAGTGATCGCGGAGCAGACCCGTTCGCTGGAAAACAGCGTAAAAGAAAACAGCTACTGGCGGTACCGCCTGGAACAGCAGTTCTTCCGCAACAACGATCCGTTATCGATACTTACGGCAGACAAACGTATCCGCGCATTCTCAGTGGAAAAAAGCAAGGAAACAGCCAATAGCTTCCTCAATGAAAACAACCTGATAAAACTGGTACTGCTGCCCGAAAAATAACCGAACGCCACCCATCACCGTCAGGTCAGGGGCAATACATTCCTGTAGAAATCTCAGCAACATCCGCTTTTTATTCAGCCGGAACAGTAATCCCGCATCTGTGATTGCCCACGCACAGGCATGCGGCGGGTATCGCTTTTGCATGGATATGTGTTGAAATACTTTTTATAAGCCTTCACGCACTTCGGTTGTTTGTACTGAACGGCAACAGCTTATGAACTGTGTATTTTTTTACACAAAATACAATCGCTATGGTTCGAAAATTATCCCTGCTGATGGGTTCCTTTGTTGTTGTTTCGCTGATATACGCGCAGGATACCACTTCACGTGCAAAAGATTCCGCTGCATTGCTTTCTTCGGAGAGCCTGTCGCCACCGGCTATTCCTGCAACACCGCCGCGTTCTGCTGCACCGGCCAGGTACGACAGTTATGCTTCGCCCTACAAAACCAGTTTTCGTGCAGACGGGCCGATCATACTCGGCAGTATCGGTCTTACGCTGCTTGGCTATAATATGATCGTGAACAAAGCGGGACTTACCGCCACCGAACTGGCCGCAAAAAAAGAATCGAATGTTCCCTGGTTCGACAGGGGCAATGTGGGTTATTTTAACGATAAGGCAAACGATGCCAGCTATCTGCCGTTCTTTGCTTCCTTCGCCACGCCATTGGTGGCCTCGCTGATCGATAAGAAACAAAGAAGCCATTTTTTCCAGGTAACTTCACTGTACCTCGAAACCATGGCCATCAGCGGGGCGCTCTACACTTTGTCGGCGGGCGCCATTTCGCGCAGCAGACCGCTGGTATACAATCCTGCAGCGCCGTACGACCGCCGCGTAAGCAATAACTCGCAGCGTTCTTTTTTTGCAGGACATGTATCCGCCACCGCCTCGGCCACTTTTTTTGCAGCGCAGGTGTTCAGTGATTTCAACCCCGACTCAAAGGCAAAACCCTATGTATGGATAGCGGCGGCCGCATTACCCGCGCTGGTAAGCTATTTCCGTTACGAGGCAGGACAGCATTTTCTCAGCGATATCATCCTGGGATATGGTATCGGAATGGCCACGGGCATACTGGTTCCCAAACTGCACCGCAGCAAAACTTTCCGGAACCTGAGCCTGGTACCGCAGGCCGGCAGGGATTACAAAGGACTGGCGCTGGTGTACAAATTATAAACCATCCGCTGAAAAATTGATCCGAATGATTATTTTTATCAGGTATGCCAACCGCATTCCTGAGACCCGCGCTGCTGCTTTTCCTGTGTACACTTCCGTGCTGGATACTGATCAGGTTGTTTTTCCGGTCGGGAAAACAACACGGATTTCCCAGGCAACAGGAGATGAAATACTTTCTGCTGTATGCCTATACCGTGTTTCTTGCGGCGGTAACCGTTTTTCCCATGCCTTTTGCACGGTACAACAACCTGCGGACACGCGGTGTTAACCTGGTTCCCATAAAAAATACCTGGCTCGAGGTAAAAGCCATGCTCCGGGTAGACAACCAGACAGTGACACTGCACGCTTTGCAGAACATCGTGGGCAATATCATCCTGTTCATACCGATGGGATTGCTGCTGCCGCTGGTTTTTTCAAACATACAGCGATTCCGGCGGGTGGTGCTGACGGGCATGACGGTATCCGTGATTATAGAATCCACGCAATGGGTATCGCGGCTCTGCGGCATTTACCGGTTTGTGGATATCGACGATGTGCTGCTGAACACACTCGGCACCGCCATCGGCTGCCGGATCGCGCAGCATCGTATCCGCAGGACTGCTCCGCTTCCGTGACAACGGATTAATGTACCTTTGCGGTATCATTCATTATTCCTACTTACCGATTAATTAGTATGGTAACCGATGTTCATATCCTTGATACAACCCTTCTCTCCTATTACAAATACAGCCTGAAGAAAATCACCTACGGTTACAGTAACAACGACAAACCCATGGTCAATACCCGCGAGGTATACGACCGGGGCAATGGCGCGGTCATTCTGCTGTACAACCCGGTATCAAAAACGGTGATCCTTACGCGGCAGTTTCGCTTGCCGAGTTTTCTGAACGGCAATACCGATGGCATGCTGGTGGAAGCCTGTGCGGGCCTGCTCGACAGGGAAGACCCGGAAACCTGCATCCGTCGCGAAACCGAGGAAGAAACGGGTTACCGGCTAACCGGCATCCGGAAAGTGTACGAAGCGTATATGTCGCCGGGCTCGGTTACCGAGATACTGCATTTCTTTATCGCCGAATACAATGCCTCCATGAAGATGGCCGAAGGCGGCGGACTGGAAGAGGAACACGAACACATCGAAGTGCTGGAAATCGCTTTTGACGAAGCCATGCGCATGACAACCAATGGCGGCATCAAAGACGCAAAAACCATTCTGCTGCTTCAGCACCTCAAACTCAATGCACTTATTTAGCGAAATTTTCTACCATGAACTGGATCATCCTCGTCATTGCAGGTTTATTTGAAGTGGGTTTTACCACCTGTCTCGGCAAAGCAAGGGCCACCACCGGCACCGATTCCTACCTGTGGCTGGGCGGATTTTTTGTTTGTCTTACGCTGAGCATGTACCTGCTGTACCGTGCCACACAGACACTGCCGCTGGGTACGGCCTATGCGGTATGGACGGGTATAGGCGCCGTGGGTACGGTGATCATCGGCATTATCTTTTTTAAAGAACCGGCTGATTTCTGGCGGCTGTTCTTTATCTGCACGCTGATTGCTTCCATCGTGGGACTGAAAATGGTGTCAGCGCACTAAAGCCAACTGCGCCGTGCCGGTTTCAGAAAAGAATAACCGGCAGCATCATCCATAAACAGTAATTTAGGGTAAAGCGGGTATCGCAAAAACTTTTATTATACAACAGCAGGATGATGGTTTTCACCGGTGACTGTGTAACTTCGTAACAGCGTATGCGCCTATTTCTTTTTATTTTACTGATAACGATCCTGGCCTGCGGGTCAAAGCAGAAACACCTTCCTGCAGAGAATGCATTGGATGCGGGAAGACAGTTTATTGAATCCTGTTTATGGGGCGATTTTCAGAAAGCGGCATTTTATCTTGCTCCCGGAGAAAAGAACAGGGAAAAACTGGACCTGATAGAAGGTTTGTACCGGCAGAAAGACAAGGAGGGGCGGCAGCAATACAGGCTGGCATCGATCAACCTGCACGAGGTAAGGGAAATCTCTGCCGATACCACCCTGATCTTTTACAGCAATTCATTTGACAAAACACCGGATTCGCTGATGGCGATACGCCTTGACCGGCAGTGGCTGGTAACGATAACCGATCTGAAAACTGTTCGCTGATGCTATTCAAACATATATGGATGGTGGGACTGGGCGGTATGATCGGCAGCATACTCCGTTACCTGACGGGGGTTGCCATACGGCATGGTGCGTTTCCGTATGCAACGCTCATGGTAAACCTGCTCGGATCACTGGTGATCGGTTCGGTGATGGGATATGCAGCAAAAACGGAGGGCTTCGGCGACTGGCGGCTGTTCCTGGCAACGGGTATCTGCGGCGGTTTTACCACGTTCTCGGCTTTTGCCTGGGAGAACTGGCAGTTCTTACAACAGCAACGATACCAGGCTTTCGTTCTGTACACGGGCGGTTCCATTGTATTGGGACTGCTTTGCGTGGCGATCGGATACTGGTTAACCAAATAAGCATATGCAACAAACTGTATTACATCCCTGGCATGGAGTACCGCCGGGCGATCATGCCCCCAGAGTCGTAAACGCCATCATCGAGATCCCCCAGGGTTCGCGGTGCAAGTATGAGATCGACAAGGATTCGGGTTTGCTGAAGCTGGACCGGGTGATCTATTCCTCCTTTTACTATCCAGTTAACTACGGTTTTATCCCCCAGAGTTATGGCGGCGATAAAGACCCGCTGGACATACTGGTGATCACCTCCCTTCCCGTACAGCCGCTTACGCTGATGGAAGCCAAAGTGATCGGTGTGATGCAGATGATCGATGGCGGAGATCCTGACGACAAGATCATTTCAGTAGCCGCCACAGACCCCGGTGTTAACCATTACAACAATATCGAAGAACTGCCCAAACACTTCTTTGACGAACTGCGGCATTTCTTTGAGGAATACAAAAAACTTGAGAACAAGACCGTGAAAGTGGAGGATATCGGCGACAAGGCGCAGGCCCTCTCTATCGTGGAAGAGGCGGTCCTGTATTACCGGAAAACATTCGGAGACAAATAGGCTGATGGCCTGATCGCGGCCGAAAACCAGTACCGGTAAACCTGTACCTGTAATCGCTCTCATCATTCCATCAACTCATCAACCCATCCATCTATCTAAACCACCACCCATGAACCTCACCACTATTCTACTGCTTGTACTGATCGGCCTGGCGGCGGGCTTTCTGAGCGGGCTTGTTGGCATCGGGGGCGGTATCATCATCGTTCCCGCGCTGGTTATGCTGATGGGATTTTCGCAGAAACAGGCGCAGGGCACATCGCTGGGAATACTGCTGTTGCCAGTAGGCATACTGGCCGTGATGCAGTATTATAAACAGGGATACCTCGATATCAAATACGTGGCCATCGTGGCGGCGGCATTTGTGCTGGGCAGTTTGTTTGGCAGTAAACTGGCTTTGCTGATCAGCGACGCGAAAATGAAAAAGGTATTCGCCATCGTTATGCTGGTGCTCGCGGTTAAAATGCTTTTCTTCGATAAAAGCACCGCCTCAACCGGCAAGCCGGATATGGCGCAGCACGACCCGGAAAGAAATAACCCGCTATCCTGACTCAGAGAAAAAATGCCGTAACGGACCGTCATCCATTCGGTAAAATCAATCCCCACCCCTATCTTTGCCAAAAATCAGCATACATGGAAGCGCAAAAATCTACAGGTAAATATTGGTTCCTCTGTTTTTTATGGCTGGCGATCATGATCCTTTTGTTGGTATTCTACCGCCAGTGGTTCTGGCTCGCCCTGCCTGGTGTATGCACTTATTTTGCAAAAGGCCTGGACATCATGTAATTTCCCGTCCGGGTAACCATACTGAAAGGGGCTTCTTTGCGAAGTCCCTTTTTATTTCACCGGCCCGCTCACCTTCCAGACATACTCCAGCGGCTCCCTTTACCATTTCTCCCAATCGTATATTTGCCCATGTCCGTAAAACAAAACGACCGCTATCTCGGAATAGGACTCGCCATTCTCGCTACGATTATCTGGTCAGGAAATTTTGTGGTGGCCAGGGGCGTTTCGCAACATATCGGCCCGGTGAGACTGGCTTTTTACCGCTGGCTTACGGCTACGGTCATTATGGCGCCGCTTGCCTGGAAGCAGTTCCGCGCAGAATCCGGCTATATCCTTCAGTACAAAAAATATGTGTTCTGGGCGGCACTCACCGGCGTCGCGCTGTTCAATACCTGTGTATACATTGCCGGTCATTATACCAGTGCCATCAACCTGGCGCTGATCGGCACCACTTCGTCTCCGATCTTTTCCACGATCATGGCCGTGGTCTTTCTGAAAGAACGTATGACACCTGCCCGGATCATCGGTTTTGCATGCTGCATCGCCGGTGTCCTGCTGCTGTTGTCAAACGGCCGTTGGGAGATACTGGCATCCTTCCGCTTCTCAAAAGGCGATCTTTGGGTGATAGCGGGCGCGGTTGCTTTTGCGGTGTACAGTGTGCTAGTCAAAAAGAAACCGCAGCAAATCTCGACCATCAGTTTCCTGTTTGCGGTTTTTCTGTCGGGAACGGTTATGCTGCTGCCGTTTTTTGTCTGGGAGAGCCTGGCAGGACAGGTTACACAATGGGATGCCAAGCTGATCGGCATTATACTGTACCTGGGCGCCGGCGCTTCGGTGATCTCTTTTCTTTGCTGGAATACGGCCATACAGAAACTGGGGGCAGCCACCACCGTACTGTTCGGAAACCTGATACCGGTCTTCAGCGTATGGGAAGCCGTACTGCTGCTGGGTGAAAAAGTATCCACCATTCACCTGGTAAGCGGTGTGCTGGTGATCGGCGGACTGATTATTGCCAACACCTCGTTCCGCCTGAAAACCGCCACCTGACCGATCTTCCTGCATCCTGTACCTTAACCTCAATGTCTTTGTACCATGGATCTTTCTACGCTGATGCTTCTTTGCGTGTTTGCCTTCACCGCCGGGTTAGTTGACGCAATTGCCGGCGGCGGCGGTCTGATACAAACACCGGCTGCGCTGGTACTGCTGCCCCAATACCCGGTGGCCACCATCATCGCCACGATCAAGCTCCCTTCTTTTACCGGCACCGGTCTTGCCATAGGGCAATACATCCGTCGTGTTCGGCTGCATTTTCCAACGGCGGTGCTGATGTGTATCACGGCTTTTGGCGCCGCTTTCGCGGGATCAGCCCTGCTGACCATGGTAAGCAGCCGTTTTATGAAACCCGTTATCTTTTTCATCCTGGCCGGCGTGGCGGTGTATACCTATACGAAAAAGAATTTCGGAGAGCATACCACCAAACCCTATTCCCGGAAAAAGCAGCTGTGGTATGCATTCCTGATCAGCCTGGTCATTGGTTTTTACGATGGTTTTATCGGCCCGGGTGCCGGCAGCTTCCTGATCCTTGCCTTTATCGCGCTGCTCGGTTACGATTTCCTGCATGCCAGCGCCAATGCCAAACTCGTAAACATGGCCACCAACAGCGGGTCCATCGCCCTGTTCCTCCTCAAAGGCACCATACTCTGGTCCGTTGCCCTGCCCATGGCCGTCTGCAATGGCCTGGGCGGCATCATCGGCGCCCGTCTTGCCATCGCCAAAGGCAATCATTTTATCCGCCTATTCTTTTTATGCATCGTTACGGCCACTTTGCTGCGGCTGGCGTATGATGTGTTTGTGAAGAATTAAGTAAGATGGCAACCCCATAGGCCAAAACACCGGTAAACCAGCAGACCATCCTTTTAACTAAGCTTTATACCCCAAAAAGTGGATTACGGCCTGGCTTTGGCATAATTTTCAACATCCGTAGGGGTGTGTTTTTTCAACAGCTACATTTGATATGAATAACCAAGTTTCCATGACGGGCAGCTTTGAAAAGGAAAAGAACCTGAAGGCGTCGTTGTATACGGCGGTGATCTGTGTATTGCTCTTCCTGTTATTCTTTTTTCTGCAGTGGACACTGCCCCGCATACCCCCTCCTGATTTTGGCGAAGGCATTGAAGTGAACCTCGGTAACAGTGAAACCGGTTCGGGGGATGTGGCTCCGCAGAGTCCCGGCGAACCTTCTGCCACACAGGAAACCGAGAGCGCCACACCGAAAAGCAGCACCCAGTCTTCCGAGCAGAAGGTACAGGCCGATGCATACGACGATGGCGATGCCCCCGCCATTCATAAGCCCGTAAACAAACCTGTTGCAAAACCGGTTATCGAACCCACGCATACCGCCAGGAAAACCAATCCCGCACCTGTTGTCAACCCTACGCCCGCGCCACCCAAACCCAAGGCGGTTTTCAAGGGCGGTACCAGCACCACCACAAGCGGCAACCGTGCAGACAGCTATAACGGTGTCAAAAACCAGGGCATAGCGGGCGGCAAAGGCGACCAAGGCAATCCCAACGGCAACCCCAATTCAGACAGCTACCGGGGCAATGCAGCCAGCGGCAATGGCGGCAGCGGTGGAACAGGCGGCGTAAGCATACGCAGCGGACTGGATGGAAGGAGGATCACCAGACTGCCATCGTTTGAAGATGATTTCAACGAGAACGCAAAAGTGGCCGTTGACATTACCGTTGACCGTGCGGGCAATGTGGTTGCGGCAGTGGTAAACCCACGCGGCACCACCACCACCAACCAGAGCATGCGCGCCATCGCCCTCCGCAAAGCCCGTAGCCTCAAACTCAACAGCGGCACCGAAGACCAGCAGACAGGCACCCTGGTATTTAATTTCAAACTCCGCGGCTAAACACCCCTGCCTCCTCTGTTCCTTGCTCATCCGTTCCTTGCTCCCCTGTTCCTTGCTCATCTGTTCCTCCGTTCATCTGTTCCTCCGTTCAATTTTCGATAGTAATTTGCACCATGGACTATCCCCAAACCCTCGACTACCTGTTCACCCGGTTGCCGATGTTCAGCCGGGTGGGTGCGGATGCTTTTAAGAAAGACCTGACAAATACGCTGCGCCTCTGCGAGGCTTTGGGTAACCCGCATACCAGATTCAGATCGGTTCATATCGCCGGAACAAACGGCAAGGGCTCGTCGAGTCATATGCTGGCGGCCGTGCTGCAGGCGGCGGGGTATAAAACGGGGTTGTACACCTCTCCTCACCTGAAAGATTTCAGGGAACGGATCAAAGTGAACGGTGATATGTGCGAGCCCGGTTTCGTGATCGATTTCACACAGCGCATGCAAACGCTGATCGAAGAAATATCGCCTTCGTTCTTCGAGATCACCGTGGCCATGGCCTTTGATTATTTTGCGCAGCAGGGAGTGGATATAGCCGTGATCGAAGTGGGACTTGGCGGCAGGTTCGACAGCACCAATATCATTACACCCGAACTAAGCCTGATCACCAATATCGGTTGGGATCACATGAACATACTGGGTGATACGCTGGAAAAAATCGCCTTTGAAAAAGCGGGTATCATCAAACCGGGTATCACTGCTGTTGTCAGCGAGGTTGTACCGGAAACAAAAGGGGTGTTCCGCAACAAGGCCCTGTCGGTTAACGCACCGCTGGTTTTTGCCGAAGAAAAAAAATACATCGCCGACTGGCGAAACGAACAGCACCTGCTGCAGGTGGAAATTGCCGATAAAACACAGGATACCCATGAGCATATTTCGCTTGACCTGACGGGCATTTACCAGCTGAAAAATATTGTAGGCGTGCTGGAAGTTCTGCGGCAATTGCGTTTGAAAGGATGGCAGATCACCGACGAACAGCTGAAACACGGGTTGTCACACGTAAAAAAACTGACCGGCCTGCATGGCCGGTGGGAAGTGATACGGCAGCACCCGATGGCGGTGCTCGATGTGGGGCATAATACCGATGGCATAAAACAGCTTATCCGGCAACTGGAATTCTGCGATTACACCTACCTGCACATCGTGACCGGAATGGCAAAGGACAAAGACATCGACGCCGCACTGGCCCTGCTGCCCAAATATGCCACCTATTATTTTACGCAGGCACAGATCCCGCGCGCCCTGGATGCGGCGAGCCTGCAGCGGCATGCTGCTGCGCATGGTTTGCACGGTGATGTATATCCCACGGTTAACGCCGCTTACCAGGAAGCGCTTGCCCGCGCTCACAAAGAAGACCTTATCCTTATTTGCGGCAGCGTATTTCTTGTGGGTGAACTGAACTATTAGAGGCTGATGCTGATTGCCGGTTTGAACACAGCATACCGGCTTATTGAATATGTATCCGCCCCAGATGCTGCAGGGCCAGGCTGATGGCCACCATATGCATCGACTGGATAAATTGCTGTTTGCGGAACAGTTCCACCAGTTCGTCCATACTCACCAGTACGATGTCTATGTCTTCGCCGGCATCCAGTTCCTGCTCCTGCACTTTTTCGCCGCCGGTGGCCAGGTACATATGCATCAGGTTGGTATTGGTGGAAGGGTTGGCGGATGTTTGTCCCAGGAACACAAACCGCTCAAAACGAAACCCGGTTTCTTCCAGCAGTTCCCGCGCAACAGCGGCTTCGAAAGAAGCATCGGTACGATCCACACAGCCTCCGGGTAATTCAAGATCGGTGCGGCCCAGCGCGTGACGGTATTGTCTTTCCAGTATCACCTGCCCGTCTTTTGTAATGGCCAGGGCTGTGACCCATTCGGGGAACTCATACACATAATACGGGGATACGATACTGCCGTCGGGCTTCTCGCAGGTATCCGCCCTTACATTCATCCAGGTTTCGCTGAACAGTTGCCGGGAAGAAAGCGTCTTCCATGTCATGTCTCTTTCCATTACCAGCCCCTGCTTTCGCGCAGTGAAGTAATATGCGCCGTATGGTGCCTGCCATGCCAGGCATACATACCCAGCAAAAACCATAACGACATGGTGCGTCCGTGTTCGGGGTGTACTACGGTTCTCTCCCATGCCGCATCGTCGAGACCGGCAATGGTCTGATACCAGCGGTTATGCAATGCATGCAGTAAGGTAAGCGATACATTAATGGGTACGGTATCGATATCGGCCAGCTTTGCCCAGGCGCTTTCATCGTAGGGTTTGATCGTAGGGTTGTCCTCTGTCAATCCCAGCCTGAAGCGTACAAAAGCATTCATATGGCTGTCCGCAACATGGTGCACCACCTGTTTCAGCATCCAGCCGCCCTCGCGGTAAGGGGTATTAAGCTGCGCTTCATCAAGATTTAGCGTTGCCCGCTCCAGTTCCTCGGGAAGGAACCTGATATCTGCCAGCCATTTTTCTTTCTGCTGCTGCGAAAACGGCTGGGGCTGGTATTTGCCGATGGGGTAGCGTGGATCGTTGTTCATATGGGTGCCGGTTAAAAAATTGAAGAATCAGGTAACCTTATTCCTCCCGCAGGTGTTTTCCTGTCAGGTGAATGAACACATCTTCCAGGTTGGCCTGTTTCACTTCTCTTGGTTTTTCAAACCCACTGGCCACCAGGTCGTCGATCAGTTTATCTGGGGTATTGATCGCGATCACATTACCGCTGTCTACGATCGCCACCCTGTCGCACAGCACTTCCGCTTCGTCCATATAATGCGTGGTGATGATCACGGTGGTCCCCTGGTTGCGGATATTCCGGATCAGGTCCCACAGGTTCCTTCTCGCCTGCGGATCAAGCCCGGTGGTAGGCTCGTCCAGGAAAATGATCCTGGGCCGGTTGATCAGCGTGGTGGCAATGGAAAAACGCTGTTTCTGTCCGCCGCTCAGCTCCTTGTATTTGGCTTTTGCCTTGTCCCGCAGGTTTACTTTATCCAGCAGTTCCAGCGGTTCGATGGTTTCGTTATACAGACCCGCGAACAGTACGATCAGTTCCGTAAGGTTAAGTCCGGGGTAATAACCCGATGTCTGCAGCTGCACGCCTATGATCTTTTTGATTTCGTTGGGCGATTCATCAAGGTTGATGCCGTTCACATACACTTCGCCGCTGGTTTTCTCCCGCAGCGTTTCAATGATCTCGAGTGTGGTCGATTTGCCCGCGCCGTTAGGCCCCAGTAAACCGAAGATCTCCCCCTCGTACACTTCAAAACTGATCCCTTTGACCGCTTCAAAGTCGCCGTATTTTTTGTGAAGATCCCTGACCTGTATGATGGTGTTTTTCATGATCAGAAATTAAAGGTTAACCCCGCACGCTTTTCACCCAGACCCAGGTTCAGCGTTGCGTTATTGTATTTGTTATTGAAAAGGATCACGGCGGTCTGCAGGTTCTGCTGCCCCCGCACCAGCAGGTACCCGCCCGCCAGTGTGGAGGCAAAACCCGCACCCGCAAGCGCCCATCCCGTGCCGCTGTTATCGGATACGATGGCAAGACCAACCAGCGTTGCCAGCGTACCTGTTACACCAAGAATATTGCCTGCGATCTTGTTCGACTGGTGCTTCCGGTAATAATAAATGATCTCCTGGTCGCGCGTGCGGTAAAAAAGCGACATAAACTGCCTGCTGCCCATGTACAGCGTATCGTTATACAGTATATTATTCGGTTTGAGCCCGGGGATAAAACTCATTTTCCTGGTATCGATCCGTTGTTGCGCTCCCGCGGTATACGCCCAGAAGCAGGTTAACAGTAACAGTAAAACATTTTTCATCCGGCCGTGGTTTGCTGCAGTCATGGGTGTTCTCTTTTCCAAAGATCAGGCTTTCATATAAGTTTCCAGTTCTTCCATCATTTTTTTACTGCCGATGAACAAAGGCGTGCGCTGGTGCAGCGATGCAGGCTGTACGTCCAGTATCCGCTGTTTGCCGTTGGTGGCAAGTCCGCCGGCCACACCTACAATAAAGGCAAAAGGATTGGCTTCATAGAGCAGACGCAGTTTGCCCCCGGGTTTTTCAATCGTACCGGGATACATAAAAATACCGCCCTTGATCAGGTTCCGGTGCACATCGGCCACCATGCTGCCGATATACCTTTGCGTATATGGCCCCCCGGCGTCTTTTGTTTTGCGCTGGCAGGCATCGATGTATTTGCGCACCGATTCGTCGTACTGGAAAAAATTACCGTGGTTCACAGAATAAAACTTACCGGCTTCCGGGCATTTGATATCGGGGTGGCTGAGTGTGAACTCACCGATGGAGGGGTCGAGCGTAAAACCGTTCACGCCCCTCCTGGTGGCATACACCAGCATGGTGCTTGAACCGTATACAACATATCCCGCCGCCACCTGTTTGTTGCCGGGCTGTAAAAAATCTTCCTGTGTGCAGGGTTTTCCCAGCTCGCTTACCCGCCTGTATACGCTGAAAATGGTGCCGATCGATACGTTGACATCAATATTGCCGCTGCCATCCAGCGGATCGAACAGTACCACGTATTTGCTCTGGTTGCTCACTTCATCGTCGAACACCACAAAATCATCCATCTCCTCGCTGCCGATGCCCGCGCAGCTGATGCCGTGTTTCAGCACCCCCATGAACTGGTTGTTGGCAAAAATATCGAGCTTCTTCACATCTTCTCCCTGCACATTCACGGAACCGGCATCACCGAGTATATCCACCAGGCCGGCCTTGTTCACTTCCACATTCACACGCTTGGCTGCAAGCGCCATATCGCGCAGCAAACGGCTGAGTTCTCCGGTAGCCGTAGGAAACTGTCTTAACTGTGCAAGGGTAAATTCATCCAGTGTAAGAACGCTGCGATTGATCGCCATAGGGAGCTTTTAACCAAAGGTAGGGGTTGGGCAGGTAGTTTGCGAATCGGGGACGGAGGACCGGAACCGGTGCCTGCACCCTGCAAACAGCTGCGAACGGATTATGCAGCAGCCATTCCCGATCCGACTTTTTCAAACAGCGTTGGGTACGCGGCATACCAAAGCGCCCTACCCTTTCCTTACAAATAGCTGTGTGAAATACAGTACGCCATTGCGGTCGGCGGACACACCGATGCCGGTAAGGTTGTAATTGCCTTCTATGTTTCTGCGGTGACCCGAGCTGTTGAGCCAGCCATCCACCACCTGCCGGGCTGTACGGCTGCCATAGGCAACATTCTCGGCCGAGGCCGATACAAAGCCAAGCGCGGCGGCAATATTTTTTACCCTTTGCTGAAACCCGTCGTGACCAAACGAAGTGCGACCGGTGGCCATATTGCGGCTATGCAGTTCTGCCTGCTGCTCGGCGGCGCCGCTTGTTTGCAGGTTGGGCAGTCCTTTTGAGCGACGGTACGCATTGATATAAGAAAGTATGGACGCCTCCATATTGGTTGTTGAGGCGGCTGCGGGCCGCTCCGGGGCCCGGGAAGCGGTTCTGGAAGCAGACGGCGCAGTGGGTTTGCCGCAGGATAACAACACCATTCCAACCAGGCCTATCAGAACCATATAAGTTTTCTGCATTTTTTTAAGAAGATGAGGCAACAATTATACCAGTCTCGAAAAGCCGGTCCCAGGAACACATCCCCCGGTAAAAAGTTAACAGCCCCGTTTCTTAAAAGAACCCGAACAAGAAAACGATCCCGCCACTATTCAGTGCCATTCTCTACTAACCAATTAACACTTAGCTTTGCCCGCTAAGTAAAGCAAGCAGGCATGAAAGTGTTTAAATTCGGCGGCGCCAGCGTGAACAACGTGGAAAGAATAAAAAACCTGGCAGCCATCCTTCAGCAGGAAAAGGACCCGCTGGTGGTGATCATCTCGGCCATGGGAAAAACCACCAACGCGCTGGAGAAGGTTGCGGAGACTTTTTACGAGGGGAAAAAAGAAGAAGCGCTGGGTTTGTTTGAAACGGTGAAACAGCACCATATCACCACCGCCAAATACCTGCTGGTAACCGGTTTCAATGCCTGTCTTGCGCAACTGACCGACTTCTTTACCGAGATCGAATGGCTGCTGCACGATAAACCGGTTCGTGAATACGATTATTACTACGACCAGATCGTTTGTGTGGGTGAGCTCCTGAGCACCTGTATCATCAGTCATTACCTCAATGAAGCAGGCACCGCCAACGAATGGCTCGATGTACGCGACCTGGTAAGAACGGATAACAATTTCCGTGATGCCGGCATCGACTGGCCTGTTACCTCCGAAAGGATAACCGGCACCATCCGTAACGACCGCATGTACCTTACACAGGGTTTTATCGGCTCCACCGATGACAATGAAAGCACTACGCTGGGCAGGGAAGGCAGCGATTATACGGCCGCGATCTTTGCACATATACTCGATGCAGGGAGTCTTACCATCTGGAAAGATGTGGAAGGTGTTATGAATGCCGACCCTAAATTATTCCCTTCGGCGCAGCTGATCACCGAACTGAGTTTTACCGAAGTGATCGAGATGGCTTATTACGGTGCCCAGGTGATCCATCCAAAAACCATCAAGCCCTTACAGAATAAAAAAATCCCGCTTTTTGTAAAATGTTTTCTCGATCCCTCCCTGTCGGGAACGGTGATACATCACAAAAACAGCAAAACGCTGCCGCCCATCATCGTGATCAAGGAAAACCAGGCCCTGCTGCACCTGCACAGCAAGGATTTTTCATTTGTGGGCGAGCAACTGATGAGCCGGCTGTATGAACTGTTTGCAAAAGTGAAGATCAAACCCAACCTGATACAATCCGGTGCCATCAGCGTGCAGGTTTGCCTGGATGACCGTTCCGACAAAGTAAACCAGCTGGCAACAGAGGCCAGCCAGGTGTTTGATGTGAATCTCGAAAAACAGCTGAGCCTGCTCACCATCCGGCATTACAATACGGAAGTGTTTGAATCCCTGACAAAAGACAAAGAGATCGTGCTGAGCCAGCGTACAAAGGAAACGGTGCAGGCATTGTACCGGTGACACGCAGCGGAACAACGCTGAAAAATCTTACATCAGGATATACTCGCCTTTGCGGTTCACGGTAACCAGCGGAATTTTCCGGTGCTGTTCAAAATAATCGAACATCTCTTTCAGGCGCCCGGAAAACTTCTGGTACTCGGCGTCTTCCCTGGTGGACTTGGCAAGTATTTCCTTGCTTTTTTCAACATTATAACGGATGGGGAAAATATGCACGGGAATAAAATCCTGTCCCTGGTCGTGCGCATACGATGCCAGCAGGTACAGTTCCTCTATCTGGTCGCGCAGCGGTATGCAGCCTACGGTAACACAGCTGCCGTGAATATAGATATCGTTACCGGGTTTGATGGAATCGCTCAGCAGCCTGTCGGATGCATTGGGGTAATTGATGCCCAGTGCCATGTTATAAGTGCTGTTGGGTTTGAATTCGTTGATATAATAAAAACCCTCCGGCACCTGGTAATCGCCTTCGATTCTTTTGGGGCCGAGTGCGCCGGACAATGCGCATACCTTGTAAGTCCGGAATAATTTGAATGCATCATTCCTGCCACCGCGCACCCATACCTCGAGCTGGCTGTCGTATTTGAAGCTGCGGATATAAATCTGTTTCAGGGGCCAGCCGATACCCATTACCGCCAGTTCCTTGCGCAGGGTATCTTCCCGCATACGCATCACATTACTGAGCTTGGCGCTGAGGCGCTGACTCATAAAAGCAGAAGACTGTGCGAAGGATACTACGCCACATACCAGCAGGAAAAGGGTAATTACAATGCGCTTCATGGTCTCAAAAATAAAGGAATGTTCACTCCCGGAAACCCCGGGGTTCGTTAAATTAACGTTGAAGAACAGAGAAAATTGTGGCAACCGGCCGGCAGACAGGAGCTCCCGGCAGGTACCGGACAGCGAACCGGGAGAAGGCTGCGGGTGCAGCAGCCCTTGGAGTTCTTGCCAGCCACACAAAAAAACGGTCAATAACCCTGGCCGGCGGTTATGGTTATTGACCGTTGATCAGCACCCTTCGGGCTTATAAATTTCCCCTGCTTTCCTGCTCTCTTTCAATGGCTTCGAACAGCGCTTTAAAATTTCCCTTGCCAAAACTCTTGGCACCTTTGCGCTGGATGATCTCGAAAAAAAGTGTGGGCCGGTCTTCCACGGGCTTGGTGAAAATCTGTAATAAGTAGCCCTCCTCGTCGCGGTCAACCAGGATGCCCAGTTCTTTCAGCGGCGCCAGGTCTTCATCGATATGCCCAACGCGGTCGAGCAGGTCGTCGTAATAGGTGGTCGGCACTTTTAAGAACTCCACACCCCTGCTCTGCAGCTCGTTAACGGTTTTCACTATATCGTGCGTGGCAAGGGCTACATGCTGGCAGCCTTCGCCATCGTAGTAATCGAGGTATTCCTCCACCTGTGATTTTTTCTTTCCCTCGGCCGGTTCATTGATCGGGAATTTCACGAACCCGTTGCCGTTGCTCATCACTTTGCTCATCAGTGCGGAGTATTCGGTGGAAATATCCTTGTCGTCAAAGCTCAGGATATTGCGGAAGCCCATCACTTCTTCATAGAAATTCACCCAGGGATTCATCTGGTTCCAGCCAACATTGCCTACGCAGTGATCAACATATAACAGGCCGGTCTCTGCGGGATTGTATTCCGTTTTCCATGCGCGGTAACCCGGCAGGAATGCGCCATGGTAGTTTTTTCTTTCGATGAACAGGTGTATGGTATCGCCATAGGTATGGATACCGCTCATGGTCACTTCGCCGTCTGCATCGCCGGTGGTTACCGGTTCCAGGTATGATTTTGCACCGCGGTTGGTGGTCTGCTGCCAGGCATCCGCGGCATCGTCTACGCGCAGCGCCAGCATTTTTACACCATCGCCGTGTTTGTAAATATGGTCTGCAATGGGGTTCTGGCTTCTTAACGGCGTGGTGAATACGAATACGAGTTTGTTCTGGCACACGGCATAGCTGGCCCTGTCTTTGACCCCTGTTTCGGGGCCGGCATAGGCCAGGCTTTGAAAACCGAATGCGCTCTTGTAAAAATGCGCAGCCTGTTTGGCATTGCCTACATAGAACTCCACATAATCGGTTCCCTGCAGGGGAAGAAAATCGGTTTGCGCCGCAGCGGCAGGTATGTTTTTTGTCATTGTTTCCATCGGTATACTAATTGCGGTGCACCGGCGGGGTGATTGCCGGTGATGTTATTTTAAAAAAGGGCTTGGAAAGAGGAATTGGTCCTGACCGAAAGCGATTTGCTTTCAGCTACGGCATCTATGCTAACAACGTTCGCATGGCCAGTGTTTCCATAAGCAGACAATAGCAGATACGCTTGTCGTTGAAAACCTTATGGGGATAATCGGGAAGCATAGTCAAAATTAGTCTAAAACACCGAAAGCCCAAAGCCGCGGGCAAACGGCTTTCGCATATCTTCGCGCTTATGAAAATAGGTATTCTCGGGGGAGGCCAGCTCGGCCGCATGCTGTTGCAGTCAGCAGCCAACTACGTGGTGGAAACCTGGGTGCTGGAAAACGACAGCGAATGTCCCTCTGCCCATTTATGCCATCATTTTATAAAGGGCGATATCACCGATTTTGATACGGTATATGCATTTGGCAAAAACCTCGACGCCATTACCATCGAAATAGAAGCGGTTAACGTGGACGCGCTTGAAAAACTCGAGAGCGAAGGCGTAAAAGTATACCCCAGGCCTGCCGCCATCCGTATCATCAAGAACAAGATCACACAGAAAGAATTTTACAAAGCCCACAGCATTCCTTCACCCGATTTTGTGGTTACCCATAAAGCGGCGGAGCTTATGCAGCACCTGGCTTTCCTGCCCGCGGTTCATAAAATCGGACAGGGCGGATACGATGGCAAAGGCGTGCAGGTGTTGAACGAAAAAGGCGATCTCGGCAAAGCATTCGATGCGCCATCCGTGCTTGAAAAAAAAGTGAACATCCGGAAAGAGATCGCCATCATCGTTGCCATGAACAACGAAGGAGAACCCGTTCTTTTTCCCCCGGTGGAAATGGTCGTTGATCCCGTATTAAATTTACTCGACCACCAGGTAAGTCCGGCCCTGCTTCCGGAAACCGTATTGTGGAAGATCGAAGCCATTGCCATCAGGCTGGTGAAAGAACTGAAAAGCCCGGGACTGTTTGCGGTGGAGCTGTTTGTTGACAAAGACGATGAAGTATGGGTAAACGAAACGGCACCGCGGGTGCACAACAGCGGCCACCATACCATTGAGGCCAACTATTCAAGCCAGTTCGATATGCTCTGGCGTATTATGCTCGGCTACCCGCCTGGCAATCCCGATCCCATTCTCCCCTCCGCCATCGTAAACCTTGTTGGCGCAGACGGTCATTCAGGCCCGGCCAGATACGAGGGGCTGGAAGAAGTGCTGAAAATGGACAATGTATTCGTTCATCTCTACGGCAAAAAGATCACCAAGCCCGGCCGTAAAATGGGACATGTAACCATCCTGCACAAAGACTACGCAGACCTCACCTACAAAGCCCACCGCATCAGGAACCTGCTGCGGATAACAGCGGAATAAAGATTTGGGGATTGCCGATTGCCAATTGCCTATCGGAGGGATTAAAAAAACTGTAGTTAGCAAAGCAGTAAAAATATTCAATCAAATTCCCAATCGGCAATCGGCAATCCTAAAATCGGCAATCTACACAATGATCTTCGGCGCATACTGGTATCTTCTTACGGCGATCTGTTTGAGGAAGCCGATACCGATCAGGCTTTTTAGCTGGAGACCGGGGGACTGTTTCACCGGGCCGAACAGACGGATATCGTCGTCGTAGATCAGGTCAAGGCTGTAGGTGGCCGATAAATATTTATTGATCTTGAAAGAAACAAGATTGGTCATGAATATGTCTACATTCTGCGGGTGGTTTCCGTAATCGGAGAACAGGTCGAGCCTTCCCTTATAGCCGATATTCTTGGCCACCGTGGCATTGTTGTAGTTGATGGTGGCAAAAGCGCCGATCTGGTTAAGCATATAACTTCCCGGCGGTATACCGTAAGCGCCTTTGTTGGCCAGCAGTTTTTTGGTTACGAAGGTGGAACGGGATGTGAGCGGCGAAAGGAACACCGATAACCGCTCGTTCGGCTTGTAATCAAAACCCGCAGAAAGGATCATGTAGGCCGGCGAAAGAAAGGAGGAAGACAATTCGCCCACACCCCCGCTGTACGTATACCCGTCAAACAGCTGCGAACGGAAGTTGAACAGCGTGGAGATATACCATTTACCAAGCGAGTCGATCTTATACCCGTATTTACTCAGGAAATCCACCCTGTCGTCGTTCTTTCTTCCACCCTGGCTCGTGGTCTGGATAAAACCCAGGTTCATGTCCAGGTTATTGTCCCAGTACTGCCGCTTCTGTTTGAAAAAGAAGAAATAATTGAAATAACCGTTCACCGCGAGCGAAAAATTATCGCCGCCGGCAGCCCAGTTGCTCAGCGAGCCCTGCGACAGGTTAAAACTCATCAGGCCGCCTTTTTTCCAGTTCCAACGGGAGGTATCGGCCTCCTTCCTGATCGTACGGGAAGTTTCGTTTCTCAGTTTTCCTAAAATAAGCTCCTGCGATGTTGCGACATTCATACCAAAAGCCAGCAGGATACACAACGCCAATTGCTTCATTCAGTTCAGGTTTCGGGGGTTTCCGCAAATCTAATCGTAATGCCCATTTAACCCAAACGATGCTGCCAATCTGGCATATTTTTGTACTTTTGCTGACTAAACTTTAACAATACATGGGCCTGTTGGAGATACCCGGTAAAGTGCATGATGAAAACAGACAGGGTGAGGCATTTTTGCCTGCAGACCTGTTCAACGGTTCTTTCAGGAAACGCTTTTACATAGAGAGTTATGGCTGCGCGATGAATTTCGCGGACAGTGAAGTGGTGGCTTCTATATTGGGACAGGAAGGTTTTGGCGCCACCCGCAATTACGAAGAGGCCGACCTGGTGCTGATCAATACCTGTTCTATCCGCGAAAAAGCGGAGGATACGGTGCGCAAACGGCTGAAAGAGTTCAGAAGAAACAAGGAACAGAATCCTTCCATGCTGATAGGCGTACTTGGCTGTATGGCGGAAAGACTGAAAGCCAGGCTGCTCGAAGAAGAAAAACTGGTGGACCTCGTGATCGGCCCGGATGCCTACCGCAGTCTGCCCGGACTGGTAAAAGAAGCCGAAACAGGTCAGAAAGGGGTTAACGTATTGCTGAGCCGGGAAGAAACCTATGCGGATATCGCCCCTGTACGGCTCGATTCGGGCGGTATCACCAGTTTTGTGTCCATTATGCGCGGCTGTAACAATATGTGCAGCTTCTGCGTGGTTCCTTTCACCCGCGGCAGGGAAAGAAGTCGCGATGCACATTCTGTTTTATCCGAGATCAGAGACCTGTACCAGCGCGGTTACCGCGAAGTGACCCTGCTGGGGCAGAATGTGGACAGTTATTACTGGGTAGACGAACAGGGCGACCAGGCGGTTACTTTTGCCGACCTGCTCGGAAAAGCCGCGCTGGTAAGTCCCGATCTGCGTATCCGTTTCAGCACCTCGCATCCGAAAGACATCACCGACGAAGTGCTGCATACCATGGCGAGACACGAGAATATCTGCAAATGCATTCATTTACCCGTACAGAGCGGCAGCACCCGTGTGCTGCAGCTGATGAACAGAACCTATACCCGTGAATGGTACATGGCTAAACTGAACCGTATCAGGGAGATCATGCCGGACTGCAGCATCACTTCCGATATGATCGCGGGGTTCTGCACCGAAACAGAAGAAGACCACCGGGAAACGCTCAGCATGATGGAATTTGCGAAATACGATTTCAGCTATATGTATTTCTACAGCGAGAGACCCGGCACGCTGGCGGCAAAACGTTACGAAGACGATATACCCGAAGCAACCAAAAAACGCCGCCTGCAGGAGATCGTTGACCTGCAGGGAAGACTGTCGAAAGAGAGCAACCAGAAAGACCTTGGCAAAACATTCAGGGTGCTGATAGAAGGCGACAGTAAAAAGAGCGCGCATGACTGGGTGGGCCGTAACAGCCAGAACAAAGCCATCGTATTTCCCAAAGCGGGACATGGGTATACCAGGGGCCAGTATGCCAGTGTAAAAGTTACCGGGTGTACCAAGGCCACTTTATTGGGCCAGGTGGTGGAAGAGAGCCGGATATAGATATACAACATTCAAAAAACCGCAACCCCTGGGCGTATGCCGGGGGTGCCTTATCAACAGCAATGGATTTACAAAGTATAAAAAACCGCTTTGGTATCATTGGTAATTCGCCGGGACTGAACCACGCGCTGAATACAGCCGTGCAGGTGGCGGCCACCGATCTTACCGTACTGATCGTTGGTGAGAGCGGCGTGGGCAAGGAAGCGTTTTCACAGATCATACACGCGCTGTCATCGCGCAAGCACAACCCATTTATTGCCGTTAACTGCGGCGCCATCCCCGAAGGCACCATCGATTCCGAATTGTTCGGTCATGAGAAAGGCGCGTTTACCGGGGCGGTAGACAGTCGCAAGGGTTATTTTGAAACCGTGAACGGCGGCACCATTTTCCTCGACGAGATCGGAGAAATGCCGCTGGGTACACAGGCAAGGCTGCTGCGCGTGCTGGAAACGGGTGAGTTCATCCGCGTAGGTTCTTCCAAAGTGCAGAAGACAGATGTGCGCGTGATCGCCGCCACCAACCGCGAACTGCTGGAGTTTACGCAGAAAGGAAAATTCAGGGAAGACCTGTATTACCGCCTGAGCACGGTGCCCATCCGGGTGCCTTCGCTGCGCGACCGGAAAGAGGATATCTCGCTCCTGTTCCGCAAATTCGTGGTGGATTTTTCGGAGCGGTACAATACCACAGCGGTGCAGCTGGACGATGAAGCCAGGAATCTGTTAATTAACCACCCCTGGCCTGGTAATGTGCGTGAACTGAAGAATATTGCAGAACAGATATCGGTGCTTGCTCCCAGCCCCCTGGTCTCTGCCCAGGATATGCGCAGGTTCCTGCCCGAAAAGATCGATAATCGGCAGATGATCCTGTCCGCACAGGGCGGTGGCAGCGAATTCGCCAGCGAGCGCGAAATACTGTACAAACTGTTCTTCGATATGAAGAAAGATGTAACGGAGCTGAAAAAAATGTTCCTCGACATACTGCAGAACCCTTCGCATATGAGCAATGCCGCCAGCTATACGCGTGAGTCGCTCATGAACGATTTCCATACCAACGGCGATATCCAGCCTGTGATCAGCGCACCGGCGATAGCACCTGCGGTAAACAGCCAGCCGTCTTTTCTGCCGGCAACAGGAGGCTCGCAGCCGATGCTGCTGCATAACGACGATATCCACCACCACGAAGAAGTGGAAGAATCGCTCAATATCATGGACAAGGAAAAAGAACTGATCGTTAAAGCGCTGAAAAAACACAAGGGCAAAAGACGGGACGCCTCGCTGGATCTTGGCATCAGCGAACGCACCCTGTACCGGAAGCTGAAGGAATACGATATAGAGGAATGAGAACGGCAAACCGGGAAGCACACCAGACGGAGACGGCGCTTTCTGAAACAAACATCATTAGTAAAAAACAGTTGTGAAAAGAATGGGGACGATACGAATATTTATTGCTGCGGTGCTGCTGCTGGCACTGGGGTCATGCGGTATTTACCGGTTCAGGGATACGGGCGGAATGGACTTTGCAAAAGTCAAAACCGCAAACGTGAAGTTTCTGGAGAACAGGGCCACTTATGTAAGCCCCCAGTTTGCACCCAAACTCTATGAACGTTTGCAACAGAAAGTGATCAGCGGCACCAAACTGGCACGTACCAATGATGAAACGGCGGGACTGGTGATCAGCGGCACTGTTACGAATTACGATGCCACTCAAACCGTGGGCATCAGCTCAACACAGGCTACGGTAAACCGGTTAACGGTGAGCATACGGATGAATGTGAAGTACAACTACGATCCCACAAAAGAGCCGAAAGATTTTTCGGTAAGCCGGAGTTTTGATTACCCCGCCACGCAATCGCTGCAGCAGGCCGAAGCTTCGCTGATGGATGAAATTGTGCGTACGATGACCGATGAAATTTTCAACCAGATTTTCTCTGAGTGGTAAGCAATCCCTATTTTTAACCGATGAACAATACCCGGGAAAAAGCGTTGCATCATTTAACCGGCAATTCTGATGAAGCCGGCATACCGCTTGAATACTGGCAGCAACTGGCGGAACAGTACCCATATTTCGCCCCCGCACAATTCTTTCTCGCGTCCAAACTCAGGCAGCGCTCCCCTTCCGCCGCAGCGGCGCAGCAGGTAAAAACGGCCCTGTACTTCAGCAATCCCTACTGGCTGCAGTACCAGCTTCAGTCGAGTGTTGCGGTGGTTGCAGACAAAGCAGAAAAAGCGGTGATCCCCACCCTGGAATCGATCCGGGAAACCATGCGCAATATAGACCGCAACCAGTCCATACAGGACGAACCCGAAGAACCGGCCCCGGAAGAAGAGGATACCTTACCCGAAGAAGCGCTCGAAGAACAGGAAAACCTGGCCGAGACAAAACTGTCGAACATTCTTTCGGAGCAGTTCGCTGATTTCAAAAAGCCGGTGGACAACAACGACAAACTGGATATCGAAACACAGGGCGAGCGCCTGCATACGGTGGATTATTTTGCCTCGCAGGGTATTAAGATCGACCTGGACAAGCTGCCGCAGGATAAGCTGAGCTCGCATCTCCGCAAGTTCACCGACTGGCTGAAAGAAATGAAAAATCCGCAGACCGGGCAGGCCGGCGCAGACCTGGGCACTACGGCGGAAATGGAAGACGCGGTGGCGGAGATCGCCAAAACCTCCAATGTTTCGCGCGAAGTGCTGACCGAAGCCATGGCCGAAGTGCTGGTAAAACAGGGACAGGTGGCAAAAGCTATCCACCTGCTGGGCAAATTAAGTTTCATAAATCCTGAAAAATCCAGTTATTTTGCGGCTCGAATCGAACAATTAAAAGGAATTATATGATCATTCTGTTTCTGATCCTGATCGTGATCGCTTCTGTAGCGCTTGGTTTTGTGGTGCTGGTGCAAAACCCCAAGGGTGGCGGACTTTCAGGAAATGTAGGCGGCCTCAGCAACCAGTTCATGGGCGTAAAGCAAACCACCGATGTGCTGGAAAAAGGCACCTGGCTGTTTTCCGGCATCATTGCCCTGCTGGCACTGTTCTCTACCCTGTTCCTGAAAGGCGGCAGCGAAAGCACCGTAAATCCTCTCCAGAACGTGCCTACCAACCAAACCGCACCTGCACCTGCACCTGCACCGGGCAGCATACCTGCGAATACGGTTCCTGTAAAACCCGCAGATACACTGAAGAAATAGATCAATACACCGATATTTAACACCCTGTCTGTCATTTCAGGCAGGGTTTTTTATTTAATTTGATGTATGGCCAGATTTCTCACGATCCTCGTGATCCTACTCTTACTTGCTGCCGGCTTGATCACCTGGAAAGTGCTGGGACCGGCAACGGATTTTCCTGAAAAGAGCCATTCGTTTATCATAGAGGAAGAACAGACCGATCGGGCTTCGGTGACGGCGGTATTGAAAAAGAACGGCATCATCGGCAGTGCCTGGGCTTTTTCGCTGGTGGCCTCCAGGATGCATGTGTGGGATAAGATCAGACCCGGCAAATACGAGGTAAAAAAAGGCGAGAACGCCCTGAACATTGCGCGTATGCTCAAAAACGGCAAACTGGCCGAATACAAACTCGTGATCAACCGGATCAGGCTGAAAGAGGACCTGGCCCGACTGATCGGCAAGAATTTCAGACCCGATTCCGCTTCGGTGATGAAGTTCCTGGGTTCGAAGGATTCGCTGAAACCGTTTGGCGTGGATACCGGTTCTGTTTTCACGCTGATGATACCCGATACCTACCAGTTTTACTGGAACACTTCTGTAAGCCGTATCCTCCGCAGGCTTTCCGATGCAAAAGAGGCTTTCTGGAAAAGAAACAACCGGCAGGAAAAGGCAAAAGCCCTGGGGTTAAGCGCTGAGCAGGTATACATCCTTGCATCGATCGTGGACGAAGAGACCAATTTTGAAAGCGATAAATACAAGATCGCCAGCGTATACCTAAACCGCCTGCATACGGGTATGCCGCTGCAGGCCTGCCCCACCATCAAATACGCCATGCGCAATTTTGCGCTGACAAGGATCTATGAAAAATACCTGGTGAACCCCTCCCCTTACAATACCTACCGGCATAAAGGACTGCCGCCGGGACCGATCTGCACGCCGTCGCCCAAAACAATCGATATCATACTCGACGCACCCAAAACGGATTATCTCTATTTTGTTGCCAAAAGCGATTTCAGCGGCTACCATCATTTCAGCAGTAACTACGACGAACACAATACCTACGCCAAAGCCTATCAGAAAGCGCTGGACGCGTACATGGCCCGTAAACAGCAAAACCTATAGTCTTGACAAAGCTGGAAAAAATGATATGGGACTCTGCACCGGGAGCTTTTCTGGTTACGAAAAGCAAGACCATTGTGCTGCCCGGTTTCCAGAACCTGCCGCTGTATGATGTGATCGTGTTCTTTACCAAACAGGTCCAAAAAGTGGGACTCAACGAGCGGGCGGCAGCGATCTCTTTTAACCTGGTGATGGCCCTGCCTGCAGCCATACTGTTTCTTTTTTCGCTGATACCGTTTTTCCCCAATGCACAGAACATGCAGAAGGAAATACTGAATGTATTCAGGGATATCTCGCCAAACACCAATACTTACCAGCTTATCAGGAACCTGATCACCGATCTGCTGAACACGGGTCATGCGGGTGTGTTTTCTTTCGGCTTCCTGGCGCTGATCTTTTATGCTTCCAATGCCATGATGGGTGTGATCCGCAGTTTCGACAAATCGATCCATGAACCGAAGCGAAGGTATTTTTTCCAGAAAAGGGTGCGGGCCATCCGGCTTACGTTCCTCCTGATCGTGCTGGTGATGATCTCTACGTTTGCACTGCTGGTGGGCGGTGAGCAACTGGTTTTTGTACTCAAGAAAATCTTCAACATGAAAAGGGCCGAGCGGATTCCCTGGTGGAACGGCCTGCGATGGACCATCATCCTGGGCCTGCTTTATTTTGGTATAGCCCTGATCTACAAATATGCGCCCTCTATCCGGAAACGCTGGAAACTGCGTTCACCCGGCGCCATACTGGCTACGGCGCTTACACTGGCCACCATCGCCCTGTTCTCTTATTGGGTCAACAATTTCGGCAGCTATAACAAGGTGTACGGCTCCATCGGCACGGTGCTGATCATCATGGTGCTGATCTACATCAATTCGTTAATTCTGCTCATCGGCTTTGAATTGAATGTAAGTATTGTTTATCTTACCAGAGAGGCCGAGGCCCGCATGCAGCGCGACGAGGCAAAACTGGAAGAAAAAGCACTCGGGGAAGAAAGCCACAGACCAAAGGCCAACAACCAAAAGTAGCACCTCATCACAGGTGGCCGATTATTCACTATTCATTTCCAGATCATATGAAAACAGTTATCGCAGCAGTCCTTTTTTTACTGACCGGAAGCGTTTTACGCGCGCAACAAACTTCTCTCGCGCTGGGCAGCCAGATCCCAATGGCACAAACCGAAATGAAAGATATTTCCGGAAAAGAAGTATCGCTGAACGACGCCAGGCTGAAGAATGGCCTGCTGGTGATGTTTTCCTGCAATACCTGCCCTTATGTGATGAAGAACAGGGCGCGCACCAGGCAGCTGGCAGCGTTTGCAAAACAGCACCAGATAGGCGTGATCCTGCTCAATTCCAACGAAGGCGGGCGCGACGACGGAGACTCTTTTGCTGATATGCAGGCGTACGCCAAAACAGAGGACTATCGTTTTTATTACGTGCTGGACAAGGAGTCAAAAATGGCCAATGCCTTTGGCGCCAGCCGCACCCCGGAAGTATACCTTTTTGATGCAGCGGACAAATTGCAATACAAAGGGGCCATAGACGATAACCCCGCCAACGCGGGCAATGTAAAAAGAAACCATGCAAGGGAAGCGATACTGGAAATGGCCGCCGGCAAACCCGTAACGGTAAAAGAAAGCCGGTCAATGGGTTGTGGCATCAAACGCAGTTAATTCCCCTTTTTTATGGAATCCCGGAAAAACGGCATCACATAGTAAATCCCGATTGCTCACCTAAACGTTTGCTTATGTATCGTCCATTTTTACGCAACAGCATCATTCTGGTGGTACTCTTCTTTATCACCTATGCATTAGCCGACAGTATCAACAATTACAATGCCCTCGGCATCTTCCTGGCCCTCGGAAGCCTGGGCGCGCTTTGGGTCTGCATCTACCTCGTAAACCAGCTGACGCAGAGCGCCGAAGAGGAGGAAGTATAGGATCGAACAAATCAATATTCAAAATGGCCGCAGATCCGCAGATTATGGGACATCTGCGAATCTGCGGCCAAAAAATTTTGAATTTTGATTTTTAATTTTTGATTTCTCCCCTATTCCTTTACCAGTTTCTCCAGTTCCAGTTTAAATCTTTCTTCGGGCAATTGCTGGCCGAAGAACTGGCGGTATTTGGTTTTGTTGTTGACCATCAGGGTGGCGGGAATGGCGCCTTCCCAGCTCTTGTCGATGCGCGGACAAAACACATCGGCATTGGTTTCATTAAGCCATAGCACCTGCGATTTGTATCCCTGTTTCTTTGCAAAATCGCGGATGGATACGGGATAGTCTTCGGCGAAGTCGATGCTTACCAGCAGCATCTTTATTTTCTTGCCGTAGGCCGCCACATTTTTTTCAAACCAGGGTATCTCCCGTACACAGGGGCCGCACCAGGTAGCCCAGAAAGTAACTACCGTGGGAACGGAGCTCGTATCAATGAGCCTGGTCAACTGGTCTATTTTCAGTTTTTTGATCTCCTGGGCCTGCAGTGCCTGCAGGAAGCAGAGCAGCAGCAGAACGATGCCTATCTTTTTCATAATGCGGTATTAGCGTTGTTTTCGTTCAATCCCCATTCTTTCATCAGCGTCTCCCTTTTCTGCTCCGGAAGCGAAGGCGCTGCATACTGCCCCGCCAGGGTTTTCTGCCGCAGGGCTTCGTAGATACTGACGGCGCATGCCACGGAAATATTCAGGCTTTGTATGATGCCCATCTGCGGTATCAGAAAATTGCCATCGGCCAATGCCCTGATCTCCTCGCTCACACCGGCATGTTCATTACCAAAAACCAGTGCGATCCTTCCCGTAAAATCAATCTCATACAAACTTACGGCATCCGAAGAAAGATGTGTGGTCAGTATTTTGTCGTAATGTTTCCGCAACTCGGTAAAACATGCCTGCGTATCCTCGTACTGGTGAACAGACAGCCATTTGGCCGCGCTGCTGCTGCTTTTGGCGCCGAATTTCTTATGCCTGGGTATTTTTGTGTTCAGTATGTAGATATCCTGTATGCCTACCGCATCGCAGGTACGCATTACCGCGGAAATATTGTGCGGGTCGTTTACGTTTTCCATCACCACCGCCAGTCCTGCCTGGCGTTTACTGAGTACATTCCAAAGCTTCTGGTATCGTTGCGGGGTCATGAACAGTAAAAGATAAAAATGAAGACCAAATGTAGCGCAGCGATCCTTAATAACGAAGAATTGGCAACCGGTAATCCATACCGACGGCAAAAAAAGCGCGATGGCTTTACACCACCGCGCCGCAATCATTAGAAGCCATTAACCTAACCTCTTCTGCCGTTCCAGCGACCGCCGCCATTCCAGTTATCGTAGTCGCGGTCGTTATCGCGCCCGTCTTCGAAACGTCGGTTGTCAAATCGCTGGTTACCCCTGCCGCGGTTAAAACGGTCGTCGCGGTCGTCGTCATCGTCATCCTCCCACTTGTTTCGCCTGTTGTTCATCATGCCCTGGTAACCGTATCCATTGTAATACCTGGCGTATTTTCTCCTGTACCTATCAGGATGCGCGTACGGACAGGGATCGTTGATAAATACCTTGTAACCGCGTGCCAGGTCATAATTCCTATAATAGCCGGGCAACTGCTGTGCATAGATCCATTGTCCCCTGTTATCGAAATAAACGAACTGCGCACGCTGCAGGTCGTAATAAGCGTCTATCTCGGGCAGGTAATAAAAATCACCCATCTGCTGGCCCGGGATACCCCAGCTGGGACGACCAATATTCAGGTTCACGTTCACACGCAGCTGTGCTTCCGTATGATTTGCATAAAGAGAAGCACCTACCGCGAAAGCCGTTGCGAGTAATAAATTTTTCATATAGAATGGTTTTTATTACCCAGTACCATCCAAAGCCGGTGCCAGAAATACTAACAACTGTTATAGTTCTGTGAATGATTGCGCGGGCGGGATCGGTTATCGGCGAGTGGGGGGATGGAAGGCGGCGGGAAGGTATTGCTACTAAATGGCTATATGGTTGTATGGCTGAATTGTTGTCTGGAAACAATGCAGCCATACAACCATTTAACCATATAACAATGCAACCTCTCACACCACCCTCACCCCCAGACCAGGCGCTCCCGACAACCCTACCTGTCCATCCTGGAACGAGATGCCTGTCGCGAGGTCTTCTGACAGCAGCAAAGGGCCGTCCATATCTGCATGATCCAGCTGGGGAAGAAAATTGGCGATGGCTGCGGAGCCGATGGAGGATTCGTTCATACTGCCCATCATTACCTGCATATCCAGTGCACGCGCTTCCCTGATCATCCGCTGTGCGGGTGTGATGCCGCTGCATTTGGTGAGTTTGATATTGATGCCATGAAAATGGTTCTGGCATTTGCTGACATCTGCTTCCGATACACAGCTTTCATCTGCAAACAACGGAAGCGGCGATTGGGCGTACAGGATTTTCATCCCCTCCCAGTCGTCCTTTGCCAGCGGCTGCTCAATGAATTCAACGCCCAGGGAAGCAAGCGCGGGTATTTTCGCCAGTGCTTCATCAACCGTCCAGCCGGCGTTGGCATCCACACGAAGCACCGCATCGGTATGTCTGCGCAGGGCTTCCACGATACCGATATCTTCGGCCGTGCCCAGTTTGATCTTATATACCGGCCATGGTTTGGCTTTCATTTTTGCCACCATTTTTTCAATGGTATCGATTCCGATGGTGTAGTCGGTGACAGGTGTGTTCTCCCAGGCTGTATTCCAGAGCCGGAACAGCGGTTTCCCTTTCATTTTACCAAACAGGTCCCAGCAGGCCATATCAAGCGCGCATACCAGGAAGGGATCGTTGGGAAAAAGATGGTGCAGGTAATGCCAGTAGCGCTCGGGCTCCGTCAGGGCAAATTTCTCCACCAGGGTTCTTTTCGATTCCAGCGTCTCTATCAGTTGCTCCACCGTTACATTGTAATACGCAATGGCCGGTGCTTCTCCATAACCCACCTGGTCGCCCAATTGCAGCGCCACCACCAGGGAAGGCTGGTGCGTTTTGCTGCGGCCGCCGGAGATCGTAAACGGGTATTCAAAGGCAAGACTGACAGATCGGTAGTACAGCTTCAATGGCGGTTGTTTTTTGCAAAGAAACAGAAGAAGCCCGAAACCGCCATCGCAGGCATGGACGCACTACCGGCCGCTGTCTTTCACCATTTTGTTCAGGGCCGTGTTGAACGACTCCTCGGCGAGCAGCTGTTCAAGACAGATATGCATGCGGTATTGCCAGTAATGCCTGGGGTTGGCAGGTATATTGATGCGTTCTTCGACGGGATCTTTTCTGCGTAAGCTTTCATCGATGCCCAGCAGGTCCTGCAACTGAAACACGCTCCACATAGCGGGAGAATACAGGTGCTGCACCAGGATCGCTTTATTGATCCAGGCTTCGCAATCCTGTGGCGCTTCCCCGGGCTGGCCAAGCTGCTGGTTGTAAAAATGCTGCGTGCGTTCGCGGTCCTCTGTCCACCAGCCGCGAACCGTGCTCATATCATGCGTAGAAGGTGTTACCACACTCAGGTACGGTGCATTGGCGGGATGAAAGAATTCCTCGGCAGGATTTTTCGGCATACGCTGTATCTCCAGGCTGAGCAGGCCCAGCTGTTTCATTACATCGGGCACACAGGCCGGTACCATACCCAGGTCTTCGCCGCATACCAGCATATTCGTAACACGCTTCAGCGCCGGCAGTTTCTGCATGGCTTCGCGCATCCAGAAATCGTCCTGTCTGCGGAAAAAATAATCCACGTACACTTCCCTCAGCTGGTATTGTGTATGCGGATCAAGCTGCCGGAAAGAACTGGTATGCTCCATACCGAAACGGAAATGGTACTGCTGCGCCTCGCCGTTCTCTGCTTCAAACAGCAGCACATTGCTGATCAGCTGGTACAGTCCCTGCTGCACTTTCGAATGCAGGGTATCCTGTTCCAGTGTGCTGAAATGCGCTTCCACTTTCCGTTGCGTATCGTACTCGGGTTTGAGTGCATACTGGCCAAAGCCATCGTATTTCAGGAACAGGCTTTTCACGAGTTCACTGTCGGCGCCAAACAGTTCACGCAATACTTCATCGTTGATAAAGGGCCGGGTATAACGGTGATGGTCAAACCAGATCTGCCTGCTGTGGAATTCTGAAATATGTACGGGTATGGCAGGAACAAAATGCCCCATGATGCCTTCCACCGCATCCATGGGTATGCTCCAGATACGGAAGAACCCCAGTATATGATCGATACGGAAGGCATCGAAATAATCGCTCATCTGTTCAAAGCGCTGTTTCCACCAGGCAAACCCGTCTTTGCGCATGCGTTCCCAGTCGTAGGTCGGAAAACCCCAGTTCTGCCCCGTAACGGCAAAATCATCCGGCGGTGCGCCCGCCTGGAAATCCATATGGTACAGTTCGGGCGACTGCCAGGCATCGGCGCCGTAGCGGTATACACCGATGGCGATATCGCCTTTTACGATCAGTCCGCCTGCATGTGCATACGCAGTGGCTTCTTTCAGCTGTTTGTGCAGGTGATACTGTACAAAATAATGCAGCGCTATTTCTGCAAACGCCCTGGAAGATGGATCGGTCAGTTCGCTGACCGACTGCTCATCGTATTTTTTATAGGCAGGCCACTGGTGAAAATTAACGGTGCCATACTGATCGCGCAGGTAGCAGAATGCGGCATAGGGAACCAGCCAGTGCTGGTTCTGCGAAAAATACTGCTGGTATTCGGGCTCCTGCAGAAAGGTTCCATCCGATGCCTTATATGCCGTTTGTATGTATTGCCATTTAAGTGCGGCAACGGTTTCATAATCCACTTTGTCAAGCGCGTTCAGCCGTTTACGCTCCGCCTCCAGTTTCTGCAGTGCCCTGGTTTTGCCGGCAAGTTTATCGAGGTTGAGGTAGATGGGGTGCAACGCAAAAGCCGAGATGGCCGCGTAAGGATAGGAATCCATCCAGGTATGCGTTGCCGTTGTATCGTTCACCGGCAACAGCTGGATCATGGTAAGACCGGCTTTTTTGGCCCAGTCAACCAGCAAGGGTATATCGCTGAACTCGCCAATGCCAAAACTGTTCCCGGTACGCAGACTGAACACGGGTATGGCAATGCCTGCGCCTTTCCAGGTGTCGGCGGGCAGGGCCGCCCATCCGTCGTGGGCCAGCGTTTGCCGGCCCGCTTTCCCTGAATCGTGCAGCACGCGGTTGCGGCCGTCTTCGTAACCCACAAACTTCCCGGCAACCGTATCGTATACCCCGTATTTGTAGGCGATGGGAAAGCTATCTCCCGACAGGTCCACCGGCAGTTCATACGCATCCTCTCCTGCCGCGCGGGCCATCAGCAGCGGGCGCTCTTCGTCCCAGTTACGCAGCGCAGCGCAGCTTCCCAGTACACACAGCGTTTGTCCCCGGGGCAGCAACGGCGTTTTTACATGCAGGGTATGCGTGTATTTTTCAGGCGATGCAATGACAACGGGCGTATGGTTGTCCTTCAGCAGCACTTTGCGGAAAGGCTCGGTGTAAAAACTATTTTCAAAATAACCTGCATGGTTCCAGGCGTCTATACAAACCAGTTCTTCAGCGCTGACCCTGGAAGGATGGATGTATTTATCCGTGCCCCAGTCAAAGCGAAAAGTGCCGTCCGCGTTGCGGAGAACATAATTGTATACGATTTTCTGGTCGAGCGACGCGATGGAAGACACATCGATTGCCAGGTACCAGTTGCCCTCGTCAAAATATTGCATGGGCAGGGCCTGCTCGGGCTGGTTGCCGCCCAGCAGCGGATGGTCGCCCATCAGGAAAAGCTCCTGCCCGAACTCCGTATGAAAACCCACCCGGAAAATCAGTTTCTGCAAACCGGCTGCCGGCTTTTTTGCCTCGCCGGCGGGCGGTATACGGCCGGTATCCCCGCCAGCCAAAGCCTTATCGTTTTTGTGTTCTGCTGGTAACTTCTTCCTGGGCAATGCAAATCATTTTGGAGCCCTAAGATAATAAAACAATGTGTAAAGAAAACACATCAAAACAGCCGCAGGGTTAGACAGCCACCGCCAAACGAACGATCAACCCGAATGCTGCCTATATTTGTAACTAACAACCGTTCGCATGAATATGGATAACCCCAATAAAGACTGGATGCTGCAAAGCCTCGATCAGATGAACCGGTACCGGGAAACGATCCGGCTGGGCGGCGGCAAAAAAGCCATCGACAAACAGCACGAACGCAACAAGCGCACGCCGAGGGAACGGATCGATTACCTGTGCGATCATGACCGGCCCTTTATCGAACTCGGCAGCTTTGCCGGTTTTGAGATGTACGAGGAGCAGGGAGGCTGTCCTGCGGGCGGTACCGTGGCGGGCCTTGGGTATGTGAGCGGCAGGCAGTGCATGATCGTTGCCAACGACCAGACAGTGAAAGCCGGCGCCTGGTTTCCGGTTACCGGCAAAAAAAATCTGAGGATGCAGGAGATTGCCATGGAGAACCACCTGCCGGTGATTTATCTGGTAGATAGTGCCGGCGTATTCCTGCCCATGCAGGATGATATCTTTCCCGACAAAGAACATTTTGGCCGCATCTTCCGCAACAATGCGCGTATGAGCGCAATGGGCATTACGCAGATAGCGGCCGTGATGGGTGCATGCGTGGCCGGCGGCGCCTACCTGCCCATTATGAGCGATGAAACGCTGATGGTGGAAGGCAACGGGAGTATTTACCTTGCAGGCCCCTACCTTGTCAAAGCCGCCATCGGCGAAGAGGTAGACAGCGAAACCCTTGGCGGCGCGGTTACGCACACCGAGATCAGCGGTATTGCGGATTACAAATTCAAAACAGAAGAAGCCTGCCTGGATCATATCAAAAAGATCGTAAGCAAACTGGGATGCCCTGCCAGCGCGGGCTTCGACAGGATCACCCCTGCTGCACCGAAAAAAGAAGCCGCCGGTTTGTACGGCATCCTACCCGAGGGAAATGCCAAACCCTACGATATGCTGGGCATTATTGAGCGTATTGTTGACAACAGCGAGTTTGACCAGTTCAAACAGGATTATGGAAAAACGATTCTCTGCGGCTATGCAAGAATAGACGGATGGGCGGTGGGTATTGTTGCCAACCAGCGCCTGGTGAGCAAAACAAAAAAGAACGAGATGCAGATAGGCGGTGTGATCTATAACGACAGCGCCGACAAAGCCGCACGTTTTATCATGAACTGCAACCAGAAAAAGATACCGCTGGTGTTTCTGCAGGATGTGACCGGTTTTATGGTAGGAAGCCGCAGCGAGCAGAGCGGCATCATCAAAGACGGCGCCAAACTGGTGAATGCCGTTGCCAATTCCGTTGTGCCCAAATTCACGATCATTGTAGGAAACAGTTTTGGCGCCGGCAATTATGCCATGTGCGGCAAAGCCTACGACCCGCGTTTTATCTATGCATGGCCCTCAGCCAGGATAGCGGTGATGGGTGGCGAACAGGCCGCTAAAACATTGCTGCAGATTCAGGTGGCGGCCATGAAAGCAAAAGGAACTTCGGTGCCGGCAGAGGAAGAAAAAAAACTGCTCGACACCATCCGCAGCCGCTACGATAAACAAACATCGCCTTACTATGCTGCCGCGCGTTTATGGGTAGACAATATCATAGACCCGTTACAGACCAGGCAGGTGATTGCAGAAGGAATTCATGCAGCCAACCAGAACCCGGTATCCGGCGATTTCAAAACGGGTGTGTTCCAGGTCTGACAATCGCATTTTCCCGGGTGTTTTATTTGTAAACGCCCGTTACCGTTTATGCGCTACCTTGCCGATTCAATAACCGGCTATGAATTATCCGATATACACCGTTGATGCTTTTACCGATCATGTATTCGGCGGCAACCCTGCAGCGGTTTGTCCCCTTCAGACATGGCTGCCCGACAGTGCCATGCAGCGGCTTGCCAATGAAAACAATCTTTCGGAGACCGCATTTTTTGTGAAGCGGCCCGACGGCAGCTACGATATCCGCTGGTTTACGCCTGAACTGGAAATAGACCTGGCCGGACATCCCACCCTGGCTACTGCATTCATTATTTTTCATCACCTGGGTCATGAGAGCGATCAGATACTTTTTCACACAGTGAAAAGCGGTGATCTCACCGTAATAAAAAAAGGCGATCTGCTTGAAATGAATTTCCCTGCGCGTATGCCGGTTAACTGCACGCCACCCGAAGAACTGCTGAAAGGATTTTCCATCGCACCCGCCAAAATACTTCGCTCGCGGGATTATTTCCTCGTATATCGCTCGCAGCAGGAAGTGGTGCAGGTGGTGCCCGATTTCCAGTATTTAAATAAGGTTGAAACACTCGGCGTGATCATCACTGCCCAGGGCGATGACACCGATTTTGTATCCCGGTTTTTTGTACCCAATTCCGTGATCGGCGAAGACCCGGTAACCGGTTCCGCCCATGCAACACTGATCCCTTACTGGGCAAAGGAGCTTGGCAAACCCGCACTTACCGCCGCGCAGCTATCAAAAAGAAAAGGGCATCTCTGGTGCACGTCGTTAAACGACAGGGTAACCATTGCCGGCAAAGCGGTACTGTATATGCAGGGAACCTATTACCTGTAAACAGCCTGCTGCACAGGCCGTTTTTTTGTGAATGTTTTACTTTTGACTTTGATCTGATCTTACATGTCTGCACACCCATTGATCATTTATACCGACGGCGCGGCAAGAGGCAATCCCGGAAGGGGTGGTTACGGCGTTGTGCTGCTATGGGGCGAGCGGCGAAAAGAATTGTCTGCCGGTTACCGCCTCACCACCAACAACAGAATGGAATTACTGGCCGTGATCGTTGCATTGCAGTCGCTGACAAAAAAGAATATACCGCTTGCCATTTATACCGACAGCCAGTATATCGTGAACGCGGTGGAGAAAAAATGGCTTGATAACTGGATCAGGACGGATTTCAAAGGCGGTAAAAAAAACAAGGATCTCTGGCTGCAATACCACCAGCTTGCCAGACAGTACCAGATAAAATTTGTTTGGGTAAAAGGCCATGCAGACAACCCGATGAACAACCGCTGCGACGAATTGGCCACTGCTGCGGCAGACGGCGGAAATTTACTGGTGGATGAAGCATACGAACGTGAAACGGACAATATCCGGTTTGGCGGGAGTAAGGATTAAGCAGTGGATCTGCGGTTGGATCAGCCAACCAATTTTTTACTTTTGACTTTTCAGCATGAAAAATGCACTATGTAGCTGGAGCGGGGGAAAAGACAGTTGCTATGCGCTGATGCAGGCGATGCAGTTGGGCGTGGTGCCCCTTGTGTTGCTGAACGTACTGAACGAAGCGGGCAGGATCTCACGCAGTCACGGCATTCCATCAGACATACTCGAAGCCCAGGCAGCAGCGGCGGGACTGCCCATACACCTAATCAGCAGCAGCTGGCAGGATTACGAACCCAATTTCAAACAGGCGCTGACCGAACTGAAGACTGCCTACAACCTGCAGCAGGCGGTATTTGGCGATATCGATCTGCAGCCGCACCGCGACTGGGAAGAAAAAGTCTGCGCGGCAGTGGGTCTCACCGCCCTTTTGCCGCTTTGGCAGCGCGAGCGGAAAGCCCTGGTTATGCAGATGCTGCAAAGCGGGATAGAAACCATCATCGTAAGCTGCAACAGCGTGATGGGAGAACGTTTCCTCGGAAAAACCATTACACCCTCACTCATAGAAGAGCTCGAGGCACTGGGCATTGATGCATGCGGCGAGAACGGCGAATACCATACGCTGGTGCTGCATTGCCCGTTGTTCCGTAACAGGATACCCGTAGCGGTAACCGGCACGGCACAACACGAGCACTACTGGTTCAGTTCATTGAAACTGGTAGGGTAAGGTTGGCTAGGCTTCGGCCTCTTTGGCCGCAAACCTGTCTTTTACGATATAATACATACCGAACAGCACCGCCGAAAACACCAGTGTGGCCATTACGCTGTTCTTGAAAAACGGCAGCGCATCGCCATAGGTAAGCAGTAACCCGTTAAAGGTTTTCGGGCGGTCGAGACCGAATCCGCGGTTGCTGGCCCATACCAGGAAATTGGATATCAGGAAATAGGTGGTCGGCGCGGCCAGGGCAGCCAGCACCACATTACCCACCCTGCGTGTATTGATCAGGAAACCAAAACAGGTAATGCCCACAAACAGGAGGTAGTTAATCCACTGACCATCATAAAAACCCCTGATCAGCGTGCTGCCATTGCTGTAGATGTACATGGCTTCGTAGAGCAGATCAGACAGTAACAGGGATATCAGCGGTGCTGCAAAAGCCCATTTCTTGTCTTTGACAAAAATGGCGCCGCTGAACAGCCCTATCGCAATCTGCGGGGCAAATCCCATTGGCCGCTGGGGCATAATGCGATACAATGCACTTACTACCACCATCAGCACCAATGAAATGATTAATGATCTGTTGATTTTCATTTTCTGTTATTTCGGCTACAAAAATAAGCGTTATGGCCTTTATACAAAGGGCAATTTTCAACGGGTGTGCATAGCTTTTACGGAATAAACGCTTTGAACAGCAGGGCGTGTCCTGAAGCATCAATGGTGTATTCCCCGCCGGGCAGCACCGCCACGGCTTCGCCGCGTTTCAGTACAAGCGAATTATTGACCAGCACACCGCCTTCGGTCACGATGATTATTTCAAACGAAGCTGCCTGGCCGCTGTACTGACCGCCGCCCGTCAGCCGGATACGCGCCATACCAAAATCCGCCACCGGACAGGGGTACAGTGTTTCACCGGGCAGCCGCTCCTCACCTTTCATAATTTGGGGAACGATGCTTTGGAATGATGTCTGCTTCAGTAATTCCGGTACGTCGATGTGTTTGGGCGTAAGACCTCCCCGCAGTACATTATCGCTGTTGGCCATCAGTTCCATCGTCTGGCCTTCCATATAGGCATGCGGTATGCCGGCTCCCTGAAAAACGCCTTCTCCCGGGTTTACCTTAACGATATTGAACAGGTAGATCGAAAAAACAGCCCTGTCTATTTCACCGGTGAAGGGCGCTGTCTCGAATAGTCTCGCCACCCACCAGCCGGGCATTTCTTTTGTCAGTTCTCCTTCCCGTTTACGCCTGATCTCGCGTTTAACCAGGTCTTCGAGCAGAAAGTTTATATCCAGTTGCGGCATTTCCATCACCAACCGGTACAGGGCCTGCAACCCTTCCTTGCGGAAATAGGGAAGCAATACATTGAACTCGGGTGTTTCATCCAGCACTTTTTCAATGGCGGCAAGCGGAAGGAACCCGTGCAGCAGCCAGAATTCGCTCAGCGCCACCATCATTTCGGGCTTGTGGTTGCGGTCTTTGTAATTGCGGTGCGCAGCATCGCGCGGAATGCCCAGCGCCTCTTCCCTGTCAAACCCTTTTTCCGCTTCCTGCTTGGAGGGATGCACCTGTATGGAGAGAATGTCTTTTACATCCTGCACTTTAAAAAGATACGGCAGTTCGCCAAACCGGTCGGCCACTTCCTGCGAAAGCGCAGCGACCGCATCCTCCGCAATCAGCCGGCTGAGGGGAACGGCGCCCTGTTCCGTCTGCAGTTCAGATGGCGCAAGCGCATGGGCGCCCAGCCAGTACTCGGCATAGGGCGCAAGCCGGCTATTGTCTTCGCCCAGCAATGCCGGCAAAAACGCATACCCCCCCCAGGCATAATGGAACACTTTACCCTTCAGTTTATAGACCTTTTCTTTGAGTTGCATACGTATTAATTACGGGTATTAATCGGGCCCTGCCCCTGCGCAAATATCAGGCATCCCGCGTTACTTTCAGCCTATGCAATCATCCAACCGGCAAACCGGTGAAAAAGGCGAGGAAATGGCGGCGGCCTTTCTCTCGGCCAAAGGCTATCGTATCATCGAGCGCAACTGGCGTTTCCGTCATTGGGAAGCCGATATCATTGCCGCGCGGGGCGACCGGCTGCATTTTATCGAAGTAAAAACAAGACAGTCCCTTCGCTATGGCAGACCGGAAGAAAGTATCAGCCGCGAGAAAATGAATCACCTCAAACAGCTTGCAGAAGAATACCAGTACCGGCATCCCAAATGGAAATACATCCAGTTCGATGTAATGGCCATCACGGTAATCGATGAAACCGCCAAAGAAGTGTTTCTGATTGAAGATGTGTATTTCTGAGAAGAAGGAATACTGAATTAGTGGATTGGCGGATTATGGATTAGTGGATTCTCTCTGCGCAACTCTGCCCCTCCCCGTCTCTGCGGTGAACGCTTCACTTTCTTTTTAAACGAAGAGATGTGGTGTTTCGCAGAGAATCCGCGAATTCGCTAATCCATAATCCGCCAATCCATACTCCGCTAATCCGGAATCCACTCATATAACCACCCGCTCCATCAGTTTCTCCACCATACGGTAAGAAGCCGGACAATACTCCACGTTCTGCTGATGCACATGCAGGTAGTCCTTCATCTTTTTCTTTTTGAGATAGGGAAAGCCGGCGCAGTCGGCGGGGCGCACCGCGTAGATACTGCACCTATTTGTTTTCCTGTCGAGGAACTGGCAGGGCTGTTTTTTATTGATCCAGTCGCCATCCTTCTTTTCATACACCAGCCATTTTTCCGTAAAGGCGGCAGGCGTCATATTGAGATGTGCGGAAATGCGCAGCACATCTTTTCGCTTGAAGGTAGGTGTCATGCGCTTGCAGCAGTTGCCGCAGGCCAGGCAATCCGTTTCGGCCCATACTTCCGCGTCTATCTGTTCTGCCATCTTATCCAGTCCGGGTGCGGGGTCTTTTTCCAGCCGGCCAAGGTACCTGCGCAGTTTGCGGTGGTTCTCTTTCATTTTCTTACGGAAGGTGCGGAGCGATACGATCATGGAATTTGCCAAACGATTTGATAAAAAAAGGCAATATCGTTTACCTTGCCATCAATTCCAAAAATGGAAGCTGCCGGTGGATTATCTATGCATAACCCGGTGTAAATCGTATGTGGGAACCGTATAAAAAAGGGTATAAGGCCTGGCTGCAGCTCGAAAAATCGCTCAGCGATCATTCTGTTGAAGCCTACCTGCGTGACCTGGAAAAACTCACCGGCTTCCTGCAGACAAACAACCTGCTCAAAACACCCGACGAAATAATGCTGACTGATCTGCAGGCATTTGTAAAATGGGTTGGGGAACTGGGTATGACGCCGTCTTCCCAGGCGAGGATGATATCGGGCATCCGGAGTTTTTACCGGTATTGCCTGGTGGAACAGCTGACACAGGCCGACCCCTCTGCCCTGCTGGAAGCACCCAGGAACCGGAGAAAACTTCCCGATGTGCTGAGTTTTGAAGAGATTGAAAACGTGATCGCACAAATAGACCAGAGCAGACCCGAGGGCGGCCGCAACAAAGCCATTCTGGAAACCATGTACAGCTGCGGGCTTAGGGTAAGCGAGGTGGTGAACCTCAAATTATCGGCGCTTTACCTCGATATCGGTTTTATACGGGTTACGGGTAAGGGCGATAAGGAGCGGCTGGTTCCCATCGGTTCCGACGCGGTGAAATACCTTACGCTGTACAAAGAAAACATCCGCGTACACCAGCCCATACAACCGGGGTTCGAAGACATCGTGTTCCTCAGCAAACGGGGTAAACCGCTGAGCCGGGTGATGATCTTTTACATCATCAAGGACCTCGCCCGCAAAGCCGGTATCACCAAGAACATCCACCCGCACACCTTCCGTCATTCCTTTGCCACACACCTGGTAGAAGGCGGTGCCGATCTGCGTGCCGTGCAGGAAATGCTGGGCCATGAAAGCATCACCACCACCGAGATCTACACACATCTCGACAGGGATTACCTCAGAGATACCTTACAGCAGTTTCATCCCGCATTCAAATAAAGAGGATTGAGCCGCAAACCCACCAACCCAAATTCCCAATTCCCAATCCCCCATTTCAAATTCCAAATTCTTCCCCTACTCCTCTCGCGCCAGGTCTTTTTTTCCGCTGATCGATGCGGCTTTGCTAACCAGTTGCAGGAACTCTTTCCGGTAGCCCTCTTCATCCGCACCTATTGCTTTTTCGGCCAGACTGAGTATGGATGCATAACTGCTGTGGCCTTTGTACGGCGAGTTGCGCAGCAGCATACCGAAAGATGCCACCGAAGAAGCAAATCGCAAATTCTGGGAGGACTGGTCCAGCCCTTTCGCATCTCCTTTCAGGTGAAACGATAACAAGTTGCTTTTATCGCCATCGGGTTGTTTGTAACGCACTTTTACCGTCAGTACCTCTCCGGCCGGTTTTTGCTGATCGGCGGTTGCTGCGGAGAGGTTTACCTGGTAGCGAAGCGAATCCACCTTACCCGTTGCAGGCATGGGCACGCCTTTGGGAACGATCTCGTACAAAGCCGTTACGGTATGCCCGCTGCCCAGTTCGCCCGCGTCTTTTGCATCGTCGTTAAAATCTTCTTTTGCCAGCATCCGGTTCTCGTAACCGATCAGGCGGTAACCCTGCACCTGCTGCGGGTTAAACTCCACCTGCAGCTTTACATCTTTGGCAACGGTGAACAAGGTGCCGCCGAATTCAGACACGAACACTTTTTTGGCTTCGCCGATCTGGTCTATGTAGGCATGGTTGCCATTGCCCTTGTCGGCCAGCTTCTGCATTTTGGCATCCTGGTAATTGCCGCTGCCAAAACCCAGTACGGTCAGAAACACACCGCTTTTTCTTTCTGCCTCAATCATCCGTTCCAGCGCATCATCGCTCGAAAGACCTACGTTAAAATCACCGTCGGTACACAGTATCACGCGGTTGTTGCCTTTACTGATAAAATGTTCCCGCGCGGTTTTATACGCCAGCTGAATACCTTCTCCGCCCGCGGTTGAACCACCTGCCTCCAACTGGTCAATCGCTTCCCTGATCCGCATTTTCTGATCGCCCGGGGTAGGTGACAATACCAGTCCTGCCCTGCCTGCATACACCACCAGCGAAACCCTGTCTTCCTCCCGCAGCTGGTCAACCAGCAGTTTGAGCGATTCTTTGACCAGCGGCAGTTTATCCGGAGAGTACATGCTGCCGCTTACATCGACCAGAAAGACCAGGTTGGAAGCGGGGAGTCTTGACATATCGATTTTTTTTGCCTGCAGGCCGATCATCGCCAGCTGGTGCTGCGGATTCCAGGGACATACGGCCAGTTCGGTATGCACCGAAAACGGATCGGCATTCCTGGGTTGTTCGTACCGGTAGGTGAAATAATTGACCAGTTCCTCCACACGCACAGCGCCTTCCTGTGGCAGCTGACCGCTTTTAAGTATCCGGCGTACGTTGCTGTAGGATGCCGCATCCACATCGATGGAAAAAGTGGACAGTGGATTGTCCAGCACTTTCTGGTAAGGGTTATCGGTGATGTGATCATATCCTTCCCTGTCAAAGCCTGGCAAGGGCAGCTGCATCCGCGGCGCACTGCCATACCCGTAGCTGATCGATGGCGTTGCTGCGCTGTTCAGACCGGCGGTGGCCACCAGGGTATGCCGGGCTGCTGCAGTAAGTCGTGTGGCCTTATCCCTTGCGCCGGCAAGCTGCTTCTGAGCGGCCACCATGGCTTCGTTCAGTGCCGGTTCGATCGCTTTTAATACGATGCGCAGGGGTTTGCCCAAGCCTATCGGCACCTCGGTGGTTTGATAGCCGATGCTGCTGACCAGTAACACATCGCCATCGTTTGCCTGGATCGTAAAACTGCCGTCCCTTGCCGCCGATACCGATTTGCTGGTTTGTTTGATCAGTATCGTGGCATAACCGATGGGCTGCCCCTTATCGTCCACAATTTTTCCGGTTACCGTATGCGGCGGCACCACAAAACCCGCTGCCATCACCCATAACAGCAGGCTGCACAATAGCTGTTTCATAAAGCATGTTTTCGGGAAGGATGCCCGAATTTTACCGATTACACAACCGTATCGAAAAAAAATTATCTTCAGGTTACCATGGTGCCGGTGATACATATGGATAATCCCGATCCGCAGTCGGACGAATCGCTGCTCAGGCGGTTCCGTGCCCATGGCGACCAGCAGGTGCTGGCCACACTCTACCTGCGCTATTCCGACCTGGTATACGGCACTGCGCTGAAATACCTGAAAGATGCCGAACAGGCCAAGGATACCGTGATGAATATCTACCAGGAACTGCTGGTAAAACTGCCGGCGCACGAGGTAGACAATTTCAGGAGCTGGTTATATGTGGTTGTTAAAAACCATTGCCTGATGATCCTGCGAAAGCAGAAAAAAACGGTTACGGTGGAATTTCAGGCGAATTTTATGCAATCGGAGGATTTCAGTCATCTGGATACGGTACTGGACAAAGAAAACGAACTGCAGAAACTGGAAAAATGCATCGATGCGCTGCCGGCAGAACAAAGCAACAGCATACGGTTGTTTTACCTGCAGGGAAAATGCTACAACGAGATCACCGCAATCACCGGGTCTGACTGGAACAAAGTAAGAAGTCTCATACAGAACGGAAGAAGGAACCTGAAAATCTGTATGGAAAAAACATGAGCGAACGCCGCCAACATACTACCCCTTATACACATTCAGATATCGAAAGATACCTGCAGGGAAAGCTGTCCTCCACCGAGATGCATGCCATGGAAAAAGCGGCTTTGCAGGACCCCTTCCTGGCAGATGCGATCGAAGGTTTCAACCAGGCGGACAGTTCTGTCAGCGGGCAGCACCTGTCGGCGATAAAACAGCAGTTGCTGCAGGAGCCCGCCCCTGTAAAACACATCGGTGCCGCGGGCGGAGCCAACTGGTGGCGCGTTGCGGCGGGTGTTATCCTTGTTACAGGTGCGGCCGGTATCGGATGGCTGCTGTTCAGGTCTGACAGCAAAAACGGCACGCAGCGGGAAACCGCGGACATAAGGGTTACACCGCCGTTACCGGCTATAGCAGACAGCACCACAGCTTCGCGTGCTGAGCCAGCCAAACCAGCAGCCACTAAGACAGTACCCGACAGAGAGCGGCAACTGATGGCAAGGGCGGAAAATGCGCGGCGCGAAAAGACCCGGGCAGAAAAACAGGCCGCCGACCTGGCCGAACAGCATTCGCTGATGGCCGCGCGTACCGCCAGGGAGCCTAACCCGCCGGCGGCTCCCCCGCCATCCGATTCGGAAATGATACAACAGTCGCTGGCAGCGGTAGGTGTTATCCGCAGGCGGCAGGGCGCAGGGGTTACTCATTTTGGACGGCAGCAAAACCCGGGTATTACCGGTGCAGCTGCGAAAAATATCAGCCGGAAAAATACAAGCGGCATTGTCCTGTCTGAATTCAATGGCGTGGTAAAATCCGATAGCCGCGAGGCGGTGCCCAATGCCACCATTGTTCTCACCGGCGAAAAAACGCAGGCTGCCTCCCAAAAACGAATGGCTGCCACCGGTATCACCACCAACGATAAGGGAGAGTTCCGGTTTCTGGCGCCCGACAGCATACACCAGGTACAGGTAGCCGCCGTTGGGTTTGTTCCCAGGCAGTTGACGCTGGCTACGGGCAGGCCCGCAGAAATCCTGCTCAGCCCTTCGCGCGAAGCGCTTGCTGAAACGGTGATGGCCGCTGCCGGCGATCCGCAGGCAGGCAACGATTCCGTTCTTGCCCGGGCGCTGAATACCATCCAGCCGGATAAAGGCTGGGGGTCTTTTAACCGGCAGCTGAAACAGGCGCTTGCCGGTACGAACCTGATAAAAAACCGCAGCACTTCGGGGGCACCTATACAGGCTGAGATCAGCATAGACAGGAACGGAATGGTTTACGATGTAACCCTTCGCCGCAGCATTGGCAGGGAGGCCGGCGAAGCGCTTATCAAAACGCTGAAGCAGGTAAGCGGCTGGACGGAACGGGGCAAGCCACTGGTGAATACCACCCGCAGCGTTACGATCGTTTTCTGATCATCGGCCCGCCAAAACGTTTTACAGTCATCACACTGGTTACCGCTTGTCCGCAATCAGCAGATCCGGAGGTATTTGTGGCGGATAATACATTAGGTTTGCTGTCTAAACAAGTTACGCGATATGAAAAAAACATTGCTGATGGCTGCTATGATATGCAGCGCCGGTGCTTTTGCGCAGATAAGAATACCTGCCCCCAGCACCACACAAACCATTACGCAGGCTTTTGGTTTGGGCACCATCAAACTCACGTATTCCCGGCCCAATATCCGCGGCCGCGTGGTTTTCAAAGAAAACAGCGAACTGGCACCGCTGGGTAAGCTGTGGCGATTTGGTGCCAACGCGGCAACCCGTATCAGTTTTACCGACCCGGTAATGGTAGGCGGTAAACTGCTCGATACCGGCAGCTATGTGCTGTATGCAAAACCCGGAAAGGAGTACTGGGACATCATTTTCAACAAAGGCCTTACCAATTCCGGCACCGATGGTTATAAAGAAAGTGAAGATGTGGTTACCGTGCGGGTAAAAGCAGAGAAACTGGGTATGGAAATCGAAACCTTTACCATGCAGTTTGGCGATATCAGGAGCGAAAGCTGTGAACTGCAGGCCTACTGGAGCAATACCGCTGTTCGGGTGCCGATGAGCAGCAATATCAAAGACCGCATCCGCGCGCAGGTTGAAAAAACATTGTCGGCAGATAAGGTTGAACCAGGTAACTACCAGGCCGCCGCCACCTTCTATTACGAATGGGATAAAGACCTGAACAAGGCGCTGGTAAACATCAGCAAGGCTGCCGATGCCAACCCAAAAGGTTACTGGCTGTTCCTGATGAAGGCGCGTATTCAAAAAGATATGGGCGATAAGGCCGGCGCCAAAGCAAGCGCCGAAAAAACCATCGAAGTTGCCACGGAAGCAAAGAACGATGACTATGTACGGCAGGCCAATGAACTGCTGAAAAAGCTATAGCGGTCCTTGCATTACAACAGTAAAAAGGGACAGTCGATCACATCGGCTGTCCCTTTTTTATTGTTGATTTTCGTTTTCCGGTTTCCGTTTACTTCACTTCGGCCATATCCGGTATCGCCTCTGCCTTGTAGGCGCCGGCATCAAGTTTGGCCTTGGTTTCGCTGAACGCCGTAAGGGTTTCCTGAATGTCCGCATCGGTATGCGAAGCGGTGGGTATCAGCCGGTAAATGATATGTCCTTTAGGAATAACCGGGTATACCACGATGGAGCAGAAGATATGGTAGTTCTCACGGAGATCCATCACCATGGCTGTGGCTTCTTCCACGCCGCCCTTCATGTATACCGGTGTTACCATGGTATTGGTATTGCCGATATCAAATCCTCTTTCTGTCAGTCCTGCCTGCAGCTTCAGCGCATTCTGCCAGAGTTTTTCTTTCAGCTCGGGCATGGTACGCAGCATCTCGAGTCTTTTCAGGTTACCGATCACGATCGGCATCGGCAGACTTTTGGCGAATATCTGTGAGCGGATATTGTAACGGATATAATCGATGATCGCTTTGTCGCCTGCCAGGAATGCGCCGATAGAAGCCATCGATTTGGCGAAGGTGGAGAAATACAGATCGATACCATCCTGGCAGCCCTGCTCCTCTCCTGCGCCGGCGCCGGTTTTACCCAGCGTTCCAAAACCATGCGCATCATCCACCAGCAGCCTGAATTCGTATTTATTTTTCAGATCGATGATCTCTTTCAGTTTACCCTGGTCGCCGGCCATGCCGAATACGCCCTCTGTGATCACCAGTATACCGCCTGCATTCTGTTTGCTGATCAGGGCCGTGGCGCGCTCCATCTGCTTATCGAAATCCTCGATATCGTTGTGCTTGAACACATACCGGTGACCGGGATGCAGCCGCAGACCGTCGATGATACAGGCATGGCTTTCCGCATCGTAAACGATCACATCGTGGCGACCGCAGACCGCATCGATGGCGCTCATGATACCCTGGTAACCGAAATTCATCAGTATCGCATCTTCCTTGCCCTCGAATTCGGCCAGCTCGCGTTCCAGCTGTTCGTGGTAGTTGCTGTTGCCGCTCATCATACGCGCACCCATCGGTAAGGCCAGGCCAAACTGCTGTGCCGCATCTGCATCTGTTTTGCGGATAATGGGATGATTGGCCAGACCGAGGTAATTGTTCAGGCTCCAGACCACCATTTCCTTCCCTCGGAATTTCATGCGGCTGCCGATCTCTCCTTCCAGTTTGGGGAAGGCAAAATAACCATGTGCTCTTTCACGGTGCTGTCCTATGGGACCATAACTCCTGAGTAATTTCTCGAAAATGTCTGCCATATTATCAAATTATCACTTTTTATGAAAAATCGGTGCAAAGCTAACCTTTTAGGGCATAAAGGGCAAGGCAATTATTCGTCAACACTTATCTTCACACCCGGAACTCAGGACTGAAAACCAACAAGAAACAAATGAAACGAGTGATTTTGTTAGCATTTGCCGGCATTTTTTCCTGCCAGGCGGCTTTTTCACAAAAAACCGGCGAAACGGGCGCCCAAAGACCAAAACTGGTGGTGGGCATCGTCATCGACCAGATGCGCTGGGATTACCTGTACCGGTTCAACCCGCTGTTCAAAGCCACCGGTGGTTTTAAGCGAATGATGGGCGAAGGCTTTTCCTGCGACAATACCCTGATCCCCTACACCCCCACCGTGACGGCCTGCGGTCATACCTGCGTTTATACGGGAAGCGTGCCCGCCATCCATGGCATTACAGGCAATGCCTGGTGGGATAACCAGGCCATGCGCTCCGTGTACTGCAGCGAAGACAAAACCGTGATTGGTGTTGGCAGCCAGTCTGCCGAAGACGGACAGATGAGTCCCAAAAACATGCTGGTGACCACTGTTTGCGACGAACTGCGCCTGGCAAGCAATTTCCAGAACAAAGTGATCGGCATCGCCATCAAAGACCGCGGTGCAATACTGCCTGCAGGCCATTCGGCCAATGCCGCCTACTGGTACGAAGCGCGTACCGGAAACTTTATCACCAGCAGCTGGTATATGAACGAATTACCCGCCTGGGTAACCCGCTTCAACAACCGCAAACTGGTTGACTCGCTGTATAAACTGAACTGGAAACTGCGTATGCCCGCGGGGGACTATGCCAGATACGCCACCGAAGACAGCAAGGCCTACGAAGGCCGCCCGCTGGGAAACACGGCCACAGGATTTCCCTATGACCTGACGGCATTTGCGGGCAAGGACTACGGCAAGATCTCCTCCACCCCATGGGGTAACACACTCACCGTGGAAATGGCCAAAGCGGCCGTTGCGGCCGAGCAGCTTGGCAAAGGAAACACCACCGATTTTTTAGCCGTAAGTTTTTCTTCCCCCGATTATGTGGGACATGCTTTCGGTCCCAATTCGATAGAGCAGGTGGATGATTATATCCGTCTTGACGATGACCTGGGACGCCTCTTTGCCTACCTGGATGCCACGGTGGGAAAAGGACAATACACCGCCTTTCTTACGGCAGACCATGCCGTGGCGCATGTGCCCGGTTTTATGAAAGAGCATAAACTGCCTGCAGGGCTGTTTGATGAATCGGGTATGCGCAGATCGCTGAATGCAAAACTGAAATCGCTCTATGGCATCGATAACCTGGTGGTAAGCACCTACAACTACCAGCTTTCACTGAACCATCCGAAGATCGATTCTGCAAAACTGGATGAGGCTGCGATCAAAAAACTGATCATCGATACGCTGAAAGCCAACCCCGCAGTGGCCAATGCATTTGCCACCGCCGATATCATGACCGTGCCCATCGCCAAAACACTGCGCGAAATGCTGGCCAATGGCTATTATCCCGCACGCAGCGGCGATGTGCAGCTGATACTGAAACCCGGATACATCGAAGGCGGTCTTACCGGCACCACGCATGGCGCCTGGTATCCCTACGATGCACATATCCCTTTGTTATGGTATGGATGGGGCATCAAAAAAGGCAACACAAAACGCGAAACCTATATGACCGATATCGCACCCACGGTTGCCGGACTGCTCAATATCCAGATGCCAAGCGGTTCTGTGGGCAAAGTGATAGAAGAAGTGATGAAATAAATACCGCTGCGACATCGGAAAACAGTTTGCCCTGCGCAGATTAGAATACCGTTAGAATATTTTTTTGTTACCGGCAACTGTAAGCGCTGACTATCACCGATAAGTCGGCGCTTATTTTTTTCGTACTGATTTTTTTAACATTTATCGCTGCGCATTCTTTTCTCATTCCCTTATTTTTAGCGATATGAGGGGATTTCTACAGAAGATCATTACCGAACTGATCCTAAAGGATAAAAATGCGCAGAAGAACGAAGTGTATTCAGACTATGCACTGGCAAAAGGCTTCCGCGAATTAAAGATCACGCTGTCCCGCGGTTTGAAAGATATTTTCCTGGTCACGCTTGGCATTGCTTCCGCTGCATTCGGCCTCGAGGGTTTTCTGTTACCGAACAATTTTATCGACGGCGGCGCCACCGGTATCTCGCTGCTGATCAGTGAGACCGCGAAGATCCCTTTGTATTTCCTGATACCGCTGGTGAATATTCCCTTTATGTTTCTTGCGATCAAAGTGGTGGGGCGCTCCTTCGCCATCAAGACCGCGCTGGCCATCACCGGTCTTGCCATCTGTGTTGCCAGTTTTCATTTTCCGGAGGTTACACATGACAGACTGCTGGTAGCCGTATTCGGCGGTTTCTTTCTCGGTGCGGGTATCGGGCTGGCCGTGAGAGGCGGCGCCGTGATCGATGGCACCGAAGTGCTGGCCATTTTTCTCAGTCGCAAATTCGGCACCACCATCGGCGATATCATTGTGATCATCAATGTTATTGTCTTTTCAACGGCGGCGTACCTGTTCAGCCTGGAAATGGCGCTTTATTCGATGATCACCTATCTGTGCGCATCCAAAACCCTCGATTTCATCATCGAAGGCATCGATGAATACACCGGTGTTACGATCGTATCAACCCATAGCGATGAGATCAGGGAAATGATCACCACCGTACTGGGACGCGGCATTACGGTATACCGGGGCAAACGCGGTTATGGCACCAGCGGGGAGAAAAAAGACATCGATATCCTGTACACCGTGATCACCCGACTGGAACTGAACAAACTCAAGGTCGAGATACTGAAGATCGATCCGCATGCCTTTGTGGTGATGAACAGCGTGAAAGACACCAAGGGCGGTATGATCAAAAAACGTGCACTGAAACACTGAAGTAAAAAGCGCCGGATATATGTTCCGGCGCTTTTGATTTGTGGGCTGCACTCATTCGGGTAAATACGAATGCCGGCCGGCTCCTATTTAAGCACATTCAGAAACTGCCATTCCAGGCTCAGCAGCCAGCTGTTAGGCGACATACGATGCATATCACTTCCCAGCTGAAAACGGTACCCTACATTCAGCTTTGCCTCGCTGTTGAAGATCAGCTGCGCCGCCGGCGCCAGGTCAACGAAATACCGTTTTTTATCGGTTGTCTGTTGACCCAGTAACTCCAGGTACAGGTTCAGGTTCATCTGGTTATAACTGGTGTATTTTTTCGGCAAAACAAGGTATCCCGCAGACAGCGAATAGTTAAACGCCTGGTAGGGCGCAACCTGCGGCAGGGTCTTGTTCCAGCGGCTCTCCTGCAACAGTTCCGTAAAACTGATGGTCGAAGACAGCGCCAGTTTGTGCAGCAGCTGCGTGGCGATGATACCCGCCTGTATTCCCGACTGGTCTCCTTCCAGGCTCAGCTCATCGTACATGGCTTTGTTGCGGCTGTAAGACGCTTCAGCGAAAGCCGCCATCCGGAAATGGCGGTACATATCGTCGGAAGACAGGAACCGGTATTTGGCATAGGTACGCACGCTCTCAAACCGCAGGCTGGAAGAATACATATCGGAAAAAGTGCCCGCTACATGCCACATAAGCTTTTTGTTCACACCCAGCATCAGCTCCGTGGTATGCCGGCTCTCGGTGCGTGCCGACATATCGCTTCGCAGCCATTTTGCAGTCTGCTTTACACCCAGCGAACGCGATGGCATATTGCTGGCCGGTTCGGAAAACACATACAACTCCTGCCCCGCCGCCCTTACCGAAAGGAACAGCGCCAGGATCGTCCATATACGCATAGAAGCGGTTTTAAAGGGTTACATGATACACACGCTTGCCATCCATGGTTCCGGATGCATAATATTTCAGCGCAGTGAGCTTCTCGTATTTTTTTGCTTCTTTTTCCGAAACAAAGTTCTTATCCACCACGCGTACCGTCTTTTCTCCATTCAGCGTCTGTGCGGGAACATTGACAAAATGAAGCAACTGGTTATCGATACTGAGATGTGTATTCGGTTCCACCTTCTCGTTCTGGAATTTTGCCGTAACCTGTAAACCGGAAACGGAGAATCCCGCGTCGCTTACGGCTTTGCTCAGGTCATCGAGTTTTATTTCCGCATCCTTTTTAAACCTGATATCGTAGGAAGAACCCTCGATATCGGGTGTTACTTTCTCAACGGATGCCACCGAAGACAAAGCTTTGTATACCGCTTTGGAACACATGGCGCAGGTAAGACCGCTGGCCTGCAAACGCGCCTTGGTGATCTGTGCACCGGCGCTTACCGATGCCAGTACAGCCAACAGGAAAAGATATTTTTTCATGATTATGGGGTTAACGGATCATCCCGCAATGCGGGATGATCCGCAGATGAATAAATTAAAAATGATCAGCAACAGTTTTTTTCATCGCTGTGGCAGCAGGCAGATTTCTCCGGACTGCAGCAGTTCATCGCAGTTTTTTTCCGCTTTTCTTTTGTGGCTGATTTGCGCTCGTATTTGCAGCAGTCATCTAGGTTGTCGTAGGCCTTATCATCGCCGGCGATATCGCGGGTATCATAACCTGCAGCCGCTACTTTTTCCTGTATCTGGCGGTTGCTGGTTTTGGAAGATTCGTAGGTAACCGACAGTACCTTGGTGTTCTTGTTCCAGACTGCAGAGGTGGCGCCGGCCTCTTTGGCCGCTTTTTCGATATGGCCCTTGCACATGCCGCAGTTACCCCATACTTTGATGGTTTCGGTTTGTTCGGCTGTTTTTGACTGGCTGAATGAAGTGATGGAAATAAACAGGCAGAGACCTGTGAGGTATGATAAAAGTTTCATAATGGTGTTTTGAATTTGATAAAATGTACCCATGTCCGTTACATGCAGGGATGCATGCAAACGCGTGCAGTCGTGACCGGCTTAACCCAACGTATCAGATTCTGAAAACACAATTACGGAGATAGGTATCCTGCTCCGACAGCAAAGGAGGTGAATGAACCGCCGGTTCTATACGGTCGGCAGAAACAACGGCTTCCCGGTTCCATACGGGAACGGCCTGCGCTGCCTCCGCTTCGGGGGCATGTATCGCATAGTTGGTATAAGACGCATGCTGAACATCGTCCAGCTTGAATATCCTGGACTCCGTTTTGCAACAGCCTTTCTTTTCGCTCTTCTTACCGCAGCCACAGGTCCTGGCACCCAATACATTCAGGTTAACCGATTGCCGCTTGCCCATACAGTAGTGAACGTTCATCACCACACCGCTGCTGACAGCGAAATAGATAACGGTCAATATGGCTACCAGGGAGCGGAGCATGCGTCAAAGATATTAAACTTATCAAAAAAGCCTGTTAAAAACGGGGTCAGTTCACAAAACTCCACCACAGGCCAAACCGCATCCACAAACCGGTATAGGGCGATTCGGGCGAAGCAAAATTGTATTTGTTGAAACCGAATCCTCCGGAAGGGTTCAGCGTGTTAAGGTTCTCCAGCCGGAAAAAACCCTTGAAACTCTTGATGCGGAAATGAACAAAGGCATTTATATCGGGTCTGTTATGCATCGAATACCTGTTCTGGTAAAAGAACTGCCCTGTGAAAGGCGAATAGTTATCATTCTTATAAGGTGTATAATACCTGATCTCGAGTCCTGTCGATAAAAAAAGATTCGTCGCAAAATTGCCTTCAAAAGCAATGCGGTTTCTTGTCAGCAGCAAAGGAAGGTTAACGGGCGCCTGTCCGGTTGCCTGCTGCACATGGATCTCGGTATACCAGTTCCAGTAACGCGAAAGTCGGAACTGTTTCTCAGCGCTGAAATGCAGTACATTGAACAGCGTAGCCTCCTGCCTCGCACTGAAAAAACTGTCGAAATACATATAGTTGCTCACTGCATAGTACTCGCCCGTCAGTTTCCATTTATTGCGCGGGTTTTCATAGGCGCCGAACAGGCGGATGATATTCTCCTTGCCAAAACCCGTTCGGTTGTGCAGCGGGAACCGGCTCAGCGGGTCGAGGATAAAAGAAGGCGAGCGGTTCACATTCTGGAACCCGATCACCAGGTTACCCAGTTTGTTTCCCAGAGAGCGCCGCATACTGATATAAGCCGCGTAATCACCTGCATTGTATCCGTTCAGATATAATTGTCCCGTGGCTTCGATATCCCATAACTGGTTCCTGGTACGGTTGCGGTACTCTCCTATGCCGTACAGGTTGTAAAGATTTTTTCGGGCGGCGGTATCGTCGAATTTTCCAAACAGGTTTTGCACCACGATGCCGGCTTTCAGGAACTGGGCCTGGTTGTTCTTATCGGGAAACGAGATCAGGCTGAATTCGTTGCTGATATCGGTCCACGCGTCTTTAAAACTGACCGTATCCCGCAGCAGCGGGTAGTTATAGAATTTCCGGTAACTGGCGGAGTCGGGAAAATAATCCAGGAACTGGTAACTGGCATTGGTGTACCGAAGCGTGTGTTCTACCCGTAACCGCGGGTAAAAAAGCTGTATCGTTACCGAATCCGTTACCAGTGAATCGCGCTTGCCGATATCGAGGTGGTGTCTGAACAGCGCGGTAAAATCGCGATAGGTATTGCCGGTGTTTACAGTGGTATTAAACGGGTTGCGGCTCAGAGCGCCGGATCTGCCCAGGCGCGTATCGAGCTCAAAAGGATCGTTCAGCGCCAGGCTGTCGAGTTTGGCGGGATCTTTCAGTCCGCCGTTTTCCGAAGAGGCGCTTTTGTTACTGATCAGTATCAGGAAATTTTCGTACCGGCGGTTGTTTGTCTGGTAATGCGTGGTGAAACGAAGGTTGCTCTGACTCGCATTCTGCGTTTTCAGTACGCCCGGCGAATTACCGAAACGGTATTCGAGCGAGAAATTGAAATTGCTTTTTTTGTTCTGGGTATGCGTCACTCCCAGAATCTGTTCGGCTTTACTGCCCAGCAGGTACATCAGTTCCGTATAGGGACGGGTGGTTTGGTATATCCTGGTATTTTCAGGGGTAAAACGGTAAATATCGTACTGGTGAAACCCGGCGTCGAAACCGGCTTTCAGCAAGGGATTGAACAGAAAAGACTGTGCGGCGGTTAAACTGGTGCCCATCGTATGGTAATACCAGGGAACCGGCGCCCGTTTGCTGAAATCGTTGATGGACGAATCCAGTTTCAGCAACCTGCTCGAATCAAAATAATGGTAGAAGATGGTGATTGAATCCTCGTTGCTGTTGCGCCGCTGCAGGGAATCGTTGCCCTTGCTGCGTTTGATCATCCTTCCCTGGCTGTCGTACGTAACACTGCCGGTGCCGATGCCTCCGTTCCGCCTGAGCTGCTCCATACCTGTTCTCACCTGTGCGTAAAGCTGCGCGGTTCCCGCCACCAGCAGGAACAGGCACAAACATAACTGCTTCCGTGAGAAAAGATGCATGGGCAATTGATCTGTAAAATACGATAAACACCGTTTCCGGCCCGTTAAAACTGAGACAATACCCTACAGTTCCTGCACCAGTTCGCGGAACAGCAAAGTGAGTTTCGGTTCTGCATCGGTGGCCGCCTGCAGCACCTCTTCGTGGGTGATGATATTGTCTTCTTCGCGTATACCCAGGTCGGTGATCACACTCATGGCAAACACTTTCATACCGCTATGAATGGCTGCGATCGATTCCTGCACCGTACTCATACCCACCGCATCACCGCCAAGCACATGGATCATCCTGTATTCGGCGCGTGTTTCAAAAGTAGGACCGGTAACGCCCAGGTAAACACCCTGCTGCAGTTTGATCTGGTGTTTTGCAGCGATGGCCTGTACGCGGGCGATAAGTTGTTTGCTGTAAGGCTCGCTCATATCGGGGAAACGCGTTCCGAGTTCGTCGATGTTTTTTCCGAGCAGGGGATTCTGCGTAAACAGGCTGATATGATCCGTGATAACCATCAGGTCGCCCACTTTGAAAGAGGTGTTCACACCGCCCGCTGCATTGGACAGAAGCAGGGTTTCCACACCAAGCAAACGCATAACACGAACAGGGTAAGCCACCTGCTGCGGTGTATAGCCCTCGTAATAATGAAACCTTCCGCCCATCACCCATACTTTTTTCCCGCCCAGTTCACCAAAAATCAGTTTGCCTTTATGACCCTCCACCGTGCTTACGGGAAAATGGGGAATATCCTGGTAAGGGATCTCTGTTTCTGTTTTGATCTCGTTGGCCAGGTTGCCCAACCCGCTGCCCAATATGATACCGATGGCGGACTGGCCGCTTACCCGTTGCTTTATGTATGCTGCTGTTTCCTGTAGTTGCTGCATGGCTGCTGTCATAAACAAATAATTGGGTGCAAATATACTGTATGAGGGATCGAATAGCCGCCAAAAAACAAGGGCTACCGGTTAGGGTAGCCCTTGCTTTAAGAAAGCAGTATGTTAACTGATACGTTTAACATTTACAGCGTTCGGACCTTTACGGCCTTCCTGAACGTCGAAAACAACTTTGTCATTCGCCTCGATCTGATCGATCAGACCTTTTGCGTGTACAAAAGTTTCTTTGCTGGAATCATCGTGCTTGATAAAACCAAATCCTTTCTCTTCATTGAAGAACTTTACAGTTCCTGTAATTTGTGTGTCCATTTGTAAAATTGTGTATTTAAATAAGACGCAAAGGTAACCGTAAAATGCTTACCGACCTAATTAAATAGGAATTGTGAAGGATTTTAACAGTCCGGAAAACCTGCATTTTTCCCTGCATCGCCCCCACATCGTCCCTGGTCCGCCTTTCAGCCAGTCCCCTTCCCAACCCTGCAGCCAATCCCCTATCTTAGCAATTACCATAATCCCGCTGCATGAAACAACTGATTGCCTGCTGTATCGGCCTGATGATGCTGACCGCCGTATCCGCACAGAAGATACAATACAAAGTCTCGTTCCCCAACGCTGTTCACCACGAAGCGCATATTGAGGTAACCGCCAGCGGTCTGCCCGCCGGTAAACCCGCGGTCTTTCTGATGAGCCGTTCCTCGCCCGGCAGGTATGCCACGCACGAATTCGGCAAGAATGTGTATGATGTGACCGCTTACGACAATACCGGCAAAGCCATCCGCATCAACCGCGTAGATGGCGATATCTATGAAGTGCCGGCACACAAAGGCGCTGTTACGGTGAGTTACACGCTTTTTGCGAATTACCCCGACGGCACCTATGCCGGTATCGATCCGGAAAGTATTCACCTGAACATGCCCGCCTGTTTTATGTGGGTAAAAGGCATGGAAAATGCGCCGATCGAGATCCGGTTTGCTTTACCCAAAGAAAACAAAGGTATCGTTGCCACCCAGTTGGTGCCTGTTGCCGGCAAATCCGATACCTACAGCGCACCGGGGCTCCAGTATTTTATGGACAGTCCCACCAAGATCGGCGATCTCATCATGCGCGAATGGAAAGTGAGCAATCCCGGAGGTCAGACCTTTACGATCCGCATTGCCCTTGAGGCGGCGGCCACGGAGCGGCAGGCAGATGAGCTGGCCGATAACGTAAAGAAAATCGTGGAGGAAGCGCGCGCGGTTTTTGGTGAATTCCCGGTATACGATCATGGCAGCTACACGTTTATCGCCAGCGCCAATCCTTATGTGTTCGGCGATGGCATGGAGCACCGCAACGCTACGATGATCTCCTCCACTATGAGCGTTTTTTCTCCCGCCAGGCTCCTGGGTGTGTTCTCGCACGAATATTTTCATAACTGGAATGTGGAACGCATCCGTCCCAAAACCCTGGAGCCCTTCAATTTTGCCAAAAGCAATATGAGCCACGAACTCTGGTTTGCAGAAGGATTCACACAGTATTACGGCAACCTGCTGCTGGCGCGGGCCGGTCTGACGGAGGAAAAGAATTACCTGCTTACCGCCGGGGGACTTGTCAATGCCAAAATGAACACACCCGGCGCCACTTACTATTCTCCGGTAGACGCCAGCAACCATGCGGTGTTCGTGGATGCAGCCGTATCGATCGACAGGAATAATTATGCGAACATGTTCAGCTCGTACTATACCTACGGCGCGGCCATTGCACTTGCACTTGACCTGGAAATGCAGGTGCGTTACCACAAAACACTGGATGCCTTTATGCGTGCGATGTGGCAGAAATTCGGCAAAAAAGAAATCCCCTATACCCTGGCCGGTATGCAGGATGCACTGGCTTCTGTAACAGATGCCGCTTTTGCCGCAAAATTTTTCAGCAGTTATATCACAGGACACGAACCGGTGGATTATGCATCGCTGCTGGCAAAAGGGGGATATGACCTGAAAAAAATAAACGAGGGCCGACCCGCTATCGGGTTTTCACTGAGCAGCGCGGACCCGAACAGGGCCATCATCGCCAACGGCACCATCAGGGGGTCTGCAGCGTATATTGCCGGACTGGATATCAACGACGAGATCATCAAACTGGATGGCACCGCCGTCAAAAACAATACGGACCTCGGCAATTTTTTACAGAACAAAAAAACCGGCGATGCCGTGACCGTTACCTACAAACACAGGGGCATTGAAAAAACAACTTCCCTGGTGCTGAAAGAACAGCCGATGATAATGCTGGTTGACAGGGGATCGGCCGATGAAGCGGCGAAGCATATCCGCAGCAGCTGGTTCAGCACACAGGTAAAAAAATAAGCCTAACGCATACACCCACCATGGATAAGGCATTTTTCAACAAACTGTTAGATAACAAGGTACGCGAGTTCTATTCCGGCGAACCCGATTTTATGCTGCTGTCAAAGTTCAAAGGCATTATCCGGGATACCGACTATTTTGATTTCATCATCGAAAGTCATAACGGCGGTTTGTTCTATAAACAGTCGCTGCATATCTACAGCTATTCCGCCAACCGCGAATTCAACAACATCGAATTTGTTAACCGGGTGCTGAAAAACGAATACGGCGATATGTATGAAGGGCTGTTGTCATTCGGACAGGATCTGTTCGGCAACCAGTTCTGTTTTGACACCGCTAACCATAACCGGATCGTGGTGTTCAACAGCGAGACCGGCAAACGCGAGGATATGGCCGCTGATTTTATGGAATGGCTGGACACGCTGTACCGGCATTTCGGTTATTATATCGGGCTAAGCCTGATCAACGAATGGCATGCCAAACACGATTTTGCCTTCCAGCAGCGGTTGTTCCCGAAACTGCCGTTTGTCAGCAGCAACGATTTCCGGACAGGCAACCTGCAGGTGGTCGACTTTCCGCTCTACCTCAAATCCTATGTGGCCGTTGCCCGGCAGGTACACCATTTGCCCGATGGCACCACGGTGAAGATTGTGTTTGGGAAACCGTGAGGAAGTTTGTAGTCTGTTTGACAACAACAGACCGCAGACTATACCTATTTCCTCTCTTTCTTCAACGCATAATACGCCCAGATAGCGCTGGCGAGCATGAGCAGGAAGCCGAGGAAAAAAGAGGCGCCGGCAAAGTAGAAAGGCGCCTGCTTATGGGTGAAATAAGCGAACAAACTGGTCATCATCGGCGGACCAACAATCGATGTGGCGCTCATCAGGCTTGTGAGGGCGCCCTGCAGTTCGCCCTGTTCATTGGGTGGTACATGTCCTGAAATAATCGACTGCAGCGCAGGCCCTGCGATTCCGCCCATACAATATGGTATGAGAAAGGCAAACATCATCCAGCTCTGTGTTGCAAAGGCAAAAAGCAGTAATCCGAGTGCATACAAACCAAGGCCAATATAGATACTTCTTTCGTTACCGATCTTCGGGTTAATCACACGCACCAGTCCGCCCTGCACCGCGCCGATCAGCAATCCGACAACAGCCAGGGAGATGCCGATCATTTTCGGCGACCAGCCAAATCTTTCAATATTGAAAAAGCTCCAGTTGCTCTGCACCGCATGGGCAGCCAGGTAAACAAGCGTGAGCGATGCGATCAGTCCGCCCACCCCGGGGTATTTTTTCAGTTGCAGCAGGGAGCCCACCGGGTTGGCCCGTCTCCATTCAAAATCGCGGCGGTGCGCTTTGTCGAGCGACTCGGGCAATACAAAGTACCCGTACAGCCAGTTGGCCAGGGCCAGTATGGCCGCGGCAAGAAAGGGTATACGCGGTCCCAGTTCGCCCAGCAGTCCGCCCAGCAAAGGTCCGAGGATAAAACCCAGTCCGAATGCGGCGCCGATCATGCCGAAATTCTGTGCACGGTTCTCGTTGGTGCTGATATCAGCGATATATGCCGATGCCGTGGTAAAACTGGCGCCTGTAATCCCTGCAATGATCCTTCCTACAAACAGCCACCAGATAGAGGGGGCAAAGAATACAAAAAGATAATCGACCCCGAAACCGAACAGCGAGAAAAGCAGGATGGGCCTTCTTCCGTATTTATCACTCAGGTTACCGAGAATGGGCGCGCAGATAAACTGCATAAAAGCATAGGCAAACGTAAGCCAGCCCCCGTACTCGGATGCAAGACTCACATCTTTGATACCCAGCAATTCCTGGATTAATCCCGGCACAACCGGGATGATGATACCGAACCCGGTGATATCTATCAGCAGGGTAACGAAAATAAAACCGATGGCGGCTTTTCTGTTAAGGGGCATAGAAGGCGTATGAGCAGCAAAATTGCTGGAAACGGTTGAGAAAACCATCTGCGGGGTCTTCAATTTATTGCCGTTTAAAAAGAAAATAGCGCTGCGGCACGGCCGGCAGAGAAAAGCCTGTTTACGGCAAACAAAACAAGGGGAACAGTTGTTCCCCTTTGAAGATGATATGAATAATGTTACCTTATTTGTGCAGCGTGATGGCTCCTATCGATGTTTCTTTCGGTGCTTTTACCACAACATTAGTGATGGTGGTATCGGCATAGCCGTTGGATGCATTCACGAATACGGAATAGGTTCCGTCTCCAAGACCGCGCACTTTGAAATAACCGTCGCGGTTAGGCAGTGCGTAGGCCGTGTCGGATCCGTTGAACACCGTTACAACAGGATAACCTTCCCTTGGCGTTACCTTGCCTGCAACGGTACCGGTGGTTGACAGCACAAAGAAATGGAACACCGGTTTGAGATAAAACCCGTTGTTGTTCTCTACGATCGACCTGCTTACGTCAAAATCAACCCAGAGACGTTTTTTACCCGGCAGGTAAGATTCGCATTCATTACCCCTGAGTTTGAGCAATACATAGTTGGGCATGTTGGCCGGCCAGTTCAGCGGATAGGTTACATTGTCCTTTACCAGCGAGTTGTTGGTGCCGATCTCGATCTTGATCAGACGAATGGAGCCCTTGGTAACATTGGAAGCTGCCAGCAGTGTATCCGCACCGTTGCGGAAAGTCAGGATATCGTATACACCCGCTTTGATATTCAATGTTTCCCATACAAAAGAGGAATCTTTGCGGCGATCGTCATCGCGGCCCTGGTGGTCCCAGTCCTCGTTATCGTGCTTACGTGTGTTTGCCGAAGTATCCACCAGCACTTTCACCGAACGGATATCGATCAGTACTTTGTCAAAGAGACCAGGTCCGTCTGTCAGATATAAGGATAGATGTTCTTTACCCTGCGGAACGGCAGGTTCGTCTGAGGTGCTTTTCTTACAGGCCGCCATACCAATAACGCAGAGCGCCACGATGGCCAGGGAGAGGAGGTTGTTTTTCATGTTGGTTCTGTTTAAAGTAGAGTTCCTTACATCTGTAGGTATTGGTATTTTTCAAGAGATACAATAACTATGCAAAACGTTTGCCAAGGATTTGTTAAAGGGTTACTATTTTTTTAAAAGGAATGGATTATCTTGACCAAACAATTGCAAATAAATTACATATGAAAATTTTTCTCCTTACCCTCGGGGTATGCATGGGTTGCCTGGGACTGTCTGCCCAGAAAAGAGCGTTTTACGAAATCAAAGTATACCATGTGTCCAAAACGGAGCAGGTTGCCCAGGTTGATGAGTACCTAAAAAACACCTATCTCCCGGCATTGCATGCTACCGGTGTTTCCAAAGTGGGTGTGTTTCACCATATCGCGAACGATACAGCGGCGGATAAACGGATATTTGTTTTTATTCCCCTGAAATCTTTTGGGCATGCCGAGAAGATCGAAGACCTGCTGGTAAAAAATGCTTCGATCAGGTCCTCCGCCTACTGGAATACCGCCTTTAACCAGTCGCCCTACACCCGCACCGAAACCATCCTGCTGAAGGCATTTCCGCTGATGCCGGGATGGAAAGCCCCTTCCCTCTCGGGCAACAAAACAGAACGCATCTTCGAATTGCGCAGTTATGAATCTGCCAACGAACGGCTGTACCGGAAAAAAGTGGAGATGTTCAACGAAGGCGGCGAGATCGCTTTGTTTGACCGTCTCGGGTTCAACGCTGTTTTCTATGGCGAAGTGATTGCTGGCAGCCGCATGCCCAACCTGATGTACATGACCAGCTTCAACAACCGCAAAGAGCGCGACGAACACTGGGCTGCTTTCAGCGCAGACCCCGAATGGAAAAAACTCTCCGCCATGGAAGAATACAAGAATACCGTGCAGAAGAACGACACGATGCTCCTGAACCCCACGGAGTTTTCCGAATTGTAAGATGGCTGGGAGCTGATTGCCGATTTTTCGATTGCCGATTGCCGATTGCCGATTTGATTATATCCATCGGCAATCGGCAATCGTTCATCAATCAATCCTGTTCTTTTTCATGTTTCTTATCATCGTTCCGAAATCCTGTTTTTTGGAGAGCGCCGTGATGGCCTGGGAGATGCGTTTGGTGCGGGCGGTTTCTGTTTTTACTCCCGTCAGCCATTTGGTGTAGTAGTTACGGTGCGATAATTTCAGTTCGTTAAAAAAGGCTTTGGCAATAGGCTCGTCCTCGAGACATTCCAAAAACTCAGGGGGTATAGCCAGCGGTTTGGTATCAACAGACAGCACTGCTTCCAGCATGGCGCCTTTCTTTTTCCGTATGCCTTTGCGCATGGCGGCATTGATGGGAATGATAAAGCGGCCGCCACCCATCGGCAGCAGCGCCACCCCTTCTATCCTGTGTTTATCAAGTCTTCCTTTTACGCGGAACGATTGCCGGGTTCCGGGTTTCAGTTGCCCGGCAATAGCTGGCGGAAGCTCGATATAGGTCCAGCCGGTTTTCTCTCCCTGTTCTTCAAATTGCTGTATGATGGCGGTAAACTGAACCATGGTTGCTGGCGCTAATATACAAAACAGGCCGGTGGGGAATACTGTCGGTCTGATTCCATCGCACTAATCGGTTTTATTACGCAAAGCCGCCAACACCGGGTAGGCGTTTTTCACCACCACCTTCCTGCCGAACAGCTCGCCCTGCGGAATGCTTACCGCTACATAGCCGTTATCCCGTACACCCGTTTTCACCGGCAGCAGCACATAGCGGTTTGACCCGATGTCTTCCACGATGAATTCATTGGCGCCATGACGAACCACCGCGTCTTCCGGCACGGCAGCCGATTCCATGCCGGCCACCTGCACCCGGCCCCGCAAAAACATACCGGGCAGGAGATGTGCGGGATTGGTTTCAAAATGACAATGGATCAGCGCCGAGCGGCTTTCATCAACATTGCGGGTGATCAGCAGCACCTGCGCCTCGTATTCTTTTTTCGGATCGTCCACCAGCGTCACGATCACTTTCTGGCCCGGGGCCACCAAGACAAGGTCTTTTTCAAAAACATTCAATGCGGCATGAATGTCCGAAGGGTTGATCAGCTCAAACAAAACTTCCGAGGGGGTAACGTATTTACCGATGTTCACATTCACTTTGGAAACAAAGCCGTCGATGGGTGAATGCAGGGAAATGCTTCTTGATATCGTATTCTCATCCAGTTTTGCGGGATCGATACCCACCAGTTTCAGTTTTTCGCCATATCCTTTCAGCAGCACTTTCTGTGACTGGTAATCGGCCTGTATTTGCTGAAAAACCTTATCGGCGCTTACCTTGTTTTCGTTCAGCAGCTTCTGTCGTTCAAAATCCTTGCCGAGAAATTCAAGACGTGTTTTTGTTACCAGGTAATCCTGCTGTAACTGAATCAAAGCCTGGTCTTCCACCGTGGCGATCACTTCGCCCTTTCTCACCCGCATGCCGGGAAGCAGTCTGGTACTCTTCAGGTACCCGCCCAGCGGGAAGCTGACGGAAACAATGTTCTGCGGCGGCACATCCGCCACGCCGTTGACCACCAGTTCTGTTTTCAGTGTTTTTTTGCTGACGCCGCCTGTTGTGATGGCGGCATTCCGAACCTGTTCTTCTGTGAGCCTGATGGTATCGCCTGTTTTGGTTGCGATGGCCGTTTCCGGTTTGGGCTTGCCGGAACAGGCATAGAGAAAACAGGTAAGGATCATGATGCTATTGCGCATACCGGGTTATTTTTCGTTTAAGTATTCGAGTTCGATCAGCGACTCGTTGTATTTTTTTATTGCGTCGAGGTAATTGATGCGGATGCTGATGGCATTGTTCATCAGCAGGGTCCATTCGAGGTAACTGAGGTTACCGCTTCGCAGGTTTTGCCCGGCGTTGTAGATGATCTGTTCTGCCTGCCGCAGGCCGTTCTGTTCGTAGTATTTCAGCACGGCATGCTGTTTCTGCCATTCGGCCAGTAACTGCCATTTCGCGTTCTTCAGTTGTTCTTCTGCAATTTTTGTATTGATACGCGCCACCGATTCCTGTACGGCGCCGGCCCTGATCCTGGCCTTCGCCGCGCTTTGAAAAACCGGCAGGGCAACAGAAAAGCTGAACACATGGAAACGGTTACCCGACCCGTAGTATTTCTGTGTAAGGCCATCCGGACTCTGGTAACCGGTAATCGACTGGTTGCTGTAACCCAGTCCCAGTTCGGGCATTCGCTTTGCCTTTTCCATATTCGTCTGTGCGGCGGCGGTCCGCTCCAGCGATTGCTGGTACTGCACCAGCGGGTGCGGCGCCGACACCGATGTATCGATCATGACTTCGCCCGTTTTTTTCAGCGATGTATAGGAGGGCAGTAACAGCCTGTCTGTTTGCAGCAGCCACTGCAGTTTTCGCTGCGTCAGCAGTATATCTGCGTCCAGCTGCGCCGATTGCACCTGCAGCTGCAGCACCTGCGCTTCGCTGTTGGTTTTTTCGAGAAAATTGGTTTCGCCAGAGGAAAAACGCAGGCTGGCGGCTTTTCCTGTTTCGGTATAGATGGAGTCCAGTTCCTGTAACAGTTTTTTTCGCTCCTGCAGTTCCACCAGTTGGTAGAACAGTTTTTTGGTTTCCCTGAACAGCTCCGCTTTGCGCCAGCCGGCGAGCTGCCGCTGCGTCGTTTCCTCGGCCTGGTATAACACGCGTTGCCGGTTGTATACGGCAGGCAGCTGAAACGATTGGCTCACCAGGAAACGGGTATCGTTTACCGCGCTGTTGATGTTGCCGTACTCAGCACCCATCTGCATTTTAGGCGGATCGAATACCCCTTCCTGCAATTGTTTCCAGTATTCGGATTGTTTTCGCGCGCCCTGCAAGCCCAGGTTCTGCCGTTCGGCCTGCCGCAGCATGGAATCAAGCGGAACAGCCTGCTGCGCCCGGGAGATGCCGGCGGTTAACACGAATAAAAACAAGAGCAGGGTGGTGATTGTTTTTCTGCTGCTTTTCCTGCGCCGGGTTTCGATCCACCGGTAAAGAATGGGCAATACCACCAGCGTAAGAAAGGTAGCGGTGATCAGCCCGCCGATGACTACCGTGGCCAGCGGCCGCTGCACTTCTGCGCCGGAGCCTTTGCTGAATGCCATCGGTAAAAATCCGAGTGATGCCACGGCCGCCGTCATCAGTACGGGCCGGAGGCGCATGGTTGTTCCCTGTATGATGATCTGTTTCATATCCTGCACTCCCTGTTTTTTGATCCGGTTAAATTCTGCGATCAATACAATACCGTTCAGCACGGCCACACCGAATAAGGCGATAAAACCAACCCCCGCGGAAATACTGAAAGGCATTCCCCTGGCAAACAAAGCAAATACACCGCCTATGGCCGATAAGGGTATGGCAGAAAAGATCAGCAACCCGTATTTCACCGAACCGAACGCGAAATACAGCATCAGCAGTATCAGCAGCAGGGCCGCAGGCAGGGCGACGGCCAGCCTGTCTTTGGCCTCTACCAGGTTCTCGAACTGCCCGCCATAGGTGATAAAATACCCGGCCGGCATGCGCAGTTGTCTGCCTGCTTTTTCGCGCAGCTCGTTTACAACCGATTCAATATCCCTTCCGCGCACATTAAACCCCACGATCACGCGGCGTTGGGCGTTCTCTCGCTGTATCTGGTTCGGTCCCTGTTCAATGGCTACCTGCGCCACCTGGTACAGCGGCACCTGCAGACCCGTTGGCGTGGGTATGAGCAGCTGCTGCACATCGCTGATATCGTTCCTGTCTTCTTTATTGAGACGCACCACCAGGTCGTACCGTCTTTCTTTTTCGTAAACCATACCCGCGGAGGAGCCGGCAAAAGCCGTTCTGATCACCCGGTTCACATCTTCGATGGTAAGCTGGTAGGCGGCCATCATGTTCCTGTCGTACCGCACGACGATCTGCGGCAGACCGGTAACCGATTCGATGTATATGTCTTTGGCGCCGTTTACCGTTCCGGCTATGGAGCCGATGCGGCCGGCGAATGCGGCAAGACTGTCGAGGTCGTCGCCGAATACCTTGCAGACGATATCCTGTTTGGCGCCCGAGATCAGTTCGTTGAAACGCATCTGTACGGGAAACTGGAATCCGGCTGTCATACCCGGCACCTGTTTGATTGCTTCACTCATTTTGTTGGCGAGTTCGTCAAAGGAGCTGGCAGACACCCATTCGGATCTTGGCTTCAGCGTGATCATGATATCCGTCATCTCCACCGGCATCGGATCGGTTGGTATTTCGGCGGCGCCGATACGCGTTACAATTTTTTCCACTTCCGGAAATCGGTTCTGCAGGATGGCTACGGCTTTTTGCGTGGTATGAACGGTTTCGGTTAACGAACTGCCGGTCATCAGCCGCGCATCAACCGCAAAATCGCCTTCTTCCATTTCCGGGATGAATTCTCCGCCCAGCGATTGCATCAGCACCAGGGCCAGTACAAATAAGCCCACGGCCGCGCCAACCACCAGCCTGGGAAAACGCAATGCGCCGTTCAGCAAACGGGCGTACACGCGCTGCACCCGCCGCATCAGCCGGTCGGCCAGGTTTTCCTTATCCGCCACCCTCCTGCTAAGTACCAGCGAGGAGATCATGGGTATATAGGTGACCGATAACAGGAATGCGCCGATCAGGGCAAAAGAAACCGTTTGCGCCATGGGTTTGAACATTTTTCCTTCAATACCGGTAAGCGTCAGTATTGGCAGGTATACGATCAGGATGATCACCTGTCCGAACACGGCCGAGTTCATCATCTTACCCGCAGAACCCGATACTTCGCTGTTCAGTTCCTGCGGAGTGATGGATTTTTTCCCGGGCAGCAACCCGAGATGCGTCAGGCGATGCAGCACCGCTTCCACGATGATCACGGCGCCGTCTACGATCAGTCCGAAATCCAGTGCGCCCAGGCTCATCAGGTTGCCCGATACACCGAACAGGTTCATCATGATCACGGCAAACAACATGGAAAGCGGTATCACCGAAGCAACGATCAGTCCCGCACGGAGATTACCGAGGAACAGCACCAATACAAACACCACGATCAATGCACCTTCGAGCAGGTTCTTTTTTACCGTGCTGATGGCGTTATCGACCATTTTGGTGCGGTCATAAAAAGATTCGAGCAGCACCCCTTCGGGTAAATTTTTACGTATCTGTTCAATGCGTTCCTTTACACTGTTCACCACCTGCGAGGCGTTGGCGCCTTTCAGCATCAATACAATTGCACCTGCCACCTCGCCTTCTGCCTTGTAGGTCATTGCCCCGTAACGGATCGCGTGACCGATACGCACTTCGGCCACATCGCTGATCAGTACGGGAATACCCGAGGGCGTATACTTCACCACCATTTTGCGGATATCATCCATGCTGCCCGCCAGTCCCTCGGTTCGGATGAACAACGCCGTGGGTCCTTTTTCGATATAGGCCCCGCCTGAATTCTGGTTGTTTTTCTGTACTGCAGTGAACACATCCGAAACCGTTACGTTCATGCTTTTCAGTCTGTCGGGCTGAATGGCCACCTCGTATTGTTTGAGGTTACCGCCAAAACTGCTTACATCGGCCACACCGGGTGTGCCCAGCAGCTGTCTTCTTACGATCCAGTCCTGGATAGACCGCAGCTCGGTAAGATCGTATTTGTTTTCATAACCTTTTGCGGCACGGAGTATGTACTGGTACACTTCTCCCAGACCTGTTGTTGCGGGTGCCAGTTCCGGTTTGCCGGCTTCGGCGGGGATCTGCTCCCGCGCCAGGCTGATCTGTTCGTTCACCTGTTGCCTGGCCCAGTAGATATCGGTTTCATCGCTGAAAACGATGGTTACCACAGAAAGGCCGAAACGCGAGATGGACCGCATTTCCCTGATACCCGGTATGCGGGCCGATGCCTGTTCGATGGGAAAAGTAATGAGCTGCTCCACTTCGGGTGCGGCCAGCGTTGGCGATGTGGTGATCACCTGTACCTGGTTGCTCGTGATATCCGGCAGTGCATCGATAGGCAGTTGCCTGAGGTTGATCACGCCTGTCAGCACCAACGCCAGCGTGAACAAACCTATGATCAGCTTATTCCTCACGGAAAAGCGAATGATAGCCTGTAACATGTAAAAAGATTTACGCCTTGAAAAAAGAATCGATCCGTATCGTTCAGGCGTTTCGGGGAGGCTGGAAAACAGCGAGGGGGTTGTACAGTGGTTTGTTGGTCTCTTCGTAAGAACGGTGAACGGTGCGCACGGCGGGCAGCGGCTGTATCTCTATCGACGCCGGTTCGCTTTTATACAGGGCGGCCATCAGACTTACATCGATGGTGCGGAAGGGAAGCTGTTTGTCCTGCTGAAAATCATCGCCCTGTGGTACCTGTTCTATGTAATGGATGCGGATGAACCTGGCCACCGTCATGCGGGGGTCGGCCTGTTTGTGTTTCTGGTAATGTTTTACGAGGTAGGGAATACGGAGAAGCTGGTGTCCTTCACCATAGGCAAATACATAGACTGCCAGAATCCATATGCCGATACACTTTTTCAACCGGACTAAAGTACAAAGAATTTGTTATAACCACCGGCACAATCCACCAGCGGTGCCGTGCAGACGCAGAGACCGGAGAAAAATTTCTGTGCAACTCCGTATCTCCGTGGCTCTGTGTTGAAAAAATCTCGACCATCGGGTTATTGAAACCGGGAGGCAACTGAGACACCGTTTCAACACAGAGCCACAGGGGCACGGAGGAACACAGAGGGATGCGAAACCCAAGCTTTACCATCACCGCGCATCGCTGAAGGCAAGACCCCAATGGACTGCATAAACCAACCAATCCTAATCGTCCTCCTAATAAAAGATATTTGGTTAAATAAAGAACTTAGACACAAAGAGAGGATAGTACCTAGCTTTTATTTGACTCTTTTCGTCCGAACAGTTGCAGACCGGCCACAAAAAAGCCGGACCAGGCCCGGCTTTTGTTCAGCGAACGATCGGCACATCACTTTTTTTCAGGTTCTTCGTTCCTGAATATCACTATCCCGTCGAACACATCTGCCAGTACGGTTTTGTTCCTGTCGATATCCCCTGCCAGTATTTTTTTGCTCAGTTCATTTACAATCTGTTTCTGAATCAGTCTTTTCAGCGGTCTTGCACCAAACTGCGGGTCATAGCCCTGTTCGGCCAGGAATTCCATCAGGTAGTTGCTGAAATCGAGCTGGATACCATTGGCTGCCACCAGTTTTTTCAAGCCTTCCAGCTGTATCTTCACGATGCCCATGATCTGTTTTTTCAGCAGCGGATGGAACATGATGATCTCATCCACCCTGTTGAGGAACTCGGGACGTATGGTTTTACGCAGCAGTTCCATCACTTCCAGTTTCGCCCGTTCGGTTGCCTCGTCTATATTGGCGTCCTGTACATTTTCAAACGCATCCTGTATCAGGTGGCTTCCGATATTGCTGGTCATGATAATGATGGTGTTCTTGAAATTCACCACGCGGCCTTTGTTATCGGTGAGGCGGCCGTCATCCAGTACCTGCAGCAATACGTTCCATACATCGGGGTGCGCTTTTTCTATTTCATCGAGCAGCACAACACTGTAGGGTTTCCGGCGCACGGCTTCGGTCAGCTGGCCGCCCTCATCATACCCCACATATCCCGGAGGCGCTCCAACCAGTCTTGACACGGTGTGTTTTTCCTGGTATTCGCTCATATCGATACGCGTCATCATACTCTCATCGTCAAACAGGTATTCGGCAAGCGCTTTGGCCAGTTCGGTCTTACCCACACCCGTTGTACCCAGGAAAATAAAAGAGCCGATCGGTTTTTTTGGATCCTGCAGGCCTGCACGGCTTCTTCGGATGGCATCGGCCACCGCTGTGATGGCTTCCTCCTGCCCTACCACGCGGTTATGCAGTTCTTCTTCGAGATTCAATAATTTCTCACGCTCGCTCTGCAGCATTTTGGTTACCGGTATGCCGGTGGCCTTGGCCACATTCTCGGCAATGTCTTCCGCATCCACTTCTTCTTTCAGCAGGCGTTTGTCTGTTGAGGTTTCAAGCTGCTTGCTGAGTTCATCGATAACGGCCTGCTGTTCCTGCACCTTGCCATAGCGTATCTCTGCCACCCTGCCGTAATCGCCGTTTCTCTCGGCCTGTTCTGCCTGCAGCTTCAGGTCTTCGATGGCGGCTTTGGCTGTCTGCACTTTTTCAACCAGTTCTTTTTCCTGCTGCCATTTGGATTTGAGCGTATCGCGTTCCACAGAAAGATTGCTGATGGTAATGTTCAGCTCTTTCAGTTTATCCTTATCATTCTCCCGCTTGATCGCCTCCCGCTCGATCTCGAGTTGGCGTATCTGCCTTTCGAGTTTATCGAGTTCCTCCGGCATGGAATTCATTTCCAGGCGCAGCCTTGCCGCGCTTTCATCGATCAGGTCAATGGCTTTGTCGGGAAGGAAACGATCGGTCATATACCTTGTCGATAATTCCACCGCTGCAATGATCGCTTCGTCTTTGATGCGTACATGGTGGTGTGTTTCGTACCTGTCTTTGAGGCCCCGCAGAATGGATATAGCGTCTTCCATCGTAGGCTCATCGATCATTACTTTCTGAAAACGCCGTTCGAGGGCCTTGTCTTTTTCAAAATATTTCTGGTATTCGTTCAGTGTTGTGGCGCCTATTGCCCTCAGTTCTCCGCGGGCCAGCGCCGGCTTCAGTATATTGGCCGCATCCATCGCACCTTCACCGCCACCGGCGCCTACCAGTGTGTGTATCTCGTCGATGAAAAGCAGTATCTCGCCTTCGCTTTCCGTCACCTCCTTCACCACGCTTTTCAGTCTTTCTTCAAATTCGCCCTTGTATTTCGCGCCGGCTATCAACTGTCCCATATCCAGCCCGTAAATGGTCTTGGAGCGCAGGTTATCGGGCACATCGCCGTTCACGATCCGCATGGCAAGTCCTTCCACGATGGCGGTTTTACCCACACCGGGTTCACCCACCAAAATGGGGTTGTTCTTGGAACGGCGTGTCAGGATATGCAGCGTACGCCTGATCTCTTCATCACGACCGATCACGGGATCCAGTTTGCCCTGCATAGCCAGTTCATTGAGGTTTTTGGCGTATTTGCTCAGCGCATGCAGCTGTGTTTCCTGTGTCTGCGATTTGATGGTATCGCCTTTACGCAGGTCTTTGATGGCGGTGATCAGTCCTTTCTCGGTAAGGCCCGCCGCTTTCAATGTTTTTGCCGTATCGTCATTTACCTGTAACAGTGCCAGCATAAGGTGTTCGGGACTTACAAATTCATCTTTGAACTCTTTCAGCACGGCATTTGCTTTCAGGAATACATTGTTCAGGTCGCGGCTTACATTCTGCGCCGGTTCGCTACCCTGTGTTTTGGGAAGCCTGGCAATGCTTTCGTCCACCTTGGATTCCGTAAAACCAATATTGACGTTGTTGCGTTTCAATAAAAATTCCAGTGGACTATCCTTGTCCGTCAGCAATGCTTTCAGCAGGTGATTGGTTTCAATATTGGGGTTGCCGTTATTGTACGCCAGCTGCTGGGCGGACTGAATGGTTTCCTGGGCTTTGATTGTATAATTGTTAACGTTCATAGTCTTTGGGATTGTGATAAACTCCTTATCTTTTCCGTAAGAAGTCATTCAACATACACAAAAACTGTTCTTCCCTGTTGCACAATGAGAAAACCTGAAATTCTGTCTGCATTTACCTTCCGCAGCTGTATGAAAGTCAGCTTTTTGCTGGCCGGCATGTTATTCTTTCAGTCTGCGTTCAGCCAATACGATTTTTCTGGGCTCGACAAGAAGATGGAGGCGGCAAAAAAAGAGCTGGATGGCCATGCCATGCTGTTGATTACCAAAGACGGCAAACCCATTTACCAGAAAGCCATAGGCGAGTTCGGCATCAAAACCCAGTCGCCGATCGGCAATACCAGCAAATGGCTTACCGCTGCGCTGGTCATGAGTTTTGTGGACGAGGGAAAGCTTGCGCTTGGCGATAAGGTCAGCAAGTTTCTTCCCTATTATACCAAATATGCCAAGGGATTTATTACCATCAGGGATTGTCTGGGTGATCTGACCGGGATTGAATCGGAGACAGGAAGATCGCTGCTGAAACAGAAATACGCCTCCCTGGAAGAAGAAGCGGAACAGCATGCGTCAAAGAAGGAAATCCTGTCTAACCCCGGACTCGAATTCCGTTACAGCAATACCGGGCTGAATATTGCCGGCAGGATACTGGAGGTGATGACGAAAAGAAGTTTTGAGCAGCTGATGCAGGACCGGATCACCCGGCCACTGGCGATGCGCAATACCAGTTTTGCGAGCCTGGAAGGCGTCAGCCCATCTTCAGGTGCCGTGTCTACACCAAACGATCTGGGCAATTTTCTTACGATGCTGCTGAACAAAGGCATGTTCAACGGTAAACGCATACTGAGTGAAAAATCCATAGAAGACATGCAGACTGCTGTAACCACGCCTGCCATGATCAAATACGCGCCTGATTTTGCCAAAGGGTATACTTATGGTTTTGGGGAATGGATACTGCAGGGAGATGAGAACGGCAAATCAACCGTGATCGCCATGCCGGGAATGAACGGAACATGGCCCATGATCGATAAATGCAGGGGGTACGGATTTGTGCTCCTGACCAGCGGAAAACTGAAAGAAGAGCGCAAACAGCTTTGTCTGGAGCTGAAAGAGATGATTGATGCGCAGATCAAATCAACCTGTAAATAAATACATGCCTATGTTCTGGTTGTTCGATGCCTCCAAATACGAGCACAGGTACCAGCCGCTGGCCTCGAAGAAGGTCTTTCTGAAAAGACTGAAACGGAACGTCCTGCTCGCATCCTGTATTCTTTCGGTCTGTTTACTGATCGGTGTGGTGGGCTATCGTTTCGGAGGGCCCATGAGCTGGATCGATGCATTGCACAATGCGTCCATGATACTGAGCGGCATGGGGCCGGTGGCGGAAGTAAAGACAACCGGCGGCAAACTGTTTTCATCGGTTTATGCCCTTTTCAGCGGCGTTGCGTTTATCACCAATATCGGGATACTGCTTACACCCATTGCCCACCGGTTTTTTCATAAACTGCATGCGGAGGAGAAATAGGTAACTTTGCCCCGGAGCATGGATATCACCAAAAATACGGCGCTGATCAAACGCATTTCACAGGAAATGGGATTCAGCTATTGCGGAATCGCAGCGGCGGCAGCGCTCGATGAAGATGCCCGGAGGCTCGAAAAATGGTTACGCGGCGGCATGCACGGAAAGATGCTGTATATGGAAAACCACTTCGACCTGCGCATAGACCCACGCAAACTTGTGCCCGGTGCCAAATCGGTGATCACCCTATTACAGAATTATTTTCCCGAACAGCAACAGGCGGCCCATACACCACATATTGCCAAATACGCATTCGGAAAAGATTACCATGAAGTGATCCGGGCAAAACTTCGTGATTTCATGCAACAATTGAACCGGCAGATCGGCGATATACAGGGACGTGGATTTGTAGACTCGGCGCCCGTACTCGAGAGAACCTGGGCGCAGAAAACCGGGGCAGGATGGATTGGCCGCAACGGCAACCTGATCAGCAAACAAAATGGTTCCTTCTTTTTCATAGCCACGCTGATCGTTGATATCGATCTTGCCTATGATGACCCGTTTGCAAAAGATTTTTGCGGCACCTGCCGGAAATGCATCGATGCCTGTCCTACTGATGCCATACTTCCCGATAAAATAGTTGATGGCAGTAAATGCATCAGCTACTATACAATCGAGCTCAAAGACGCATTGCTGCCCGATGAAATGAAAGGCAAATTCAACAACTGGCTGTTTGGTTGTGATGTATGTCAGGATGTCTGTCCCTGGAACCGTTTCAGCCAGCCAACCGATGAACCTATGTTCACGCCGATTCCCGAAGTGCTCAATCTGACCACGAAAGAATGGGAAGATCTCTCTGAAGAAGCTTTCAGAAAGGTATTCAAAGACTCGCCGCTGAAAAGGAGCAAATTTTCGGGTATTAAAAGAAACCTGTCTTTCATCCAGGAAAAATAAATTGGCCGCGGCTATTTTTTCCGCGGCAGCACGGCAGTGAGGCGCACTGCTGCATTCCATAAATGCTTTCCCGGAGAGGCATCGTTAGTCTTCGACAAAACATAGCCAACCTGCGGCCCCAGGTACCATACCGGCTGCTTACCCAGCCCGATATCCAACCCTGCTGACAACTGTACCTGTGTTTTGGATAATATGGCATTGTTGCGGTACAATACGCCTGCATTCTTATCGAAATAAAGCGCGTTGCTTGCCAGCAGTATTCCGCCCGCTGCTCCCAAACGCAGACGCAGCGACCAGCTATCGTTCTTTACCAGTGCGCGGTAATAATCGGCCCCAAACAACAGAAAATGATACCGGTTGGTGTAGGTGGCGCTGTCGGTGCTCAGGTAGGCATACCCGTTATCACTCCTGCTGTCGAAAGCGGTATTTGCCAGCAGGTTGGATTGTGTGTTTAGCCGCCGCCCGATACCGGTGCTGTTGGCATATTGCGCATACCCGATATGCAGCCCCATTTCCGATCCTTTACCCAGGTAACGGGTAGCGTGTACCTGCAGGGCCAGGTACACGCCGTTTTTTTCGGTGGGCAGTTTATAGGATATCGCCGCGGTATTGTTCACCGATCCCGGGTTATACAGTCCGTTGCCCCCCGGCGCAGGTGATGCATAATTTGCCGAATCTGCAGCAGGTGCTCTCTCCGCTATACCTGCCATACCCAAGTCTGCGGAAATATGCCATGACCAGGGGCGTCTTTTCTTCTGCGTGATACTGGTTTTCTTTTCTGCCGCGCCGGCGATAACACTGTCTTTATTTTCAACCACTGTTTTGGCCGGTATTTCACCTGGCTGCATTTGAGAGGCTTGCGCTGCGGGGGTAACGGTGGTACTGGTTTTTTCCGCGTCAGTCAGATCCGCCGTTTTTGCTGTGGTTGGCTGTACAGGAACTGGCTTAGGGGCAGCGGTCTCGTCAGCCGCGGTTATACCGGTTACGGGCCTGCCCGGCAATATGGTTTGGGACCCCGCAACGGTTCTTTTTCCCGCGGGTGCGGATGTATGGGCAATTGTGTGGGGCATATTCGCTGCTACAGTTGCCTGCAGCGGCAAGGCATGGTGATGCGTGGATAAGGAATCGCTGACCGGCGTTTTCATTACCGGTTTTACGGCGGGTGCAGTTGCCGGAATATTTGTCTGTACCCCCGGCTGCTGCCCAGCGGCCGTTGGCCTGTTCACGGGCAGGATTTGCCGGTCGAAAAACAGCCAGGTACCGCCCGCCGCCATCAGCAGGACCAATATCCACAAAACACCAAAGCGTTTTTTTTCTTTTGACAGTGCGGCGCTCACATCCTCCCATACCTGGCTGTCGGGCTGCATACGCAGCTCCTCCAATTCACGGCGCACCTGTTCTTCGAACGATCTATCCGCCATAACTGTTTTTTTTACTGTTAACCGAATGTTTCTCCAGCCAGCCAATCAGCAGGGCCCTGGCCCTTGCATATTGCGAGCGGCTTGTGCCCTCTTTTATGCCCAGCATTTTTCCGATTTCCACATGCGAGTACCCTTCCAGCGCATGCAGGTTAAAAATGGTCTGGTACCCTGCGGGCAGCTGCCTGATCAGGCTGAGAATGTCTTTCACATTCAGCGCCAGGTCCGGCGTTTCGTTTTCAACAGGGTGCAGGTAAGCGTCTTCGAAACTGAGATCGAGCTGGTAGCGCGGTTTTCTTTTGAGGTAATTGATGGCCGTGGTTACCATGATACGCCTGATCCACCCGCCCAGTTCTCCCTCGTGTTTGAACTGGTGCAGGTTTTTAAACACCTTGATAAAGCCTACCTGCAGCACTTCCTGCGCGTCGTTCATGCTTTTGGTATACCGGTAGCAAATGCCCAGCATCGTATCGGCATACAGGTCATACAGCTGCTTCTGTGCAGCCGGATGGTTCCGTAAACAGTCTTTTACCAGTTTGTGCTGATCCGCCATGGCTTGTTGCCCTTCTGACACCATTGCATGTTCCATCGTTGCACCGCCGGAAAAATCTTAGTTGCGGTCAATCCAGTTACATTTGCGCATGGGTTTATCCGAAAGAGACCGGCAGGTGATCTGGCATCCGTTCACCCGGCAAAAAAATGGCATCCCCCCTATTCCCGTTACCAGGGCAAAAGGAAGTTTTTTGTACGACGAAAACGGCAACGCCTATATCGATGCCATCAGCAGCTGGTGGGTAACCCTGCATGGACACGCACATCCGTATATCGCCGAAAAGATCTACCGGCAGGCACTGGAACTGGAACAGGTGATCTTTGCCGGTTTTACACACGAACCCGCGGTGCAGCTGGCAGAACGCTTGCTGCCGCTGCTGCCGGGCAGGTTCAGCAGGGTATTCTACAGCGATAACGGGTCCACTTCCACCGAAGTGGCCATGAAAATGGCGATCCAGTACTGGTGGAACCGGGGCGACAAACGCCGGAAAAAAATACTCGCTTTCCGCAATGCCTATCATGGCGATACCTTCGGATCGATGAGTGTAAGCGACCGCAGTGTGTTCACCCTTGCCTTTCACGACCTGCTGTTCGAAGTCATCTTTATCGACACGCCAACGGTCGAAAACATCGCAGCCACCTGCGAGCTGATCGGGCAGCACCAGGAAGAGATCGCCGCTTTTATCTATGAACCGCTGGTGCAGGGAGCAGGCGGTATGAAGATGTACGCGGCAGAAATGCTGAACCAGTTGCTGGCATACCTCAAACAAAGACAGATCATCTGCATTGCCGATGAGGTGATGACCGGTTTTGGAAGAACGGGAAGACTGTTCGCCAGCGAATACATGGAGCAGCGGCCCGATATCATTTGCCTGAGCAAGGGGCTCACCGGTGGTACCATGGCGCTGGGCGTAACGGCCTGCACCGACCTGATTTACCAGGCTTACTGCAGCGATGATGCGTACAAGACCTTTTTCCACGGACACTCCTTCACCGCCAACCCCATTGCCTGCGCTGCGGCGCTGGCCAGTCTTGACCTGCTTGTGCAAAACCAGTCGCTGCAAACCGTCTCAGCCATTCAAAAATCCAACGAGTCGTTCGCCGAAACGATACAACAGGGTGGTTACCCGATAAGATCCGTACGGGTACTGGGTACCCTGCTGGCTTTTGAAATAGACCAGGGTGCCGATGAATACCTGAATCATATCGGCAGCGTATTAACGCAACAGTCACTTGCAGAAGGTGTTTACCTGCGCCCGCTTGGCAATACGGTATACATCATGCCGCCCTACTGTATCACGGAACAGGAACTGCAGAAGGTGTACGGCTGCATACAAAAACTGCTGTCGGGCATCTGAGCCAACCACCAGGAACAGGGGTTATCGGGGAGAAGTAATTACCGAGTTGAGTTTACCGAGGTTGCGCTCCATCATGGTGCCGAGGATTTTGTCGTTCATCATCGACCCCAGTCTTTCCCAGGGATACCAGTGCAGCTTCTGTTCGAACTGCCACTGCACCACGGTGATTTTTTTATCTGCTGATGAGATCAGCCGCATGGTAGCCGTCTGCGGCGCTCCTTTTGCAGGCAGCCAGTCCGCAACAACGGTTGAATCGGTAACGGACAAAATGGTTACCGCTGTATTTCCCAGCTGGGCCTGTACGGGAGACTGAATATGCACGGAGGGGCCGTCCATTCCCTCGATCCAGTGTTTCCAGCCATGGATATCTTTTACATACGGCAGTACCGAATCGCGCGGAGCGGTAATGTTCACCGCCCTCGATACCAGTACCACCGAAGGCAGCAGAGCGCCAATCAGCGTTGCAATGATGAACAACAGCGCGATACTGATCAGTATCAATCGTAAAAAACGCATACTACTCCCATTTGAATGTCTTGAATGCAACAGTATATACCACCACCGTCCATATGCCCAGTATACCGATCTCCTGCCAGCAACTGCCAAGGCTTGCACCTTCAAAAGCGATATTGCGCATGGCGTTGTTGAAATGCGTCAGTGGCAGTGTACGGCAGATAGGCTGCAGCCAGGCGGGAAATGCATCGATGGAAAAAAAAGTGCCCGCCAGCAGAAACTGCGGCAGCGTGATCAGGTTGGCAAAAGGCGGTATCATGCTTTCGTTCCTGGCCAGGCCGCTTACAATAAACCCGAAGCCCATAAACAGGATAAGCGCCAGGAAGCTGAGTACCATGATCTCGAGAAAAGTGGTGATACCATGTACCAGCGTAAACTTAAAAAGAAAATGCCCCACCCCGATAATGATCACCGCCGTCATCATCTGGAATATCACCCGGCTGAAAGCCTCTCCTAAAACAATATAGGAACGCCTGATCGGCGTTGCATAAAACCTTTTGAGTACGAGTTGCTGACGCAGACTGAAAAATAGGAAGGCAACCCCGAATACACCCGAGCTGAGCAGGGAAAAACCCAGCTGCCCAGGAAGGATAAAATCGATGGTACGGTAAATACGTCCGGGTATCTTCTGCACATGATTGTTCACCAGCGCAATGGTGGGCGCATTGGCATAGGTTTGCTGGTTGATGCCGGCGATCACGGCATTGAGTATGGACTGCAGTACCTGCAGGTTCTGCGGGCTCACCGCTTCGGAACTGGTAAGACTGATATTGTAGGGCGGGTTCTCCAGTCCGGATTTCTGGATATTGATCACCGCCGTGATCCTTCCTTTTTCCAGGTCTTCCCGCAGCTCATCACCGGTTTTGGTAACGATATTGAGACCGGCTATTTTCTTCAGTACGGGGTAAATGGGGTTCAGGGTATCAGTGGCCCTGTCGAATGCCACGTTCATCGATACTTTGCCGCTGCCGCCGATAAAACCGAAGACAAGGATAAATATCAGGGGAAAAGCGATGCTGAAAATAACGGCTGAGGGACTGCGGAAAATAGCCCGCAGGCTTCCCCTGGTAATGGCCAGCATAGCACGCGCCTGGCTGTAGTTTCCTTTCATAATGAACTTTGACCCGACAAATCTATCCTTTTATTACACGAAAGCAAAAAAGCGGGTATTTTTGAATGACCGGACAAAAGTCGTATATTTGGACGACAATTGACGTATATGGCAAAAATCGTAAAATACAGGCAGGAAAGAAAAAAGCCGCTGCAGATGCAGGAGCCTGTGGCGGCGTATGCGCCTTTGCGCAAACCTGTTTCCGTTGCGGATTATTCTTACAAAAAGCTAAAAAAAGTAATGGATGCCGCGCCTTTTACGCAGAGCGAATGGGCCGATATGCTGCATCTTTCCGAGCGTACCCTGCAGCGTTATGCTAAAAACAACACTTCCTTCGAGGGTATCTATACCGATCGCATCCTGCTGCTCCAGGAAATGATCGAACTGGGGCTGGAAACCTTTGCAGACGGGCAGGCTTTTTACAACTGGCTGAAGAAAGACAAGCCCGTTATGGGGCAGGTACTCAATTTTCATTCGCTTGCCTCAGACAGGGGCATCCAGGAAATGATCGACCAGCTATTGCGTATCCAATACGGCGTTTATACATGATCATCTACCGTTTTGCGCATCCTAAATATGCACTCGATATTTCCGGCACCGGTGCACGTATCCGCGGCGGCAGATGGAACCCGCCGGGTGTGGCCGTTACCTATGCCAGTGAACATATTTCGCTTGCGCTGCTCGAGATTCTGGTAAATACCGCCACGCTGGAAGAACTGAACCTTATTCAACTGGTGGAGATCCAGCTTCCCGACACCATTTCACAGCACGAGGTTACGTTATCTGCCCTCAAAAAAGGCTGGCAGCATGATTTTGAGTATACGCAGTGGATGGGGAAAGAAATGCTGCAGAACAGTCGCTCCCTGCTGATCAGGTGCCCTTCGGCTGTCATCCCTTCGGAACACAACCTGCTGATCAACCCCCTGCATGCCGATTTCAGGAAACTGAAACCGGTCACAGCCCGCGGTTTTGATTTTGACGAACGCCTGTTCAAACGGTCGGCCGCCGCACAAAAAAACAAAGCTGCCGGTCTTACCTGAGGGTATAGGTAAACGGCAGTCTTGTCTGTGGCTCTCCTGCCATCTGCTTTACCTGTTTGAACTGCCTGATCAATGCCATCTGCTCGGCGCCGATCTCGTTCTTCAGCACATCCTTACCAATTGTTTTTTTGTAATTCGTCAGCAGCTGTTCGAAGAAACTTTTTTTCTCTGGATACTCCTTCACACGGTACTCTTTGAGCTTAGCCATCCGCGCTGCACAATCCATCGCATCCTGCAGCGTACCCAGCCTGTCTACCAACCCAAGCTTTCGTGCATCGGCGCCTGTCCATACCCTTCCCTGTGCGATACTGTCTATATAACCGATGTCTTTTTTCCGCCCGGTGGCCACCCTTGCCTTGAATGTGAGGTAAATGGAATCCACCGCTGCCTGCATCATTCGTTTCTCGGGCTCGGTAAGCGGCCGGCCGATATTGCCCAGGTCTGCATAAGGCGCTGTTTTGACGCCGTCGAATGTGACACCCAGTTTGTTTCGGAAGAACGACTGCATATTGGGCAGTACGCTGAATACGCCGATAGAGCCGGTAATCGTATTGGCATTGGCAAACACGGAATCGGCATTGCAGGAAATATAATAGCCTCCCGAAGCCGCCACGCCTCCCATACTGACCACAACCGGTTTTTCTTTCCGCGCAAGTGTGATCTCGCGCCAGATGACATCGCTGGCCAGGGAACTGCCGCCGGGAGAATTTACCCGGAATACGATGGCCTTGATGTCTTTATCCATCCTTGCCTTGCGGATAATGTTCCTGAACTCGTCGCTTCCCACCTGCTCATTGTCTCCTTTTCCGGAAACGATGTCGCCATCCGCCAGTATCAGCGCTATCCTGCCGCCATTGGCCCTGCGCCAGGATGTTCCGTTGGAATAGTCCGTAAAATTGACAAACCCGATCTGTTTCTTTTCATCGATCTTCAGCAAAGCCGAGATCTCGGATTTAACCTGGTCGTCGTACCGCAGTCCGTCCACCAACCGGTGCTTCAGTGCATCGTTTGCCGTCTGTATCGTACCTGTTGTGGCAAGTGCATGCAATGCGGCGGTATCGATCTTCCTGGCCTCGGAAGCCGACTGCAGGAAGCGGCTGTACAACCCGCCCAGCCATACGGAGGTTTGCAGGCGGTTGGCCTCCGTCATCTGCGTTTCGCGCAGGGGCTCGGTGGCGCTTTTGAACTTACCCGCGTAAAATATCTGCGGCTGTATCTCCAGTTTGTCGAGCGTACCCTTCAGGAACAAAAGATCGGCGGAAAAACCCGACCAGTCCACACCGCCCTGCGGATGGCAATAGAGTTTATCCGCCAGGCAGCCTATGTAATATCCTTTCTGCGTAATGGCTTCTCCATAGGCGATCACGAACTTATGACCCGCCTTGAAATCCCTGATCGCATCGCGCAGCTCTTCGCTGGCGGCATATTCGTTGGCGTTGCTGCCGCAGAGTATATATATGCCTTTGACAGACGAATCCGTTGCGGCATAGCGGATGAGCCGCACCATATCATACAAGGTGGGCCGGTCATCTTCCTCTCCGTTCAATACCGCATTTACGGGATTACTCTCCGCTTTTTCCCTGAAATGCGTTGACAGGTCCAGTACCAGCACCGCTTTATCGGGTATGGTGGGCTTTTCTTTGGAAGTAATGCTGGCAAGGAATCCCACAAACAGGAACATGCCCAGTATACAGAAAACGACCATCGCAAGGAAGGCAGCGAAAAAGGTTTTGAAAAAGCCTCTCATAATTTGACTATTGGTACTGAATTTAAAGATATTTGACGCCGGTAATTTCTGCAATATATGAACATGGCTTATTTGCTGACAGGCGGTAATCTTGGTAACAGGGAAGAAAACCTGCAAAAAGCGTGTGCACTGATCGAAGAACGCTGCGGCAAAATACAAAGTTCGTCCTCGATTTATGAAACCGAAGCCTGGGGAATGAGGGACCAGCCTGCATTCTTCAACCAGGCGCTGGCGCTGCAGACCAGTTTGCTGCCAGCGGAGCTCATGCGCGAGTTGCTGGCGATAGAGTCTGAGATGGGCCGGACAAGAACGGTAAAGATGGGACCCCGGACAATCGATATCGATATTCTGCTGATCGGCGACCAGGTGATCCATACCGACTTATTAACATTACCCCATCCGGCCATGGCATCCCGCAGGTTTGTACTGCTGCCGCTCAGCGAGATCGCGCCGGCGCTGGTACACCCTGTTCTGCACAAGACCATCAGCGTGCTGCTTGCCGAGTGTACAGACCCGCTGGATGTGCAAAAAAAATCTCCTGCCGCAAACTGAGGGCTGCTAATTTTGGCGCTACGGCAACCATGAAGCACCATTTCATTACGGTAGAAGGAAATATCGGCGCGGGCAAGACCACACTAACGCATCTGCTGGCGAAGCATTTCAATGCCAGGCTGATACTGGAAGAGTTTGCAGACAATCCTTTCCTGCCCAAATTTTACGAGAACCCCGAGCAATATGCATTTCCGCTGGAGCTGTTCTTTATGGCCGAACGCTATAAGCAGTTAAAGGAAATGCTGCATACCAAGGACCTGTTTCAGACCGTGACCATTTCGGATTACCTGTTCACCAAATGCCTGTTGTTTGCCAAAGTGAACCTGCCCGAGGAGGAGTTCAGGCTTTACCAGAAACTGTTCGACATCATCCACCAGCAGATCGCTTTCCCGGATATACTGATCTACCTGCATGCGCCGGTACAGAAACTGCAGGCCAATATCAAAAAAAGAAACCGCTCCTACGAGCAGAGCATACCGGATGAATACCTGTTCAACCTGCAAGAGACCTATACGAGTTATATCAAGCAACATAATATCAAAACCATTTTCATTGACGCCAGCAACGCCGATTTTTTAGGCAATGAAAAGCATTTACAGGTGGTAATCGATGCGCTGGAACGGGATTTTGACGAGGGACAACACTATTTCAGTCTTCCCTGAGCCCATGTTGTTTGCCGAAGCGAAAACTTATGGAAACACAAAAACACGATCCCTTTGCCGCCGTGCGTATTGCAGAATACCGCAACCTACTGGCGGGCCGTTTTCTTTTTATCATGGGTTTGCGGATGATGGGCACCCTCGTGGGCTGGTGGATCTATGAACTCACCAACGAACCTTTTGCCATAGGGCTGATCGGTCTCTCGGAAGTGATCCCGGCGGTATCGCTTTCGCTCTATGCGGGGCATGTGATCGATATCAGTGAAAAAAGAAAGCTGCTGCTGCGCGGCGTGGCCCTTTATCTCGGATGCGCTTTGCTGCTGACCGGACTGTCTGCCAGGTACACGGCCGCACAACTCGGCACGCACTGGATTGCGTTTGCGATCTACATCATTATTTTCTGCACCGGCGTATTCCGGGCCTTTACCGGGCCTACGTTTGGCGTGATGATCGCTTCCATCGTTCCCAAAAACATATTGTCCAATGCCACCACCTGGAACCAGGCCACCTGGCTGGCAGCATCGGTAAGCGGGCATGCCACCGCCGGTTTCCTGATAGCGGGACTGGGCAATACCGCGGCGCTGGTAACCATCTGCGGACTGGTAACCGCGGGTTTCTTTTTTATGTACCAGCTGAAACCCAAACCGGCGCTGAACGAACCCGGTGAGAAGAAGACCATGGACAGCGTAAAAGAAGGACTGCGTTTTGTTTTCTCCACCAAGGAAGTGCTGGGGGCATTATCGCTCGATATGTTTGCCGTATTGTTCGGCGGCGCGGTGGCGATGATACCCGTATTTGCAAAAGATATACTGAAGGTTGGCCCCATCGGGTTCGGCTGGCTGAACGCCGCTTCCGATATCGGTTCGGTATGCATTATTGTTTTGCTTACGCTTTTTCCCCTGCGCAAAAAACAGGGAAAATGGCTGTTGTACGCCGTGGGAGGTTTTGGCACCTGCATCATCATTTTCGCCTTGTCGCAATGGTTCTGGGTTTCTTTTGGGGTAATGGTGCTGTGCGGTATGCTGGATGGCATCAGCGTGGTGATCAGGGGTACCATACTGCAGCTGAAAACACCGGATCATATGCGGGGACGTGTAATGAGCGTGAACTCCATGTTCATCAACAGCAGCAACGAACTGGGACAGTTTGAAAGCGGTGTGGCGGCCAAACTGATGGGTGTGATACCCTCGGTGGTTTTTGGCGGCATTATGACCCTGCTGGTGGTGGGCATCACCTGGGTAAAAGCGCCTTCGCTGAGAAAGATGGAATATTGAGGGGATGGTTGGATGGGCGATGGCCGATTGGGGATTTTGGATTGGTGGTTGTGGAGGAGGGTGGGTTAGCGGGTTTGGAGAAGGCTTTCGAGTACGTAGTATACGATGGGGCAAAAACCGGCGTTTTTGAGGGTGATGGCGGGGCGTTTGAGAAGCACGTCTTCATCGGTATAGGGAAAACGGTGACAGTCGGAAGGACGCGCCTCGTAAATACTGCAACAGTTATCCGCGCCGAGGAAAGGACAGGGTTTGGATTTCACCACATAATCGCCCTCTTGGTCGAGAAAAAGATAGGTCTCGATAAAATCGCCTTCCTTCATGCCAAGGAACCTGGCGATGCGTTTGATATCCGGTGTTTTGAACCGGGGCGAATAATTCTTGCAGCAGGCGGCACATTGCAGGCAATCGATCTTTTCAAAAGCCTGTTCGTGCAGTTCGGGTAATTGACGGAGCACTTTGTTCTTATCGGCTCTTTTCAACAGTTGTTTGTACTGTTTCCGGTGCTCCGCGCTCCGTTTTTCCCACCCTTCCATTTTGATCGCATCCATAATCCTTAACAATCTGTTGAAGATGATATAAGCCCTAACCTGTAATTTGCAATGCAAGATTAACTGGATTTCATGAGAAATCCTTCCTATACTGTATTTCTGTATGAGTGCGATACTGGAACAATGGCTGATATTACTCTCCACCCCGTTATATGCGATCATCATTGGTCTCGAAATACTGCTATCGCATCTCCACAACCGGAACAGCTATTCTTTCAGGGATTCCGCTGCCAGCGTTTACCTGCTGTTGCTGAATTCGGGCATCGACCTGGGATTCAGGGTTGTGTACCTGGCGGCACTGCACTATTTCTTTGTCCATGCCATAGCGCATATTCATCCCTCTTTTCTTTACTGGACGGTGCTGCTGCTGCTCGAGGATTTCCTGTATTACTGGCTGCATCGCTTTGATCACCGGATACGCCTGTTCTGGGCCGTACATGTTACACACCACAGCAGCGAACGGATGAATTTCACCGTCGGGTTCCGGTCGTCGGTTTTCCAGCCGCTGTACCGGTTTATGTATTTTATACCGCTGGCCCTGCTGGGTTTTCAGCCGCTGGACATTGCCTTTATTTATTCGCTCACGCAGATATGGGGCATATTCGTGCACACCGAACTGGTCGGTAAAATGGGCGTACTGGAATATTTTATGGTTACCCCCTCCCATCACCGCGTACACCATGGCTCCAACCCCAGGTATCTCGACAGGAATATGGGTATGTTCCTGATCATTTGGGACAAACTGTTTGGCACTTTCCAGGAAGAGCTGTCCGCCGAAAATTACCAGCCCATCAGGTATGGTCTGACAAAGAATATTGAGAACCCCACGGCGGTCAGTGTGATCTTCCACGAATGGAGCCAGCTGTGGAAGGATATCACACAGAAAGGCCTTCCCTTTAAAACCCGGCTGCAATACCTGTTCGGGGCGCCAGGCTGGAGCCATGATGGCAGCCGTTTTACCAGCGAACAGATGCGCCTCCGGGAAGCGATCGGAACCGAACCATCCGGGCAAGAAGGCTTTCCCCCATTTGCGGCCGATACGGGCTATGCACTGGAGCCGGCGCCTGTCAATCCCTATTGATTCACAGGTTATTAACTGCGATCACAAAGCCCCTGTTTTTACCGTTGTATCGGCGTAACTTTGCGGCGATTTATTACCTACCTAAAGCTATGTTCTTGCTATGAACCTATTCGATCAGCAGTCAACCGAATTTCACGGGCGGCATATCGGCCCCAATCCTGCAGATACCAAATTGATGCTCGAAACCATCGGGGTGTCTTCGCTGGAGGAATTGATCGGCAAAACCGTACCTGCCGCTATCCGCAACAAACAAAAACTGGCTATACCCGATGCCGTCAGCGAGTTCGAATACCTGTCTGAACTCAAAAAAACAGCTGCGAAGAACAAGGTCTTTTCCAACTATATCGGGCAGGGCTATTACGGAACCATCACCCCGAGTGTGATCCTCCGTAATGTCTTCGAAAACCCGGGATGGTATACCCAGTATACACCGTACCAGGCCGAGATATCGCAGGGCCGTCTGGAGAGCCTGCTGAATTTCCAGACCATGGTATCCGATCTGACCGGGCTTCCCATCTCCAATGCATCGCTGCTGGATGAGGCCACAGCCGCCGCCGAAGCGATGGCCATGATCTTTCATCATGTGAACAAATCGGACCTGATCGAAAGACCAAAACTTTTTGTTGACAACTGTATTTTCCCGCAGACAAAAGATGTGTTGCTCACGCGTGCACAGCCGATCGGTGTGGAACTGGTATATGGCGATTATGCCACGGCTGTTATAGACAATACCTATTTCGGCGCCATCGTACAATACCCGAACGATAACGGATCGGCAGAGGATTACCGTTCGTTCATCGAAAAAGTGCATGGGGCAGGCGGACTGGTGATCATGGCAACCGATCTGCTGGCGCTGACCGTTCTGGCTTCGCCGGGCGAACTGGGTGCGGATGTGGCGATAGGATCTGCGCAGCGCTTTGGTGTTCCGATGGGTTTTGGCGGACCGCACGCGGCGTTCTTTGCCACAAAAGACGATTTTAAACGCGGTATGCCCGGCAGGCTGATCGGTGTAAGCATCGATGCCCAGGGCAACCGGGCGCTTCGCATGGCATTGCAGACACGCGAGCAGCATATCAAACGCGAAAAAGCCACTTCCAATATCTGCACGGCACAGGCATTGCTGGCCAATATGGCCGCGATGTATGCCGTATACCACGGACCGCAGGGACTGAGGAACATCGCCGCACGCGTTCACCGGCTGGCGAAGACGGTTTCAGACGGACTGGCGGCACTGGGTATCAGGCAGGAGAACGCAGCCTATTTCGATACGCTTACAATAACCGGCATGGATGCAGCGGCTGTGAAGACCGCGGCAGAAAAACAGGAGATCAATTTCCGCTATTACAGCAATGGCAGTATCGGTATCAGCATCGACGAAACCAGCACTGCCGAGAATATCAGCAAACTGCTTTCCGTTTTCGCAGCGGTTACGGGAAAAAATGCAGTTACTGTTGACAAAAAATCTCTGTCAAAAGAATCCGCGATACCGGCAGCGCTGGCACGCACCAGTACTTTTCTCACCCATCCCGTTTTCAATATCCATCACAGCGAAAGCCAGATGATGCGGTATATCAAGATGCTGGAGAACAAGGACCTTTCGCTTAATACCAGTATGATCAGTCTGGGAAGCTGCACGATGAAACTGAATGCGGCATCCGAGATGATTCCTGTAAGCTGGCCCGAGTTTGGCGCACTGCATCCGTTTGCACCGCTGACGCAGACAGCGGGCTACCAGCAGATCACCGATGAACTCAGCAAATACCTCTGCGAGATCACGGGATTCAGCGCCTGCAGCCTGCAGCCCAACAGCGGCGCACAGGGCGAATATGCCGGTCTGCTGAGTATCCGCGATTACCATATTGCCCGTAACGAAGCTCACCGCAATGTGGTGCTGATACCGATCAGCGCGCACGGCACCAATCCTGCCAGCGCGGTAATGGTGGGCTTTACAGTGGTTGTGGTGAAATGCGACGAAGCAGGCAATATCGATGTGGCCGACCTGCAGGCAAAAGCAGTGCAATACAAAGACACACTGGGTGCGCTGATGGTTACCTACCCCTCTACGCACGGTGTATTTGAAGAAACCATCAAGGATATCTGCCGGATCGTTCATGAGAACGGCGGACTGGTATATATGGACGGCGCCAATATGAATGCGCAGGTGGGACTGACCAGCCCGGGCTCAATCGGTGCGGATGTCTGCCACCTGAACCTGCACAAAACATTTGCGATACCTCATGGCGGTGGCGGACCGGGCATGGGACCTATCTGCGTGAATGAAAAACTTGCCCCGTATTTACCAGGACATGTTGAAAATAAAACAAAGGGGGCTGTCAGCGCCGCTCCGTATGGCTCAGCGAGCATACTGCTGATCAGCTATGGCTATATCAAAATGCTGGGCGCCGATGGCGTGCGCATGGCCACCGAATACGCTATCCTGAATGCCAACTATATGAAGGCAAGACTGGAGAAACATTATAAGATACTGTATACCGGAACCAATGGCTCCTGTGCGCACGAATTCATCGTGGACCTGCGGCCTTTTAAACAAAGCGCGGGCGTGGAAGCGGAAGATGTGGCGAAACGACTGATCGACTATGGTTTTCATGCGCCAACGCTGAGTTTCCCCGTGGCCGGCACCATCATGGTGGAGCCAACAGAGAGCGAGGACAAAGCAGAGCTGGATCGTTTCTGCGATGCCCTGATCGCTATACACGAAGAGATCACGGCGATCGAGTCGGGAAAATCGGATAAGACAGATAATCCCCTGAAAAATGCACCCCATACCCAGGCGGTTATATGTGCTGAAGAATGGAACCACGGATATACCAGGCGGGAAGCGGCTTTTCCGTTATACTATGTAACCCTTAATAAGTTCTGGCCAAGTGTAGCCCGGGTAAACAATACCCATGGCGATCGCAACCTGATCTGCACCTGCGAGCCCACCGAGGCGTATGCATAAGGAGGGGAATGGGTACATTGCTAAATGGTTGGATTGTTAAATGGTTACATGGTTCAATTGTTGAAGGAAGGTAGTGGCTATGCAGCAGCGTGCCGTGTAGGCAATGCTGCTGCGATACCACCCTGCAACCATTTAACCATGTAACCATTCAACCATTTAGCCATTTGACTATTACAACTCACCCGCCCCTCCAGCCCTTCCGCTCCTTCTCCATCAGCTGGATGATCCTGTCTTTATCGTCTATCGTTTTCTCGAGTTTCTCTATTTGTTTGTTGAGAACGCCGATAACATCGTCTTTTGAAGTGAAATAAACCTGCTGCTCTTCGTTCAGGTCGAGCAGCTTCCTTTCCGGGCCGGTGGCATAGGGCGAAAGCAGCATGCTGCCTTTGCCGGTTACCAGCCATACCAGGCTCAGATCCGGGTATTGCTGCTTGATCCGCTCGAGTATATCGGAGCCGATGGCGCCCTTGCCCCGCAGTTGTTTACCCAGGTACCCGTTGGAAAGCGCACAGCTATGCTCAAAAGCATAGGCAGTGATACCGTGAAAACACAGGTATTCCTGTAATCTGTCAACTAATCTCATCAGGTATAAATACGTTAGAAAATAGGGTATTATTTTTTCCTGATTTCATAGACCAAATCATAATATTGTGTTTGTATTAGTCATTACGAAATAAACAGTCGCTCATAAATCCTGCAACAGGATTTATACGCATTATTGCCTTATTTTTCACGGGCGTATTTACCGCAGGCAATATTCGAACCTACCCATTGCATCGTAAGACAGGCCCAACTAAACCTTATTGCCATGCCTGTATCCACCAAACGGCAGGTAAGCCTTACGGTCTTATCCCCCGAAGAAATCCGCAACCCGCTGCTGGTTGCAGACGAGCTCTTTGATTTCGCAGACATCGATGATGTTCGCCGGTTGCTATGGCTTTGGCTGAAAACCAGCGTTACCGGCGGTTTTCAAAAACAGCTGGGCAGGCCGGAACGCGAAGCCATCCTCGAATTGTACGAAAAACTCGAGAAACTGGTGGAAGCCGCCTACCTGCTGCAACAGGCAAAAAGAAGCTGATCTGCAGGGTTCGTTATATTTGACGGCCCATACCTGTCTGCCATGAAAAACATCCTGTCCCTGCTGGTCACCTGTTGCTGTATTGCCGTGTCTCTTCCGGCAGAGGCGCAGGAAAAAAACAGCGAATGGCTGAAGCAGCTCCTGTACAGCAAAGCTTCTCCCCTCCTGAAAAAAGTGCTGGATCACCCCGACAGTTTTCAGTACCAGATCATCTATACGCAGATCAGCCGCGACAGCCGGAACCGGCCTTCGTTTGAGCAATACTACCTGCATACCGACAGGGACCGGTATTATAACCCTGCCTCAACCGTAAAGCTGCCGGTGGCGCTGGCTGCACTCGAAAAGATACATGCACTCAAGCGGTACGGTGTAGACAAGTATACGCCTATGCTGACCGACAGCGGCTGGCATCACCAGACGGTGGTGCATGCAGACAGCTCTGCCGGCAACGGACTGCCCTCTGTTGCACAATATGTAAAGAAAATATTCCTGGTAAGCGATAACGATGCCTATAACCGTTTGTATGAATTCAACGGGCAGCAATCCCTCAATGAAACCTTACAAAAAAAAGGCTACCTGGACACGCGTATCGTAAGAAGGTTTGTTGGGATGACAGAGGAAGAGAACCGGCATACCAACCCCATCCGTTTTGTAAAGGATACGCAGACGCTGTATACGATACCGCCTGCGTACAGCACCCTGGCATTTGACTACAGCAAACAGGTACTGGTGGGACAGGCGCATTGGGACAAAAACGATTCGCTGATCCATGCGCCGATGGATTTTACCCGTCACAACAATTTCCCGCTGGAAGACCTGCAGTATATGCTGCAATCCGTCGTCTTTCCCGGGTCCGTTCCTGCCAGAAGACGTTTCAGGCTGGGCGCTGAAGACAGACAGTTCCTGCTGCAGTACATGTCGGAACTTCCGTCTGAAAGCAGGTTTCCCAATTACGATACCACGGAGTTCTTTGACAGCTACACCAAGTTCTTTCTGTACAAGGCCGGCAAACAGAAACCGCCTCCCTATATCCGCATCTTCAATAAACCGGGCTGGTCGTACGGCTACCTGACGGATGCCGCCTATATCGTCGATTTCCTGCACAATACGGAGTTCATGATCAGCGCCAATATTTATGTAAACAGGGATGGAGTGCTGAATGACAACAAATACGAATACAACGAAACCGGCTACCCCTTTTTCAGAGAGATCGGTGAGATCATTTACCAGTACGAATTAACCCGACCCAGGAAATACAAACCGGTACTGGACGAGTTCAGGCTCAGCTACCGGTAGGGGGAAATTGCCGATTTGTGATGGCCGATTGCCGATGGGGATTCTTTGCAATTTTCCGCAGCGCCTTTATGCATTGATCCTGCCCATCATATTTTCGGGATAGCGAAGACCGCTGGCGATACCGGGAGGGAAAACGGCGTCTATTCTTTCCAGGTCGGATTGGGTAAGCTGCACATTCAGTGACCCGATGTTTTCCTGGAGGTATTTCAGACGCTTGGTACCCGGTATCGGAAAAATATGGTCGCCCTGGGCCATCACCCAGGCAATGGCCAGTTGGGAAGACGTGCAGCCTTTTTCGACCGCAATCTCCTCCACTTTTTGCACCAGCGCCAGGTTTTTGTCAAAATTATCTCCCTGGAAACGCGGAGAAAACCTGCGATAATCATCCTGCGCCAGGTCTTCAAATTTCCGGATCTGTCCGCCGAGAAACCCGCGGCCCAGAGGGCTGTACGCCACAAATGCGATACCCAGTTCCCGGCATGCATCCAGCATCCCTTCTTCGGGGTCTCTTGTCCACAGGGAATACTCGCTTTGCACCGCCGTTACCGGAAATACCGCGTGTGCCCTGCGCAGGGTATTCACCGATACCTCGCTCAGACCGATCGCTCTCACTTTTCCCTGCTGCACCAGTTTTGCCATGGCCTCCACGGTTTCTTCTATCGGCGTTTCGGGGTCTACCCTGTGCAGGTAATACAGGTCGATGATATCCGTATCCAGTCTTTTCAAACTCGCTTCGCAGGCCGATTGCACATACGCGGGTTTACCGCTGAACCCGCGTTTGGCGGGATCAGACGGGTCGCGAAGAATGCCAAACTTGGTGGCCAGTACAATCCTGTCGCGGACTCCCTTCAGCGCTTTTCCTACAAGCACCTCGTTCGTGAACGGTCCGTATACATCCGCCGTGTCCCAGAAATTCACACCCAGATCCAGCGCCTTATGCAATACGTCCAGGCTCTCGGTATCATCCGTCTCACCGTAGAATTCACTCATACCCATACAACCCAAACCCAGCTGTGAAGCTTCGAGTCCCTGAGAACCCAGTTTTCTTATCGCCATAAACATTCGTTTATATAAAGTTCATAAAAACCGCTGATCCGTCATGAGGAATTCTTTGCGATATTTGTATACACAAACAAAACACATGATAGCAACAAAAGCATATGCAGCGCAGTCTGCCACCACTCCCCTAACCCCTTTCGGTCTGGAAAGAAGAGAACCCGGCGTCCACGATGTTCAGATAGAGATACTGTACTGCGGTGTCTGTCACTCCGATATTCACCAGGTACGCGATGAATGGGGCGGCTCCATTTTTCCGATGGTACCGGGTCACGAGATCGTTGGCCGCATTACGCATGTTGGCGATAAGGTAACCAAATTTAAAGTGGGCGACCTGGCCGGCGTGGGTTGCTTTGTCGATTCCTGCCGCAGCTGTCCAAACTGTAAGGCCGGCATTGAACAATATTGTGATGAAGGCATGGTAGGCACCTATAACGGCAGGGAAAAAAAGACCGGCGCACCCACTTACGGCGGGTATTCCACACAAATCGTGGTGGATGAAAACTACACGCTGCAGATATCACCCAAACTGCCGCTGGCAGGTGTGGCGCCATTGCTTTGCGCGGGCATTACCACGTATTCACCGCTCCGCTATGTAAAAGTGGGCAAGGGACAGAAAGTGGGCGTTGTGGGTCTTGGCGGACTCGGGCATATGGGTGTAAAATTTGCCGCCGCATTTGGTGCGGAAGTGACCATGCTCAGCACGTCGCCTTCCAAAGAAGCCGATGCAAAAAAACTGGGAGCGCATCATTTTCTGCTTACCACCGATACAAAGGCAATGAAGGAGAAAGCCAGTTATTTTGATGTGATACTGAATACGGTTTCAGCGCCGCATCAATATGGCGACTACCTCAACCTGCTCGGCACCAACGGAACCATGATCGTGGTGGGTGTTCCGCCATCCCCGTCTGAGGTACCTGCCTTTAACCTGATCATGAAACGCCGCAGCATCATCGGCTCACTGATCGGCGGTATTGCCGAAACACAGGAGATGCTCGATTTCTGCGCCGAACACAATATCGTGTCGGATGTGGAAGTCATCGATATCAAAGACATCAACGAAGCTTACGAGAAAGTGATCAGGGGCGATGTACGTTACCGCTTTGTGATCGATATCGCCACCCTGAAATAAATGGTATGGCCGGGCCGGGCCATCGGGTTTGCATTTCGTATTTTTCATAAGCACATGAAGAAAACAGCCATGCATAAGAACCACCCGACAGCGCCGCCCGGCCACCCTGCATCAGAACCTGAAATAGCATTTCAGCAACGCCATCCGCGGACGGATGGTATAGGCCGCGCTTGAAATGCTGTTGGCAGACATGGATACATTGGTATACTCATCCGTGCCCATGATATTCGTTAAAGAGAATTCGATATTGGATTTTAATTTGTCGAGATAATACGTCAGGTACAGATCGGCAAAAGTTACCCGCACATCCTGTGCACCGGGTACGAGATATGTATAATTATCGGCTGCCAGTTTTGCCGTGAGCGTTTTGCTCAGCGTAATGGCTGCATCTGCAGAATGCAGCCATTTTTTCACCGCCGGTGTGGCAGAGCGTTTACCGCCGTCCGGCAGACTGGCATTGCTGGCGGTAAAACTGCCGTTGTATCCAACGGTCAGCCAGCTTGCAAATTTGGTGTTGGTGTTCAGTCCCGCAACATACATATCGTTCTGCACGGCCAGCAGGTCTCCGTTCTGGAACTGGTTGGCCCTGGATCTTGACCAGCCCAGCTTGCCGCCGATGGTTGTCATCAGCGGAAACAGGTATTTGCTGATGCTGGCAGAAGTTGCGATACTTGAATAACCGTTGTTGAAAGGAATCAGACTCGCCTGTTGCACCAGTGAGCTGATCTGCTGCCGGCTGATGGTATTGCGCTCAAAAACGCTGTACGAAACACCCAGCGAAAAGAAAAATATCTTAAGTGTGTTCCTGAAATTGTAGGAAGCGCTGAGACTATGGCTTGTTGACTCGTTCAGCAAACTGCCGTTGGAATAAAAATCGCGGTAGCTGCGCATGATATACCCGTCGTACACCTGGTCGATACCACCCCAGTTGTTGCCATACGAATACCCCAGCGAAACAAAGTCTTCCTGACCCGTATTGTACCGTAAGCTTACCCTCGGTGTTACCGGAAAATCGCGCAGGTTACCGCTTTGCTTTCTGCCTGTATACCGTATGTTCTGGTACACAAGCGGCAGTGAGAGGGAAAAAACGATCTTATCAGTGATATACGAATAATCCGCCTGCACATACACACGCAGTCTGTTCCACTCGAGCCGGTTGATAAAACTGTCGGCCACCAGCGCTTTACTGCCGCTGTTCTGCTCGGATGATAACAGCGAATTCAGTTCCTGCTGCTGGTAATTGAACCCTACGCGGTACCGCTGCTTTAATTTGGAACCGGGGATCCCGAAACTGAGGTAATTCTCCGTATACCAGGTAGGCACGGCGCCTGTTTGTTCAAGTCCCGCATAAGGCTGTCCGTTGTTCAGCTGCGCGGCAAATAAGCCCGGGCGCACCTGTAATGTGGCGGGATTGGATACCCGGTTGAGAAATGAATACAGCTCATAACTGGATCCCCTGCGCAGCTTGCGGATTAAATTAAACCGGTTGGAGATATTCGCAGTGGTTCCGCTAAACTTCTGCGCCAACGCACCGTTGCCCGTGGCTAACAGGCTGGAGGAAATTTCCTGCGGGGTGTTTTCCAGTATGGTCACATTATTCAGTAAATAATCTTCGCGGTTGGCGGTCAGCGTAAACTGCGTATTGAAGGTATTGGTCGATTTCCTGCTGTCCAGTGCTTCGGCATACCGAACGGTATCGTTCGGCAGATAATAGGTTGCACGGTAGCGGTAAGACTGAAATTGTTTGTCGGCAAGAAAATGTGCATTGATACGCAGCTGCCAGTCTTTTTTCAGGTTTACCAGATCGTTGGCCGTAACCAGCACGGCATTATTGAACAGCGAACGTTTCCGCGAAATATCAGGCGTACCTGCCGTACTGGCGCTCATCAGCGAAGCCGGCGGTGTATTTTCCGATCCGAAAAAATTGGTCACATCATCGGCCAGGTCGTTGCCGGTGTTATTCAGTTTGGTATAGTTGATGAATTTCACCTGTTTCCTGAACAGCATCAGATTTGCGGAAGCATTGTATACACCCGGTGTTCCCGCCGCCGCATCCCCGGTACCCATCAGGCGAAGACGGGCTTTGTCTTTCAGCACAATGTTCATGGCAGCCTGGTCGCTCGGCACCAGGTCTTTCAGCACTTTTGCCGGCTGGTGATTCTCGAGTACCTGCACTTTTGATACCGCATCGGAGGGAATGCTTTTGGTGGCAATATTGTATTTTCCGTCGAGCAGGTTATCACCCTCGATATAAAAACGGTTGATCGGTTTTCCACCGTAGGATATCTGCCCCCTGTCATCCACCTCCACGCCCGGCAGTTTTTTGATCACATCGCCAATGGTGCGGTCCTGTTTCTCGCTGAAAGAAGCCACATCGTAGTTCAGTGTATCGCCTTCCCTGCGCAGCATGGACCGGCTGTTTACCGTTACATTGGGCAATACCTCCTTTGTTCCGCGCAGCCTGAAATCGGATCGCTGGTCGGCCGAAACCAATGCCACCGTTTGTTTGGCAAAACCCAGCGCGCTGACGGTCACCGAAAGGGTATCTTTTACAGAAGCAGCCGTATGCCGCAGTTTGTAACCGCCGCCTGCATTGGTGATGGCGAATGCAAGTATCACCCCGTTCTTTTTTACCAGCGTTACGCTTGCGGCTGCTACCGGTTTGCCGCTGCTGTCCGCTACCATGCCGGAGGCCGTTACCTGCGCGTGCAGCGAAGCCGCGGCACAGACCGGGAGCAGCACCATCAGTATCCTGTAGCTCAGCTTCATGATCAGGGATGGTTTTTTTCGAGGGGATTATTCAATATTTTCATGCGTTTTGGCGGACCACCATAAACACCTTTCCGCCCACCGAGTCGCGCACCATTTTATCATAACTCTGGTAAGCACTGTATTGCTTTCCCAGCAGCAGGATCATCGTTTCGGTATACGGATCACCGGGCTGGCTTGTATCATTGATATGGGTGAAGCGGTATTTGACCGATGCAAACGCCTGGCCGCTGATCTGCGCGCCGGCGCCCCATGCCAGCAGGCATAGGAACAGGCAAACAATCATATTTTTCATAAACAGTTTTTACTGGTTGTCCGCAAAATAAACTATTTATTTAGTTATATAACTATTTTATTAGTTTTTCTCTTCTTTTTCTATCGGATTATTGAATTGTCTTGGCCTGGTTGCCTGTCCTGCAGACGTTATTCCGCCTGAAACAGTGCCCGAGAACCGCAGTGTACCCGCTGCAACATCAGTTACGCCACCGGCTGCCACCTGCTGCATTAACGCTTCGCGGTATTGTTTGTATTCTTTCGGCGTGGTTTTAATAGCGGTTGCCGGAATGGCAATTTCAATTGCGGTATCTTTTACCGCTTTGAATTCCGTTAACGTAAATACCACTTCTTTTTTGGTATCGTAGGCTTCCAGTATCAGCCCGGGCAGTCCGCCCAGTTTCCACGGACCGTTGCTGTAGGGCAGCTGCGCCGCAAACCAGGCTTCGTAATCCCTTCCCTTGAACCGGCCGTTTGCTTTCTGACATGGCATCCCCATGATCTGCCGGGTATCGGGCGCTATCGCCCAGTCGATCGCGGGTGCGGGCTCCTCCACCGAAAACAGTTTCATACCTGCCATAGCCAGGTACGACAGCCTGTTTTCAGCCGACAGTTTGATATAGGAGTTGGCCAGCTGCCAGTTTTTCATATCACCGGCAGGAACCGAAACAGCCTGTATATTGCCGACCCCGGTTGTTGTTACATTACGCAGCGCACCCAGGCTGACGATGTTGCCGCCCGGACCGTTCTGCATATCGTTTGCATAACGGCTCATGCTGCTGCCGAGGTACAGGATGAATTTTTGAACCAGGGGCTTCTCGGGCTGGGTGGTGTCTGACACATGTGTAAGCGTATAACGCGCCGTGGCCAGGGCCTGATCGGTTTGGGCTGATACGGTCACGCAAAAGAACGCGCCCGGAATAAGGGCAAGGATTTTTTTCATAAACAATGGTTATAAGATGGATGCAACCGGCCAGGGGGGAGTGAGCCGGCTGTTTCTGCAATATAGTTTTTTCTCACCGACCAGGTCACAGAAAACGGCCTCAGACGCTTTTGGGGGATATCAGGAGCCGCTTCACAATTCCTGCATTCCATACAACAGTTCCCTTACCTTCGCAAAAACACACGTATGGGAGCAGCAGAACAACTGGCGCAGGCAAAAGCGCAGAAAGCAGCCGCCAACCTGCAGGCGGGACAGGAATTCCTGGCATCCAATAAAAACAGGCCGGATGTTGTAGAACTGCCAAGCGGTTTGCAATACGAAGTACTCACAGAGGGCAATGGTCCCAAGCCAAATGAAATGAATACCGTTACCTGTCATTACCACGGCACCCTGACAGACGGCACCGTTTTCGACTCTTCGGTGCAAAGAGGAAGACCCGCAAGCTTTCCGCTGAATATGGTGATCAAAGGCTGGACAGAAGGTCTGCAGCTGATGCCCACCGGCAGTAAATGGCGTTTTTTCATTCCACCGCATCTCGGTTACGGCGACAGGCAGGTAAGCGCACAGATAGGACCCAACAGCACACTGGTGTTTGATGTGGAGCTGATTAGCTTTACGTGAGAATTACGGATTAGTGGATTACGGATTAACGGATCGCGTTTTTTCTCTCCGTCGCAGGTTCCTGGCCGCAGAGAACAGGTATTGTCCGCCGGAAAAATCCATAATCCACTAATCCGTAATCCACCAATCCATCATCCCCCAATCGCTTAGTCCATCTCACTCAACTCCAGCCAGCGCATTTCCTTCTCTTCTATTTCGTTGGTGATGGCGGTCATTCTTTCGCTGAGCTGCTGCAGTTCATCGAAGGGAAGATTTCCGCTGCTCATTTTTTCGGTGATGACCGCTTTTTCTTTTTCCAGCAACGGCAGTTCTTTTTCCAGGGTTTCAAATTCGCGTTTTTCCTTGAATCCTTTTTTCTTCCGCGCTTCCGCCGGTGCCGCGTCGCTTCCGTTCTCTTTTCCGGGGCTGTCTGTTTTTCTTTGTAAGGCTTCGGTTTTTGTGCCCGCTGCCTCGTTGCGCTCCTGTTCTTTCTGCGATAAACGGTACTGCGTATAGTTACCCGGAAAATCGGTTACCACACCATCGCCTTCAAATACGAAGAGATGATCCACAAGGCGGTCCATAAAATAACGGTCGTGGCTTACGATCAGTACGCAGCCCTGGTATTCGCTGAGAAAATTCTCCAGAACCGCCAATGTGGGCAGATCGAGGTCATTGGTAGGCTCATCGAGTATCAGGAAGTTGGGGTTGCGAAACAGTATGGTAAGCAGTTGCAGTCTTTTCTTTTCTCCGCCACTCAGCGATTCAAGATAGGTATACTGCTTATCGGGCGTAAACAGAAATAACTCGAGGAACTGCGCGGCGCTCAGACTGCCGCCATTGGCCAGCGGGAAGTTCTCTGCAAAGGTCTTCACGTATTCTATCACCCGCATATTCTCCCTGATCACCAGTCCCTGCTGCGAGAAATTACCGAATATCACCGTGTCGCCAATATTGATCTTGCCGCTATCAGCAGATTCAATCTGCTGTATGATGTTCAGGAACGTTGATTTTCCTACGCCGTTCTTACCAATGATACCTATCCGCTCACCTTTGCTGAAATTGTAATCAAACCCTTTCAGCACCGCCAGGTCACCGTAACTCTTATACACTTTTTTCATCTCCACCACTTTACCCCCCAGCCGGCTCATCTTGACCTGCAATTGCAGTTGTGCGTCTTCTATTTTCTGTTTGGCGCGGCTCTCCACATCATAGAACCTGTCCTGCCTGGCCTTGCTCTTGGTGGTACGGGCCTTGGGCTGTTTGCGCATCCATTCCAGTTCTTTGCGGTATTCGTTCTTTGCTTTATCGATGCTGGCCAGTTCGCTTTCTATGCGGGCTGCTTTTTTCTCTACGTAGTTCTCATAATCGCCGGTATACACATACATGTTCTCTCTTTCGAGCTCCCATATTTCCCCGCAGACCGCATCGAGAAAATAGCGGTCATGTGTTACCAGCAGCAGGGTTACGTTTTCCTGGTTCAGGTAATTTTCAAGCCATTCGATCATACCAACATCCAGGTGGTTGGTAGGCTCGTCCATCATCAGCAGGGTATGTTTGTGGTCAAACCCGATATCGATCAGGGTTTTGGCCAGTGCAATCCGTTTCCGCTGTCCGCCGCTGAGGTCTTTTACCGGCTGGGCCAGGTGATGAATATTGAGCTTCGACAATATCTGTTTCACTTTTACCTCAAAATCCCAGGCGCCCAGTTCATCCATCCGCACAAAAAGCTGCGCAAGTTTTTCACCGTCCTCGTTCTCGCTGGCCACTTCGTACTCCCGTATCACATTCAGCACGGGGTGGTCATTATGAAAGATATTTTCCAGTACGGTTTTTTCCTCATCAAATACGGGATCCTGTTCAAACAGCGCCACCGTTACGTCTTTGTGAATAAACAGTTTTCCTTCATCGGCCGTTTCGGTGCCGTTCAGGATGCGGAGCAAAGTGGATTTACCCACCCCGTTCCGGGCGATCAGGGCAATTTTATCGCCCTCACTGAGATGAAACGAAATATTACGGAAGAGCGGGTTGATGCCATAACTCTTGGTCAGACCCTCGACAGAAACATAATGCATGCGGCAAAGGTGGGGTTAATTTGAAGATGAGACAATTTGAAAATTTGACAATTAGACAATTTGAAAATGAGAGCATGGTTGTATTGCTTGCCGGGGGGCTTCTATCCATTAAACAATTCAACCATGCGACAATCCGCCCCCAAACCCATTTTCAAATTTTCAAATTGTCAAATTTTCAAATTCGTTACTTTCGTATCCGCTATGAAGAAGATCGAACTGGAAATTGTGGCTCTGTCGCACAGTATTACGCAAACGCATTCCTATGCGGTGGTTTTGGGCGAGGTCAACGGTTTACGCAGGCTGCCGATCGTAATCGGCGGTTTTGAAGCCCAGGCCATTGCCGTGGCGCTCGAACATATGCAACCCAGTCGCCCGCTCACCCACGACCTGATGAAAAACTTCATGAACGCCTTCAGCGTAGAACTCCAGGAGATCGTGATCAGCGACCTGCAGGAAGGCATCTTTTACTCCAAACTGGTTTGTTTCACCGAACATGATACCATTGAGATCGACAGCCGCACCAGCGATGCGCTGGCCCTGGCGGTACGATTCGGCTGTCCTATTTACACCTATGAGAACATACTGGAAAGCGCCGGTATCCTGATGGAAGACAGCAATCCCAAAAAGCCCAAACCCGAAGCCGTGGGTGTAGAAGAAACCGGCAGCGCCCGCGAAGACCTGAGCGCGATGAACCTCGACGAACTGGAAACCCTGCTGAACGAAGTGCTGGAGCAGGAAGACTATATCCGGGCCATCTCTATCCGCGACGAGATCAACAAAAGAAAATGATCCTGTTCCCTAACTGCAAGATCAACCTGGGACTGCATATCACCCGCAAACGGGAAGACGGGTACCACGATCTTGAAACCATTTTTTACCCGCTGGCATGGCAGGATGCGCTGGAATGTATCCAGGGCGCCGGCGGCGATGAAGCCGTTTCGCTCACCACATCCGGTATTCCCGTTTCAGCGGCGCCGGAACAGAACCTCTGTGTAAAAGCCTGGCACCTGCTTAAAAAAGACTTTCCGCAGATCGGCCCTGTGCGCATGCACCTGCATAAAAATATCCCGATGGGCGCCGGTCTCGGCGGCGGCAGCTCCGACGGTGCATTCGCTTTGCGTTTGCTCAACGATTTTTTTCAGCTTCCTCTTTCCACCGATCAGTTGCTGGACTACGCCCTCCGGCTGGGCAGCGACTGTCCGTTCTTTATCCTGAACCGCCCCTGCCACGCCACCGGAAGGGGCGAAAAGCTGCAGCCGCTGGCACTGGATCTTTCCGTCTACCGCTTTGTACTGGTGCATCCCGGCATACATGTGTCTACCGCCGCCGCTTTTTCCGGTATACAGCCCCGGCAACCCGAACAATCACTCGCCACCCTTATCAATTCTCCGGTTGACCGGTGGAAGCAGCTGCTCACGAACGATTTTGAAGCCACTGTTTGCGCCCTGCACCCCGAGATCGCGGCGATCAAAAAAACACTGTACGAAGCAGGCGCCGTATACGCTTCCATGAGCGGAAGCGGAAGTGCCGTATACGGGCTGTTTAACCGCAACCACCAGCCCCTGCCGGCGTTTCCTGCCGGGTATACCACCTATACCACAGGTTAACAAATGTTAGTTTTATGATAAGACATTTTTCAATAACTCCAACGTTTTATTAAATATTATTCACGTTTCTGGATAATTAGTCCTGATCGGTTTTGACAAACCCGGATTTTTTTGTAATTTTCCGCAACGATTGCCTGCCTTTTATTCAAGTCTCAAAATTCGGTTGACATGCTTGTGCCTACTCAAAACGGGGGATTGTATGATCCTTCGTATGAACGTGACGCCTGTGGTATAGGATTCGTAGCAAATATCAAAGGCAATAAATCCCACGACTATATTTCGGATGCACTGACCGTGCTGGAGAATATGGAACACCGCGGTGCCTGCGGCTGTGAAAGCAATACCGGCGATGGCGCCGGTATCATGCTGCAGATCCCGCATGAATTCTTTTTTGACGAATGCCTCAAACTGGGTGTGCACCTTCCCTCCTTTGGTAAATACGGGGTGGGTTTTCTGTTCTTTCCCAAAGAGATCAGGCTTCGCGAAGAATGCCGCGCCATCTTTAACCGCTCTGCCGAAAAATTAGGGCTGGAGATACTCACTTACCGCAAAGTGCCGGTTAACAAAGAAGACATCGGTCAGACCGCATTGTCTGTAGAACCCTGTATGGAGCAGGTGTTCGTGACCTGTCCGGATGCCATCACCAACCCCGATGATTTCGAAAGAAAACTGTTCGTGCTCCGCAATTATGCGAGTCATACCATCCGCAACACGGTAAGACAGGATGAGATCGGTTTTTATATTTCTTCGCTGTCGTACAAAACCATTATTTACAAAGGCCAGCTCACCAGTATGCAGGTCAGGAATTATTTTCCCGATCTGAGTGATAAGAGAATGGTGTCTGCATTCGGACTGGTGCATTCCCGTTTCGCCACCAATACCTTCCCTTCCTGGAAACTGGCGCAGCCTTTCCGTTATATTGCGCACAACGGCGAGATCAATACGCTGCAGGGCAACCTTAACTGGCTTCGCACCAGCGAGAAAGGGTTTACTTCGCCCTATTTTACCAAGGAAGAAATGGATATGCTGCTGCCGATCGTAACGGGCGGACAATCCGATTCGGCCTGTCTTGACAATATGATAGAACTGCTGACGCTTACCGGCCGTTCGTTACCGCATGTGATGATGATGCTGATACCCGAAGCATGGGACGGCAACGAGCAGATGGATCCTGTAAAAAAAGCATTCTACGAATTCCACGCCTGTATGATGGAGCCATGGGACGGCCCGGCCTCGATCTCCTTTACCGATGGCAGGATGATCGGCGCCACGCTGGACCGCAATGGTCTGCGCCCCTCCCGCTATACCGTTACGCACGACGACAGGGTGATCATGGCCTCCGAAACCGGGGTATTACCCATCGACCCATCGCTGGTAAAAGAAAAAGGCAGGCTGCAGCCGGGCAAGATGTTTGTAGTGGATATGGAACAGGGAAGGATCATCAGCGATGAAGAACTCAAACAATCCATCTGCTCGCAGAAACCTTATGCAGAATGGCTCAACAAATACAAGATACGCCTCGAGGAACTGCCCGAACCCCGGGTAATGTTCACACACCTGGAACACGAGCAGGTATTCAAATACCAGAAAGCATTCGGCTATTCAACCGAAGACCTGGACACCATCATTGCACCGATGGCCATCGACGGAAAAGAGCCGATCGGTTCCATGGGCACAGACGTTCCGCTGGCGGTATTGAGCGATCAGCCGCAGCACCTGAGCAGTTATTTCAAACAGCTTTTTGCGCAGGTTACTAACCCGCCTATCGATCCCATACGGGAAAGAATGGTGATGTCGCTCGCCACCTTTGCGGGCAGCAATGGCAACCTGCTGGTGGAAGACCCGCTGGCCTGCCATAGCGTTGCGCTGAAACACCCCGTGCTGAACAACCACGAACTGGAACAGATCAGGAGTATCGATACCGGTATCTTCCAGGCAAAAACCCTGCAGACCTATTTCCGCGCCGATGGCAAACCGGGCTCGCTGAAAGCGGGCCTCGACCGTTTGTGCCGTTATGCCACCGATGCGGTGGAAGACGGATTTGAAGTGGTGATCCTGACCGACCGGGCGATCGATTCCGATCACGCACCCATACCCTCTTTACTGGCCACGGCTGCCGTACACCACCACCTGATCAGGAAGGGGTACCGCGGGCAGGTAGGCATCATCGTAGAAGCGGGCGATGTATGGGAAGTGCATCATTTTGCCTGTCTGCTGGCTTTCGGCGCCACCGCCATCAACCCCTACCTGGCACTGTCGTCTATCCGCGATATGCGCCTGGACGGCAAAATGCAGACAGATCTCGATCCCGAATACCTGAAGAAGAACTATATCAAGGCGGTGAACGAAGGACTGCTCAAAGTGTTCTCTAAAATGGGCATCTCCACACTGCAGTCTTACCAGGGCGCGCAGATATTCGAGATCATCGGACTGAACAGATCGGTGGTAGACCAGTATTTCACCGGCGCCACATCACGCATACAGGGCATGGGACTTGACGAGATCGCGAAAGAAACCCTTTCCAAACATTTCTTTGCCTTCAGCCGCAAGGAACTGCCGGTGGACAGGCTGCCGGTGGGCGGTGTTTACCAGTGGAAACGCAAGGGCGAATTTCACCTGTTCAACCCGCAGACGATACACCTGCTGCAGCACGCCACAAAATCAAACGACTACACCAGCTTCAAGAAATATTCGAGACTGGTGAACGACCAGGCCGAAAAAGCCTGCACACTGCGCAGCCAGTTCCGGTTTAAACACAACAGGCCGTCCCTATCGATCGACGAGGTAGAACCGGCAGAGAATATTTACAGGCGTTTCGCCACCGGCGCTATGTCGTTCGGCTCCATCTCCTGGGAGGCGCATACCACGCTTGCGGTGGCCATGAACCGTTTGGGCGGCAAAAGCAATACGGGCGAAGGCGGCGAAGACGAGATCCGTTACCAGCCCCTCGCCAACGGCGACTCCATGCGCTCGGCCATCAAACAGGTGGCATCGGCGCGTTTTGGCGTTACCAGCTATTATCTTACCGAAGCAGACGAACTGCAGATCAAAATGGCGCAGGGTGCCAAGCCAGGCGAAGGCGGCCAGCTGCCCGGGCATAAAGTGGATGACTGGATCGGTAAAACAAGACATGCCACACCGGGTGTGGGACTGATCTCGCCCCCGCCGCACCACGATATTTATTCCATCGAAGACCTGGCCCAGCTGATCTTCGACCTCAAGAATGCCAACCGCGCGGCACGTATCAATGTAAAACTGGTGTCGAAAGCCGGTGTGGGTACCATCGCGGCGGGCGTGGCAAAAGCAAAAGCCGATGTGGTGCTGGTATCGGGCCACGATGGCGGAACCGGCGCCTCTCCCATCAGTTCCATCAAACATGCCGGCTTACCCTGGGAACTGGGTCTGTCGGAATCGCACCAGACGCTGGTACGGAACAAACTCCGCAGCAGGGTGGTATTACAGGCCGACGGACAGATGAAAACAGGCCGCGATATCGCGATCGCAACGCTGCTCGGCGCAGAAGAATGGGGCGTGGCCACGGCGGCATTGATCGTGGAAGGCTGTATCATGATGCGCAAATGCCACCTGAACACCTGTCCGGTGGGCGTTGCCACACAGGACCCCGAACTGCGCAAACGCTTTACGGGAGACCCGGATCATGTGGTCAATTTCTTCCGTTTTATCACCGAAGAACTGAGAGAGATCATGGCCGAGCTGGGTTTCCGCACCATTAACGAAATGATCGGCCAGGTGGAAAACCTGGAAATGCGCGACGATATCCACCACTGGAAATACGGCCAGCTCGACCTGTCGGCGATACTGTACAAGGAACCCGCTTCTGCCGAAACCGGGCTGTACAAGCAGGAAGAACAGGACCACGGCATCAGCGATGTGCTTGACTGGAAACTGCTGAAAGCCGCACAGGCTGCCATCAACAACGGCCAGCGTGTGGCTGCCTCCTTCCCGATAAAGAATACGGACAGAACGGTGGGAACGATCCTTTCAAACGAGATCACGAAAAAGTACAAGGCCGAGGGGTTACCCGAGGATACCATTCACTTTACCTTCAATGGCACTGCGGGACAAAGCTTCGGCGCTTTCAATACAAAAGGCGTAACGCTGGAACTGGAAGGCGATGCAAACGATTATTTTGGAAAGGGACTGAGCGGCGCAAAGCTGATCGTGTATCCTTCCAAGCAGGCATCCTTTGTTCCGGAAGAGAACATACTGATCGGCAACGTGGCTTTCTACGGCGCCACTTCGGGCGAAGCATTTATCCGCGGTAAGGCCGGGGAAAGATTTGCTGTACGCAATTCAGGCGCGCGGGTAGTGGTGGAAGGCGTGGGCGATCACGGATGCGAATACATGACGGGCGGACTTGCCGTGATACTCGGCGGCACAGGCAGGAACTTTGCCGCGGGTATGAGCGGTGGTATTGCCTATGTATATGATGTACGTTCGCGTTTTGAACAGAACTGCAATACCGAAATGGTAGACCTCGACCCGCTTGACCAGGAGGATGCCAGAACGCTGAACGATATGATCACAAAGCACTATGCCTATACCGGAAGCACGGTTGCCAAATTCCTGCTGGATGATTTCGAGAACCAATTGAAGCATTTCATCAAAGTGTTCCCGAGAGACTATAAAAAGGTAATGAGCGAACGAACCGAAAAAGCAAAAGTGAAAAGCGAAAAATAATGATTTGCGGATGTATGGATTACGGATTCGTGGATTACGGATTATCCGAATGCAGCGGTAACGCGCGTTCCCGAAAAAATCCACAAATACATCATCCGCCAATCCATAATCAACCAAATTCAGCCAAGGAATAAAAGCGACGATATGGGTAAACCAACAGGTTTTATAGAATTTACGAGGGAACTGCCGGGAAAAAGAGCGGCCAAAGAGCGCATCCATGACTATAACGAATTCGTGGAGCGTTTTCCCGAACAGAAACTGAATGAGCAGTCGGCCAGGTGTATGAACTGCGGCGTACCGTTCTGTCACAGCGGATGCCCGCTGGGCAATATCATACCCGAGTTCAACGACGCGGTGTACCGCAAAAGCTGGGAAGAAGCCTACGATATCCTGAGCGCCACCAATAATTTTCCCGAGTTTACCGGAAGAATCTGTCCTGCTCCCTGCGAAAGCGCCTGCGTACTGGGTATCAACCAGCCGCCTGTGGCCATCGAGGAGATCGAAAAACACATTATCGAAATCGCATTCGACAAAGGATTTGTAAAACCGCGCAAACCCAATCTCCGTACCGGCAAAAAAATAGCCGTGGTGGGATCGGGACCGGCGGGTCTTGCGGTTGCGGCGCAGCTTAACTATGCCGGACATACCGTTACCGTATACGAAAGAGACGATGCACCGGGTGGATTGCTTCGCTATGGCATTCCTGATTTCAAACTCGAGAAATGGGTGGTTGACAGGCGTATTGCGCTGATGGAAGAGGAAGGCATTATTTTCAGGTGCAATGCCAATGTGGGTGGCAATACCAGCATCAACGACCTGCTGCGCGAATCGCAGGCGGTGGTACTGGCCGGAGGGTCTACCATTCCGCGCAACCTGCCGGTACCCGGCAGGGAACTGAAAGGTGTTTATTACGCGATGGATTTCCTGAAACAGCAGAACAAACGGGTAAGCGAGAAAGCGGTGGAGGAAGAAGATATTTTTGCCACGGCAAAAAACGTGGTGGTGATCGGCGGCGGCGATACCGGAAGCGATTGCGTGGGCACTTCCAACCGCCACGGCGCTTTGTCGGTAACCCAGTTTGAGTTGTTACCCAAACCGCCCGAGAACAGAACGAGTTCCATGCCCTGGCCATCCTATCCTATGCTGCTGAAAACAACTTCCTCGCATGAAGAAGGTGCGCACCGGCATTGGGCCATCGCCACCAAGGCATTTGTGGGGGATGCCGGCGGACAGCTGAAAGCGCTGAAAGTGGTAGACCTGGAATGGAAAACACCTGCAGGCGGCGGCCCCGCCAGTTTTGAAGAAGTCAGCGGCTCGGAACGCGAAATACCCTGCGAGCTGGCCTTACTGGCCATGGGATTTGTTCACCCCCAACACGAAGGATTGATCAGGCAACTGGAAATAGACCTGGATGAAAGAGGCAATGTAAAAGCCGGCGAGCAAACCTACCAGACCAGTATCCCCAAGATCTTTACGGCGGGTGATATGCGCCGGGGACAGTCGCTGGTGGTATGGGCCATAAGCGAGGGCCGGGAATGCGCCCGTAAAGTAGACGAATACCTGATGGGCCATTCGGTGCTGGAAAGCAAGGATCGCAGTTTTCTTACAAATATTTAATTTTGCAATATCATTTGTTCTTAAATCCCGCCGGTGGCGGGATTTTTTATTTTACAGGGGATTTTGACCGATTTCCAAAAAACTGCCCGGATCTTATATTTTGTATAGTAAAAATAAAAATGTTAATATTTTTATTAACTAAATCATTTTTTCTTTCTACTTTAGTGAAATAATAATTCATATATATTTTTTATTATATCACTAAACCCTGTGGAGATGCAAAAACTGACATTTAAACAACTGGCACCATTCTTAGTGCTGGTGGCTGTGGCCATCGCAGCGATCTTTATTCCCTCTTTTCCTGCTTTTGATGATGGCGGCAAGTACAGCACGGCTGATATTGCCTGGATGATCGTGGCAACGGCCCTGGTATTTCTGATGACACCCGGTCTTGCCTTTTTTTATGGCGGTATGGTACACCGCAAGAATGTGATCTCAACCATGATTAAAAGCGTGGTGGCTGCCGGAGTGGTCAGCATCATCTGGGTGGTGATCGGGTACGGCCTTTGTTTCGGCCCTTCCATCGGCGGTTTTGTGGGAGACCCTACCCCGCATCTTTTCTTTAAGAACGTGGCATCGGGCGCTCCCTGGAGCCTGGCACCCACCATCCCGCTGACACTGTTCGCGCTGTTCCAGCTGATGTTTGCGATCATTACCCCCGGTCTGGTGGTAGGCGCCGTAGCTGAGCGGATTCGGTTCACGGCCTATATCCTGTTCATCGCCCTGTTCAGCCTGCTGGTATACGCCCCCATCGCGCACTGGACCTGGCATCCCGATGGTTTTCTCTTCAAAATGGGCGTGCTTGATTTTGCAGGCGGCACCGTAGTGCATATCTCTGCCGGCTGCGCGGCCCTTGCCGGCGCGCTGGTGCTGAAACGCCGGCAGTCGCACATGAGCCATATCGAAGTGCCCCCTGCCAATATCCCCTATGTACTGATCGGAACCGGATTGCTCTGGTTTGGCTGGTTTGGCTTTAACGCCGGTTCGGCCGTAGGCGCATCTTCTCTTGCGGTGTCCGCCTTCGCCACCACCAATACAGCTGCAGCAGCCGCTGGTCTTTCCTGGATGTTCTTTGATGTACTGCGCGGTAAAAAACCTTCTGTACTCGGTTTCTGTATCGGCGCCGTGGTTGGCCTGGTTGCCATCACTCCCGCAGCCGGTTTTGTAGCCATTCCGCAGAGCATCTTTATCGGCGTTGTGGCGGCCATCATCTCCAACCTGATCTCTTACTGGAAAACCAAGACAAGCCTCGACGATACACTCGATGTGTTCCCCTGCCACGGTGTGGGTGGTATGGTGGGTATGCTGATGACAGGCATTTTTGCCACAAAGACCGTGAACGCAGCCGGCGCCGATGGCCTGCTGTACGGTAACGCTTCTTTCTTTCTTACACAGCTGAAGGCGATGCTGATTGTGGTTACCTACAGTTTTGTGGTATCGTTTGCCATCTTCAAGTTCATCAATTTTGTACTGCCGCTTCGTGTAAGCAGCGAGGAAGAAGAGATCGGACTGGATGCTTCGCAGCACGATGAGAAATACGGAAGAACCCCACAGATCGCATAGGATCGCTGTTTCCTATACCTAACGAGTGAGACCGGATGAACCCCTCTGACCAGGTTTGTTCATCCGGTTATTAAACCCTTAAAAAATAAGGTACAGCCATATGGTAAACCTCTGACCAGGTTTAGCGGCTGTACCTATTTGTTAATCATAAAACCCATTGCAATGTTACACAAAATTTCTGCTGCATGTCTCGGAATTTTCGGCTGTGTTACGATGTATGCACAGACTGATTCGGCAAAAAAATCAACAACCAGTTTCACCGGTTCGATAGATGCTTACTATCGTTTTAATTTTTCCAACCCGCCCGGTGCAACCAATAACCTCACCAGTTTTACCAACTCGCAGAATTCATTTGAACTCGGTATGGCATCGCTTCGCGTTGACCATAGTTATGGCAAGGTGTCTGCCACCGCCGATATCGGTTTTGGCAGAAGGGCGCAGGAGTTTTCGTATAACGATGTGGGTAATACGCTCACGGCCATCAAACAGGCATTTGTAAGCTATGCACCCTCCGATAAAGTGAAGTTCACATTTGGCAAATGGGCCACACATGTGGGCTGGGAACTGCTGGATGCCTATGCCAACCGCAATTACAGCATGTCTTACGGGTTTTCGTATGGCCCTTTCTTCCACACCGGTCTGAAAGCGGATATATCGCTGGGCGGCAAAACTGCGCTGATGCTCGGCATCGCCAACCCCACGGATTATGTAACCACTACCTCTACCGTAAAAGTGGTGCTGGCACAGCTGAGCACGGCAACCAAAAATGATAAACTGAAAGCCTGGCTGAACTTCCAGGGAGCCACCGGACTCACGCATATTAACCTGGTGGTGAACGGCGTGATCAGCGACCAGTTCAATATCGTTTACGACGGAAACCTGCAGTCCACCAAACAGGGCACACAGAATTCCAGCTGGAAAAGTCATGCGGTATACCTGAACTACGACCCCGTGTCTGCCTTCGGACTGACACTGCGTGCGGATTATTTTGACGACAGGAAGATCAACCCCCTGCTGGGATCAGCCAACAAAATGTTTGCACTCACGCTTTCGGGAAATGCAAAGATCGATAACCACCTGACCGTTATTCCCGAGCTGCGGCTTGACAATGCCAGCGGCAAGGTATTTACCGACAGCAAGGGCGCTCCCATCAAGGGAACAGGAACATTTATCCTGGCGGCCACCTACAAATTTTAATACGCGGCGGATAAACAAGCAATCATTCTTCTGATCGAACAAAGAAAGAGCAACACCATTGTTGCCCTTTCTTTATTCAGGAACACCAATTATTGATGCCGGTTATGAATTAGGGGGTATTTTCGGTTCATGAAACCCCTGCTGCGGCTTATTCAATACCTGTATTGTCTGTATGCGCTGCTGATGTTCATCGTGATCATGCTCCTCGTATTTCCTTTTGTCATGCTCTCGCTGCTGTTTGGCAAGGTCAGGGGTGGCAATATCATTTACCAGTTATGCAGGCTATGGGGCACCATCTGGTATTTCCTGACCGGCATCTCTCACCAGGAAATTTATGAAACACCGCACGACAGGAGCCGGCAATACATTTTTGTTGCCAACCATATTTCCTATATGGACATACCGCCCATCGTAATGACCGCCCACCAGCCGGTTCGTGTGCTTGGCAAAGCAGAGATGATACGGATACCCGTATTTGGATGGATCTATCGCGCAGCGGTGATACTGGTTGACAGAAGCAATCCCGAGACCAGGGCCAAAAGCGTGCGGGCGCTGAAAGCCGCACTCAGGCAGCATATCTCGATATTTCTTTTCCCCGAAGGCACATTTAACGAAACGGGCAAACCGCTTAAAGTTTTTTTTGACGGGGCCTTCCGCATCGCCATCGAAACACAGACCCCTATCAAACCCATGCTTTTTGTGGATACGCCGGACAGGCTGCATTACCGCGGACTGTTTGAACTGACGCCGGGGCCCAACCGCGTGGTTTACCTGGAAGAAGTTCCCGTGCAGGGTCTGTCATCCCGGGATATCGGCATGCTGAAACAAAAAGTATACGATATGATGGATGCCGGCCTGAGGCGATACCGCAGGTATCCTTCTGCCTAAAGCTTATTTTTGGAAAAATTTGCCGTATTGTTCGTTGAAGTCATTATACCGTTAGCGCTTCCCAAGAATTACACCTGGTCGGTTCCCGAGCATTTACAGTCCGCCATACAACCCGGTCTGCGTGTGGAGGTAACACTTGGCAGGAACAAACGCTACGCGGGTATCGTAAAAAAAATCGTGGCACAGCCCGAGGCTTTCAAACCCAAGGAGATCATCAACATCCTGGATACGGACCCACTGGTGCATCCGCAGCAGCTTGCCTTATGGGAATGGATGGCGGATTATTACCTGTGCAGTGAAGGAGAAGTGATGCAGGCGGCCATTCCATCCAACCTCAAACTGTCCAGCGAGAGCATACTGCAATGGAACGAGGAGCGATCCGGCAATTTCAGCGACCTCTCGGATAACGAATACATTGTTGCAGAAGCGCTGGAAATAAAAAAGGAACTCCGTTTATCCGAAGTGCAGCAGCTGCTCGATTCCTCCCATGTATACCCTGTTATCCGCAAGCTGATCGATAAAGGCGTATGCTATGTTTGGGAGGAACTGAAAGAAAAATACCGGGTCAAGACCGAAACCTATATTATGCTGGATCCGCAATACCGCGATGAAGACCAGCTGTCCGATCTCCTGAACAACTGGAGCCGTGCACCCAAGCAAATGGAACTGCTCCTCGCCTATCTGCACCTGGTGCGGACAGAAGGCGAGGTAACCCAATCACAGCTGCTCAAAAAAGCCAATGCCAGCGCCGCGCAGCTGAAAGCCCTTGCCGATAAGCAGATCCTGCGTATCGAAAAAAGGGCAACCGACCGGATACAGGCCCTGCCGAAAACGGTACAGATGGATTTCCGGCTCTCTGACCGGCAGCAGCAGGCGCTGAACGAGATCAACACACAGTTCGGCGGCACCAATGTGTGCCTGCTGCACGGTGTTACCGCCAGCGGCAAGACAGAGATCTACGCCAAACTCATTGAATCCTGTTTCAGCGAGGGCAGGCAGGTGCTGTATATGCTGCCCGAGATAGCGCTTACCTCGCAGATCATACGCAGGCTGCAGAAATACTTCGGCGGTCATATCGCCATTTATCATTCCAAATTCAATCCCAACGAGCGGGTGGAAATATGGAACAAAGTAAAAAGCGGCGAAACAAAGATCGTACTTGGCGCACGGTCTTCGCTGTTCCTGCCTTTTGCAGACCTGGGACTGATCATTGCCGACGAAGAGCAGGACCCCTCCTACAAACAACAGGACCCTGCGCCGCGTTACCATGCAAGGGATGCCGCCATTTATTATGCCTCTTTGTTCCGGGCCAAAGTGCTGCTGGGCAGCGCCACGCCCTCCATCGAAAGTTATTTCAATTGCGAACAGGGCAAATACGGGTTGGCCAGTTTACCCGAGCGTTATCACCCCGTGCCGCTGCCGTCCATCGAAACCATTGATCTTACCCGGCTGCCCGGCAAGGGAAAAACACCCCTGACGCAGCCCCTGATCGATGCGATCGGCGAATCGCTGCAGCAACAGAAACAGGTGATACTTTTCCAGAACCGCAGGGGCTATTCGCCCTACCTGATCTGTGATACCTGCGGATGGATACCCCATTGCCAGCAATGCGATGTAACGCTTACCTATCATAAATTCAAAAACCAGCTTGCCTGCCACTACTGCGGTACCAGCTACCCGGTGATCCAGACCTGTGCAGCCTGCGGCAGCCACCATTTTAACCAGAAGAATTTCGGCACCGAGAAAATAGAGGAACTGGTGGCCGAACAGTTTCCCAACGCCAGGACTGCCAGGATGGATTACGACAGCGTAAAAGGAAAACACGATCACGATGCACTGATCAAATTGTTTGAACAGCACCGCATCGATATCCTGGTAGGAACACAGATGGTGGTAAAAGGACTGGATTTTGAAAGCGTGAACCTGGTGGGCATCGTAGACGCCGACGGTATACTGAACTTTACCGATTTCAGGGTAAACGAACGCGCCTACCAACTGATGGAACAGGTGAGCGGCAGGGCCGGGAGAAAAGACGGACACGGAAAAGTGCTTGTGCAGGTAAGCAATGCCCAGCACCCGGTGCTGCAGTTTGTAAGGGCACATGATTTCAGTTTATTGTACCGCTACGAAATCGCCAACCGGAAGCAGTTTGCCTACCCGCCGTTTACCAGGCTGATACGACTTGTTTTCAAACACCGTGAGAAACACCTGGCCGAGGAAGCCGCCAACATCATGGTACAGGGTTTGCTGCCGAACTTTGGCGGATATATACAGGGGCCCGCACAGCCGGTGGTGGATCGGGTGCGTAACCAGTATATCTGGGAGGTATTGCTGAAACTGCCAAAAGATGCGCGTCTGATCAAACAGGGCAAACAGGAGATCAGACAGCAGACCGTGATCATCCAGTCTAACAAACGCTACCGCAGCGTAACCATCTTACCCGATATCGATCCCGTATAAACACATTGCATGCAAGTCATCGCCAACCAGTCTTTACAAGCTTACAACAGTTTCGGCATCGATGCCAGTGCAAAATATTTTGCGGCATTTGCCTCATGCCCGCAACTGCAGGAATTACTCGGGGATTTCGGCCAGGAACAACGGTTGGTACTCGGCGGGGGCAGCAACCTGCTTTTTACAGGAGATTTCAACGGCATCGTTTTAAAGAATGAACTCAGGGGCATGGAACTGGTTGCGGAAGACGAGCAGCATTATTATGTAACCGTACAGGCGGGAGAAAACTGGCATGAATTTGTGCAATACTGTTTGCAGCGGAATTACGCAGGCCTCGAAAACCTGAGCCTGATACCCGGCAACGCGGGTGCCTCGCCCATGCAGAACATTGGCGCCTACGGCGTGGAGATCAAAGATGTTTTTCACTCGCTCGATGCCTGGCATATAGGTGACCGGAGCCTGCAGACATTCTCGCTGAACGATTGCGCCTTTGGTTACCGGGAAAGCGTGTTCAAGAAAAAATACAAGGACCAGTTTGTGATACTGAACGTGACTTTCCGTTTAAACAAAGTGCCGGTGTTCAATACAGGTTATGGGGTGATCGAACAGGAACTGGAACGCATAGGGGTAACTTCCTTAAGTATACAGGCCATCGCCGAAGCGGTTATACGCATACGCAGCAGCAAACTTCCCGACCCGAAAAAGATCGGCAATGCCGGAAGCTTTTTCAAGAATCCAATTATTCCCACGGAACAATACCAGCGCCTGCTTGGCAGCTATGCCGATATGCCGGGTTTTGCTGCCGCACCTTCGCAAACCAAGGTGCCTGCCGGCTGGCTGATCGAGAAAGCGGGCTGGAAGGGATACCGGGAAGGCGATGCCGGCTGCTACGAAAAACAGGCACTTGTGCTGGTCAACTACGGTCATGCCAGCGGCAGCGATATCTACGCACTATCGGAAAAGATCATTCAAAGTGTGCGTGAGCGCTTCTCCATCCCGCTCGAGCGGGAAGTGAATATGATCTGATAACACCCAAACTCCGTGTACCTCCGTGCCTCCGTGTCTCTGTGTCTCTGTGTTAAACCTCCTCCATCTATCCATACCACCGCAGGGTTGAGTTTTTTTTCAACACAGAGACACAGAATCACGGAGACACACAGAGATTGTGGCTACCAACAAAAAGAGAGGACCATTACGATCCTCTCCGGTTTATTAACTGACAAATTTATGCGATCAGTAATACCGCAGCTTCATTTCTGTACGTCTGTTCAGCGCCCTTCCTTTCACCGTTTTGTTATCTGCAATAGGGCGCGAAGCTGAACCCTTCAGAACTGAGCCTGGAGGCATCGATACCTATAACACCCAATCTCCGTGTACCTCCGTGATTCTGTGTCTCTGTGTTAAACCTCCTCCATCTATCCATACCACCGCAGGGTTGAGTTTTTTTTCAACACAGAGACACAGAATCACGGAGACACACAGAGATTGTGGCTACCAACAAAAAGAGAGGACCATTACGATCCTCTCCGGTTTATTAACTGACAAATTTATGCGATCAGTAATACCGCAGCTTCATTTCTGTACGTCTGTTCAGCGCCCTTCCTTTCACCGTTTTGTTATCTGCAATAGGGCGTGAAGAGCTGAACCCTTCGGAACTGAGCCTGGAGGCATCGATACCTTTGGACACTACGTAATCGTACACTGATTTCGCGCGGTTCTTGCTCAGCGGTACGTTGATCTTATCACCACCGGTAATATCCGTATGTCCCTCAATATCTAGTTTCAGGTTTTTGTCTTCGTTCAGCACCGACACCACATCGTCGAGTGCCTTGAATGATTTGGGCAGCAGTTTGGCGCTGTTTGTCTGGAAGAAAATATTACGTGCACTGGTATTCACACGTTTTACGATCTCTTCTTTCACCACAGGGCAACCCTGGTTTTCACGAACACCCGGTACATCAGGACATTTGTCTTCCTCATCGTTGATGCCGTCTTTGTCGCGGTCGGGAACGGGGCAACCCTGGTAACGGGCTACGCCGAATACATCGGGACATTTGTCTTCCTCGTCATTGATACCGTCTTTATCGCGGTCAGGAACCGGGCAGCCATCGTATTTGGCCAGGCCTTTCACCTGCGGGCATTTGTCGTTCTCGTCGTTGATACCATCCCCATCCGTATCGGGAACAGGGCAGCCATTGTATTTGGCGATACCCGGAACCGTAGGACATTTATCCTGGCTGTCTTTGATACCGTCGTTATCGGTGTCAGGATCAATCGGTGCCGCAGGAGCCGGAGGAGGAGGCGTTACCAGTTCCTCCCTGTCTTTCAACGGAGAACTGATCCCGATGGTGTATGTAAAGTGGTTTACGGAAAGAGACGAAACCATGGCATTGTACACAAAACGGGTATTCACAAAAGTTTCCTGTCCCAGGTTGATCTGCAGACCCGCACCCATCGGTGCATACGCTGCGAAATAGGTTCCGGCATACATGGATGTACCCACGCCAAAAGACAGGTAAGGCACCACGGTATACTTATCGGGGAGCAATTTGAAATTGGCATTCGCATCCAGTTCCAGCAGGAATTTGCTGTTGTTGGGCCTGGTTACGCCGGAATTATAGGAGAAAGGATATTGCAGAAAGGAACCGCTGAGGTTGGTGTTGAAATCAATGTAATTGGAAAGTCCCTGGTAGTAACTCAGGCTCATGCCGGGCGACATATCCCTGATCGGGGTCCACTGTCCTTTAGAAAGCACTTCGGTCACCGAGGTCCTGTCGATCAGGATGGCCGTGCCCATGTCTTTTAGCAGGAAGTTCATGCCCAGGCTCGGGCGTTTTTTATAGCTGACGGGGGTCTGTGCAAACGAAACCGCCGCCAAACCAACAGCCGCCAGAGATAAAAGAAGTTTCTTCATAAACAGTTTTTTAGTAGTGAGAACAAAAATACACGGAGCTATGCACTAAAAAAATAAAGAATTTGTGATACTTATACCCAATTTATCAAAGCGCATCCTCCTCTACGATCTCCACTTTCACTTTTGCCAGTCCGGCGTTCAGGAAGCCCAATTGCCGGGCGGCGTTCCTGCTTAGATCCACCACCCTTCCTTTTTGCTGCATCTTCTTATGCATCCGGTCGTTGATCTTAACCACCACCGAGCGGTTGTTGTTCAGGTTGGTAACCCTTACCCAGGTGCGCAGGTCAAAATCGTTGCTGGCAGCCGTCATGCCGTTGTTGCGGAATACTTCGCCTGTGGATGTTTTACGCCCGTCGAACTTGGCGCTGTAAAAACTGGCCGTGCCCGTACGCAGACCCGCGGCCGGCGGCACCGCCCGGCCCATGGAATCGGCCGTATGCAGTGAGTCTTTGATGCGCAGGGAATCCAGGTTGATCACAATGCTGTCGCCGCGCTGCGTTGGCGGGGCAAGGAAGAATTCAATCGGCTGAACGATCACTTTGGTAAGCCCGTCTTCGATATAGTCGAGCTGCCGGGCCGCTTCCACGCTCATATCCACCACCCGCCCTTTGCGCTTCATGCGGGGATGCATCCGGTCGTTGATCCGGACGATCACCGACCGGTTATTCCGGGTATTGGTAACCTGCACCCAGGTGTTCAGTTTAAAATGATTGCTTGCCGCGGTCATCTTGTGGTTCCGGTACCGCTCGCCGGTGGAAGTGAGTGTGCCGTCCAGGTTGGCGCTGTAAAAACTCGCGATGCCGTTCACCGCCTTACCCGCCGCACGGAATGCCCTGACCCCGGCCAGGGCCAGCCTGGCTGAGTCAAAATAATATTTATGAAATGATAATGAGTCAATTGGAAGAATTGACTCTATTTTTATGTTAGTAAAATCAGCTGATATCATAGCCAGGGTATCCACGATAGCCCTGGTAACATTGGCAATAACCGCTTTGGAGCCCTGCTTTTTGGGTAGCCGGTCATTGATCCGGGCAATGATCGTGCGCCCGCTGCCGGGATTGGTCAGCAACACCCAGCTGTTCAGTGGAAAGGCGTTATTGGCAATGGTGAGCCTTACGTGCTGGAATACCTCACCCGAAGCCGTCCTTACACCGTCAAGATCGGCTTCGTAGACCGCTATCCGGCCGGTAAGCGGCCTGCCCGTTTTGGTGAAGGCCGGCTTGGTGGTATCGGCTGCCGGCGTTTTTGCCGGGATCGAATCCCGCTGCGCCAGCAGGGGTAAACACAGCGTCAACGATATGATCAGGTTAAGGAAATAGTTCATAATGAATCCGTAATTTGACTTTCCACCCTGTTTCCGAACCGGTAAAATAACCAATCCCTTGCGGAAAACAGTGGTTCCCAGGTTATTTTTTGAACCGCCCCGGAAAGGTCAAAGATTATGCCAAAACCAAATAAATATTTCAATATAAATTATCGATAAACTTTTTAATTAATTGATTATAAATGAATAATTAAAACTATTGAGAGAACTTCCGGATTGGTGGCGGGCGGTATCGCACCTGCTGCTGCACGATTTTCATGGGATTACGACAAACGGCAGGCGCTCAGCTGCCGGCGCACCTGGTTCCACTAGAAAACTGATGCAGCATGCACTGGCCGGCTATTTTCCGTTCAGCACCAGCAGCGATACCGCATTTGTATCTTTCACCGGATTATCCGGTAAGATCGATATGTTACTGAAAATCAATCAGGAAGAAAAAATATACCATACGGATCCGGGTGGCCAGGGACGGGTTTATCCACACCACTATCGGGGCGGAACAAAATATGCCCGTATAGCGGGGTACCGGTATTGGGGACGCCGGTTTTATTGAGTGAACTTGGCTGTTTTTTCTTCGCCGGTGATATCGCCTTCGCTGCGCACCTGGATCTGTACGCTGGTGATCCATTCCCCGCAGTTCCGGCTGTAGAGGTATTCGTTGACCTGGTCGATCACCTGCATCACGGCCTGGTACCGGCCTTCGATCACCGTGGCAAACGGACCAACCTCGTACCTGATACCGGATTGTTTGATGATGTCGATGGCCTCATCCACCCACTCATACGGATGCCTGTCCTGAACAACCGGCAATACCTGGATGGATGCGTTAACAAGGAACTGGTGCATGATAATTAAATTTGCGTTACTGACACAATTGCGCTGATATTCAACGACCCATAAATATGCGGAAACTCCTGGCCGATGGATGGTGACAGCTCGTACCGCAGCTCAGATACCAACAGCCGGCTGTCTATCTGCAGCTGCAGCAGGCCTTTCTTTCCCTGGTAATACCGTTGCAATACCCCCGCCAGCTGTTCTTCGGTGCTGCAATGGATAAAGCCTTCCGTTTGCAGGGAATCGGCTTCGTACTGTCCGGTCAGTTGGGCGGCCGTCCATTTTTCGGCGGTGGTGATGTGGTAGATATAGCGGGGATGATTCATGACCAAACCGGTTTATTGTTTTGTGCCAGCAGCATCAGGTCGGCCAGTACAATGGCAGTGGCGGCCTCCAGCACCACCGGCACCCTGAGCGCGATACACAGGTCGTGACGGCCTTTCACCGAAAAACTGTCTATCTCGTTTGTCTCCCAATTCCAGGTTTGTTGCTCCTTGGGTGTGGAAGAAGTGGGTTTTATCACCACCCGGTACACCAGTTCGTTGCCGTTGGTGATACCGCCAACGATGCCGCCTGCATGGTTGGTACGGGTTTTTCCCGTGGCATCCTCGATGGCATCGTTGTGTTCCGAACCAAACATCCTGGCTGCCGCAAAACCGGCGCCGAACTCCACCCCTTTTACGGCGGGGATGGAAAAGGCCATATGCGCCAGCAGGGATTCTGCCGAGTCGAAAAAATGTTCTCCCAGTCCAACCGGCAGCCCGTTTACCCTGCATTCCACAATACCGCCGATACTGTCTTTGGCCGCGATGGCTTTTTCGAGGCCTTTGTCGAGATCCGTTTCGCCGCCTATCTCGAGTATGGTTGACCGTATGCTGATCTCTTTCAGCAGTTTCTTGGCGATGACCCCGGCGGCCACCAGGCAAACCGTTAAGCGGCCGCTGAAATGTCCTCCTCCGCGGAAATCCTCAAAACCGCCGTATTTGGCATGTGCGGTAAAATCAGCATGACCGGGCCTGGGCACCGCGCGTTGTTTTTCATAATCGCCGCTGCGGGTATTCTTGTTTTCGAACAGGATGGTAAGCGGGGCGCCGGTGGTGCGTCCGTTAAACATACCGGTCTTGAACAGCGGCAGGTCGTCTTCCTTACGCGGTGTGGTGCCTTTCTGCATACCGCCTTTTCTGCGTTCAATATCTTCCAGGAAATCTTCCACGGCAAGCGGTAACCCTGCCGGGCAGCCGTCGATGGTCAGTCCTACGCATTCTCCATGCGATTCGCCAAAAATGTGGATGCGGAATAAGCGGCCAAAACTGTTCATGGGGCGGGGTTGAATGGTTAAGGGAGTGGGTGGGTTGACTGTTTGAATGGTTACATGGTTACATGGTTAAATGGTTGAAACAGCCATTTAACAAGATAATCATTCCGCCATTCAACTATTCCGTTCTCACACCTGCTCCCAGATGCGCCAGGTGATCGTAAAAATCCGGGTAGGATTTATTGATCGCCTCGGCCTGGTCTATGCTAATTTCTCCGTCTGCTCTCAATGCTGCCACGGCGCAGGCCATGGCGATTCGGTGATCGTGGTGTGAATGGGTGGCTGCGGCTTTTACACCGGTGCCTCCTTTGATCAGCATCAGGTCGTCCTGCAACGTAACCGCGATGCCCAATTTACCAAATTCTTCCTGCAGGGTCAATGCCCGGTTGCTTTCTTTATGGGTGAGGCGGTTTACGCCTTCTATCGTTGTGGTTCCCTCACAGTAGGCAGCCAGGGCCACCAGCGGCGGGAACAGATCGGGACAATCATTTGCATTAAAATGAAAGGCTTTGAGCGGCATCGGGCCGATATGTATCTGTTCGTCCTGGATAGAGATACTGCATCCGCAGTCGATCAATGCCTGCAGCACCGCCCTGTCGGCCTGGGTGGACTGCAGATTCAGTCCTTTGACCGTGATCGGTCCCGCGATGGCGCCTGCCACCAGCAGAAAAGCCGCACCGCTCCAGTCGCCCTCCACGGCGTAGCTGGTGTCCGGTAAAGCCGGGGTGGTGCCTGAAAACGAAAACGACCGGTAATTGTCGTGGGTCACTTCCCACCCAAAATGTTTCATTACCTGAAGGGTGAGATCGATATACGGTTTGCTTTTCAGGTCAGTCACATGGATGGTCATGTTCTTTGCGCCTGCAGCGCCATAGGCCATGAGCAATCCGGTGAGGAACTGCGAACTCAGCGATCCATCCACGGTTATATCGGCAGGCTGTAAAGGCCCCTGTATCTGCAAGGGCAGTTTGCCGTTATTGGAATTCACTTTCACGCCTACCTGTGGTAATATCCCGTCAAAGAAATCCATAGGTCTTGTGAGCAGGCTGCCCGATCCATTCAGGGTGATCGGCTGATCGCTCAAAGCGGCGATGGGTGTGAACATACGGATACCAAGGCCGCTCTCGCCACAGTTCACTTCGTTGTCTAACGGCCTGACTCCCTCGGAACGGATCAGCAGGTTTCCTTCCGCATCGTATTGAACGGATGCGCCCAGTTTCCGGATGACATCGATGGCGGCCAGATCGTCGTTGCTCTTGCCCGGGTTCAGAAGCGTGGTATTTCCTTTTGTCAGTAAGCCCGCCGCGCATGCACGCTGCATGCTGCTTTTACCCGCCGCGGCGGTGATGGTTCCCTGGAGTTGCGAAGGTTGTACTCTGGCTATCATTTTCCGTCAGTCTTGTCTTTGGCCAATAATGTTTCAAGTCCGGTAAACGGCAACAGCTGCATGGTGCCCTTACCGATCTTTTCCAGCAATATATAGTGAATGCTGTCCCTGTTCTTTTTCTTATCCTGTTTCAGGATGGCAAATGCTTTTGCACGGTCAAAATCATACTGTGTGGGCAACCCATACCTGCCAAGCAAGGCTGTTACTTCCGGCGCCTGTTTAAACCCCGTAAGCTGCTGCGATAACACTGCCGCATAGGTCATGCCGACACTGATGGCCTGCCCATGGCTCAGCTGGTACATGTTCTCGATGGCATGCCCCAGCGTATGTCCGAAATTGAGCAGTTTGCGTTCGCCCTGCTCAAACTCGTCGTTTGCCACCACTTTTGTCTTGATCAGCACGTTGCGTTTTACGATTGCATTCAGCAGTTTCGTGTCTTTCCTGAAATCGGAAACTTTATGTGACTCCAACAACCGGAACATGGCTGCATCCCTGATACAGGCGTGTTTGATGATCTCGGCAAAGCCGTTCTGCCATTCAGCAAGGGGCAGTGTGCGCAGCAATCCTGTGTCAAACAGCAGAAACCGGGGCTGCCTGATCAGTCCCACCATATTCTTATATACACCCACATCGATCCCGTTCTTGCCGCCGATGGAGGCATCCACCATGGCCAGCAGGGAGGTGGGTACAAAACCGCAGGGTATACCACGCATATAAATACCCGCAACATATCCTGCCATATCCGTTACCACGCCGCCGCCAACGCCTATCAGTGTTGTTTTCCGGTCGGCCTCCCATGCGATCAGCTGTTCGATCACCGAGTCTGCCGTTGCCTGGTTTTTATGTTGTTCGCCGGCCTCGATCACAATGGTGCGCCAGTTTTTGAACAACTTTTTGTGCGCGGCAAACACGTGGGTGTCTGTGAGTATCACGGCCTGGTCTTTCGATACCAGTTTTTCCAGGTAGGAAAACCCGGTATCGAAATAATAATCAACCTTGGCCGTCGAGAATTGAAATTGTTTTTTCATGCAGACTGTCAGCGATCCGGATCAGGAATTCATGATCTTGTTCTGGTGATTGATACTTTCCATATGCACCGCGTCAAAATACTTGGTGATGAATTCTTTGCTCAGTCCCGCCTGCTCTCCTTTTGCATACGCTCTTTCCAGTATGGCGTTCCAGCGGTTTGTCTGGAGGATGGTAATGTTGTTGTCCTTTTTGTACTGGCCGATCTTATCTGCCACTTTCATACGCTGACCCAGTAACTGCAGCAGTTCATCATCCAGCTGGTTGATCTGTGCCCGCATTTTTTCCATGGCCGCATGCAGTTCCTCCGAATTGATGTCTTCTTTACGCCAGATGATGCTTCCGATCATTTCGCCCAATTTCTCGGGTGTGATCTGCTGTTTGGCATCGCTCCATGCATTATCGGGGTCGATATGGCTCTCAATGATCAGTCCGTCGAAATCGAGGTCGATCGCTTTCTGCGCTACGTCCAGCAGTATGTCCCTGCGTCCGCTGATATGCGAGGGGTCATTGATCAGGAGCATGCCCGGATTGCGGCGTTTCATCTCGATGGCCAGGTGCCACATCGGTGCATTGCGGTATTCTGTATTGCCGTAGGAGCTGAATCCACGATGTATCAGCCCGATATTTTTAATACCTGCCTTGGCCACGCGCTCCACTGCGCCAACCCATAATTCAAGATCGGGGTTGATCGGATTTTTGATGAGTACGGGAATGTCGACGCCGCGCAATGCGTCGGCCACTTCCTGCACGCTGAAGGGGTTTACCGTGGTGCGTGCACCGATCCAGAGTATATCCACATCAAAATGCAGGGCATCTTCCACCTGTTTACCCGTTGCCACTTCGATGGCTACCGGCAGCCCAGACTCTTTTCTGGCGCGCTGCAGCCAGGGCAGCCCCTTGGTGCCTATGCCTTCAAAACTGCCCGGACGCGTACGTGGCTTCCAGATACCGGCACGCAGTATGTCTACTTTACCTGTTGCGGCGAGGCGGTTGGCCGTTTCTACTACCTGTTCTTCCGTCTCCGCGCTGCAGGGGCCGGAGATCACCAGCGGCCTTTTCTGTAATAAGGCATCGATGGCTGAGAGTTGTGCTGTTGCTTGTTCCATATATAGTGTTGATCAGTTGACCAGTTGATTAGCTGAAAAGTAACCGTCATAAGTTGCAGTGCGCCTGTCAACCTATCAACCAGTCAGCTTTTCCTCATCGTCTTCCGCCCGTATCCGCATCGTTCATCCGGATACGTCTTCCCTTGTAATTCTTGCCATCCAGCGAACGGATCATCTGCTGGGCGGCTCCTTTTTCGATCTCGATCCAGCTGTTCATGTCCTTCATGTCGATCTTGCCCAGCACTTCTTTGCGCAGGTCGCTCATATCGAGTATGAATTGCAGGAAACTGGCTTTGTAAAAACCATCTTTTGTGCCAAGGTTCACGAACAGGCGACTGTAACCGCCTCCGCGACTGAATTGTTTGCGTCCGTCTCCGCGGCCACCCTGTTCGTCCTTTCTTCTTGGCGCTTCGTCACGTTTTGAACGGTCGCGCTCACGGATATTCAGGTCTTCCGCATTCTCATAATATTTGAGAAAACGGTCAAATTCCATAGCCGCCACGCGCTTGAGCACTTCTTCCTTGCTGATTTCCGAAAATTTTTCGGCCAGCATCGGCACATAGGTCTCATAGTCGCCATGGCTGATATCGGCAGACAGTAATTTGTCCATGAAATGAAAGAACTGCTTGCGGCAGACGTCTTTTCCGCTGGGTATATCCAGTTTGTGGAACTGTGATTGGTTCACGCGCTCGATCTGTTTCAGCTTGTACATTTCCTTGGCATGTACAATAGAGATACAGATACCCTGTGCACCTGCGCGACCGGTACGGCCGCTTCTGTGCGTATACACTTCCACATCGTCGGGCAGCTCATAGTTGATTACATGGGTAATACCCTGCACATCGATGCCTCGGGCCGCCACATCGGTTGCGATCAGCAGTTGCAGGCTCTTGTCGCGGAACTGTCCCATCACTTTGTCGCGCTGCACCTGGGTAAGGTCGCCATGCAGTGCATCGATATCGTACCCTTCCCTTGTGAGGCGTTCGGATATCTCCTGTGCATCGATCTTGGTACGGGTAAAGATGATACCGTATATGCCCGGGTTGAAATCGATGATGCGTTTCAATGTTTCGTACCTGTGCTGTGCCGTGGTTACATAGAACTGGTGATCGATACTTTTGTTGGCGGTGTTCACTTTACCAACGGTCACTTCTTTCGGCTCATTCATGTAACGCTTGCTCACTTTGCGGATCTCCGGCGGCATGGTGGCGCTGAACAGCCAGATGCTGTCGCGCTGCGGCGTGTTCTTCAGGATGAATTCGATATCGTCCTGGAAACCCATATTCAGCATTTCATCCGCTTCGTCAAGGATCACGTAGCTGATCTGGGCAAGATCGATCGCTTTTCTTTCGATCAGGTCTATCAGGCGACCGGGTGTTGCCACCACGATCTGCACTCCTTTTTTCAGGTCGCGAATCTGCAACCCGATAGAAGCGCCGCCGTATACCGCTGCCACAGATACAGCTGGCATGTATTTCTTAAACAGTTCGAGTTCTTTTACGATCTGCAGGCAAAGTTCCCTGGTGGGGCAAACCACCAGCGCCTGCGGGTGTTTCTGTTTTGCATCGATCAGATGCAGCAGCGGCAAACCAAATGCCGCGGTCTTACCTGTACCTGTCTGCGCCAGCCCGATAAAATCCTTTGTACCACTCAACAGTACCGGTATTGCCTGCTCCTGGATAGGAGTAGGATGCACAAATCCCAGCTCATCCGTTGCCTGGATCAGCCTTTCATCAATCCCTAACGCTCCAAATGTCGTTGTCGTCATGTATTAAAATTTGCGCAAAGGTACTGTTTAGGTACGGGTTTATTGGTTTTTTGGTATATCGGGTGTTGGTTTCAGTTTTACATCCTGGTTCTCACTTTAATATCCTTTTAATGCCGTTCGCCTGTTCGATCAGCTCCTGCAGGTAGTCGTAATTCTCTTTTTCAAGACTCGCTTTAAATTTCCGCAGCTGGCTGATGTGTTCATTCAGCACATCGAGTATGTTTTCCCGGTTCTGCATAAAAATGGGCACCCACATGGCCGGGTTACTTTTGGCAAGACGCACCGTGCTTTCAAAACCACCGCTTGCCAGCTCAAAAATGGCATCTTCTTCTTTTTCCTTTTCCAGTACGGTGTTGGCCAGGGCAAAAGACGTGATATGTGATATATGGCTGATATAGGCCACGTGCACATCATGGTCTTTCGCGTTCATATATACCAGGTGCATACCCAGCGATCGGTACAGCGATTCCACCGTTGCCAGTGCATCTGCATCGGTCTGCTCGCGGTCACAGATAACGGTTGCCTTATTCAGGAATGCCCCTTTCACCGCCGCTTCGGGACCGCTGTATTCGGTACCCCACATCGGGTGCGTGGCCACCACCCTTCCGCGTTTGGGATGGTCTGCCACTGCATCCAGCAATCCCTTTTTTGTAGAGCCCACATCCATGATCACCTGTTCGTTTACCTGGCCGAGGATGGATGGCAATAATTTTTCGGCGCTGTTCACAGGGATGGCCAGTATGATCAGCTGCGACACGCCAATGGCTTTGTCAAGCGGAAGTATGTCGTCCACCAGCTTCAGCTCGAGCGCTTTCTGGCTGTGCGCGGGGTCGGTATCCACGCCGATCACCCTGGATGCGAGCCCCAGTTCTTTCAGCGCCAGCGCCATGGAGCCACCGATAAGTCCTATGCCGATAACCGTAACGGTCATGCTGATTCGTAATTAATGATTAAGAATGAATAATCGCTTTGATGCGGGCAATGGCTTCCTCGAAACGTTCCATGCTACCGCAGAGACTGATCCGGATATAATTCTCTCCTGCCGATCCAAAGATGCCACCGGGTGTGATAAAAACATTTGCATCGTACAGTACCTCATCACTCAGCGCATAGCCATCCCGGTAACTGCCGGGAATTTTCGCCCATACAAACATGCCCACCTGCTGCTTTGCGTAGCTGCACTTCAGTATATCCAGTATGTCGAATACTTTTTCCCTGCGACGGCGGTAGATCGCGTTCACCTCATCGTACCATTCCTTTCCGAGTTCCAGGGCTTTTGCCGCTGCAAGCTGAACGGGCAGGAACATACCGCTGTCCATATTGCTTTTGAAACGCAGCACTTCTTCGATCCTTTCTCTGGAAGCGCATAACATACCCACCCGCCAGCCGGCCATATTCTGGCTTTTGCTGAGGGAATTGAGTTCGATAACGGTATCTTTTGCGTCGGGAACATGCAACAGGCTCATCGGTTGCTCGTTCAGGATAAAGCTGTACGGGTTATCATGGCAGATGATGATATCGTGTTTTTTTCCAAAAGCCACGATCTTTTCGAACAGGCACGGGGTGGGCGGCTGTCCGGTGGGCATATGCGGATAGTTCACCCATAACAGTTTTACCTTCGAAAGATCTTTTTGCCCGAGTGCCGCAAAATCGGGTTCCCAGTGATTGGCTTCGTTCATTTCATAGGTAACCGGAATGCCGCCGGCAAGTTTCACCGCCGCGCTGTAGGTGGGGTAACCGGGATTGGGGATCAGGGCCTCATCGCCTTCGTTCAGATAGGTCATACAGATATGCATGATGCCCTCCTTACTTCCGATCAGGGGCAGTATCTCCGACTCCGGATCAAGTTCCACGCCATACCATTTCTCATACCATCCGGCTATGGCCCTGCGCAGCACGGGCGAGCCCTTGTAATTCTGGTAGGCATGCACGTTGGGTTTGGCGGATTCTTCCTGTAAGGTCCTGATCACATCGGGATGCGGCGGCAGATCAGGGCTGCCGATACCGAGGTTGATGATGTTCTTACCCTGTTGGTTGCGTTCATCTATCTCCCGCAGTTTGCGTGAGAAATAGTACTCGCCTATGCCATCCAGTCTTTTTGCTGTCTTGCTTGCCATTGGTTATCCTTTTACGACTTTTCCTTTTTGATAGATCCCGAATATGCGCAGGTTATTGGTGAGCGCTGAGAGCGATGACAGCACTTTACCAAGTTGTTTTCGTTCATCAAACTCCATATCTGCATAAAATCCGTATTTGAAATTGCTGCCGGGTATGGGCATGCTCTGCAGTTTGCTGAGGTTGATCCCGCCTTCTGCGATCCTGGCCAGCACTTTTGCCAGTATCCCTCTGGAATGGTCTGTCTGGAAATAGATAGATGCTTTGTCTGCGGTTTCCACTTCCAGCGCATCTTTCTGTCTTTTCAGTACCAGGAAACGGGTTACGTTGTTCTTCAGTGTATGGATATCGGGACCGATCAGGTCCAGGTTGTATAACTCTGCGGCGAGTTTGCTTGCGATGGCGGCGGCATGTTTGCTGTGGTGCTGGTGAATATGTCGGGCGCTCAGGGCCGTGTCTTCGGTTTCCACCAGTTTCCAGTTGTTCTTCTCCAGGTAGTCCATGCACTGCAGCAGGGCCATCGGATGGCTGTGCACTTCCCTGATATCGGACAGTTTTACGCCTTTGTTCACCAGCAGGTTCTGGCTGATGGAAAGATATACTTCGCCTATCACCACCAGGTCGCTTTTCTGCAGCAGGTTATAATTGGGAAGAATACTTCCGGCGATGGAATTCTCGATGGCCATAACGGCGCCGTCGGATGCGTGTTTGTCGGAACAGATCTTAACCAGTTGCCGGAATGTATCACAGGGGATCACGGGCACTTGTTTACCAAAGAAATAACGGGCGGCTACCTGGTGAAAGCTGCCTTCGTACCCCTGGATGGCCACGCCTTTCCCAAGGGGAAGGGACGCGTTTACATTCGTCTTATTTTTTGTTGCAGTCATGGGCAAAAAAAATCCCGACCTTATGGCCGGGATCGTATTTTGATGATTTCTTTCGTTAAGCTTTAACAAATACTACCCGGCTTCTTGTCTCAAAGAAGTAATAAAAGAAAAAGAAGAAAGTATTTGTGGTGATGTTTTTCATTCTGCTTCAAATATAAGTACAGATCGTATTCTAAAAATCTTTTTCAAAAAAAATATTATCCAAACAAACAGTCGTTCGGATTGGAATGAATTCGCGGATTAGCGGATTCTGGATTAGCGGATTTTCGTTATGCGATGAATCACTTTTTTCCGGAGTCCCCGATAGAGAAATCCAAATTCGCGAATCCACAATCCGCTAATCCAAAAAAAAAAGCCCCTCCGTGGAAACGGAGCGGCCTCTAACGATTGCTTGCCATATGAAAAATCTTTGGTCAGCTACCATCCTGCCGGCAAGCGGGCTATACATTCATTACGCACGGTAGCTGCGCGAACGAGTTATTTCTTTGTGGTATCTGCAGCAGCTTTTTTGCTGGTATCAACAGCAGCAGCGGCTTTAGCAGCGCTGTCAGCAGCCCATGCAGCTTTAGTGCTATCAGCAGCTTTTGCGCTGTCAGCAGCCAGTTTGGCTTTGTCTTCACCTGAATTACAAGCAGCCATGAAACCGGCTACAGCTAAGATTGCGAATACTTTTTTCATGTTTTGTAAGCTTTTTTTGTGAGTGATTTTGTAGTTAATACCCAAACGGTTAAAAAGGTAACCCGGGTAACCTGATTTTTTTTTAAAATTATTTTAGGCTCATATTTGGGTTACTTTTACGCCCCTTTCCGTATTAAATTGAACCGCATAGTGAAAGCTGACACCACAGAACAGGCATTGCTGAAGGGACTGGCTAATAATGATTCCAAGGCCATCGAAACGATCTATAAGGACAATTTTGCGATGGTGCAGACTTTCATAATGCAGAATAACGGTACGTACGATGATGCCCGGGACATTTTCCAGGAAGCGGTCATCACCCTTTACGAAAAGGCCCAGAGCCAGTCATTCGTACTTACCTCCCAGATCAAGACCTATGTATACTCGGTATGCAGGCGTCTCTGGCTCAAACGGCTCCAGCAGATGGGGCGGTACGCGCATGCAGACAGCCTGGAAGAAACGGTGGCCGTGGAAGAAGACCTGGAGATGCATGAGAAGCGGAACGCCGAGTTTGCGATTATGGACCGGGCCCTGAACAGCCTGGGAGAACCCTGTAAAAGCCTTTTGGAAGGTTATTACCTGAAAAAAATGGGGATGCAGGAACTGGCTGCGGAATTTGGTTATACCAATGCCGACAACGCCAAGAACCAGAAATACAAATGTTTGATGCGTCTGAAGAAACTGTTCTTCGCGCAGTACAATATAGGAGACTGATATTATGGACGATATTCTGTTACTGGAAGCCATCGAAAGGTACCTCAGCGGCGATATGAATGCCGCAGAGCGCAGCTATTTCGAAAATCTTCGCAAGAATACGCCGGAGATAGACCAGATGGTGGTAGAACACAGCATGTTCCTGCACCAGATGGATATTTATTCGGTACACCGCAACCTCAGGAACAGCCTGCAGACCGCGCATTCACGCCTGCTCGAAACCGGCGAGATCAACGAAAGCGGGGAACTTACCACCAAAGGCAAGGTTATCCAGCTCTGGAAAAAATACAAACGCGTTACGGCGATCGCCGCAACCGTTGGCGGATTCATTGCACTGGTGATCAGCGGACTCACACTCTACTTCTCTCCTGTGCGCAACGGGCAGATCGAAGAACTGAGTCGAGAAGTGGCCACCATCAGAACCTACCAGAAAGTGCAGAACGGCCTTATTCGCGAGGTAGACAATAAAATACCCAAGGGCGGCACCGTTGTCAGCGGCGGCACAGGCTTTCTTGTTGACACAAAGGGCTACCTGATCACCAATGCACACGTACTGAAAGGATCGGGCGTGGTGGTGGTTAACAGCGGGGGACAGGAATATAACGCCAAGGTAGTCGGCATTGACAATAATGCCGACCTGGCCATACTGAAGATAGCCGACAACGAATTTGAACCATTGAAATCACTGCCCTATACCATCCGTAAATCGGGTGCGGATATGGGTGAAAAAATATTTACGCTCGGCTACCCGCGTAACGATATTGTTTACGGCGAAGGGTATCTGAGTGCGCGCACGGGTTTTAACGGTGATTCCATGAGTTACCAGATACAGATCAGTGCCAACCCCGGTAACTCGGGCGGCCCGGTATTCAACAACAATGGCGATGTGATCGGCATCCTCAGCACAAGACAGGCCGAAGCGGAAGGGGTGGCTTTTGCGGTAAAATCAAAGAATATTTACCGGATGATCAGCAACCTCGATGATTCCATTGCATCCAGAATCAAAATGGGCAATACACACCATGGCAGTGCATTGAGAGGAATGGAAAGAAAAGAACAGATCGGCATGGTAGAGGACTGTGTTTACTACGTGAAATCTTTCAAGAACTAAACAGCAGTTGGTTCTAAAAAAAATCCCGCCGGTGATGGTGGGATTTTTTTTTGCAGGGAGGTTATTAATTTGAAAATGTGAAGATGTGAAAATTTGAAAATGCTGTGTAAGGGGCAAATTGCTGCATGGTTACATGGCTATATGGCTGTTTTGCATTTATAGGCCGGTCAGCCATCAGCAATGCAGCAATGCAACCATTTAACCATATACCCACCCCACCCATTTCCAAATCTTCACATCTTCACATTTTCAACTTCTCAAATTCTCATCTCTCCCACAAATTCCCCGGATACTCCCCCGCTTCCACCAGTTTGCTGACGCTTTGCTGTACGCCGGGGGCGTCTTCTTTGTAGGTAACACCAAACCATTTGGCGGAGGTGGGGATCACTTTGATCACGCCCTGGCCCGACTGTACAAAATGCTTGGTGGCGGTGGGAATAAAGAATTCGGCCTTGGGTTCTGTGGCATGTTTATCGATGAATTCCGCGAACTGGGCTTCGCAGACATCAATAAAGCTGGGATCGAAACAGAAATAGTTCATACTGACCACGGCATCTTCCGACACCTCATGTTTGCCGCTGGCATCCTCGTAGGTGATCCTGCCATCGGTGTCGCGGTATATGCTGGTGCGTTCGTTGATATCGGTGAGATGATAGTCCGCATCCACCTCGCAAACGCCGCGGCTTACACTGCCATTGTCGCTGAGCGTATTTTTCAGCTCATACCCTATGATGCAGTAGGTATTCCGGCTGGATTGCGTGGTCAGAAAGTTGTACGCTTTTACAAATGCATCCCGTCCGTAATAATCGTCAGCATTGATCACCGCAAACGGTTCGTTCACTTTGCCTTTGCAGCAGAGAACGGCATGCGCGGTTCCCCAGGGTTTTGTCCGCTCGGCCGGCACCGCTTTGCCATTCATGAAAGATTCCAGGCTCTGGAACACATAATCCGTCTGGATACGGCCATTGAGTTTGGGTTCAAAGATGGCTTTGAAATTTTCGGCAAATTCCTCGCGTATGATAAATACCACTTTGCCGAAGCCAGCCCTGATGGCATCGTAAATGGAATAATCCATGATGGTTTCGCCACTTGGGCCGAATGACTGGATCTGTTTCATGCTACCGTAACGGCTGGCCATTCCTGCGGCCAAAACAACAAGCGTTGGTTTCATCTGTTTATGTTTGTTTTTTTGAGGTCGGGTGCCATTTACCAGGACCGGCACTATCCTGGAGGAAGACAGCATCCTGATGATTCATTTTAGTTGTTAATTTTCAGCTACGAAACTAAGGATTCATACAACCCGACACAAGGATGAAAAAATTATGCAAGAAAACCCGGTAACCATCGACAACCTGAACAGCCTGGCTTCAGCGGGCATATCGGTGCATATCCTGCGGATCGACCGGGTACACCCGGTGGTTTCGGGCAATAAATGGTTTAAGTTATCGCCTTACCTGCGGCAGGCATGGCAAGAGGGAGCGCATACGATTGCCACATTCGGCGGCGCCTATTCCAACCATATCGTGGCGGCGGCGTTTGCCGCAAGGGAAAAAGGCCTGCAGAGCATCGGTTTTATCCGCGGCGAAGCAGCCGGTAGCCAGCCCACACTCGAAGAAGCCCGCAGTTACGGTATGCAGCTGCGTTTTGTTGAGCGGGACCGGTACCGCAACAAGGAAGCCCTGGTAAAACAACATACGCAGCCGGGCTGGCACTGGGTGCCCGAGGGCGGCTACGGTTTACCCGGCGCAGAAGGAGCCGCGGCTATTGTAACCAGCGCCGATACACAGCCGTACTCGCATATCCTGTGCGCGGTGGGCACAGGCACCATGATGGCCGGGCTGGTGAAAGCGGCAAAACCGGATCAGACCGTAATCGGTATCCCTGTGCTGAAAAATCCCGGCGCAGCGCAGGAAATGATGGGGCTGCTGACAGCAGAGGAACGGAACAAATCGTTTGCGGTTGTTCCCGGCTACGATTTTGGCGGGTATGCAAAACACCCGCCGGCCCTGCTGGCATTTATGCGGGAAATATGGGACCGGCAGTCGCTGCCCACTGATATTGTCTACACGTCAAAAATGGTTTTTGCGGCACAGGATTTGGTAAAAAAACAATATTTCCCGCCAGGGAGCCGGCTGCTGCTTATTCACAGTGGCGGTTTGCAGGGTAACCGATCCCTGCCTCCGCACAGTTTACCGTTTTAAAACCAACCGTTTTATATTTGCGCCGATGAATCGTTTTCGCAACCTGTTTGTCTTGCTGACCCTGACCCTTTCCCTGACCGCCGCTGCTTACGGACAGGAGTTTTTGCCCGCTATTACCGTAAGGGAACTTACACAAACCAAAGTGGGTATAAGCTGGAACAATCCTCACCCGAATTGTATTCAATTGGCGATACAGCGTTCTACCGACAGTATCTCCAATTTCCGTACGATCTTTTCCAGTCTTTCGCCGGAATTGCCGTCGAACGGTTTTGTTGATAACAAACCGATCCGCGGTATGAAAAGCTATTACCGTATTTTTTATGTGCTGGAAGGGGGCGCGTATTATTTTTCGAAAGTGGGTTCGGCCTATATACCCTGGATAAACCAGGGCGCTTCCGCTGTCTCCACCGCTGCAAGGGATATGATCAGTATTCATGTTAAGGGCGTGCCGCTGTTCAAGCTCAGCAAACAGGCGTATGCGCGGTTCCGCGATTCCATCAACCGAAAAACAAAAGACGGTCTGCGAAAGATCGACGATTATAACATAGAATGGAAACCGGTTCCCGTTAAAAAAGGCGTTAACCAGCTGGTTACCGTTTATGACCGGGAAAGACCGCTGCTGGCCTTAGGCAGCACCGATTACCAGCGTTTCCGCGACTCGATCGCCACCAAAACAAAAGACACTTTGTATATGGTGGATCCTTTCCGGATACAGCTGCGGAAATTCACCAAAGCCCCCGATTTTATCTCGGTGTACCGTAACGACAGCCTGATCAGGCAGCTGCCTTTTAACCAGTATGTTTTTTTCAGGGATTCCCTGGCAACCAATACAAAGGACACTTTGTTTTCAAGGAATGCCTACCGGCTTGAGATAAGGCCTTTTTATCCAAGGTATGCCTGGCGCCCGTCTGCTTATGTATTCACGAACAGCAAAGGGTATGTAACCATCCTGTTACCCGAGGCCAGGCAGCACCGGTACCATATCATTTTTTATGATGCGGACAATTCCGAACTGTTCCAGATCAAATCGATCAAAGAGACAGAGCTGTTCCTCGACAAAACGAATTTTGTTCACGCGGGGTGGTTCAGTTTTGAATTGTACGAGGATGATAAGCTAAAGGAGAAGAATAAATTCCTTCTTACAAAAGACTAAACAGCGGCACCCCAGAATATATTTACCATACAGACAGCAATAGCTGTATCAGCTCCGCCCTGACTTTGTCTCTGAAGGGATTTGTCTGGTATTGAATAACCCGTTCTCCGAAACCGGATAACTGGCAAGTTTCGCCAATCCGTGTTGCAAAGACAACAGCGTCAGGGCCTGCCTGCTGCCGGCATGCATTTTTTTAGCGACCCGATCATAGTAAGTATGTACTGTTTTTAATTCCACGAACATCAGCCTTGCTATTTGCTCATAGGTAAGTGATGTTGCATTTAGCAAAACAAACATCTTCTCTCTTGGAGTGAGATTAAATATAACGGACGCCGGCATTTGATTTTTACCGTATCCGGCAAAACATCGTATCGCTGATACCCCGCTTAAAATCCGTCACCACCACCAATTTCAATAATACCGGTTTGCTTGCAACAGAAGTACTGGGAACAGCATTTACTTCTGAACCGGCTATGAACAGAAGGGATGCCATCAATTTCGATTTGTTTCCGAGGTTCTCCTCCGGTCCGACCGATCTTTTACCTGATATCAATTCCCAGCTTATCCCGAAAAACAAAATGGTGAAAAACCATTCCTCTGTTATCACGGTTAACACTCTTTACAAACCTTCCAAAACAATACAGATCAAGGGTATCGTACAATATTACAAAGATGCATTTGAGCAGCAACAGCTGCTCAAATCAGATTACTCGGTATCCGGCGTTAATCTAATCGTAAACGGCAACCGGTTCTCCAGTGTAGCACTTACGCAGTTTTCCATCAATACACAAAGCATTGAACTGATCAGGCCTTACCTGATGCTGCAGGCCAGCCTGGAATTATAACAGCCCCGCGTTTCTACACCAGCCTGCACCCGAAAACCTCCTTAAAATACTTTCGCAGTTTTTCCGATACTTCCTGCATCGGTATTTCCCTGCCCAGTTCCTTTTGCAGCGAGGTGACCTGTTTACCCTGTATGCCGCAGGGTACGATGAAATTGAAATAGTCGAGATCGGTATTTACATTAAAGGCAAAGCCATGCATGGTGATCCAGCGGCTGCATTTGATGCCCATGGCGCATATCTTACGCTCTTTTCCTTTTGTATGCGGATCGAGCCAGACACCTGTTTCGCCCGGGCTCCTCTCTCCTTTCAAACCATACTCCGCCATGGTAAGAATGACCACTTCTTCGAGACTGCGCAGGTACCAGCCCAGATCGGTGCGGAATTTTTCGAGATCGAGGATGGGATATCCCACGATCTGTCCCGGGCCATGGAAAGTGATATCGCCGCCGCGGTTGATATGAAAATAACTGATGCCTTTCTGCTCACGCTGGGCATCGTTGATCAGTACATGGGCATCCTTGCCGTTCTTACCCAAAGTGTACACCGGATTGTGTTCCACGAACAATAACCTGTGAATAGTGGGCAGGGACAACGGAGGCGGTTCGGTACCCGATTGCCTGGCGGCAGCCTTGATATCGGTATTGCTTTTCAGCAGGTTTTCCTGGTAATCCCATACTTCCTTGTATGCACGGCGCCCCATATCCTCGAAGAAAACCTCCTGTAACATCCGGCAAAATTACGAAATAGCCATTAAAAGCCCCGTGTCCATTCAGCCATGAAACGGTGCAACCCTTCTGCCTTCCCGTCAATTCAGGATTCCCTCCTTATTTTTGCGCCATGTCTGAAGAACTGGATATACCGGAAGAGGGTACGGAATCGCTGTACGAACGCAGGGCCTTTGTCATAGATAAGGGCCAGGAGCCTTTGCGCATAGACAAATACATACAGATGCACCTGGAGGGTTCTACGCGCAACAAAGTCCAGAACGGCATCGACGCGGGGTTTGTAACGGTGAACGGAAAAACCGTCAAAAGCAACTACAAGGTAAAACCAGGCGACGAAATCATCCTGCTCAGCCTGGTCAATCCCGAACATACCGTTCTCAAGCGGGAAAACATCCCGCTCGACATCGTTTATGAAGACGATACGGTAATGGTGATCAACAAACCCGCCAATATGGTGGTGCACCCGGGCGTGGGCAATTTCAGCGGCACGCTGCTGAATGGCGTGGCCTATTACCTCGAAAAACAGAACCCGGGACTTGACGAGGATTCACTGCCCCGCTTTGGTCTTGTACATCGCATCGACAAGAATACAACCGGTCTGATTGTACTGGCCAAGACCGCGGATGCGGCGGCCCATCTTGCCAAACAGTTCTTTCACCACGATGTAAAGCGCAAATACACAGCGCTGGTATGGGGTGATATGGAGCAGGACGAAGGCACCGTTACGGGTCATATTGCCCGCCACCGGCAGTACCGCAAAATGTTCGATGTATACCCCGATGGCGAAACTGGCAAACACGCTATCACCCACTACAGAACGCTGGAGCGGTTTCATTATGTAAGTCTTGTTGAATGCGTGCTGGAGACCGGCCGTACGCACCAGATCCGTGTGCACATGAAACATATCGGCCATACGCTTTTCAACGACTGGGAATACGGTGGCGACAGGATCTTAAAAGGCACCATCTACACCAAATACAAGCAGTTCGTGGATAATTGCTTCGAACTGTGTCCGCGCTGCGCACTGCATGCACAGACACTCGGTTTTATCCATCCCGTTACCAAAAAAGAAATGCTTTTTGAATCGCCGCTGCCTGCAGATATGGCCATGGTGATAGTCAAATGGCGCAATTATATTGCAAACAGAAAGGAGCTATAGACAGCTGCAGTTACGGCAGACGAAGCAAGAAGAAAAACAATTGAGCTTTTCACTTCGCAAATCCTACCGCCACTCGCTTATATTTGCTTCATCAAATACGCTCTTATGTCAGATATCCGGAATAACTGGTCTCTCGGCGAGATCAGGGAAATATACAACGCACCTTTACTGGAGTTGATTTACAAAGCGGCTTCGCTGCACAGGCAGCACAACGATACCGCCGAAGTGCAGGTATGCACGCTCTTAAGTATCAAAACAGGCGGCTGCAGTGAAGACTGTGCCTACTGTCCGCAGGCGGCACGCTACAATACCGGCGTGGATGTGCAGGCGCTGATGAAAAAAGAAGAAGTGCTTGCCTATGCACAAAAAGCCAAGGATGCGGGCTCCACCCGTTTCTGCATGGGCGCTGCCTGGCGCGAAGTAAGGGATAACCGCGATTTTGACCGCGTATTGGATATGGTAAAAGGCGTGAACGAAATGGGAATGGAAGTCTGCTGCACCCTGGGTATGCTCACAGAAGACCAGGCGCAGAAACTGGCCGATGCCGGCCTATACGCCTACAACCATAACCTGGATACCAGCAAGGAACACTATGGAGAGATCATCACCACCCGTACCTACGATGACCGCCTCAAGACCCTCGACAATGTTCGCAAGGCCGGCGTTACAGTTTGCTGCGGCGGCATTATTGGTCTTGGTGAAACACATGAAGACCGCATGGGTATGCTGCATACGCTGGCAACCCTGCCTGAACACCCCGAAAGCGTACCCATCAATGCCCTGGTGGCCATCAAAGGCACACCGCTTGCCGATAATCCCAAAGTGGATATATGGGATATGGTGCGCATGATTGCCACAGCCCGTATACTGATGCCCAAAACCATGGTACGCCTCAGCGCAGGCCGCACAGATATGAGTGTTTCCGAACAGGCCCTCTGCTTTATGGCAGGCGCCAATTCCATATTTGCCGGCGACAAACTGCTCACCACCCCCAACCCTTCTTTCGAAGAAGACAACCTCATGTTCCAACTGCTGGGCCTCAAACCCAGAATGGCGTTTAAAGAGGAGAAAACGTATTTGAGGGAGATGGTGGGAATTTGAAAATTTGAAAATGTGGTGATTTGAAAATGTGGTTTGAGTATTGGATGAGTTTCCCCTGCATTTCTCATTTTCAAATTTCCGCATTTTCAAATTTTCAAATTCCGTCTTCAAATTCTCTCCTGGCACAATTTTTTCCCTTATTCCCCAAAATCTTGCCATGCGCTCGCTTTGGACAGGGAATATCGGGTTTGGACTGGTAACCATACCGGTGAAGCTGTACAGTGCGGTGGAAGACAGTCGACTGGACCTGGATATGCTGGATAAAAAGGATCATGCCAATATCCGTTTTATGCGGGTGAACGAGCATACGGGTAAGGAAGTGGGCTGGGATAATATTGTAAAAGGGTATGACTACAACGGCAAATACGTGGTCCTTACCGACAAGGATTTTGAGCAGGCCAGTCCCGAAAAAAACAAGACCATCGATATCTTCCAGTTCACTGCCATTGCGGAGATAGACAGCATCTATTTTGAAGCGCCTTATTTTGCGGAACCCGACAAGAACGCCGCCAAACCTTACCGCCTGCTGAGGGATGTACTGGAAAAAACAGGCACATGCGGCATCGGTTCGTTTGTATTGCGAAACAAAGAAACACTGGCGGCGATCAAACCCTACGAAGACCTGCTGCTGGTGAACCGTATCCGTTTTCAACAGGAGATACGCGACCACAAAGCGATAAAAATGCCGGCCAACACCGCACCCAAACCTGCCGAGATCAAAATGGCAACGGAGCTTATCAAAAGCATGACTTCGGCATTCGATATCTCCGCGTATAAAGACACGTACGCCGAAGAACTGATGAAGATCATCAAGGCCAAGGCCAAAGGCGTTAAACCCAAACTGTCGCCGCTTAAAGTGGTACACAAACAGGGCGCCGACCTGATGGAGCAACTGAAAGCAAGCCTTGGAACCGGAACAAAAAAGAAAAAAGCTTCCTGATAACCTAAACGCTGTTGCCATGATCCGGAAACTGAAATCGGGCGGCTACCGGCTCTACTCGCGCAAAAAAGATCCGAAGACCCATAAGCGCAGAAACCTCGGCACATTCGACACACTCGAAGCCGCTAAAAAACACGAACGCGAGGTACAGTATTTTAAACGGCACTGATCCTATTCCAGGCTCTCCAGTTTCTTCAACACTTTTTGTATATCGATAGCCTTGCCCAGTACCGGTTTGAAGATATCACCTGTTTCTTTCAGCCGGTCTTGGATATTGTAGATGGTATGGTCTTTTATTTTCAATCCTTTTTTCACCTCTTCCCAATGTAATGGCGCAGATACGGGAGCGCCGGGTTTGGGCCGCAGGGAATACGGTGCGGCAATGGTTTGCGTGGTCTTGTTCTGCAGGTAATCGAGGTAGATCTTTCCTTTTCGTTTCGCCGGACTTCTTTCGATGCTTGTGAATGTGGGCAACTCCCGGTGCACCAGCTGCACCACCAGCTGTGCCAGCAGACGCGACTGTTCATAGGTATATTTAGCGCCCAGGGGCACATAGATATGCAGCCCGGTAGATCCGGATGTTTTGCAATAGCCCTTCGCTCCTATGCTGTTCAGCACGTCGTTTACCACGTTGGCGGTTTCGATGACTTTGTTGAAAGTATTGGTGTCGGGATCCAGGTCAATCACGCACCAGTCGGGATGGTCTACATCCGGCACCCGGCTGTGCCAGGGATTCATTTCGATACACCCCAGCGATGCCATGTACAACAGATCCGCCTCATCTTTACAAACCAGGTAATTCGTGGTACGCTGATCGCTCTCGCTGCTATAGGGAAAAGTGGTTATCCAGCCCGGAGCGGTATCGGGCATATTCTTGTGAAAAAAGCCCGGTCTGTCAATGCCATCGGGATGCCTGTTGAGCGACTGCGGCCTGTTTTTCATATACGGCAGCAGGTAGGGTGCGATATCCGCATAATAATTCAGCAGGTCGCGTTTGGTGATCTTTTCTTTTGGCCAGTACAGCTTGTTCAGGTTGGTCAGTTTCAGCTCATGGCCTTTTACCTTAACCGTCTGTTCTTTTTCGACGGGATCGATCAGCGGCGAAACGGATTTTGCGCGGGTTGCTTTGGCAACAGCCTTCTTTTTTGTAATGGGTGCTTTGACCACTTTTTCGTTTTTTTCGTTTGCAGCGTTCTTGTCCTCGCGTAACCCCAGAAAGATCGGGTGACGCAGTACCTGGTCGCCGGTCCATTCGGTGAATTTTACCTCGCATACCAGTTCCGGCTTCAGCCAGGTAACGGGCATATTGGTTTTGGGCACTTCCGCAAAGGGACTTGTTTTCCTGATCAACGGTTTAAACCTGGCGGCCATATCCTTCAGTGTCTCCCCGGTAAACCCCGAGCCGCTATGACCGATATACACCAGTTTACTGCCTTGGTACCTGCCGAGTATAACAGCCCCGAAATAACTGCGGCTGTTGCGGGGTCTGGTAAAACCGCAGATGATCGCTTCGAGTCGCTGGTCGTTTTTTATTTTCAGCCAGTCGCCGCTGCGCCGGTTTTTGGTGTAACCGCTGTCTGCTTTTTTGGCCATTACCCCTTCCAAACCATGCTTTACCGCGGCGTCGAAAAACGCTTTCCCTTTTTCCGTCACATGACTGCTGTAACGAATGACCTCATCGCCTGCGGGAAGCAGGGTTTCCAGAATGGATTTACGTTCCAGTAAGCCAAGATCCGTCAGGTCGCGGCCCTGGTACCATACGATGTCGAATACATAATACGCAAACTGCCTGTTTTCGTTCTGGTGGTTCTGCAGCAGCTGAAAACTGGGTTGCCCTTTTGTATCCAGGGCCACGATCTCACCATCCAGTACCGCATCTGTCTTCCATGCTTCCAATGCCTGCACCACCGGCGCAAATTTGCTGTTGAACGAAAGCAGGTTGCGGGAATAGAGCGATACCCTGCCCTTATGCAGGTAAGCCACCGCGCGGTAACCGTCCCATTTGATTTCATACAGCCAGTCTTTTTTATCAAACGCTTCCGACACACGGGTGGCCAGCATCGGTTTGAAAGGCTGGGGAAACGGCGCCGCCGGGCAACGCTTCAGCAAGGCCGACAGGGCTTTGGTATCGGTAGCTTCTTTTCCTGCACGGGATTTTCCGGCACGTGTTTTTGCGGCTTTTGGAGCGGCGGTTTTCTTTGCCCGTTTTTTGGGCGGTGGCTGGGCCGTTTTTACGGCTTTTCCGTTTTTCCACATCTTCGCCGCAGATCGCTGCATCTGTTCTATCGTTTTTTTTGACCGGACAGATGTATCCTTCTGCGTAATGTCTTTGTCGGTTGCATATTTATCCTTCACTTTCATCAGCAGCCAGGCATTTTCGGCACCGGTATGTGTTTTTACCAGTGCAAACTCACCTTTCAGTTTTTTGCCGTGAAGCGTAATTTTCAGCTTCTTCTTTTTGAGTTCCTGCAGCATTTGTTTTTCCTGCGAACGCTTGTCCGTACCCACCGGGTCGGCGGGTTTGTATTCTCCTTCGTCCCATACGATAACGGTTCCCGCACCATAATTTCCTTCGGGAATAATGCCTTCAAAATTGCGGTAGTCGTAGGGATGGTCCTCCACCATCATGGCCAGCCGTTTTGTTTCGGGGTCGAGAGAAGGCCCCTTGGGTACGGCCCAGCTTTTCAGCACACCTTCCATCTCCAGCCTGAAATCGTAATGCAGGTGCGAGGCATCGTGTTTTTGCACCACAAACCGTAGCCCCGCACCATTGGCTTTTCCGCCGGTGGGCTCTGTTGTTTTTGAAAAACTTCTTTTCTTCCGGTAAAGCGATAAACTCATAGGATAGTCGTTACATGGACTGGCTGTATTTGAAAGTAAGACTGTCTTCCGTTGCATCCTTCTCTCCTGCTGTTGCCGGGTCGGCGAGCACTTTGAGCAGCTGGCTGTTGAATGCATCCAGGTCTTTCGGACTGCGGCTGGTGATCAGCCCTTTGTCGCAGATCATTTCCCGGTCTTCCCAATGCGCGCCGGCATTCACCAGATCGGTCTGCAGCGAGGGATAGGATGTCAGGTTAACACCGTTCAGCCTGCCCGTTTCTATCAGCAGCTGCGGGCCATGGCAGATGGCGGCAACCGGTTTACGAAGGTCCAGAAATCCACGGGCAAATGCCACGGCTTTTTTGTTCTGCCGCAGTTTATCGGGGTTCATCACGCCTCCGGGCAGCACCAGTGCATCGTAGTTATTCGGATTGGCCTCGTCCAGTTGTATGTCCACGGGCAGGTCAATGCTCCAGTGGTCGTGTGCCCAGGCTTTTACTTTGTTCTTCTGCGGAGAAACAATGTATACCATGGCACCTGCCTCTTCCAGTGCTTTTTTAGGACTGGTCAGTTCCACTTCTTCAAAGCCATCTTCTGTGAGGATGGCCACTTTTTTACCCGTTATCTTTTTCATGGTGTGTGTATTAGGTAATGGTAACCGGCGAAAAAAATATGCCAGTCATTAACCTGCGGCCGGGGTTGGTTTTTGCAGACATTACGCAGCGAGGGAGCTGCAATGGTATTTATTGAAATACAGATAGTCTTTCCCTGCGCCGGGAAAAAGCGCTGTTTTCCCAACTGCCTTATCGGGGGTAAGCTGATTCAAACAGTTCGGTCAGCTCAAAACAAAAGGGCTGGAATGGTTTTTTTACCTCGGATAAAAACTACTGTATGAAACTTCTTGTCAAGAACATGGTGAGCAAACGCTGCATCATGGCAGTAAAACAGTTACTTTCCGAACTTCATATCCATCCTTCCGATATTACACTGGGCGAGATCGAATTAAGCCACCCGCTTTCGATCGTTAAGCAGGAACAACTTAAGAAGGCGCTGCTGCTTATCGGCCTGGAGCTGGTGACCGATAAGAAAAGCATGCTGATCGAAAAGATCAAGAGTTCCATACTGGAGCTGGTGCACTATTCTGATGAGCCCGTTAATAAAAAATACTCCTGTTTTCTGAGCGAAAAACTGAAGTACGATTACACCTACCTGTCCAATATTTTCAAGAAAACCAAAGGCATTTGCATAGAAGACTACATTATCGCGCACAAGATCGAACGGGTGAAACAACTGCTGGTGTACAGCAATATGAGCCTTACCGAAATCTCCTATCACCTGAATTACAGCAGCGTAGGGCATTTATCGAACCAGTTTAAAAAAGTAACGGGTATTACCACCCGCGATTTCAAACAATCGCCCAACAAACAGTTTATTCCTCTGGAAGTTTTATAAGATAATCAGTATCCCTTGAACAACCGGATAGCCCAGGCTATCCTTTTTTTTGCAGAGATCACCGGGAATGTGGATTTTTTTCCCCAGCTTACGATGAAATTGATCAACACCGATAACCATGTCAGCCACTGATCGTCCGCTACCGTTTTATGCAAAGCTCGCCCTGGTGATGCTCCTGCTTTCGCTGTTATGCGGCATCGTATACTTTCTGCACGGCATCCTGTTCCCCTTATATTTCGGTTTGCTGCTGGCCTTTGTACTGATGCCGATGATATCGCGTCTTAACCGTATCGGCATTCCCAATATCGTATCGATACTTGTCTCGCTGTTTCTTTCGATCGTTATCGTGGTCAGTATCGTATACATCCTGGTTACGCAGATAGCCAGTTTTGCCAAGGACTGGCCGCAGCTGCAGCGGAACTTTGAACTGTATATCGTCAATATCAATCGCTGGCTGGTGGAGCATTTTCATGTAAAGCCCGATTTCCTTAACCAGCAGGTAGCCGGTTTAAGCGGCCAGGCCGGCTCCCTGGTAACCACCACGCTTTTTTCCATCACCGATATACTCAATAACCTGGTACTGATACCCCTCTATACATTCCTGATCCTGTATTACCGGAAACTGCTGATGAAGTTCCTACTGGATCTTTGCGAAGTGGACTACACGCCCAGGATATTCGAAGTGATCGAGGCCTCCAAACAGGTGATCAGCAGTTATATTTTCGGCCTGCTGATAGAGATGATCATTGTAACCTGTCTTAATACGCTCGGGCTCTGGTTCGTAGGCGCCAAATACGTGATGCTGATTGCGGTAATGGCCGCGGTACTGAACCTGATACCTTATATCGGCATGATCATCGCCGGTATACTCGGTGTGTTGATCACCATGAGCTATACACAGGATATCAGCACACCCATCGGTATCATTGCCGTATTGGTGATCGTGCAGATACTGGATAACAATTTTATCTTTCCTGCCATAGTGGGCGGCAAAGTGAAACTGAATTCCCTGTTTTCTGTTGTGGCTGTACTGCTGGGCGGACTGCTGGGCGGCATATCGGGCATGTTCCTGTCCATTCCCACGCTGGCGATTTTAAAAGTGACGTTTGACAAGATCCCGCATTTAAAACCCTGGGGTATGGTATTGGGCGATGATATTCCGGTGAAATACCTGAGCTGGAAACATATGGCCAAACTCTGGAAAAAAGCGCCTGAGAACGTCCACATCGTGATAGAAGCGCAGCAGGATGCCCCCTCGGAAAAACAGTCCGGTCAGTAAGTTCCCGAAACGATCAGCCTGCGCAGGTTCTCCAGTTTCTGCCGGATCAGTTGTTTTGCTTTTTCATCTGTGAGTTTGCCCTCCGCATCAAATTTCTGCGTGGCACCGGCCAGCAGTACCTCGGGCTTGTACACGGGTTTCATGTCCAGGTAAGTAAACAGCGGCTGAAAGGCCTGCTGCATACGCACCGTTCCCCATAAACCCGGTGTTACGCCCATTACCGCGATGGGTTTGCGCAGCAGCGGCGAGTCATCACCTCTCGAAGCCCAGTCGATCGCGTTTTTCAGTCCGCCGGGGATACCGTAATTGTATTCCGGAGATACGATCACCAGTCCATCTGCTTTCGCGATGGCCTCCCTGAAAGCTGTTACCGCCCCGGGTCTGCCGGCAGCCTGCGGCATGTCAAGATCGGCATTGTACAGGGGAATATCGGCGATCGGAAGTATGTCCATCGTTGTATCCGCGGGCAGCAGCTGCATGGTTTCTTTCAGCAGCAGGGTGTTGAAAGATCCTTTTCTGAGACTGCCGGAGATACCGGCCAACCGGATTGTTGTATCCATAACAAGGTTTGTTATTTATTCATTTCGGTAAAGCTGGGCTCTTCCTCGGGCACCTGTTCTTTTTTGGTATGGTACAAAACCTCCACCGAATGTGTTTTGCCATCGTTGGAGAGCGGCAGGCGACCATTTGCCATTTCCTCACCATCCAGTTTCAGACCCGGCTGCTGTATGCCATTCAACGGTATCTTGCGGCAGGTGATCTGGTAAACGGTATCGATAAAACGGTAGGCCACGGTAAATTGCTCCCATTCTTCGGGCACGCTCGGACTGAACAGCAGGGCATCGCCTGTTTTCTGCAACCCGATGAACGACTCAAGTATCAGCTGGTACATCCATCCCGCAGAACCTGTATACCAGGTCCAGCCGCCCCTGCCTTTGTGCAGCGGCACGCCATACACATCGGCCGCCATCACATAAGGTTCCACTTTGTATTCTTTCACCGATTCTTCGTCCAGGCCATGGTTAACAGGATTGATCAGTTGTATCAGTTCCCATGTTTTTCTGGTATTGCCCATAGCGGCAAAAGCCATTACCAGCCAGATGGCCGCATGGGTATACTGCCCGCCGTTCTCGCGCACACCCGGCACATAGCCTTTGATATAACCGGGATTGAGCGCCGATTTATCAAATGGCGGATCGAATAACTGGATGATACCTGCTTCTTTGTTCACCAGGAACCTGTCTGCCGATGACATGGCTAGCTGTGCCTTAGGGGACTCTCCCGCACCGGACAATACCGACCAGCTCTGCGCGATGGAATCGATGCGGCATTCGTCGTTCTGCAAAGAGCCCAGCGGTGTACCGTCGTCAAAATAGGCGCGGCGGTACCATTCACCGTCCCATGCATGCAGGTTGATATTCCCTTTCAGTTCCGGCGCCGCCGAGCGGATCCTCTCCAGCAGCGGCGTATCTTTTTTCCATTCGGCAAGCGGCACAAACTGTTCGAGGATATTGTACAGGAAAAACGCAAGCCATACACTTTCGCCCCTGCCATGCTCACCCACTTTATCCATACCATCGTTCCAGTCGCCCGAACCCATCAACGGCAATCCATGTTCGCCAAAACGCAGTCCGTGTTCTATCGACCGCACACAGTGTTCATACAGCGTAACCGATTCGTCGGAACGGATGGGCAGGTCGTAGTAGGATTCTTCACCCGTGTTCAACGCTCTTCCCTCGAGAAAATGCACTTTGATATCCAGTATGGATGTGTCGCCGGTTACCTGCACATACCTGGCGGTGACAAAAGGCAGCCAGAGAAAATCGTCCGAGCAGGTGGTACGTACGCCACGCCCCACCGGCGGATGCCACCAGTGCTGCACATCGCCTTCGCGGAACTGTCTGGAGGCACAAAGCAATAGCTGCTCCCGCACGATCGAAGGATGGTTGTGCATAAGCGACAAGGTATCCTGCAGCTGGTCCCTGAACCCAAACGCACCGCCCGACTGGTAGAACCCGCTTCTGGCCCATATACGGCAGGCAAGTGCCTGGTAATTGAGCCAGCCGTTAGACAATATGTTCAGCGCCGTATCGGGTGTTTGTATCTGAACGGCCGAGAGGGTTTTGTTCCAGTAGGCTTTCACTTTTTCGAGCGATGCCGCCGCCGAATACGGGTCGCGGTATTTTTTTACCAGTTCTGTTGCATCTACCTGGTCGCGGCCGCAGCCAAGATGAAAAATAATTTCTTTTTCCTCCTCTTCCGTGATATCGAAGGTTACCTGTATGGCGGCACAGGGATCCAGCCCTGCCCCTGTTTTACCCGATAGTTTCGCCCGGTTCATGCCGTTGGGATTCTGCAGGGTGCCGTTTCGCCCGATAAACTCGCCCCTGTCGGTGGTGAACACACGGTTTGCTTCATCCACATCAAAGAAAGCCACCCTGTTCTCGAACTCTTTGTTGTAAGCATTGTGTGCAAACAATGCACCGGTAACCGGATCCGTTTCGGTAACCACATGCATCTGGTTTTTATAGCGCAGGTCGCCAAGCACCCATTCCATATAGCCTGTGGCCGACAAACGCCGCTGTCTGCCGGATGCATTGTGTATCCTGATCACGATGAATTTTACCGCGTCTTCCAGGTCAACAAATACGGTGAGTTCGGAATGGATACCGTCTTCGCTGTAGGCAAAACTGCTGTAGCCGAAGCCATGCCGGGTGATATAGGGCGATTTGCCACGGTTGGGCAATGGCGTGGGCGACCAGAAACGGCCGCTCTCTTCATCGCGCAGGTAGAAGGCTTCGCCTGCGGTATCAGATACCGGATCATTATGCCAGGGAGTTAAACGCAGTTCATGCGCGTTCTCGATCCATGTATAGGACTGTCCGCTCTCGGAAACCACCGCACCGAAATGCGGGTTGGCGATTACATTGATCCAGGGTGCCGGTGTTCGCTTTTTAGGTGTGGTGGCGATCACATACTCTTTACCGTCGGCCGCAAAACCGCCCATTCCGTTAAAGAAGACCAGGTCTTTCGGTGTTTCCACGCTTGTTTCCACCGTGGCGTAAAATTTCGAAGGACTGAAATACGGGATCGTGCCTTTCAGTTTGCTGCGCCGGTTCATCTGTTCTTCGAGTGTGCCCAGCCGGTCTGATATCACCACCCGCGCAACGCTCTGGAAAAGGATCCGGTCTTCACTCGATATCTGGTCTGCCGAGCGAATGAAAATACCGCCGGGCTGATCGGTCAGGTTGCCCGATACACCGGGCGCTACGATGCCCAGCAGTTGGTTCTGCAGTGTTTGCCGGTAACCGCCATGGTCTTCGTTCCATATCACCAGGTCAACCAGCAGTCCTTTCAGCCGCCAGTACGCATGCGCCTGTATCAGCTGTTTGGCGAGTTCTATATTCGCCGGGTCTTCTATCTGCAGCAGCACAATGGGCAGGTCGCCGGAGATGGCATAACCCCAGAGACCGGATTGACCCCGCTGGTTTTTGAGCATAATGGAAGGATCTGTTCTGAGCGAAGGATTTACAAAAATGATGGAGCTGGCCAGCCTGCCATACATCTGCGCATCGGATTCCGAAGCGTCTATCTGGCGAAGGATCACCTGGCTGTGCGTCCACGCCAGTTCCAGTGCCCGGTTGGCCATATGGCGGTCCTGGTATTTTTCAACCAGCCAGTTACAGGCTTCTTTTGTTTCACCGATGCCGTATACCAGGTCGATGGTTGCCGAGGCCTGGGGTTCTATGCTGATGCGGTATTGTATCGCCATTACCGGATCGAGTACAAAACCTTCCGTATTCGACAGCGGGTCGCGCTGTTGCAGTACCTGCGGGTTGTGAATGGTGTTTCCCCTGCCGATAAACCTGCTGCGGTCTGTTTCGTAGGAAATATGGTTCACATCCGCTTCATGCACTTTCATCAGGTGAAACATATACGGCATCTGTGCATCGGCCGAGCGGGGACGGCGGGTGCAGAGGATGGTATTGCGTGAAGGAATGAGCTCGGTCTGCACAAACAGGTTACTGAATGCCGGATGCGCGGAATCTGCAGCGGGTGTGGTAAGCACCACTTCGCCATAGCTGGTGATCTCGATAAATCTTTTCTTGCGCGACCGGTTGGTGATATGGATCCTTCTCAGTTCCACATCGTCTTCGGGGGATACCACGATTTCGGTATGCGTTTCGAGACCGTGATCGCGTCTTCGGAATTCGGCGCGTCCCTGTGAGAAAACAGCTTCGTAGTTCTCGGCGGTCTGTAAGGTAGGCTGGTAAGCGGTAGACCATACGGCATTTGTCTCCAGGTCGCGGATATAACAGAAGCTTCCCCAGTTATCGGCAGTACCGTCTTCGCGCCAGCGGGTTACGGAAATATCCTTCCATCGGCTGTATCCTCCGCCCGAGTTGGTGATCATCAGGTTGTAGCGGCCATTGGACAATAACTGCACCTCGGGCACTTCCGTATTGGGTGTGTTGATCACACGCATCGGCGTTTCGATACCGGGTAAGGCGCTTGTATCGGATACGTGTACCCCAGGTGAGTAGAACGTGGTGATACGCGGCACCCTTTCCTGCAGCAGCAGCAGTGTGGCCTTGAACTGTGTTTCCGCTTCAAATCGTTTCTGCATGGGTTTATCAAGCAGGGCAAATGCGATAGACAGGAAACTCATGCCCTGGTGGTGCGCCATAAACGAGCGTACGATGGCGCTGCTCTGGCGCCGCGGCAGACGGGCGGGTGTATAGTCTATCGCCTCGTAAAAACCGTATTCGCCCATAAAACCCTCTTCCTGCATCACGCGCATATTGCCTGTGGCTTTCTCCGCATCCACCAGCAATCCCATCACACTTGCATAAGGCGCTATCACCAGGTCTTCTCCCAGTCCGCGTTTAAAACCCGTACCCGGAACACCGAATGCGCGGTACTGGTAATTGAGATTGGCATCCACCAGGTTGTACCCCGATTCAGAGATACCCCATGGCACGCCGCGCCTGCGGCCGTACTCGATCTGTTTCTGGATAATGGCTTTGCCGGTTTCATCAAGCAGGGTGTTCTCGTAGGAAGGCATGACAAGAAAAGGCATCAGGTATTCAAACATAGAACCGCTCCATGACAGGAGCAAGGGTGTGGTGCCCGAGCTGGTAAGCTGTCGTCCCAGCGCAAACCAGCTTTCCTGCGGCAGTTTGCCCTGTGCAATAGCCGTGAATGTGGTGAGCCTTGCCTCCGATGCCAGCAGGTCATAAAAACTATGGTCGCGTTTGTGGTCTTCGATATTGTAACCGATGGCGAGCAGATGCTGGGTGCGGTCGTAAAGGAAATCGTAGTCGATATCGCCCAGGTCCAGGCATTCCTGTGCCAGCCGCTCCGTCATCAGCAGAAATTCCTTGGCACGCTGGCTTCCCTGTACGATCAGGATGCGGAACTGGTCGAGCCACTCGTTTTCTTCTTTTGTATTGGTATCCGAATAATAACTGTTGATGTTTGGCAGCAGGTACTGTTCAATTCTTGCCAGTTCCAGGAAACCGGGCATTTCCGCCACCAGCGAAAAAGCATTGGCAAATTTTTCGGGAACAGGAACCAGCAGCCAGGGCAGGTAAGCAACCATTTCCTGTAATACCTGTTTGCACTGCTGCAATAATTTCTTCGACCATTCATCCACGACCGAATCGGGAGGCGGTTGCAACCGCAATACCATGTTCCGTGCATCGGCTTCCACTTTATCCAGCAGAAACTTGAATGCGAACAATCCCCTCGGCGGGGCGGCGCAGATTCGTTGCATCTGGTTGAAGAATACTTTTGTTTCGGCATGATCGTTCGCATGCTCGTTCAATACGGCGGCGGTATCTCGCAAACCCTCCAGCACATGGGTGCTTACGATCTTATCGTGCTGCAGACTGAGCAGCGCCTGTTTCAGGGTAAGCAGGTGCCCCACCAGGTTACCGCTGTCGACTGTTGAAATATACCGTGGGTGCAGCGGTTTCAGCGTTTGCGTATCGTACCAGTTGTATAAATGCCCGCGGTATTTTTCCATACTCTGCATCGTGCCGAGTGTATTGGTGGTACGCTCCAGGAACTGCGTGGCAGTGATGTATTTGAAATCGTAGGCCGTTAGGTTCGACAATAACGATAGCCCGATATTGGTGGGCGAAGTCCTGTGCGCAATACGTTCCGCAGGCTGCTCCTGGTAGTTATCGGGAGGCAGCCAGCTGTCTTCTTCTCCTACAAAGGTTTCAAAGAAATGCCAGATCTTTCTCGACAGCAGGTGAAGGAACATTTTATCCTGTGTACCCAGCACCGCCTTGGGTTTGCTCATGGGCAAACTCACCCACCAGGAGAAGAAAGGCGCCAGAAACCACAGTATCAGCACCGGCATGGCCGAAAACAACCGCATGGGATGGTTGATGGTGACGTAAACAAAAATGGCTGTGGCCAGTGCCGGTACAAACCACATGGACAGGTAGGCCCTGCCCACGGTCTCATCGTCTCGCTGGTTGCTGAAGGGGTTCCATTCCAGCAGTTTTCTTTTGGAGACGAATATCCGCCAGCCGGTGCGTATAACGGCGTCGGTATTCATCACGGTTTCGTATGCAAGAAAGATCAGCTCGAGGAGATACTGGGCAAAATTGCTGATGGCCGCCCGCCAGGCATACATGGCATGCGGTACAAACAATACATCCTTGGGTTTTCTTACCAGGTCCCAGCAGAATACCACCACGGCCGGAAGTATCTTGATGAGCACCACCGCTGTCGTCCAGAACCAGGGTTCCGCAGACAGCAGCCAGCCATACATCAGCAGTACGAACAATGCCATCGGCACAAAGGTTCTGCGCAGGTTGTCGAATATTTTCCAAACCGACAACGCAGATACCGGGTTACGGTGCAACCTGCGGTCGTAGCCCCTTACCCAGGGCATGATCCACTGCGCTATCTGCCAGTCGCCACGTATCCAGCGGTGCCGGCGCCTGGCTTCTGCCTGGTACGACGAGGGATATTCTTCGTACAGCTGAATATCGCTTACCAGTCCGGAACGCGCATAACAACCTTCGAGCAGGTCATGACTCAGTATCCTGTTATCCGGAAACCGGTTCGCCAGTGCAAGCTCGAATGCGTCTACATCATAAATGCCTTTCCCGATAAATGATCCTTCCCTGAACAGATCCTGGTATACATCGGAGATGGCACGGGTATAGGGATCGGTGCCCGGTTCATTGCCATGTATCCGCGCATACAGCGAGCTTCCGTCCACCGGCAGGCTGTTCGAAACGCGGGGCTGCAGGATCGTATAGCCCTGCACCACACGCTGTTTTTTTTCCGCGTATACCGCGTGGTTCAGCGGGTGTGCCAGCGTGCCCACCATTTTCCAGGCTGCATCGCGCGGCAGCTGGGTATCGGTGTCGAGGGTGATCACATACCGCGTTCTGCGGAATACCGATTCCTCGCCAACGACCAGTGAAAAATACTGGCTGCCGCGCCCGCGCAGCAAGGCATTCAATTCACCGAGCTTGCCTCTTTTCCGTTCAAACCCCATCCAGGTGTTTTCCTGCGGGTTCCATTTACGGGGGCGGTGGAACAGGAAAAAAGTGTCGTTGGTCTTCCTCCCGTATTTACGGTTAAGTTCAACCATACGGTCTCTTGCCGCAAGCAGCAGCGCATCATCACCCGGCATGGATTCCTGCGCCGCGTCTTTGAAATCTGTCAGCAGGGCGAATAAAAGATTGGCATCCCGGTTAGCGAGAAAACGAACTTCAAGACCTTCCGCAAGTTTGTCAACATCCTGCATCGAATTGAGCATGGTCGGTATCACCACCATCGAAGCGTATTCGCCGGGAATTCCTTTGGAATAATCCATCCGCTGCAGCAGGAAAGGCTTTACCAGCAGTGTGCTCAGCCAGTTGGTGATGGTCAGCGCCAGCTGGCTGGTACCCAGCAGGATCACCAGCAGCAGCCCTGCCTGCGTCCACGCAAGCGTGCCGCCATCATAGACCCTGTTCCAGAGCGGCCAGCCGAACAGCAGGGTGAACAGCAGAACGGCTCCTGTATATCCCAGCAAAGGCGTTCTGTTGAACTGCCGTCTTACATGCTCCCGAAAACCCAGCTTCATCGAGGCAAACCGCTCCACTTCGCGAACACCTTTGTCTACCAGGTAATACCCCACATGCCATTTCAGTGCATCGTCCTTATCTGTTGCATGGCTGTGTTTGGAAATGGCGATGGCATAGGCGGCGATATCCTTCTCGGATTTTTCGCTGCTGCATTTGGCGATCTTTTCAACGGCATGCCGGTACTGGTCCCTGGTATGAAAATCCATTTCGCGGTAAATACCGCCAACGTCTTCGGACAATATCTTCTCCACCACGCTGGTCGACTCCACAAACTCCCGCCAGTCGGTGCTGCTGAGAAAGCGGAGACTGCTGATGCTGTTGCTGATCGATATCTGGTCGGCCGCCTGTTTCTGGTTCTCTATATTCACCAGTTCGCTGCTGGTACTGCCGCTCTCGGCAAGGGTCTGTTCTATCCAGTTCAGCGGCAGCGATAATGCAGAGCCTTTACCATTCAGTTTGCGTGTGAGCTCCGCCACAAAAGCGCTTACCATCGGCGGTTTTGACCTGGCCATATCGGCGATCACCAGTATAAGGCTCTTGGGGTCTTCCTCGGCCGTGCGTATCATTTCATCTCCCCAGTAACTCGCTAAATTCTTATACGTAATATCGATGGCCACCTGTACGGCCAGCCTGCGCAGGTTCTCTATCAGTGCCAGCCGCAGCATAATGGGTATGGCCCATAGCTCACCCAGTTTAAGATAGGTTACCGACTGGTACGCGTTGACAAACCCGGTGAGACTGCTGAGATCAACCCTTCCATCGCTGTGCGAGATGATTTCCACCGCGATATCGTATACACGGGGTAAGCCGGCCGATGCACCTTTCAGCAATTGCGGAAGTCCTTTGCTGTATCCTTTTGGCAGGTGTTTCTTGCCGGTATAAATCTGTTCCTCGATTAAATAGAAATTATCCAGCAACCACTCGCCTGCCGGTACGATGCGGTGATTGGTTTTAACGGATTCTGTGAGCAGCGCGTGCACTTCAAGCAGGGCATCTTCGTTCTCGGCCAGGCGCTTGAGCAACTGCTCCGATGGCTGCTCGGAGATCAGTACATGGCTGCGTGCGAGTTTTTTGGCGTAACTCTCTATCTGCGCTTCGCTGAACAGATCGGCACGCAGGGGTGGGCGTTCGTCCCTGTATTTCTCGGCAAGGCTGCTGCTGATAAAAGGACGGATGATATTTTTTTTCAAAACCGAAATTGCCTTGGGAAGCATATCCAACAGATCATTCGGCTCGGCTTTTCCCGGATAACCCTTCATAACTTTCTTTTTCGCATGGGTGATGAATCATTTTCCTTGCCTGGTTACTCAATCTTCCTGCAGCAGCGAGCCCGCCCGGCTGATTTCTGCGGGCAGGCATTCGATCCCGATGTAATGACCGCTGCACTGCAGCGATGCTTTCTGGATAAAATTTTTCAGCTCGCGGATATTGTCGTGCCAGGTATACTGACCCAATACCGCGGTTGCTTCAGGTGTCAGCCCTTTGGAGTTGGTGCCCAGGGCGTCGTTATTCATCTTCAGAAAATGATTGGCCAGTTCCTGTATGTCTTCTTTTCTTTCGCGAAGCGGGGGTATATGAATGGTAAACTCATTGAATCGGTGGTACAGTTCTTCCAGCAGCACGGCTTTGCGTGCCGCTTCCCAGAGTAAGGTATTGCTGGATGCAAAAAAACGGATATCCATCTCGATCTGCTGATCGCTTCCCTCTCTTGTCCACTCGCGTTTGCGGATGCATTGCAGCAGCTTCTGCTGTATTTCGATGGGCAGTTCCTGCGGGTTGGCGATATACAGGGTGCCGCCGTTCACCTGGTCCAGCAGTCCTTCCTCTTCCTGCATAACACCGCCTGTTTCGGCAAGCCTGCCAAACAGGTAAACCGATGTATGCTTTGCCGGAACGGATGCCGCATTCAGCATAACAAAAGGAAGATGGCTTCGTTTGCTGAGTTTGTGTATCTCGTGCGCCAGTGCGCGCTTGCCGGTGCCATCCTCTCCGTAAATAATGAGGTTGTGATTGGTGGGCGCCACAAGATGCACCTGGCGTATCAGTTTTCTCGACGCGTCGCTGCTTCCCCAGAAATAGTATTCCCTGGTATCCTTTTCGTCAAAGTAACCGCCCGGCGCCGCTGCACCGCGCTTGCGGCTTTCCAGCGCATCCTGCACACTCAGGAGCATCTGTTCGGGCAGCAGCGGTTTCATCACATAATCAAACGCGCCCTGCCGCATGGCAAGGGCGGAAAGCTTAATATCCGAAAAACCGGTGATGATGATCACAGGCAGGTTCGGATACAGTTCCTTCGCTTTGTTGAGCAGCGTAATGCCGTCGATATCACCCAACCCCAGATCGCTGATCAGCAGATCGGGCTCATTTTCCACGAGGTGCTGCATGGCTTCGGTACCCGAATAGATTACGGTAACCTGGTAGCCCTTACGCATTAAAAAACGGTTCAGGAGAAAACAGAGGTCCCTGTCATCGTCAACGATCAGAATTCTTTGCATATAAGCGGTGGTTTTTCAGTAAGCAGACCGCTTTACAATTGAAAAATTCATACCGGGATCGCCGGGGCAAAAACAGGCAAAAAACACTGCTGTTCAGCGCACTGAAGCGCGGACGGCTACCCGTGAAAAACAGGAAAAAAGGTTCTGTGGAATAAATTCCACAGGGGAAAATCATTACTGCTGCAGCACTTTCCGGATCGATGCGCAGAGTTCGGTAAAACTGAACGGTTTTACAATGTAGTCAAACGCCCCCGAACGGGCGGCTTCTTCTTTGTCTTTGGAATGGGAAGAGGTTGAATATATAATAACCGGTATATGTGCCAGCGCCGCCCGTTTTTTCAGTTCTTTGAGACATTGCAGACCGTTCATCAGCGGCATGTTCAGGTCCATAAAAATATAGTCGGGAAGCCGGCCCGGCATGGCCAACATTTTTTCCAGGGCCTCGGTGCCATTAATGGCCGTTGCCAGTTCAATGGCGGTATCTATTTCGCTGAGTGCGTCCATAAAAAGACTGCGGTCATCCGTATCGTCGTCGACCAGGAATATCCGTACCTTTTTTTCCATATCACAAGGTAGACATTCTTTAACGCCGTGCAAATGATGGGCGCCTGAAAAAAAGGTATATTGACAGCCGTAAGCACCGGGCGCAGCTGGCCTGGATTTTTAACTCATCACCTATCAATTCTCCGTTATGCCTCCAAAAAAGAACACCGGCAGTTTCAGGTACCGCTTTGAAAAATTATCAGGCGCTATCACAAGGGGTACGGGCAGCCCGGGCGCACTGATCACCGCCTGCGGTATCATCGTGCTGTGGATCGTTACAGGGCCGATCTTTCACTTTTCGGATACCTGGCAGCTGGTGATCAATACGGGCACCACCGTGATCACATTTGTCATGGTATTCATCATCCAGCATTCGCAGAACAAAGACACCACCGCCATCCATCTTAAACTGAATGAACTGATCGCCTCCAACCGGTTTGCAAGCAACCGCATTGTGAATGTGGAGGATCTGACCGAGCAGGAACTGCTTGCGCTGAAGAAGTTCTATATCACACTTTCCAAGCTTTCTGCCGAAGGCAAGGATATTTTCGCCTCTCACTCCATCGATGAAGCACATGCCAATACCCGCGCCAAAATCAAGGAAGCCAAATCGGTGCATCCAGCCAAAGAATGAACCCCGCCAAGATCAGTCATAGAAAACACCTGTCGCTGGTAAAGGATTATACCCGCTCCGCTTCGGCGGCCAACCTGGTATATGTTTCAGACAAAGACCCTGGCATTGCCCGGGTTAAAAAAGGAAAAGGATTTGCTTACCGGCTCGGGGATGCACCTGTGAAAGACAAAACCGAGATCAGGCGTATCAGGCAATTGGTGATACCGCCGGCATGGACAAAAGTATGGATCTGCACCAGGCCCAACGGCCATATACAGGCAACCGGCTTTGATGCCCGTGAAAGAAAACAGTACCGCTATCACCCGCTCTGGAACGTACTGCGCAATGAGACAAAATTCCATAAACTGACCGAATTCGGCCAACGGCTGCCGGCACTGCGCTTACAGGTTGAAAAAGACTTTCTGCAGCCGGCACTTACCGAGCAGAAAGTGATCGCTGCCGTTATCGGCCTGATGGAGCGAACCTATATACGCATAGGGAATACAGCCTATGAAAAAACAAACGGTTCGCACGGACTCACCACCCTTCACGACAAACATGTATCGATAGAAGCGGGCAATATCCGGTTTTCGTTCAGGGGCAAAAAAGGCATCAACCATACCATCAGCCTGCGCAACCGCAAGCTGGCCGGTATCGTAAGGCAATGCAGGGACATACCCGGAAAAGAACTGTTTCAGTATTATGACCAGGAAGGAAACAGACAGCCGGTTGATTCGGGCATGGTCAACCGGTATATCCGGCAACACATGGGCGAAACCTTTTCTGCAAAAGATTTCCGCACCTGGGCGGGTTGTCTGCATGCGCTGCGTGCATTCAGGCAGATCGGTCTTTTTAAAACCGGGGCAGAATGCAAGCACAATATCAATCTTGCACTCGATGAAGTAAGCCGGCAGCTGGGTAATACCCGCGCTGTTTGCAGAAAATACTATGTTCATCCGCAGATACTGCATCTCTATGAAGAGAACCGGATACAGAGCTACCTGGACCAGCTGGATGAAATCGAAAAAAACGACGACCGCACCTCGCTTACATCGGAAGAAAAAGTGCTGATGTCGCTGCTGAACGCTGTTTAAGAAATCAACATGCAAAAGTCAAAATTCAAAAAATGTAAGAGACAGAGCGCTGTTTAACCTGTCGGTACAAAGGCAGCCTGTAACCTCTTTACATCTTGAATTTTGACTTTTGACTTTTAAATTTTAAATTTTTCACTTCCGCCGCTAAAAAGTATACCTCACGGCAAACCCACCCCAGCTGCCCACAAATCCCCGGTTGTTACTGAACTCGAAGGAGGGCTGCCAGTCGAGCGAGAAGTTGATCGGCGCGCCTTTGATCTTGTAGTCAAGACCCAGCACACCATCGATACCGAAGGTAGTGGCGCCACCATAGTAGTCCTTGTTATACACACCTACGTGGGCACCCGGACCAACATACCATTTCAAACCGGGGGCGCCGTTGATATTGCCGTGTATTTCGTACAGTCCTGTAAGACGAAAACCCTGGCGCCAGAAAAATCCAACCCCTTCAAGGGCATTGTTTCCGTTGATAAAACTTTTCAGGGTAATACCTGCTCCGTCGAGGACTTTCACACCCAGCGCTGTCTTGTAAGAATAGGAATTGGTGGTGTTCTGGGCTGAAGCCGCGTAACCGGCAAATGCGAAAACGATCATAATGCATAGACGCTTCATACAACAATTGGTTTTAATGAACAATTCGGTCAACGGGCTAAAAATTTCATACCACCGGCCCCATTTTTTTGCCATTCTGTTGACAATCAGCGCCGCGGGACGTGTATTTCTTTCTACAATCCGGCGGTTTTTGCGGTGGCAGGAAGCAGGCACAGGATTTTTGCCGCTAACCCAAACATCTCAGTTATGAAAGCAAACGAAACATTGATAGAGACATTGAACGATCTGATCAGGATCAATAACGACCGCATTAACGGATACGAAAAAGCGGTTGACGAAACAAGGGAGCAGGACATGGACCTCCGGGGCATTTTTGCCAAAATGGCGAATGACAGCCGTGATCATGTAAGGGAACTGAGCAATGCCGTAGTGAAAATGGGCGGCGAGCCGGCAACCGACAGCACTATTTCCGGAAAGATATACCGTACCTGGATGGACGTAAAGGCCGCATTTGCCAGCAAAGAACGCCTGTCTGTACTCGAAGCCTGCGAATATGGCGAGGATGCAGCGCAGAAAGCGTACGACTCGGCCCTGAAATCGGATGCGGAAATGAGCGCGGAAACAAGGCAGCTGATCATGGACCAGAAATCATCGCTGAAGAATGCCCATGACCTGATCAAAAAATACCGCGATATGCACGAGACGGTTGCTTCTTAAAGCAACGTAAAAATGTTCTGCACAACGTTGACCCGGACTACTTCTAGCTTGCCGAGGTTAAGACGGAAACGGGAAAACGAAAACGCAGATACAGGCTGGTGCATTTTGCCCAGCCTTTTTTCTTCATGTAAAAACACTCCATATGAACACGCAAACCGCTCCCACCCCGGCCTATCTGAAAACCCTGGTGGATTGCCTGGCACGCATGCGCCAGGATGGCTATACAGAAGACTTTACGGTAAAGGAAGACCAGTTGCTTTCTTACACAACCGGTAAGACCTATACCGCAGAACAGGTGAAGATTGTAAACTTTTTTCGCTTTGAAGGACAAACCGATCCCGCTGATGCATCGATCATGTATGTGATTGAAGCAAGGGACGGAGCCAAGGGCACCCTGGTTGACGGGTACGGCCCTTCTTCCGAGCCCGATACCAGCGAGTTTATCCTGAAAGTGGAAAACATGGAAAAAAAGGCAAAAAGCTGACACGATACCGTTTCATTTTTGGGGAAGGCAGCATTCGCTGCCTTTTTTTTGCAGACACCCAAACAAAAAGGCTGCAGGTAAGATGCAGCCTCTGGGTTTTTCTGATATCGATAAAAGTACCTAATCAGCCGAGCGGTTGATGATGCCCAATAAGAGCGAAATGATTGCCAGTATCAGCAATATATGGATCAATCCGCCTACGCTGTAGGCAAAGAAACCAATCAGCCATCCTATGACGAGGATAACTGCTATCAGGTATAATAAACTACGCATATGCTTTCTTTTTCTTTCTGCAGGAGGTTAAAAAAACGTACCCGTCGGTGCTGCACAGACCGCACTTCTTTTGGGAATTATTTTCCACAATCGTTTTACATGGTTATTTGGAATAGGAATTGGCTTCGCTAAGTGTATGAAAAAAACGATGGCCATACTGCAGGTGCTGAAGCATTTACCGCAGGTGCTGAAAAAATCGGTGTCTGAATTCATCAGCGATGAAGGCATGAAACTCGCTGCCTCCCTTTCGTACTATACCATATTTTCCATCGCGCCATTTTTGCTGATCGTCATCAGCATTGCCGGCGCCGCTTTCGGACAGGAGGCGGTGGAGGGAAGGGTATACGGGCAGATACAGCAGCTGATTGGCCAGGAAGCGGCGGTACAGATACAGAATATCATCGCCAATGTGCGGCTGAGAGACAGCGGTGTATGGGGCATTGTTATCGGCGCCGCCATCCTGCTGATCGGTGCATCGAGTGTGTTTACCGAGATACAGGGATCTGTTAATTATATCTGGAGTATCCGCACCAAACCGAGGAAAGGCTGGCTGAAGCTGCTGCTTGACAGGCTGCTCTCCTTCTCGCTCGTTGTCGGTATTGGGTTCATACTGCTGGTATCACTGATCGTTAATTCGCTGATGGATGCTTTGTACGAGCGGCTGGAAAGACTGTTCAGGGACTCGTCTGTTCACCTTCTCTACCTGGGTAACCTGGCTTCTGTTTTCCTGGTGATCACGGCGTTGTTCACCGTAATATTCAAAGTATTGCCCGATGCAAAGATCGGGTGGAAGGACAGTATCGCCGGCGCAACTTTTACGACGGTGCTGTTCATCATCGGTAAATTCCTGATCGGTTTGTACATAGGCAATTCCCGGCTCGGCGCCATTTACGGAACAGTTGCTTCTGTATTCGTGATACTTGTGTGGGTATACTATACTTCGATCATTCTGTATTTCGGGGCGGAGTTCACCAAAGTGTACAGCCGTGATATCGGTAACGGCATCAAGCCCGGCGACCAGGCGGTATACATTATCAAAACCGAAAGCAAAGAACTCCCCTCGCTGCGCACCGCTGTAAAAACCGATCCCAGGCCAGGCAAGATAGTGCTCCGAAAAAAATGATCCCCGGGGTTACCGGGGATCTGCTGTATTCAACACTGATTATGGCTTTGTTTTCACTTCCGTTTTTGTTTTCGCGTCGGTGTGTTTGTTCTTTTTCTTGATCTTAAGTCCGCTTGTCTTCTTGTGTTTGCTGAAAACATTGTGCACTTTTTCGCCTACGGTAGTGGTGGGTTTTACTTTGGATTTATAATCATCATTCGACACCTTATGCTTTTCCGTTTGGGCGCCGACAGATGCAGTAAGCCCTATTCCCAATGCCAGTAATACAAATAATTTTTTCATAGATCGGAGTATTTATGTTTCCGCTACAGAAAAAATAACTATGCCCCGCATGCGTTTTTTCAGGAATATAAAAAATGTAGAATAAATTCTACATAAGCACTGTTTATTCATTTCACTCCTGATTGAATCGGAATCTGATGGCTGCACATCAGATGGCAGCATTTTTTATCCCATTTAGTCATGCGTTCTTATACTGACACTACGGGTTCCTTGATCGGCCGCGCATTATTGTATTGCCTGGTGGGTACGGGCTTACTGTATTTTACCGGCGGCTGCGGCAGGTCTCACAAGGAGGTCTATCCCGATACACCCGATTACGACCTCAACCATCCTTATAAAATAAATGTAACGGAACAGCTGGACGAGATATCGGGTATTGATTTCTATGCGAAAGACACCAGCGTATTTGCCATTATTGATGAGGAAGGCTGGCTGTTCAAGGTGTTTCTGAAGACCCGTGCCTTCCAGAAATGGAAATTCGGAAAGAAAGCCGATTACGAAGACCTTGAACGGGTAGACAGCATCTTTTACATACTGACCAGCAACGGCGATATCACACGTGTGCATTTCAACGGCGATTCATTGCTGGCGGAGAACTATACTTTTCCTAAAAACGGAAGCAACGAATTTGAAAGTCTGTATTACGATTCCTCCACCGCCTCGCTGCATATGATCTGCAAGGACTGTTCGATCGATAAAAAAGCGGCGGTAAGCATCTGGAGTTTCAATACAGTGACCAATACCTATGCCCTGTTTCCGAAAAAGATCGATGTATCCCCCATCGCCAAGAAACTGGATGTGAACAAAGTCCGCTTCAAACCATCTGCAAGCGCTGTCAACCCACTGAACCATGATATTTATATGGTCTCTTCCGTAAACAAAGTACTGGTGATTGCAGACAGTTCCGGAAAGGTAAGGGATGTTTACCCCCTGGATCCTTACCTGTACCGGCAACCCGAGGGACTGGCGTTTACGCCAACCGGCGACCTGCTCATATCCAACGAGATCAATCTCGGCGAATTCGGCAACGTACTCATCCTAAAACGAAAAAACAATAAGAAGTGAAGTATACCCTGACAATTCTGATAGTGCTATGTACACTGGCAAACGAGTTGTCTGCACAAAAAGACTCGGTGCAGGCAAGGATCGTATTGATCGGCGATGCGGGATCGTTGAAAAACGGTCGTCATCCCGTGGTATCGGCGGTCAGAAACCGCATCAAACTCGACAGTATTACCACCGTGCTTTACCTGGGCGATAACCTGTACACCTATGGTCTGCCCGACGATGCCTATTCGCACTACACCATGGCCGCCACCATACTCGATTCGCAGACACATATTGTGGCCAATACCCCCGCCCGAGCCTATTTCCTTCCCGGCAACCACGACTGGGACCACGAAGGACCCGATGGATGGAATGCGGTGATGCGCGAGCAGAATTACATCGACGCCCACGGTGGCAACAATGTTCAGTTCTATCCCAAAGACGGGTGCCCGGGGCCGGAAGAAGTGAGCCTGAGCAATGATGTGGTACTGATCATGATGGACAGCCAGTGGTGGCTGCACCTGTACGATAAACCGGGGATAGAATCCGACTGTCCCTATAAGACAAAAGAAGAGGTATTGAGTCAGCTGGACGAAATCGTCACCAAAAATGCAAGAAAGCTGATCGTCTTTGCCTGTCACCACCCCTTTAAAAGCGATGGCATACACGGCGGGTATTTCACCCTCAAGCAGCATATTTTTCCGCTCACCGATGCCAGTCCCAAGATGTACGTACCGATGCCGCTGATCGGGTCCATCTATCCGATCACCCGCGGCATATTCGGCACGGCGCAGGATCTCAAGCATCCTGCTTACCAGAATATGATCCGCGACATCAACAAGGTATTAAAGGCACATCCGAATGTGATCTATGCGGCAGGACACGAACACAACCTTCAACTGATACAGGACAGCAGCTATACCTATATCACCAGCGGCGCGGGAACCAATAAAACCCGTGTATCAAAAAGCAAACACCAGTTATACGGCTCGGAAGAGAACGGATTTGCCACGATGGAAATCATGAAGGACAAGAATGTGAAAGTGGCTTTTTACGAGGTAAAGGACGAAGAAGTGAACAAAACCTTCGAGAAAACGGTATGGAATTTCGCCAAGCTGCCCAGGATTGACTCGGGCGTACACACCGCAACGGTTACGCCCATAGAAGTTCCTTTTGAAGACAGCGTACTGGTTCAGGCCAGTGAAAAGTACGGCAACGCCTCTCCGCTTAAACGTTTCATATTCGGTAACAACTACCGGGAAGAATGGTCGACCAAGGTAAAACTGAAAGTATTTAACCTGCGCAAGGAGAAAGGCGGGCTGAGAGTGACAGGCGTGGGCGGCGGCAAACAGACCGCCTCGCTGCGGATGCGGGACAAAAACGGAAAGGAATGGTCACTCCGCAGCATTGATAAGAATCCCGAGAAAGCCATGCCTGAATTTCTGCGGGGGTCGGTGGCACAGGATATTGTTTCGGATATGATCTCCGCCTCGCATCCCTATGGCGCGCTGGCGGTGCCCGACCTGGCCAAAGCGCTGGGCGTGCCTGTTGCCAGTCCGCAATTTTTCTTCGTACCCGATGATCCCGCGTTTGGCGTATACCGTTCGCGCGTGGCCAATACCGTTTGTATGCTCGAAGACCGCGACCCCGTTCCGGGTGCGGATACAAAGAGCACCCAGAAAGTGATGAGCAAGGTGCTGGAAGACAACGATAACCGAATCGATCAGCCGCTGATGCTACGCGCGCGTTTGCTGGATATGCTGATCGGCGACTGGGACCGCCATTTCGACCAGTGGAAATGGGCCACACGGGATACAGGCAAGGGAAAAGTGTATTATCCCGTTCCCCGCGACCGCGACCAGGTTTTCTTCGGTTCCGATGGCAGGCTGATCAAAACGATCGCCTCGACGCTATTCCCTTATCTCAAGGGATTCTCTGCAGACATCAGGGATGTGAACTGGTTCAACTGGGAAGAACGGGATATAGACCGGTTCTTTCTCAACCGGCTCGACAGGCAGCGCTGGGTGAACATCATCGACAGTTTTCAGCATACGATGACCGACAGCCTGCTTGCCGTTGCGGTAAACAGAATGCCGCCCGAGATCGTAGCGATCGACGGCGCGGAGATCCTCACCAAACTCAAAGGCCGCCGCGACCAGATGATGGAAAAAGGACTGGAATACTACCGGTTCCTCTCTAAGACCGTAACCGTTCTCGGCACTAACGACAACGAATATTTCAAGGTAACCACGGTTGACGATACGCTGCAGGTAAGCGTTTACAAGCGCGATAAAAAAACGCAGAAACTGGAGTCGGTCATGTACGAGCGGAAATTTGACCCAAGAGACACGAAAGAAATACTGATGTACGGACTGAACAGCGACGATTACTTTGATGTGGATGAAAAGGCTGATTCGAGGATACGTTTACGCCTTATCGGAGGAAAGGGCAGCGATACATTCAATGTAAAAGGCAATATCCGCAACTATCTGTACGACATGACCACCAGCGAAAACTACGTAGCGGAAAACAACAGGTCGCGTGTGCGCACTTCTTCCGATCCGCATGTGAACGACTATACACCGGTGAACTTCAAATACAATCTCTCTCATTTTCCGCAGTTCAATTTCGGGTTCAACGCGGAAGATAAATTCCTGGTGGGGCTCGGGTTCAGCAGACGCACATTCGGCTTCCGCAAAGAGCCGTTTGCAACCGAGCAAAAATTCTCCACCCTGTATGCCTTCAACAGCGGTGCCTACCAGATTAAATACCAGGGTCAGTTCAACCAGGCGATCGGCAAACTGGATATTGTTGCCCGCGCCTCGCTGCTGAATCCGGCGCTGGATAATTTCTTCGGGTTTGGCAATGAAACGCCTTATGACCAGAAGAAAGGGATTGATTTTTACCGTGTGCGGTACAAATACCTGGAGGGGCAACTGTTTCTTCGGAAACGTTTCAACCCCGTATTGCAGGTGCTGGCAGGTCCTGTGGTGAATCACTACTGGGACAGGTACGAGAACAACCAGGGCAAGATCATGGGAACGCCCTCTGCACTGGGGCTTGATTCGAATCTGATCTATACCCGCAAAACCTACGCGGGCGGTAAACTGGCAATTATCATTAACAACCTCGATAACGTATTGCTGCCAACACGCGGCATCAACTGGGTAACCCAGTTTGAGGCAACGGGCGCGTTAACAAAAGCCGCCAAACCCTTTACAGCGCTTACCTCGGATATGACCGTACATGCCGCGCTGTCTGAGCCGGCCAAACTGGTAACGATACTGCGTGTTGGCGGGGGACATATCTTCAGCAAAAACTACGAGTACTTCCAGGGACTCACATTGGGCGCCAACAACTACCTGCGAGGTTACCGCAAAGACCGCTTTACAGGCTCATCGCTTTTCTACAGCGGCCTTGAGGTAAGGGTAAAACTCTTCGAATCCAAATCCTATGTATTCCCCGGCGCCGTGGGTCTGATCGCATTCAACGAGCTCGGCCGGGTATGGCAGGAAGGGGAAGACTCAAGAAAATGGCATTACTCCTATGGCGGCGGTATGTACTACGCAGCCTACAACTACGTATTGCTGTCGGCAACGATCGGCTTGTCGGGCGAAGACAACCTGTTCAACTTTTCTATCGGTACAAAATTCAACCTAACCTTTTAACCACACCCATGGAACCACAGATTTATAAACATACTGAAGACCATGTAAGGGAGCTGTTCCATACTATGGCCGACAGCGACCTGTTGTTTCACAACCTGCATCATACCGAAACCGTTGTACAAAGGGCCAAGGAGATCGCGGCGCATTATGAACTGTCTGAAAAAGACATGCAGGTATTGTTTATAGCGGCATGGTTTCACGATACCGGTTACCTGTATATGGGGGCTCCGCGTCATGAAGAAAAAGGCGTGGAACTGGCGAAACAGTTTTTAACGGCCCAGGGAGCCGATGATGACATGATACAGGATGTGGAAACGGCGATTATGTCTACCCGCTATCCCCGCCATCCCTCCAACCTGGTATCCAGGATACTGTGTGATGCGGACACCTATCATTTCGGCACCAAGGAATTCAAGGAAACAAACAAGAAAGTATTCGAAGAGCTCCAGCGCAAGGAGGGTAATATCGACAAACTGGAATGGAAACAGCGGGCGATCGAATTCCTGGAAGCACACGAATACTATACGCCCTATTGCCTGAACCTGCTGGAAGAAAAAAAAGAAGCCAATATAGAGAAAATGAAAAACAAGACGCGCAAAAAAGAAGATGCCGAACACCACCCGGGCGAGCATTTAACGCTGGCCGATAAAAACCTTCCCACCAAAGGTATACAGACGATGCTGCGTCTGACCTCGAGCAATCATCTGGAACTGAGTGAGATGGCCGATCACAAAGCCAATATCCTGATCTCGGTGAACTCGATCATTATTTCTGTTATACTGGGTGTGCTTTTCAGGAAGCTGCAGGACGAGCCCTATCTTACGCTGCCGAGCATCATATTCCTAACCGTATCGGTGGCAACGATCGTAATTGCCATTCTTGCCACCAGGCCCAAAATAAGCGAAGGAACTTTTACAGACGAGGATGTCATCAACCGCAAGACCAACCTGCTGTTCTTCGGCAATTTCCACAAAGCCAGTTTTGAACAGTACAACGAAGCCATGCGGCGAATGATGCGCGACCCGAATTACCTATACGGTTCCCTGATCAAGGATATCTACCAGCTGGCCGTTGTGCTGGGCAGAAAATACAGGCTGATCAGGCTTGCCTACAATATATTCATGTTCGGTATCGTGATATCGGTTCTCTCCTTCGCCATCGCCATATTTTTCTTTAAACACGAAGCCGTTGCGGCGCCGGCGGCAAACGGATTTCCACTTTAACCATGCGAACGATCATCAACAGGGATATCAGCTGGCTGGAGTTCAACCTCCGGGTATTGCAGGAGGCGGCAGATGCATCCGTGCCTTTGTACGAACGCATTAAGTTCCTATCTATCTTCTCGTCGAATCTCGATGAATTCTTCCGGGTAAGGTATCCTTATATCACCACCCTGTCGAAGCTGAACAAAAAGATACGCAAACAGGCAGGCTCCGAAGCGCAGGAAGACATCACCGGCGAAATACAGCAGGAGATCAACCGCCAGCTGGATCTGTATGGCGAAATCCTGCAGCGGGAGATACTTCCCGAATTACAGAAGAACCGGATCGTTTTCTATTACAGCACATCCGTAAGACCGGAGCACCTGGCAGAGATCCGGGAACTGTTCCTCTCTAAAATACTGTCGTTTATACAACCCATTTACCTTGACCCGCAGAAAAACCACCGCTTCCACCCGGAGAACAGCAAACTATACCTGTTTGTCAGCATAAAAGGCAAAGAACCCGGCACCCTGCAGCATGGCATCGTCAATATTCCTTCGGATAAACTACAGCGGTTTTATGTGCTGAGCCCTATAGACGGTTACGAGTATGTGGTGTTTATTGACGATATCATCCGGCTGAATATGTCTTTTCTTTTTCCCGGATCGGAGATTCAGGGTATATACAGCATCAAATTCAACCGGGATTCGGAGATATTCCTGGATAATGAACTGAGCGGTGATATCCTGCTGAGAATTGAAAAAGAAGTGAAGAAACGCGATCTGGGTGCGCCTTCCCGGTTTTTGTACGAGGCAAATATGCCCAGGAATGTACAGTTCCTGATTGCAGGTCTTTTCAACCTGAACTTCGACGAGATGTTTGCGGGCGGCCATTACCACCAGCTCAGCGACCTGGCATCGTTCCCGAAATTCAACAGGAACCTGCTGTATCCCGCCAGGAAACAGCTGTTGCTGCCGGAACTGCAGGACACCGCAGATATTTTCAACCTGCTGCATACAAAAGATATCCTACTGCACCTCCCCTACCAGTCGTACAACCCGGTACTTTCTTTCTTTAACCAGGCCGCCGTAGATACCGATGTCACCGAGATATACATTACCCTGTATCGCGTGGCATCCGAATCGCATATCATCAACGCACTGATCAGCGCTGCCAGAAACGGTAAAAAAGTAACGGCATTTGTAGAACTGAAAGCCAGGTTTGACGAATACAACAATATCCGCTGGAGCAAGGAAATGAAGAAAGCCGGTGTAAATATCATTTACAGTCTGCCCAGCATCAAAGTGCATTCAAAGATCGCCGTTGTAAAAAAGAACAGCCAGCAGCAGGCCCTGTCGTACGCACTTCTCAGCACCGGTAATTTTAACGAGATCACCGCACAGTTCTATACCGATCATGTACTGATGACCACCAACCCGGGCATCGTACAGGAAATGCTGCTGCTGTTCAAATTACTGCAGCGCGAACACAGCGAACGCACCAGGGCCAGGCATTCTTTTGAAAAACTGCTGGTATCGCGTTTCAATATGAAAGAACAGTTTGAAAAACTGATCGATGGCGAAATGCAGAAAATCAAAACCGGTAAAAAAGGCCTGATACGCATTAAGCTGAATAACCTGGAAGAACCCAATCTGATCAATGCCCTTTACCAGGCAGCCGAACAGGGTGTGGAAGTGCAGCTGATCGTACGCAGCATCTGCTGTATGCAACCCGGCGCCGGCAGCAACATCACCATCAAACGACTGGTAGACCGTTACCTGGAACATTCCAGGCTGTTCCTGTTTGGGGATGATGTGCATGCCGAGGTGATCATGGGCTCGGCCGACTGGATGAACCGGAACATTCATCACCGGATCGAAGTGTGCGTGCCCATACTCTCGCCCGACTGCAAAAAAGAATTACTCGACTATTTCAATATGCAATGGAACGATAACGCCAAAACCACCCTGATCGGCGCGAAAGATCCCAACAGAACCAATGGACATACCGTTGCGTATGCGGCGCAGCAGGTGATCTACGACTATTTACAAATCAAATGAGCGAACCATGCCTGGCACCCAGAAACTGAGCGTTTTAAAAAAGTACCGTTTTCGGGTGGTGCTGTTCGTTGCCATATTCTGGACCACGGTGGATATGATCGTAGTGCTGCTGTTCAACAGTCACCCTGCAGACAGACCAGCCGGCAATATGATACTGCGCGAATGCATCGTATTCCTGATGAGCGCCATCATGGGTTACCTGCTGGTGTTTGTGCTGCGCAGGATGTTCCGGAACCATTATCTCTGGATATCGCTGCTGCTGAAAAGCATTACACTGATCGCCGCAGCATTTCTGATGAACACACTGCTGTATACCATCAGTTCCATACAGTCTTCCGTTCCGCTGCAGAACTCCTTTCGGAATTTCTTTTACGAAGTGGAACACATAGGCCTGCTTGTGCAGAAACTCTCTTACTGGCTGATCCTGATCCTGATTACACAGCTGATCATCGAGATCAATGAAAAATATTCGCCGGGGGTGTTTCTCGATATCCTGATGGGGAAATATGTAACCCCTAAAACAGAGAACCGGATCGTTGCCTTTATCGACCTGAACGATTCAACCAGCATTGCCGAAAAACTCGGTCATACGCAGTACTTCCGCTTTATCCGTGAATTCATTTACCAGATATCCAACGCGCTGATCGAATACGGGGGCAGGATCTACCAGTATGTGGGCGATGAGATCGTGGTTTCCTGGACCTACAGTCCCAAAAACATACGACGCTGTATGCGGTCTGTCATCGAAGCCAGGAAAAATATCCAGAAAGTAAGTCTTGTCTTCAAACGCGATTTTGACTGTATCCCCGAATTCAGGGTGGGTATTCATGTGGGCGAGGTAACGGTGGGTGAAATAGGCGTGATCAAAAAAGATATTGCCATGAGCGGCGATACGATGAATACCACCGCCAGGATACGAAGCGCCTGCAGCGAACTGAATAAAAAATTCATCGTATCAAAGGATTTTATCGAAAAAAGCAAGCTGGAGGATTTCCAGGCGGAAAGCCTGGGCCCGGTGGAATTAAAAGGAAAACGTAAGGAAATAGAGCTGTTCCATCTGAAAATATAGGTGCCGGTTTTTTAACAAAAAAGCGGCCATTCCGGAAGGAATTTTGCTATCGTAAACTGTTCAATTGTTGTGTGTACCATGAGAATATCAACCATTCTGATCGGGGCCGTATTGCTCTGTTCCGCTGTTGGCGCCCATGCGCAGCAGCCCGATACGCTGCTCAAAAAACTGGACAGCCTTCGTGGAAAAGGAGATACCGCCAAACAGGTCAACCAGACGGATAAGTCGCTTTATACCGAGGAGACAAAGATCACGCTGCCGGCCTATTTTATCTTGCTGGGCAGTAATATGAAGCAGTCCTTTACCAAGCCATTCCATATGAAAAAAAAGGACTGGTTCAATATGGCGGGATTCATAGGACTCGAGGCTGCGTTGAGTTTTGCCGATAAGCCCATACAACGAAATGCGCTTGATCTTCGCGATAAGAACAAAACCGTACGGGAAGTGAGTGATTATATCACGCGGTTCGGCGGACTATATGAAGTGTATACCCTGATGGGGCTCGCGGCCACCAGTTATATCACCAAAAACCGGAAGCTGCGATCCACTACCCTGCTTGCCTCGCAATCGTACCTGACGGCAGGCGCCGTACAGCTTGCCACCAAATTTCTTTCGGGGCGGCAGCGGCCAACCTATATCGACAGGGGTACACTGCAGCCGGAGCCCTCGTTCCAGGGACCCTTCTACAAATCGGAAGACGCCAACGGGTATAAGACCAACAGCTCTTTTCCCTCAGGACATACGACCGGCGCATTTGCCGCAGCCACGGTTTTTTCTATGGAGTACAAGGGCAAGAAACTGGTTCCCTATATCAGCTATACGATCGCCACACTGATAGGCCTGAGCAGGATCACCGAGAACAAACACTGGTTTACGGATATCCTTGCCGGCGCTGCCCTGGGTTACCTTACCGGTCAGCAGGTAGTGAACAACTACCACCGGTATGCCCGGATTAAAAACGGGGAAGCCAACGGACTTGCGCCAAAGAAAAAAAACCAGCTTTCTTTCACGATCGACTATTCATCGGGTGTTGTGCAGCCCGGCCTGGTTTACCGTATCAACTAAACAACCCATCGGTACCAGAGCCTGTACCGGTTAATCAGAAGGGATAACCGATCGCGATATTGTATACGATATTCCTGAACGAATTACCGAAATCCCATTCCTGGCCACGCGGCCGGTAAGGCACCCGCAGTGGCAGACCCAGGTCGAGACGTATGATCAGGAAACTGAGGTCCACCCGTGCACCAAGACCGGCGTCTACGGCAAGGTCATTCAGGAACTGCGCGGTAAATTTGGCATCGTTGCCATAGAGGATCGCATCGCGTGTCCATACATTGCCTGCATCCACGAATACGGCGCCTTTCAGCTTGCCGAACACCGGAAACCGCAGTTCCGTATTCAGTTCCAGTTTGTAATCGCCGCCCACCTGTGGGTAATACAGTTGCTGCTGCGGTGTGGTTTTAACCCTGCCCGGCCCCAGCTGTCTTACCTGGAATCCCCGCAAACTGTTGGCACCACCTATGATGAACTGTTTCACAAAGGGCAGGAACAGTGAATTTCCATAGGGGAACCCTGCGCCTACAACCACCCTGTTCACCCAGCGCGATTCTTTGCCGAACCGGATGCTGTAATGCATGTCCGCATCCATTTTCACATACTGTGCGTAATAAGCGCCCAGGAATTTTCCTGTATATGGCTGCTTTGCTTTGTTGAGAGCACCGAGGATATTGCCCGCGGCATCGATATTGGCCCTGAGGTAAAAATTTCTCGGCGCGTTGATGTTACGGGTTGTGTAGGTGTATGTATAAAATGAGCCCATGATCAGTTCCGGCAGGTTGCTGATCTTCAGACCGGGGATCTGGTCGATCAGGGTTTTGTATTCAGGACTGAACGCGCTGGTAATGGTATGCGTAATACTGACCGGCGCAAACAGGTGCTGTTTGTTATTGGCTTCTCTCCAGGCCAGATCGTACTGAAAACGGAAATAGTTCTTGGTATACAATGCCTGTTTGCGCATCCACTCATACCCCAGCGAGAAACTGGTCTTGGGAGGAAACGCAAAACTGTCGCGCACCCTGAACGGTGTCACAAACCTGGGCAATACCAGCGAAAACTCGGTGCCCAGCCTGAAATTATTGTTGCGCCGCAGTGAATCCGTTCCGGCGCTCTCGAATGAGCCGTAAAATTTTACCAGCAGCTGCTCCGCACCTTTGAAGGCGTTCCGGTTTTTCCAGGTAACACTTGCCTGGGCGCCGGTAAAGGAATTGGTTTTGGTAAAAGCACCCACCTCGGCCTGGATGGTTTTCTTTGGCAGCGGCGTGAGGTAATAATACACATCGAGCCATCTTGGCAACAGCGTATCGCCGTTCACCTCATAACGGTTTTTTACAAACTTGAACACACCCGTGTTGATAAACCTGTTCAGCGTACGGTTCTGCTGCCGCAGGTTATACAGTGAGTTGGGTTTATAGGTAACCGAACGGGTAAGCGTTGCATCGTTCAGGTACCTTACCGTATCACGGATATGAATACCGTTAACGATGCGCATACCGCTGCGCGCCGTATCGGGTGGCGGAAAGATCAGGGAATAATTCGGGAACAGCGTAATGCTGCTTATACGCTGGGGCATCACCGCGGCAACCGGCACATCGTCTTTCAGCTTAAAATGCACGTTAACGGTATTATCCCGGTTGGTGCTGTCAATCCAGGCCTTGATATGATCGGGTGAAAAATAATAATACCCCCTGTTCTTCAGCATACCATCCACACGCGTTCTTTCGGCTTTGACATTGTCCAGATCAAACTGCTGACCCGGTTTGATCAGTACATTCCTGTCGGGTATGCGGCTGATATCCCGGCCTATCTCAGACAAGGTGTCGATGATCCAGTCCACGCCCCGTACAAAATAGGGCATGCCCAGTTTGACGCGGTAGTTGGCATACATCTTATATCCTTTCACCGATGTATCGCCCTGCGCGCGCGAATTGAAATATCCTTTATTGATCAGGTAATTGGTAAAATTCTCTGCATTGGCTTTTGTATCCGCCGCCGTATTCAGCACCGGTTCCTGCCCTATTCGGTAACGAAGCCAGTAACGAAACCCCGATTCCTTATGCGGCTCACCGAACAGGTACCAGAGCCATACGCGGTACGGAAATCCAAAGATCGCCGTATTGGGCTTGGGAATGCTGATTGCCGTCAGTTGTTTACGGATGGTACGCACACGCGTTCTGTTCAATGAATCCTTTTGTATATCGAATTTTGCACCGCGGTAGAGCTGCGTACCCGGCGGCAGGTGTTTCTGTATACTGCAGGATGCAGCAAACAACAGCAGCAATAAACCGGTATATCGGATCGGCTTCAAGTGATTTATTTATTTTTTTTCTTTCTTAAAAGTTCCCTGAACCTGTTATAATCCATCACCAGGCTGAATGCAACGCCTGTTTCTACAAAATAGCCGTCGAGGATGGCTTCGTACTGGTTACGCTGGTAAGCTTTCAGCATATACCGTCCGTCCCGCGACAGTTTGTAGGTGGTGGTGATATCGGGAATGTATTGTTGCCCCGCACTCTGCTGCCCCCTGGTGGCAGGATCCTGTCCTTCCACGGTAAAACTTTTGCCCACGGTTACATTGATCCTGTCGTTGAGAAAGCGTTTGGAAAAAGCTACGTTCAGGTCGGTGCGCTCTGCAGCGGTGGCATAGTCCTGCTGTGTGGCCAGGTCTACGTTAACATCCACCCCCTTGATCAGGTTGGATGCCACCTGGTTCACTGCCTCGGTCAGAAAACGGCTTACGCTTTCCTTTACCACTTCGTCTGCGCCATAACCGCTGCTGCCGCCTATATTGCGAAAGAAATCCGTGCTCTGTTCGCCGATAAACCTGCCCATCAGTAACAGACCGAATACCTGTTTGTTCATCGAAGAAGGATCGTTGCGCATCTGCGCCAGTTTGTTATCGATGGTATTCGCAAATGTATAGTTCAGTCCCGCCGTATTCTCCTTGATCTTGATATCGAAATTCAGCTGCGGGGCGGACAGCTGCCCGGTTATATGCAGCAGTACCTGAAACGGCACACGCTGGCGGTAGAGTTTGCTGTCGATCCCGCTGTTATCCGTCACTTCGTTGTTCACCAGGTCAAAAGGCGATGCATCGATATCGTAAACAGCGGTGATATCGGCCTGCGCATTCATGGGATCGCCCGAGAACAGCAGCGTACTGCCTTCCTGCAGATCGAATTTGCGGCGCAGGAACTGGTAGTTCATCTGGTAATAACCCCTCGACAGGTTATAGGCGCCCGTTAGCGATATGGCGCCGTTGGGACTGACACCGGCGCTTAACTCACCTGCACCCTTTACCTGCAGTTCGTCTCTTGTGAGCGGATCGATAATGAGGTTGAACTGCGCATCCTTGCTGATATTGATGTTGAGGTTATAGCTCAATACCCCGTACCTGGTCCTGTCGCGCTGCAGTACCGGTGTCACGAAATCTGTTTTCACCGTATCCATATCCACAAACTGCATAATATTCTCCCGTTCCTTAGCGGTGGCGATGATCGGGGTTTTTACAAAAGTGATATTGGAACCGTCTTTCAGTGCAACGCTTCCCACCACTTCGGGTGCGGTAACAGGCCCTGTGATCCGGGTGTCCATATCCACGATGGCCTTGCCATACAGTTGTCTGTTGGCCGCGGCGGTGCTGCTCATGGCAATAAAATCCTTGGTCTGTACAGTGAGGTTGGTCACTGCCGTTCTGCCGGGATCCTGTCTGACCGTACCATTGATCACAAGCGCATGATTCATCGAATCCCTGGCCGCGAACCCGTTGAAACTGATCAGCGGCGATGCCAGTTCGATGGTCTGACCGTCTACCAGCAGGGCCGTACCAAACTGCGCAACCCTGGTATGCACGGAATCAAAACGCAGGCTGCCGCGCCACTGGGGACTTGCTATGCTGCCGCTGATCGTTAGCGGTCCCGAAACCGTGCCGCCTGAATTTTTCAGCGCACCTGCGGTAAAGGGTTCGATGGTTTTGAACGTGATCGGGTTCAGGTTCAGTTGTGCATTCACCTGCTGCTGGTCGTAAGTTCCGCTCATGGCTACATTATTGCCATAGCCCGTCAGCGACCCGGTGACATTCACCGCCTGTTCGCTCGTGGTATGGGCGGTAAGATCGATCCTGCCGATGGGTATGGACTGGTAATGCAGACTGTCCACACGCAATGTTCCATCGAGCGTGGGTATTTTTTTATCGAGATCCGACACCTTTACCGTGGCATTCAGTTGTCCTTCTATCAGCATCGAATCGGTATTGAAAAGCGAGGTGATATTCTGCAGGGCAAACCGGTCGATCTTTACATCCATCGGCGCGTTCGGGGCAGGCCCGTTGCTGTTGATGGCCACCTGTTCGGAACCTTTACTGATCGCCAGCTGCGATACATTGATTCCGTTTTTTCCAACGCTGATCGTATTACCGTTATTTACCTGCCAGCTGGCATAATTGAGTTTTACTTTGTCCGTTACCTGCAGCCGGTACTGTCCGGTATCGCCACTGCCGGTAACGCCAAGCGCAAAACGTTCGGTACCGTCCTTGTCCGCAGAAGAAAGGGCCGCACTGAACCGGTTGTTCCGCAGCCCGCCGGTTGCAGCCGTGGTATATAACAGCACGGACCCGGCCTTTACGGTATCTGCCAGGGCAGTAAAATGCAGCGAGTCGCCATTGCCGCGGGCGTTCACGCGGAGATTGGCCAGCGTACTGCCATTGTAGTTGATGCCCGGCGCAGATACATCCACATAATGGGAAGTATCTGTTCGATGATCGTCGATACGCGCGCGCATCACAATATTTTTATCGAAAAACAAACCCGGTATCAGCACCGCATACAATGGATCGGGTTTGATATTGGCAGCCAGGTCCAGTTCGTACCCGGTCAACGGCCTGCTCACGGACTGTCCCATGTATTGCGCCGTTACCTGCTGCAGCACCGATGCCAGCTGCAGGTAATTGTACTTGCCTTTCAGAACGGCATCAAGGGGCGCAGAATTGACGGTGATATGGGTAAGCCCGCTGTCACGGTATCCTTTTGCGATCAGGCTGTCCATCCTGAAAACACGCTCACCCTGGCGTATGGCTACGCTGTCCATACGGATAAATGCATCGAGTGCATTAGGATCCAGGCTGGGAACAGCAAAGACCGTTTTGGCGGCCAGCGAGAGGGAATCCTTGTACAAACCCAGCGCATAGGGATTGGCGTGGATGATATCGAGTTTCCCTTTGCCGGAAGGATACTGTCCGTTGAGCGCTATATCCGCATCAAAATTCGTCTGCAGCAGCGGATCGCCTGTGCGGCCCCTGAGGGTGTACCTGCCCCTGGTTCCCGATATATTTACATGCAGATCGGTATAGTTATGATCCATTATACGGAACGAAGCCAGGTCGGCTCCGCCCTGTATATCGAGGGTTTTATACGTTGTTCCCGAACCCCTGGCCATGATGGTTCCATTCAATTTGCCGAACAGGGAATCACGCCTGATCCATTTTCCGGTCTCCAAATCTTTGGCAAGCAGGGTAAGGTTATAAGAAAGTTTGCGGGGCTGCCGGTAATTCCTGACCGTACCGCGTACGGTTGCCTGCCCGAAAGCGCTGCTGGCCCTGATATCCGTGGTAAGATCGTTCATACCGCCTTTTACCGTTCCGCTGGCCCGCAGCACGGGCGGCAGCTGCACCTGTTGTCTTGTTCTGGCATCGAGGAATCCCGCAACCAGGCTACCCGTTACCGTTAACTGATGGAGCTTTGCATCAAAACGCAAATTGTTCCCCGCATTGGCGTTGATGATGGTGCCTGAGGCATTCAACGATACATCTTTTCGGTTGGTGCCTGCCACCAGTCTGGATACCACCATCCGCCTGGCATTACCTGCCGCGTCCGCCGTCAGGTACAGGGTGCTGATACCCGAAAGCGCGGCACTGTACCGCCTGGCAATTCCGGGCGCAAGTAAAGCAAGGTCTTTTTTTGACAGAATATTATTGACGAAATGGATTTCATTTTTTACGGCCGATCTGTCGGCCGGCTGCAGACTAAAAGGATATACCAGCGCAGACCCCGATACGTAGGAATACGGGGTCTTTGCCATCAGATGATCCACCGCCATGACCGAATCGGTGATGGAAACATTTCCATGCAGGCTGTCGAGTACAAATCCGCTTTTCTCTCTTCCGGATAAAAACGAAATACCTGCATTCATTTTTTTCCCGGTATAATCAATGCTGTTGGCATACGCTATCAGGTTCTTTACCTTGATATGATGCGGATCGAGCCCCGTTTTCCGGGGTTGTCTGATATCGTTGTAGACGAGGTTGGAATTAACAACCTCCACTTCTCCCAGGTGAAACACGCCCAGCGAGTCGTTCACAACGGCGCCTGTCAGCGTGTCTACGCGCAGTTTGGTATTTTCAAAAGAAGGCCGGTCGACCAGAATATCCGAGTTCACCAGTCTGGCTTTACGCAGCATTACGCTGCCATAGCTGAACAGCTGAAAACCGGATAACTGCAGGTCCTTTACCACATCATCGGTATGGATACCGGCATTTGCGTCGCTGTAGATAAACCGTGTCCGTTCAATATGTGCATCGCCGAGGCCTATCTGGGGCAAGGCAATGTTCATACTGCGTTCCGTGTTCTGGGAGGGCGTGGCTTTCATATCGAAATAAACGTCAGACATCGATGCCCGGTTAACCGAAAAATGCATCCGGGTAATATCCAGGCTGTCTATGAACATATGCAGGTTACCGATCCGCGTGGTCATGGCAACGCCGTTAAAGGGATCGATCCACCGGAGCCCGGATTGAAAAACATGGATTTCATCGAGGGAAAAATTCAGTGTGCCCGGTGTATGGGCGGTATCGGCAGACTTGGAAGTAAATGCATCCAGGAGAAACTGGTAGTTGAAAGTGGTGTCACCTGGTTTTCGGATGGCGTCCACATAAACCCGCTGCAGATCTACCTTATTGATCTCGTACCTGCCGCCCAGCACTTTCAGCAGGTTGATATCGACCCGGATCTGTTCGCCCGACAAAACGGTATCGCCCAGCTGGTTCTGAATGGTAACACCGTTCATCTGTATCCATTTCGGCAAACGGTAGTTGATGGATGCAATGCGGAAATGGCCGCCGGTCTTCTGCGTAAGATAAGATTCGAGTTTGCCCCGCACCAGGTTCTTGACAAAGGAAGTATGGATAAGCAACAAAAAAAGCATAATGAGCAGAACTATCCCGATAACGATGTTCCTGATCCATTTGGCTGGTTTTCTCATACTCTTTTGTTATACACTACAGTGTCAAAAACATACCACCCCTTTGCAGCGCTCCCGGGTGTAGGGTGCTCCCGGGTGCAGGGTTTTACACCGTGATTTGTGCAATTAATTCCCCATTCATTTCTAAAAAATCAATGCCGGCAAGAGGGTACGGGATTTTATTCTATACCAGCAAAAGCGAGTGTATGAATACGAATAACCAGTTGGAATTTATCACCAGCAAAATAGAGGAACTGGGCACGGCGGTTTTACATAGCCACGCGAATAGCGTACTCAATATAAAATCTACCATCATCAAAACCCGTCAGGTTGACGAGAATGGGAATATATGGTTTACGATAAGCCGCCCATTGCAGGAGATCACCCAGTTTGAAAAACAATTTCCTGTAGGACTGAATTATTATAAAAAAGGCTCCGGCTTTTGTATGAATGTGTTCGGCATTGCACGCATCATCAGCGACCCGGAGGAACTGATCTGTGCCGATCTGAACAACCATATCAAAAATGAAATGGATTCGGACCAGATACTGCTTTGCGTAAAAATTCTGAACGCCAATTACTACGAGGCGGATGCCGCCAAAAACACCAGCTGGCTTACCAAATGCAAAAATGCATTGTTAGGCATCTTCAGCTTTGATGAAGACGACAATTACTATTGGAATCTGCGGATTTCGGATGGCGACAAGAATTTTGCGTAGACAGCAATACCAGTGTGTGGTTTCTTTTTATATAGGTTTTGGGTTTTAAATGAAGAAGCGGGGAACCATGTGTTCCCCGCTTTCCTTTATCAGTTCAACTGAAAAACGAGGCGGAAAGTGGTGCCATGATCAAGTTCCGAATCCACCTCGATATCTGCATTATGGGCCCTTAGAATGGTCAGCGTGGTGGCAAGCCCCAGTCCCATACCGTTGCGTTTGGAGGTGAAATAAGGTTCAAACAGGCGGCTTTTGTTTTCCGGGCTGATGCCAATGCCGTTATCGCTGATCTGCAGCAGTACGTGTTTGCTTCGCGACTGCAGTGAGATATCGATCACACCCGTACCGTCTTTTACCGCTTCAATCGCGTTGATCACAATATTCAGTATCGCCATCACCAGCTTGGAAGCGTCTGCCTTCATGGTGGCTGCCTGTTCGTTGGATTCGTAGCGTATGGTGATATTGCGCAGCATAGCCCGGTCGGCCACCGAATCTATCACCTGCCGCACCACTTCCTGCAGCGATACGGGTTGCAGATCCATATCCGATGGCCGCGAACTCTGCAGCAGCTCGGTGATCAGGTCGTTGATCCGTTTGCCATTGCGTTGTATGATCTCGAGATACAGTTTATCATCTTCGCCGCCCGACTGCTCAAGCAGGTTTTCAACAGAGAGATTGATATTGTTTAAGGGGTTGCGCACTTCATGCGCCAGTGTTCTGATAAACCTGCCTGAAGCCGCCAGTTTCTCGGCCTGAATGGTGGCGGCTTCGGCTTTTTTCAGGTTGGTGATATCGTGTATGATGCCCTGGATGTATTTTTCCTCGTTGCTCTCCAACTGATAGGAAGCAGATACCAGGCAGGTGCGCAGCGTACGTTTCTCGCTGAGCATTTCGATCTCGTAGTTCTCGATCTCTGTCTCTTTTTCCATCGTTTCCACAAAATGCGCACGCTGTGCCGGGTTGGGAATAAAATCGAGCAGCTTCTTCCCTATGATATCCTCCACCGACATTTCCAGTATTTCCGCCACCGCGGGGTTGATGTTAAAGACCGTGGTGTCGGCAGCCGCCAGGAATACGATATCCTTTGATTTTTCAAAAATGCTCCTGTATTTGCGTTCGCTTTCGCGCAGCCGCTGCAGGTTCTGTATCCGCTCCAGCGTATACCGGATCGTTCTTTCCAGTTTGTCAACATCCAGGTCGGCCTTGATCAGGTAATCGAAAGCGCCGGCCTTGGTTGCTTCAATATCGATCTCGTAATTGCCCCGCCCCGTCAGCAATATCACCGGCGTATTGCAGGTTCTGGCCTGAACATCACGGATCAGGTCGATACCGTTTTTGGCGCCCAGGCGGTAGTCGGAGAAGCAAAGCGTATAATGATGTCTGCACAGTTCCTCTATTGCTTCATCGTAACGATAGATCCATTTTACCTCGCATTTCCATGCACGCAGTTTTTTCAGGTATTCGTTGATGAGCATAAAATCATCCTCATCATCTTCTACCACCAGTATGCGCAGGGTATCGTTATTACCGTACATGCAAAGGGATTTTTGCGGTGCTTAACAGTATAAAAATAATCCCTGGCAGAATATGTGCATATTCTTACCAGGGAATTTCTTGGTTTTCCGGACAGCGGATTGCAAAACTGAGCCTATTGCTCATTGAACTCGTTGTATTGTTTCATCTTGTTGTACAGCGTTTTCCTGTCTACATTCAGCAGTTTGGCCGCCTTGCTCTTATTATAATTGGCTTTCTTCAGCGCCTGTACAATCATCTCGTATTCCGCGTCGATGCTTGCGGTCTTGTAAGCATGTTCGTTCACTTCCACCGGTTTCGATTTTACCATATGCGGCAGGGGCTCCTCTGCCGGCAGGGGCGCCTTGTATTCGGACGCTGCCGCGCGCACCGGTCTTTCCTCGAAACGCTGTTCCGGCTCCTGGTACATCTCATGCGAAACGCCTTCGTCGAACAGCAGCTTGTTATAATTCACCAGTTCAAAAGGCAGGGCGGTGACATCTATATACGAACCGTCGGCCAGCAGGGCGGAGCGTTTCACCACATTTTTCAGCTCCCGCAGGTTACCGGGCCAGGAGTAGGTTTTGAAAATATGCTCCACTTCCGGCTGAAAACCCTCCACATGCTTATCGAGTTCGCCATTGGTATGTTCGAGGAAGAAATGTGCAAAGGTCATGATATCGTTCCTTCTTTCGCGCAACGGCGGAACATTGATGGAGAACTCGTTGAAACGGTGGTACAGGTCTTCCCTGAACTTTCCTTTTTTTGTTGCCTCCCAGAGTTTTTCATTGCTGGCAACGATGATGCGTATATCCAGGTCAATGTCTTTATTACCGCCGATCCGGCGCATTTTCCGTTCCTGCACCACACGAAGCAGGGATACCTGCACATCATAGGGCAGGTTGGCGATCTCGTCGAGAAAAACCGTTCCGCCGTTGGCGAGTTCAAGACTGCCTATCTTCTGGTTGAGCGCGCCGGTAAACGATCCTTTTTCATGACCGAATAATTCGCTGCCCGCGAGCTCCTTTGACAGGGCGCCGCAGTCGATGGCGATAAAAGGCGCATTCTTGCGTTTGCTCCTTGCATGTATTTCCTGGGCGATCACTTCCTTGCCGCTGCCGCTTTCCCCGTAGATGATCACGCTGTAATTGGTAGGCGACACCAGGTCCATCTGCTTGAGTATATGCCGGAACTCTTTGCTGTCGCCGAAAATATATTTACCGGCAACCGATTTCCTCACCTTCTTGGCGGAGGCATCCGGCTGCACAGCCGCCGCTTTCTGTATGCTGTCGGCTTCTGCAATCGGTGCAGAGCCCTGCGGCGCCGCGGCCCTGCCGTCGTTGATCGCCTTGTTGATGGTGATCAGGATCTCCTGCGGGAACAGGGGCTTGGTTACATAATCGAAAGCGCCGTGCTTGATCACTTCCACCGCAACCTTGATATCGCTGTAGCCGGTGATGATGATCACCGGTATCTCTGCCGAGATGGACTTTATCTGCAATAAAAGGTCCTTTCCGTCTGTATCTTCCAGACGGAAATCGCATAAAATGACATCGGGAGCGAAATTCTGCACTTCTTCCAGACCCTTTTTTCCCGTGTGGGCAAACCTGACTTCGAAATGGTTCCTGACTAAAAAACGCTCCAGCAAACGACACATATCCAGATCGTCATCGATGATCAGTACTTTATTCATAAGCTTATCCAACATTGGTTATATCTAAAATAGCTATTTAGGATGATTCAGACCGTTTTTGCCCAAAGCCTTCGCATATCCCCTACCGGAATATTCATGATATCGCGGTATTTGGCAACCGTTCTGCGTGCGATCTTGATACCGTTCTGGTGCAATAAGGTCACGAGCTGCTGGTCGTTGTAAGGGTTCTCCTTGTCCTCCACATCGATGATCTCCTTCAGTTTGATCTGAACCACTTTGTTGCTCACGGAAGTGCCGTCCTCATTGATGATTCCTTCGGTAAACAGGTTCTTCAGCAATACATAGCCGAAAGGTGTATCGATGTATTTGTTACAGGTTACCCGCGAAATGGTGGAGATATCAAGTCCTACTTCATCGGCAATATTCTTCAGGATCATCGGTTTGATATTGGCCACATCGCCGCTGAGAAAATACTGTTTTTGTTTTTTGATGATCGCTTTCATGATACGCAGCATATTGTCTTCCCGCTGTTTGATGGCGTTAACAAACCAGATGGCGGAACTGAGTTTGCTTTTCAGGTACTGCAGGGTGGATTTTTCCTCGGAGGTTCTGCCCTCGCTGCTCTCCACAGAACTCATCAGCGATTCATTGATGTACAGGTTCTGTGAGCGCTGGCGGTACAGGTCCACCATCACATTTTCGCCCTCAACGGTAAGGATGAAATCGGGAATAATGGTTTCTTTCACCAGCCCCGCAGTTGCGGATTCATTGATCGGCTTCAGCTGCAATGTGCCGATCTTCTTCAGTATAATGGGAAGTTCTTCTTCGTCGATATCCAGCCCGTGGTAGATCTTTTCAAAATTCCGTTTCTGCAGTTCGTTGTAGAACCTGTCGATCAGCTGGAATGCTTTCTTCACAATGGGGCACTGTTTCTGGCGCAGCAGCTGTCCCAGCAGAAACTCACGGATATTCCTGGAACCAACGCCATAGGGTTCCAGTTCCTGTATGCGCAGCAGTACGCGTTCCACTACCGCCGGTTCTACAAATAACTTTTGTGAAAAGGAGATATCGTCGGCGATCTCTTCGAGGCCACGTTCCAGAAAACCGCTGTCTTCCAGGCAATCGATGATGTATTCTGCAACGATGGTCTCCTCCTCGGTCAACTGCAGGTTGATCAGCTGCTGCTTCAGTCCCGTGCGGAAATCCACGAAATCGCGCATGGGAATATTCATGTTGTTGCTGTGAATAAACGATTCGTTCTCGGTTTTATAATCGGCAATATCATCGTAGCCGTACTCGTCCCAGTCCTGGTAATCCTGCGGCTGGTCTTTGTCAACCGAATTGTTTTCAAGATGCTCTTCCTCGCTTACGGTTTCCAGCAAAGGATTCTCGTCAAGCTCGTCTTTGATACGTTGCTCAAGCTGTATGGTATTCAGGTGATAGATACCCAGCATCTGTATCTGCTGTGGCAGTATCTTGAATGTCTGCTTCTGTAATTGTGATTGCTGCAGCATAGTTAGTTCATTAAGATCATCAGATTAATTCCTCTCCCTTGATAAGGCAAGAAAGGCTCCAAAAAACGATTTTTACCCGGTTATTACACAACCTATTGATTATCAAATTTCTGAAACGATGCTCAGGAGCCGGGCAACTGGAATCAGTCAGCACACGTCAAAAAAACGGGGAAATATTTCCCCATTTCGGTGACGGTTTTTGGCGTAACATTGTCTTTTTCAATCCACTGTGAAAAACGGATTTTTATATATCGCCATGGCGTTGTCATTGGTGGTACTGGTATGGCTTGGGCGTATCTATCTTTTACAGAACCGCCTGCAGCTACAGTACACCATGGACGTAGACCGCACGTACCGCGTGATCATTACCCTGCGGAACCTGGAGCAATTGCTGGCGGATGCGGAGACAAGCCAGCGGGGTTACCTGCTCACCCGCAACGATCATTTCAAAACACCGTATGCCGCCGCCATTCCCAGGATAGATTCGGTGATGGAACACCTGAAAACGATCATCGCCGACAACCCCAAGCAACGTGTGTATTTAAAGCTGCTCGAACCAGCGGTGAAGCAGCGCGAGGCCATGATGCAGCAGAACATGAGCGAGCGGAATGAAAAAGGTCTTCGCGACCAGCTGCGCGCCGGTAAACTGGTAATGGATAAGATCCGTCTGTATGTAAGCACCATGGAGCAGGAAGAGTATGCGCTGCTGAGTTACCGCGACAAGGAAAAGAACCGCTACCAGGATCTCAATATTTCCTTTCTCAAATATGCATTTTCTTTTGCCGGATTTATTTTCATCTGTTCCATCGCACTGATCATACGCGAGCTGAGGATGCGCATACGCACCCAGAAAATGCTGGAGAAAACGGTGTTCGAACTCACGCGCAGCAATGAGGAACTGGAGCAGGTGAGCTTTGCGGCGTCACACGACCTGCAGGAACCGCTGCGCAAGATCCGCACCCTCAGTAACCTGCTGGCCACCAAATATGCAGCCAGCCTGCCCGGTGAAGAAAAGGATATCGTGGAGCGGATAGAACGCTCTTCAGAGCGCATGCACAGTCTGCTGAAGAACCTGATCGACTTCACCAACCTGGTAACCCACCCGGAGAAGATCGGTTCGGTTGACCTGGATAATGTTTTTATGGAAGTGTTCGTAAAAACAACCAGGGGAATGCGGGTTACGCTGAACAAAGATGTAAAGCTGCCCATCATACAGGGACACCGCCAGCAGGTGCTGCTGCTGTTCCTGCAACTGCTGTCGAATTCGATCAAATTCCGCAACCAGGATAAAGAACTGGAAATAGAAGTCACTTATAACCTGATGGAAACCGAGGGCACCCTGTTACAGAAAGGCAGACAGTACCACGAGATCACCATCAGGGATAACGGGATCGGATTTGATAATTCGTTCCGCGAAAAAATATTCATCATATTCCAGCGGCTGCACAATAAGGAGGAGTATGAAGGGCAGGGCATCGGGCTTACGATTGCCAGAAGGATCATGACCAACCACTACGGGTTTATCGAAGCCGCAGGTCATTCCGGCAAGGGCGCTTCGTTTACGCTCTATTTTCCTGTAAGCTGAGCATCTCCAGGGCGCATTCATCAAATGCGTTTGAAATGGCGTCCTCAAGCGTTCTGGCCCCGGTGGCTATGCGTATGATACGGCCGTCGTTCATCCGCACATCGAACAGCGCCGTCTTCAGGGATTTTTCGGCATCCTGCGATTCACCCAATTCGATGTTTGCGATTGTGCATACGCCGCCCCGGGCGCAGAGGTCCTCGAGTTTGGCGATGAATTTCTTCATCAGCGAAAAAAAAGCGCTTCCGCAAAGGGCTTCGTTTTCGACAGAAATTTTCAGCTTCAGTTCTTTTGTATTCCTATCCATAGCTGGCAGTTTACGAACGGAGATTCTTTTTAGACAACAGGTAGTACCTGATGGATTCTATATCCACATCCACGCCGGGAAAAAATACACAACCGCACAATATCCTGATAACACTATTCATTGCTCACGCTTTATTTCCGAATTGATTTACACCACACGGATAAAAGCCTATGCCAGACAGCGCATAAAAACAAACCGCCTTCGTGTAGAATTAATTGTACAATCACATCACGGCAATGGGTATGGTTTTTTCATTCATTGTATAAATATTGTTCATCTAAATTTCACAATTATGTTACGCTGGACCGTTATTTTTCTCGTAGTAGCCATTATTGCTGCCATTTTCGGCTTTGGCGGTATCGCTGCCAGTGCGGCCGGTATAGCCAAAGTATTGTTTTTCATTTTTATCATTCTTTTTATTCTCTCCCTGCTGTTCGGCAGAAGAACCGTAGACTAGCCACTGACCGTATTACAGCATAAAAAAACCTTCTTCGCAGAAGGTTTTTTTTATGCCCTGAGTATTACCTAACCCCTAAAACAACGCGTCGCAATGTCCATAAAAAAGGCCCGGTTTCAGTTGAAACCAGGCCTTACTGACTACCAATTACCACTTATGAGAGAATCTTCAAATACTATCCTTTCCTGAGGTTGGGATGCGGCGCAGGTACCATGGTAGGACCTGTTTCGGTAGTGCCTTGCAGGTCTACCGTATTGGCATCTCCATCCTGACCGTACTGGAACAGCAGCCTGCTCTCAGAGATACCCTGCTTTTCAGTGAGGTATTTGATCACGGCGTTTACGCGTTCCCAGCTCATTTGCTGTGCAGCCTTGCTGGATGCACCGTAGCCGATTACACGGATATTACAGTTCGGGTTTGCCTTGATGGTGGCTGCCGCACCGGCAAGTACAGACTCGGCGGCCCTGGTGAGCCTTGCGCTGTTCTTGCTGAACTGTACGCTTGGCAGGCTTCCGATGGTGCAGGCAGGTGTTGTTTCAATAGGACGCTGTGCCAGCATATCGCGGAGCTCTTTACAGCAGGCAGGTTCAGGACAGGTACCCACGCCGTCTGCGTTCACAGGGAAGCATTTCAGCGGTGTCAGGATCTCTTTATCCCTGCAATCAGGTACGCCATCACCATCTGTGTCTTTGGATACACCGTGCGTGTCAACAGGACATCCTTTCGGTGTATTGGGCTCCAGGTCAAACTGGTCTGTTACGCCGTCACCGTCGCTGTCAGGCAGTACCACTTTGGGCAGTTTCATGTGGCGGGGAACATTGAGTTCGCTGTAGATGTAATTGTACGGGTTAAGCCACCACAATGGTTCCACTCTTCTTGAAGCGTTACCCAGGTTGAAGTTCAGGCGAACGCTGCTGAATCCGTAAAAATCGTTGCTGTTCCCACCTCTCCATCCGTCGAGGAAATCATATCCATACACAGGGAAAGAGAATTTGTGCTCAAGACCGATATTGAAGCGGGGGCTTACTTTGAAAGCAATACCCAGGCCGGTGTTAAGCGTGTTGATCAGTCTCCAGGCATGGCTGTTGTTGATGTTTGCACCACCAAACGAGGTAATGATACCCGCCTGGCTGTTAGGCCAGCCGATTCCGTAGAATACATTGTAACCGCCCGGCTGTGCACCCGGCGCACCTTTGTACAATACGCGAACACCGTTCAGTCCCCAACCTGCCAGTAAGTATATATTGGTTTTGGGATTGCCACGGTAATGACTGGCTGCGTTCAGCGAGTAGATCGCATCCACGCTCAGTTGGTGCGTGTAGTTCTTGTAAGATACCTGGCCGATGGCAACACCGTAGGCAGAAGGATCGCCTGTGGGTAACAGACCGGTAAGCCCCATTCTGATAGACCATGTGTTGTTGATGGCTTTACGGAACGAAACAGAACCACCAAAACCTGCTTTACCTTTTACATCGCCTTCGATCTTAACAATGCCAAGACCGATGCCCAGTTCCCACATGTTGCGGGGCTTGGCCGGATAGATGTACTGGTTGTTCAGGAATTCCTGGTGCTGCGGCATGCTGGATGCGGGAATCTTGGATGTGTCGGCCCAGTCCCAGCCCCAGTTGGTTGTGGTTGTCTGCGCATGGATGGTTGCGACCATCAAAAGGCAAACAGAAAGTTGTATTAGCTTTTTAATGTTCATAACAGTTAATTTAATTTTTAAGAATGTTGATTTTGATGGTTAGATACTGTTTCATTGGTTTTTCATTTTGTATTTGAGGATTCTTGTTTTGCCTGTTCTTTCATGGTTTCATTGGCATAAATCGCAAACTCCACTCTTCTGTTCAATGCCCTTCCCGATTCAGTATCATTATCCGCTTTGGGCTGTGCCTCGCCGTACCAGGCTGTTTTGATGCGGTCTGTCTTTACCTTCTGCAGCGCCAGATAATTGCTCACTTCCTTTGCCCTTTTTTCGGAAAGTCCGAGGTTATACTCCGTGGAGCCGGTGTTATCGGTATGTCCCTCCACCCTTACATAGGTATCGGGATATTTGTTCAGCACGTCTGTCAGTTTTGCCAGGTTTTCTTTGGCCGCACTGTTCAGACCGGCACTGTTTGTTTCGAACAGAACGCCCGAATCAAATGTGACATTGATCCCCTCTCCCACGCGTTTCACATCGGCCCCGGGGATCTGCGCGATTTCCTTCGCCTGCTGATCCATTTTTTTTCCGATAAGTCCTCCCGCTACACCGCCTACTGCAGCGCCCAGGATGGCACCAAGAGCAGTATTGTTGTTGGCGGCTTTACCAATTCCGGCACCTACAGCGGCGCCGGCACCCGCACCGATCAGAATACCCTTCTGGGTTTTGCTCATATTCTTGCAAGCGCAGAACATGAACGCTGTGGTGCCGAGTATCAACATGAGTTTACGCATATATCTCTTCTTCTCTCAGATGAGTTTTACCAGATCATTTTGTTAAAAAAATGTGCCTGCAAAAAGCGGGCCGGTTTGTGGAAATAATTCCACAGGGGAAGGGAGGAAGGAATAATGAACAGAGGAACAAGGAACAGATGAATAAAGAATGATCTTGAGAAGGGGGAAGCCTTGAAACGCGGATTGGCGGTGGCGGGGGTATTATTCGTCTTCGGCGGTTTTTTTGCGGAAGGTTTTCCGGAACAGCCTGGCCAGTTTCTGCATCCATTCGGGATGTTCGCTCGCCTCGTGCGAAAGGAAATTTTTGACGAAGAAAGGCATCAGTATCCGGGTAACCCATCCGGCTTTTTTCAGCAGCAGGTTTTTCAGCAGCAGGTTCACGCCTACCTGCAGACCCGTGTTCAGCAGGGGGTTGGAACTGTCCCGGGTGGTCAGTTTCTCGATAAAATCCATGACTTTGGTTACCGGCTTCAGTTTGCGTTTGATATCGGAAAATTCTTCCCGCAACGCGGCTTCTTTTTCTGTAAGCTGGCTTTTCAGCCGTCGCTTTTCCAGCAGCAGGTCATCGTAAGTTTTGATAACGGGGTTATTCATAAATACTCCTTACGATCAGGTTTTTAATAAAGGGGAAGAACCATTTTTTGCGCGTCAGGAACAGGAGCAGGAAGACCAGTAAAAAGAAACCCGCCACGATCAGAAAACCGGCAGCGGTGTTCCCCAGCAGATCGGCCAGCCAGAAGGCAGCGGCAAGACCCAGGAACATGCAGATAAAAAAACCGAGTAATGCCGCGATCATGCTGAAAGAAGCCACCGCAGATATTTCGGTCGTTTTCAGGTTGATGTTCACCACGGCCAGTTTCAGATAGGTCTCTACATATTCGGTGGCCAGTTCAACTATGTTCTTGTCGTCGTCTCCAGGGCGCTCTTTGGTTTCCATACAGGTTTATTTAAGCAAAGGTGAACCAGCCGATCCACCTTTGCAAATGTTTTTCACGCAACTGATTCCTTGATGTTTTCACCGCGTTTCATCGCGTCGTTGATAAGCCCGTCAGCCTGCTTGGTCACGGCGGTAGCCATATCGTCCAGTTTTTCCTTGCCATAAGAAACCAGGTCGCCGATGCGTGAGGCCAGATCGCCCGCTTTTTCGCCAATTTTCTTCCTGATCTCTGAGCCCTTGTCCGGAGCGAGTAACATACCGATGGCTACACCGGCTGCCGCTGCCCCCAGCAGACCCAGGATGATTTTGCCAGAGTTTTGCATACAGTCATTTTTAAGTTTTATTAAATGTTTTTATCTCTAATTTTAAAAAACCATTCCCCTATTTCATTGAGTACCAATACCTGTTTAGAGGAATTTATTCTACAATAAACCCATCGTTTCCAGCGTTATATACTGGCATGATATTAGAACTTTAAAGAACCATGAAACGTGTTTTAATAGTTGACGACGAAGTGGATCTGTGCATGTTGATCAAAGGATACCTCAGCAAAAAAAACTACGAGGTATACACGGCTCATACGCTTTCCGATGGTTTTCGGAAGCTCGAGACCGTTACGCCCGATATTCTGCTGCTCGATAACAACCTGCCGGACGGTATGGGCTGGAAGGAAGCGGAGAAGATCCAGCAACGGTTTCCGAAACTCAATATTACACTGATGAGCGCCTACCAGCGCCCCAAGGATTTTGTCAGCAGTTCCGATATCAATGTAAACGTGCTGGAAAAACCTATTTCACTCAACGATATCGAACGGTATTTATAAGGGTATCTCCGATACTTATGAAACAAAAAAATCAGCCTTCGGGCTGATTTTTTTGTGAGCGAAATGAGTTGTATCAGAAATGCATCTGGCCATGTACACCTTCTTCCCGTTTTTTACCCGTAACGGCAGAGAGGGCGATCTTCACCATAGCACCCACTTTTGTATTCTCGATATCCCAGTAGTATGCATCATCAGGTCTGACCCTGATCAGGCACAATGCCGGGTCATCTGCCCCTTCAGGAAACCAGGCTTTTACCAGCGGATCCCATTTATCCTGTATGTATTTCCGGTCGGTTTCCACGCTGGCCCGTCCATGTATATCCAGGTAGGCTTCCTTGCCCGGATGCGAAAAAACCAGCTGCACCTGCTGGTCCGCTTCTATGTCCTGTATCTTATTGGATTGGTTACCGGCAAAGAACCAGATATTGCCGTGCGCATCCACATCCACCACCGCCATTGGCCGGGTGGCGTTCTTACCGGATTTACCCGAAGTGATCAGCATACAGGTTCTCACTGTTTTGATGATATCCTGCAGTTTGGTAACCGCCTCGCTGCTTTGCAGATTCTTTTCCATAGCTACTTATTTTTTCTGTCTATTGCAATCAGGCCGATCCCAAGCAGACCCACTCCGATACCGGCATACACAGGCCAGCTCGTGGTGCGTTTTTCGGTTTTATTAACCTCTACCGGACCCAGGTCCACCACTTTCTCTTTTTTTGTGAACGAAACAGTATTGAAAATACACATCAATACACCTGCAATGACAAGGATGATTCCTAAGGGTTTCATGGTTGTTTGTTTTATGGATATTTAAAAAACGCGTTGTTGGCCGGAAGCCGGCCATCGGGTTATTATCAGATTACGATTCCCTGATGACTCAGGACATCAGGTTCTCTATCTTATGCAGGAAATTAGACACCGGGCCTTCCATATGATTTGTCTGGTCGTCCCAGGTACTGTCGTTCAGCATTTTTCCCAGCTTAAGATCCGCTGGAACATACACAAGGATATGGTGTCTCTGACCAGACATGAATTCGTGAACGCTGTCGGGGTTCACATTGTTGGCCAGTTGCTCGTGCAGCACAAGCAGCAGGGTATCCGCAAATTTGCGCATCAGTGCTTCAGTTGATCCCTCATCGCTGCCGCCGTACTCACTCACTTTTGCCACCACATCGGGCAGGGTGGTGCCCAGCGCCCCGGGCAGATCCAGCCAGTTATCGTTCTTACCCGATAATAACAACCGCACAACGCCCTCACTGGTGCGGGTTAGTTTGTACAATGCAGCGGCCACGGTTACCAGCGCCACCTGGTGCAGCGCCGGCCGCGGTAATGTCTGTTGCGGAGTGACACCTTTATCGGGTGTTACTTTCACCAGTCCGGGCAGATTCAATTTCCGCTGAACGGCTTCCAGTATATGAATTGACATAATCGTGGTTTTATCTCATCGTGTGAAATATTTATGCCAATGACCGGAATGGATTTACCGACCTGAAACCTTTGTTTGTAGAAAAGTTTCCCCGCTATCTTTTTGGGAATGGGGTACGATGTTTTCATTTATTACATTGACAGAATTTATAAACCTGCGTAATGAAAATCGCCTCATACCTTACTTCAGTGCTTGAAGAAAGTGGGAACCAGGTTGCATTTTTCCTGCGTTTTGCCCGTAACATTTTCAGGAATGGTTTTGAATGGAATGAATTCATCCGGCAATGTTATGTGATAGGATACAAATCCATCGGTATTGTGGTACTTACCGGATTTATCCTTGGCTTTGTTCTCACGCTTCAGTCGCTGCCTACCTTAAAGGCCTTTGGCGCACAGAACTATGTGCCGAGCATGGTGTCTATTTCCATGATGCGTGAAATAGGTCCCGTGATCATCGGGCTGATCTGCGCCGGCAAGATCGCCTCCGGCATCAGCGCCGAGCTGGGCAGCATGAACGTAACCGAACAGATAGATGCCATGGAAATATCCGGCGCCAACCCCATTCAGTACCTGGTGGTAACAAGGATACTTGCCTGCACCATAATGGTACCGATCCTGACCCTGGTTGCCGATACCATTGCGCTGGCAGGCGGCTTCTTCGGCACCAGTCTTACCATGAGCATGAATGCACGGCTGTATTTCGCCAAGTCGTTCAATACCGCGGTATTCGGTGATTTTTTCCCGGCTTTCATCAAAACATTCCTGTTCGGCTTCATCATCGGGTTTGTGGGTTGCTATAAGGGATATCATTCCAACAAAGGCACCGAGAGCGTGGGCGTGGCCGCCAATACCGCGGTGGTGGCAGCATCGGTATGGATCATACTCATTGATGCCGTGATGGTACAGATAACAAATGCATTTGTGTATAACTGATTATGGAGAACGTAATAGAAATAGAAGGTCTGCAGAAATCCTTTGGCGATATACAGGTATTGAGAGATATCAGTTTAACCGTTGCCCGGGGAGAGAATGTCGTGGTGCTGGGGAGATCGGGACAGGGAAAATCGGTGGCGATCAAATGCATCGTACGCATGGTAGAACCGGATGCGGGCTCACTGACCGTACTGGGTCATGATATGCGCAGTATTTCATCCGATGAACTGAAGGAACTGAGAAGACGGATCGGTTTCCTGTTCCAGAGCGGCGCGTTGTACGATTCGATGACCGTTCGGGAGAACCTGGAATTTCCGCTGACACGTGTGCTGAAACAGAAGAACCAGCAGGAAATAGACGCTTTGTGCAGGGAGGTGCTGGAAGCGGTGGGCCTGGCCGATGCGATCGATAAAATGCCCTCGGAACTATCGGGCGGCATGCGCAAACGTATGGCATTGGCAAGAACCCTTATCGTTAAACCCGAGATCATCCTGTACGATGAACCAACCACCGGACTGGACACCATTACCTCGAAAGAAATCAGTCAGCTGATACTCGATATGCAGAAAAAATACCAGACAACCTCCATTATCATCACACATGATATTCCCTGCGCCAGGATCACGGCAGACAGGATACTGATCATGGACGATGGCGGGTTTATTGCCGAAGGAACATTTGAGGAGCTTTCCAACAGTCCGGATGCATTTATCAGGTCATTCTTTAAATGATAGTTTATGAAATTGTTAGCATCGCAGAAAATCAAAACAGGGGCACTGGTGCTTGTGGGGTTCATCCTGCTGGTGCTCGCCATCTTTTTCATCGGCAGCCAGAAGAACCTGTTCGACAGCACTTTTAAGGTACAGGTAAAGTACGCAAATGTGTCGGGCCTGCAGGCAGGCAATTTTGTACGCTTTACCGGCATCAACGTAGGTACGGTGGAATCGATACGGATCATCAACGATTCTACCGTGAACGTAACACTGGCGCTGCAGAAGCATGTACAGAAATTCATTAAGAAAGACGCCTATGCCACCATCGGCAGTGATGGACTGATGGGCGATAAGATCGTGATCATCGAACACGGCAGCCCCGGGGCCGCTGTGATCGGCGAGAACGATTACCTGGAGGGAGAAAATCCCGTGGAGATGAGCGATATACTGGCACGTATGGGAGATGTGGCAGACAACGCAACCATACTTACCGGCAACCTGGCGGAGATCGTTTACAAAGTGAACAATGGCGAGGGCTCGCTCGGCCGCCTGCTCAACAGCGACCAGCTGGCGCGCAACCTCGAGGGAACCGTGGCCTCCACGCAACAGACCGTGCAGAGCATCAAAAAAGGTGCGGAAGGCTTCAGCGAGAACATGGAGGCAGTTAAAAACAATTTCCTGTTCCGCGGGTATTTCAAGAGACGGGAGAAAAAACGCATAGCCGACTCGATAGCCGCCGTTAACAAGGCCAGGACCCGGCCCGCGGCACCCAAAACAAAACCCTGATCATTCACCAACAAAACAACACGATATGCAGTACCTGAAAACAATTACGGCATCAGCCTGTATGATGCTCTGGCTTATCGCCTGCAAGAACGACAGGGGTAACGATAACCATATGGACACATCCACGGTATCATCCACCCCCAACCCTTACAACGCAGCCCCCACCCCTGTTACCGACTCCATGACAAAGCCCGCAGACGATAAGGCGGTTGAAAAAAATGCGGCACCTGCCACCACGGTTGCACCACCTGCCGAAAAAAGAGCCGGCGAAACAGTGAGCACCACACGCACCCGAAAAACCAGCCGGAAAGGAAGGATCATCCTGGCCAGCCTGAACACCCAGGCATCAGACAGAATGGAAGCCGACCGCGAGGGTGTGTATAACCGCGCGGAGATCATGCCCGCCTACCCCGGCGGCGAAAAAGAGCTGCGGAAGTTCATCGAGCGCAACATCGTCTATCCCGAAGCGGCGCTCGACAACGAGGTGCAGGGAACGGTCAAAATCAGTTTCGCGGTGGATGAGCAGGGCAGGATCTATAACCCCGGCGTGATCTCGCCCAGGCTCGGAAACGGGCTGGAGGACGAAGCGCTCCGCGTTGTACGCCAGATGCCCAAATGGACACCCGGCCAGATCAAAGGAAAAAATGTAAAAACAAGGTTTACCCTGCCGATCACCTACCAGATCAGTGACTTATGATGCATAAACTGGGGATTTTTTTCCCCAGTTTACCTTATTGCCCGGTAAGTGCAAGCGAATTCAGGGGTAAAACAGCCTTAAAACAGGCTGTTTTTTTATGGCATTGTATATGCTTCTTTTATATGGCAACCCTACTGGGCTCATGTGTTTGCACATGCAGCCGAACTGACAAACCAAGGAACCCACGAAATGCCTACCACTAAATCCAAAACACGCGCCTCTGCCACAGCGGCAAAGGCCAAACCGGTCGTGTCCCGCAAACTCGCCGCCCCCGGCGTAAGAAACGGTAACGGGAAAAAGAAAGCTTCCCACCCAGGTTATTCCAACGGACATATGGCTTACAATGAAGGTTACCTGCTTGAAGTGCTCACCGCGGTCAAGAACGGCAACTTCAATGTGCGCATGCCGATCGACCAGGTTGGTCTGAGCGGTAAGATCTGCGACACGATCAACGATATCATCTCCCTTAACGAAAAAATGATGCTGGAGTTTACCAAGGCGGGTAATACCATCGGTAAACAGGGTAAACTTACACAGCGCATAGAAGTCCCCAATGCCAAAGGCTCCTGGGGCACCGGTGTGGAATCGCTTAACACACTGATCTCCGATCTTGTTCACCCCACCATCGAGATCGCGCATGTGATCAGCTCGGTGGCCAAGGGTAACCTGTCGCAGGATATGCCGCTGGAAATCGGCGGGCATAACCTGCAGGGTGAATTCGGCCGCATCGCCCGCGAGGTGAACGACATGGTGAAACAGCTGAACCTGTTCTCTATGGAAGTAACGCGTGTGGCGCGGGAAGTGGGTTCGGAAGGTAAACTGGGTGGACAGGCCAAAGTAAAAGGCGTGGCGGGTGTATGGAAAGACCTCACCGATTCTGTGAACGGTATGGCATCCAACCTTACCGCACAGGTGCGGAATATCGCCGAAGTAACCACCGCCGTGGCCAAGGGCGACCTGTCGAAAAAGATTACGGTGGATGTAAAAGGCGAGATCCTGGAGCTGAAGAACACCATCAATACCATGGTGGACCAGCTCAACTCCTTCTCTTCCGAAGTAACCCGTGTGGCGCTGGAAGTGGGTACCGAGGGTAAACTGGGCGGACAGGCACAGGTAAAGGGTGTGGCGGGTACCTGGAAAGACCTCACCGACTCGGTGAACCAGATGGCATCTAATCTTACCGGCCAGGTGCGGAATATCGCAGAGGTAACTACCGCCGTGGCAAAAGGTGATCTGTCTCGACAGATCACCGTGGACGTAAAAGGTGAGATCCTGGAGCTGAAGAACACCATCAACACTATGGTGGACCAGCTCAACTCCTTCTCTTCCGAAGTAACGCGGGTGGCGCGGGAAGTGGGTTCGGAGGGTAAACTCGGCGGACAGGCGAAAGTAAAAGGTGTGGCGGGTGTATGGAAAGACCTGACCGATTCCGTAAACCAGATGGGCAGTAACCTGACGGCCCAGGTGCGTAACATCGCCGAAGTAACCACCGCCGTGGCAAAAGGCGATTTGTCGCGCAAGATCACGGTGGATGTAAAAGGCGAGATCCTGGAGCTGAAGAATACCATCAACACTATGGTAGACCAGCTCAACTCCTTCTCTGCCGAGGTAACACGGGTTGCGCTGGAAGTGGGTACCGAAGGTAAACTGGGCGGACAGGCGCAGGTAAAAGGCGTGGCCGGTACCTGGAAGGACCTTACCGATTCGGTGAACCAGATGGCTTCCAACCTCACGGGTCAGGTACGTAATATCGCCGAGGTAACAACGGCCGTGGCGAAAGGTGACCTGTCGCGCAAAATTACCGTTGACGTAAAAGGCGAGATCCTCGAATTAAAGAATACCATCAATACCATGGTGGACCAACTGAACTCCTTTGGTTCAGAAGTAACGCGGGTGGCGCGGGAAGTGGGTTCGGAAGGTAAGCTGGGCGGACAGGCCGATGTGCCGGGCGTGGGTGGTACCTGGAAAGACCTGACGGACTCTGTAAATAAAATGGCCTCCAACCTTACCTCGCAGGTGCGCAACATCGCCGAGGTAACAACGGCCGTGGCAACGGGCGATTTGTCGCGTAAGATCGATGTGGATGTAAAAGGCGAGATCCTGGAGCTGAAGAATACCATCAATACCATGGTGGACCAGCTCCGCGGTTTTGCATCGGAAGTAACACGTGTGGCGCGGGAAGTGGGTTCGGAAGGTAAGCTGGGCGGACAGGCTGCGGTGGAAGGCGTGGGCGGTGTATGGAAAGACCTGACCGATTCGGTAAACAATATGGCCGGTAACCTGACAGGCCAGGTGCGGAATATCGCCGAGGTAACAACGGCCGTGGCAAAAGGCGATTTGTCGCGCAAGATCACCGTGGATGTACGCGGTGAGATCCTTGACCTTAAGAATACCATCAATACGATGGTGGACCAGCTGAATTCATTCGGATCGGAAGTAACCAGGGTGGCACGGGAAGTGGGTACTGAGGGAAAACTGGGTGGCCAGGCCGATGTGCCGGGCGTGGGTGGTACCTGGAAAGACCTGACGGACTCTGTAAATAAAATGGCGTCCAACCTTACTTCGCAGGTGCGCAATATCGCCGAAGTAACAACGGCGGTGGCGAACGGTGACCTTTCGCGCAAGATCGGTGTGGATGTAAAAGGTGAGATCCTGGAATTGAAAAATACCATCAATACCATGGTGGACCAGCTCCGCGGTTTTGCATCGGAAGTAACCAGGGTGGCGCGGGAAGTGGGCACCGAGGGAAAACTGGGCGGACAGGCCAACGTGCCCGGCGTGGCGGGTACCTGGAAGGACCTTACGGACTCGGTAAACCAGATGGCCGGCAACCTGACGGCGCAGGTGCGTAACATCGCCGATGTGGCCATCGCGGTGGCGAACGGCGACATGTCGAAGAAAATCACGGTGGATGTGCGCGGCGAGATCCTGCAGCTGAAAGAAACCCTGAACACGATGGTGGACCAGCTCCGTGCCTTTGCATCGGAAGTGACGCGTGTGGCGCGGGAAGTGGGTACCGACGGTAAACTGGGCGGACAGGCATTCGTACCGGGCGTGGCGGGTACCTGGAAAGACCTTACCGACTCGGTGAACCAGATGACGGGTAACCTGACGGCGCAGGTGCGTAATATCGCCGAGGTAACCAAGGCGGTGGCTTCGGGTGACCTGTCAAAAACCGTGGCCATCGATGTAAAAGGCGAGATCCTGGATCTGAAGAATACCATCAATACCATGGTGGAACAGTTGAACTCCTTTGCCTTTGAGGTAACGCGCGTGGCGCGTGAAGTGGGCACCGAGGGTAAACTGGGCGGACAGGCAGAAGTAAAAGGTGTGGCGGGTACCTGGAAGGATCTTACCGACTCGGTGAACATGATGGCATCCAATCTTACCAACCAGGTGCGTGGTATTGCCAAAGTGGTAACCGCGGTGGCTACCGGTAACCTGAAACAAAAACTGGCCATCGTATCTCGCGGTGAAGTGGCACAGCTGATCGATACCATCAACGAGATGATCGATACACTGGCCCTGTTTGCCGACCAGGTAACCAATGTGGCGCGTGAAGTGGGTGTGGAAGGAAGACTGGGCGGACAGGCGTCGGTACCGGGCGCATCCGGTATCTGGAAGAACCTGACCGAGAACGTAAACCAGCTGGCGCAGAACCTGACCACGCAGGTACGTTCTATCTCCGAAGTGGCATCGGCGGTAACCAAGGGCGACCTGACGCGTGAGATATCCGTGGAAGCAAAAGGAGAAGTGGAAGCCCTGAAGGATACCATCAACCAGATGATCGCGAACCTGAAAGCAACTACCCTGCTGAACCAGGAACAGGACTGGCTGAAATCGAACCTGGCCAAGTTCACACAGATGCTGCAGGGACAGAAAGACCTGAAAACGGTAACCCAAAGAATATTGTCTGAACTGGCACAGGTGGTGGTTGCCCACTACGGTGCATTCTATATCCTCAAACAAAACGAGGAGACCCAGGAATCCAAACTCAGTCTGTTCTCGGCCTACGGTTACAAATCCGACAAAAACATTCCCGTAGATTTTTCCATCGGTGAGGGATTGGTGGGACAGGTTGCATTTGAAAAAGAAAGGATCATCCTGTCCAATATACCGGCCAATTATATCAAGATCAATTCAGGTCTTGGCAAGGCAAAACCTGCCAACCTGATCATCCTGCCGGTATTGTTCGAGAACAATGTGAAGGCGGTGATCGAACTTGCTTCGCTGGATACCTTCAGCCAGACGCACCTCGACTTCCTTGAGCAGTTGACGGAAAGTATCGGTATCGTGTTGAACACCATCGAGGCAAGTACCCGTACAGAAGAGCTGCTGATACAATCGCAGTCGCTTGCCGGTGAGTTGAAAATACAGCAGGAAGAGCTGAGCCGAACCAACGACGAGCTCCAGGATAAAGCATTGCTGCTGGTGAAACAGAAGAACGAAGTGGAAGAAAAGAACCGCGAGGTGGAAGAAGCCAGGCGATCGCTCGAAGAAAAAGCGGAACAGCTTACGCTTACCTCCAAATACAAATCGGAGTTCCTCGCAAATATGTCGCACGAGCTGCGAACACCGCTGAACAGTTTGCTGATCCTGGCGCAGCAGCTGTATGAAAACGCGGAAGGCAATCTTAATGAAAAACAGATCCGCTACGCCAAAACGATCCACTCCTGCGGCGATGATCTTATCCAGCTGATCAACGATATCCTCGATCTGTCGAAGATCGAATCTGGCTTCATCACCGCCAATATGGGTACCGTTCGTTTTGCGGAGATCGCCAATTTTGTGGAGACCACATTTAAACCGATCTCGGAAGCAAGACATCTCCGCTTTACCATCGAAACCGATGCCAAGCTGCCGGTGATGATGGAAACGGATCTTCAGCGCCTGAACCAGATCCTCAAAAACCTCCTCTCAAACGCCTTCAAATTCACGGAAAAAGGCGAGGTAAAACTGAAGATCTACGAAGCCGGCCGCAACTGGAAAACCGGCAATTCCAGTCTCGATAACGCCAAACGCGTGGTGGCTTTTGCGATCAGCGATACGGGCATCGGTATACCGCAGGAGAAACAGAATATCATCTTCGAAGCATTCCAGCAGGCCGAGGGTTCTACCAGCCGCAAATACGGCGGCACGGGTCTTGGATTGTCGATCAGCCGCGGCCTGGCTGAACTGTTGGGCGGCACCATTGAACTGGAGAGCGATACCAGCACCGGAAGCACGTTCACACTGTTCCTGCCGGTAGAGAATATCACCGGCGTGGTTACCAAGGAAGCTCCCGATCTTGGCAGCTACCACCTGGGACCGGACAACACGGAGATAGACACGCTGATACACTCTATCCGCGCCACCAACGAAGGAGCGGATGCCAAGAACCTGAACATTGTAAGCGAAATGATCAATGAAACAGGCGACGACCGCAACAATATCACCACGTCCGACAAGGTGATACTGGTGGTGGAAGACGACCTGCGTTTTGGCAAGATCATCATTGAAAAAGCGCATGAATACGGCATGAAAGCGGTGGTGGCCATCAGCTATATAGAAGTGTTTGATTTTGTGAACCGTTTTGCACCGGTGGCCATCACGCTCGATGTGAAACTGCCCGATACCAGCGGATGGAAAGTGCTCGACCTGCTGCGCAACGATCTCAACTACCGTCATATTCCCATTTACCTGATCTCAGGCGAAGAGAACCGCAACCTGGCATTGAAACGCGGTGCAAGAAGCTTCCTGCTGAAGCCGCTTGCCAACGATGCGCTTAACGAACTGTTCGACGATATCCGCTCCTTCGCCAACAAACCAACCAGGAACATACTGGTGGTGGAAGACAACGAGCTCGATTCGTCACAGATCGCCAAAATGCTCGAGAGCGATTCCATGCAGGTAACCATTGCGCCCACCGGCAAGAAAGCATTGGAGAACATAGCGGCAGAAGATTACGACTGTATCATACTGGACTATACCCTGCCCGATATATCCGGCACCGAACTGATAGACCAGGTGGGCGAGACCAAGAAGAAACTCACACCGGTGATCGTGTATTCGGCAAAGGATTTCACCAAATCGGAGCTGAACACCATCAACCGCACCTCCAATACTGTCATGACAAAGGGCGTGAATTCGCTGGAGCACCTGCTCGAAGAAACCGTGCTGCACCTGCATTATTCCCATAAGGATCTGCCGCAGGAAAAACGCAGGGTGATCGAGAACATACGCATGAAAGAAGATATACTCACAGGCAAGAACATACTGGTGGTGGATGATGATGTAAGAAACCTGTTTGCCCTTACCACCGTATTTGAAAGGTATAATGTAAACGTGATCACCGCCGAAAGCGGTAAGGAAGCGATACAGATCATCAGCGACGACAATCCCAAGATCGATATGGTGCTGATGGATATCATGATGCCCGAAATGGACGGCTATGAAACCACGCAGAAGATACGGCGTGAGCACAAAAACAGCACTTTGCCGATCATAGCGGTAACCGCCAAGGCGATGAAGGGAGACAGACAGAAATGCATTGAGGCCGGCGCTTCCGATTATATCACCAAACCGTTAAAAATAGACCAGTTACTATCGCTCATGCGTCTCTGGTTCTATAAATAAATAACCATGGGCAACTGATCAATATCCGTTTGAACCTTACACCCAAAACCGATTTTTTAACGATTATTTTTAACTACTCCTCCCCTCATGCCGCAAAAGATATTACTGGTTGACGACAGGGAAGACAATCTTTTTTCGCTCGAGACGATCCTCGAGGCAGACGGATATCATTTTGTGAAAGCCAGCTCGGGCAGGCAGGCATTGAAGATACTGCTGAACGAATTTGATTTTGCCCTTATCCTGATGGATGTAAAGATGCCCAACCTCAACGGCTTTGAGACCGCCGCGCTGATCTATGAGCGGGAGAAGCTGAAACATATCCCCATCATTTTCATCACCGCCAACAATTACGGTGAGGAGAACATATTCAAGGGTTACCGGTCCGGCGCAGTGGATTATATCTTCAAACCGGTCAACCCCGAGCTCCTGCGGGCCAAAGTGTCTGTGTTCGTGGAACTGTACAAAAAGAACCACCAGTTACTTTCGCAGGAAGAAAAGCTCCGGTCAATCAACAAAAATCTCGAGAACGAGATCAAGGAGCGGAAACTGTCGGAGGAAAAAGTGAACGAGCTGAACAAAAAACTGCTGGTCAATATAGAAAGCCTGGAAACCGCCAACAAGGAACTGGACCGCTTTGCCTTCATGGCATCGCACGATATGCAGGAGCCGCTGCGCAAGATCCGCACTTTCAGCGACCTGCTTGCCATCAAACACAAAGCGCAGCTGGACGAAGACGCGCAGTCCAAAATCCGCATCATCCAGAAAGCCGCCGAGCGCATGCAGGAGCTGATCAAGGATATCCTTACTTTTTCCAAGATCTCCACAGAAAAAGAGCCTTTTGTCAGAACCGAATTCAACCCCCTTGTGCAGGAAGTGCTCGATGAGCTCGATACCCAGATACAAAACAAGGATGCCCGCATCGATGTGGGCCCCCTGCCCGTGCTGGCGGTAAACCCCGTGCTCATTAAATCGCTGTTCCTGAATCTTGTCGGCAACGCCATCAAATACAGCAAACCCAATGTGCCCCCGGAAATCCATATCTACTGCGATAACCTGAACGCGGCCCCCAAACGCGGACAAACACATTATTACCGCATATTCATCAAAGACAACGGCATTGGTTTTAACCAGAAATACGCCGAACAGATATTCGATATGTTCAAACGTCTGCATGTGCACAACGAGTACGAGGGCACCGGCATCGGCCTCGCGTTGTGCAAACAGATCATGGAAAAACACAACGGCTATATCAATGCCGTAAGCGCCGAAAACGAAGGCGCCACCTTTATTATCTCCCTGCCAGCCAGAGAAGAGGTTGCCGCTGCGGCAGAAGTGGGGTAAGGACGGGAGGCGTGGGTTATCGTGAGTTGGGGGTCTGGCTTTTTCGGGGAATGCCCGGTACCCACCAGCTTTCTTCCCAATCAGCAATCGGCAATCGCCCTTCGGCTATCCCTCAATTCCCCTCAATCCCTCCCCTCTCCCGGCCCCAAAATTGCAGTAATCACGCGATGCCTTATTTTTACCGTTAAATACCTGTACCTGAAGCGGTTCCTGAAAATATTACGTCGCGCGCTCCTCATCCTGATAGCTTTTATATTACTGATCTTTATTGCTATACAAACCTCTACCGTTCAGAACTGGCTGGTGCATTATGCCGCGGGCAAATTATCCAGGGCCCTGGGCACCGAGGTAAGCATACGCAGCGTTAACATTGCCCTGTTCAACAGCCTCAATATGGAGGGGGCGTTGATCAGGGACAGGCAAAAAGATACGTTGCTGTATGCCGGACAGCTGAAAGTAAGGATCACCGACTGGTTCTTTCTGAAAGACAAGGCAGACCTGAAATATGCAGGACTGGAAGATGCAACAGTGTATATGAACCGGAAAGATTCTGTCTGGAACTACCAGTTCGTGCTGGATTATTTCCGTTCACCTTCCACCGGCGACAGGAAAGGCGGCATTTCGCTGAACCTGAAAAAGATCGATTTCAAAAATGTACGGTTCCTGCAGGACGACCGCTGGCGCGGTGAAAGGATGACGGTAAGCGTGGGCAGCCTGCTGGTGGATGCAGAAAACATCGACCTGCCCAACAACCAGTATGCGATCAACGAGATCACCCTCGATAACCCCTATTTCGGCATCCAGAACCTGCCGGCACTGAGACCCGACTCATTAAGACCCAAACCCGCAGGCGCCGATACCGGCCTGTACTTTAACCCGGGCAACATGGTTGCGAAAGTGGGAAAGATACAGATCAGGAACGGCAATCTTTACCTCGACAGCGACGGCGACAAACCCCTTCCCTATTTCGACGGCAGCCATATCAGACTGAGTAAACTCACCGGCACCATCGGTAATCTTTCTGTTGTGAAAGACACTTTGCGGGCGGTGGTGGATCTTGGTGTAAAAGACAGATCCGGTATAGAGATCAAAAAACTGAAAGCGCATTTCAGGTTCACGCCGCAGATCATGGAGTTTGCCAACCTGGACCTGCAGACAAACAAAAGCAGGCTGACGAATTACTATGCCATGCGTTTCTCGGATTTCAACAGGGATTTCGGCGATTATACCACCCGGGTAAAAATGGATGCGCATTTCAGCAATGCAAAGGTGAACAGCGACGATATTGCCTTCTTTGCCCCCGAGCTGCGTACCTGGAAAAAAGAAACGACACTGTCGGGTAATTTTCACGGAACGGTGGCCGATTTTACCGTACACAATCTCTCGGCCCGTATAGGCGCCACCACAAATGTATCGGGCACGCTGGCCATGAAGGGGCTTCCGGATATTGACCGCGCGCGGATATCGCTGAACGGCGGCACACTCACCACCAACCATTACGACCTGGGTATATTTATTCCTGCGCTGAAGAACGTAAACTCGCCCAATATGGCCGCGCTGGGCACCATATTGTACCGCGGCAACTTTAACGGAACCATACACAATTTCATCACGGCGGGAAGTTTCAGCACGCAGCTGGGAGGTGTCAAAACAAATATCAGTCTGCAGTTGCCCCGCAGCGGCGACCCCGTTTATACCGGTGATATCGAAACCATCCGTTTCAACATGGGCAAATTCCTGAACCATGAAGACCTGGGACTGGTGGATTTCAAGGGAAAGATCACCGGAAGCAGCTTTAACGTGGATCGGCTGCGCACAACGCTGGAGGGAAATATTTCATCGCTTGCCTACAAGAATTACACGTATACCAACATCATCACCAACGGTACTTTCCAGAAAAAATATTTTACGGGCGAACTGAAGATCAACGACCCCAACCTCGATTTCAACAGCCAGGTAGAGGTAGACCTGACGGGACAGCTGCCGCGTTTTAACATTGTAGGTGATCTGGCGCATTCCAATCTGAAAGCGCTGAACCTGTTTGGCCAACTGAAAGATTCCCTGCAGTTAACCGGGCTTCTCGACGTAAACTTTACAGGCACCAATATCGACAACTTCCTGGGAACCGCTAAGTTCCTGAACGCCGGCATCACTTCGCCCAGGGTAAAGCTGTCATTCGACTCGCTGAACCTGGTTTCAGAATATGTTGATTCCGTTAAACAGCTGCACCTCGGCAGCAATGAGCTGAATGCCACTATACGCGGGCAATTCAACATACAGGCATTGCCGGCCAGCTTCCAGAATTTCCTGAGCCACTATTATCCGGCATATATCAAGCCGCCTGATTCGATACCGGTCAACCAGCGATTCAGTTTTATTGTCAACACCAACTATTTTGAGCCGTACCTGGCCCTGTTCGATCAGAAACTGTCCGGTTTCAACGATGCCTCCGTCAGCGGTTCGATAGACACTTATAACAATTCGCTCAACGTTGTGGCTACCGTTCCTTTCGGCAAGATCGGGAAGATCAGTTTTACCAGTCTGGGCCTAACGGGCAAGGGTACCATCGACACCCTCTCTGTACGGGGCACCATCGGCAGTGTGCAGGCCACAGACAGCCTGCGGTTCCCGAACACACAGTTCGCCATTGTGTCGTCTAACGACCACTCGGAAGTGTCGGTCAAAACCAGCGCAGACAATACGCTGAACGATGCCGACCTGTTTGCCGATGTATACACGCTGGATGATGGCGTACGCGTACAGTTCAGACCCTCTTCTTTTGTACTGAATGAAAAGAAATGGGCGATAGAAAAAGCCGGTGAGCTTACCGTACGCAAACATTTTGTACGCGCCAATAACATCAAATTTTCACAGGGCTTCCAGGAGATCACGGTTGAAACAGAGGAAGAGGATGGCGGCAATACGCAGAACCTTATTGTGAAACTGAAGAACGTGATCATGGGTGATCTTACCTACCTGCTCTTCAAAAACCCAAGACTGGAAGGCGTGACCACGGGCGATATTGTGCTGAAAAATTTCTTCGGCACGTTTTCCGCCGATGCAAAACTGAAGGCCGAGCAGTTTAGGCTGGATGACGATTCTGTCGGACTGGTAAATATCAGCGCACATTACGACGGGCAAACCGGCGATCTGCCTTTTACCATCGAATCACCCAACGAGGGCTATCGCTTTACGGCCAAAGGCAGTTACAATATCAAGGATACCACCGGCAATTCGCTTACAACCGATATACAGCTGCAGGAATCGCAGATCGATATATTGCACCGGTTCCTCAATACCCTGTTCAGCGATATGCACGGCAAGGCAACGGGCAACCTGTCCATCAGCGGCAACCTGAACGCACCCAACCTGCTGGGCCGGATTAAGCTGCGGGATGCCAGCATGAAGGTGAACTATACACAGGTCACCTACCGGATCGATTCGGCCGATATCAATTTCCAGGAGGATGGCATCGATTTCGGCAATTTCCGCATACGGGACAGGTACAACAACACAGGCAGTGTCAGCGGAAAATTATACGAGAAGGGATTCCAGGATATGCGGTTCGATTTTGACCTCAGCACCGATAAACTGTTACTGATCGACACACGCTCGTCCGACAACAAACAATTCTACGGAAAAGCGATCGGTCGGGCCAACCTGCGCTTTACCGGGCCGGAGTACAATTGCCATATGTCGATGACCGCCGTGGCAAACGACACATCCCGTATTTTTATACCCAACTCCATCACCCGGCAAAGCGGTAACGCAGACTTTATCGTATTCAAGCAATACGGCACCGAGATAGCCCAGCCGGAAAAGACCAACCCGTTCAATCTTACCGTTGACCTGGATCTCACTGCCAACAACAATGTAAAGATCGATGTGATCCTCGATGAACTGGAAGGCGATGTGATCTCTGCCGTAGGTAATGGTCGTTTGCTGATGCACGCCGGTACCACCGAATCGCTTACCATGCGTGGGCGGTATTATATCGACAGCGGTAATTACCTGTTCAACCTGCGGGGATTGATCAAACGCCCGTTCGTGCTGTTGCCCGATGCGGGCAATTATATAGACTGGACCGGGGATCCCTTCCGCGCCGATCTGCATATCGATGCACAGTATACGGCAGAGCGGGTAAGTCTTAGCGAACTGATCGGTAATAACCGTTTCGGCAGTGCCGTACAGGGCTACCGCGGCGATGTATACGTGATCGCACAGTTGAGAGACAAACTCACCAAACCCGATATCAAGTTCCGGCTCGATTTCCCACAGTCGAGCCCGGTGAAATCCGATAACGATTTCATGCAGTACCTGAACCGTCTTGAAAAAGACCAGAACCTGCTGCTGAACCAGGTGGCCTATGTGATCATCTTTAACCAGTTCGTACCTGCGGGCAGCGGCTCCAGTTCCAGTTCTGCATTTGTAAACCCGTACGCGATCACCTATAACTCGCTTTCACAGCTGCTGACAAAAGAAGTGAACAAACTGTTCAGTAATATCCTGTACAAGATCACGGGAGACAGAAGCATACGGTTCGATATCGGCACCAGCGCCTACAGCAGTGCCAGTATCATTGATCCAACCAGCGCCGGCGCGGCCAGCAGGATAGACCGTACGCGTGTGGACCTGAAACTGACAAGGGCTTTCGCCAACGACAAGATCATCGTTACGGTGGGCAGCGATATCGATTTCAATGTGGGAAGTTCCGTTGTATCGAACGGCGCCACGCAGTGGCTGCCCAATATGAACATCGAGTTCATTCTTACCAAAGACAGGAAACTGCGCCTGATCATCTTTAACCGCAATACGCTGGACCTGCTCAGCAGCACCAGCTTTGGCCGGAGGAACCGGCAGGGTATCAGTATCTCCTACCGGAAGGATTTTGAAAAACTGTTTGGGAAAAAAGAGGAAAGTATCCGGTTCAGTCCGCCTGCAGACAGTACGCAGACCGGAAGCAATTAGGAAGCTGTTCCGGCAGGATCAGGATCAGTCTTCTTACGATCCGCGGTCCACCATCTTCATTCACAATACTCCCATCTTCGGCAGCAAGCGGCAATCTTTCAGGCGGTATACATAAAAATAGCGCACGATCCTGCCCATACGTTTCTGCGGAATAATGGCAGGCACTTCTATCTTGCTGAAATAACTGCCGTACGCTTCCTTTACATTAAGCGGCAAATTAGAGGGAACGATCACATAGGCATCCTGGCCGATCCGCAGCGGGCTTCTCTCCCTGTTCAGCCAGGCAAATTTGTGTATGTCTTCCAGCTTTCCCACACCCAGCAGCGTGGTATGGGTGGTTCTTGCGGTATAGAATTCAAGATGTCCTGCCGGGAACCATTTGTCGGTGATAATAGGTGTGCTGTCGCGCATCCTGCCATTGTCGATATCCTGCTGCTTCAACGCAGCAAAACGTTTACTGAAGCTCCGCCAGCCGGAAAGATCGAGCGTTGGGCAGTACTCGCCAAAATTCTGCCGGTCGTGGCTGCCGAAATTAACCGGCGACAACCGCACCAGCAACACACCCGCTACCAGGGCGACCGATACCAGCGTGGCTGCCACTTTGAGGATACCGGGCACAGACTGCCTTGAGCGCTGTTCAAGAAACACCCCCGCCACCAGGAACAGCGGAATATACCCGGGACCGCTCCAGTGCGGCAGTGTGGGGTTCAACAGGGATATGCCCCAGAATACGGCGATCATCGGCAAACTCATACACAACAGCCATACGGAAGCTGATCTGCGGCTAAAACGTATCCGGTTAGCGAGCATGGTAAATAAGGCGGCAATGACCAATAAAAATATGACCGGGTTCTGGTAAACGATCTCTCCTGCTATCTCCCTGCCCAGCATATCCCATTGTAACGAGGTATGGGTTACTCTTTCCGAATGAAACCGGTAAGTGATAAAATCATTCAGCACATTCCAGTAAACGATGGGAAATACGCAGACCAGTGTCACCGCCACCGCGGCATACAAACGCCAGTTCAGCAGCCATTTCGCACGCACGATCAGCAGGAATAACCCGAACCCGGCCCATAAAAACAGGCCATGCACTTTACACAGCGCGGCGAGCCCGATCATCAGTCCCAGTAAAAGCCAGATACCCAGTTTGTGTTCGTCGTTCCGGACAAACAGGTGCGCCATAATGTACAAAGCGCCTGTCCAGAAAGGCATCTGCGGCGAATCGGGCAGGATAAACATACCTGCGATAAAACCCGTGTACACGGAAAAATTGTAGATCAGTGCCGCATACCATCCCGCTCTCTCATTGGCAAGCAGTTTCCCGGTTTTGAAGATGAACCAGGTGGAAACGGAGGCGCAGATAATGCTTCCCAACCGCAGCGATACCTCATTTACCCAGAGCAGGTTAAAGGTGGTAACCCTGATCAGCCAGCCTACCATCGGCGGGTGATCAAAATGGTTCCAGTCGGGCTGGATGGCATAGATCCAGTAATACACTTCGTCATTACCCAGTTCGAGCAGTGCAGACACAAGCAGTTTCGCAACAGCAGCGATCAATATCAGCCAGCGGACCTTACTGGAATATCGTTGATTCATGGTGTGGCAATGGACAAATATCGTACCGTTCGTCAGGCTTTACCGATCAGCCAGCGCACGGCCAGTTCGTAGCCCTGCAGACCCAGCCCGAAAATACTTCCTGCGGCTTTTGCAGATACATAAGACAGTTTCCGGAACTCTTCGCGTGCATGCACATTACTGATATGCACTTCCACCACCGGCACTTTAATGGCAGCGATCGCATCGCCGATAGCGACGGAGGTATGCGTATAGGCCGCCGGATTGAGTACGATGCCATCGTATTCAAAACCCGTGCGCTGGATCTCGCCAACCAGCTCGCCTTCTATATTGCTCTGGAAATAATAGAATGTCACGGAGGGAAACATTTCGCGCAGCACGGGCAGGTATTTCTCAAAAGACATATCCCCATAGATATCCTTCTCCCGCTTACCCAGCAGGTTCAGGTTGGGCCCGTTAATGATGGCGATTTTCATAGCGCTAATGTACTAAAGAAGGGGGATAGTTGTGTTGGGCCTGCTGTCTGTGGTCTGTGGTTAACTACAACCCAAAGACCACAGACAGCAGACTACAGATCATTTCATCATATCCACAAAACTGTCGAACAGGTAGCGGCTGTCGTGCGGGCCGGGTGTGCTCTCGGGGTGGTATTGAACGCTGAAGGCTTTTTTGTTTTTGAGACGGATGCCTTCTATGGATGAATCGTTCAGGTTTACATGCGTTACCTCAACATCAGGATGGTTGCGCACAGCCTCGGGATCTACGCCAAAACCATGGTTCTGGGTGGTGATCTCGCACTGCCCGGTTATCAGGTTCTTCACCGGATGGTTCAGTCCCCTGTGGCCATGGTGCATTTTAAAAGTGGGGATGCCGTTTGCCAGCGCCAGCAGCTGGTGTCCCAGGCAGATGCCGAATACCGGTTTATCTTCTTTCAGGATATCTTTCAGCGTATCTATCGCATAGGGCATGGCCGCTGGGTCGCCGGGACCGTTGGAGATAAAATAGCCGTCGGGATTGAATTCTTTTAACCTGCTGAGCGGTGTTTTTGCCGGGTGTACGCGAACATACGCACCCCTGGTTACCAGGCATTCGAGGATGTGTTTTTTCACCCCGAAATCGAGTACGGCCACTTTCATCGCCGCGCCGGGATCGCCCAGTTCGTATTCCTCTGTTGTGCTGATGGTGCTGGCCAGTTCCAGGCCATCCATATCTGGCGTTTTGGCCAGTTCCGCTTTCAGTTCGGCGATATCGCTGATCTCGGATGAGATAATACAGTTCATGGCACCCTTGGTGCGGATATGCGCCACCAGCGCCCTGGTATCCACGCCTTCAATGGCTACGATATTGTTTTTTACCAGGTATTCATCCAGGTTGCCTTCGGCCTGTATACGGCTGAACTGCTCTTCCAGGTTACGGGCTATCAGGCCGCGGATCTTTATGCTGCCGCTCTCCACATCGGCGCTTTTAACACCGTAGTTACCCACATGCACATTGTTCATGATCAGCACCTGGCCGGTATAACTGGGATCAGTGAATACCTCCTGGTAACCGGTCATACCGGTATTGAAACATATCTCTCCCGTGGTAGTTCCTTTCTTACCAAAAGAGAAGCCCTGGAACACGTGTCCATCAGCCAGTAAAAGTGTAGCGGGTTGCCTTGTCTGCGTCATTGCGTGGGGTTATTTCGATTGCAAAAAAAGTTCATCTTCTCTAAAATCCGGCATAAAATTTTTCACATGGGATATGGATTAGCGGATTGCGGATTTTCGGATGGTGGATTTTCGTATTTCTCGGCGGCTGCCGGTTACGTAGCCGAAAACTCCCTTGCTCTGCGATACCCTGTTTTCACCGCAGAGGCGCGGAGGGGCCGAGTTTCGCAGAGAATACCCAATCCGCGAATCCATCATCCGCTAATCCATAATCCCCCGCCTTCCGGTTTACAAAAAAGGCATCCGTAAAACGAATGCCTTTCTATTTTTTCTGTTAACCATCGGTTATTCAGCCGTTTTTTCTTCAGTAGCAGTAGCTTCTTCCACCGGCGCCTGTGCTTCGGCAGCAGGAGCGGCGGTTTCAGCGGCTTTTTTAGGAGCGCGGCCACGACGTGTTTTCTTGGCTGGCTCAGCTGCTTTCTCAACACCTTTGCCGTAGATCTCGTTGAAGTCCACCAGCTCGATCATCGCTTTCTCGGCATTGTCACCAGGACGGATACCCAGTTTGATGATGCGGGTATAACCACCCGGACGGCCGGCCACTTTCGGACCGATCACTGTGAACAGTTCTTTCACAGCCGCCTTATCCTGCAGCTCGGCAAACACCAGGCGGTGGTTGTGGCTGATCTGGAGGGCGTTCTCCGTTTTCTTTGTTTTGGTGATCAGCGGCTCTACATAGGTACGCAGCGCTTTGGCTTTTGCCAGCGTGGTAACGATGCGTTTGTGCGTGATCAGTTGGCTTGCGAGGTTCTGTAACAAAGCAACGCGGTGTGCTTTCTTACGACCCAGGTTGTTGATTTTGTCTCCGTGACGCATGACTTGTTGTTTTTAACCCTGCACCGTGTCAGGAATTGCAGGATGTTTGAAAATAGGCGGGATAAACTGTTGGGCGATCATTTACGAATAACCCAATCAGCCATTCAACCTCAGTTATCTAAATTGTCCAATCCCAGTTTGTTCAGATCCATTCCGAAGCTCAGGCCTCTTTCAGTGAGCACCTGCTCGATCTCTGAAAGTGATTTCTGACCGAAGTTGCGGAATTTCATCAGGTCTTCCTGCTCGTACTGCACCAGTTCGCTCAGGCTGTTGATCTTCGCTGCTTTGAGGCAGTTAAAGGCACGCACGGAAAGATCCAGGTCTTCCAGCGGTGTTTTCAGCACTTTACGGAGCTGCAGTACATGCTCATCAACCACGTCTTCTTTCTTGTCTTCCTTGTTATCGAAAGTGATGTTCTCGTCGGTGATGATCATCAGGTGCTGGATCAGGATACGTGAAGCCTGTTTAACGGCATCTTCGGGATGAATGGTACCGTCGGTAGCCACGTCCAGAACCAGTTTCTCGTAATCGGTCCTTTGTTCCACACGGTAGTTCTCAATGGCGTATTTCACGTTCTTGATGGGTGTGTGGATAGAATCGATGGCGATATAACCAAATACAGCATCTTTTATTTTGTTCTCTTCCGCAGGGATATAGCCACGGCCTTTTGAGATCGTGATCTCGATATCCATTTTAGAAGTTGTGTCCATGGTGCAGATCACCAGTTCCGGGTTCATCACCTGGAAGTTCTGGCTCAGTTCACCGATCATACCGGCATTGAACTCGGTACGGCCTTTAATAGACAGGTTGATCTTTTCGTTGGCAACGTCGTGATCAACCGTTTTCTTGAAACGCACCTGCTTCAGGTTCAGGATGATCTCGGTAACGTCTTCGGTTACGCCCTTGATGGTGGCGAACTCGTGGTCAACGCCTTCGATCTTGATACCTACAATAGCAAAACCTTCCAGAGAGCTGAGCAATACCCTGCGTAAAGCATTGCCGATAGTCAGGCCGAAACCTGGCTCTAATGGACGGAATTCAAACTGACCTTCAAAATCATTTGCCTTTTGGAGAACGATCTTATCCGGTTTCTGAAAGCTTAATATGGCCATATTAAAACTTGGTTTTTACTGCGTTGTCCGCATCATTGCGGGAATTTTGTTTCGTGGAACATGAGACCCGGTACAAGAGATTATCTTCTCGCCACGCAGGTCTCACGGTTCACGCTTATTTAGAGTACAACTCGACGATCAGTTGCTCCTTGATATTCTCAGGAACATTCTCACGCTCGGGGAACGTGATGAAAGTGCCTTTTTTCTCGGCTTCGTTCCAGTCGAGCCAGCTGAACTTGGGGTTCTTGCCGCGGCTTTTGCTGGTTACGCCTGAATTATCGGCGCTTTTGGGTTTGTACGCGATGATATCGCCGGGCTGGCACTGGTAAGAAGGGATGTTCATTACCTCGCCGTTCACCGTAATATGCTTATGGCACACCAGCTGCCTTGCTTCAGGACGGCTGGCGGTAAGACCCATGCGGAAAATGGTATTGTCAAGACGTGCTTCGAGCAGTTTGATCAGGTTTTCACCGGTTACACCTTTCAGACGCTGTGCTTCCTCAAATGTTTTGCGGAACTGGCGCTCAAGCACACCGTAAGTGTATTTTGCCTTTTGTTTTTCGCGCAGCTGAAGAGCGTATTCACCCAGTGTTTTACGCTTGCGGGCAGCACCGTGCTGACCGGGAGGATTGCTGTTCTTACCCAGCCATTTACCATTGCCCAGGATGGGCTCTCCGAAAATCCTTGAAATTTTGGTCTTGGGACCTGTGTAACGTGCCATTTGTTTTTGTTTGTGATTTTTTAATGACGGCGGATCATCAGTAAAAATCTAAAATCAATGATCAACCCTGTTGTATTTTGACATTTTGAAACCGGGGATTGGGGAATTGAATTACCAAATTTCCCAATCCCCAATTCCAAAATACATTAAACTCTTCTCTGTTTCGGCGGACGACAGCCGTTGTGCGGCAGCGGGGTAACGTCTTTGATGGAAATCACTTCGATGCCCGACTGTGAAAGAGAGCGGATAGCGCCTTCGCGGCCTGAACCCGGTCCTTTTACGAACACTTCCACACGCTTCAGACCTGCGTCCAGTGCTACTTTCGCAGCATCGGCGGCAGCCATCTGGGCGGCATAGGGTGTGTTCTTTTTTGAGCCTTTGAAGCCCATTTTACCCGCGCTGCTCCAGCTGATCACCTGACCTGATTTGTTGGTAAAGCTGATGATGATGTTGTTGAAAGTTGCAGAGATGCGCACTTCACCGGCAGCATCAACTTTCACGATTCTTTTCTTGGCTACAGCTTTTGCGCTGTTCTGAGCCTTTTGTGGTTTAGCCATGTTTGTTCTTTGAGGTAATCTTTAAAAAATGAAAACCCGGAAACCGGGCACCGGAGTCTCTCCCCTTTTCAGGATCCAAGACTGGCGGATTTGAAAATTTGAGAATCTGAAGATTTGAAAATCAGTTTTGCATTTTCAAATCTTCAGATTCTCAAATTATTAATTATTTCTTGGTCGCTTTCTTCTTACCTGCAACCGTCTTACGCTTACCCTTTCTGGTACGGCTGTTGGTTTTGGTACGCTGGCCACGAACGGGCAGACCTTTACGGTGACGCAGACCGCGGTAACAGGCGATATCCAGCAGACGTTTGATGCTCATAGATACCTCACTGCGAAGCGCACCTTCTACCTTGAACTCATTGTTGATGATGTTACGGATGGCAGCCTGCTCATCATCGTTCCACTGGCTCACTTTCTTGTCATAGTTGATCCCAGCTTTGTCGAGGATGTACTGAGCTGTTGAACGGCCAATACCGAAAATATAGGTAAGACCAATTTCGCCTCTTTTGTTCTTTGGTAAGTCAATACCGGCAATACGAGCCATATTCTGATTTGATTTGAAAATTTGAAAATTTGAAAATCTGAAAATTGCCGCTGACGAAAACTTGATGTCATTTCAAATTTTCAAATCAGCCCATCTTCAAATTATCCCTGGCGCTGCTTGAAGCGTGGATTCTTTTTGTTGATCACGAACAATTTACCCTTCCTCTTCACGATCTTGCAATCAGCACTGCGTTTTTTAATGGAAGCCCTAACTTTCATTGTTTCTGGTTTTGTTTACCCGCCGAAGCTTTAGCGAAGGCGGGTTATTGTTTATAGCCTGTTATTTATACCTGAATATGATCCTTCCCCTGCTCAAATCGTACGGACTCATCTCCACTCCCACTTTGTCACCAGGCAATATCCTGATATAGTGCATCCTCATTTTCCCCGAGATGGTGGCCAGTATTTCGTGACCGTTTTCCAACTTTACCCGGAACATGGCATTGCTCAATGCTTCCAGGATTACGCCATCTTGTTTGATCAGTGGTTGTTTCGACATACAATTTTTGGGGCTGCAAAGATATTGAAAGGCAACCGAAATATGAAAAATATGTCCGGAAAAATGCCTGATTTGTGGAAAAATCTGCCAAAATTACTTTAAAATCCGCGTAATCCACAGTTAAAACAGGTTCACAGGCAGGATCAGCTCCCAGTTATCGGGGTTGGTACCTCCCCGAAACTCGTTATTTAACAGGTGGTTATACCTGACCCCGAAGGTAACCGGTTGCTGGTTCCACCAGCGGGTATCGAAATAGATTTCGGTGCCCACGGTATTGAAGGGGAATGCTGTTCCCGTACGCAGGCTCCTGCCCCGGGAATAATCGTAGAAAAGGTTGGCCCTTATCCGCAGAAAATAAACGATCTGCCCCAGCCCCAGATCGGGGTACAGCAGGGGAAAATGGTAGTTGACCCCGAACTTCCACATCCGCGGGAAATCCACCTCGCGATAGCCGCGGGCAAAAGGAAAATCGTTGGAGAACAGGTACCTGTTCAGGGTATCCCGGCCATGATAGGCCGCCGTAAGCACCAGCGAATGGCTGTTGGCCAGCGCCGGAAGGTACAGCGATGCCACGCCCAGAAACTGGCGGGCGGTTTGCTGGTTCACCGCAGTCCGGTACTGCAGCAGCAGCCCCTGCCCCCAGTGCGGGTATATCTGCTGCCGCGCCTGCTGGATCTGTCCCGAATACCGCAGCCGCAGCGTCAGGTAATCGACCTCCCGGTCCCGCAGGAACTTCTGCGCCAGCCCCGTCCAGCTTACCTTATTCACGTGAAAGGTGCCCGATAATGTCAGGTAGCGGTATTGCCGCCCGCCCGTCAGGTTCAGCGGAAGCTGCAGTCCCGCATACCCCGCCAGTTCGTTCCAGCTAACAGAAGTATCGCGGGTCAGTGAAGCAGCACGCTGCCAGGTTTGGCTTACCCCCACCAGGGGCTGCACATAGGTGCCCCCGAATATACCCGCCGCACTCAGCTTATGGCTGTGCTCATTGTAATTGTAGGAATAGGCCAGTTCTGTCTGCAGGGTGTTTAGCACATTCTGCCCGTATACGGTAAAGGAGTAATCCGGGTCTTCGAAATAGGGCCGCCAGCTATGGACATTGAAAAGACGGTGCGATTTCGGATAAACGCTCACCGGGTAAGGATTTGCCGGCAAACGATCCAGTGCCTCATGATCGGCGGTTTGGTATACCCCGGGAATATACAGGGGCTGCCCCGACCCGGTTTCCGCAGCCGCAGGCTGCCATGCCGGACTGAACAGCCCCAGCCGGTAACCGTCGGCCGTAAATGCGGCAGCCAGCAGCTTGCCGTCGGGTCTGATCACCGCCTGGTAAAGACCGGTTGCATAAGAAGCCAGCCGGTAAGGCCCCCTGGCCTGCTTTCCGTCGATCAGCGCCCAGATCTCATCGCGTGCGCCGTTGCTGATGGTAAACAAAACGGTATCGCCGCGCACTGTCAGGTAGCCGATCCGGTTGTTTGTATAACCCAGCAGTGCCTGTTTGCCGGAGCCGTATTTCAGCAGCGCCATTTCGCCCCGGTCGTTTCTTGCCGCCACGTAGTAATGACGGTCATCGGCGGCAAATTTCGGATGGGAGTATTGGATGCCGGTTTCCCCAACCGAATCCTGCAAGGCGCCGTTCCTGTCCAACACCACCAGCCTGCTGCGCATAAACGGCTCCATCTCCACGGTTACAATACGCTTTCCGTCTGATGAGATATCGGGTGACAGGTATTTTGATCCTGTGGCAAGGGTCTGTTCTTCGCCGGTTCTGATATCGATGGTCCTGATATCGGTAAACTCCCGGAACCCCCACCTGGCATCGGGGCGGTAGCTGCTGTAAACGATCGTTCCGTTTTTGTAGGAATAATAATCATCGATCGCAATACCCCGCACCGCGATCCGCTCCTCCCTGCCGGAAATAATTTTGTAGAACGCGGGTATCTTACGGTAACTGTTCTTCAATACCAGTACGGATCCGTCTTCCAGCACATAAGGACAATGGTAATTGTTTACGGTATTCTTCTCGGGCGTGGTGATCCATGTGGGCGTATCTTCTTTCTCCGCCTGCCATTGCTGCCGGTAATACTGCAGCGCATCGTTTACAAACCGGTTAAACGGAATACCCATGTGCTTCTTCACAGCGCCCTGGAAAGGATAGAACAGCGGTTTGAACCTGGCGGCGTCATCCGTTACTTTTCGCCAGATATCGTCTCCATATTGTTTACGTCCATACGCCACCAGCAGGTAACCCAGATCGTAATGATCGGGCATGTATCTGCGGAGCGAGCCGTTACGCAGCTGCTGGTAGCTGTATTGTTTACCGGAACGATACAATGATTGATAACTGCTCAGGAACAAAGGCAGCACGCCCCTGCCCTGGCGGGTAAGTTTTGTTTCGTTGAACACCGCGTCGCCTTCAAAAAACCAGTCGGGCACCGCCGCCGCGTTGGCCACAAACTGCCCCTGCTCGCCCAGTATCACCGATGCGGCTTTTGAAAGTCCTTTGTTGAAATTGCTGTATTGCTGCACGTGCCTGAATTCATGCACGGCCAGGTTATCGGCCCAGTTAACCGCACCCAGCTGAAAAGGATCCTGCGGAGGCGTAAGGTAAAATTCGCTGCGATAAGGCGCCAGTCCCACATAGCCGTTGGAAACAAGGGTCTGGTCGTGCAGTACAATGCTGATCTTTCTGACCTGGTCGCCGATGGAACGGGAATGGTTGCGCTGCAGCAGGTGCGCGGCGCCTGCCACTCTTTGCGCACTGCTTTCCATACCCGCGGGAAAAATAACCCGTACCGTATCGGTATTAACCTGTTTCCACCTGACGGACGCCGGGTTGCCGCCAAACCGCTGCGCCTGCAACGCTACACCCAACAGCAGGGATACCACCAACAGACTTTGCCTCTGCATGCCGTTTTTTATACAAGATAGGTGGTATTGCGCGATTTTCCGGTTGGCGATCGCGGATTGTGCGGGCAACCTGCGCCGGGTAATTTGTTATTCTCCCCTGCCTCCGTATATCCCTGCAAGTTTCTTCTCCAGTTTTTCCCCGTTCAGGTTCCGGGCAATGATCTTTCCTTTCGGATCGATGAGCAGGTTCTGGGGGATGGCCTGTATGCCGTACTGTTTGGCCACTTCGTTCTGCCAGAATCTGAGATCGGAAACATGGCTCCAGGTAAGGTTATCAGCATGGATGGCCGCCATCCATTTTTCTTTGTCGCCGGGCCTGTCGAGGCTGACACCGAGGATGGTGAAGTTCCTGTTTTTGTAAGCCTGGTAGGTTTTCACCACGTTGGGGTTTTCTGCGCGACAGGGGCCGCACCAGCTTGCCCAGAAATCTAGCAGCAGGTATTTGCCCCTGAAAGAACTGAGTGTAACGGGTACACCCAGGGTATCGTTTTGCGTAAACTCCATCGCCATAACGCCCACCGCTGTTTTTTTCGCTATTGCTATTTTCTCTGCAAGGCTTTTCGCCGATGCATACTGTTTCTGTTCTGCGGTTAATCTCCCGTACAGGGGTTCTATTTCATTTACATCGATATCCCAGCCCGCATATTGGGTAAGCGCGTATACCGCCACCGGCGACAGGGGATTGGCTTTCAGGAACTGACCGTACAGGTTCCGGATAACCAGATCCATCGAATCGAGCAGGTGCTCCGCTGCTTTTTTGGCTTCGGGATTTTTCTCCCTGTTGGCTTTGGTATAGGCGGTGCCGTAGGCATTGCTGATTTCTGTCTCGGGTTTCAGTAGTGCCGTCAGTTTCTGAAAATCATCGTTGGCCGATGAACCGGTAACCGTTGCATTGGCAAAAGAATCAACAGAGCTCAGATCCATCGGTGACGGCATCATGAAGAAGAACACATAATCCCGGCTGCGCGATGGCTTTACGGGCTCACCCTTGGCATCGGGGGCATATTTTACATAGAGCGTTGCCTGCGTGGGTTCCTGAATGTTACCGGTGAAGGAATAGCGTCCGTCTTTCGGCAATACGCTGTCGCGCACAAACTGTTCACCCGAACGGTAACTCAGCAACACTTTTTCAACAGGCAGCCGGCTGCTGCCAATGGTTCCTTTGATCGAAAAATTTTTGGGTTCCTGTGCTGCCGCGGTCAGTGCCGAAAACAGCCATGCTGACAACAGAATGTATTTCATGATTGTTACCTGGGATTAGCCAGGGGGTAACCAATATACAAAAAGCCCGGAAGTGTCCCAGGCTTTTGTGATGAATGGGGCAATCAGGTATTACATAGGCGCATCGGTAAGATGCACTTTGGTCATAGCGAGGTAGTGGTTCTGCAACTGGTGAATATAATGTACATCGGGATGATGCCGCCTGTCTTCCCTGTACCACATCTCGATCTGTGAGAAATCGTTCGGTGTGGGTGTTACAAGCCGGAAAGAGCCCTTCATGTATTTCACCGAGCCATCGTCGCTCGTCTGGCGGTGAAAACCCAGTTTAAGCAAAGCATCCTCGTCCAGTGGTATCGGATACAGGTGCTCCGGCGAAAACCAGAAGGGTTGTACTTGGGTGGTTACCTCCACCTGCTTTTCGTCTCCGTTCAGGCGTGTCACCTCACCCTCCCAGTTCTTTCCTTCGAACTCCGCCTTTACATAATCCCCGATTTTAATGTCGCTGAATTTGATCATATGGCTTGGTTTTTTAGATGGTAAAAATTAAGGAAAATTTGAAGATCAGACAATTTGAAAATTTGAAGATGCAGAACTATGGGTTAAAAAATCGTACCGAAGCAGAAATCTGCATGATTACCTGGTTAAATTGCCATATGGCTGCATTGCTACACTGTTTAACCCTATTCACCCAACCCTACAGCCATATAACAATAAAGCCATAAAACAACTTACCCATCCCCATTTTCAAATTTTCAAATTACCAAATTTTCAAATTACCTACTCCGCCCAACTCATCGTATATCCTTCGTTTTCGATTTCGAGGGCGCTGGTGGTTAGTTGAAGCGGGTGAAAGGTATCTACCATGACCGCCAGTTCCGCGGTTTCTTTTTTGCCGATGCTTTTTTCAACAGCACCCGGATGCGGACCATGCGGGATCCCCGCGGGGTGCAGGGTGATCATTCCGCGGGTTACATTTTTCCGGCTCATAAAATCGCCGTCCACATAATACAGCACTTCGTCGCTGTCGATATTGCTGTGGTTATACGGCGCGGGTATTGCATTGGGGTGGTAATCGTACAGACGCGGACAAAAACTGCACACCACAAAATTATTGGCCTCAAATGTCTGGTGCACCGGTGGCGGCTGGTGTACCCGGCCGGTGATCGGTTCAAAATCGTGTATGCTGAATGCGAACGGGTAGCAGCACCCGTCCCAGCCCACCACATCAAAGGGATGATGGGCGTAATGCAACCCGTACAGTATGCCTTTTTTCTTTGTTTTGATCAGAAAATCGCCCGAAGCAGCTATCGTTTGCAGCAATTGCGGCGCCCGGATATCTCTTTCGCAATAGGGAGAATTTTCAAGCAGCTGGCCATATTTACTCAGGTATCTTTTCGGATAACGCACCGGGCTGAAACTTTCCACGATAAACAGGCGGTTGCGGTCTGTCTCAAACCTGATCTGGTAGATGGTACCCCGCGGTATTACCAGGTAATCGCCGTAGGCAAAAGACAGTTCCCCGTACTGCGTCAGCAATTTGCCCGAGCCCTCGTGTATGAACAAAATTTCGTCGGCATCCGCATTCTTGTAAAAATAATCGTTCATGCCCTGCCTGGGCGATGCCAGTACGATATGGCAGTCGCTATTGACAAGAACAGGTTTGCGGCTCCTGAGAAAATCGTCTTCAGGCTGTATGCGGAAACCTTCAAAACTCCGGTGCTTCAGCATTTTTTCCTCGGCAACTATCGGCATCATATCCACAGGAGCATCGGTATGTGTGATCTGTGTGGGCGGATGCATATGGTACAGCAGGGAGTAGTCGTTGCTGAACCCTTCGGTAGAGAACAGCTGTTCGGAATACAATCCCCCGTCGGGTTTCCGGAACTGGGTATGACGTTTGTGCGGGATGGATCCCAGCGTATGGTAATGCGGCATGGCTGAAATGAATAGTTGGTAATGAATAATGAATGAAACGGCAGACAGCAATAAACACTATATTGACGCTATCGCGCCAGTTCAAGAGAGAGCATGAGGAAATAATATTTCCAGTTGCGTTTGTCTATCCAGTATATAAAATTACGGTTGTGCGGCATGGGCAATCGGTACCTAAAGTTACAAAACCCCGGCATATTCGCGTTGCAATTCACCGGTAAGCAGGTCCATTTCTTCCCTGGTGTTAAAAGCATGCAGCACAATGCGTAGCCGTTCCATTCCCGCAGGTACGGTCGGATACAGAATAGGGCGGATATCCAGCCCTTTTTGCTGCAGCCTGTATGCCAGTTTTCTGGCGTTCTCGTTACCCGGCACCACGATACCCTGTATGGGTGTCTGCGACGCGAGCCTGGTATACGGCATGGCTGCGTTTTGAAATACCCGGACCAGACCCGCCAGGCGCTCCCTTTCTTCCGTCATAGCAGGAAACAACTGGTACGACCTGCGGATATGCGCAATGCTTTGCTCCGGCAGCGCCGTGGTAAACACAAAACTCCTCGCGAAATTGACAAGGTACTCACGCAAAGCAACTGATCCCAGCACCACCGCCCCATGACAGCCGCAGGCCTTGCCAAATGTATGGATGCGTGCAAACACCCTTTGCTGCAATGACAGGGACTGTACCAGGCCCTCGCCCCTGTTACCGATAACACCGGTGGCATGCGCTTCGTCGATGACCAGGTGGGCACCGTATTTTTCGGCAAGCGCCACCAGCGCTTCGGCCGGACAGGTATCGCCGTCCATACTGAATACGGATTCGGTTACGATAAAACAGTTTCCTGCGGCGCGTTCCAGTTTTTTCTGCAGGTCGGTCAGGTCATTATGGGCAAAAGCAAACGCGCCGGCAAAAGATAAACGTATCCCGTCGCGGATAGACGCATGGCATAACTGGTCGTATAAAACGGTATCGCCTTTTTGCGGTATGCAGGACAGCAGCCCGGTATTGGCATCATAGCCCGAATTGAAGATCAGCGCCGCATCTGCCTGGTGAAAATCCGCCAGTTCCTCTTCAGCCTGCACTATCAGTGCGTAATTGCCCGACAAAAGTCTTGACCCGGTTGACCCTGCGGACCAGCCATGACCGGGGGTCTGCAACAGGGCGTTGCGGGCAATACCGAGGTAATCGTTGGAACAAAAATCGATCCCTGTTCCCGGCAGGGAGAGGCTTCGGAAAGCCTGCCGCTGTTTTCGCTCCTGCAATTTCTTCTGTAAAAAATCGTCGGGGTACATCTGCCAAAGCTAAAGGATTGTGGAGGATATTTGCCGGGAATCGGCCAGCGGTAAACGCCTGCCGCAAAGCAGCATAAAATATGTCTGACGACCTCTCCCATCATACAAAAAACATCCTTGGCCTGCAGCTACCTACCGATCCGCGATGGGTGGACCTGGCAGGGATTTCGCTCGAAGCCATACTGACCGACCATGCCTATTGCGAACAGAAAGCAGCCACCACCTGCATCAGCCTGATCCAGAAATACCCTGACAGGGAAAAACTGGTGTTTGAGCTGGCGCCCATCGTGGCGGAGGAATGGGGGCATTTCAGACTGGTGCTTAACGAACTGAAAAAAAGAAAACTGAAGCTGGGCAGCCAGCGTAAGGATATCTATGTGAACAAGCTGCTCGCGTTTCAGAAAAAAGACGGGCACCCGGACGACCGCTTCCTTGACCGCCTGCTTACCATGGCCCTGATAGAAGCGCGGAGCTGCGAGAGATTCAAACGGTTAAGCGAGGGACTTGCAGATACCTACCTGCAGCAGTTCTACCGCCGTTTTATGGAGAGCGAAGCAGGGCATTATACCCTGTTTATCGATCTGGCCGAAACCTATATGGCTAAACCGGTCGTCAGAAAGCGCTGGGAACAATGGCTGGCATACGAGAGCGATGTCATGAACGATATGGAGATCCGCGGCGACAGGATACATTGATCGCTGTAGCATTTTATTGCGGTGATGCGCCTGCAAAATAGTTTCGTTCTTCGGCAAAGCTGAGGTAAGGATGCTTTTCCTGCAGCCGTTCTACCTTGTCCCGGTATTTTCCCAGGAATCTGCGGTGCGCCTCCGAGCTCTGGTTAAAAGGCTTATGCTGGAACGCGATATTGATCTCCGCGATCTCCTTCATCAGCAACAGGGTCTCTTCCGTCATGCAGGCAGCAGTGAATTTCTCCCATACATATTGCGTGGCCTGGTAGTTGGGGTGCACCAGGTCATCGGCATAAAAACGATAATCGCGCAGGTCGTCGATCACCAGTTCGTAGGCAGGAAAATAATAAGCCGTTTCGTGTTTTTCCACCAGCGTATGAACGGCCTGTATCAACACCGCTTTACTCCTGTTATTCTCGATAACACCTTCCCGCAGGTGGCGTACCGGGCTGATGGTAAAGATCACCTGCAGCGAGGGGTTAACCGCTTTCAGTTTGGTTAACAATGCATCAAACAAAGCGATGACCTCTCCCGCTTCCAGCAACCGCCTGGAAAACCAGGATGCCGGCGCCTTGTGGTTATTAGCAGCCACTGATCCGGGAACAGCGTTCGGTGCTTCGGCCGTAAGTGTATACACCCATGCAGACCCAAGGGTGACCATCAGCTGATCGGCCATTTTCAGGTAGTTGTGTGCACGATCGGTGGCTTTGTTGATTTTTTCGATGTTCTCCGCCGCCGTGATCCCCGAAAAACGGCTATGGTGTTTCCAGCTATGCCAGGCCTCGTTGCACTCGAAGAGATCCTGTTCCTGGAAATGTTTTTTGTCGATATACTGGTGAAGCGCCTCTGCTACGCTGACAGGGTTGAACAGGATGCCGTTTGGATTCTCCAGCAGGGAAAACTTATGCTTATGCAGTTTCTCACCGATGTTCTCGGTAAAACAGGAGCCGATCAGCAATAGCTTCTGCGTATGCGTGATCTGCTGCGCCGGTTTTTTGATATCAAACGAAAAATGAAATTTCATATGCGGTCGTTACATAAAGATTTCCGAAGCCAGCAGCAGGCTTTTCTGCAGCGCCTGCTGCCGGATGCCGGTATCGATACCGTTTTCTGCAAAGTAGGCTATCATCCATTCCGTATTCATATTCCCCACCAGTTCATCCTGCGCCATCGGACATCCGCCAATGCCTTTTAAAGCACCGTCAAAACGCCTGCAGCCGGTTTGCCAGGCGGCTTCAAATTTTGCTTTCCAGTTGGCCGGGCTGGCATGCAGGTGAACACCGAATTCCGTACCCGGGTATTGCGGAAGCAATGCAGCAAGCGCCGACTGTACCTGCGAAGCCGTGGCCAGCCCTACGGTATCCGCCAGCGAAATGATCCTCACCTGCCGCTTCACCATCTGGCCGGCCCAATACAGCAAGGTATCCGCATCGTAGGGATCACCATAGGGATTGCCGAAACCCATGCTTAGATACACCACGAGTTCCTTGTTGCGCTTGGTGCAGATCTCCTGGATCTTATCCAGGCGCAGCAGGCTTTCCTCCATCGTGCTGTTGGTATTGCGCAGCTGAAAGGTGGGCGACAAGGAAAAAGGAAATCCCAGGAAGCGGATGGCATCAAAGGCAGCCGCTTCTTCGGCGCCGCGGGTATTGGCAACGATGGCGAGTAACCTGGTTGCGGAGCCGGTAAGATCAAGCTTCGCCAGCACTTCTTTTGTATCGGCCATCTGCGGAATCGCTTTCGGCGAAACAAAGCTGCCAAAATCGAGTGTGTCAAAACCAACCTGTAACAGCGCATGCAGGTAACGGATCTTTTTTTCGGTGGGTATCGGGTGCGGCCAGCCCTGCATGGCATCCCGCGGACATTCGACAAGCGCCGGTAACCGGTTCTGTATGGATGAGGTGGCTGCTGGCATCACTGCATACGGTGTTTCATGGCCTCGTACAGAATGATACCCGCCGCAACAGACACGTTAAAGGAGTCGAATGACGACGCCATCGGTATCCTGAAAAAATAATCTGCGGCTTTGGCAAGATAAGGCTGTACGCCTTTCCCCTCCGCTCCCATAATTACACAGCAGGGTTCGGCGAACGGCAGTTCGTACACATTTTTTTCCGCACGCATTTCGCTGGTGAACACCTGTATGCCGTTTAAATGAAGCGTATCTATCGCTTTCAGCAAACTGCTCACGCGGCAGATATGCACTTTTTCCAGTGCACCCGCACTGCTTTTCATGGCTTCTTCGTTCATGGCGCCCACGCCTTTATCGGGTATGATGATGGCCTGCGCGCCGCAGCATACCGCCGTTCTGGCTATGGCACCGATATTGCGTACATCGGTGATACCATCCAGCATCAGGAACAAAGGCGGCGCTCCCTCCGATACCACATGGTCTATCACCTGCTGCAGGTCCATGTACTGCACCAGCGCACCAAAAGCGATCACACCCTGGTGGTTGGCCTTGGTGAGGTAATTGAGTTTCTCCGCCGGCACCTGCTGTATGGGCACCTGCTGTTCGCGGGCCAGTTGCCTGATCAGGGACAGGGATTCTCCGGCAGCGTTTTTCTGCAGCAGTATTTTATCGATGGCTTTACCCGATTGCAGGGCTTCCACCAGCGGCTGCCGGCCGATAATAAGTGAACTTTGTTTAACAGGCATCTTGCAAAAGTACTATTTCCATTTTCCCTGCACCATCCCTAATTTGGTTTTCAGGATGGCCGCCACGCTGATGGAATCCGTGATCTCTCCCTTCTCCACCATGGCATAGACTTCTTCAAAAGGAACCCTTTTTACCTGCAGCTGCTCGGTATCCTCCGGTTCCGGCTCATGCTGTGTAAGGCCGCGTGCAATAAATACCTCTGCCCATTCATCGGAGACGGAGTTGGACACATGCATGGACAGCAGCGGCTCCCATTCCGATGCCTTCAGGCCTGTTTCCTCGAGCAATTCTCTTTTTGCACTGTCCAGCATATCCGTGCCCACTGGGCAGCCTCCCTCGGGTATCTCCCAGCTGTACTCGTCGAGCACAAAACGGTACTGGCCAACCAGCCAGATACACCCTTCCCCGTCAAGGGCAACAATACCAACCGCCCTGTTCTTGAAATGCACTTTCCCGTAGATACTGTCCGTACCGCCGGGTGTGATCACATCGTATTGTGTAAGGGATATCCAGGGATTTTCGTAAACCAGTTTTTCTCCTGTTATCTTCCATGGGTTTTCTGTCATAACAACGGTTTCAATATCCGAAAATAAAAAACCTCTGCCTTGTAAAGCAGAGGTTTCCGTTCCTATTCATTAGAACTATTTCAGTCCGAAAGCTTTTTTCACTTTCGCAACATAGTCAAGTTTTTCCCAGGTAAACAGTTCCACTTTTACTTTTTTCACTTTACCGTCGGGTGATGTAAACTCTTTGGTCACCACTTCGTTCTTACGGCCCATATGACCGTAAGCAGCCGTTTCGCTGTAGATGGGCGTACGCAGTTTCAGACGCTGCTCGATAAAATAAGGACGCATATCGAATACCCCTTCCACGATCTTACCGATCTGTCCGTCTGTCAGCTGCACTTTCGCAGTGCCGAATGTATTTACGCTGATGGAAGTGGGCTGTGCCACACCGATGGCATAGGAAACCTGTACCAGCACTTCGCTGGCAACGCCGGCAGCCACCAGGTTCTTAGCGATATGACGGGTTGCATAGGCTGCAGAACGGTCTACCTTGCTGGGATCTTTTCCGCTGAATGCGCCGCCACCATGCGCGCCTTTACCGCCATAGGTATCCACGATGATCTTACGGCCTGTCAGACCGGTATCGCCGTGCGGTCCGCCGATCACGAACTTGCCGGTTGGGTTGATATGGTATTTGATCTTATCGTTGAACAGTTTTGCGTATTTCTTGTATTTGGCTTTTACGCGGGGGATCAGGATCTTAACGATATCGTCTTTGATCTTAGCCAGCATTTTCGCTTCTGTGTCAAAATCATCGTGCTGCGTGGATACCACGATCGCATCGATGCGGACAGGCTGGTTGTTATCGTCGTACTCAAGCGTAACCTGACTTTTTGCATCGGGGCGCAGGTATTTGATCTGTTTGTTCTCTCTTCTCAGCGCGGCCAGTTCGATCAGGATCTTATGTGCCAGGTCGAGTGCCAGCGGCATATAGTCTTCGGTTTCATTGGAAGCATAACCGAACATCATGCCCTGGTCGCCTGCGCCCTGCTCTTCTTTTTTCTTGCGGTCAACACCCTGGTTGATATCGGAAGACTGCTCATGAATGGCAGAGAAAATGCCGCAGCTGTTGGCTTCGAACATATACTCGCTCTTGGTATAACCGATTTTACGGATCACACCGCGTGCGATTTCCTGTACATCGAGATAGGCTTTCGACTTTACTTCTCCTGCAAGCACTACCTGTCCGGTGGTTACCAGTGTTTCACAGGCCACTTTGGACTGGGCATCAAATGCAAGGAAATTGTCGATCAACGCATCGGATATCTGGTCGGCCACTTTATCGGGATGTCCTTCAGATACGCTCTCGGAAGTAAACAGGTAAGGCATATATGTTTTGTTTTAATGGGTGCAAATATAAAGCAAATGACAATCGCTATCGTCAAAGCGTCAGATACGGGAGAAAATCACCCGTAAACGCATCCTGAACCGGGAATGCGTACCCCCGCCGAGACGAACACGTCCGATGCCCGCATCGTTGGCAAGCGTGGGCGTGATATAGGATGTCAGCGGCATCGTTAGATCGGGATATGGCGTTTTGTACAGCAGCGAATCATTGGTGGGCGCCGACAGCCGCAGGGTAAATGCCGTGTCCTTTCGGGTAACAATACCCTGCACATAACGGGTCAGCGAGAAAGTATAGGCAGAAATCTTGTCGTACCCGGTAGCGGCTTTGGAGGTAACAAAACCACCGAAATCCGTCATATTCGGACCATTGGAGCTCAGTATATAGTCGTTGGTGATGTTGCGTTTCACTTTTTTTACAGAGTCGTATACACTCAGCAAAAGGTAGCGCGGGGGCAGCATCTGTTTTTCGATGGTCTGCAGGTTGGCATCATCGGGCACCTGCTCCGCTATCAGTTCGGCGCGGTGAACAATACGGTTGGAGAGACTTGCCAAACCCGGTACCCTGATGCGCACATAGGTACCCGGACTGGTTTGCACATACACCAGCGAATCGGGCCGGGAGGTAGTGGTCAGGTGCTGGGCCGCCTCGCTTCCGCTTCTGTCCCGAACAACAAAATTGGCAAACCCGCCCGTGGAACTGCTGAATTTGAAATAGGTTACCGAAGTGTCTCTCCGGGTTGCGCCGGTAGAACTTGAACTGTAATACAGGGCAAACTTGGTATTCGTATCGGCGAGGCTGATCTTTACCAGTGCATTGGCCGGCGTACCGGCATCGGTGGTCAGTGCAAAGCCCGCAAAATAAGTGCGGAAAGCAGAGTCGCTGCGGTAAGCGTTCGTGGAATCGTAGTCCTTGATGAAACGCTTCGCAATATTCGCGTTCATCTTTATCCTGATCTGGTTCTTTGCATTCTCGAACCGGTTGTTCACCGAATCGGGAATACGTCTGATATCAAGCGCCAGAGGCGGAGCCATTGCAGCAGCGGTGGTTACGGGCGTTACACCCGGGTATTCCGCGGGGTAAGCCCTGTTCAGGATCAGACGTGTACTCTGGCTGATCTCGGAAACGGTAAGACGCAGCGGCTGCATCGAGTCTCCGTACAAACCCGAATAACCCAGGATCAGCACCGCAGAGTCAACCACGATACTGTCTTTATGACCCGGAATATAAAACGGATAGGCCGCGGGCTTCAGCTCAAAAAACATCGATGCGCGGCTCTTGCCAAACAGGGGATCGTTGCTGATGGTGCCGAATACGGCATTATCGGAGGAATAGATCCTTGTGGTATCGGTAGATTCAAACGAATCGGTGATCACATCCAGCAGGGTATCTTTGGTGAACACCCCGTCGATGGGTGGTATCAGGTCGCGCCCCAGTTCGGTGGAACTGATACGCGTACATGCAGAAAGAAACGCAGCGGAAACAATAAAAGCAATCAGTGTGTTGCGCAGTGTAATAAGGGAATGCATGTGTATCAGTAAGTTACTTGCCCGCAAGGTCGTTGTACAATTCTAAATACTCTGTTAAATCGGAATCCCATCCTTTGAAAGGAACCACCTTCTTTCCTTTCACTTTGGCGAACTCCTCCACCAGTTTTTTATCCACTTTGTCGGCGCCGAACGTAATGGCATCCGCATAAGCAGCCCCGCCCCTGAATAGTGCGGTATTACTGGCTTCTTTGAAAACCTCGAGATCCTTTTCCTTGATATTGGCGTTGATAATCGCTTTCTGTATAAAATCGGCGCCCAGTTTGTCCTTGAACGTATTCTGGCCGATGGTGAAGATCACTTTGCTGTTGCTGAATACGGGCTCTTTTTTATAGGCTGTCTTGATATACGCAGGTATAAGACCTGTCATCCAGCCGCTGCAATGGATAATATCCGGCGGCCAGCCGAATTTCTTAACGGTTTCCAGCGCGCCCTTGCAGAAAAAGATGGTACGGAGCATATTGTCCTCGAACCATTTCTCCTCTTCATCGTGAAATATCTGCTTGCGTTTGAAAAAATCTTCGTTCTCGAGAAAATATACCTGCAGCCTGGCATTGGGCAGGGAAGCCACTTTGATCTGTAAAGGGTAATCATCGTTGTCTACCGTGACATTGATACCCGAAAGACGCACCACTTCATGCAAACGGTGCCTGCGCTCATTGATCACACCGAAACGGGGCATGATGCACCTTACTTCCAACCCGCTATCATTGCTCTTAATAGCCAGCCGGTTGATCACCTCTGCAAACTCGGTCAGTTCCAGGTAAGGCGACATTTCAGTAGCAATGAATAAAATCCTTTTCTTTGTTGACATCAGCGCATGAATTTTAATACGATGCTCTAAAAAGAGTTGGCGAAGGTACATAAAAAGCGCTGAAAAGCAATAACTAACGGGCTCTGCCCCATTTAACCCGATCCGATGATCCTGTTCAAAAAAGCGGATGAGCTTACTAAATACCTGAGAACCAAATCTGAAAACGGACTGTCGATCGGCTTTGTGCCTACCATGGGCGCCCTGCATGAAGGCCATATCCAATTGATCCGCGCCTGCAAATCGGGCGCAGCCCTTTGCGTGGCCAGTATTTTTGTCAACCCCACGCAATTCAACGACCCGCAGGATTTTGCCAAATACCCGGTAACCCTCGATACGGATCTGCTGGCACTTGAACAAGCGGGTTGCGATATCCTGTTCCTGCCCGGTGTGGCAGAGATCTATTCCGAAGGAACAGACCGGCTGCCGGTATACGATCTGGGTTATCTCGAAACCATACTCGAAGGGTTTCACAGACCCGGGCATTTCCAGGGCGTATGCCAGGTAATGGACAGGTTGCTCGGTATTGTCATGCCCGATCAACTGTTCATGGGCAAAAAGGATTACCAGCAATGCATGGTGGTAAAACGACTGATCATGCTGAAGCACTGGCCTATTTCACTGTTGCCGGTACCCACCGTGCGGGAAGCTTCCGGACTGGCGATGAGCAGCCGCAACAAACGCCTGAACGAGATGCAGAAGCAGCAGGCCGCTGCACTTTATACCACCCTTACCCAAATAGGGCAGTCTATTCAACCCGGCAACCTGTCGCAATTAACCGCAACCGCCACGCAGGCCATTCTGCAGGCAGGCTTCGACAAGGTGGATTATATAGCCCTCTGCGATGCTGATACCTTAACGCCTGTAACCAACTGGGATGGCCATCGTTCACTGGTAGCACTGGTTGCAGCCTTTATCGGAGGGGTCAGGCTGATCGATAATATGCCGCTGCCCGGTGCTTGATTTGTTTGCGTAACTTGCATGCATAGACGGGCTATGAAAAAACGGATCGTTCCCTTATTAAAATACCTGATATTCCTGGGCATTGGTGTGTTTCTGATATGGTGGAGCCTTCACCATATTCCCAAAGAGAAATGGGGGGAGTTCAAACGCTCGTTGCAGACAGCCAATTATTACCTTATCATACCCGTGTTCCTGATTCTTTCCGCGAGCCATATGGTTCGTGCGCTGCGATGGAAAGTGCTGATGCAGCCGATGGGTTACCATCCGCGGATATCCAACACTTTCTTTGCGGTAATGATCGGTTATCTCGCCAACCTGGCCGTACCCCGGCTGGGTGAAGTGCTGAAATGCACCATTCTTGCGCGTTATGAAAAAGTGCCGGCAGAAAAACTGGTGGGCACCATCGTTGCCGAAAGAGCTGTGGATGTATTGTCGCTTGCCATCATCTTCCTGCTGGCCATGATCACGCAGTACGATGTGGTGGGCGAATACGGTTCGCAGCTGCTGAAACAGCTCTTCGAGAACAGCACCGGCCATTTTTCCTGGATACGTGTGGCCGTGGTGATCGGTATCCTGGCGGCCATCGTGGTGGCGATAAGGATATGGTTCCGCCAGTTCTCGCACCTGCAGGTGGTGATACTCGCAAAAAAAATATTAAAGGGCATCTGGGAAGGGCTGCTCAGCATCCGCAACCTGCAGCGCAAATGGGCGTTCCTGGCATACACCGCCACCATCTGGATACTGTACATCGGCGGCACCTGGATCGGGTTTATGGCAACAGAAGGCACTACCGGCCTCGGTATGCAGCACGCATTATCGGCGCTGGCCTTTGCCAGCATCGGCATGATCATCACACCCGGCGGCATCGGGGCCTATGCGTATTTTATCGCCGCGGTGCTTGAGAAAAACAATATCCCCTTCGAGATAGGTTTTGCCAACGGCACATTGCAATGGTTTGCACAGTTCATCATCGTATTGCTGGTAGGGTCTCTGTGCCTGATCCTGCTGCCGCTTTACAACAAAAAGAAAACACATGAAAGCAGTTGAATCGATAGAGAAAAAGATCCTTGCGCTACCCGACCTGCTGCGACTGGTGGCCGGCTGGCGTTTACTGGGCAAGCGTATCGCCTTCAGCAACGGCTGTTTTGACATACTGCACGAGGGGCATATCTTCTCTCTCTCGCAGGCAGCCAAAGAAGCCGATTACCTGGTGGTGGGTTTGAACAGCGACAGCAGCACCCGCCAGCTCAAGGGAGCGGGCCGCCCGGTTAACCACGAGAAAAGCCGCGCACTTGTTCTCGCTTCCCTGGTAATGGTGGATGCCGTGGTACTATTTGAAGAAGATACGCCTTTGCATCTTATTCAATCGCTCCTGCCCGATGTACTTGTAAAAGGCGGCGATTATACCGTTGAACAGATCGCCGGTTCAAAAGAAGTGCTTGCCAACGGCGGCCGCGTGGTGATCAACCCCATTGTGGAAGGTTTCTCCACCACGGGTATCATCCAGCACATCAAATCGTCGTATTCCTGATACCGCATACCTATTGCCGCGCACGAAAACTTAACATATATGCGTAACGGCCTGTTTTATATTTGATCCATTCGCCCGGCAGTAAGGGGTTGCGGGCATTTCATCAAAACGTATGGCTTTCCTATGAAGAAATTCCTGATTCAACGCGATATTAGCTGGCTAAGTTTCAATGGCAGGGTTTTACAGGAAGCCAACGATCCTTCTGTTCCCCTGAAAGAACGGATCCGCTTTCTCGGCATTTTCTCCAATAACCTCGATGAGTTTTTCCGTGTACGCGTAGCCACACTTAAACGAATGGTGGAACTCGTGGGCAAACGGAAAAAACTGAATATGCATCTCGAGGAAGATCCGCAATCCATCCTGGACCAGATACAGGTGGTTGTACTGCAGCAGCAGAACGAGTTTAACCGTATCTGGCAGAACATCCTGCGCGAGCTGAAGAGAGAGAATATCTTACTGGTGGATGAAAAAAGCCTCAACAGGGAACAACAGGTATTTGTCAGGAAATATTTCGACGACGAAGTCCGCTCCAACATCATCCCGCTGATGATAGAGTCGCTGCCACAGCTCCCCTATCTGCGCGACAAGAGTATTTATCTGGGAGTGGTGATGCGCAAAAACAGTTCGGCCTATCACCAGAAATATGCGCTGATCGAGATCCCCGCCAGGGCCGTGGGCAGGTTTATTCAGCTGCCTTCCAAACCCGGTGTGCAGAGCATCATACTGCTCGAAGACCTGGTGCGCTTCAACCTGCCGAATATCTTTTCGTATTTCGACTACGATATTTTCGACGCGCATATTTTTAAAGTCACCAAGGACGCCGAAATAGACATAGACAACGACGTCAGCACCAGCTTTGTGGAGAAGATCGAAAAAGGATTGAAGAACCGCCGCAAGGGCAAGCCCGTGCGTTTTGTATACGACAAGGAAATGGATGCCGGCTTGCTGGAATACCTGATCCGCAGGCTGAACCTGAACCGCAAAAGCAATATCATACCCGGCGGACGCATCCATAATTTCAGGCATTTCATGGATTTCCCCGATGTATTTGCCACCAAAAGCACGCGCCGTCCTTCGTTTACCCACCGCGACCTCAAAAGTTCGATGCGCGTAACCGATGTGATCGTGAAGAAGGATGTGATGCTTCATTTTCCCTACCATTCGTTTGACGCGCTTATCGACCTGCTGCGAGAAGCGGCCATGGATCCCGATGTAACCTCGATCAAGATCACGGCTTACCGGCTGGCCTCCAATTCCAAGATCATCAACGCGCTCATCAATGCGGCAAGGAATGGCAAGGAAGTTGTGGTAATGCTTGAGGTGAAAGCCAGGTTCGACGAGGAAGCCAACCTGGAATGGAAAACAGTGCTGGAAGAAGAAGGCGTAAAAGTGCTGCTTGGCCCCGACCGTATGAAGGTGCATGCCAAACTGTGCATCATCAAAAAACGCAAAGGCACCAAGACCATCCAGTACGGCTTTGTAAGCACCGGCAACCTGAACGAAAAAACCGCAAGGGTATACGGCGATCATTGCCTGCTAACCGCCAACCGGAATGTAATGGCCGATATCAACCGTATTTTCCGCTACCTCGAGAACCTGCAAACAGGGGTGCAGCACCTGCGCGCCTGCAAAACACTGCTGGTTTGTCCGGTCTCCATGCGCAAACAGCTGATAACGCTGATCGACCGGGAGATCAAATTTGCCCGGGCCGGCAAACCGGCTGCCATCATCCTGAAAGTGAATTCGCTGAGCGATGCCATACTGATCAGGAAACTGGATGAAGCGGCCATTGCGGGCGTGGAGGTTCAGATGATCGTGCGCGGTATATTCTGCGCAATGATCTATGGCAAAAAAGTAAAAGCACATATGAGCGCCATCAGCATTGTAGACGAATACCTGGAACATGCGAGGGTGATGATCTTCCATAACCTGGGCAAGGAAAAGATCTATATCTCGAGCGCTGACTGGATGGTGCGCAACCTGGATCATCGTGTGGAAGCGGCGATACCGGTTATAAATGCCGAAATAGGCCAGGAACTCAGGGAGATTATCCACATTCAATTAAGAGACAATGTGAAAGCCAGGATACTCGACAATGAGTTATCCAACAACTATGTACCTTCCACGGGTAAAAAGAAGATACGTTCACAGATAGAGACCTACCAGTACCTGTTCAAGAAAAACAACGAGCCAAGTGAGGTTAGCAGCCATTGATATAGGAAGTAATGCAGCGAGGTTGCTGATCGTGGATGTAACGCATGACAAGGAAGGCAGGCCGCAGTTCAACAAACTCAACCTGGTGCGCGTTCCGCTGCGTTTGGGTTTTGACGTTTTCGATAAAGGCGAGATCTCCAAGGAAAAAAGAGGTATGGTGCTGCAGACCATGAAAGCCTATGGCCACCTCATCAACGCATACGGCGTAAAAAATGTGATAGCCTGCGCCACCAGCGCCATGCGTGATGCAGGCAACAGCGCCGATCTTATCCGCAAAATAAAACTCGAAACCGGTCTCGAGATCGAAGTCATCAGCGGCGACCTCGAAGCATCGATCATTTACGAAAACCATGTGGCCGAAAACATGGACACCGACCACAGCTACCTGTATATCGATGTGGGCGGCGGCAGCACCGAGCTCACTTTTTTTGCCGACAACAAACTCGTGTTCAAAAAATCTTTCAATATCGGCACCATCCGTTTGCTGAAGGATATGGTGGACGATGACAAATGGAACGATGTAAAGGACTATGTCAAGGCAAAAACAAAGGGTTACAAAAAAGTGACAGCCATCGGCACCGGTGGCAACATCAATAAAATATTCTCGCTCAGCAAGAAAAAGGACGGCAAACCGCTTTCGCTGGAACTGCTGAAAGACTATTACAAGGAGATCTCGAGTTTTTCGCTCGAAGACCGCATGAACATTTACAAACTCCGCGAAGACCGGGCCGATGTGATCGTTCCCGCCCTGCAGATCTACATCAACACCATGCGCTGGGCCGATGCCGAAGAAATCTACGTCCCCAAAATCGGCCTCGCCGACGGCCTCGTGCAACATTTGTATTACGAACTGGAAGGAAAAGGAATCACATCGTAATTGGGAATTTTGGAATTGGGGATTGGGGAATTGGAGACCGACCTGACTATTCAGTATAAATACCTGAAATTTTATATGACGATTGATTGAAATTGCATAGAAATTCCCGTTATGACTGAGCAGGAATTGAAAGACAGAACGAGAATGTTCTCCATAGAAATATTGCAACTGGTCGACAGTCGACACGTTGCCACATACCCGAAGCGCTTCGATCATCTCTCATCAATTAGGCCGATCGGCGAGTTCCGTTGCAGCAAATTACCGCGCGGCATGTCGTTCAAGAAGTCACTCGGAGTTTATTTCAAAAATCGCTATCGTGGAAGAGGAAGCCGATGAAAGTTGCTTCTGGTTAAGTATCATCCCCGAAACCCAGACAGGATTCCGGGAAAAAGTGGAACCTTTGCTAAAGGAGGCAAAACAATTAACTGCTATTTTTACGGCGTCAACAAAAACCGCAAAGAGCAACCGTTCAAAATAAATCCCCGATTTCCCAATCCCCAATTCCAAAATCTCCATATGCCAACCCACTCAGAACCCAAAAAAATCACCACCCATACGCTGGCTAAAATGAAAGCTTCGGGTGAGAAGATATCGATGATCACGGCGTATGATTTTTCGTTTGCGCGGCTGTTTGATGCGGCGGGTATCGATGTGGTGCTGGTGGGCGACAGCGCCAGCAATGTGATGGCGGGATACGAGACCACCGTGCCCATTACGCTGGAGCAGATGATCTATCACGGGCAATGCGTGGTGCGCGGCATTCATCGCAGCCTGGTAGTGGTGGATATGCCTTTTGGCTCTTACCAGTCCAACTCGGATATAGCGCTGGCTTCCGCCATCCGGATCATGAAGGAAACAGGCGCCCATTCCATTAAACTCGAGGGCGGCGCGGAAGTGGTGGACAGTATACAGAAGATTGTTTCGGCAGGCATACCGGTAATGGGGCATCTCGGGCTAACGCCGCAGTCTATCTACAAATTCGGCACCTATACCGTAAGAGCCAAAGAGGAGACGGAAGCCGACAAACTCCGGGCCGATGCGTTGCTGCTGCAGCAGGCCGGCTGCTTTGCGATCGTATTCGAAAAAATACCGGCCGCACTGGCAAAAGAGGTCAGTGAAAGTCTGTCGATACCCACCATCGGCATCGGCGCGGGCAACGACTGCGACGGACAGGTGCTCGTGATGCACGATATGCTGGGCATCAACAACGAATTCAAACCGCGGTTCCTTCGGCAGTATGCCAATCTGCAGGATACGATCGACAACGCGGTAAGACAATACATCCGTGATGTTAAATCAAAAGATTTTCCTTCTGAAAAAGAATCTTATTAAGCATTCACCGATAAGTGCGCTGTTTTCCCCGGTATCCGGGAAACAGATGCCGAAGGCTGAATAGATTTGGGTTGTCTGCACTGTATGAGAGCCGGTTATTTGCCTGTCAAGACCCGGCAACTACCTGAACACGCAGGTTTGTCCGTTTAAAAGACAAAGCATATCTTAAGTTTTTAAAGAACCCGACTTCAACCCCATACCTTGCCTACCACTAATCGAACCGCACTAACCGTTATCGCACATATTGCCGCATGGGTGGGTTTCTTTACTCTTCCGTATCTCGTATTCTTTCCGCGGTTGCGCGAATTCAATATCAGCAATCACCAGCTGGCGGCCATCGTATGCAATAATGTGTTTCTTGTGTTTTTCTATTACCTGAATACGCTGTTTCTGATACCGCGTTTTCTGGTAAAGGAAAAATGGTGGTGGTATGTGATATCCATTGCAGCATCGCTGGTGATCTTCTTATACGTTCCCAAACAGATAGCGCTGCAGATCGCCGAGCCCGATGTGTTCAACCCGAACAACCGCGAGTTTATCCGCAACCCCGCGTTCCAGGGAAAGCCGCGCTTTCCGGGTATGATGACGAGAAGAACCCGCCCTGTTGCCGATCCGTACAACACCTTCCTGTTCCTGCTCGTATTTACCGTGGGCACCTGCGCCTCTATGATCCAGCGCTGGCTGCGTACCGAACAGACGCGGAAAGAAACCGAAAACGAAAAACTCAACACCGAACTGTCCTTCCTGAAGCAGCAGGTAAACCCGCATTTCTTCTTCAACACGCTCAACAATATTTATTCGCTTGCCGTGGTGCGCAGCGAAAAAACGGCGCCTGCGGTGATGAAACTGTCTTCGATCATGCGTTACATACTGACCGAAACGCAGCGCGACCTGGTGCCTTTGCGCAACGAGGTGGATTTTATCCATAATTTCATCGAACTGCAGCAGGTACGACTGACCGATAAAGTACAGGTGCGTTTTTCTGCAGACGGAGACATCGATACCTTACTGATTGCACCGTTGCTGTTTATTCCCTTTGTGGAAAACGCATTCAAATACGGGGTAAGCACCAAGGAGGCATCGCAGATACAGTTCACTCTCTGGACCAGGGATAACAAAGTATACTTTACTTCTTCTAACTTTATCGTATCAACCGATAATTCGCTGCTGGAAAATACGGGTATCGGCATCACCAATGTAAAGCGAAGACTGGAGCTGATGTATCCCGAAAAACACCGCCTGGTAACTGCTGAAAAAGACAACTATTATACCGTTCACCTCGAGATAGAAACGTGATTATGATACATTGTATAGCCATAGACGACGAGCCGCTGGCGCTCCAGCTCATCAACGAGTACTGCAGCAAGATATCCTTTCTGAAACTGGAAAAAGTGTTCACCAACACCGATGAAGCCAGAATGTACCTGCAGGACCATAAGATCGATCTCCTGTTCCTCGATATCCAGATGCCCGATATCAACGGCATGCAGTTCTATAAAGGACTGACGGAAAAACCGCCGGTTATTTTCACCACGGCTTTCAAGGATTTTGCCGTTGAAGGGTTCAGCGTGGATGCCATTGACTACCTGCTGAAACCTTTCGAGTACGACCGTTTTCTCAAAGCCTGTTACAAGGCCAATGAATACATGGAATTCCTGAGCAGCCAGGAAATGCAGCTCAACTCGATCTTCGTAAAAGTGAATTACGAGATAATGAAGATCAACCTGAAAGATATCGAACTGATAGAAGCGCTGGACGATTATATCAAGATCTATATCAAACCCACTCCGGTACTCACGCTGATGACGCTGAAAAGCATTCAGGAAAAGCTGCCTTCCCGCGATTTCGTAAGGGTGCACCGTTCTTTTATCGTGCCGCTGAGCCGGATCGAAAAATTCAGCAAGACCAGGCTCTGGGTGGCCGGAAAAGAGATCCCCATCGGCAGCAGCTACAGCCAGGTGTACGACCAGTTACTGGCGCTTTCAAAGTCGAGATAGGGTCTCCGGGGCAATTTCCCCGATTCAGAAAAGCCCTACGCCTAATTTTTAGGCCACCGGTTACAACAACAAATATCTTCATGCCTGATATTTTTCATACGTGTCAAGCATTGCAATTCAAAAAGTATTGCCGGTTGTTCTCAACGGAGGCAGTACTTTTTTGTTTTAGAACCCCCTTCCCTGCCAGCGTCTGTCGGCAATTGCCCCTATCCCCCCTATCTTTATCCGCAAATTGCAACCCATGGATTTTATCAGGCAACTCGGCATCCGGGAATCGCAGCATGGCGTGTCTACCGGAACGCAATGGCTCGGCAGCAAAGGACCGGTCATCGAATCCTATTCCCCTGTTGACGGCAGCCTGATCGGCGCCGTGGTTTCTGCAGACAAAGCCGCCTATGACACCGTTGTAACCAGGGCGATGGAAGCATTTCCGGTATGGCGTATGTGGCCCGCACCAAAACGCGGGGAGATCGTGCGGCAGGTAGGCGAAGCGCTGCGCCGAAAAAAAGAAGACCTCGGCAGGCTGGTCAGCTATGAAATGGGCAAGAGCCTGCAGGAGGGCCTGGGCGAAGTGCAGGAGATGATCGATATCTGCGATTTTGCGGTTGGATTATCCAGGCAGTTATACGGACTTACCATGCACAGCGAGCGACCGGCGCACCGTATGTACGAACAATGGCATCCGCTGGGCGCGGTGGGCATTATTTCCGCCTTCAACTTCCCCGTGGCGGTATGGAGCTGGAACAGCGCCCTGGCCTGGGTTTGCGGCAATGTAACCATCTGGAAACCGAGCGAAAAAACACCTTTGTGCGGCATCGCCGTACAGCATATCATAGCAGAAGTATTTGCCGCCAACCAGGTACCCGAGGGCGTATGCTGTCTTGTACAGGGTGCACGCGAAACCGGCGAATGGATCAGCCATGATACGCGTATTGCGCTGGTATCGGCAACCGGTTCCACGCGCATGGGTAAGGCGCTGGGAGCAGCCGTGGCAGCGCGTATGGGAAAAAGCATACTGGAACTCGGCGGCAACAACGCCATCATCCTATCGCAGCATGCCGACCTGGACATGGCATTGATCGGCTGCGTATTTGGCGCCGTGGGAACCGCGGGACAGCGCTGTACCACCACGCGCCGACTGGTTATACACGAAGCGGTGTACGAAACATTTAAAGAGCGGCTGGTTAAAGCGTACACACAGCTGCGGATCGGCAACCCGCTGGATACAGCCAACCATGTGGGTCCGCTGATTGATAAAGACGCCGTGCAAAACTATCTTGCCGCCATCGCGCAGTGCCGGCAGCAGGGAGGCCGGTTTGCGGTGGAAGGGAAAGTGCTGGAAGGAAAAGGATATGAAAGCGGCTGTTATGTACAGCCCTGTATTGCGGAGGCAGACAATGAAATGGCCATCGTGCAGCACGAAACCTTTGCACCCATCCTGTACCTGATGCGGTATACCACCATGGAAGAAGCCATTGCGCTCCAGAATGGCGTACCGCAGGGACTGTCTTCCTCCATCATGACACTGAATATGCGCGAGGCAGAACAGTTTCTCTCGCATGCGGGCAGCGACTGCGGTATCGCCAACGTAAACATCGGCACCAGCGGTGCGGAAATAGGCGGCGCCTTCGGTGGTGAAAAAGAAACCGGCGGTGGAAGGGAAAGCGGCAGCGATGCATGGAAAGCCTATATGCGCCGACAGACCAATACAATTAACTGGAGTGACAGACTGCCGCTGGCGCAGGGAATCAGTTTTGATCTGTAGAGATAAAGTTAAATGGCTGCATGGTTGAATGGCTGCCGCCAAAAACAATTTAACCATGCAACCATTCAATCCAATAAAACCTCTTTAACCCATTAACCTTGCCCGCCAGTACCCGCATCCTCCCCACGATCGTCATCGCACAGTTTCTCTGTACATCGGTATGGTTTGCAGGCAATGCAGTGTTGCCGGAACTGTCTGCCCGGCTGCAGCTGCCTGCCGCTTTTCTCTCTTACCTCACCAGTGCGGTGCAGCTTGGGTTTATCAGCGGCACTCTGCTTTTTGCCATACTCGCAGTAGCGGACAGGTTTCTGCCTTCAAGGATTTTTTTCCTGTGTTCGCTGGCAGCAGCGGTCTGTAATATCGCCATCATTCACCGGTCGATGGACGGAACCTGGTTGCTGTTGCTGCGGTACCTCACCGGATTTTTCCTGGCAGGCATCTACCCTGTGGGGATGAAGATCGCCGCCGATCATTACAAAGAAGGACTGGGCAGATCGCTGGGGTTTCTTGTGGGTGCATTGGTACTGGGTACTGCTTTCCCGCATTTGCTGAGAAGTTTTACTGTGACCGTTCCCTGGCAACAGGTGATCGTGTCTATTTCCATTGCCTGTGTGGCAGGAGGGACACTTGTTTTGTACCGGGTTCCGGAAGGGCCCTACCGTAAACAGGGACAGCAACTCAGTTTCGCCGTGGTGTCGCTGATCGGGAAACAGCCCGGTCTGCGTGCCGCCGCATTGGGTTATTTCGGGCATATGTGGGAGCTGTATACGGTATGGGCTTTCCTTCCCCTGATCCTGAAAATGCATTTCGCGGTCATACAGGCAGATCCCGGAAATATTTCGCTGCTGGCCTTCCTGGTAATCGGCATCGGCGGAATCGCCTGCATGACGGGTGGTGTGCTGTCAAAATATTATCCCGCCAAAAACATCGCCACCCTGGCTTTGGCTGTATCGGGCTGCTGCTGCCTGCTCCTGCCTTTATTCATCAGCGCACCTACACCGGTATTGCTTGTTTACCTGCTGGTATGGGGCGCCGCCATCGCAGCGGATTCACCGCTTTTCTCTTCCATCGTTGCGCTGGAAGCGCCCGCCCAGGTAAGGGGGTCGGTGATTACACTGGTTACCAGTATCGGGTTTGCCATCACCATCCTGAGTATACAGTTCATCAACGCGGTGTACCAGCATTCGCAAAGCAGCTATGTATTCATGCTGCTGGCTGCAGGGCCTTTTGCAGGTGTATGGAGCCTGCTGAAAAAGAAGGGCCATTGATCACTCAATGGCCCTGACAACTTTTTTCTAACCAACCCATTCATTTATTGTGCGGTTGCGGTGACCTGTCCGCGGATCTCGCCGGAACTACGCGCCGCCGTTGTGAACATATAATACATTTTTCCTGCCAGCAGGTTGGCTTCCTGTTCTGCATTCAGCGTGGTGGTTGCTGATATGCTTCCTGAAATACCCTGACCGCTGCCGGATACCGACCAGGCAGTGATAGATGCACCTACCTGACCCGAAGCACCCGAAAAAAGACCCGCCGTCAGCGGGGCACCGCTCAGGTTGGTCCAGGTACTGGTATAGGTCATCACTTTTGTTCTTGCATCGTAGGTGCCGCTGAACGTACCCGAACCGTTGCTGTTATTGGCAGGAACTGTCTGGCTTGCGGATGCATTGCCGCTTAAAGAATAGCTAAGCGAAATACCTGCGCTTGCATCGTCTTTCGAACAATTGGAAAACAGGAATACGGTAGCTGCCAACAAGGCAGCAAACAATGTGCTTTTCGTGATCTGGCCAATGACTTGTTTCATAGGAATCTGTTTAGTTATCTTTTTGGATTTATCTACGCAGCTATCGTTAAAAAATCCATGCCATAACATCAGCTCACAGCCCGCAGCCTTCGTATAAATAAGTTTTCTTAGGAAAGAATTAACAGAAGAAGATTTTTTGCGCCACAAACCCTGTGTACCAACAGACCATTTACACAGCCAATCGCTCTGTGCCAATCCGGCCATCTGTGGCAATATCTCTCTGCAACCATCCGTAACATATATAATATACTGATTATCAATTAAATGAATCTCCACTTAACTTTTTCCTAAAACTGATTTTTCTGATTAAATTATCATTATCATTATGCAAATTTGTAGTTAGAATAAATTTACACATGATGCATCGTGGGATTGTACTTGCCGTGGTGGCGTTGCCACTGTTCTCCTTGCGCTCTATTGCACAGTCGGATGTTCCGAAAGACTGGTATCAGCTTGATCCTAAAAAGGATGCGTTTTACGGGATCAGTCTTGATAAAGCCTATTCTTTCCTGAAAGAAAAAAACAAAAACCCCAAACAGGTAATCGTTGCAGTGCTGGATTCAGGCGTAGACACCACACATGAAGACCTCAGGAATATTTTATGGAAGAACCCCAAAGAAATTCCCGGAAACGGCATCGATGACGACCACAACGGTTATATAGACGATGTATATGGCTGGAATTTTCTCGGCGGCAAAGACGGCCGCAACGTGGTAAAGGCTTCCGACGAAAAATCGCGCACCTATTACCGACTGAAAGAAAAATTTGAAGGCAGGGCCATCGACAGCGCAGCACTGTCTGCACAGGAACAGGACGAATACAAATTGTGGAAAGATGTGTCGGCGCAGATGAACGTTAACGCCGACGAACAGATGCAGTTGCTGATGGTGGAGGTAACCGCCAAAGCATTGAAGCGTTACGATAAAATTCTTCGTGCAGAGATGGGTATGGACGAATATACCTGTGAAAAGCTGGAGAAATTTCTGCCCGTGACCAAACCGGGGAAAGAAGCCAAACTGGGCTATCTCTCCTGTATGAAAATGTTCCAGGCAGATGCCGACGAAAAGAACACCAGCATGCTTGCCGATCTCGAAGAGGAAATGGACAAGATGAAATCGGCGCTGGAGGCAAAAACCAATCCGCCTGTTGACTACCGGAAGGATATCATTAAGGACAACTACAATAATTTCTCCGACAGATTTTATGGCAACAACGATGTGATGGGACCCGCCAGCGGCGCCAAGCACGGCACGCATGTATGCGGTTTGATCGGCGCGGAAAGAAACAATGGCATCGGCATCAACGGTGTTGCGGATAATGTAAAGATCATGATGCTGCGCGTGGTACCCGATGGGGATGAGTACGACAAGGACATTGCGCTGGCCATCCGCTACGCGGTAGACAATGGTGCCAAACTGATCAACATGAGCTTTGGCAAATATTTCTCACCCGAAAAAAGATGGGTGGACAGCGCCGTGAAATATGCCGAGCAGCACGATGTACTGATTGTTCATGCTTCGGGTAACGAAAGCAATGATCTCGATACCAAGGAAGGTTACCCCAATCCCTGGCTGCGCCAGTGGAATGCCAGGGCCACCAATTTCATCACCGTTGGCGCAAGCAGCGATCCGAAAATATCGGGCAGCGTTACCGCTTCTTTCAGCAATTACGGCAAGAACAATGTGGATGTGTTTGCACCGGGGGTAAAAATGTATTCCACTTTTCCCGGCACGCACAGTTATGGCAACCTGCAGGGCACCAGTATGGCTTCGCCGGTGGTAACCGGACTGGCGGCGCTGATCAGGTCGTATTATCCGCATCTTACGGCGGCGCAGGTGAAAAAAGTGATCGAAGAATCCGTTTTCAAACCCGGATCAGAAGTGCCGAGCATCAAACCCGGTCCTGATGAACAGGGTTTCCCTTTCAACCAGCTAAGCAAAACCGGCGGTATCATCAATGCCTACCAGGCGGTGGAAGCAGCGGATACCACCAGGATACAGCGCGCAACCGCCACACAGGAACTGATCAGGCAGAACAGCACGGTACAAACAGCCAAACCATAATGTCAAGACCAAAACCAACCGATTTTCCCGAGTATTTCGGAAAATATATCTCCAAAGTGGCGACAGACAGCCTTGCCGAAGCAACCCGTACATATGCCGACGCCCTGGCGGCATTCTATACCGCCATACCCGAAGCAAAAGCCCTGCACCGGTATGCCCCGGATAAATGGACGCTGAAAGAAGTGCTGCAGCACGTGATCGATACCGAGCATGTTATGAGCTACCGCCTGCTGCGTATTGCAAGAAAAGACAAAACGCCCCTGGCTTCTTTTGACGAAAATCTTTTTTCGGAGAACTCACTGGCCAATGAAAGAAGTTTCGATTCGCTCAAGGAAGAGTTCCTGGCGCTGCGCAAATCAACCGACCTGCTGATCGCTTCGCTTAACGAGGAACAACTGGCAGCATCGGGTACCGCCAGCAATAAAGCCATCACGGCCAATTCGCTCGGCTATATCATTTACGGACACCTGCTGCACCACCAGCAAATCATCGAAGAAAGGTATTAGGGCTTCCTTAATACCGCCACATATCGCAGCCCTCTTCATCACACAGCAGATGCTGCAGTTTGGGATCTTTCAACACTTCGGTATAATCCATCGGCTTACGGTTCACCCATATGGTACGGTAAACAAGACGGATACCATGGCTGTAATCAACCCACCAGCTGATATGGCCGGTATAGAGAGGCTGTATCGGTTTGCCATCGGGTTTGTGCCAGCCGTAAATGGCTTCGCGGTCGGGGCGCGCTTCCCTGGTTAGTTTCCCCGACAGTACAACATCTTTCTTGATACCAGCTATCAGTCCCTTACGCCCCCTGCGCTGGCCTTCTATGATCAGGTGGTGCTGCCACATGGTTACAGAACTGTCGCGGAAGGCATACATCGGAACAGGCGCCAGTTTTACCGCTGCCTGCGCGTAAATATCGTTCACGATTTTTCTGGTGGGAAGAAAACAATGAAAACTGTCTGCAATCACCTGCGCCGCCATCGGTGTCAGCGGAATCCTTGCCCAGTCATCATCGGTGCCGAGCGATAAATAATCCTGGGAAACATAGTACACCGCATCGGTTCTTTGCCCCGATACGCTATCGGTTACCGAAGCATGCACCGGTGCGAATTGCCGGAGAAAAGAAGGGTAATTGCCCGAGAGGATATAGGCTTTTGCCAGCGAGTCCCGCTCGCGCCATTTCCAGGCGGCCACTGTCTGGTAGAATTCGGTTGCCCCTGCCCTGCCCGCTTCCGCGCTTCTCACCGGCCATTGCATCAGTTTGTACGGACTACAGGCAGCAAACAATATGGCCGCCAGGAACGCCAGGAGCATGATCGGTCTTATCGGCCCGCGCATTATAATTCGCGTATCCTGATATTCCTGAACCAGGCTTCTCCGCCATGATCCTGTAATGCGATATGGCCTTTTTTTGCAAGTCCGTACGGTTTTGTGTCTTTCCATTTACCCGAAGTCCTGTGCTGGTTCCAGCTATCGCTGCCGATGGTATACTCCGCTACTTTTTTGCCGTTCAGCCAATGCGTTACATTGCCTTTGTTGACGATGATCTCGGTATGATTCCATTCACCTGCAGGCTTGGTGGCATCTGTCAGCGGCGGATCCATGGCATAGTTGGCGCCTGTTTTCTGCCATTCCTCCAGTTTGGCGGGATAGCCTTTGTCGTCGATCAGCTGGTATTCCGGTCCGCTCTGGTAAGAAGCCGGATTGTCTTCCGTTACCAGGTACAGTATGCCGCTGTTGGCCTGCGGCGCTATTTTCCAGTCGACCGACAACGCAAAATTTTCATACTGTTTTTCGGTGATCAGGTCTGCATGCCTGGTATTGGGGTCTTTGTTGCCCTTGTTGGCAAGCATTCCGTCAACAACAAACCATGAGTCGGCGGGTTTGTGCTGGTAGGTACGCCAGCCCTGTAAGGTTTTGCCATCAAATAATTCGGAACTGTTCTGTTTCTGTGCAAACACAACGCTCACCTGTAAAAAGCAGGTCAGTAGTAGCAGCCTTGTTTTCATGAATGGTGTTTTATGGTTTTCATGCCTGTATTCAACCGGTGCCGCATCGCTACAGCACTTCATCGATATGCACGTTCCTGTCGTGGTATTTGCCTATGATAAAAGACAGCGGCAACCCGATCATACAGATCAGTATCAGGATGGCTATGGCTGCCTGGCCCGGGTCGGACGGAAATTTCCCGATAAAGCTCAGCGGCACGATCACAAGGGCGGTTACCATCCAGGCAAAAATGCCATAGATCACCGCGGTGATAAAACGGTTGCGGCCCAACACGTTCCAGTAAGGGTACAGCCAGAAGAAAAAGATCGTAAGTCCATACGCAATGATATAATGAAACAGCAACCCGAGCAGGTACATCTCCGCACCACCGCCATAGGCTTTTTCCTTACCCACCGCAGCGCTTGCTATGTACCTGAGAATAACCAGCGGGTCCTTGCCTGTTTTGAGGTAGAATTGCGTAAAGGCCGCAAGAATATCGAGCGTACCGGCTACAAAACCGGCAAGCAGTACGATGCGCAGAGGACTTTTCCTGGCAGGCGTATTCATATGCGTAGCATTTTGTCGTTGATCAGAAAAACAACAGCCTATTATAACGATCCGCACCTACAGCCTCATCTGACAATGGTCAACGCGGGAAACATCAGGCTCCCGGAAACCAGGGTCTGCCCACGATCTCCCTGAACGGCCAGGGCACGGTGGCGAGTATCACGATCAGTGCAAAAAGGAAATAGTAAAAAGCCTTTTTGTATTTCACCTCGTCTGCCACGGTTTTTTTGGCCATACCATGCGCCATCGTAATCAATGCAATCGCAATGATCATGCCTGCCGGATGTTCCACCCAGTAGAACCGGTAGAATTTGTCTTTCATAACACTGGTGCCTTCCGGAAGCTGTGTGGTGAATATCCCGAACCGGCCCACCAGTACCTGGTACAATCCCAGTACCAGCGTAATATGCGCACTGATCATGGTAAACAGCCATACTTTTTTATCGCCCGGTGAAAACACTTTCTTTTTCTGCCAGCCGGTATAGGCTTTTACGATGGATACCAGTAACAGGATCAGGATCACCCAGCGAAGCAGGTTATGTAAATGAAGAAAACCGGTTTGCATAGCGTATGGTTTTGCGTGATTGAATATAGTGCTTTTATCGGTCTGCCGGCAATGGCCGGTATGCGTATACGGTATTAATCTACCCAGTCGGCCACGAACAGGTTGGTATCCCGGGTTCCGCCATTGTTCCTGTTGGATGCAAAGATGATCTTTTTACCATCAGGACTGAACATCGGGAATGCATCAAAGCCTTTGTCGCGGCTGATCTTTTCCAGGCCCTTGCCATCCAGACCCGTCAGGTACATATTGAAGGGAAAACCTCTTTTGTATTCGTGGTTACTGCAGAAAATAATGCGTTTGCTGTCTGGCGTAAAATTAGGCGCCCAGTTTGCCTGGCCCAGGCTGGTGATCTGCCTGGCGCCCGAACCATCGGCATTGGCCACCCATACTTCCATATTGGTAGGCGCCACCATACCGTCTGCCAGCAGCGTTTTGTACGCTGTAAGTTCTGTCTCTGTTTTCGGGCGACTGGCACGCCACACGATCTTTTTACCGTCGGGACTGAACCATGCGCCGCCGTCGTAGCCAGGGGTATGCGTGATGCGTTTTTCCCGGCCGCTGGCAATATCCATCACATACAATTCCAGATCGCCGTCTTTATCGCTGCAGTAGATCATTTTTTTACCGTCGGGAGAAAGGGTGGCTTCCGCATCATAGCCTTTGGCGGTAGTCAGCTGCCTAACGATCTTTCCGTTCAGGTCGGCCATGAATATATCGTAGCTGTCATACAGCGGCCAGATATACTTGTTGCCATACCTGGCACGATCCGGAACCGGCGGACAGGTATCCGCACCCAGGTGGGTGGACGCATAAATAATATGTTTCCCGTCGGGAAGAAAAAAAGCACAGGTGGTGCGCCCTTTACCCGGGCTGATCATTTTATAGGTGAACTTCTCTCCCGGCGCCGGCAGTTTGCCGATAAAGATCTGGTCGCAGGCCAACCCTTCTTTGGGATTGGTGCGCTGAAAGACGATGTATTTGCCGTCGTAACTCCAGTAGGCTTCCGCATTGTCTCCGCCGAAAGTGAGCTGCTGCACATTCCTGAAATGCTTCTCGCCCGCAAACAGCACAGAATCGGCTGCGGCAGGCTGCGCAAAAACAATGCCTGTGAAAGCAATGACCGCAGGAAAAAACAGGATGCTGATTTTTTTCATAAACATTACTATGCGGCAAAAATAAGTCACCGGCAACAGCGGGCATCCAAAAAAATATCACCAAAACCGAGGCAGCCGTATTTTTGCCTTATGAACAGATGGATCCCCGTTATCCTGCTTGCCTGCCTGGCTGCCTGCCGCGGCAACCAAACAAAAGATATTCCTGCCGACCGGCTCAGTCCTGACGAAATGCCCGACAATATCCGGCGCCTGTATACCACTGCCAACACTTATCCCGACAGCCCGGGACTGCGTATGCAACTGGTGGAAGCGCTTGACAGCCTGGGAGCATCCGGGCAGGCGATAGGCCAGATGGATTCGCTGATCAGGAAAGACAGCCTGAACTACGGTTTCTGGTACCGTAAATCGATGTTGCAGCAGGCTACGCGCGATACAGCGGGTGCGCTGCATTCGCTGCGTTATGCCATCCGTATCTATCCCGCTCCCGATGCCCTGCTGGCTGCGGCCAACCTGTTCGCCGAGAAAAAAGATACAACGGCTTTGTACCTCGCCAGGCAGGTGGCTGCCATGCGGCTGGGCAGGGAATATGCGGCGCATACGCATTTCATTTCAGGTGTTTACTATGCAAGAACGGGGCAGCGGCAAAAAGCGATAGCCAGTTTCGATAACTGTATCGCAGCGGATTTTAATTATATGGAAGCCTATATGGAAAAAGGTTTCCTGTATTTCGATAACAAACAGGTAAACGAAGCGGCGCAGGTATTCAAAACCGTTATTACCATCCGCAATACCTATGCGGATGGGTATTACTGGCTTGCCAAATGCCAGGAAGCGCTGGGCAACCAAACAGAGGCAATCGATAACTACCGGCGGGCAGTGCAGCTGGACCCCGCTCTCAAAGAAGCGGGGCAGGCGCTGGCAAGGCTCGAGAAAAAATAAACACGGCTGTCAGGTAAAGATGCCGGAGAAACACGGTTTGTAAAACGCACTTGGCCGCACTTTCTTATTTTTGCAAAAATTCACCCCATGCCCATTATTGCCCCTTCGTTGTTAAGCGCCGATTTCCTGAACCTGCAAAGGGATTGCGATATGCTCAACGAAAGCGAGGCAGAATGGTTTCACCTGGATGTGATGGATGGCCGGTTCGTGCCCAATATCAGCTATGGCCTGCCGGTGATCGAACATATCCGCAAAGCCACCCGGAAAATCTGCGATGTGCATTTAATGATCATGGAGCCGGGCAATTATGCAGAGGCCTTTAAAAAAGCCGGCGCTGATGTGCTGACGATACATTACGAAGCCTGCCCGCACCTGCACCGCAATATCCAGCAGATCAGAAGCCTGGGCATGAAAGCCGGTGTGGCGTTAAATCCACATACGCCCGTGCATTTGCTCAGCGACATCATTCAGGATATAGACATGGTACTGGTGATGAGTGTGAACCCCGGTTTCGGCGGACAGCAGTTTATACCCCATACGCTCGACAAGATCCGCACGCTGAAGAAAATGATCATCGACAAAAACCTGTCAACACTGATCGAGATCGACGGAGGTGTTACGCTCGACAATGCCGCCGCGATCGTAAAGGCAGGCACAGACGTCATCGTGGCAGGAAACACTGTCTTTAAGTCCGCCAATCCCCAGGCAACCATCGCCGCTCTCAAAAATGCAGGAAATTAACAAACCCAAAACGAAGCTCATACACCCGCTGCTCCCAACAACTCACGTCTCACGTTCTCCTCCCCTCCTGTTAACAATAATTTCATATCCCCTCCCGCTCCTCCCGTGGTCCGGAATTTGTATTAAGCAATCTATCCACACCTGTGAATAAGAAGTATTAGGAACAGAAGACCAAGTAGGATTACATTTGGATAGGACGGGTTGGAAGTATGGAACCATATCTGTGAACCTAAAAATTGAGAACAGTTTGACAGACACTATCATTAGCCTCGATTCCGTTAATCCCATCGAGTTCTTTGGTGTAAACAACGGAAAACTTGATTTGCTGAAAAAGAAATTCCCATTGTTAAAGATCCTCTCCCGCGGGACACAATTAAAACTGAGCGGGGCTCCGGAACAGATCGAAACAGCAAAAGAGAAAATTGATCTTATCATCCAGTATCTTGAAAGAAACGGGCACCTTAGCGAAAATTATTTTGAACAGATCCTTGGCGGCGATGATGCGGAAACGGTCGATAATTTCGTGGACCGCAATCCCAACGATATCCTTGTATTCGGGCCCAACGGCAAAACCGTTCGTGCGCGTACACAGAACCAGAAAAGAATGGTTCAGGCGGTCGACAGGAACGATATCGTATTTGCCATCGGCCCTGCGGGTACCGGCAAAACCTATACTGCCGTAGCGCTCGCCGTACGTGCGTTAAAAAACAAAATTGTCAAGAAGATCATCCTTACACGGCCGGCGGTGGAAGCAGGCGAAAGCCTCGGTTTTCTTCCCGGCGACCTGAAAGAAAAGATCGACCCGTACCTGCGGCCGCTGTACGATGCGCTGGATGACATGATCCCCGCCGATAAACTCGGGTATTACATGAGCACGCGCACCATCGAAATTGCACCGCTGGCGTATATGCGCGGCCGTACGCTCGACAACGCATTCATCATTCTCGACGAGGCGCAGAACACCAACGACCTGCAGCTGAAAATGTTCCTTACACGTATCGGCGCCAATGCCAAAGCCATCATCACCGGCGATCCAACCCAGGTTGACCTGCCGAGGAATATGCGCAGCGGTCTGGATAAAGCCACACGCATTCTCAAGAACATCGATGGCATCGCCCATATCGAACTTACAGAGGAAGATGTGGTGCGTCACCGTCTCGTAAAATCGATTATCAGGGCCTACGACAAGGAAAAGGAAAAAGAAGACGCGGAATTGGAAGAGCAGCAGGGCTACCGCAGAAGGTAGCCGCCAAAAGCCGCACTGCTTAAAAAACAGATTGGTTTATTGACTGAAAGAAAAGGGTTGACTGGCCATCCGGCCGATCAACCCTTTTTGTTTGATTCCTCGCGGCTCCTGAAACAGCGCAGCAAACCAATCCGGCCTCAGCCCTGCTCTCCGAGTATCTCGTGGCCCAGTTTGTCTCTTTTTGTTTCCAGGTATTTGCGGTTGTGTTTATTGGGATGCACTTCTATGGGTACGATATCGGTTATTTCGATGCCATAGCCTTTCAAGCCCGCACGTTTGCGCGGGTTATTGCTCATCAGCCGCAGCCGGGTGGCGCCAAGGTAACGCAGTATCTGGGCACCTACGCCGTAATCGCGCTCATCCATGCCAAAACCGAGGTGCAGGTTGGCTTCAACGGTATCCATGCCTTCTTCCTGCAGCTTGTAGGCTTTCAGTTTGTTGATCAGGCCGATGCCCCTTCCTTCCTGGTTCATGTAGAGGATCAGCCCCCTGCCTTCTTTCTCCACCATCGCCATGGCCGCGTGTAACTGCTCGCCGCAATCGCAGCGGAAACTGCCGAGTATATCACCGGTAAAACAGCTGCTGTGCACACGCGTAAGCACCGCTTCGTCTTTCTCCCAGGTTCCTTTGATCAGGGCCAGGTGCTCGCCCCCGGTTGTTTTTTCCTTGAAGGCAACCAGTTTAAAATGCCCCCACTGGGTAGGCATATCCACCCGAACCAGTTCCTCGATCAGCGAATCGGTTTTCAGCCGGTAATCGATCAGGTCTTTGATGGAAATGATCTTGAGAGAGAACCTGCGGGCCATCTCCACCAGCTGCGGCAAACGCGCCATCGTACCGTCTTCGTTCATCACTTCCACCAGTACGCCGCCGGGCTGCAGTCCCGCCAGCCTGGTCAGGTCCACGGCCGCTTCGGTATGACCGCTACGGCGCAGCACACCGCCATTTTTGGCGATAAGCGGGAATATATGCCCGGGGCGGCCGAGTTCGTAGGGTTTGGTTTCGGGGTTGATCAGGGCCTGCACGGTTTTAGCACGGTCATGCGCCGAAATACCCGTGGTGGTACCCTGGCCGATAAGATCGACCGATACCGTAAACGCCGTTTCATGCAGCGAAGTATTGGACGTAACCATGGGTTTTAACTCCAGTTGCGCACAACGCTCCTCGGTAAGCGCGATGCAGATCAGCCCCCGCGCTTCCTTACTCATAAAATTGATCGTCTCCGGTGTGGTATGCTGTGCAGCAATGATCAGGTCGCCTTCGTTCTCGCGGTCTTCATCATCCACTACAATCACCATTTTCCCGTTGCGGATGTCGTCGATCGCTTCCTCTATCCTGTTTAACATAACAATGATGGTTATCGTGCAAAATTAAGCCGCGGCAGGGAGAATTACCGGAGCCCCCGTATTTTTTACCAATAACGCAAACTGTTTACACGGTGTATGCCTGCGGCAAATACGCTTGTTTGGACAGAGTCCGGCTGCTTTCTTCGCTCTCAAATAAGGATATGTTCTCCTTCAGCAGCCGACTGTTTTTACTGGTTGTTCTGTCAGGTATCCATTCGCTGGCAGCACAGGTTACCACCGGTAGCCTGGCCGGAGAGGTACGGGCTGCCGGGGGAGAAAAACTGGTGGGCGCCACCGTGCAGCTGGTGCACGAGCCAACCGGAACCGCGGCTTTTACCCGGACAAACCGCTCGGGATATTTTGTTTTCAGCAACCTGGCACCGGGTGGTCCGTATACCCTTACCGCCGGCTTTGTGAACCATACCGGTGCAAAAAAAACGGTGCTGGTGGTATTGGGAGAGGAAGGGCAGGTGCCATTCGTCCTTACACCTGTGCAGCAGGTGCTGGCCGAAGTGACGGTATCCGCCAAACGCGGCGTTACCGATACCTATGCCAGCATCATCGACCGGGAAAAAATGGAAAGACTGCCGGTTGCCGGAAGGGATCTGTACCAGTACCTGCAAACAACACCGCGGGCCAGGCTGGTAAACGGTAACGAAGCCGCTGTTTCGTTTGGCGGACAGAACAACCGCTACAACGCCTTTTATATCGACGGCGCTGTTAACAACGACCTGTTTGGACTGGCGGCCAGCGGCACCAATGGCGGGCAGGCGGGTATTTCGCCCGTGGCGGTGGAAGCCATTGAGCAACTGCAGGTATCGGTGTCACCCTACGATGCCTCGCTGGGAAATTTTACCGGTGCGGCCATCAACGCGGTAACCAGGGCGGGATCGAATGCGTCGCAGACCTCGCTGTATCATTTTTTCCGCAATACTGCCACCCAGGATAACCGTCAGTCGCATCGTTTGTACGGGGTCCGCACACAGGGCGCATTTAAAAAGAACCGCCTGTTCTATTGCCTGAATACGGAACTGGAGCGGAATTTATTTTCCCGCAGTTTTTCAACGGAACAGTACCAGGGCAAAACCAGTGATGCCAAAACGCTGTCGCTGCTTTCCGCCAACCTGCTGTCTAACTATGGCTATGACCCAGGCAGTTTTGATCATGCCGATGACCTGTTGTTTGCAGACAGGATCAGCATCCGCGTAGACTGGAAACCCTCGCCGCTGCAATCGCTGACCGCGGGCATACGGTATACGGCAGGGCAGCGAACAGTGAGCAACCAAAGCGATGCCGGTAACCTTTATTTCAGTCATTCGGGCTATGCGTTGACAACGCAGAACACAACGGGCTCGCTGGAATGGAAGACCATGCTTGGCAAAAACGCCAGTATCCTTGCATCGGTTACACATACCATTGTCAATGACGACAGGATGCCCGCCGGCAAACCTTTTCCGCGGGTGCGTATCTACGACGATGCGGGTTCCATCATCATCGGTACCGATATCAGTTCCGGCATCAACCTGCTGCGGCAGCGGAACAGCAGTTTTACCGGCAAATTCCAGGTCGGGCTGGGGAGGCATCGCCTGTCTGCCGGGGTGGATGCCGAATACAGCCGCATCTGCAATGCTTTTATCCAGTATGCGCTGGGCAGCTATAGCTATGCTTCGCCGGGCGATTTTATCACCAATGCCAGCCCTTCGGGGTACCAGCTGGGATTTTCGATGATCGATGCAGGGCAGAACGATAATACCCGGGCCGCAGCAAATTTCACGGTGATCAGGGGCTCCCTGTTTGTAAACGACGACTGCCGGATATCATCCCGCCTGTCGCTGCAGGCAGGCATCCGGGCAGACCGGTATGTTTTCCCCGATAAGCCCGCAACCAATGTATTTTTCAACGATACCGTACTGCCTTTGCTGGCACAGTATCACCCGCTGCAGGGGGCGCTGACCGGAAACCGGATCAGCATGCCGGTAAGCATTTCACCCAGGCTCTCACTGCGGTATGTTTTACCGGAGCAAAAGATGCGTATAAGACTGGGTATCGGAATTTTTTCGGGACGGATGCCGTTTGCCTGGCCGGGCGGTGTTTACCAGTACAACGGCCTGTTCACCGGTGGTTTTACGGCCGGTAAAGCGCAACTGAACCGCATGCGGTTCAGACCCGACCCCCACCACCCATGGATGCCGGCGGAGTTGGGTGCAACGGGCAACAAAGACCCGGTTAACCTGGTCAGTGCCACCCTGCGGATGCCTGCGCTGGCAAGAATGAGCGTTTCCGTGGAAAAAAACTTCGTTAATGACTGGAACTGTTCACTGGAAGCCATGTACGGAATCACCCTCAGCGGTATTGCCTACCGCAATGTGAACCTGCTGCCGCCGACAGCAAGACTGCATGGCGCGGGAGAAAGGGCGGTGTATACGGATTCCAATAACGCACGCATTCCGCTGCCGGGTGGCAATCCCTACGGTTCGGTGATTCTGCTGACCAGTCAGGAAGGGGCCAAAGGGTATAGTTATGAGATCGGCTTTTCTGCACGCAAAAAATGGCTGAACCGCTGGGAGACAGAGCTGCATTATCACTGGGGCCGCTCTTTTACCGTAACCGATGGAACCAGTTCCGTTAACCTGAGCCAGTGGCGAACAACGGAATCTGTGAACGGCCGGAACGAACCGGTCTTGTCCGTATCCGATTTCAGTCCGGGGCACCGCATTCGCTTTACGGCATGGAAACGATTCCCGTTCTCCTCGAACAGACGCTCTTTGACAGTGTCCCTCAGCTATACCGGTCAGTCGGGGTTCCCGTTCAGTTATGTATATGGCGGACAGAGCCTGGTGCGTGACGATGGAAGGGCGGGCGGTTTTGAACTGCTGTACATACCCAGCGCCGGCGAACTGGAAAGCAGTATTTTCCTTCCGCTGGTCATCCGACAAACGGTCATCACCCCCCCGCAGCAGAAAGCCATCCTGGAAAACTACTTCCAAACCGATGCCTATCTCCGGAAAAAACGCGGGCAGTTTGCCGAAAGAAACGGAAGCGCAGGGCCTTTTATGCATACAGTGGACCTGAAGATGGTGCAGGAATTGGTGCTTCCCGGAAAAAAACGCCGGGTGCTGCAGCTGAGCTGCGAGCTGGCCAATCTGGCCAACCTGCTCAACGCATCCTGGGGTAAAAAGTACCAGCTGCCTTTCGGCCAGCTGGCGATCATTGATTTTGAAGGATATACAGGTCCGACGGACCTGACGCCGCAATACCGCCTTAATCCGGTGCTGCTGCAGGGGCCGGTTTTTCCCGAAAGTCAGAGTTTAAACGCCGTTTATGGCAGTAACTGGTCTTTTCAATTGGGTATCAGGCTGCTATTACAGAATTAGTAATGCAAACTTAACATTACTGCGCAGGGTCCGGAATTGACCTATTTTTAAGCGGAATTGGCCGGATTATTTTCCCCTAAAAGCCTTTATTTTTCCCCATTTCAGCGGTTTTCACGCTGTTCTACAGAGGCAGAATTTTGCCGCGCAGCAGAAAGGGTGATATTTGCACATCTAAAACTATGTCTATGAGATTTTTCAAGCGAATTTCATTGATGTTGTCGACAATATTGATCGCGGCAGCATCCATGGCCCAGGTTACGACCAGTAGTATTACGGGGTCAGTGAAAACAGGGGATGGAAAAGAACTGGAGGGCGCAAGCATCACCGCTACGCACACACCTTCCGGATCGGTGTACACCACCGTTTCGAAAAAAAGCGGCAGTTTTGCCCTCCCCGGGTTGCGCGTAGGCGGACCTTATTCAGTAAAGATCGAATATGTAGGTCTTAAGACTGAATCCTTCCAGGACATTTACCTCGCACTTGGCGAACCCTACGCCATCAACAGCGTGCTGGCAGATGCGAATAAGACCCTTTCCGAAGTGGTGGTTACGGCTACCGGAAGAAGATCGGGTGTGGACAAAAACAACGCCACAACCGTGATCAACCAGCGCCTGCTGACCACGATGCCCACCATCAGCAGAAGCATCAGTGATTTTACCAGGCTCACACCCCAGTCAAACGGAAACAGCTTTGCAGGCAGGGACGGCCGTTACAACAACGTAACCGTTGACGGTGCAAACCTGAACAACAACTTCGGTCTTTCTACAGATCCCTTACCCGGCGGCGGTGGTAACCCCATTTCGCTGGATGCGATCCAGGAAGTTGCCGTAAGCATCGCTCCTTTCGATGTCAGACAGGGACAGTTTACCGGTGCAAACATTTCGGCTGTTACCAAAAGCGGTACCAACAGACTGCAGGGAACGATATATACCTTTTACAGGAACCAGTCGTACAACGGCCGTAACGTGGGCGATTTCAAACTGCCCGAACCCGTAAAATCGTATAACAAAACCTATGGCGGAAGCCTTGGCGGACCGATCATCAAAAACAAACTGTTCTTCTTTGTGAACGGTGAATACGAAGAAAAATCCGCAGTGCTGAACTACTATACACCGGCAGGTGGCACCGGCGGCGGTAACCTTTCCGCTGTGCCTGTTTCCGATATGCAGAAAGTGTCTGACTACCTGAAATCAAAGTATAGCTATGATCCGGGTGCCTACGACAATTTCAACCCGAATGTGCCGGTAAAAAACCACAAAATCCTGGGTAAGATCGACTGGAACATCAGCACCTCCACCAAGCTTACGCTGAAGTACAGCGACTATGTAAACACCCAGACCTTCCTGCCCAGCCAGAGCGGTGGCATCAACGGTGCCAACTCTACCAACATCATCACGTACGGACAGCGTTTTTCGTCTACCGCGATGGCGTTCGGCAACACCGCCTATACCCAAAAGGACATTGTTCGTTCAGGAAGCCTGGATCTTACCAGCAATTTCCGCGGAAAATTTGCCAACCAGTTCCTGGCAACGATCACCAAGATCAAAACCGACAAACAACACCTGGGTGCACAGTTCCCGTTTGTTGATATAGCCAACCTGCCAACGGCCAAGAACAACTATATCAGCTTCGGAAACGAACCCTTCAACGGCAACTACAACGTAGTGATCAACGATGTGTATACCATCACGGATAACTTTACCTACTATGCGGGCAAACACACACTGACCGCCGGCTTGAGCTATGAATTCCAGAAGGTGGGTAACGGCTTTATGCCGGGTAACCAGGGTTACTATGCGTATGGTTCCGTGGATGATTTCCTGAACAACAGGGCGCCTAAAATGTTTGCGCTTACGTATTCGCTTATTCCCGGACAGGATGGCGTTATTTCAGCCAACCTGAAAGTGGGACAGGCGAGCGCCTACCTGCAGGACGAGATCAATATCTCTGACAATTTTAAACTGATTGCCGGTCTGAGGTTGGATAAACCGGTATATCCCGAGCAGCCGCTTGCCAATACCGCGGTAAATAATCTCTCGCTGTATGGCAATGACGGTTCCATTACCCAATACAATACAGGGGCCTGGCCAAAAAGCACTGTCTACTGGTCTCCCAGGGTAGGTTTCCGCGCCAAAATACCTGATGAGAACATGGTGATCAGGGGTGGTTCCGGTTTGTTTACCGGTCGTATACCCTTTGTTTACCTGACCAACCTGCCAACCGGTGTAGGACCTTACCAGTTCGGCACGCTGATTTCAAATCCGGCAGACCTGAACAACTTCCTGTTCAACCCCGATCCGCACGCATACAATCCTTTCTATAACACCACGCTTAACCCCACGCAGTTCCCCACCAAAGGAGGAACAGCAGTGCCCACCGGCGCCTATGCCCTGATCTCTAACAACTTCAAGTTCCCGCAGATCTGGCGTACCAACCTGGGTGTGGAAAAACAGCTGAACAAGGGATGGAGCTATAGCCTGGAAGCCATCTTCAGCAAGGACATCAACGCGGTTTACATGTTCAATGCAAACCAGAAAGCGCCTGATGCCACCGTACAGGTGGCACCGGGTATTGCCCGTCCGAGCTACTCCGCTTCTGCTGCCAGAAAGCTGAACACAACAAGCGGTAATGCCGTGGTACTGGACAATACGAAAAAAGGAAGCTCTCTGTCAGTTACCGCACAGGTATCCAAAGCGCTTACCAAAGGACTGTCGGGCTTTCTGGCTTACACATTCACTTCCGCAATGGATGTAACCGCCAACCCGGGCTCACAGGCAAACTCGGTTTGGGCTGCCAATCCAACCTCACGTACACAGAACGATCTTGAATTGTCCAATTCAAGTTTCGCAGTGCCGCACAGGGTAGTTGGTGCATTGTCTTACCGTTTTGAATACGCTAAGAATTTTGCCACCACCATCTCTGCTTATTATGAGGGAGCCGCACAGGGTACCATGAGCTATATCTATAACGGTGATGTAAACAACGATGGTAACAGTGCCGACCTGATGTACATCCCAACCGATGCATCGCAGGTTAACTTTGTTCCCATTGCAGCGTCGGGCAATATTCCTGCCTTTACTGCAAAAGAACAGTCTGATGCCTTTTTCAAATTCCTTGAGCAGGACAAATACCTGTCAAACCGCAAGGGACAGGTGGCCACCAGAAACGGTGTTATTCAGCCCTGGTTCAACCGGATCGATCTGAAACTGGTACAGGATATCTTCACCAATATCGGCAGCCGAAAGCACACGCTGCAGATCAGCGTAGACCTGCTGAATGCTGCCAACTTCTTTAACAAGAACTGGGGCGTTAGAAGCCTGGCGATCACCAATACACCGTTGCGCTACGTAAACGCTACCGGTGGTGTGGCCAATTACCAGCTGGCTACTTACCTGCCGCAGGGTGCAACCAAACAGGTGCTGCTCGATAAGACTTATATCAACAATAATTCTATCTTCAGTACATGGGGTATGCAGCTCGGAGTAAGGTATATCTTCTAATCTGATTACCTGATCATAAAAAAGAGGCCGCCTTTGGGTGGCCTCTTTTTTTATACCCTGATAAGAATAACGATCGCTCGGAATACAGCGGTCCGGTAAACAGCTCGCTACCAGGTTGTTTTACCCCATCCCCATTTCAGGAATGCAGGCATGGCTTTGGCCCAGGTGGCCACCTCGTGTTTGCCGGAAGGCATTTGCAGGTAATGGATATGCTCGTCGGTATACCCTTTGGCTTTGAGTTCGAAGATAAGATCCAGCGCATCATCTATGGAATCGATGATGCCGTTGTTGTTGCGGTCTGCGGTTTCGTCCTGCTCACCGCATTCGATAAAAAACCGGAGCCAGGGATGAAAGATACCTTTGCGTACCTGCAGGTGCATCAGCCGGTCCTGTTCATCGTCATAACCCTCGTCGTAACTTTTTCTGCGCCACCACAGTGAAGCGCTGAACATACCCACACGGGTAAATTCACTGCCATGGTTCCAGGCAATATCCATCGCACTGAGCGCACCCAGCGAAAATCCTGCAAAGGATTTATCCCTGAAAGAAGGAATGTTATAGGTTTTGCGGATAAACGGAATCAGTTCGTCAAAAATAAACCGGGTATACAAACCGGCTTTGGCGCCGCGGCCTTTATAGTCCGCAGAATAGGCAACCCCATACTCCATCTTGCGTTCGGCGCCGCAATAGATGCCTACGCAAAGCAGGGGAGACAACCTGCCCGAGGTATTCAGCGATTCCAGTATTTCGTCAAAAGGCATTTTGGGAAGATCCTGTCCGTCGTTGAACAGCAGCAAACTCAGTTCATCGGGGAAACCGATCGATACAGGCAGGTACACATCAAACACCACTTCCCTTTCAAGGTATTCGGAAAAGATCGTCTTTTGTTCAATCAGGATGGAAGAAACCGTTCTGCTCTCAGACATAACACCAAATGTAGGCAGGGAAACCGAAACAGCAAGCATGGGAATGGGAGACGTGAGACATGAGTCGTGAGTGAGTAAGTGTTTTTGCGGGGCGTGTTCTGGTGGGGACGTTTTTTTGTGTTTTTTCTGTCATTTGCTTAAATTGAAGCCATATCACGTCGTTCATCATTTCACCAAATCATCTCATATGAAAAAGATCGGTATCCTGTTTGGGCAGGAACGGAGTTTTCCGACAGCTTTTGTAGAAAGGATCAACAGTAAGAATATTTCCGGTATTTCAGCAGAGCCGGTGCGTATTGATAAGGTGATGCAGGGTGAGCCCAGCGGTTACGATGTGATCGTGGACCGCATCAGCCAGGATGTTCCTTTTTACCGGGCCTACCTGAAGAATGCGGCGCTTTGCGGCACCGCCGTGATCAATAACCCGTTCTGGTGGAGCGCCGATGAAAAATTCTTCAATAACTGTCTCGCTACAAAGATCGGCGTACCCGTACCCAAAACCGTGATCCTGCCCTCTCGCGATCTGCCGCCGGATACCTCGGACCAGTCGTTCAGCAACCTGGCCTACCCGCTCGACTGGGAAGGGATATTCGACTACGTGGGTTTTCCGGCCTATATGAAACCTTTTGCGGGCGGCGGATGGAAGAATGTATACAAGCTTACGGATATGAACGATTTCTTTGAGAAGCATGCCGAAACCGAACAGCTGGTGATGCTGCTGCAGGAAGAGATCATTTTTGAAGAATACTACCGCTGTTACTGCATCGGCGGAAAACATGTGCGGATCATGTCTTACGAACCGCGCAACCCGCATCACCTGCGTTATGTGGCCGATTTCAAACCTTCGGCCGAAAGATTGAAACAGATGGAAGACATCGTGCTCCGGATCAACCGTTTCCTGGGCTATGATTTCAATACGGTGGAGCTGGCGCTCCGCGATGGCGTTCCCTATGCCATCGATTTCTGCAACCCCGCACCCGACGCGGATCTGAAAAGCGTGGGGCCGGAGAATTTTGAATGGGTGGTGGAAACCGCCGCCAGTTTTGCGATCGAGAAAGCGCAGTCCCTCAAACCGGGCGCGGATAACCTTACCTGGGGCGAATATGTAAAAAGAAGCAGTGGCGGCAAAACCCTGTACCCCTGACACCCATCGCCAAACCAAGCGGCTCTTATGACAGATTACAAACATTTTACTTTAGGTGTGGAAGAGGAATACATGGTCATCGACCCCGTAAGCCGGGAGTTGAAAAGCCATGAGCAGCGTATCGTGCACGAGGGGCAGAAAATACTCAAGGATAAGGTAAAGGCCGAAATGCACCAGGCCGTGGTGGAAGTGGGCACCGATATCTGCTGCAATGTGGATGATGCGTTTAAAGATGTGGCATCGCTGCGCGGCAATATTGCACAGATAGCCGGCGACCTGGGTCTGTGGATCGGCGCCTCGGGCACCCACCCCTTCAGCCACTGGGAAAACCAGCTGATCACGGATCATGTGCGTTACAATGAGATCGTCAACGAATTGCAGGAAGCCGCCCGCAGCAACCTGATCTTCGGTCTGCATGTGCATGTGGGCATGGAAGACCGCCGCATGGCGATCCATATTGCCAATACGGCCCGGTATTTTCTTCCGCATGTGTATGCCCTCAGCACCAACTCGCCTTTCTGGGAGGGCCGGCAGACAGGGTACAAATCCTTCCGGACAAAAGTGTTTGACAAATTTCCGCGAACGGGTATCCCCGATTTCTTCGAAAGCATCGAGGCTTATGAAAACTATGTCAACCTGCTGATCAAGACCAAATGCATCGATAACGCCAAGAAAATATGGTGGGACCTGCGTGTACACCCTTTTTTCAATACCGTGGAATACCGTATCTGCGATGTGCCGATGACCATCAACGAAACGATGATGATCGCGGCCCTGTTCCAGGCCATCAGCGCCAAGATCTACAAGCTGCGCAAGGAGAATATGAACTTCATGATCTACCAGCGCTCGCTGATCAACGAAAACAAATGGCGGGCCAGCCGGTACGGCATCGACGGAACCCTGATCGATTTTGGCAAGGAAACCGAGGTAAACACCCGCTCGCTTATTTACGAACTGCTGGATTTTGTAGACGATGTGGTGGACGATCTCGGCAGCCGGCCATTTATTCAGCAGGTGGAAAAAGTATTCGAAACCGGAACCGGCGCCGACAGGCAGCTGGCCGTATACCAGCAAACCGGCAGCCTGGTGAAAGTGGTGGACCATATTCACGACGCGTTTTTGAAAGCGTAGACAGAAAGCGGAGCTCAGAATTCAAAAAATTAATAATCAATATGTTACAACTTAACAGATTCGTTTATTCGGAGTGATTGGGGAGAAAGGATGCCTTATTTTCTGACTTTTGATTTTTGATTTTTGACTTCCCGGGCAGCATATTAACTTGCCCCAGTATCTATTAACCGACCCAAACTACCAATTACGCATTGACTGAAGAGTATCAATTGATTAGGGGCTGTATCGATCAGGATGGCCGCTGTCAGCGCATGCTGTTTGACCGGTATGCCGGTAAGATGATGGCCGTATGTCTGCGTTATGCCCAGGATTCCATGGAAGCGGAAGATATGCTGCAGGATGCGTTTGTGAAAGTATACCAGTATATCGGCCAGTTCAAATTTGAGGGCGCTTTTGAAGGATGGATCAGGCGTATCGTGGTCAACACCGCCATTCGCCACCTGGAAAAAAAGAAGCTCCATTTCAAAGATGTGGACGAGAACAGCCAGGACACCCCGCAGATAGGCCCGCAGGCCTATGCCCAACTGGGAGAAGGCGATCTGATGAAACTGATCAGCCAGCTGCCGGAAGGATACCGGATGGTTTTTAACCTGAATGTGGTAGAGGGATACAGTCATGAAGAGATTGCCGAAATGCTGAACATTCAACCCGGCACCAGCCGCAGCCAGTTGGTAAAGGCGCGGAAGATGCTGCAACACCAAATCTTACAATTGCAAAAAATTGCTGTATAGAATGATCGATAGCCAATTTGATGATTTCGCCAAAGGCAGGCTCGGAGACCATGAGGTTCCCGTGCCGGATAATCTTTGGGACAGGATCACCGATGGCCGCTTCGACCAGTTTATCGGCGATAAACTGAAGGATGCCAACGCGCCGGTTTCTCCGGGTCTGTGGGACAAGATCACCGATGCACAGTTTGACGGCTTTGTAGGCAGCACGCTTGCGGGAGCCGAAGCCACCGTACCCGGCGGCTTATGGGAAAAGGTACGCGAAGGACAGTTCGACGGTTTTGTAAGGGATTCACTCGCCAACGCCACGGCACCCGTTCCCCCGGGTCTCTGGGAGAAGATCATGCCCGAAGAAGACGACGATAAGGGCGGGCTGATCTGGTTCCGCAATGCCGCCAGGATCGCCGCGATCTTTTTGCTGATCGCCGGGCTCGCGGCAGGCAGTTACTACTGGTATAAAACCACGCAGAAAGACAACCCCGCCGGCGGTACGGGTAATGACAGCACGGCAAATCAGCCGGCAGCAGCCGGGGTTTTGGGCAACACGCCCAAACAGGAAAATACGAACGGAACCATTCCCGATAACAACACCGTTGGTATAACAGGCGACAACCACCCTGCCGCTGCCAACCCCGCTGCAAATACCGGCCGCATCACCGATAACAACCCCACCCATGCCGGTACCCGGAACCGCAGAAACAACGCTGCGTTTACCGAAACAGGCATTAACGGTTCAGTTACGAATAACAAAGGTCTTACCGCTATCCCTCAGCCCGGCAGGCCTGCAACCGATCCCAGGGGCATGGCGGGCGGATTGACGGATAACCCGGACCGCACCGCGGCCACATCATCGGATAACGGACTTCCACTGGGTTTCCCCGAGCCGTACCAGGCGCTGCAGTGGAGCAAGGCGGCAACCATTTCTCCGTCTGTGAACAGACAGCTTGCTGACCTGCACGACAAAAAACTGAGCATCGGCAACCATGCCAGTCTGTTCAAAAGCATCATCATTTGTCCCACAGGCCGTACCGGCAATACCGACTGGTACCTCGAAGCCTATGGGTCTCCCGATATCGCCCTGCGCTCGTTCAGCAACAACAGCGCAACACGGCAGTATGTTTCAAGAAAAGACAGCAGCGAGAGTATGCGTCCCGGATTTTCGGCGGGCATCCGTATCGTGAAACCGATCAACGACAATATACTGGTTAAAGCGGGACTGCAATATTCCCAGATCAACCAGAAATATGTGTACCGCACAGAGAACGAGATCAAGAATATAACGGTCGTGACCACACGCACCATCATCCGCTCGCCGGGCGATACCGTGGTGGTAAGGGATACCAGCAGTATGCAGCAGATAGGATTCAAGAACAATACGGTGATCAACCGTTTCCGAACGCTGGATCTTCCTGTTACCGTGGGCTACCAGTTTGGCAACGACGATCTCAGGATCGGTGTCAATGCAGGTGTGATCCTAAACCTTTCCTCCTGGTACCAGGGCGTGATGCTCGACAGTTCACTGGCTACGGTGCCTATCCAGAAAAACAGCAATACGGTATACAAGAGCAATATCGGTCTGGGCCTGTACGGCAGTGTGAGCCTGGTAAAAAAACTGAGCGATGACCTGCACGTGTTTGCCGAGCCTTATTTCAGGTACAATCTCTCGAATATGACCACACCCGGTGCGGCCTATAACCAGAAATTCAGCATAGGCGGCATTTCGCTCGGCATCAGGTTAAATTTAAACAGACAGTAGGCAGCGATGAAAACAGCGGTTGTATCTAACCATCAAATTCACCACTGAGATTATTATGAAAAAAGCAGGACTGATATTGTGTAGCATGGTCGCTTTGTTTTTGACCGCTTGCCAGAAAGAACTTTCTGAAAACAACAACTTCAACGTTTATACCAACCATCCGCTGAACGACACTGCCTGGACGCAGACGCTGTCTGCCTCCGCATCCGTGCACGCATTGATCCAGTTGCTCAAACCCAACATCATCATCGATTCGCTGGATGCGTCAAAAGACACCACCATGGTGTATGGCGACAGTCTGTCGGTATTCTTCAAATCAGGGGTATGTACCGAAACAGGCGGAGCCCCCGCCACTTCCGGTCTGCTTAGGCTGGAAATATTCAGGCTGCGTACCAAGGGGGATTATATCAAAGCATTCAAAGCCACCACCAGCAACGGCTACCTGCTGGAAGCAGCCGGTGCATTTTTTGTTCGCGTAACCAGGGAAGGAAGGGAGTTATCGCTGGCGCAGGGCGCTTCGCTGAAAATCAATTTCAGCGACAACACCGAACCCAGGCCCAATATGCAGGTGTTCAACGGCCGCGAGGGAAATCCCATACCCGCTTCCGGCATCGATACCGCCTTTAGCTGGCAGCGCGATTCCGATACCAGCTGGATACCCGTCTTTCAGCGAACCGCTGCCACCACCGGCACCGTTATCCGCGGATATGAAATGCCGGTAAAAAACCTGCGCTGGACAGGCGCGGAAAGATATATCGACAGCACTGCACCCAAGACCAGGATATTTGCGTTGCTGCCGCCGAATTACACCAATAAGAACACCGCTGCCTTTGCGGTATTCGCCAACCAGAAAACGATCGTCAACCTGAAAGCGGAATACAGTTCGCGTACTTTTGCGGCATCCAATATTCCCCGCGGTACAAAACTGAAGGTCATCACCATCTCCCGGATCGGCGGTGATACCTATCTCGGTGTAAAAGACGTAAACGATGTAGGTACCAACACCAACTATTTCGTCACCCCCGAGAAAAAATCCATAAAAGATATCTTAGCATTCCTTGACGGACTGTAGGGTGTATGGCCTGCCGGCTGAATGACTGGCTTCCCCCGTTTTGGCAAACAACAAACCAACCCCTAAGCTTCTATTCTTTTTTAAAATCGAACAGGGTGGCCGTGAATACGGCGCGTTCGCGTTTTTTGAAGATCACATCCCAGTTGCCTTTGTAGCGCAGTATCTTTGGAACGGTAAGACCTGCAAATTTTGTCATTTCCACTTCCATGCTCACATCAAAATCGTATACACCGGCTTTATAGCTGAGGGCATAGGTGCGCGATAACACTTCCAGTGTTTTGATATCGAACCAGGTGATCATCTGGTCAACCACGATACGGTCGCTTTTTACCTTGTCTTCTTTGGGTGTGATCGAAAACACATAGGCGGGATTGCCCTGAAAATCCTGTACATCCAGGCGGTAATCGTACAACCTGTGCGCAGACTCATCGTACAGATCAAGCTTATCGCCGATAAAAGGAATACCCGGAATTTTTTTACCGGGGTTGAAGAACAGCATCTTCAGTTGTTCCCGGTGTTTGTCCATGCCCTTCTTGCTGGCAAGACTCATGGTATGACCCTTTACGATATTGTTCTCGCCGCAGACGGTGCCTTTTGTAAAAAAAAGACCTGCATACAATTCGGGAGTGAGGTAATGATAGTCCTGCCGCTTATCGTAAAAATCGCCTGTCGTTTTTTCTTCCAGCACATCCATGGTACGGCAGCCGTTGGCCCGGTTCTGTCTGGTTTTGCTGAACAGCGATGCTTTGGTGCCGCCGTTCTTATCCAGCATCCTGATATCGTTAAAGGAGGTAAAACCCAGTATCCGCAGGTTGCGGAAAGCTTTGTAAAAAGTGGTGTCTTCCTTGATCTGTGTCAGCAGGGTGCGGTAATCAAAATGGTTTCTTACCACCACTTCCGAAAGTGTGAACCGCTGCTCATCCACCAGCACGGAAGTATCCTGTGCCCTTACGGCCACCATGCTAAAAAAGGATATGATAAAAAGCCAGCGCCGCATTACCTGGGAAATACCATTTTATAATCCACTTTCACTTTTCCCTTGCTGATATCATTCAGCTTACCCTGCAGCATTTTGCGGCGGAGCGGTTTCAGGTAATCGATGAACAGTTTGCCTTCGATATGATCGTATTCGTGCTGTATGATCCTGGCCGTGATGCCTGTAAACGTATCGGTATGCGGCTGAAAATGTTCATCCACATAGCTGATGGTAGCAGAAGCGGGTCTGTACACATCTTCCCTGATCTTGGGAATGCTCAGGCAACCCTCGTTATAAGCCCATTCCTCTCCTTCCAGCGATTCGATATAGGCGTTGATAAATACTTTTTTAACGCCCGGCGCATCGGGATAGATGCCTTTCTCCCCTTCCTCGAGGTTCTCGAATACCTGCTGGCTGTCGATCACGAACAAACGGATATCCTTGTTGATCTGCGGAGCGGCAAGACCCACGCCATAACTGGCATACATCGTTTCCCACATATCATCGATCAGGGTCTTCAGCCCGGGATAATCGGGTGTGATATCCTGGCTTATCTTTCTCAAAACAGGCGCTCCATACGCCACCACGGGATAGGTCATTCTTTCTTGATTTGATCCGAACGACAAAAATAACCGAGAAATCGGTACCAGCGATGATTTTAACACCAGGGAAATGGAGTATGCATCGCGAATAATGAAATGGCCAATCATTCGTACATACGCCAATCGGCAATCGGCAATCACCAATCGCCCATTCACTCCCCCCCTCCTCTCTCCAAATACTCCTGCAGCATGATCGTGGCTGCAATCTGGTCTATGTTTTCTTTTTTGCGGCGGTCTTTTTTCTTCATACCCATGTCAACCATGGCGCGGGAAGCCATTTTAGAGGTGTAGCGTTCGTCTACGGTCTGGATGGGGATCGCGGGAAATTCTTTTTTCAGCCTGGTAATAGCCCCTTTGACAAGCGGTGTGGCATGCGTGTCGCTGTCGTCGAGGTTACGGGGATAGCCGATCAGTATACGTTCAACCGGTTCCTGCTGGCAATACTGTTTTAAAAACGGGAACAGGTCTTTTGTGTGGATGGTGGTAAGTGCACTCGCAATGATCTGCAGGGGATCCGTTACCGCAATCCCCGTTCGTTTGCCGCCGTAATCGATGCACAGTATTCTTGCCATTGTTTTTTTATAAAGCTTTACCTGCTGTTTATGCAAAAGAGAAATCGGAAACATATGCCGGTCTAAAGATGCCGCAGCGCCAGGTCTCCTATCACCAGCACACCGAATACAACGCTGGCAATTCCGTTTGCCGTCATGAAGGCGATGTTGACCTTGCTGAGATCGTCCGGACGCACGATCGAGTGCTGGTAAACCAGCATACCGATAAACACCGCAATACCTGTCCAGTACAACCAGTGAAACCCGCCGTATACACCCGCGGCAATCACACAGGCCGCACTCAGCAGGTGCAACAGTTCCGATACACGCAGTGCATTGCGTTTTCCCAGTGAACCGGGTATCGAATACAGTTGCTGCGATCTGTCGAAATCAATATCCTGCAGCGCATAGATGATATCAAAACCGCTCACCCAGAAGATCACCGCCAAAGAGAACAGCAGCGGCAGCCAGTCGAATACCCCCGTTACCGCAAGATAGGCGCCTATCGGCGCCAGCGAGAGACCGAGTCCCAGTACCAGGTGGCATAAGGGCGTAAATCGCTTGGTATAACTGTAAAAAAGGATCACGAACAGGGCCACCGGGGCAAGGTAAAAACAGATGGGATTGATCAGGTAACAGGCTATCCAGAACAATACGCAGCAGCCGATCGTGAACGCCAGCGCGCTGTTGGCGGAAATAATACCCGCCGGTATCTCCCTAACGGCCGTGCGTGGGTTCCTGGCATCGAAATGCCTGTCGAGGTACCGGTTAAATGCCATCGCCGCGCTGCGGGCAGTCACCATGCACACCAGTACCAGCAGCAGTTTGATGGCAATGGCGCCGGTACCTTCGCTCCGGTATCCTTCGCGTGATACACCCAATACAAAACCGATCATGGCAAAGGGCAGCGCAAAAATGGTATGCGAGAACTTAACAAGACTCAGGTAGTTTTTGACAAGGGCCATAGTTATTCGGTGGTCTTTTCTCTGTTCAAAAAAATAGGTTCCGCCAGTTTCCACAATACAATACCTGCGGCAACTGAAATATTCAGTGAGTGCTTGGTACCCAGCTGCGGTATTTCAATACAGCCATCACAGAACTGCAGTACCCCGGCATCCACCCCGCCCACTTCATTGCCGAAAATCACCGCAATCTTATCGCCGGCGCCTGGTACAAATTGCTCAAGCGGTATGCTGCCCTGTGCCTGTTCCACTGCATACAAGGTATAGCCTTTTTCCCTGAGCGCCCTGGCAGCATCGAGTGTTGTGGGGAAATAAAGCCAGTCCACAGTTTCGGTGGCGCCCAGCGCGGTTTTATGAATATCACGGTGCGGAGGCTGCGGCGTATAACCGCAGAGGCAGATGCCCGAGGCCAGGAATGCATCGGCCGTACGAAAAACGCTGCCCACATTGTGCATACTGCGGATATTATCCAGTACGATCATCACGGGCGTTTTCGGGGCATGCTTAAAATCTTCGGCCGAGAGCCTGCCCAGTTCCTCCATGCTCAGTTTTCGCATGACGCAAAGGTAAACTCATCCACTCATAAAATCCCCTGTGCGAAATCCTGCTTATTCAGTATTTTCCACGCTTCATAACTGAAACAAACCATGAGAAAACACATGCCCCTTGCGGCTTTGCTGGCGCTGTCGCTTCCGTTTGCCGCATCCGCACAAGAAAAAATCGACGCCTCGGTAATGCAGAAGATCCGCACCGAAGGCCTCGACAGCAATCATTCGAAAGTAATGGATATCGTCTGGAACCTTACCGATAAAAGCGGCAACCGTCTTACCAATTCACCCGGTTATATGCGCGCAGCCAGCTATGCGAAAGAAGCATTGACAGGCTGGGGCGTACAGCAGGCAACCATCGATCCCTGGGGCGAATTCGGCAAGGGCTGGGAACTGGAAAAAAGTTATGTGGCGATCACCGCTCCTTATTACAAACCCCTCCTCGCCTATCCGAAAGCCTGGACCGGCGGCACCAAAAAACTGCAGCGCGCAGACGTTCTGGTGATCACCGCAAAAGATACCGCGGCGCTGGAAGCCTATCGCGGCCAGTTAAAAGGCAGGGTGCTTATACTGGATCAGCCAACCGTGTATAAACTGGGTTTTAAAGCGGATGCCACACGTTACGACGAAAAACAACTGGAAGAAATGGCCGGTGCCAAAGCGCAGGGACAGGGCAACAGGGGACAGTTTCCCAACCCGAACGATACGGCCGCGATGCGCAGGCTGCGCGAGCAATTTCAGCGCAGCGCGGGTGGTGCGCAGAGGGTGCTTGCCATCCTGAAAGAGATGGCCAGGACAGAAGGCGCTGTGGCCCTGCTCAGCAGCGGCGGCGTACGCAGCCACGATGGCACCATCTTTGCCCAGGGCGGCGGCGGGTACAAGGGAACCGATCCGGAGAATTTCCTGGACCTGGCATTGGGACTGGAAGACTACAACACCATTCTTCGCCTGGCCAAATCGGGCACACCGGTGAAAATGGATGTGGATGTAAAAACCAGATTCCATGCAAAAGACCTGCAGGGTTATAATGTGATTGCCGAAATACCCGGCACCGACCCTTCGCTGAAAGAGGAAGTGGTGATGCTGGGTGCGCACCTCGATTCCTGGCAGACAGGTACCGGCGCTACGGATAATGCCGCTGGCTCTGCCGTAATGCTGGAAGCCATGCGTATCCTGAAAGCCATCGGCGTACAACCCCGAAGAACCATCCGCATCGGTCTCTGGAGCGGCGAGGAACAGGGCCTGCTGGGTTCAAGAGGTTATGTGAAAAAGACGTTTGGCGATCCTGCCACCATGCAGCTGACACCGGCGCATGCCAAATTCTCCTCGTATTTTAACATCGACAACGGCACCGGAAAAATACGCGGTATTTATCTCCAGGGTAATGAAGCCTGCGGCCAGATTTTCAAAGACTGGTTTGCGCCTTTCAAAGACATCACCGAGGGAACCGTTACCATCAGCAATACCGGCGGTACCGATCACCAGTCTTTTGACGGACTGGGTCTGCCCGGTTTCCAGTTTATCCAGGACCCGATGGAATACGATACCCGTACCCACCACAGCAATATGGATGTATACGATCACCTCAGCGCAGACGATCTGAAACAGATTGCCACCATTGTTGCCGCATTTGTCTACAATGCCGCGCAGCGCGAGGAAAAACTGCCCCGCAAACCGCTGCCACAACCCAGGGGCGCGGGTGCGCGGTTTTAGTTTATAGTCTGGTCTGCAGTCTGTTGTTTTAAACAGCCATCCCTGAATTTCTTAAAGGATCACAGCACCCGTTGCTGTGATCCTTTTTTCTGTACCCTCACCAACCCTCTGCGAAACCCCGCTCCTCCACGCCTCCGCGGTGAATAGCATCCGGAATCACACGATACCCGATTTCCGGATGCTACTCACCGCAGAGGCAATATCCGCTAATCCACCAATCCCTAAGCCTTTTATACACACCCCTCAACCGCCTCCCCCAAACTACCGACTAAACAATATATTTGCTGCCATGGCAAAATCTTCCGCAGATACACCGTTGATGCAGCAGCACAGGGCCATCAAACAGAAATACCCTGATGCCATACTTCTTTTTCGGGTAGGCGATTTTTACGAGACATTCGGTGAGGATGCCATCATTGCGTCGAAAGTGCTGGGTATTACGCTCACCAGGCGCAACAACGGCGCTGCCTCATCGAGCGAGTTGGCCGGGTTTCCGCATCATGCCATGGATACCTACCTGCACAAACTGGTGAAAGCCGGTTACCGCGTGGCCATCTGCGACCAGCTGGAAGATCCCAAACAGGTAAAAGGAATCGTTAAACGCGGGGTTACGGAAATGGTAACACCGGGGGTGGCCACCAACGACAAATTACTTGAGCACAACAGCAACAATTTTCTTGCGGCCATCCATTTTACCGACAATGGCAATGGCATCGCCTTTCTCGATATTTCCACCGGTGAATTTTTTATCGCGGAAGGAAACGAAGAGTATATCGATAAGCTGCTGCAAAGCCTCAGGCCTGCCGAAGTGATCTTTCAGCGCAGTTACCAGAAATATTTCAAAGAACAGTTCGGCAGCAGGTTTTATACCTATACCATGGATGGGTGGCTGTTTGACGAAGCATTTGCCACCGAAAGTCTGCTCAAGCATTTCCAGACGCATTCGCTGAAAGGTTATGGAATAGAAGGCATGCATGCCGGCGTAACCGCCGCGGGTGCGATACTGTATTACCTGAAAGAGACCGAACATCCCAACCTGCAGCATATCACATCCGTACAAAGAATGGAGCGCGATGATTTTTTGTGGATGGACAGGTTTACCATCCGTAACCTGGAACTGCTGCAGACAGGCATCGATAACGGTAACAGCCTGCTCAAAGTGATCGACAATACGGTAAGCCCGATGGGTGCGCGCCTGCTGAAACGCTGGATGGTGTTTCCGCTGAAAGATGCCAAGCGCATCAATGAACGGCTGGATGCGGTGTCGTTGCTGATACTCGGTACGGAAACACGCAAACAATTGTCGCACGCGATCAAACTATGCGGGGATATTGAACGGCTGGTGAGTAAGATCCCCCTGAAAAAGATCAATCCCCGTGAGGTATTGCACCTGGCAAAAGGATTGCAGCAGACCGAACTCATCAAAAACATCTGCGGAACAGCCAACGACGCTTACCTGCAAAGACTGGGCGATGCGCTGAACGGGTGTCACCTGATCGTAGAAAAAATACTGAACGAGATCAGCGAAACACCGCCGGTTGCGGCCGGCAAAGGCGGTGTGATCAGGGAAGGGATTCATGCAGAGCTGGACGAGCTGCGCAATATCGCCAGCGGCGGCAGGGAGTACCTGGTTGCCATACAGCAGCGCGAGGCGGAAAAAACAGGCATCTCTTCGCTGAAGATCAGCTTCAACAATGTATTCGGCTACTACCTTGAGGTAACCAATTCGCATAAATCCAAAGTGCCTGCAGACTGGATACGCAAGCAAACGCTGGCCAATGCGGAGCGATACATCACACCAGAATTAAAAGAATACGAAGAAAAAATCACCGGTGCCGAGGGAAAGATACTCTCGATAGAACTGGATCTCTATGACCAGCTGCTGCTGGCCCTGCAGGATTATATCGCACCGATGCAGGTCAACGGCAATATACTGGCCACCCTTGACTGCCTGGCATGCTTTGCAGAGAACGCGATACAGTACCAGTATAAGAAACCGGAGATACACGAAGGGCAGGAACTGGCGCTGACAGAAAGCAGGCACCCCGTTATAGAACGCAACCTTCCCGCGGGAGAGCAGTATATCTCGAACGATATCACGCTCAATCCCGCCGAGCGGCAGATCATCATCCTTACCGGGCCGAACATGAGCGGTAAGAGCGCCATCCTGCGCCAGACCGCGCTGATTACGCTGATGGCGCATATGGGCAGTTTTGTGCCGGCAGCCGCGGCCCGTGTACCGCTTACCGATAAAATATTCACCCGTGTGGGTGCCAGCGATAATTTAAGCGGCGGAGAATCTACGTTCATGGTGGAAATGAACGAGACCGCCAGCATCATCAACAATATCTCACCGCGCAGTCTGATCTTACTTGATGAGATCGGCAGAGGCACTTCCACTTACGATGGTATTTCGATTGCCTGGAGTATCGTGGAACACCTGCACGCGTCCCCTGCCGCACCCAAAACACTGTTCGCCACGCATTACCACGAGCTGAACGAACTGGAAGAAAAGCTGCCGCGTGTGCAGAATTACCATGTTACCAATAAGGAAGTGGGCAACCGCATCATTTTCCTGCGTAAACTGGCCAGAGGCGGCAGCACGCATAGCTTCGGTATACATGTGGCAAAGATGGCCGGCATGCCTCCCTCGCTGATAGAGCGGGCTAATGCGATTCTCTCGCAACTGGAAGAAAAACATGTGGATACGGGCGCATCGCTTACCAACCGCATCCCTATGCCCGCGCCCAAAATGCAGCTCTCCATATTCGATGCCCACTCAGAGGCATTCGACGACATACGAAAGATGCTCAGTGATATGGACATTAACCGTCTTACTCCCGTGGAGGCATTGATGAAATTGAATGAGATCAAGAATCTGCTGAAATAGGATCAACCATTAAAAATCAAAACCTACTCCAAAATGCTGAACAATCGCCTGGGGAAACCTGTCGTTCATGGGTTTATTGATGCCGTACCGAAGAATAAGAAACCCGGCTTTCAACAATAGTCCTCCTTCAATATTCAGGGCGGTGAATTTTCTATCCGGGTTCTCTACCAGTGATGTTGCTCCGTTCGAGGAATTTTTAAACTCACGCAGATCCGTATAATAGGTTACACCCGCTCCCGCATACGCCCACAGCGGATAGGCTATCTTCTGGGTGATCCCAATGGTTACATGTACCGCAGGATTGATTATAGTATTATTGAATTTCCAGGTAGGGAGCGGCGCCCCGCTGTTACTGTTTTTGTCATCCGTTTTCCAGCTCACATCACTGCTTTTGGAAATATCCCCGTTTGTCCGAGCCGCAAAATACATTCCCGGCTTCCTGTTCTTCAATCCACCACTCATGAAGCCCAACATATTTTTTTCATCCGCACTCCACCCAAAAAAATAGGTGTCCGGGCGGCTCCATCGTTTGTATTTCTTTTTTAATTTCTCTACGTGCTCACTACTTACCGAGGCTGGATTTAGATTTGATGCAAGCGCGTACATATCGATCGCCCTGCTGATATTATACGCTTCTTTGAGTTGCTCCTGCTTTTTTGCTTCATTCACATAGAGATCTAAGAGTTCCCGGTCGGCATCCTTGATCTGCGGACCTGCAGGATATTCGGACTGGTATTGTTTGTAATATCTTTCAGCATCATCAAAACTTCCTTTGGAAGCGCCTTCCCTTGCCAGCGAAAGATATGACCGCTGTAAAATATCATGCGCATCGGTACTATATTCATCGGAAGGATACTGCCGCAGATAGGTCTTATAGGATTCAATGGTATGCGTACTGCGCGCTGTCTTCCAGGCGTTTCTCTGCACTGCCTTGCTTTTGTTTACAGATGCAGCCCTGTCGCCGGGCATGAATGAAAGAGCCTGGTTGAATTTGGTGACAGCATCTGCATAGTTCTCTCTGTTATAAAGGTCCTGACCCTCTTTAAAGGCCTTATTATATCCATTCAGTTTGATCATGGCAGGTGTTTTCTGGATCTTCCCTACCAGTGCTTTTGCGCCAGCCTCCTGCTGCATTGCAGGATCGTTAAGTATCTCAAGTGCAGAAGGATAATCCTCCTTCTCGATGAATTTTTCCACCGCATTAAGTGCATGCTCAATATTTGACTTATCCATTTCCCACAGTTTTTTATAATCCTGCGCACTTCTGCTGTCGTCCTTTTTCTTCTCTATGGATTTCTCCGCCTGGTCAACTCTGGCTCCCGATTCGATATCTGTCTTTAAACGGCCGATCTTCTCTTTCCATGATTCATCTGCATATTTTTCAGCCAGTTTGAGGTACTCCGCGGCTTTATCAAAGCTGTTCAGTTTATAAAATGCATAAGAAGTATAATAATATCCGTCAGCTTTTGATGGTTCCTCGATAACCAGTTCCGGTGCAACCACTAATAGTTCATCCCATTGTGCATTGCTGATTATGTTCTTTACCTTCTGTTCAACCTGAACAAAGTTGGCGGATTGCGCGTTTACAATACTGCATGCAAATACTAAAGCAATAAAAAATAAGACTCTCATATCAGTTTGAATTAATTCACTTTTTTAAGGATCAGATCATACCGTGTATTAGTGGTTTTCTTTTGCAGGGCAGCCCGGTCTGAATCAGAAAGCCCGTTCAGCAACGAGGTATAATACTGTTTGTAAACCGTACCTTCCTCCTCGCATCCATATACCGGGTCGCCGGAGTGATGCGCGGCTTCCATCTCTCCCACACATCCCTCCGCTTTCGAATAATTGGCTACAACTGTACCATGGGTATCCGATCCATAACATGAACAGCCGGCAAGCGAGCAGGCATTGATCAGCCGTACCCGCTCCTTATCTACAATGGAAGCCCATTCGAGGAACTTATTCCTGGAGGCACTTTTTTTGGTAAGCAGCAGGTCTCCGGTTTGCTTCAGGGCATCCGTTCTTGCGGCCTGTGCATCCTGCAATATTTTTCTTTTAAGTTGAAATGCATTTTTTAATTCATCAGTCAGCTCCTGTTGCCTTTTGGAAAGATTGATGGTTAGCTCCCATACCTTATCATTCTGCTCTTTTATGGTTTGTTCTGCTTTTGTTTTGGCGGCCTGGTACTGTGCAGTGCGTGTATCCAATTCCTGTTGCAATCGACTCTGCTCTGCCTGGAGAGAAGCCTGCCGGTTCTTTAATTCATCCGACTCTTTTGCAGGTAAATTTGTAAGCCTGAGTTTCGATTCGATATCTCTTAACTGGGAAACAATAACAGCAATTTTATCGTTCAATAGCCGCGACTCATTCGTATATGCCTGTCCCAGGTCATATAACTGCTTTTGTGCCGTTCTTGCCTTTTCTTCGGCTTCCGCCTTTTCCCGATCTACCTGCCTGGCAACCTTATCCTTTGCATCGGCCATGGCTTTGGTTTCCTCAGACTGCAGATCGTTCAATTTTACGCTGATGATATTCAAACGGTCTTCAATAAAATTCTTCTCGGCCTGAATACGCATCAAAGGTTCGATATAGTTGGCCTGAATATTTTTGCCTTCCACTATAACAGCCGTTTTATAACGCTGACTTAATTCCGTTATCTCCTGTCTGAGCCGGGCGATCTCATCGTTCAGGTTAGCCAGCTGTTTATCGAGATCAGTCCTTTTTCGGGTAAATTCATTCTCTGAAAATTCGAATGCCTTCGCTGCGTCCTCTGCATTCTTTATTTTCTGATCGTATTCTGCCTCTTTCTGCGCTATCTGCTGAGGGCTGGCCGGATGTGTGCCACCGTTCTGCCTGAAATGATTTTCCACATCATTCACCCCGGATCTTCTAAGTTCTGACGCTGTACGGCTGCATCCATTGCAGAATCTTCCTCTTCGAAGTTCATCAAGCGCCTCATCCTTCTCCCGGCGCAGATCCGCAAGCGTGGATTTTAGTTTCTTGAGTTTTTCGGCTTCAAGACTGTAAGTTTCAGTATACTGCCGCTTCAGATTCGGTATTTGCGACTGGTCTTTTTCTATTTGTTTCGCTTTTGACTCGATTGAAGCCAAAGTTGCAGACCCTGCAGTCTGACTATATGTTACCGTAACACAAAGAAGGGATACAAAAAGCGTCGACAGGTATCTCATAAAATAATTTAGACAGTTGCAATGGGTCTAAATTATCTGATCTGCGTATCGCGTAATAAATTCAGCTGATCTTTTATTTGAAAATACCTATTTATAGGTAGCAGTATGGTAAGTTATCATATGGAAAATCGCCTGAAAATATTTTGCCCGGATTCGCTGACCTGGTAAAGTCAATCAGTGAATCCGGGCAAATCAGAAGATCGGGGGAACCTGGTAAAATCCGGGTTTCCGGCTGAGCCTATTTTTTTGAAAGATACCGCTTCACTTTATCATGAACAGCATCGCTCAAAGGCACTACGGGCAGCCTCACTTCGTTTTTGATCAATCCCATTTCAGCCATAAAGGCTTTTACGCCGGATGGGTTGTTCTCCACGAACATCAGGTCGTAGGCTTCCATCAGCGTGTCGTTAAGTTTTTTTGCACCCGCAAAATCCGCTTTCAGGCTCAGGCGTATCATATCCGAAAACTGCCGGGGAAAAGCATTGGCGGCCACACTGATCACGCCCGTCATACCGCAGGCGATCAGGGGCATGGCGATGGCATCGTCGCCGCTTACCAGCAGAAAGTCTTCCGGCATATCGCGCAATATTTCCATACACTGCGCAAAATCGCCGCTGGCCTCTTTCATCCCCGCAATATTGGGTACCTCCTGTGCAAGCCGCAGCGTGGTGGCTGCGCTCATGTTCCTGCCGGTGCGGCCGGGTACATTGTATAGGAGCACGGGCTTCGGCGATGCCTCGGCAATGGCTTTGTAATGCTGAAAAATACCTTCCTGTGAAGGTTTGTTGTAGCTGGGCGATGCGCTCAGTACGGCGATGGCTTTATCCAGCGGGTATTTTTCCAGGTCTTTCAGGATCTCCGCTGTATTGTTGCCGCCGATGCCCACGACCAGTGGTACGCGGCCGGCTATTTTCCCGGTGGTGTAATGGGCAATGTCAAGCTTCTCCTGTTTATCCAAAGTAGGTGTTTCACCGGTGGTGCCCAGTGTAACCAGGTATTCCACGCCGCCATCGATGAGAAAATCGATCACTTTCCCCAGCGCGTCAAAATCCACTTTCAGATCAGCGGTAAAAGGTGTGATCAATGCCACACCTGTACCCTGCAGTTGTTTGCGTAAAGACATTATTCGTGATTGTTTAAATGGTTCATGCAGTGGTCATCCTGAACAGATCAGGCATTGGTGCTTTCTTCCCAGAATCCCATCCTGCCATATTTTTCGATCCTGTCCTTCACCCTTTGTTTAGGGTCTTTCTGTTTGCTTTCTTCCAGGGCTTTGATGATCTTATCCTTTAGCAAATCGGCGGCTTCGGCATAATCCCAGTGTGCGCCGCCAAGCGGTTCCGGTACGATTTCATCAACCAGTCCAAAACCTTTCATATCGGTAGCGGTAAGACGGAGCTGTTCGGCCGCCACTTCTTTTTTCTCCCAGCTGCGCCATAATATGGAGCTGCAGCTTTCGGGAGAGATCACGGTATACCAGGTATTCTCCATCATCAGTACCTTGTCGCCCACACCTATGCCCAGTGCGCCGCCGCTGGCTCCTTCGCCGATGATCACGATCACCACCGGCACCTGTAACCGGATCATCTCGTAAATATTGCGGGCGATGGCTTCGCCCTGACCGCGCTCTTCCGCTTCAAGACCGGGATAAGCGCCGGGTGTATCGATCAGGCAGATGATCGGTTTATTGAATTTTTCAGCCAGCTTCATCAGTCTCAGCGCTTTGCGGTAGCCTTCGGGATTGGCCATACCGAAATTGCGCAGCTGACGCGCTTTGGTGTTGATGCCTTTCTGCTGGCCAATCATCATCACCGTTTCTCCGTTCAGCCTGGCAAAGCCACCCACCATGGCTTTGTCATCCCTGAAATTCCTGTCCCCATGCAGCTCTACAAAATCGGTGCACATTTTTTCTATGTACTTCAGCGTATAGGGACGGTCGGGATGACGGCTCAGCTGCACCCTTTGCCAGGGAGTGAGGTGCGAGGTAATGTCTTTGCGTTTGTCTGATATCGAGGCTTCCAGCTGTTGAATGGTGGCCGAATAATCGATCTTAGGATTTTTCTCTGCCAGTTTGCGGGTATCGTCGATCTGCTCATAAATATCCTTGATAGGACCTTCAAAATCCAGGAATTGTCTATTGGGGTACTGAGGCATTGCGTGGCATTAAGGCGGTAAAATTAACACATGGATTTTTTTTAATAAAGATTTGTTTGAAAAAGATCTTTCCCCTTATCTTTGCCGTCCGAAAACGGGAAAAACAGCCTTTTTCGGGCAGTTTTCTTCGAAGGAACGGATGGGTAGTTCAGTTGGTCGGTATGCCGCCCTGTCATCCCCACAGTACTGTGGGGACGGGTTCGAGGAAAGCCCATTGAATTTGTTCTTTAAAAATATTGGATTGGTAGTTCAGTTGGTTAGAATGCCGCCCTGTCACGGCGGAGGTCGCGGGTTCGAGTCCCGTCCAGTCCGCAAAAGCCCCTCACCGGAGGGGCTTTTGTATTGTATGCCGTTTTATGTCTATATCATCCAAAGCTTAGCTGATAACAGCTATTACAAGGGGTTCACCGAAAACCCGCTCCAGCAGAATATCGCGTTGATAACTTCTCGTAAACTATATTTTCGTGATCTTTCTGTATCTAAAAATTTTGAGATAATTTTCCATTGGCTGTTGCTCAGGTTGGTTGGATAACTTGTCATTTTGAGTTGGTTTGGTTATCACTTAAAACGACAAATCAACCCCCTGACTGCAGCTATTGTTTTCCACTTTTCAACATACTGCTCTTTTATAAAATCGTTTTTAGACAGACTCTTAGAGCAAAATAAATTATTTCGGTTTATACCCGTGTTTTACAGCATGCAGGTTGCTGTGTGTGCACCGCAGGGTCCTCTTCGAGAGACCCCGCGGAGACTCCCCTTTTTAGGTGGCTTAAGTACACCCTGGGGAGAAGGAAAAACTACTATTAAATATCCATTTTGGCAAGTATTAAATCTACAAAACAGATAAATATTGCCAATAATACCCTTATTGGATATTTTTACAGCCTAAACATTTTACCATGGCATTGGCCGATAACATTAAGAAACTGAGGGAAGACAAGAACCTGTTGCAAAAGGAAGTGGCAGCCCATATCGGTTTAAAGCCCGCCCATTACAATAAAATTGAGAAGGGGTTGGTAGAACCCTCTATCGACACGCTCGATAAACTCGCCACCTTCTATGGCCTGACCATCGATAACATCGTTCATCTCGATGCAGGTGTACCTACCAATGTACAAATGGAAGATAAATCCAACGCTGAACAGTTACGCCTTATTGCACAACTCAATGACAAGGATAAGTCCACTGTTATGAATATCATCGATACCATGCTCACCAAACAAAAGTTCCAGGAGTTCTTCCAGCAAAATGTTGCACAATAAAAAAGCCACCCCGGAGAGTGGCTTTTTTATTGATTGGGTTATTTTATTTCTAATGGGACGACCTTTTTAAACTCGCTAAAAATATCCGTCCTATCAACGTCCGCTTTACCAATGGGATTACCATTAAGGTCTAACACATAAGTTATTTCCTTCTTCACCTTCATGTCTTTGTCCGACTTGGTGTTCTCAAGCGAAGTATTGTAAGTAAGCTGCTTCTCTGATACATCAATTTTATTGTCACTAAAGATGTAAACAATCTTGCTCTGTCCAGTTTCTCCGTAAACAGTGATCTCACATTCCTTTATTCTTCCACCAACATACTTCGCCTTTGCACTTGTTCCTTCCGAACTAACACCTTCAATGCTATATTCAATCGAGGTATCTTTAGCAGCAACAGCTTTGGTCGGATTTACAGCTATAGAGTCAACGCTATTCGGCTGCATGGACTGCTGTCTATTGTTACAAGACACATATATTATACCGGTAATCAAAACAACGCTTAATGTTCTCATATCACTATTGTTTTAAAATTGGTAGTCCATTTGCTCCTTTCGGCAACTCTCTTAAGTCTTTGAGGGTTTTGCCAAACAACATCTGAAAATGTGGATTATCCTTAATCGACTTCCAGTCTCCCCCCATTCAAACCCAAGTTTCCTACCAATCTCTGATAATGTTTTATAATCAAGATTGTAATTCATTTTTCCATCAGTAATGCCAACAATATCAAACGCTAATCCAAAATTATGATTACTCTGACCACCTTTGGCGTTTGTAACTTTATTCCCAATATTTTCGCTTCCAAAATTCAATGACCTCGGTCATTGAATCCGATCCGAAACGTGTTGTTGTAAAATTCTTCACCAGAAAAAATGTGGGTCAGTTTGCGCCGGAATAGGTGGTCAATTTAATTGGATTGTGCACAGTAATTATTTCCGCTTCTCTGCGGCTTTCCCATTTTTCAGTCTACATTTATTATTCAATAATTTTGAACATTGTAGTTCTTCCAGCAACGTTTGGATCGTCAATTTCCAATTTTATGGCTAAATGATGGGGGGAGGGGGATTCATTGACTTCAAAAATTTCCCATCTATTAACACCATCAAGTTTTTCTATTTCTGATAGTATTTGGTATTTATCATCAACCGTGACAATACTATATCTAAAATTATATCCTGGTGGGTTTGGTAGATAAATAAATATTTCAGAACGACGTTCATTAGTAGAATATTTAGTTATAAGAAACGTACGCTTGTTGTAAAAAAAATAATCCGATTGAACATCGGAAATCTTCCTGTTGCCTAAACTATCATAATTAATATTGAAGAGGCGTTTGCCATCAAAAGAATAAAAATTATACAAAAATGGGACTGAATTCCTATAAGAGATATCATCTCCAACTTTCAGGTCAAAATACATAAAATAACTATTAACCCGCATTCCTTTTTCATTGTATACATCAACAGCACCGTTCTGCCTACCTTTTTCATAAAAGGATCGGCTTAATATAGTCCCATTAGAATTATATTCAATCCGTTCTCCATTCAACTTGTTATCAGAGTAATTAGCAACTGTTTCGAGCTTCCCGGATTTTAAATTGAAGAATCGGATTAAACCATTAAATATGCTATCCTCGCTAATATTTCCTTCGGCTCTTGTTTCATTATCAATAATAACAGTTTTTACTCGATCTGAACATGCCAAGAAAACACCTGTTATTATCACAAGCAGGAAAATACTTTTTAATAGAAAACGTTTTCTTTTCATCATTTTGTGGGTTTGTCGTATAAGATTGTATCTGGTTTTTTAGGATCTGTCGAAGTTCGTAACCCGCTACCATTTCCTTTTTGACCGTTTGCAGGGGTTCCATCGTAGAAATACTTTACCGAAGTCTTTTTGGTTGACGAACCTTTGGAACTATTTGAACTTGATTTATTGTCGTCCTGACCTTGTGATGAATGCATACTACTCCCATGAGCCTTTGTTCCGTCAGTCACTTTATCCACTAAATTTTTAGCATAATCAGGAAACTCATCTAACGACGGCGAGTGATAATCTTGCTTGGCTTTTCCTCCGCTTTTAATAAGGTCAAGCAATGGCGCAATTTCATCAAAATTTACAGACTTAATTGGTTTGCTATAATCTGGTTCGCTTCCAGGACTCTCACTTCCATCACCTGACCCATATACCTGCACCTGTCCAAAATCAAAAAAGTTCAACACTTTTTGTAAAAAGGTCGGTTCATAGATATGAGTGGTGCGAATGCTTTGTTTGCCGTTATTATCCACTTCGACCAAAGTAACATTATTTAAAGTACCACCACCCAAATTATATGGATTATCAACTTTTGAAGCACTGTAATGTAAAACTTTACTTTTCCCATTTTGACTATACATAACAGAATTCGCCTCAACAGCTTCTAATCCTTCTAATTCTACATGTCCCGTAACTCTATTCTCACTAAAAGCGTAAATGCTGTTATGTACATACTTATCACTAAGGGGATCTACTTGCCAGAATCTACCAATTTGAGGGTCGTCCATTCTATATTTAAATTCGTACATGTCAACCCCTAAGTCATCATTAAACTCCTGTCCTTGGAACTTATTCTTCTTGTTTTCAAGTTTACCCGCCGCCTTAGAAGATATTCCCGCCATTGTCAGTCCGAACGGATAATAATGCGTCTCCTCCAACAGCGGCCCCCTCACATGCGATACCTGCAAATTATCAAAATACACATTGATCTCACTCTCATTACCCGTATACACATAAAGATACCCATTCTTACTCATCGGCAATGCCGTCTTCACCCAGGTAGTGAGTACCGTATCCGCTCCCACCTGTTCAAAACCGCTGCTGCCGCTTACATAATGGAACTGCTCATCCAGCAATACCCAACTCAGATACGCTTTGGGACGTGAGGAATTGAAGCCAGTGCTACGGTCATTCAACAGATCGGTTATGCCCGGCGGCAATAATGTGTTCGATAACTGTGGCTGCGTATATTTCAAGCCACTTACACTCGTAATCCCTTTGGCAAGGTTCACCAGCAGATCCGTTAACGGACTCGCCGGATCTCCAGGAGTAGTTCCGTTGAGACGATACCAGCTGCTGCAGCGGATGTTCACAGAATCTCCCGCCATCACTTTCAGCAATATTGCAGGGCCTATCTTTTTTCCAGTCGAGGCATTCAGCTTGGCCACATATTCGTTAGGGTCGGTATAGGTATCTGTGGGATAACCCGCAGGCAACCCGCTGCGCGTACTGTCAATGTTTTCATACAAACTATTCTCCACCCATGCATTACCCGTTTCCATCGTAGCCGCAGGGTAGCCGTCCGTTTTTCATTCTCCGCAGAGTGTTCACCACAATTCAATACCGACGGCCTTCTCCGCAGATGTCTCCCCGACAGGGGGACTCTGCGGTGTTGCACCGCCAGGCATTTCGGATTCACGCAGCAATATCGCTTAACCCACTCGTAGTTGCAACATCCCGCCATTCGAGCACCGCAGAGTCCTGCTACGCAGAGACATCTGCGGGGAACTCCGATTTTTTAGAGCGGTTTAAGTACACTATGCGGAGAATGAAAGATATACCCGCCATTGTCAACCCGAACGGATAATAATGCGTTTCTTCGAGTAAAGGTCCACGGGTATGCAACACCTGCAAATTATCAAAGAACACATCCTGGTTACTCTCATTGGAACAGTACACATAAAGGTACCCGGATTTGGTAATACTCACGCTCTGTGTGTGTGACTAATCAGATATAATCCACTTAACATCAACAGGTGGACCACTAATAATATCAATAATATTGTCACTATCCCAGATTGAATAATGCACTAACTCTGAATCATCAAATATCCCACCTCCTTCACTTATAATACTGTCAAGATAAGCTGAATTATTCACGATATAAAATGGCCCACTATGCCCACTATGCTCATTATCACGCATCCTTGTAAGACATGCGGCTTCTATCGCAACTTTATAAGATAGCACTCCATTAAATGTAATTTTTAATACCCTCTCCTGCGTTTCGTCACTCTTTAATAAAATTACCAATACGCCTGCCTTATCGTGTAATTCCCAGAAATATAGCCGAGGCACATTTTCTGAAAATATCGTCCATTTCTTATGAATGTTTTTTAAGTTCTTACTCATATCTAAACTTTGTTTCGATTTGCCTTGTATTCGGGTTATAAACTTCTAATGTAGGCCTGCCATCTAAGCTCTTATCTCGAACATTTATAGTCTTTCCATCAGTAGTCTTTCCTATTCTTCCGCTGGGAAGACTGGGATTAGGTTTCACAGACCCTGGAACAGCGATATTGTCAAAGTCATTATCTGCTTGCTGCATTCCTCCATCTTTTTTTATCACTTCTGTTCCGTTTCCTGTTCTGCCTTCAGATGTGCCTTCTTTTTTTAAATCGTCAACAGACTTAGTATGCAATTTAAACGGCTTATCGGTCAAATCAAATAAATTGTTTAGCAGAGTAACAGCTTTTCCCAAGGGAGTATAGCGCCCAATTAAATTTTGGATTTGAGTTTGCGCCCCCTTTTGTATAATTCTATTAAATCGATAGGTTGTATAAGAACCAAATATTGTATGATGCACAACTGGGATTATAGCCCGCTTTTTCGAACTTGTAACTGTCACGCTCGACACTACAGCGTTTGGGTCATCATTACCATATATCAGCTCACCTTCTTTTGTTTTCCCAACCACCTTGTTTTCTTCAAGCCCTAATGGGTCATTGACACTTATAGGATTATTTCCGGCAAAGCCGTATGGAGTCTTTGCCATAGCGACGTCGGCTAATGCATCTATGCCATTAAACCGTCCTATTTGCGAGTCATACATTCTATGTACCGCATCATATAGTTCCAAACCAGAGCCATCCGCAAACTCTTTATTCTCTAACTCACTACTATTGTTGAACTTCCTTCTATTCTCCAACTTTCTGGCAGCCTTAGAAGATATCCCCGCCATTGTCAACCCGAACGGATAATAATGCGTCTCCTCCAACAGCGGCCCCCTCACATGCGATACCTGCAGATTGTCGAAATACACATTGATCTCACTCTCATTACCCATATACACATAAAGATACCCATTCTTACTCATCGGCAACGCCGTCTTTACCCAGGTGGTGAGTATCGTATCCGCTCCTACCTGCTCAAAACCACTGCTACCGCTTACGTAATGGAACTGTTCATCCAGCAATACCCAACTCAAATACGCTTTGGGGCGCGCTGAGTTAAAGCCCGAACTGCGCTCTGTCAGTAATTCGGTAATGCCTGGTGGCAGTAATGTCCCCGATAACTGCGGCTGCGTATATTTCAATCCACTTACGCTCGTAATCCCTTTGGCAAGGTTCACTAACAAGTCCGTTAATGGACTGGCAGGGTCGCCAGGAGTAGTTCCGTTGAGACGGTACCAACTGCTGCAGCGTATGTTCACAGAGTCCCCTGCCATCACCTTTAACAGTATTGCAGGTCCTATTTTCTTGCCATTCGCTGCATTCAGCTTGGCCACATACTCGTTAGGTTCCGTATACGTATCCGTTGGATAACCCGCAGGCAGCCCGCTGCGCGTGCTGTCAATGTTCTCATACAAACTATTCTCCACCCATGCATTACCTGTTTCCATCGTAGCCGCAGGGTAGCCATCCGTTTTTCTCTCCGTGGTAAGTACTGCGCGGGTATTACCCAGGTGGTCTTTCAGAAAATAATCATATACCAGGCTGCTGTCCACCTTTCTTATCCTGCCTTCCTCATGCATCGCCAGTTGCAGTGTATCGTTACGGTACTCAAAGCCGGAAATATATTGTTGGGTTATGGTGCTGCTTCCTTCCGTTACTGTTTTCTGCAGTTTGTTGCCCTGTGCATCATACAGGTACGCGATCGTGCCCTTATTGCCAGAGGCACCGCGCACAGTAATGGATGCAGGGAGATTGAGATGGTTATAGTTAATGCCATTACCACCACTGTAATCAATAATATCTTTATTCAGGTCTTTGACCAGGTTGCCATTGGCATCATAAGCATAGTCCTCCGTACTGCTGGTCTTGGCGCCAAAAGACGGATGCAGCTGCGAAGTACGAAAATCGCCGATAACCGTCTGCGCATCATTCTGCGCATCGTTCACGTTCAGCAGTTTGTTGCTGCCGGTAATATAGCTGTAGCTAAGGTCATCTATCAGTTGTGTGGCGCCGTTCTTCAGTCCCGAGTGGCGCATACGCAATATGTTGCCGTTGGCATCATAAGCCGTATTCGCATCGCTGCCATCACCCATCTTCGTATTGAAATCCATGGCCGAAGTACTGAAACTGCCCGAGGTGTACTGTGTAAAATCGGCTTTCAGCAAACGGTTCGCCCCATCATAGGCAAAATCGTATTTCCGCTTCTCCGCATCGCCGCGGCTTTTCCAGGTGGTGTAACAATACCCGTAGGGGCCTGCCCGACCAGTCGTATTTTTAGATGGTTAAGTAGACTATGCGGAGAATAAAAAATTGCAATGCCGCTTCACGCGCCTCCGGTGATAGTATCTTTTGTTGTTTTACAGACTTACTGTTCTGCTGCTGCTCGATACGTTGCAACCTGTATTGCTCCAGTTGGCTCGTGATGTCCGCTATCGCTTTGGTGAGCGGTGATACACCCACTTCCAATCGCTCCGCTGTTTTACGGATCAGCTTTTCTACCTGCACATCATTGTACAGGTCGAGGTTATGGCGTACAGGCAGGTTCGCTATATCGGGGTTGCCTACATAATGCTCGAGCCTGCGGTTCAGTACCTCTATGCGCATCGTTACGCGCAGCCGGTCAAGGCCATCCAGCCTGATGCCGCCCAGGATCGTGAACCCCAGTTCCTCCGTCTGGTAACTGATCGCTTCCGCATTGTCCGTGTTGATCATAAACGCCATAAAAAAAGTTTTATCATCACCTATTGGTGATAAAGGTAATAAATAGATGATCTATTTACCAACTTTTCAATGTTGTTTATTACTTATCAGTGGCCTAATTTTACTAAATCACCTATCTATCAGGCAGTTTTAACACCTTTCAGTTATGGATTTAGCAAGTACACTTACCCTGCTGCGTAAAAAAACAGGCATCTCACGCGAGGATCTCGCCGCCTCCGTGGGCACTTCAGGCGCCATCATCGGGCGTTATGAACGCGGAGAGATCACTCCTTCCGTAGAAGTGGCCGCAAGGATCGCTGAAGCTCTCGAGGTATCTCTCGATTACCTCGTGGGTAATACCTCCGTTATGATTAAGGATAAAAAAATGCTCTATCGGTTAGAACTGCTCGAGAAGATCACCGAAGAAGACAGGAACACTATCTTACGTGTCGTAGACTCCTTCCTTAAAGAAGCGCAACACAATAGCACTTCCAAAAAATTAAAAGCATAAAAAAACCGCCCAGTTATGAGCGGTTATAGTTAGGGCTAAGATTTGCTGCTATTTTTCCCAACAGCTAATACATAACGTTAATCCCAATTTTGAGATTGCACTTAACTCAGCTGGCGAAAATTCCATATTGCACTGTCCATCATATTCATATAAATACCATAGACTTACGTCATCTATTTCTATATCAAGTTTCCTCAAAGCATTAAGATTATCTTCAATCTGGTTCGTCAATATTTCGATAGCATTCGTAAAATCATTTTCCTCTTCTGTTATTTCATATTGCCAAACAGAGTTCAGTGTTTGCTTCTTAAAGTAAGAAAATAGTACACTTAAATCTGGATACTTATGCGATTCTGTGTTTATTCTAATTGCATATGAAGTCATAAAGTATTTTTTATTTAAAATAATCGGTTGCTTTCAGAGTTGTTGTTACTGATTTTCCTTTAAATGGCCCTGTCCCTTCTAATACAATAAACCCATCCTTAACATTTATATTAGGATTTTTACCGACCGTTTTTTCAAACTTGCCGAGCACCTTAGCTGCATCCTGCAAAATATCTGGCTTTAAAGTTCGATGGAAAAACTCCCTACCAACCGAAAATTTCCCTATTCGAAGCAAGGGCATCACAGAGAGAGCTGTATTCATTCCTGCTTCCAAAAAATCACCATTGTTTGCATCTAATCCTATATAAACAGAATTTACTCCAGGCATCCACCCATACAATGCCTTTTGAGTTGCTCCAACTTTCTCAGCATCATTTAACACCATATTTGCTGCTTCTTTTACATCTCGTGCACTCTCAGCTTCTTCTTCGTTTTTGGGCACAGATTTGTTACCCCAGGAGAATATTTTAACTAAAGCGTCTTTGATCATGTCAGCAATACCTTTCTTCTTACCATCATCGTCATTTTCTTTAAACTGTTTCAAGAACTCCTTTATTTCTCCAGCATCGCTTGTTGACAAATTCCCATTCGCATTATATGACCACATGCCGTCTGGGTCGATAAATCGAATAGGGTTATTGAATGCGTAGGTATATGGTGACCATCTCCTACCATTCTCAGTCAAAGGATCAATTACATACCACCTCCCTATCTGCGGATCTTGCATCCTCGCCCCATAATCATACATTTCTAATCCTGAGCCATCGCTGAACTCTTGATGCTGCAACTCCTTACCGTTATACTTGTACCTATTCTCCATTTTACCTGCTGCTTTGGAACTGATCCCACTCATGAGCAGACCGAAGGCGGTGTAATAAGTTTGCACTTTCCCCTTCATTTGCAGTTTGTCCTATGGTTTCCCCTAAAAAATCAAAGAACTTTTAAAACAGTCAGCAGGGTAAATATAACCAGGTTCCTATAATAATATCGTCAAGATTGTAAAAAACGTCAATACGATTATGGTTAGAATGATGGTTTTGGAGGAAGGATTGCTACATTTAAATTTCATTCCCAAAAAGCTCATTTCGAGTTGTTCTTCTGTATCCATGTTGTTGTGTTTTAATGGTTTTAATTTCTGATTACTCATCTGTATAATTTTTTATTTCGATATCTATAAATATCTCCGGATCGATCAAAAGCCTTCCAAGACCTTTTTTTCAAAAAAATATTGGATTCCTCTACGCTCATCATATCCCCTTTCCAGGATACATAGATAGTTCGCATGCTTTTGACTATTGCAACGAACTTTCAACATTCCTTGAACGAGTGAAGGTTCATAATCTCACGTGAACCGTACCGGGTTGTATATAAAGCTCATATACCATATAAATATAGAGGGCGCCTATTTTTAACCCACAAGTACAGCGTGGGAGCAGGGAGGATTATACTTAGGATCACCCTGTACCTGGATGTTTGAGAGGTTAAAGCAACGCCTGTGCTGATAGATGATTACATATTCTGCAGCCGGGATTTATTCTGTCGCTGACGTGTAATCATCTATCAGCACGGGCATAGCAAAGCCGCCACTGATCACTCTCGCATAACGGTGTGATCATGGCGGCTGCGGTAGCTTTCAGGGTGATGCACATTGGCTTTTATCCAGGGTGGGTGTGCGTGGGAAGGACGGCGGCTGCTTAATATAATGTTGTTATAGGAAAAGGCGAAGCCCGGAGCGAAGCGGAGCCCGAAGGGTTTTACTATAACGCACATTATGTTACGCAGCTTCCCCCGCTGTGCGTTGGCCCGTGCGGCTCTTTGCCATTGTTGGCCCTGTGCGCTGGCCTTGTGCGCAATGGCAATGTGCCGCACATGCGCGTGGGTAAGGGGGCGCCGGCCTGTGCGTGGGCCGGGTGGGGCGATGAGGTGAGTGCATGGCGCTGCACGATAACACGCCATACAACCTGCGCCATGCACGAACCGAAGCGCAGGGAAGCGTGGGCGCTGTGCGTTGGCGTGTTCGATTCCCGTACCGTATCCTGTACGGGAGTTCTATCGAACCCTTTTTATTATTTGGGTGGCTGCGGTTTAAAACCAATGGGATTGCGGGGCTTGGGTCGCATCTTTTCTTCCATGATCTCTTTGATCAACTCAAAAATGGTTTCGATCTCTCCATCATGCATTTTTACATCATGACCCATGTTGATGATCTTCTTATCCAGTTGTTCCAATTTCAATAATATATCCTGGTTTGCCAATAACGCCTCTCGAAGCTTCGTAAAAACACGCATGATGCGGATATTCACATCTATCGCCGTATCGCTGTTCAGTACACTCGATAACATGGCAACGCCCTGTTCTGTGAACACAAAGGGGGCCTTTCGCAAGCCCATTTTCTCTCTATTGGATATCACAATCTGTGATTTCCAATCTTCCATCTCCTTCTCTGTCAGCTGGAACATAAAGTCTTCCGGGAACCGTTTTGCATTTCGCTTTACCGCCTGGTTCAACACCCTGGTCTCCACACCGTACATCTCCGCCAGGTCTCTGTCCAGCATTACTTTCTGCCCTCGTATCAGGTATATTTTACTGATTACGATATTCTCACTTACCGCCATTGCTTTACTCATATTCCTTCCTCCTTTATTCTTTTGATCACAGCCTCCGTTAAACCGGTTAATGCGGCTATTTCCTTTACATCGTATCCTTTTGCCTTCATCACACGCGCCATTTCCATAGCTTTCTTTTCTCCACCCTTTTCCATCGCCACCCCTTCCACTTCCCTTCGCAGCTCTTCCCTGATCTTGTATTCAGGTACATATCTTTTACCATTCGCTAACTCATGCAACAGTCCGCTGTCTGCAAAACTGTAATACTTGTTCTCTGTTATGATCAGGTGATCAAGCACAGGTACATGCAGGATAAGGCCGCATTGTATTAACTTTTCAGTCATATCCTTATCCGCCTGCGATGGCCTTAACTCTCCCGACGGATGATTGTGTACCACGATGATCTTTACCGCCCGTTTCTGCAACGGAACACTATATACCTCCATCGGTTCTATGATCGTTCTGTTGATACTGCCCATGCTCACCAGTTCTATGTTCAGTATCTTGCCCGCATTATCAAGGCTGATCGTCCAGAGGTGTTCCCGGTTGCGATCAACTTTATTTTCACGCAGCAATATCCGCTGCATAATAGCGTACATGTCATCAGTACTGCCAATCTTTATCTGCTCTTCTTTTTTCAAGCGTATATTCATCTTTGATCAGTTTTAAAGTTAATCAGAACGGGTGATAATTTTTGATGTCCTCCTTCAGGTCGTCCAGGTGGCTGGCTTGATAGGCTTCAGTCGAACTGATATACCGGTGCCCGGCCATTACCTGCACTTTGCGAAGATTGTATTGCTTGAGCCAGTGAACGATCACAGAGGCGCGCAACTGGTCAAGGTTTTTTATTTTTCCATTCATCGCTTTCAGATGTGTAACGAGTATCGCAAGTGCATTACTTAATCCCTTGCCACCGTTCATGTTGACAAGCAGTTCCTGTGTCGGTTCAGTTGCTTTCCTGTATTGCAGCATTTGCTTACGTGTATCGTTCATATAATCCAATAGATCGAACACCTGGCTACTCTCTAAACGAAGCGTTCTCTCATTGCTCCTTTTCGCTCCGGGGATATGTATTTTTCCTTCTCTCGGCTTTACATCACTCAACTGCAACCTGTTCAGTTCTTCGCTGCGTACAGCCTGGTAGATCAGTAAGCCCAGCATTACCTTATTTCGTTTACGCGCCAATACCTGCAGGTGCTGTGGCGGCGGGCTTTTCATGTTCTCCGTTTTTGCTATTACGATTTCAGTGGCGTAGTCGTTGTATAGCTTCTCCATCTCTTCCCTGCTCAATACTTCATACAATACTTTGCGCTTAATGCCCTTGATCTTGATATGACTGCATGGATTATCCGTCACTTCTTCTTCCGATTGTAAAAAGTCAAAATACTTTTTGATATGCAGCACATAGCCCGCTGTTGTTTTCCTCGATACGCCCCTTACATTACAGGATTGTACAAAAGCGATCATATCCGTGTGGCGGATTTCTCCTACATCACTGATGTTCTCTTTTTCGCACCACACCATAAAATAGTTCACTGCCTTTAGTGTGGCTGTAACCGTACTGCTGCTATGGCCTTTTATGATGAGCCACTCTTTAAACCTGTTCATATGTTTCTGTTACAAGGTGAGTGTATATCTGTGTACTCTCTAAACTGCTGTGGCCTAAAAAATCACGGATCTTTTCAAGGCGCATGCCATGAGCCAGCAGGTGCGTGGCGATACTATGCCTTAGCGTATGCAGCCCGATCTCTTTTTCCATCAGTTCTGTGCTGTCCGTTCTTTTAGCCAGTGACTGCAAACACAGCATCAGCATCTGGCCGCTTAAACGTTTACCATTGTAGCTGATAAAAAACGCTTCTTGTTTATCATCTTTGAGTAAGACAGGACGCGCATCATACATATATTCCGTGATGTGTTTTATACCCTTACTGCTCACCGGAACGAACCTTTCTTTATAGCCTTTTCCTTTTACCACATGCACAACACCGCTATCCAGGTTAATGTCACCGGTGTTTAGGTGATAGCCTTCGTTCCTTCTTAGTCCACAGCCGTAAAAGATGCTAAGCATGGCCCTGTCCCTGTATTGCAATGCCTCGTACACTTCTGCGCCTTTGGCATGTTTGTTTCTCTCGTGTACAAGTGTAGTGGCATGGTATAACTGCTTTATTTCTTCTTCGCTTAATACCGTTGGCTTTTCGTCTATGATGGCTTCCTGCGGTATGTTCAGTTCTGCGATCTGCAGTTTGCCTGTCTGCCGCAAGTATTCAGTAAACTTGCGCAGGGCCTGTAAATGTTTGTTCAGGTGTTCACTGCTTAATGCCCCTACCCCTCGCATATGGTTCTTTCTTTGCTTTAACTCCTCGTAGTAGTACTGTTTGATGGATGCTGCGGTGATGTCCGCTATTTCCATCTTACCCTGCGATTCTAAGTAATGCAGCAGGCCACGCACCTGTATCGGCATATAATACACACTCTGCCAGCTATAACCCAGCGCAGCAAGCCATTCCTTAAAGCTTTGCTCGATGTACTGGTACGAGGGTGATATGACTGGTAAGCGTTTCATTTTTTTGATGGCTTAGGCGTTTTTGACTTTTACCGGCTCACCCTGCGGTAAATCCTTTACCTGCGCGGGTTTGGTTGAGCCACTTCTTCTTTGGCTCATTACCGGCTTAGTGGTTTTTATCCTTTGCAGGATCTGGTCGAGTACCGTGCCGATACGGTTTTGCAGCTGCACATATTCTTCATAGCTCACGATCTCGTAGCGATAGCCTTGCTGCTTTTTACTCTCCTGCAGTTTGATGTAACCGTTTTGCAGCAGTTCATTGTGATAACGCCTTACCGTTGTGCCTGGCAGGCGCAGGTATTTACGGATCTCCTTATTGGTGAACGTGCTTTGCTTTTGCACTTGCAGTAAGGATTTCAGGTTCTCTAAATAGTTGCGGCAGGCTCCGCTTAACTCATCCGCTTTTCTTAACAGCACTTCCTTCATCAGCTTATTGGCCTCGGCTATATCTTCCGCTGTGGTATTGATGTAAGTTTCGTTGGTTGCTTTATCTGTACACTTTTCCCTCTGGTGCTGGTGATAGAACGTTACCGCTTCTATGAACTGTAAATAATGCGCGTTCGTTCTTCGCGGCTTGAACACTTCATGCGGTATGGTCAACTGCTCTGCGTAGGGGTTCCTTACCTGTACAGGTTGCAACAGCCGTTGTGTGTTCTTCAGCAGTTCTTTGGTATGGTATTCTTCTGTTGTGTTCACTGTGCCTGCACTCTTTCTGCGCTGGTACTGCATGATCTGTTCATCTTGGTGCTTACTCTCATCTATGTAGATCAAAAAACTTCGGTTCGCATTATCCTCGTAGATGCTTTCCTGCGTGGTACAGCCCGATACGCTTACAGGGCCATTAACTTTGAAGGTTACCGTGCGGGTTACTCCCTTCGCATCTTTTAACGGCACCAGTTTGATGATATGCTTTTTACTGATCAGTTCTCTTAACGCATACAGCACAGGTTCTGCGCCGTCCATATCCTCTATCAGTATCAGTTTGTGCTGCAGATCGTATTCACCAAAGTAATACAGCGCATTGCTCGTTAAACTCGTGCTCTCGATCTTGTCTTCTTCCGGTACCAGTTCTGCAATCTTTTCCTGCAGGTGGCTCTTGCCCGCTCCACTGCTGCCGAAGCTGATGATATGCAATGGGGTCTCTCTTTTGCGGCTCGTAAAGATCACGTACATGAGCAACCTGTTCGCTTCTTCGCCGATCACGCCGCTTCTGCCTATTGCTTCGCCGGTGCGTTGCATCAGATCAGGTTGTTGTAAAAATTGCAATGCCGCTTCACGCGCCTCCAGTGATAGTATCTTTTGTTGTTTTACAGTCTTACTGTTCTGCTGCTCGATACGTTGTAACCTGTATCGCTCCAACTGGCTCGTGATGTCCGCGATCGCTTTGGTGAGCGGTGATACACCCACTTCCAATCGCTCCGCTGTTTTACGGATCAGCTTTTCTACCTGCACATCATTGTACAGATCCAGGTTATGGCGTACAGGCAGGTTCGCTATATCGGGGTTGCCTACATAATGCTCGAACTTCCTGTTCAGTACCTCTATGCGCATCGTTACGCGCAACCGGTCAAGGCCATCCAGCCTGATGCCGCCCAGTATCGTAAACCCCAGTTCCTCCGTCTGGTAACTGATCGCTTCCGCATTGTCTGTATTGATCATAAACGCCATAAAAAAGTTTTATCATCACCTATTGGTGATAAAGGTAATAAATAGATGACCTATTTACAAACTTTTTAATGTTGTTTATTACTTATCGGTAGCCTAATTTTACAAAAACACCTATCTATCAGGCAGTTTTAACACCTTTCAGTTATGGATTTAGCTACCACACTCACACAACTGCGTAAAAAAACAGGTATCTCCCGCGAGGAGCTCGCCGCCTCCGTTGGCACTTCAGGCGCCATCATCGGGCGTTATGAGCGCGGGGAGATCACTCCTTCCGTAGAAGTGGCCGCAAGGATCGCCGAAGCACTCGAAGTATCCCTCGATTACCTCGTAGGTAATACTTCCGTTATGATAAAGGATAAAAAAATGCTCTATCGGTTGGAGCTGCTCGAGAAGATCACCGAAGAAGACAGGAACACTATCTTACGTGTCGTAGACTCCTTCCTTAAAGAAGCTCAACACAATAGCACTTCCAAAAAATTAAAAGCATAAAAAACAACTGCTCTGTATGTACTACGTTTTCAAGCCAGCAGTTGACAGTCCGGAGATCGGTTCAGTATTTCCGCAAGTACAAAAGATGTCGCCAGGGTATGATTATAAGGCTGCTAATTCTGTACATGCCTTGTCGAGAGTACAAGGGTTCCCCGATTTTGAACCCAACCTGGATCATTTCATAGTTCAGTCTAAAGCAAAACTTTCAGACTTGCTTAGCGTTTCTGTTATCCGTGGTGGATTCCTGGTAAGCAAAAAGTTCAAAGAAGTATTAGAAGGATTCAACCTTGTTAACCATAAATTCTACCCGGCAAAAGTTTCTTATAAAAAACAGATCCACGATTATTATTGGATGCATGTTATTTCAGACTTTACAGATATTGTCGATTACCGTAATTCTGGTTTCTTCATTTATCATAATTATGCGCATAACCTGGGAGAGATAGCCATTGCATCAAAAGATGAGCTGATTGAAAAAAGAAAAAAAATAAAGGCCGATAACCCAGGAAAAACAGTTACGATATGGGCAAGTAAGATTACTTTGAATAACACCTTTGATAAATCACTTGACTTGTTTGAAGTTGGGATGTTTGATGCCAATACCTATATCAGCCTCGCTTTAAAAAATGCAATCGATAATAATAACATCACTGGTTGCTATATCAATGAAGCCAACAATATAACGGTAAAATGAGGGCAGCATACGGGTTTGTAAAATGAACTGTGTCAAAGAATAACTTGATTATAGTTTAAAAGAGGCGGTGTCGGCTCCATCCACAGAGCAAGGCACCGCCTCTTTTTTACGGTGCGCTGTCAGAGATCTGTTTTCATT
>NZ_JAACJR010000005.1:2386-138457 GCF_009939225.1 Sediminibacterium soli | reverse complement strand
AAGCTGGTATCACACAAGTTGGTCAATTGAGCAACCTGTCGGTGACTAGCACAGTATCGGCAGGCACGGTAAGCACGTCAAACCTGACTGGCCTGAACAATCTGTCTGTAACCGGAACTGTTGATGCAGGTACAGTAAGCGCAGCTAACGCTAATCTCACCAATATTGCCGGTGTAAACACGATCACTGCAACTACAGCTAATATCACGAATGCCAATATCACGAACCTTGGTCAGTTGGGTAACTTAAGCGTAAGCGGTATCATCCAGGGCGGAACGTTCAGCGGCAGTTTGTCAAACGGCACACAGGCTGGTATTACACAGGTTGGACAATTAGGTAATCTCTCTGTAACCGGAACGGTTGATGCGGGTACAATAAGTGCAACAAATGCGAACCTCACAAATGTTGCCGGTGTAAATACGATCACCGCTACGACGGCTAATATTACAAACGCGAACATCACAAACCTTGGTCAGCTGGCTAACTTGAGCGTAAGCGGTACCATCCAGGGCGGAACGTTTAGCGGCAGTCTGTCAAACGGTACACAGGCTGGTATCACGCAGGTTGGCCAATTAAGCAATTTATCTGTTACGAATACGGTGTCAGCCGGAACAGTAAGTACGTCGAATCTGACGGGCCTGAACAATCTGTCTGTAACCGGAACGGTTGACGCAGGTACAGTAAGTGCTACTAATGCTAACCTCACCAACATTGCAGGAGTAAATACGATCACTGCAACTACGGCTAATATTACAAACGCGAACATCACGAACCTGGGTCAATTAAACAACTTAAGTGTGAGTGGTACAATCCAGGGCGGAACATTCAGCGGCAGTCTGTCAAATGGTACTCAGGCGGGCATTACGCAGGTTGGCCAATTGAGCAACCTGTCGGTGACTAGCACAGTATCGGCAGGCACGGTAAGTACTTCCAATTTGACGGGATTGAACAATCTATCTGTAACCGGAACGGTTGACGCGGGTACAATAAGTGCAACAAACGCGAACCTTACTAATATTGCAGGAGTAAATACGATCACGGCCACAACGGCTAATATCACGAATGCCAACATCACGAACCTTGGTCAGCTGGCTAACTTGAGCGTAAGCGGTACCATCCAGGGCGGAACGTTCAGCGGCAGTCTGTCAAATGGTACTCAGGCGGGCATTACGCAGGTTGGTCAGCTGAGTAATTTGTCGGTGACAAACACGGTATCAGCCGGAACAGTAAGCACGTCCAATCTGACGGGATTGAACAATCTATCTATAACCGGAACGGTTGATGCGGGAACTGTAAGTGCAACAAATGCGAACCTAACGAACATTGCAGGTGTAAGCGCTATCACTGCAACTACGGCTAATATCACGAATGCCAACATTACAAACCTTGGTCAGTTAGCTAACTTAAGTGTGAGTGGCACGATCCAGGGCGGAACGTTCAGTGGCAGTTTGTCAAACGGTACGCAAGCTGGTATTACGCAGGTTGGCCAATTGAGCAATTTATCTGTTACGAATACGGTGTCAGCCGGAACAGTAAGTACGTCGAATCTGACGGGCCTGAACAATCTGTCTGTAACTGGAACAGTTGATGCGGGTACGGTAAGTGCAACGAATGCGAACCTTACTAATATCGCAGGTGTAAATACGATCACCGCTACAACGGCTAATATTACAAACGCGAACATCACGAACCTTGGTCAGTTAGCTAACTTAAGTGTAAGCGGCACAATCCAGGGTGGAACATTCAGCGGCAGTTTGTCAAACGGTACACAGGCGGGCATCACGCAGGTTGGCCAATTGAGCAATTTATCTGTTTCAAATACGGTATCAGCGGGTACGGTAAGTACTTCCAGCCTGACCGGTCTGAACAATCTGTCTGTAACCGGAACGGTTGACGCAGGAACAGTAAGTGCAACAAATGCGAGCCTCACCAACATCGCTGGTGTAAACACAATCACTGCGACTACGGCTAATATTACTAACGCCAACATCACGAACCTGGGTCAGTTAGCGAACCTGAGCGTAAGCGGTACAATCCAGGGCGGAACATTCAGCGGCAGTTTGTCTAACGGCACACAGGCTGGTATTACACAGGTTGGACAGTTGAATAGTCTGTCGGTGAATGGAACCGTTGCAGCAGGTTCGGTGAGCACTTCTACGCTGACGGCGACTACTGCTAATATCAACAACCTGACTGGATTGAACAATCTTTCTGTAACCGGCACGGTTGATGCGGGTACGGTAAGCGCTACGAATGCTAACCTTACTAACATTGCTGGTGTAAATACGATCACCGCTACTACCGCCAATATTACCAACGCGAACATCACGAACCTTGGTCAGCTGGGTAACTTAAGTGTAAGCGGTACAATTCAGGGTGGAACATTCAGTGGCAGTTTGTCAAACGGTACGCAAGCTGGTATTACGCAGGTTGGTCAATTGAGTAATTTATCAGTGACGAACACCGTATCAGCCGGAACAGTAAGTACGTCGAACCTGACTGGTCTGAATAATCTATCTGTAATCGGAACAATTGATGCAGGTACTGTAAGTGCTACAAACGCGAACATCACAAATGTTGCCGGTGTAAATACGATCACCGCTACGACGGCTAATATTACAAACGCGAACATCACAAACCTTGGTCAGCTGGCTAACTTGAGCGTAAGCGGTACCATCCAGGGCGGAACGTTCAGTGGCAGTTTGTCAAACGGCACACAGGCGGGCATTACGCAGGTTGGTCAGCTGAGTAATTTGTCGGTGACGAACACGGTATCAGCAGGTACGGTAAGTACTTCTAACCTGACTGGCCTAAATAATCTATCTGTAACCGGAAGTGTTGATGCGGGTACTGTAAGTGCCATAAATGCGAACCTCACCAATATTGCAGGAATAAATACGATCACTGCAACTACAGCTAATATCACGAATGCCAACATCACGAATCTGGGCCAACTTGGTAACTTAAGCGTGAGCGGTACGATTCAGGGCGGAACATTCAGTGGTAGTTTATCAAATGGTACGCAAGCCGGCATTACGCAGGTTGGCCAATTGAATAATTTGTCAGTAACCAATACGGTGTCAGCGGGTGCGATAAGTACTTCTAACCTGACCGGTCTGAATAATCTGTCTGTAACCGGAACTGTTGATGCGGGAACTGTAAGTGCAACAAATGCGAACCTCACGAATATCGCAGGTGTAAGCGCTATCACTGCAACTACGGCTAATATCACGAATGCCAACATTACAAACCTTGGTCAGTTAGCTAACTTAAGTGTAAGTGGCACCATCCAGGGCGGAACGTTCAGTGGCGGTCTGTCAAACGGTACACAAGCTGGTATTACACAGGTTGGACAATTAGGTAATCTCTCTGTAACCGGAACGGTTGATGCGGGTACCATAAGCGCAACAAATGCGAACCTCACCAACATTGCAGGAGTAAATACGATCACTGCAACTACGGCTAATATCACCAACGCGAACATCACGAACCTGGGTCAATTAAACAACTTAAGTGTGAGTGGTACAATCCAGGGCGGAACATTCAGTGGCAGTTTGTCAAATGGCACCCAAGCCGGCATTACGCAGGTTGGACAATTGAGTAATTTGTCAGTGACCAATACGGTGTCAGCGGGTGCGATAAGTGCTTCCAACCTGACCGGTCTGAACAATCTGTCGGTGACTGGAACAGTTGATGCAGGAACTGTAAGCGCCACGAATGCGAATCTCACCAATATCGCCGGTGTAAATACGATTACCGCTACTACGGCTAATATTATTAGCGCTAACCTCACCAACATCGCTGGTGTAAACACGATCACAGCCACAACGGCTAATATCACCAACGCGAACATCACGAACCTTGGTCAGCTGGCTAACTTAAGCGTAAGCGGTACAATCCAGGGCGGAACATTCAGTGGTAGTTTGTCAAATGGCACCCAAGCCGGCATTACGCAGGTTGGCCAATTGAGTAATTTATCAGTGATCAATACGGTGTCAGCGGGTACGATAAGTGCTTCGAATCTGACCGGTCTGAACAATCTGTCTATAATCGGAACAATTGATGTAGGTACGGTGAGCGCTACGAACGCGAACATCACAAATGTCGCTGGTGTAAATACGATCACTGCAACTACAGCTAATATCACGAATGCCAACATCACGAACCTTGGTCAGCTGGGTAATTTGAGTGTAAGTGGCACAATCCAGGGCGGAACATTCAGCGGCAGCTTGTCAAACGGCACACAAGCCGGCATCACACAGGTGGGCATTTTGAGTAACCTGACCGTTACCGGCACCACGAATACGGGGATCGTCAGCGCAACAACCGGTAATATCGCTACCGCTAATATCACAAATGCGAACATCACGAACCTTGGTCAGTTAGCTAACTTGAGCGTAAGCGGCACCATCCAGGGCGGAACATTCAGCGGCAGTTTGTCAAACGGCACACAGGCTGGCATTACGCAGGTTGGTCAATTGAGTAATTTATCAGTGACCAATACGGTGTCAGCGGGTACGATTAGCGCTTCAAACCTTACCGGTCTGAACAATCTGTCTGTAATGGGAACAATTGATGCAGGTACCGTAAGTGCAACCAATGCGAACCTTACGAATATTGCTGGTGTAAATACGATCACCGCCACGACGGCTAATATCACGAATGCCAGCATCACAAACCTGGGCCAACTGGGTAACCTGAGTGTAAGCGGCACCATCCAGGGCGGAACATTCAGCGGCAGCTTGTCAAACGGTACACAGGCTGGTATTACACAGGTTGGTACTTTGAGTAACCTGACCGTTACCGGCACCACGAATACGGGTATCGTCAGCGCAACAACCGGTAATATCGCTACCGCTAACATCACAAATGCGAACATCACAAACCTTGGTCAGCTGGCTAACTTAAGCGTAAGCGGTACCATCCAGGGCGGAACGTTCAGCGGTGCATTGAGTGCGGGCACGCAGAACAGTATTACACAGTTGGGCCAGTTGTCCAACCTGTCTGTGAGCGGTACGATACAAAGCGGTACGGTAAGCGCCACCACAGCCAATATTACCACCGCCAGCATCAGCAGTCTCAGCGGCGTGGCTAATATGACGGTAACCGGAAACGTCAGCGCAAACACGATTGCGGGTACATTAACAACGCCGAACCAGTCGAATATCACCAACGTGGGTACCCTGAACGGTCTTACTGTCAGCGGTACAGCCAGCGCCGGCACCTTATCGGCTTCAACCGTAACGGGTACCGCTATCAACGGTACCACCGGATCTTTGGGCAGCCTGAATGTATCCGGAACCATCACCGCCGGAACCTTTAACGGCGTGGTAAGGTATATAGATACTGCACTGATGCTGGGTGGGGACTATTACTACCCCGGACAGGGTGCCCTGACCAATACCGGCTATGCGCGGATGGGCCAGGTAATGAAATATGCGGATACCCTGAACACCTATGCCACTTTCCAGAACAGGCTGCGCCTGGCAGATACTTCGAATATGATGTCGGGATATATCCGGAAAGGGTATGCAGTGCTGATCAAAGACCTGGATACATTCACTATTCTGCATAACAAGGTTAAATATTCGGATACCGCTGCCATGATGTACGGTGATCAGATCAATACCGGTTATGCAAGAGCGGGACATGTGGTCAGGGTTGATCAGCTCACCGATTATTCCGTAACCGCATTGAATATCGGCGGTACCATCACAACAGATAACCTGCAGGTAGGTGTAGGCGCCAATTTTGCCGCGCCTGTAACCGCAACCAGCATAACGGCCTCCGGAGTGGTGGCAGCGGGCACCCTCAGCGGTACGCTGAGCGCTTCCGCATTGGCAAGTATTACCAGTCTGGGTACCCTGAGTTCGCTGAATGTCTCGGGCGTCGTCAGCGCCGGTACCCTCAGCGGTACCAATATCAACGGCACCCTGCAAACGGCGGCACAACCGAATATTACATCGGTGGGTACGCTGGGTTCTCTGAACGTTTCGGGAACAGTTTCTGCGGGTACGTTAAGCGGTACATTGTCCAGCAGCGCGCTGAACAGCATCACGTCATTGGGAACACTGAGTTCATTGAATGTGTCTGGCACCGCCACAGCGGGCACGCTGAGCAGCGCCAACATCAACGGTACCCTGCAAACGGCAGCGCAACCGAATATCACATCGGTGGGTACGCTCGGTTCTCTGAACGTTTCAGGAACTGTTTCTGCAGGTACGTTAAGCGGCACTTTATCAAGCAGTGCCCTGAACAGTATTACCTCTCTCGGAACCTTAAGCTCCCTGAATGTATCCGGTACCGTTTCTGCCGGTACATTAAGCGGCACCTTATCCAGCACCGCGCTGAACAGCATTACATCTCTTGGTACCTTAAGTTCATTGAATGTATCGGGTACGGCCACGGCGGGTACGCTGAGCAGTGCCAACATCAACGGTACTATCCAGACTGCAGCACAGCCGAATATTACCTCGGTGGGTACGCTTGGCTCTCTGAATGTATCGGGTACTGTATCTGCCGGTACTTTAAGCGGTACACTGTCAAGCACTGCGCTGAACAGCATTACATCACTGGGTACCTTAAGTTCATTGAATGTATCGGGTACGGCCACGGCGGGTACGCTGAGCAGCGCCAACATCAACGGTACTATCCAGACTGCAGCACAGCCGAATATTACCTCGGTGGGTACGCTGGGTTCTCTGAATGTATCGGGTACTGTTTCTGCCGGTACCTTAAGCGGTACACTGTCGAGCACTGCGCTGAACAGCATTACATCACTGGGTACCTTAAGTTCATTGAATGTATCGGGTACGGCCACGGCGGGTACGCTGAGCAGCGCCAACATCAACGGTACTATCCAGACTGCGGCACAGCCGAATATTACCTCGGTGGGTACGCTGGGTTCTCTGAACGTTTCGGGCACAGTATCTGCCGGTACTTTAAGCGGTACACTGTCGAGCACTGCGCTAAGCAGTATCACCAGCGTTGGTACATTAACCGAATTAACGGTCAATGGTATCACCAATATCAATAACAACAACAACGCGGTTACCAATATCAACACCGGCACTTCATCCGGCGCCGTGAACATTGGCGGTACCGGCGCCATCACGATCGGCGGCGCTTCTTCCACGGCTGCCATCTCAGTCGGCGCATCTTCCGGTGCACAAACAGTGAATATCGGAACCGGTTCGGGTAGTGCAACTGTGAACATCGCCAACAGCAGCACGGTCAGCAATACGGTGGTGATCGGTAACGGCAATACCAGCGTGGGCATCGGAGGTACACCTGCCGGTACGCATAAACTGGAAGTAATCGGTACGCTGAAAACAAACGCCATCAACGAAACTTCCGACCAGCGCTTTAAGAAAGAAGTGAAGACCGTAGACAACGCGCTCGATAAGGCGCTGGCATTACGGGGTGTGAACTACTACTGGAAGCAGGAAGAGTTCCCCGCGAATAATTTCGACTCCACCAAACAGCTGGGTGTGATCGCGCAGGAAGTGGAAAAAGTGGTTCCCGAAGTGGTTAAGACCGATGCCAAAGGCTTTAAGTCTGTGGAGTACTCCAAACTTACCGCCATCCTGATCGAAGCGCTGAAAGCCCAGCAGAAACTGATCGAAGAACTGAAGCTGGATGTCAGCAAACTGAAAACAGACGCCGGCAAAGTGGACAAACTGGAGGCTGAAATGGCGGAATTCAGGAAGATGATGGAAGAATTGAGGAAAACGCAACCTGTAAAAAAGTAACAAATCAATAGTTTTATCCTGGCATGCCCGCATGCCAGGATATTGTGAAGCTGTTTTGTGCGCAATCATGTATTTCTAAAACACTGTATCATGAAAAGATGTATCACTTCGGATGCAAGGTCGAATGTTTTGCCAGTTTGCAAAGCCCCCGCGTGTTTGCTTCGCCGGAGAAAGCCTGGTTATCTTCCGGGCCTGGCTTCTGTGCTGGTCTTACTGCTGTCGGGCACGGTATCGCACGCGCAGAATATTACGGTTACCGGAACCGTCAGCGCCAATACGCTCAGTGGTACGCTTAGCTCAGGCACCCTGTCGGGAATCACCAGCCTGGGAACGCTGACAGGTCTCACGGTGGCTGGCGGCGCGGTAAGCCTGAACAACAGTTCCAATTTTGCCACCAATATCAACACCGGCACTTCCAACGGCACGGTTACGATCGGCGGCAGCGTGGCGCAAATACTGAATCTTTTAAATGGTATCGGTGGCAACACGCTGAACATCGCCAATGGCGCCAACACTGCGGCGCAGGTGATCAATATCGGTTCAGGGGCAGGCGCGGCCAATAATTCAATCAATATCGGTAACGGAACCAATACCGCGGGTATTACCGCTGTGAGCATCGGCAGCAATGCCAATTTTGCCAACACAACGGTGATCCAGGGTGGCAACAGTGCAGGCGCCATTACGCTTACACCGCAAACAACAGGAACCATTGTGATCGGCGCGTCGGCCGGAACAGGCGCCATTACACTGGGTGAGTCTTCGGCAACCCAAACGGTAAACATTGCTTCGGGTACCGGTCTGGCCACAGTGAATATCGGTACCGGGGTTACCAGCGCAAAAACCGTTAACATCGGCACAGGTGCCATTGGTAACGATATCAATATCGGTAACGTAACAGGAACCACCGTCGTGAATATCCAGAGCGGCACGGGTGCATCCACTTTTGAAACCACCGGTGCGGGTACGCTCACGCTGGGAGGTGCCGCTGCCACAGGAGCCATCACCCTCGGGTCTTCCTCCGCGGCCCAGACAGTCGCCATCGGTGCAGGGGCCGGCGCATCTACCGTAAATATTGCCAATGGCGTTGGTGGCAATACCATCGCCATCGGCAACGGTGCCAACTCGGTGGCTCAAACCATCAACATCGCCAACGGCACTTCTGCGGCGAATACAACGGTCAATATTTTATCGGGTGTTGGCACGGCCGGCGCGGCCGTATTGAGCATGGCCGGCAACACCAGGGTCACCACCATCGACATCGGAAATATTGCACCGGCAGCGGCCAGAACAATCACCATCGGCGGCGGCGCTTCGGGCCAGACAGATATCGTGAATATCGGAACGGGCGCCCCTACGGTAACCGGCGGTAAAACGATCAATATCGGAACCACGGCAGCTACGGGTTCGGGAACGGTTGAGATCACCATCGGCTCGGCGGGAACCAATGCCGGCGCGGGCGTCAGGCTCGGCAACGGCCGTTTTACCATCAACAAAGCCACCGCGCCAACAACGGGTCTTAACGCCGCTACCACGGCTACCGTAGCACAGATACTGGATGCAGGCATCATCGGTTTTGCCGCCTCAGCGGCCCGGATCCTCACCATGCCCACCGCCCAGGGCGCAGCCGGCCTGGTGCAAAGCCTGCCGGGAACACCGGCAGTGGGAGATGTGTTCAGTTTCTTTGTTTTTAATACAGGTACGGCCGCGGTTACCCTTGCTGCCGGAACCGGGGTTACGATAACCGGTCCAACCGCCATTGCGGCCACTTCGGGTAATCGTACCTTTTATTGCCGCGTAACAAGCATTACGGCAAACACCGAAACAGTTACCTGTTATTGATGAATGCCAGCTGCCGGATATACCTTTGGTGCATGACACAGCAACGGATCCTTTTATCCGGAATTTGCCTGCTGCTGCTGCTGACGGCCACGGCACAAAAAAAACCTGTCCGGCAAACCATCGGCAGCAAGCCCGGGCAGCAACTTACCAGCCAGGCCGATTCCATGCAGTATATAACGGGCGCTTACCTGGCGCACTGGTTACTGAACAACGGGTTCTCGCTCACAAATCCCGCTCTTTTCTCCAAAGGTATGAACGATGTGTTGCAGGGGAAACCGCGCATGGTACCGGATTCGATCCTCGAAATTTCCATCATTGCCTACCAAAATTCCGTTCAGAAAGAGACGGCCCTGGTCCAGGAAAAAAAGTATTTCGCTTCGCTGAACAGTCAGCCTGGTAACGGTATGCTGCCAAACGGGGTCCGGTTTCACGTGATTAATTCCGGCAGCGGACCCATTCCGGGAAACGGCGACAGTGTTATCCTGCACCTGCAGGCGAAACTGCTGAACGGAACCGTTGTGGAAGATACCTACCGGAATAACCGGCCGTTCAGGGCCACGGTCCAGAGTTTTTTTCCCGGGCTGAACGACGCTTTGCGGATGATGCCCGCGGGGTCAAAATGGCGTCTCTTTGTTCCCTCGGCGCTGGCCTATGGCGAAAAAGGAACAGCCGGCATACCCGCTAACAGCGCATTGATCCTGGAAGTGGAAATGGTACAGGTGCTGCCCCCAAAAAAATCCCCGGGAAATACCCCCAATTAAACCTGCACCATCCGTAAACACTGGAGAATTCCCCGATCTTGCCGCTATCGGCTGCAGGGATATTTGGCAACCTGTCATGCTGTAACATATTGATTTATAGTATACTATAATTTTCTCCTATACCCCTGATCAGGAATAGCCGGTATTTCTTAAAGAAAACTTAACAATAATTTGTATTTGTAGTGTCGCGGTGTATATTTGTAGTAGAAAATCTACATTAACACCGCATTCTACGACTGCATTTATGAGAAAACTACTGGTCTTGTTATTACTGATCTTTATTGGTTCAAGTAACAGCGTTACCGCACAATGCCCTGATCCTCAAGTTCCTTCATTTATCGCGCACGCGGAAGTCGCCCTGAAAGGGGTAAATGTCAACGCCAATGTTCAGGCAGGTATCTGGACCCGGTTTGGCGGTCTTGCAGCAGGCTTTGTAAGTCATTCTGTACCCTACAAAGAGGACGCTAAAAACAGTTATGCCGCCCTTGCACCGGGTTACAAACAGGTGATCACACCCGTGGGCACCCTGAGCGGGCGTATTGTGCTGGCCTATAAATACCTGATCTCACCCTATATTACTGCCGGCAACGATTACACCGAAAAAGGTGTTAAACTGGGCGTGCTCACCGAAAACGATATGGCCATAGGAATCAAGGCCTCAGACCAGGGTTTCGGTATATGCCTGGCCAAGATATTTTAATCAGCATACTTGGCATACCGGCTGCAGCCCCGCCTAAAAAGGGATATTTCTCCTTCCGATAAAAATGGCTGGATACCTGTATTTTAGCAGGTCTGTAAATGACAGCGGTATATGCATAAAGCACTTTTTCTTCTGCTCCTGCTTTCTTCGCCGGGCGCCTATGCCCAGAAAGCCGCTCCCGCATCGGGCCAGGGTGTCCTGAAATCCAAAGAAGACTCTGCCCAGTATGCCGCCGGTGTTTACATCGCCCAGTGGATTCTCGCCAACGGCTTCCAGTATTTTAACCCCAATACGTTTATGTTGGGGATTGAAGACAGGCTGCGTAAAAAAACAAGCATTTCGGACAGTACGGCTTTTGCGATTATTGCGAACTATAAGGAAGGTGTGGCGAGGGATCTCTCTAAAAAAATGGAGACCAACCTGTTCACCATGCTGAGGGATAAACAGGGACTGGGTAAACTCCCCAGCGGTGTGCAATACCTGGTGCGTACAAAAGGCGCCGGACCCCGGCCTTCGGAAGAGGATTCCATCCTGATCAATTTCCGCGGTGCGTTGGCCGATGGAACGGTGTTTGAAGATACCTATGCAAAAAAAATATCCGTGGCCACCACGCCAAAAGCGCTGATGCCGGGCATGAACGAAGCCGTACAGATGATGCCGGCAGGCTCTGTCTGGGAACTGTATATACCCTCGGAAATGGCTTATGGCGAGAAAGGCAACGGCAGGAATATCCCCCCGAACAATGCAGTCATCATACTGGTTGAACTGGTTACGGTTAAACGGAACCGGTAAGGCATTTTCTATATTGCTATTTTTGAATCCAATCAAACGGGTATGAAAAAATCGTTGATGGTTATTGTGATGATCTGTGTGTCGTATGCGGCAACGGCACAGAAAACAGCTGTTCCCAAAGACCGCGTGGCATCGGTGGAAGATACGATCCAGTACAGTCTGGGTGTTTACATGATGCAGCAGCTGTTTGCAAAAACCGGGTTCACGCTCAGCAATACAACCCAGTTCAAAAAAGCGATCGACGATGTGGTGGCAGGAAGGAAACTGATGGTGGATGCAGCCGGTGTGGAAGAAAGACTGCTGGCCTACCAGCAGACATTTCAACTGGAAAAAGGCCGGAGGCTGGAGCAACTGCTGTTTGCTAAGATCAAATCAGACCCCAAATTTGTGTCGCTCCCTTCGGGTGTGATGTACTCGTTGCTCAAGACCGCACAGGGGGCTGTTCCCGCCCCGCAGGATACCGTGATCATCAATCTCAACGGCCGGCTGCCCGACGGTACGGTGCTGGATGAGGTAAACAGAAGCAAACAGTCTTACATGGCGCTTGCAGCAGACATGATACCCGGTCTGCGCGATGTTATCCTCGGGATGAACGAAGGCTCCATAGTAACGGCCATTATCCCCGCTTCACAGGCTTACGGTGCGATTGGCACTTCCGCCATCCCACCCAATTCCGCGCTGATCTATGATATCGCGCTGGTCAGCGTAAGAAAACGCAAGTAGCTGATTATCAGTTTATTTAAAATTCAAAACCCAAAACGTAAAAAGGGGAAAAATTCACCTTCTTTTGACTGTTGACTTTTGAATTTTGACTTCATAATCCCTACCTTTGCCGCTCGAAAAAATAAATACAATTTATGGCGGATTTGAAACTACAACGAAATTTCGGGATTGCCGCGCACATCGATGCCGGTAAAACCACAACTACCGAGCGTATCCTGCGCTATACCGGTATGATCCACAAGATCGGTGAGGTGCATGATGGTGCGGCTACCACCGACTGGATGGAACAGGAAAAGGAGAGGGGTATTACCATTACCTCTGCCGCCGTAAGCTGCCAGTGGAACTTCCCTACTGTAAAAGGTAAGGCAGATGCCAATACAAAAGCATACTATTTCAATATCATCGATACGCCCGGTCACGTGGATTTTACCGTAGAAGTGGAACGTTCTATGCGTGTACTGGATGGACTGATCGCGCTGTTCTCTGCGGTTGACGGTGTTGAGCCGCAATCCGAAACAGTTTGGCGCCAGGCAAACCGTTACAAAGTTCCCCGTATCGGTTTCGTGAACAAAATGGACCGCTCCGGTGCCGACTTCCTGATGGTGGTAAACCAGGTAAAGGAAATGCTGGGTGCCAAAGCCGTTCCGTTGCAGCTGCCCATTGGCGCTGAAGACAACTTCAAAGGTGTGGTTGACCTGATCAAGATGAAAGGTATCATCTGGCATATGGAAACAGAAGGAATGACTTTCGATGAGATCGATGTTCCTGCTGATATGGTGGACGAAGCAAATGAATGGCGCCAGAACCTGGTGGAAGCGGTTGCAGAATACGATGACAACCTGATGGAGAAATTCTTTGAAGATCCCAACAGCATCACCGAAGAAGAAATGCACGAGGCGATCCGCAAAGCGACCATCGACCTGAGCATCGTTCCGATGATGTGCGGTTCTTCCTTCAAGAACAAAGGCGTACAAACCGCGCTCGACGCTGTTTGCCGTTACCTGCCCAGCCCGGTGGATGTGGAAGATACCGTAGGCACCAACCCCGATACCGGCGAACAGGAAGTGCGTAAGCCAAATGCAAAAGAACCTTTTGCTGCGCTGGCATTCAAGATCATGACGGATCCTTTCGTGGGTCGTCTCGCGTTCTTCCGCTGCTATAGCGGCCACCTCGATGCAGGTTCTTATGTACTGAACGTAAGAAGCGGCAAGAAAGAGCGTATCAGCCGTATCATGAAGATGTTCGCGAACAAACAGAACCCTATCGAATTCATCGAAGCGGGCGATATCGCGGCAGCGGTTGGTTTCAAAGAGATCAAAACCGGTGATACCCTCTGTGACGAAGACCATCCGATCACACTCGAGAACATGTTCATCCCTGAGCCTGTGATCGCGATCGCTGTTGAGCCTAAAACACAGGCCGACGTTGATAAAATGGGTATGGCCATCGCCAAACTTGTGGAAGAAGATCCTACCCTTCGTGTAAACACGGATGAAGATACCGGTCAGACCATCCTGCGTGGCATGGGTGAGCTGCACCTCGAAATCATCATCGACCGTATGAGGCGCGAATTCAAAGTGGAAGTAAACCAGGGTGCCCCCCAGGTTGCCTATAAAGAAGCATTTGGTAACACTATCGAGCACCGCGAGGTGCTGAAAAAGCAAACCGGTGGTCGTGGTAAATTCGCCGATATCCAGTTTGCTATCGGGCCGGCTGATGAAGAGTGGATGAAAGAAAACGAAGGCAAAAGCTTCCAGTTTGTGAACGATCTGTTTGGCGGATCCATCCCCAAAGAATTCGTTCCTGCCATCAACAAAGGTTTTGAAACAGCGATGTCAACCGGCGTACTGGCTGGCTACCCTGTGAACAATATGAAGATCCGCGTATTCGACGGTAGCTACCACGATGTGGATTCTGATGCGATGAGCTTTGAACTTTGCGCCAAATCCGGTTTCCGTGAAGCGGGCCGCAAGGCAAAACCCACTTTGCTTGAACCGATCATGCGTGTGGAGGTGCTGACACCCGATCAGTACATGGGTGACGTAACAGGTGACCTGAACCGCCGCCGTGGTATGCTGGAAGGTATGGACAGCCGTGCCAACCTGCAGGTGATCAAAGCCAAAGTGCCATTGAGCGAGATGTTCGGTTATGTAACGCAGCTGCGTTCACTGTCTTCGGGCCGTGCCACTTCAACCATGGAGTTCAGCCACTATTCACCGGCGCCTAACAACATCGCTGAAGAAGTGATCGCTAAGAGCAAGGGTAAAGTGAAGGTGGAAGACTAGGGAACAGAAGAACAATAGAACAAGGAATAACGAATGTCGAAGTGTTTGCTTCGACATTCTTTTTTGACGGAGGAGTGTGATTCTTCAGCTGCTTTTTTAGTGCCGAAGTATGATTTTTTCCCTCTGCGGAAGGCTGCTCCTCAGCGTTTCTAAAAAGTGACCGTTAAGAGCAGGGGTAAACTGAAGGTGGAAGACTAGGGAACAGAGGAACAATAGAACAAGGAATATGGAATGTCGCAGTGTTTGCTTCGGCATTCTTTTTTGACGGAGGAGTGTGATTCTTCAGCTGCTTTTTTAGTGCCGAAGTATGATTTTTTCTCTCTGCGGAACGCTGCCCCTCAGCGTCTCTGCGGTAAACGCCTGAGTTTGCTCTACACCTGTTGAGATATGCCAGAATCCGCTAATCCGGAATATGCTGGTAAGACCGGAGGTTATTTGCAGTTATTCTGCAAAATGGTGGCCGCTTCTGCATAGCCTTTTGTGCTTGCTTTCCGTATCAGGTCGCAACCCCCGTTTTTGTTACCGAGGTTATACAGGGCCACGCCTTTAAAATACTCACTTTTGCCATCGGTGGCGGTACCCAGCGACAGTGATTTATCGAAATAACGGATGGCTTTGTCATACTCCTGCATATTGAAAAAAGCGATCCCGGTATTTTCGTAGATCACGTAATTGCCCGTAATAATATTGCCTGCCTGGATAAAGTTGTTCGCCGCTTCCTGGTAGTCTTTTTTATTACCGGGGGCCGGGCTGGCTTTGCCTTTTGTAAAGGCGGCAATACCCGCGTTATAAAAAGCGTTGGCCCTGGTGATTTGTTCGGCAACATTGTTGCCGGCAACGCCGGTAGCCATTGTTTGCTGTATTTCATTCTTTCTCTGCAGCAACATAGCTGCTTCGGGGTCGTTCTGTTTTTCAAAATGCCGGTACACACTGTCTGCAAACCACAGCAGTTTTTGCGTACCCACGCCTTTTGCCTGCAGCATGCCCCTGAGATAATAATCGTTTCCAAAAACAGACGGGCGGTACAGGTTATACTCGTCAAAAGCTTTTTGGATACCGGCCGTGTCTTTCAGTTTGGCCAGGATGGCTACCAGGGTCTGGTAATAGGTTTTGGCCCTTGGTCTTGTGCTAAACGCCTTTTCTGCATTTCTCCTGGCGCTGTCGAGTTTGTTCTGCTTGAAATAAACACCTGCTTTTATGAATTCGCTGTACGCAACATAGGGGTTGGCAATACTGCCCTTGTTCAGCAGTGCGATGGATTCCTCGAATTTACCCGCTTCCGATAAATACCGGCCCTTGATGGCGTCCATCGGCTGCGCAGTGGCGGAGAGATTGGGTATTGCCGGAATTTTCGGGAACAGTTCCTGGTATTTCAGCTGCAAAGGTTCATTGTTCATATCGGGCATGATCACCCGCTGGATGATAAGCGACTGGTAAGTGAGATAGGTTACATAGGCGGATGGCAACAGTAACAGCAGCGAGATCAGTCCGTATACCGGCGTAAGGACGGAATTGGGTGTATGGCCTGCCTGCTCCGTTTCAGGAATGGATTGCCTGCCGTATAGGTAGGCGATGATATTGACGGCGGCGATCAACACAAAAAATACCTGGTTGATGGGTCTTTCGCCGGGAAAATTGAAGAAGGCATCCACCGAATACCCAACCAGCGCCAGCAGCGAGAAAACGGCCAGCAGTTTGGCATCGTTGGCGGCGCGGGAAAAATAGGTTTTGATGGTAAACACGGCCAGACATACAAAAAGCGATAGGAACAGCAGGCCCCCCAACACACCCATTTCCGCAAATGCCTCCAGGAAATCGTTGTGCGAATGCTGGGGAACAAACAAATCATCTGTCATCGTTCGGATATAGGGGATGGAAGCTATTTTCCAGTTACCGTATCCGCAGCCCATCAGGGGATGATGTTTGGTGTAATCGATGGCGTGCGACCATAACTGCAGACGAACCAGATTGCCGCTTTCCGAAGTATTGATGGTTCCAAGCCGGTCTGTCAGGGAGCCATAGCCTCCTGTATATTGACTCTGCGCGCTTATCGCCGCCGCCAGCACCATTTGTGAAACGATGATGCCGATCACGATCGAAACAATACTGAATCCGATCCGGGTTATCAGCAAACCCCAGTTTCTTTCCTTCTTGTTTTCAACAAAACAAAATATCAGGTAAAGTAACGTAATTAAAAACAGGCTCAGATAGGCGGCGCGAGCATTGGCCAGTAGGATCGTCATTGCGCCAATGGTCAGTATGATTGCATTGCCGACGCGTTTAATCACTTTTGTATCGTGCATGCAGTATAATACGAACGGGATTTTCACGATCAATCCCGCGGAAAAAATGTTCTTATTTCCGGTGGTGCCCTTGATATTAAGAACGGCATTAGTCATATCCATCTGCGTATAATCCTTCAGGAACTGGATGGTTGCCATCAGGGATTCTGCCAGCAGCACGAACGCAATCAGCTGGGCCAGCCATTTGATCAGGTTGATGCGGCTGTACAGCAGTATGGCCATATTAAAGAAAGCCACTATTGTGGCGATCAGCCTGACAAAGCAGACCCAGAATTCCGTCCGGTTAATGGCCGCAAATACAGATACCCCGGCCAGCAGGAAGAAAGCCAGGTACAACCTGGAGAAAATATTCCCGAACACGGCCTGTGCGGCGGGGTGATACCCCTTTGACGCCGCCAGCAGGTAAGCGATCACAACCATATCGAGCAACACGAGAAACAGCCACTGCGGTCCCATGGCATCGTAAGCATCCAGGTTGGGTATGAAATGCACCAGCAGGTAGCCGATACAGAACACAACCTGCGCCAGGTTTTGCTGGTAAAAGCCTTTGTGTGCTGCGGTGGCCGCCGTTGCAGGCGTATTTTTTACCTGGGAAGCCGCCGTTTTTTGTTTTTTCGCCATGAATTACAGGGATATGCCGTAAAATTATCAATTGATATAATATAAGTAGGTATTTACCCCGATTTTAAGTAGGATTCAATACCTTTAGCGCCAATGATCTATCCGCAAAACCCGCAAGCAGGATGAAACAGGCGGCTGCCGTGCATAATTTTTTCCGGAATCGCCCGAAATTCACAAAAAACCTACCTAAATACTTGTCCGGTAAAGAATAGCCCATTACCTTTGCAACCCCAATACGAAAATTGGATTTTGGCTATGTCTCAGAGAATCCGCATCAAATTACAATCTTACGATCACAACCTGGTGGACAAATCTGCCGAAAAGATCGTAAAAACTGTACGCAGTACCGGTGCAGTAGTAACAGGACCTATTCCTTTGCCTACACACAAAAGAATATTCACTGTACTGCGTTCACCGCACGTTAACAAAAAGAGCCGTGAGCAGTTCCAGCTTTGCACGCATAAGCGTTTGCTGGATATCTACACTTCCTCTTCGCGTACCGTTGATGCGCTGAGCAAACTCGATCTGCCTTCCGGCGTGGAGGTTGAGATCAAGGCTTGATTTGACTGATGGCCCTAGCCATTGAAAAAATCAGCAGTAGTTCTTATATAATGACCATCTGTCAACCCGCGAAGCGGAAAAAGCAGCTCTGGTTTTTGATAAACGATCAGCGATAAGGATCCGGTAACCGGACTCCGAAATCCAGGATCATAACATATAAACAGGCCCTTCGAGGTTTGTTTACTTCCGGTACTTCTCAGATCACCGAGCCTCTGGCAAGGTGATCCAGCTTAGAAAAAGCGTCCATCTCCGCTAACGCTTAGGTGGATAGAAAGAGAAAAGGTCGGCAAGCAAACAGGGATTGAATTCCGGTTCATCGCCGGAATGTCCTCCATAACCTTAGCGGGGCAAAAACCGCAAAAAGATGAAAGGTATTATTGGAAAAAAAATTGGGATGACCAGCATCTTCGCAGCCGATGGTAAGCAGACAGCCTGCACCATCATCGAAGCTGGCCCCTGCACCGTTACACAGGTGAAAACACAGGAGACTGACGGTTATACCGCACTCCAGCTTGCATTCGGCGACAAAAAAGACAAGCATGCTACAAAAGCCGAACTGAATCACTTCTCAAAGGCACAGACCGCTGCCAAGAAATTCGTTAAAGAATTCCGCAATTACTCCATAGAAAAAGCACTGGGAGAAACCGTTACTGCCGACATTTTCGCAGAAGGCGAAACTGTTGAAGTAGTGGGTACCACCAAAGGTAAGGGCTTCCAGGGTGTGGTAAAACGCCATGGCTTCTCCGGTGTTGGTGAGGGTTCTCACGGTCAGCACGACCGTCAGAGAGCACCCGGTTCCATCGGTGGTTCTTCTTACCCTTCACGCGTATTCAAAGGCATGCGTATGGCAGGCCGTATGGGTGGCGACAGGGTGAAAATGAAAGGACTGAAGGTTGTTAAGATATTCCCCGAGAAAAATTACATCCTTGTCAGCGGATCGGTTCCTGGCCATAACGGTTCCATCGTTTTGATCCAGAAGTAAATCACACACTTTAACTGAATGAACATGAAATTAGACGTATTAGATATAAAAGGACAGAAAACCGGCAGGTCGGTTGAGTTGCCCGAAGAAGTATTCGGCGTTGAACCCAACGATCATGTGATTTACCTGGCCGTGAAACAATACCTCGCTGCTGCCCGTCAGGGTACGCATAAGGTAAAGACCCGTGCCGAAGTGCAGGGTGCGAGCCGTAAACTGCACAAACAGAAAGGCACCGGCGGTTCCCGTAAAGGCAATATCCGTAACCCCCTGTATAAAGGCGGTGGTACCATCTTCGGACCCAAACCTCATGCTTACGGTTTCAAACTGAACCGCAAGGTGAAGGATCTCGCCAAGATCTCTGCACTCAGCCATAAAGCAAAAGACAGCGCTATCTACGTGGTGGAAGACATTAACCTGGACGCGCCCAAAACCAAGCAGGTAGCCGAGATCATGAGCAACCTGAAAGTGGCCGACAAAAAAGCCCTGATCGTTCTGCCCGAGTACAACGATAACCTGTACCTGAGCACACGTAACATACCTAACGTTACCAGTTCATTGCTGGCTGATGTTAATACGTACGAGATCATGAACGCCGATGTGCTGTTGATCACAGAAAACACTGCCAAGATCTTCGCAGAAGAAGAAGCGGGCGCAGAAGCATAATTTAAGTAACGTTTCAAAAAGATAGACATGAAACTGTCACAAGTATTGATAAAACCCATTTTGACCGAAAAGGCAAATGCCCAGCAGGAGAAACTCAGAAAGTACGCTTTCCGCGTTGACCGCAAGGCAAATAAGCTCGAGATCAAAAAAGCAATCGAAGAATTCTACGGCGTAAGCGTGGTAGAAGTGAACACTTCCGTTGTTCCGGGTAAAAACAAGGCCCGTTATACAAAAACAGGCTTTATACAGGGTATGAAAGGTGCTTATAAGAAAGCATTGGTAACCGTAGCGGAGGGAGAGAGCATCGACCTGTATTCAAACATCTGATTTATAGCACGCGGAGCTGAAAAGTCCGCAAAAACGAAGAATAGAAAATGGCACTGAAAAAGTACAAACCGATCACCGCAGGAACCCGCTGGAAGATTGGTAATGCGTATGCAGAGATCACTACCAACAAGCCCGAAAAGAGCCTGCTGGAAGCGCAGAAAAGCACTGCCGGCCGTAACTCACAGGGTCGCCGCGTATCACGTTATATGGGCGGTGGCAACAAGCACCACTACCGTATCATCGACTTCAAAAGAAGTGTGCGTGATGTTCCCGGTACGGTATTGTCTATCGAGTACGATCCCAACCGTACTGCATTTATCGCCCTGCTGCAATATCCCGATGGGAAGAAGAGCTATATCATCGCTCCCCAGGGTCTGCAGGTAGGTGCTGCAGTTATCGCAGGCGACGAAGTGGCTCCTGAGATCGGTAATGCGCTTCTGATGAAGAACATGCCGCTCGGTACCATGATCCATAATATCGAATTGCAGCCCGGCCAGGGCGCAAAACTGGTGAGAAGTGCAGGTTCTTCTGCGCAGCTTGCCAACAAGGAAGAAAAATACGCCGTACTCAAAATGCCTTCCGGCGAATTGAGGAAAGTGCTGATCAACTGTTACGCAACAGTGGGTGTGGTTTCCAACAGCGACCATAACCTCGAAACTGCCGGTAAAGCGGGTAAGAACCGCTGGAAAGGTGTTCGCCCGCGTGTTCGCGGTGTTGCCATGAACCCTGTTGATCACCCGATGGGTGGTGGTGAAGGTAAAGCTTCAGGCGGTCACCCGCGCAGCAGAACCGGTAAATACGCCAAAGGCGAAAAAACACGTACCAAAGGAAAAGGCAGCGATAAGCTGATCATCCAGCGTCGTGACGGAAAGAAACTGGCGAAGTAATTTGAAAATGTGGCCATTTGAAAATTTGAGAATGTTTTTCAAATGCCACTTTAAACAGGATGATACATTTTCAAATTTTCAAATTTTCAAATTAACCAATTGATATGGCTCGTTCAATTAAAAAAGGCCCTTACGTAGACTCCAGTCTGGAAAGCAAAGTGTTGGGTATGACTGACGGCAAGCTGAAGAAAGGTGTTATCAAAACCTGGAGCCGCCGCAGTACCATTACACCGGATTTTGTCGGGCACACGTTCGCTGTACACAACGGCAACAAGTTTATCCCGGTTTACGTAACAGAATTCATGGTAGGCCACAAACTCGGTGAGTTTGCACCAACCAGGAACTTCAAAGGACATGCAGGAGCGAAAAAATAATTGATAAGTCTGTAGTCAGTGGTCTGTCGTCTGTGGGTAAAACCACGAACAATTGCAGACCAGAGACCAGAGACCACAAACTAAAATAAATGGAAGCAGTAGCAAAACTGAACAACTATCCCACAGGCCCGCGCAAGATGCGTTTGCTGGCTGATGTGATCCGTGGAATGGAGGTAGAGAAGGCCCTGGCCATTCTTGAACACCACCCGCAGCACAATGCCGTTCCACTGGCAAAACTGCTGAAGAGCGCCATCAATAACTGGGAACAGAAAAACAGCGGTTCCAGTGCGGCAGACAGCAGCCTGGTGGTAAAGACCGTGTTTGTGGATGGCGGCCGCGTTCTGAAACGTATGCGCCCGGCACCACAGGGCCGCGGATACAGGGTTCGTAAACGCAGCAACCACGTAACAATAATCGTAGATTCTAAAAACTAATTGAAACCATTATATGGGTCAGAAAGCAAATCCAATTGGTAACAGGTTAGGTATCATCCGCGGATGGGACAGTAACTGGTATGGTAACAAGAAAGACTACGCGTCTAAACTGATCGAAGACCATAAGATCCGTACTTACCTGAATGCACGTATCAGCAAAGGCGGTATCGCCAAGATCGTTATCGAGCGCACGCTTGGTAAACTGATCGTTACCATCCATACATCCAAACCCGGTATCATTATCGGTAAGGGCGGTGGCGAGGTTGATCGTATCAAAGAAGAGCTGAAAAAGCTGACTGGTAAAGAAGATGTTCAGATCAACATCCTCGAGATCCGTCGCCCCGAGCTGGATGCCACCATCGTTGGTGACACCATCGCACGTCAGATCGAGAACCGTATCAACTTCAAACGTGCTACCAAAATGGCGATTGCTTCTACACTCCGTATGGGTGCGGAAGGTATCAAAGTGAAACTGAGCGGACGTTTGGGTGGTGCCGAGATCGCACGTAGCGAAGAATTCAAACAAGGACGTACGCCTCTGCATACTTTCCGTATGGATATCGATTACGCAAACGTGTTTGCACAAACCGTTTACGGTAAGATCGGTATCAAGGTATGGATCTGTAAAGGAGAAGTGCTTGGCAAACGCGAACTGAACCCCAACTTCGTTGGCGGTAAGAACGATATGAGCGACAGAAGAGAGCGCGGCGGTGATGACCGTGGCGACAGAAGGGATCGTGGCGACAGGAGAGATGATCGTCGTGGCGGCGGCCGTGGCGGTGATAACCGTGGAGGAGGAAGGAGGGGATAATTTGAAAATAACGCAATTTGAAAATTTGAAAATGATTTTCAAAGTTGCTGGGGCGAAAGAACCATTTTCAAATTTTCAAATTTTCAAATTTTCAAATTGACTTAAATGTTACAGCCTAAAAGAAGCAAACATAGGAAACAGCAAAAAGGACGTATCCGCGAGGTGGCCAAGCGTGGTACTTCGATCTCTTTCGGATCTTATGCACTGAAAGCGCTCGAACCCATCTGGTTGACCAACCGCCAGATCGAATCGGCACGTCAGGCAATGACGCGTGCAATGAAGCGGGAAGGTAATGTATGGATCCGCGTTTTCCCTGACAAAATCATCACCCGCAAACCGGCAGAGGTGAGGATGGGTAAGGGTAAAGGTAACCCTGAATTCTGGGCGGCTGTTGTGGAACCAGGACGTATCATCTTCGAATGCGATGGTGTTACAGAAGCGGTGGCCAAAGAAGCAATGCACCTGGCTGCACAAAAATTACCGATCGCAACCAAATTCATCATCAGGAGGGATTTGCAGGCATAAGGAATTTGAAAATGAGGCAATTTGAAGATTTGAAAATGATTTTCAGTTGCCGGGAGTAAACACACTTTCAAATTTTCAAATGTTCAAATTTTCAAATTGAAATCATGGCAAACAAAAAATCATACGAATTCAATAAATCAATCGCAGGACTGAATGCAGTTGACCTGAAAAGCAGGATCGCAGAAGACCAGCTCCGTTTGAAGAAATTGGAATTCGCACACGCGATCTCTCCGCTCGAAAATCCTATGAGCATCCGTGAACTCCGCAGGGATGTGGCAAGGCTGAAAACCGAGCTGAAGAAAAAAGAACTGGGCGCGTAATAATAGCCGGCACTAAGCGGCACAGAACAAATTAAAATATGGCCGGTCTCAACGGTAACTGTGGGGACTGACCGCTAAAAGCTAAAAGCTAAAAAAATGGCTGAAAGAAATTTGCGTAAAACAAGGACCGGGATCGTAACCAGCGACAAGATGGACAAGACCATCACCGTGGCGGTTGAAAGAAAAGTAAAACACCCGATCTATGGTAAGTTCGTAAAGAAGACCACAAAATTCCACGCCCACGACGAAAAAAGCGAGTGCGGAATTGGTGATGTGGTGAAGATCATGGAAACCCGCCCTCTCAGCAAAACAAAACGCTGGAGACTGGTTGAGATCGTTGAGAAAGCGAAATAATTGATTGTCCGTTGGCGATGCCCTGCGGTATACGCAGTGCTATTGACAAGGCATAATAAAGATTCTGGTCCCGAAAGGGGCCGCTAAAAAAGCTAAAAGCTAAATAAAATGATTCAGCAAGAAAGCAGATTGAATGTAGCTGATAACAGTGGTGCCAAAGAGGTGCTGTGTATCCGTGTACTGGGTAACAGCGGACAGGATTATGCAAAGATCGGCGACAAGATCGTGGTTACCGTAAAGGATGCCATTCCCGCCGGCGGTGTGAAAAAAGGTACCGTATCAAAAGCAGTGATCGTTCGTACAACCAACAAACTGCGCCGTAAAGACGGTTCTTATATCCGTTTCGACGACAACGCTGTGGTGTTACTGAACAATGCAGACGAGCCCCGTGGCACGCGTATCTTCGGACCTGTTGCCAGGGAACTGCGCGATAAGGGCTATATGAAGATCATTTCGCTGGCTCCGGAAGTACTGTAGTAAAGCACAACGCTGTAGCCGGAAGGCTGAAAGCGATAAAGTAAAAACAAGCGAAGCGTTAAGCTTTTAGCGTTAAGCACTAAGCATAAAAAGATGAGTACAAGATTCAAACCCAAATTCAACATCAAAAAAGGAGATACCGTAGTGGTGATCACCGGTGATGACAAGGATCTGAAAAAACCGCGCAAGGTGTTGGAAGTGATCGTTGACGCAGAAAAACCACGTGTTGTGGTAGAAGGCGTGAACATTGTTACCAAGCACACCAAGCCTTCCGCATCCAATACAAAGGGTGGTATCGTTAAGATCGAAGCGCCTATCAGCATCAGCAATGTTATGCTGTGGGATGCCAAGAAAGGAGAGCCAACCAAAGCAAAACGCACACGTGAGAACGGTAAATTAGTTCGTATCTCTAAAAAATCAGGGGAGGTAATCAAATGAGTACTGTAAAATACACTCCGAGACTGGCAGACAAATACACCAAAGAGGTGATCCCTGCCTTGATGAAAAAATTCTCTTACAAAACTGTTATGCAGGCTCCCAAACTGGAGAAGATCTGCATTAACCGTGGCGTAAACGGTGCGGTAACCGATAAGAAACTGGTGGATATCGCAGTAGAAGAACTGGCCATGATCACTGGTCAGAAAGCGGTTCCTACTGTATCCAAAAAAGATATCTCAAACTTCAAACTGCGTAAAGGCATGCCGATCGGCGCCCGCGTTACTTTGAGGGGAGAAAAAATGTACGAATTCCTCGACAGGCTGGTATCCGTGGCGTTGCCCCGTGTACGTGACTTCAAAGGGATCAGCGATAAGGCTTTCGACGGCCGCGGTAACTATACCCTGGGCGTTACAGAGCAGATCATCTTCCCCGAGATCGATATCGACAAAGTGAACAAGATCACCGGTCTGGATATCACATTCGTAACAACAGCAGGCACCAACGAAGAAGCTTACGAGCTCCTGAAAGAACTGGGTATGCCTTTCAAAAATGCTAAAAAAGAAAACAACTAATACATGGCAAAAGAATCCATCAAAGCCAGGCAGAGAAAGCGTGAAAAACTGGTAGCCCAGTTTGCTGAAAAACGCGCAGCTTTAAAAGCAGCCGGAGATTATGCAGCATTGGATAAACTTCCAAAAAACGCTTCTCCCGTAAGGTTGAAAAACCGTTGTCAGCTTACCGGACGTCCCAGGGGTTATATGCGCTATTTCGGCATGTCCCGTGTGATCTTCCGCGATATGGCACTCAACGGCCAGATCCCAGGCGTGAAAAAAGCGAGCTGGTAAGTTGGAGAAGGTGTCTGTGTCCGTCGCGGGGAATCTGCTTAACAGGGAACCGGCAACAGACAAACAGGCCAACAAACAAAAATTCTAACAAGAACTAATTATAACAAACATGGTAACTGATCCTATAGCAGACTTCTTAACCAGAATCCGCAACGCCCAGATGGCTGGCCACAGGCTGGTTGAAATTCCTGCGTCTAACCTGAAGAAGCGTATGACAGAGATCCTGTACGAGCAGGGATATATCCTGAAGTACAAGTTCGAGGATGATAACAAGCAGGGTTTGATCAAGATCGCGTTGAAGTACGATCCGCAGACCAAACAGGCCGCTATCCGCTCCCTGGAGCGTGTAAGCCGTCCGGGTTTGCGCCAGTACGCAAAGCCTTCGGAGATCAAACGTGTGATCAATGGCCTGGGTATCGCTATCCTCAGCACATCCAAAGGTGTTTTGACCGACAAACAGGCCAAGGCGCAGAATGTAGGTGGTGAGATCCTTTGCTACGTATCGTAAGCACAGCAATGTGCGTATTTCGCACAAAAAGATAAACGTCCTGTGTGACAATTAAGCTTTTTAGTCGGAGCTGAACACTGCAGGAAGATTGATTCAACAAAAAAACAAACGACTATGTCTCGTATCGGAAAACAACCAGTTGTAGTGCCTGCCGGTGTAACCATCACCGTTAGCAGCGACAATGTGGTAACTGTAAAAGGCCCTAAAGGCGAACTGAAAGAAACCATTGACAGGGATATCAAGGTGGAAGTGAAAGACGGCGAAGTGCTGTTCACACGTCCTACCGACCAGATCCGTCACCGCGCCATGCACGGTTTGTACCGCGCACTGATCGCGAACCTGGTAAAAGGTGTGACCGATGGCTATAAGAAAGACCTGGAACTGGTGGGTGTGGGTTTTAAAGCCGCCAATACCGGTAACCTGCTCGATCTGGCGCTGGGTTATTCTCACAACATCATTTTCGAAGTTCCCAAAGAACTGAAAGTGGCCACTGTTACGGAAAAAGGACAGAACCCCAAGATCATGCTTGAGGGTATCGATAAACAACTGATCGGCCAGGTGGCTGCCAAACTGAGAAGCCTGCGTAAGCCGGAACCATACAAAGGCAAAGGTGTGAAATACGCCGGTGAGGTGTTGAGAAGGAAAGCTGGTAAAGCTGCTGGTAAATAAGGTTATATTGTTTGATTGATGCATGGTTCAACAGCCGTGTAACAATTAAACAGTTCAACAATTCATAAAATAACTTCCGGCCGTATCGGAGGTGCAAATACAAAAAGATGAGCAATTCAATTCAAAAACAGAAGATCAGGTACCGCATTCGTAAGAAGGTTGTAGGTACGGCTGCCACGCCGCGTCTTGCTGTATTCAGGAGCAATGCAGAGATCTATGCGCAATTGATCGATGATGAGAACGGCGTAACGATCGCAGCAGCTTCTTCAAAAGACAAATCCATCGCTGCACAGAAAGCGACCAAGAGCGAGAAATCAAAACTCGTTGGTGCCGCTATCGCGCAGAAAGCAACGGGTCTGGGTGTTACAGTCTGCGTATTTGACCGTGGCGGTAACCTGTACCATGGCCGTGTTAAGGCAGTTGCCGACGGTGCACGTGAGGGAGGTCTTCAATTCTAATTCGCTAACAACAATTTAATCGTTAGATAGATGTCTAAAGTAAACGTAAACAAGGTGAAATCCGGTGGTGAACTGGAACTGAAAGAGAAAGTGGTGGCGATCAACCGCGTGGTGAAGACCACAAAAGGTGGCCGTACTTTCAGCTTCTCTGCTTTGGTTGTGGTAGGTAATGAGAACGGTGTGGTAGGTCAGGGCCTCGGTAAAGCAAAAGAAGTTCAGGAAGCCATTTCAAAAGGTATCGAAGATGCTAAGAAGAACCTGGTGAAAGTGCCTATTATGCACGGAACCATCCCCCATGAACAGTGGGCGAAAGAAGGTGCCGCCAAAGTATTGATCAAACCGGCCGCTCATGGTGCGGGTGTGATCGCGGGAGGCAGCATGCGCTCGGTTCTGGAAAGCGCCGGTGTTACCGACGTACTTGCCAAAAGCCTGGGTTCTGCCAATCCGCATAACGTGGTAAAAGCCACACTCAAGGCGCTGAGCCTGCTTCGCGAGCCGGTGGAAGTGGCCAAGAACCGTAATCTGAAACTGACCAAAGTATTCAATGGATAATACCTGCGTGCGACCTTATCCGTCAATCGTCAGACAAACGTATAATCATGAAAAAGATCAAGATAACACAGGTAAAAAGCGGAATCGACAGACCTGAGCGCCAGAAACAAACCCTGATTGCGCTGGGCCTGAAAAAACTGCATGCCTCCAAAGAAGTAGAAGCTACTCCGCAGATCCTGGGTATGGTGAATAAGGTGAGCCACCTGGTGAAAGTGGAAGAGGTTTAGTTCGAATTGGAAAATCTGAAGATGAACTAATTTGAAAATGAGTCAGCAACATGCTTGATTCATTTTCAGTTTCTGGTGCTCCCCCATTTTCAAATTTTCAAACTGTCAAATTTTCAAATTAATTGCGAGGGGTGATTCCCCGAAAGTTCAAAATCAATACAAGATGAAATTACACACACTCAAGCCTGCAGAAGGCGCAACACACAAAGGAATCCGTATCGGTCGTGGTGAAGCTTCCGGTAAAGGCGGTACATCTACAAAAGGTAACAAGGGCGGACAAAGCCGCGCCGGTTATAAAAGCAAAATGGCGCACGAGGGCGGTCAGATGCCTATCCAGCGTCGTATCCCCAAACGTGGTTTCAAAAACAATAACCGTGTTGAATACAAAGTGTTTAACCTTGGCCAGATCGACCAGCTGGTTGAGAAATACGGGTTCACCGAATTCTCTCTCGAGAACCTGTATATCAATGGCCTGATCAGCCGCACGGATAAAGTGAAATTGCTGGGTACCGGCGAACTGAAAGCGAAAGTGGCTTTCAAAGTGAACGCAGCCAGCGACAAAGCTAAATCTGCTATCGAAGCAGCAGGCGGAAGCGTTGAAATTATCAAATAATTTTACCGTAATTTGCCAGGCGCACATGGTGCGTCTTTTCGGTTTTCAGTGTTAAACGCTTCAATCGCATCTCAGTGAAAAAATTTATCCAAACACTAAAAAATATCTGGGCTATCGAGGAATTGCGCAGCAAGATCATCGTAACACTGGCCCTGGTATTTACCTACAGGTTGGGCAACCATATCGTGCTGCCCGGTCTGGATCCTAACAAAATAGAACTTGCACAGAAAGCAGCCAAGAACAATGGCCTGCTCGGCATCTTCGATATGTTCGCGGGCGGCGGTTTTTCCCAGGCTTCCATCCTGGCCCTGGGTATTATGCCGTATATCTCCGCTTCCATCTTTATGCAGCTGATGACTATCCTGGTTCCGCAGTTGCAGAAGATTCAGAAAGAAGGAGAGAGCGGACGTAAAAAGATCAACCAGTGGACCCGCTACCTCACCGTAATCGTGACCGTCTTTCAGGCAGGCGCCTATGTTGCCTACCTGAACAGCCCCGGTTATGCAGAGGCGATCATGCCTGCGTATAAAGCTTTCTTTGGTTTCTCTACCGTGGTTACACTCACAGCAGGTACCCTGTTTGTAATGTGGCTGGGTGAAAAGATACAGGACAAAGGCCTTGGCAACGGTACTTCCATCATCATCATGGTGGGTATCCTGTCCAGACTTCCGGCATCCATCATCCAGGAATTCATGGCCAAAGAACAGAGAGGCGGCGGTGGCCTGCTGATCTTCCTGATCGAGGTGGCCATCCTTGTTGCCATTATCATGGGACTGATCATTCTGGTGCAGGGTGTCAGAAAAATACCGGTGAACTATGCCAAGCAGATAGTGGGTAACCGCCAGTTTGGTGGTGCACGCCAGTTTTTGCCGGTAAAAGTGAACAGCGCCGGCGTAATGCCTATTATCTTCGCCCAGGCGATCATGTTCCTGCCAACCCTGGTATCATTCACCAATATCGATTCTGCACAGGGCATCGTAAAGATCTTCAACGACCACAGCAATGCATGGTATATGGTGATCTACTCGGTGATGGTGATCGGTTTTACCTTCCTGTACACAGCGTTGATCTTTAATCCCAAGCAGATATCCGAAGACCTGAAGCGAAACAACGGCTTTATCCCCGGTGTAAAACCGGGTCAGCCTACGGCGGATTATATCGGGTCTATTATGGACAAGATCACCCTGCCGGGCGCCATATTCCTGGCGTTCGTAGGTATCCTGCCCGGTTTTGCACAAAGACTTGGGGTAACGCAGGGTTTCAGCTCTTTCTTCGGTGGTACCTCCCTGCTCATCATGGTGGGTGTGGTGCTGGATACGCTGCAGCAGATCGAAACCTACCTGCTGATGCGCCAGTACGATGGTTTGATGAAGAGCGGCCGTGTTCAGGGAAGACAAAGCGTATCTTCTTCCGCTATTTAATCAGAAATAATTCAGAATTTTGTAACCTGCCTTCGCGCGCAAGCGCTTCGGCAGGTTTCTTTTTACCATGACCCGGAGACCCAATATGATGATCCATAAAACAGAAGCTGAGATCGCCCTGATGAAGGAATCTGCAACGCTTGTCAGCAAAACACTGACAGAAGTGGCCAAAGTGCTGAAGCCAGGCATGACCACCATGCAGATAGATAAACTGTGTGCCGAATTTGTGAAAGACCATAAGGCCGTTCCTTCTTTTTACCAGTACCGGGGGTACCCGCACAATGTATGCGCCTCTGTGAACGATGTGGTGGTGCACGGCTTTCCCAATGATACCCCGCTGAAAGAAGGAGATATTGTGTCTATCGACATGGGTGTGATCCTGAACGGCTGGCATGGCGATCATGCCTATACATTCATCCTGGGCGATGTATCTGCTGAAGTATTGCAACTGGTTCGGGTTACCAAAGAGTCGTTGTACAAAGGCATTGAAAAAGCCGTCGTCAATAACCGCGTGGGCGATATAGCCTATGCCATACAGGAGCATACCGAAGGCAAACACGGCTATGGCGTGGTGCGCGAGCTGGTAGGCCATGGCCTGGGAAGAAATATGCACGAAGACCCGCAGGTGCCCAACTACGGTAAAAGAGGCACCGGTCCTAAACTCAAAGAAAACCTGGTACTCGCCATTGAACCCATGATCAACATGGGAACCAGGGAAGTGTATACCGAAGACGATGGCTGGACGATCCGCACAGCCGACGGTAAGCCCTCCGTTCATTTTGAACACGATGTATGCATCAGGCGTAACAAGGCACTGATCCTGTCTGACTACAGTATTATAGAGGCGGCTGAAAAAGCCAACGGTCATCTCAATACAAGTTATTATCACCCCGCCGCGGTAAGCGCGTAATAATCGATATGTCCGGAAAACTGGTGGTCATAGGAGGAGGCGCTGCCGGTTTTTTCTGCGCAGTGAACGCCGCCCGGCAGGCTCCCGGTCTGCAGGTGACCATCATCGAGAAATCGAACAAGCTGCTGTCTAAAGTAAAGGTCAGCGGGGGTGGAAGATGCAATACCACGCATGCCTGTTTTGATATTGCCGAACTGAGCCGGAAATACCCGCGCGGCCAGCATTTTGTCAAAAAAACATTTCACTGGTTCAATCCAACCCATACGATCGAGTGGTTTGCCGTTCGTGGTGTGCCATTAAAAACAGAAGCCGATGGAAGGATGTTCCCGGTTACCGATAACTCGCAAACCATCATCGATTGCCTTCTTAAGGAAGCAGGCCGTTACCAGGTTGACATACGCATGCAATGCGAGGTAAAGCGTATTGAACGGAATGGATCGGCCTTTCGTGTGCATGTTTCCGAAGAAGAAGCATACGAAGCAGACTATCTGCTGATCGCCACCGGGGGATATCCCAAATCCGCCATGTTCGACTGGCTGAGGGCGACCGGGCATTCGGTGGAGGAGCCTGTTCCCTCGCTGTTCACTTTCAACATGCCGGGCCATGCCATTACACAGCTGATGGGCCTAAGCGTGGAAAAAGCCACGGTTAAAGTAAACGGCACCAAACTGGTTGAACAGGGACCCCTGCTGATCACCCACTGGGGTATGAGCGGACCGGTTGTGTTACGATTATCGGCATGGGGAGCCAGACAGCTGGCTGCGCTTGGCTATCAGTTCAGCATAACCGTAAACTGGCTCTCGGATTACAACGAGCAAAGCCTGCGCGAAGCATGGCAATCGCTGCGCGAACAGTATGCGGCACAGAAGATCGGCAATAAAAATCCCTTTGGTCTGCCCGCCCGGTTATGGACTTATTTATTACAACAGGCGGGTATCGGCGAACAGCTCCGCTGGTCTGACCTGCCTTCGAAAGAGCAGAACCAACTCATCAGGCAGCTTACCGCCCAGGAGTTTGTTGTGAACGGGAAAACCACGTTCAAGGATGAGTTTGTTACCTGTGGCGGCATCAGACTGTCAGAGATAGATCCGAATACCATGCAAAGCCGGATCGTTCCCCATCTGTACTTTGCCGGTGAAGTAATGGATGTTGACGGTATTACGGGCGGGTTCAATTTTCAGCATGCCTGGACCAGCGGCTGGCTGGCCGCACAGTCTATCGCCTCCCCTGCATAGCGCCTCACCGATGCGATGCTGTTGTTATCCCGGAACTCAGTAACTTCCTGTTCAAATTCAACTGCACATGAAAAATTTTCGCCTGTTGAGCCTGGTGGCCTGTTTTTTTCTTGGCTTCTCAATTAATTGTCTTGCTGACAATTATTATTCCATCCGCTTTACCCTTTCTTTCGATAAGCCCGCTTCGCACAGTTTTCATGTGCAGATGGAATACGAGGGCATCACCGATACCCTCACCGTTTTGAAAATGCCGGTGTGGACACCGGGCTACTACCAGGTTATGCCCTATGCAGACCAGGTGATCAATTTCAATGCAGCGGATGCCAATGGCCATGCATTGATCTGGAGCAGGGAAGCAAATGCCTGGCATATACAGAACAAAAAACACCAGAAGATCATCGTCTCTTACGATGTAAAAGCCGAACGGGCATTTGTTGCAGCCAATATTGTAGAAGAGGACAGGGCCTATATTTCTCCTGCAGGCGCTTTCCTGTACCCCAAAGGAAAAATCAGCCAACCGGTCAGGGTAATGGTAAAACCATACGAAACCTGGACAACCATCGCTACCGGGCTCGATTCCATCGCAGGCGGCGGGCATGCCTATACCGCGCCCGATTACGATGTTCTCTACGACAGTCCCTTCCTGCTGGGGAAACTGGAAACATTGCCTTCGTTTGAAGTAAAAGGCGTTCCGCATTATTTCGTCGGTTATAAAATGGGTGATTTTGACAGGCAGCAGTTTGTTGCCGATATGAAGAAGATAGTGGAATCTGCGGTTGCCGTTATCGGGGATATTCCCTATAAGCACTATACTTTTCTGGCGATAGGTCCCGGTGCGGGCGGTATCGAGCACCTGAATTCGGCATCGATATCATTCAGCGGTCAGTCGCTCTCAACGCCCGCGGGCAGGAAAAGGATCTACAATTTCCTTGCGCATGAATATTTTCATCATTACAATGTAAAACGGATCCGCCCCGTAGAACTGGGGCCTTTCGATTATGATAAAGGCAGCCGCACAAAAATGCTGTTTGTATCCGAGGGGCTTTCCGTGTATTACGAATACCTGGTTGTGAGAAGGGCAGGGCTGGTATCGGATGAAGATGTACTGAATGCACTGCACAACAACCTGGCTGCCTATGAATCAAAACCCGGCCGTCTTTTTCAGTCATTGGCCGAAGCCAGTTACGAAACCTTTTCAGACGGACCCTTTGGAAGAACCGGTGATGATGTCAACAAAACGATCTCTTATTACGACAAAGGCCCGGTGGTGGGCGCCATGCTTGATCTTGCAATCCGCCATGAAACCGGGAACCGGAAATCACTGGATGAGGTAATGCGGACACTGTATTATGACTATTACCAGAAACTGAAACGCGGTTTTACGGAAGAGGAATTCCGCAAAACGGTGAGCGCCGTTGCCGGAAAGCCATTGCCTGAGCTATTCGATTATATCTACACGGTAAAAGCACCCGACTATAAAAAGTATTTCGGGTATGCGGGCCTGGATGTGGATATGAACCCGAAGACAGTTCCTGCTTACAGCGGTATCGTAGCAAGAGAGCGCGGTGATTCTTTATACACCAATGATGTTGAATGGGAGTCACCAGCCTGGAAAGCGGGACTACGCAGAAGAGAAGTGATTTTGGCAGTTGATGGCGTGCCGGTGAAAACTGCTGCAGCATTTCAGCAACTTGCATCGCAAAAGAAAACAGGAGAGCGTATCCGCCTGCAGGTTAAAAAACCGCAGGGTGTTCAGGAATTAACGGTTGTACTGGGTGAGAAACAGGAAATGAGTTTCGATATCAAGCCATTATCCGGCGCTTCTGCTGAAGAAATAGCGATCGGGCGGGATTGGTTAAGGGGAATGCATTAGTGTTTTTTCCGACAGGTTACTCTGCGATTGACCGCCGCTCATCGTTAATAATCCTGCATTGCTGTAAAAAACGGGGAATTGTCATAGGTTTCTATGGATTAATCCCTATTTTAAGCTGTTTATTAACCAAACTCAATGCTATGAAGAAGTTCATATTCGCTTTAACGGCGGCGAACCTTTTTGTGATCGCGGTACAGGCGCAACAGCCCCCCGCGCCCCCGTCGAAAGCAGGTTCTGACTCATCCAAAACCGGAACACCTCCGGCTCCCAAAAAACCAACTGTTGCCGAAAAAACCAAGGGCAACAAAAAGTACGATGGTCTTTTTACGCTTTACCAGGATACCGTCACGGGCAGCGTACAGGTATATATCAGGAAGGATCAGCTGGGAAAGGAATACATCTACCAGAGTTTTTCGATCAACGGGCCTACCGCCTTGTACCTGAACCAGAGCATGCACCGCAATACAGCGGTGGTAAAGATCACCAGGGCATTCGATAAACTGGAATTTGCTGAAGTAAACACCGGGTTTTATTACGACAGGAACAACCCTGTCAGCAAAACCTCCGAAGTGGATAAACCCGAAGCGGTGTTTTATGCGGACAAATATTCCATCGAAGATTCGCTTGGATACCTTGTCAGCGGTGATGCACTGTTTCTGAGTGAAAAACTCGATCCGGTAAAACCGGTGTTTGCACCGAGCCCTGCAGCCATGTTCACATTCAACCTCGGTATGCTGAACCCGGCAAAATCGAAATACGCAACACTGCGTTCTTTCCCCGAGAATACGGATGTGGTGGTTGATCTTTCCTACGACAATCCATCCACGCTTGCTTCGGGCGGCGCCGATATCACCGATGCCCGCTATGTGCGCGTGCGCATGCAGCACAGTTTTATCGAAATGCCCAAGAACGATTTTACATCGAGAAGAGACGATCCGCGTGTGGGATATTTCATGCAGCAGCGAAACGATCAGACAAGTGTCAGTCCCGTTCCGTACAAAGACATGATCAACCGCTGGTACCTGAAGAAAAAAGATCCTTCCGCAACTGTAAGTGAGCCGGTGGAACCGCTGGTATACTGGATCGAGAATACCACCCCTGTAGAATACCGCCAGACCATCCTGGACGCAGGACACAAATGGAACGAAGCATTTGAAAAAGCGGGATTCAAAAACGCGGTGGTGATGAAAGTGATGCCGGACAACGCAGACTGGGATCCCGCCGATATCCGTTACAACGTGATCAGGTGGGTATCATCCGCGCAGCCAGCCTATGGCGCCATCGGACCGAGTTTTGTAAACCCGCGCACGGGGCAGATACTTGGTGCAGATATCAGCGTTGAATGGTATTCCGGAAGCGCCACGCCTATCTCTGACGAACTGTATAACGGCGGTCCGGTTTGGGGCACGCCCGAGTATGCGGCCATGCAAAAGCAGCAGCTTATGTTCCCGGGTTTGAAGATGGACAACCATTACAACTGTTCCATCGGATCGGAACTGAAAGCGCAGTATACGGCCGGTCTTACCACGCTTGAGATAGCAGGCGCTTCATCCGCAGACATCAGGGAAATGCATAAGCAATTCCTGATCTACCTGATCATGCACGAAATGGGACATACCCTTGGTCTGAACCATAACATGAAAAGCAGCCAGATGCTGTCGCCGGCGGAGATCAACAATACCGGTATCACACGCAGTGTCGGTCTGATCGGTTCGGTGATGGATTATCCTGCCATTAACGTTTCACTCGACAGGAGCAAGCAGGGTGATTACTATACCACCAAGGCCGGCCCTTATGATCTTTGGGCGATAGAGTACGGCTATAAGCCATTCTCTGCAGCAGAGGAAGAATCGGGTCTTGCCAAAATATTATCCCGCAGCGGTGAACCCAAACTCGCTTTCGGAAACGATGGTGATGATATGCGCGCGCCCGGTAAAGCGATGGATCCCCGCGTAAATGTGAACGATCTCACCAGCGATGCGATCGCTTACGCAGAAGAAAGATTTCAGCTGATCAATAACCTGATGGGTAAGCTGGTGGCCAAATACACCAAACCCGGGCAGTCTTATGCCGAGCTGCGGTCGCGTTACAATATCCTGAACGGTCAGCGCAACAGTATGATCAATGCAGTGAGCCGTTATGTGGGCGGTGTCTATATCGACAGGACTTTCCCCGAACAGCAGTCAGGCAACAAGCCGTATGCTCCAGTGGCCCTGGCTACGCAGAAAAAAGCGATGGAGGTGATGAACAAATATGTGTTTGCACCCAATGCTTTTGATGCCGATGCACAGGTGTTCCCGTACCTGCAATTGCAGCGCCGCGGGTTTAATCAGCCGGGTAATGGGGAGGACTATAAAGTAACCAACAATGTACTTGCGTTGCAGGTGAACGGAACGCTGGCGCATATCATGAGCCCGTCAACACTGCAGCGGATCACGAATACGCGTTTATACGGCAACCAGTACAGCGCGGCAGATGTGATGAACGATCTTGTAAAAGGCATTTTCGATGCAGATATGAACGGCAACGTAAACGTGTACCGCCAGTACCTGCAGAGCAGCTTTGTAAGGGGACTCTCACAATTGCTGCAGGAGACCTCACCGCTGGATGCGGTTTCAAAAGAAGCGGCATACTACACCGCCAAAAAATTAAGAACAAGGCTGGCCGCGACAACTGCCGCGGCAAACGAAGAAACCAAAGCACACAGGGCTGGAATGGTCTTTGTGCTGGACAAAGCCTTGAAAGCGGATTAGCCGGCAGGGTTAGCATAGAAATAAAACAGGCTGTCTTTTAAGGACAGCCTGTTTTATTTCCATGCGACAGCAATTATGATTTTTTCTTTGCGTCCTTATTTGATTTGTAACGCATATCAGGTGTGCCATCTTTCTTGGTAGGTCCTGTTGCTTTTGCCGCTTCCTTGTTGGCTTTGTAGCGCATATCAGGTGTACCATCTTTTTTTGCCGGTGTGGCAGGTGTTGCTTTTGTTGTAGCGGTAGCTGGAGTGGCCGGTGTTGCTTTTGTAACAGGCTTGGCTGCTTTTACAGCTTTCTTGTCCTGGGCAAAACTTGCAGTTGCCATACAGATCACGGCGCTCAGCGCGAGTAACAACTTTTTCATTGTTGGTTAGGTTTTTGAGGTTTAGGAATGGACAGTTAAGCTACATAAGTTCTGCTGAATTTGCACATTCAATGCCGGATTTTTCATTATTATAACAATTGCAGGAGGAGACCGAACGATGTTTTTAGGCTATGTTTTCCTGAGTACGTATACCGTCATCTGCGTTCTTGTTTCAAATCCCAGTTTCCGGTAAAGCGCACAGGCGCCGCTGTTCTCGGGGTATACATGCAGGAAGGGTATGCGGGAAGCTGCGGTAATACGGGCCAGCTGGCTGCGCAGCAAACCCGCGGCATATCCCTTGCCCGCATGATCGGGATGGGTGCAGACAGCGCTGATCTCGGTATAGGCGCCGGGTTGCAGTCTTTGTCCGGCCATAGCCGCCAGCCGGCCATCGGCAAACACACCCTCGTAATGACCAAACTCGATGGTTCGCTGCAGGAAGGGGCCGGGTTTGGTAAGGGCTGTCAGTTCGAGCATGGCCGGGATATCTTTTTCCTGTAAGGGAACCAGGGCAGGATCGGCAGCCGGTGGGGGAGCGGGCGTTGGCGTTTCATACACCATCTGGAGGATGGGTTTCTGCAGTTCTGTCTGCCAGCCGGCCGGCACCGTTATTTCTCCCGGTGTAAAGAGCACCACGATATTTCCTTCCGGTGTCAGCGCATGCAGTTCACTGAGATGGGCTGGCGAATTGTCGGGCATACCGGCAAACAGGCCTATGTCCCGCCTGGTATATTTTGCGTGGTCATTGCCAAAGGCAATCGGGGTATTGCCGGTCTGCAATGCATGCCAGATAGGATTGTCGAGGATATGGGTCATACTTCCAGCGCTTTTCGCGGTAAAGGTAAGCGATGGATCGCTGGTGCAGGCTAACTGCCGGCCAGCGGGGTACCGAATACACCCACCGCCAGCTCGGCCCATACAAGCAGCAGAACGGCCAGTAATGCAGCGCATACCACCCATTGGTATTTTGGGTTACGCATGCTGCGCAACGCCCATTCACAGGCCAGCCCGATACACAGCAGCAAGATACCGGCAATCGTAAAATCCGAAGCGGACCAGTTCACCTGGTCTGTCAATTGCATGGCCGTTACCGGGATCAGTAGCAGAATGACCGCCGCGGACAGTATGGCGATGCGTCTTTTGTTGTTGATGAACAGACTCTTCATTTTTAAAAGCACTTTGTACTTCAAAGTTAAATGAAAAAAGAACGACCCCATCATTTTTTTTGGCAACGCTGCCTATTTTTTTCGATCGGCCTGTAAATCAAGCGGCTACGCGGATGTTGATCCGTGGATAAATTGGGGATGGCAGATAAATCAATTAGGTGTAACTTATAGCAAACTTATCATCATGAGAAAGGTGAAAGACATCCTCACCCGCAAGGGCAGTCATGTGGTTACGGTAACTCCGCAGACAACCGTTATAGATGCATTACAGATCATGGCGGATAAGAATATCGGCTCGGTGGCTGTGATGGATAACGGCGCATTTCTGGGTATCATGACAGAGCGTGATTACTCGCGCAAAGTGATCTTAAAGGAGAGACATTCCAGCGATACGCCGGTGGGAGAGATCATGAGCAGCGATTTTCCGGAGGTCCGTAAGGAAGATTCGGTGGAGCATTGTATGCAGTTGATGTCGGAGAATCATATACGCTACCTGCCCGTGATGAGTAACGGCCAACTCGACGGCATTGTTTCGATCAACGACCTGGTTACCGAAACCATCCGCAACCAGGAAGAAACCATTTCGCAGTTGCAGAACTATATCCAGTCTTAACGGGCTTTGATCCTAAATAGCCTATTCGCCGAGGGGCTGATTTTTTTCAACACAGAGTCACGGAGGTACAGAGTTACACAGGGAACTTTCTGGGTGCCCTATGTAACTCTGTGCTGAAAAAAACATGAATACAACGATTCAAAAAAATTAATGCGCCGTCTCCACAACTTCCCAATAGGCTTTTTTGGGCTGCAGGTTTTTGTCGAACAAGAGCGGGTAGTCTTTTCTTCCTCTTACCGGGAAATTATCCAGCCAGCTGGCCCTGTCGGAAATATTCCAGAAAGTGACACTGCTGATCTGTTTTCTGTATTTGTGAAATGCCGCGAAACATTTCCGGTACCTATCGATCTGTTTCTGTTCCTTATCGGCCGTGAAATCGGTGTTCCCGTCTTCCGGTTTTCTTTCTCTTGCATTGTGTTCCTTGTTGTATACCGATATATCCAGCTCGGTGATCTGTACCTGTAAGCCGAGGCTGCTGAATCTGGCGAGCGTATTTTCCAGTTCTTCATCACCGGGCTCGTTAATGGCCCAATGCGCCTGCAGTCCGACGCCGTGTATGGGAACACCGGCATCCTTCAATCTTTTTACCAGCCGGTATATCTTTTCTCTTTTTACAGGATCGATTTCGTTATAGTCGTTGTAGAACAGCAATGCGCCGGGGTCTGCCGCATGTGCGTACTCAAATGCTTTTGCAATAAATTGCTCGCCGCAGATCCGGTACCAGGGAGAGTTGCGCATGTATTCGTCTTTCCTGTCAGAAATGGCTTCGTTTACCACATCCCATGCATAGATGCGGCCTTTGTAGCGGCCAACAACAGCAGTGATATGTTCCTTCAACCGCTGCAGCAGTGTTTCGCTGCTTACGGTATCGCCTTTTTCATTGGTGAACATCCATCTCGGCGACTGGTTATGCCAGCAGAGGTTATGTCCGCGTACGCGTATGCCATTTGTTTCGGCAAATGCCATGATCGAGTCGGCATCGCGCCAGAAATATTCGTTTTCCCTGGGATGGATGGGCCCCATCTTCATGGCATTTTCGGGTGTGATGCTGTTGAATTGCTGCCGGATCAGCGCCGCCTCATCCGTTTTTAATGCCCTGGGTGAAACAGCCACGCCTATTGCAAACGAATTTGCAAAATGATCTTTCAGACCTTTTGAACTGTCGATGACGGATGCACCGTTACCCTTCTGCGCTTGCCTGCCGCTTCCGCAAAACACGAGCAATACCGATACGATGGCAACAAGCGCAGCCGATAAAAATGATTTCATACATTAAGATTTGATGAACAGTTGCAGCAACAGTACACCGGCCAAACCGATGATACTGATCAGCGTTTCCATAACCGTCCAGGATAAAAAAGTTTGTTTGAGCGTGAGGCGGAAGAATTCTTTGTACATCCAGAATCCCGAATCGTTGATATGCGAGCCAAATACGCTGCCAGCGCCCACTGCAAGTACCATCAGTTCGGGCGATACCGTTCCTGCCGCCACCATTGGAGATACAATACCGGCAGCCGTCAGTCCCGCCACGGTGGCTGATCCCAGCGTTACCCGCAGCAGTGCCGTGATCAGCCAGGCAAAGACAAGCGGCGGCATCCGCAAACTGGTGCTGAAAGAAGCGATGTATTGTCCCGTACCGCTGTCGATCAGCACCTGTTTGAATGCGCCGCCAGCGGTGATGATCAGCAATATCATGGCAATACCGGAGATCGCTTCGTTCAGCCATTTCATTACTTCGTTCATCGGCCTTTTTTCTTTCAGCCCGAAATAATAAATGGCGGCGCCCACGGAAACAAAGAGCGCAATGTTTGCATCGCCTGTAAAGGCGGTGATCGTGCGGAACAGATTGCCTTGCGGCATCAGCTGCGCAGTGACCACCGATAAGGTGATAAGAAACACAGGCAATAAAGCAAGACAAAAACTCGGCAGAACAGGCGGCAGGTTTGCCCGCGTATTTTCTTTGGCGATGACAACGCTGTCGATATCCACATGGATCCGTTTGAGGATATTGCCCAGTAAGGGACCGGCAATCAGTACGGCGGGTATGGCCATGCAGATACCATACATCAGGGTTTTGCCCGTATCGGCTTTAAAGGCACCGATCAGCACCACCGGTCCGGGATGCGGCGGAAGAAAACAGTGTGTGGTGGATAAAGACGCAGCCATGGGAATGGCGATGTACAGCAACGGCAGTCCCGTTCTTCTGGCTATGGAAAATACAAGCGGCACCAGTATCACGAAACCTGCGTTGTAGTAAAGCGGGATGCCGATCAGAAAACCGGTTACGAGCACCGCCCATTGAATATATTTTTCCCCGAATGCGTGGATCAGCGTAGAGGAAATGCGTTCGGTGGCGCCGCTGATCTCCAGTATTTTGCCCAGTACCGCGCCCAGGCAAATGATCAGTGCCAGGCTGCCCAATGTGCTTCCCACGCCTTTCTCGATGGAGACAAGCAGTTTGGCGGGTTCCATTCCCAGCAGCAGGCCGCAGACAATGGTTACGAACAGCAGCGACAGAAAGGGGCTGATCTTCTTTATCGTCAGGAAGACCTGCAATGCAATTGCGAAGAGGATCACAAGTAATGACATGGCAATAATTGTTTAAACATGTTATCCAACCGTGTTGATCAATGTTCCGATATGTTCTATGGTGATCCTGATCTCGTCACCCGTGCGCAGTGTAAAATCGTTTCCGGGTACAATGCCTGTTCCCGTCATAACCAGGCAGCCATAGGGAAAGGAACAGGCGCGGTATACGAATGATACCAGTTCGGCAGGCTTGCGTTTCATCTGGTCGATATCGATACTGCCCTCAAAAACCATCTGTTTGCCGCGAAGGATCTCAAGCCCAATGGCGGCATGGTCAAACGACTGATCGGTGAGGTAGATACAGGGGCCAATGGCCGCGCAGGCATCGTATGTTTTTGCCTGCGGCAGGTACAGGGGATTTTCTCCCTCGATACTGCGACTGCTCATATCGTTGCCGATGGTATACCCGACGATCTTGCCTGACGAGGTTACCACAAGTGTCAGCTCAGGTTCCGGCACATCCCAGGTGGAGTCTTTCCGTATCGCCAGTTTTTCGTGCTGGGCCACCACGCGGTGCGGTGTTGCTTTAAAAAAAACTTCGGGTCGTTCCGCATCGTATACCCTTGCGTAAAAATCACTGCCACCGGCAGCTTTCGATTCTTCCTGCCTGCCGATCTTGCTTCTCAGGTAAGTAACGCCGCATGCCCATACTTCCTGGTGCTCACCGAGGGGAGCGAGTATTTTTCCCCGCAGGCTGTTCTCCGCCTGGCCATATGCGATGAGCTGCGCGGCTTTATCGAACAGCTGGTCATCGTTGACAAAGCTTTCCCAGTCTCCGGTCGTATGGTAATAAGCATTATCTTTTTCGATAACGATGGCTTCGGATGTTTTGTATAGTTTCATTGGTGAGGTCTTAGTTGAAAACGCAGTATATTCCCGTCGCTGGTTGCATACAGGGTCTTTTCATCCTCCGAAAAAGCGCAATTGGAAACAGGCGTTTCATCGATACGGAGTTTACCAAGCAGTTTGCCTTCTTTGTTGAATATCCAGATACCGCCGGGTCCTGTGGCAAATACATTTCCGTGTTTATCCACTTTCATCCCGTCAGGAGAGCCTTTCAGTTTTTTGTCGGAGCCTTTTGCGGTGGCGAATATCCGTGCATTCACCAGGCGGCCGTCATCGCTGATATCATAAGCATACCAGTTGGGTTTTGCGGGATCGGAGTTGGCCACCAGCAGGGTTTTTTCTCCGGGCAGAAATGCAATGCCATTGGGTCTTGTGATGGAATCTGTAAGCAGGATCACTTTACCGCTGGTGCTGATCTTGTATACACCCTGGTAAGGCGTTTCTTTTTTCGGATCGCTCATGTATTTCTCCAATCCGTAGGGCGGATCGGTAAAAAATATTTCACCCCGGCTGTTGATGACAAGGTCGTTGGGACTGTTGAAGCGGTTGCCCCCATAGCGATTTGCGAGCGTGTGGAACTGTGGCATCGGTGCATCTATTGCCGCCTCCATCCGCGCAATCTGCCGGTTGCCGCATTGTGCCAGCAGCAGTCTTTCTTTCTCATCAAGTATGAGCCCGTTGGAGCCGGTCTCGCCGCCGCGCTTTGCGGTGTCTGTATAACCGGAGGGGTTGAGGTATTTCTCAATGCCTTTTGCTTCCGTCCATTTGTAGATCGTATTCTGCGGTACATCGGAAAAAAGCAGCATCTTTTGCCTGGCGATCCACAGCGGTCCTTCGCTCCAGTCGAATCCCGTGGCAATGATCTCGGCCCTGGTGCCTGGCGAAACAAGGGCATCCAGGGCAGGATCGAAGCGTTCAACATAGCCCGTGAGCGGATATTTCTCCGGTTGCTTCGGCTGTCCTGTGGCGGCCAACGCGCATACAAGGCAGAGAAGTGTTATCATCTTTTTTAGGTTATCCATCGGGTTCGTGAATTAGTGAATTTTGGATTGGCGGATTTTTTCCAAGAGCAGGCGTATGTCTGCGGTGCGAAAAGATTTTTTTTAACGCAGAGACGCAGAGGATACGCAGTGTTGCACAGAGAGAGACAATCCGCTAATCCGAAACGTTTTTAGTTTAATGCGAATCCCTTGTCACTTCGCTTCCCGAACTTCCCTGCAGGAAGTCAAGATCGGCGCCTTTGTCGGCACCGAGTACATGGTTGATGTAAAGACTCACATAACCTCTTCTGGAAGCGGGCTCCGGTTTTTTCCACACTGCTCTTCTCCGTTCCAGTTCGGTTTCGTCAACATGCAGCTGCAATTTTCTTTCCGGCACATTCAGTTCGATCATATCTCCGTTCTGTACAAGGGCAAGGGTTCCGCCGATGGCCGATTCGGGCGATACGTGCAGCACGGCGGCGCCATAAGCCGTGCCGCTCATCCGTCCATCGCTGATGCGTACCATATCGGTAATGCCTTTCTGCAATATTTTTTTAGGCAGCGCCATATTACCCACTTCGGGCATGCCGGGATAGCCCACCGGGCCTACGTATTTCAACACCATTACGCAGGTTTCATCAATATCAAGATCGGGGTCGTCGATCCGGGCATGGTAGTCTTCTATGCTTTCGAATACAACGGCACGGCCGGTATGCGTCATCAGCGAAGGGGTGGCAGCCGAGGGTTTGATCACTGCGCCGTTCTCTGCAAGATTGCCCTTTACCACCACGCAGCCTGCTTCGGGAATCAAGGGCTTTTCGAATGGCGCAATCACCTCCTCATTGTAACAATCGGTCATGCCATGGATGTTCTCGTGATGGTTCCTGCCGGTAACGGTCACCACGTTTTTATGCAGCAGTTCCTGTAACTCGTGCAACACAACGGGCAGTCCGCCTGCATAATAAAAATCTTCCATCAGGTATTTGCCGGATGGCATCAGGTTCAGCAGCAGGGGTATCTTACTGCCTATCGTATCGAAATCGTCGAGCGTAAGGTCTACGCCTATCCTTCCGGCAATGGCGAGCAGGTGAATGATAAAATTGGAAGAACCACCGATGGCAGCGTTCACTTTTATCGCATTCTCGAACGATTCCCGGGTCAGTATTTTATCTATCGTCAGGTTTTCTCTCACCATTTCCACGATGCGTCTGCCGCTGAGCTGGGCCATCTGTTTTTTTCTCGAGTCGGCCGCGGGTATGGCGGCGGCACCCGGCAAGGTAAGTCCCAGTGATTCCACCATACAGGCCATCGTGCTTGCGGTGCCCATCGTCATGCAGTGCCCGATGCTGCGGCTCATACAGCTTTCCGCGAACTCACATTCTTCCTGCGTCATTTTTCCCGTCTTCATATCCTCATCAAACTTCCATACATGCGTGCCGCTGCCGATGGTCTGTCCCTTGTAACGGCCATTGAGCATGGGGCCACCGGGTACCACAATGGTAGGCAGACCCACGCTGGCGGCGCCCATTACGGTAGAGGGAGTGGTCTTATCGCAACCGGTAAGCAGCACTACCCCGTCTATCGGGTTGCCCCTGATGCTTTCTTCCGCATCCATACTGGCGAGGTTACGGAACAGCATGGCGGTGGGCTTCAGCAGTGTTTCGCCAAGGCTCATGATGGGAAACTCCACGGGAAATCCGCCCGCTTCCAGCACGCCTCTTTTTACCGATTCTGCATGCGTCTGGAAATGGGCATTACAGGGGGTAAGTTCACTGAAGGTATTGCAGATGCCGATAACCGGTCTGCCATCGAACATATCTGTTGGCATGCCCTGGTTCTTCATCCAGCTGCGATAGATGATGCCGTCTTTGTCTTTTCTGCCAAACCAGTCGTGGCTGCGAAGTTTCTGACTCATGTTTCTTAACGTGTCTGTTGTAAAGAATTATAGGATATTGATGGTTGAACCGATCGTATTGGATGTGGTGTTGTTTTTTATACCGGGCTGACCGCCGCCTGCACTGATCTGTAATTTTCCCCTGGTCTGTTTCAGTATCCCTTTTCCGTCTGCGAACGATATGTTTTCAGGCGACAGTTCAAAACGCAGCCATTTGCTTTCGCCGGGTTTTAAGGAGATCCGCCTGAATCCCTTCAGCGCCCTCACAGGATCGTCCTTGTCGGCTGTTTGTTTTGACACATACAGCTGCACCACTTCTTCTCCTTCGCGTTCGCCGGTATTGGTGACTCTTAAACTTACAGAAATTTTCTTTCCTATCGACGCTGAAGCGGGTGTTTTCAGCTGATCGTACCGGAAACGGGTATAACTCAACCCATATCCGAACGGATACAATGCATCGCCTTTGAAATAACGGTAGGTACGGTTGGCCATGGAATAATCGTTGAAATCGGGAAGGTCGCTGTCGCTTTTATAGAAAGTCACCGGCAAACGGCCCGCGGGGTTATAATCCCCAAACAGCACGTCTGCGATAGCGGTGCCTGCCGACTGCCCGCCATACCATGCGTTGACGATGGCCGGCACCTGCGCAGACTCCTGTGGAATGGCGATCGCGCTTCCTGTCATCATCACAAATACCACCGGTTTGCCGGTTGCCTGCAGGGCTCTGATCGCTTCAGACTGAACGGCGGGCAGCAGAATGGAAGTGCGGTCGCCGCCATTAAAGCCGGGATAGTTCACGCGCATCTCCTCTCCTTCGAGCTGGGGTGAGATACCGCCGACAAAAACAATGGCATCGGCATCCTTCAAGCGACCGGCCACTGCGTTAAAATCTGTTTTTTCAAAATTACCTGCACGCAGTCTTACGGATGCTTTGCCTTCGAGTTGCTGGTATTCGAGTGTAAGCTGGTAGGTTTTTCCTTTTTCCGTTCTGAGACGGTAGGTGCGGGCTCCCCATCGATTACGCGTCCAGGCATTGATGATCTCCCTGTTGTCGATCAGAAAACGATAGCCATCGTCGCCTTCCACTTCAAATGTTATTTCCCCGTCCTTATCCGCTGTAAAACCGGTGGTATACCTGGCGGAGAAATTATACGCGCGGATATCGCCGATTACCGCTTCGCCTTCCTGCCAGATATGGTCGATGCTTTCTTCCATGCGCGTAACCGCAGGATCGCCTTTGAGGTCTTTGTTTGCGAAATATTCGGCGCTGAAGCCCTGTCGGCCGTTGACTGCATAGCGGCCGCGTATATCTGCGTAAACAAGCAGGGTATCGTTGGTGTGGTTGACCATTTTTTCGTACACCACTTCCGCGCCGGGCAATTTGTTCCTGATGCCCTGCCAGGCAGTGACGATTTCGGAAGGAATACCATTGTAGTTTCCAAGTACGGCAATGCTGTTGTCTGCATTGGGGCCCACCACTGCAATCTTGCGGATGTTTTTTTTCAGCGGCAGTACACCGTTCTCATTTTTCAACAGTACCATCGACTGGCGCGCCATTTTCAAGGCATGTGCTTTGTGCTCGGGGCTTTCGAGTACGGAAGCGGGTGTCTGCGCATATTTTACCATCGAAACCGGGTCGAACATTCCGAGGCGGAAGCGGATCAGGAAGAGTCTTTTCAGGGAAACGTCTATCTGCGCTTCCGTGATCTTACCCTGTTTAACAGCAACTACCAGCGATTTGAATGCATCGGTTCCGCAATCGATATCCGTTCCATGGATCACTGCATCTGCAGAGGCGCTGGCGGCATCGGGATGTGTTTTATGGTTCTTGTAAAAATCATCGATCGCCCAGCAGTCGGAAGTAACATAACCGGTAAAATTCCATTGCTTGCGGAGTATATCGGTCATTAACTGGTCGCTTCCGCAGCAGGGCTGGGTTTTAAAGGCATTGTAGGCACACATAACGCCGGCCACATTGGCTTTTGTTACCAGCTCCTTAAATGCAGGCAGGTAGGTATCCCACAGGTCGTGGTCGCTCGGGCTTACGTTGAATACATGCCGCAGCGGTTCGGGACCGCTGTGCACGGCATAGTGCTTGGCGCATGCCGCGGCTTTCAGGTATTTGGGATCGTCTCCCTGCAGACCCCGCACAAATGCTTTTCCGAGCATGGCGGTAAGAAAGGGATCCTCGCCATAGGTCTCCTGTCCGCGTCCCCAGCGCGGGTCGCGGAAGATGTTGATGTTCGGTGTCCAGTAAGTCAGTCCCAGGTAGCGTTCGTTTGCCCTGTTCAGTTCAATGGCTTTGTTATGAACGGCCCGTCCTTCCAGCGCCGAATAGTCGGCCATGGCGGCCAGCGAGTTGGTATCGAATGTAGCGGCCATGGCAATAGCCTGCGGGTACACTGTTACCCTGAAAGGTGTTCTGGCAACGCCATGCAGCACTTCGTTCCACCAGTCGTATGCCGGTATACCCAGCCTGGGAATAGCGGGAGCGGAGTTCAGCATCTGTGATACTTTTTCTTCGAGTGTCATCCTGCCCACCAGGTCGTTTACCCTTTTCTCAAACGAAAGCGCGGTATTGTTGAAAGGAAGTTTGCTGACGGCGTTCTGCGAAAAAACAGACAGGCAGATGCCCGAGAAGAACAGGCACAGTATTTTTTTCATGACAAGCGTATTGGCGGGTGATGGTATTATTTTAATTCCAGTACAACAACGGAAAAGGGCGGAAGACTCAGTGTAAGTCTGCCATCGCCCAGTTTTGCCCCGTTGAATGCAGCCGGCCTGATCTTGTCAGGATTTTCGAAACTGTTGTAATTCTGCAATTTGTCCGATGACAGTATCCTTCCGCTGACGGAGGTATAACTCGCGCCTTCGATGTTGATTGTAATATCCTGCGCTTTGGATGCATCGATGTTCACCAGGGAAATATGTGTTTTGCCGTTTTTGTCTTTCGACGCAGATGCAGAAACCGCCTTCAGTTTTTCTTTTCCCATTTTGTAATCGTTGCTGGTTACGGCAACGGGCAGCATGGTGGCGTCCTGATGCACGTTGTACATTTCCATCACATGGTAAGTGGGTGTGAGCACGATCTTTTCTTCATTGGTCAGCACCACGGCCTGCAGTACGTTGACGATCTGTGCCAGGTTGGCCATTTTTACGCGGTCGCAATGGTTGTTGAAGATATTCAGCGTGGTGCCGGCGATCATGGCATCGCGCATGGTGTTCTGCTGGTACAGGAATGCGCCGTTGGTGCCGGGCTCCACATCATACCAGCCACCCCATTCGTCTACGGCAATGGCCACTCTTTTGTTGGGATCGTATTTATCCATCACCGCGGCATGCCTGCTTACCAGTTCTTCCATTTCAAGTGCGCGCTGCATGGTGGTATAATACAGTTCCTCGTCAAATGCGGTGGCCGATCCTTTCTTGTTCCAGCTGATGACCGAATAATGATGCACACCCACCGCATCCAGCATATTGTGCGGTATCTCGCGCATCAAAGTTTCTGTCCAGTTATAATCCGCATCGCTGGCCCCGGAGGCAATCCGGTAAATGCGTTCTTTGCCCGCACTGGTCATAAAAGTGGCGTACTGGCGGTAGATATTTGCATAGTAATCGGGTTTCATGTTGCCGCCGCAACCCCAGGCTTCGTTGCCAAGCCCCCAGTATTTTACCTGCCAGGGATTGGCGCGGCCGTTTTTCTGACGCAGATCGGTCATAGGACTGGTTCCATTCGGGTGAGTGGTGTATTTTACCCAGTCAGACAGTTCCTGCGGTGTGCCGCTTCCCACATTGCCGCTTAAATAGGGCTCGGCGCCCAGCACCTCGCACATGTTCAGGAATTCATTGGTGCCAAAACTGTTGTCTTCTTTTACATTGCCCCACCAGACATTCAGTATGGAAGGTCTTTCTTTTTTCGGACCGATGCCGTCTTTCCAATGATAGGTATCGGCAAAACAGCCACCGGGCCACCGCAGTACGGGCACTTTCAGTTTCTTCAGTGCGTCGATCACATCAAGACGTACGCCGTCTTTGTTAGGGATCCTGGTATTGTTCTCGCCAACAAATAAGCCGCCGTAGATGCAATGACCCAGGTGCTCGGCAAAATGTCCGTAGATATTTTTGTTGATGATGTCTTTGCCTTTATCGGCCTGCAGTACGATGGTGTTTTGCGCATTTGCAAATATGCCGGCGCAGATGCCAGCCAGCAGAAAAATTCGTTTCATAGAAAGCGGTTGTTTGGAACGGTTGTTTATTTATAAGCATTGATCGTTTGTATACTGCCATCGGGATTGTAATGCAACCCGGTGACTTTTACATTCCGGAGATGTGTTTTTCCCGAAAGCTGTGTATCGTGGTAGAAAAGATACCATTTCCCTTTGATCTCAACAATAGAGTGATGGCTTGTCCAGCCCTCTACCGGGGTTAAAATAATGCCCTTATAAACAAAGGGCCCGTACGGCGAATCGCCAATGGCGTAGCAGATATTATGCGTATCGCCGGTAGAGTAGGAGAAATAATATTTTCCATTGTATTTATGCATCCAGGAGGCTTCGAAGAAACGCTTGTCGTTGTTTTTTTCCAGGAAGGGAAGCCCTTTTTCATCAACGATCGAAATCTCCTTCGGGAATTCGGTGAACTGCTTCATATCGGCAGCAAGTTTTGCCACACGCGGCATTATCGCTTTTTCATCCGCTTTTTTCAGGGCCCCGGCCGAATCGTATTTGTTAGCCGTCCATTTCTGTAGCTGCCCACCCCAGATGCCGCCAAAGTACATATAGAAATTGCCGTCATCGTCTTTGAATACCGAAGGGTCAATGCTGAAACTGTTGGCAATCGGCGCCGGTTCCGGTTTAAACGGACCTTCGGGTTGGTTGCCGGTGGCAACTCCGATATGGAACACATCCTTTTTGTCTTTTACGGGGAAGTAGAGATAATAGATCCCGTCTTTGAAAGCAGCATCGGGCGCCCATAACTGCCGGCCCGCCCAGGGGATGTCTTTGATATCCAGTGCCACACCATGATCGGTTACTTTGCCGCCGATGGAGTCCATCGAGAGGATGTGGTAATCCCGCATGCCGAAATGATCGCCAAGATCGTTTTCCGGTATGCCGGCTTCAAAATCGTGCGATGGGTATACATAGATGCGCCCGTTGAATACATGCGCGGAAGGATCCGCGGTATAGATATCTTTTACCAGGGGCTGCGAGACCGGCGTCTTCTTCAGCGTTCCTTTTTCTGTGGCGGTTTCTGTTTTGTGTTGTTGTGCACAGGAAGAAAACATGGCGAGACTTAGTGCTGCAGCCAGGCATCTGCCGAATGTTGCTGTATTCATAGCTATTGTTTTTATTTGGTTGATGATCTTGTTTCGGGCGGACCGAGATAGCTTTGTTTCACTTCACCCGTGACGATAACGAGTTTCTGCAATACCACTGCAGGGCTGACCCGCCAGAATTTCAGCACATGTCTGCCCGGTTTCAGCATGGCATGCCTGGTTGTTTTGATGATGATATTGTTTGCCACCCAGGTATTCCATAATCGTTCGTTGCTGTCGTCTTTGTTGATGGAAATTACCTGCGGTATCTCATCGTCTATGGAAACCGCGTAGCGCAATCCCTCGGGTTCCCTGTGAAAATTCAATGTGGGCGAAAAATAAGCCATCACTTTTACCGAGTCGGAACCTGCCTGCAGGTACATTTCATACTCCAGGTGTGGTGATTTGCTGCCCGGTAATTCGGCGGCCGCTGTTACTGGCAGGGTGGTAATGGCAGATCCTGTTTTCCCGTGGTCAGGCAATGCCTGCCAGGTTATCTGGTTATTGCCAACAGCTTTCGAATAATGATCCGCTTCGATCGATACATAACCGTCCTGCTGGTAAAAGGAATTTTTATTGCCTGTTTTCGGTAGCATGCGCTGCGCCGTAACGGCGATTGTTGCCCGCGGCCCAACTGCGGTGTTGCCTTTCTCCACATAGGATACAGCCGGCATTCTCTGCGTATTGGGTTGCTGCCAGTAGGTATAACCGATATGCGTCTGGTCCATCATGTGGTTCCATTTGCCATTGGCCACACGGTGGTAGTCAAGACTGATCAGCGAGTCCTGCAGGTACAGCTGTTTTACTTTGTCGGCATGCTGGTTAGCCTGTATCGATCCCTGCGCCGCATACCATTTGTTCTTTACCGCATGGTAATACATTTCCTGCAGGTTGGCACAGGCTTTCACCGGGTGAAGCACCAGTTCAAAATAGGCGTCCCTGTATTCAGCAGGAATGGACGCTGCGATTTTTTCCGCTTTGGCCAGCAGCAGCTGGTAGTCGCGGGTTGCATTTTCCGCTTCGTTATAATTTTCGAGGCTGTAGGTATTCGCATCCAGCAGTTCGGGTTTTCGGCGCCCGTTGTATTTGGTATAACCGGAAATAATTTCTGCAATACCCGCCGCATGTTCCGGGCCAAATTGTTTTGCTGCCCACTGTTTGGTGTAAGCCTGTAAAGCGGCAGGCCCGATCCTGTCGGGTGCCCAGGCATAGTCAAGGAAGAAGGAGACGGGGAACTCCATCGGTTTCAGATCGCCCACATTAACGATCCAGATATTGCGCACACCGTATTCGTAGGCAAGATGCATCTGTTCCCACGTTCTGGCGATGGGATTTGTATTTAACCATTTGTAGTTACGCGGCCCGCCCACATAATCGAAGTGATAATAAATACCGTAGCCGCCCTTGCGGGGAGCGTCGGTTGTTTTCGGCAGTTTGCGGATATTGCCCCAGTTATCATCGCAGAGTAACAGGGTTACGTCATCGGGAACGCGCATGCCTTTGTCGTAATAATCCTGCACTTCTTTGTACAATGCCCATAACTGCGGTGTTTCGGAAGCAGGTTTGCCGGTAACATCCGACAGTATCTGCCGCTGATCGGCAACGATCCTTTCCAGCAGGGCGATATTGCTTCCCTGTGTCATGGGCATATCGCCGTCTCCGCGCATGCCAATGGTAACAATGCTTTCATGTGTGCCCATGTTCCGGATGCCTTTTTTCCAGAAAGCCCGCAGCACGGAATCATTGGTCTGGTAATTCCAGGCGCCCCGGCCATATTTTTTCCATTCCTGCTGCGCACGCTGCATGGGCTCGTGATGCGAGGTGCCCATTACGATACCGTATTTGTCTGCCAGCACCGGATTGGAGGTATCATCGTCGTTGAATGCATTGCCCCACATGGCAGGCCATAAATAATTTCCTCTCAGCCGCAGGATCAGTTCAAACATGTGTTCGTACATCCTGGCGTTGAAGCCGCCGAATTTCTCTCTTGTCCAGCCCGAGAATGCCGGTGCTTCGTCATTGATGAAGATGCCGCGGTATTTTACGGCAGGGGCATCTTCTTTCGCCCAGGACTTATCAACAAACCATTCTCTTTTTTGTTTAACAGGTACATCGGCCCACCAGTACCAGGGCGATACGCCCAGTTGCTGCGATAAGGTAAATACCCCGTAGGCCGTACCTCTTTTATCATTACCCGCGATCACCAGTGCATTTGAAATATCCGGCAGGGGATTGGCAAGCACCTGTGTACGGCAGGCCTCCCATTTGCCCCTGATACCGGCAGTGTTGAATTTTCCCGAAGCTGTCAGCTGCCGGATAGCAGCCGATCCGTTGATCGTTCCGATAACAATCACTGTTTTACCGGCACCGGCAAGTTCGGTTTTGATAACAGGTCTGCTGCCGGTAACGGCTTCGATATCGGTCTGCAGCAGCGCCGCCGCTTTGTTTACCAGCCAGTCGTCTTTGTCGTCCACAACGATGACCGCACCGGTAAAGGAAATGTTGTTCGCATTTTTTACGGAGGAGATAAACGGATCCTGCTGGCCATAGGCAAGCAAGCCTGCGGGCAACAGCAAAAGAACCGGTATCCATTTTTTTAGCATGGCAGCAAATTTTATCACTATTAAATAGATGGCGCTGCGAGAAACAGGAACACAGCAAAACCCTTCAGCCCACTTGTTGTGCTGTCATTCGCAAATAATAGTGATCAATCAGGCAGTATATCAGTTACCGTTATTACCGTTGCCCGGAACAAACTGGAATCGTAAACTTTTGTAATAATCCAGTGTATGTTCGGGTTGCGCGTAATCCGTCGGTATAGGTTTCTTCGAAAATGTTGCGAAATACAGCAGACAGGCATTTCTCCACCACACCGCCTCTTTTTCCTGTACGGACAGCAGCATCCGCACATGGTTGAAACGTTCTTCGTCTACCTGCGACTTTGTCTGGTTCCACAGCTGCTGCATGGCACGCACTTCTTCCACCCCCTGGTAATAGCGAAAGCAAAGCTCGTTCCACAATGTTCTTCCCGACCGCATCCGGTAATTCCATCCAACATGATGAAACCACAAAAGGTACTCTTCCGGACAGTCGGATAAATCTTCATATATTTTTCTCACTTCCGGCGCATATTGCTCCAGTGCATTGGTGCCTTTGCTGTTTCGCGCGAAACCAAGACCAAGGGAATCTGCTTTGTGGTAATAAACGGGATTCCAGTCTGCACGCCCCAGTTTATCCGACCAGGGTGATGGACCGTAATGATGTCCGTCGCCCATGATATGATGCAGCCCCACCGGTGTCATATAATGCACCATGGTCTCTCTCGAAGAAAGCATCATTTGTTTGACCGGGCCGACAAAGGAGGGATCGTTGGAAAATGTCATTCGGATCCATTCATCGGCAATCTGTTCGGAAGAACGGTTATGATCCCAGGCCAGTTTTCCGTAGGCATACCAGTTGGCCTGCGCAAAAGGATGTCCGCACCAGTTCCTGTCGTCGCCGATATTGCTTACGCCGGCTATCCCGGTAAGTGTGTGCCGGTCTGCAGAGCCGTCGATGACCCTGGCAACGGTGCTGCCCTTGCCATAGGCGTAGGTGTCGGCGTCCAGCACTTCTTTCATCAATGGCGCTTCGTATACAAGCTGGGTGCCCTGTCCAAGGTATTCCTGGGTAAGCTGGAACTCCATCATCAGTGGCGTTTTCGGCATGGCGCCAAACAGCGGATGGAAGGGTTCACGCGGCTGAAAATCGAGCGGGCCGTTCTTTACCTGCACAAGTACATTATTCCGGAACTGGCCATCGAATGGTTTGAATTCGTTGTAGGATTGTTTTGTCCTGTCTACCGGCACTTCATTGCTGTAAACAAAAGCGCGCCACATGACGATGCCGTTATGCGGAGCCAGCGCCTCTGCCAGCATATTGGCGCCGTCGGCATGTGTACGGCGGTAATTCTGCGGGCCGGGCTGCCCCTCTGAATTGGCTTTCACCAGCAGTCCGCCAAAATCGGGAACATAGCTGTAGATCTCGTCAATTTTTTTCTTCCACCAGTCCCTGACTTCTGGGTCAAGCGGGTCTGCTGTTTTCAGCCTGCCGATCTCTATAGGCGCACTGAATTTGGCCGACAGGTACAGCCTGATGCCATAGGGTCTGAATACATCTGCCAGCGCTTTCACTTTGACCAGGTATTCTTTTGTGAGCATCAGCGCATTGGCATTCACATTATTGACAACCGTGCCATTGATCCCGATGGATGCATTGGCCCTTGCATAATCAATATAACGCTGATCGATGTACCCTGGCAGCAAATGCCATTTCCAAAGAGAAAACCCCGCATACCCGCGCTCTACGCTGCGGTTCATATTGTCCCAGTGATTGAGCACGCGCAACTGCAGCTTGGGAGAACTGGCGACGGGGATCGATGCAAAATTTTTCTGCTGCTGCAGCTGCTGCAGAAAATAAAAGCTGCCGTACAGCACGCCTTTGTCGGTATTACCCGTAATGATAAGACACTGTTTGCCCGCTATTTTTCTGAACGCGATCAGGAAACCCTCTTCGCCCAACCCCCTTGTTTCGATACCTGTACCGCCGATGGCAGGCGCTGCAATCGTGCCGATCACAATGCTGTGTTCGCCTATCGTAGCGCCGGTGGTTTGCCGGATACCCAGTAAGCCCGAAAGACCTTTTACCAGTTCATCGCCGGCAACCGAAAGGGTAGGCGACTGGCCAAGTACCGCAACACTGCCGATCCGGGATCTGTAGGCGGCAAGCATTTGCCCGTTGGGGATGCGGTCATAACGCAGCCATAACCTGTAACCGTCTTCCGCAAACGCGGCGGTAAAGAACAGGCAGGCAAGCAGGACAAAAGCAACAGTTTTTTTTTTCATGGCAACGGTTCTTCGGATGCGGACCTTAGGTCTGTTTCTTCATCGACGATTCCCTTATGATGAGTTCTGATTTGATGATAATGGTATTGGTGAGATGGATGTTCGACACCCCATGCAGGTGGTTGATGAGGTTACGGGCAACGATCTCGCCCATTTCAATACCCGGATAGTTAACCGTGGTCAGTTTGGGCTCCACGATCTTGCAGATCGCATCGTTGTTAAATCCCACCACGGCAATATCCTGGGGAATGCGTTTACCGGCGTCTTTAAAAACCTGCATGCAAACCGCGGCGCAGAAATCGTTGGTGATAAATACGCCGTCGGGCATGGGTTTCATGGCCAGTACCTGGCGGGCGGCTTTGGCGCTGGCTTCTTCGCTGAGGTCGTTTACCAGCACCCTTTTTTCATCGTAGGATAACCGGTTATCGAGCAGTGCCTGCCGGTATCCGTTCAAGCGTTCCGCATACACATTCCTTTTCAGGTTCGCCGTAATATGGGCGATGCGTTTGCAACCCTGCGCTGCCAGGTGGGCCGTGGCTTCATAACCTGCTTTATAGTTGTTGATCACCACTTTGGTGGTCTCGCTTTGTTCAAACACCCGGTCGAAGAACATCACGGGTATGCCTTTTTTGGCAAAAGGTTCAAAATGCGAAAGGTCTTCTGTATCGTATGCAAGCGATGCGATCAGTCCGTCGACCCTTTTGTGAAAAAGGTTCATGGCGTTGGCCGCTTCTTTCTTAAAAGTTTCTGAAGAGTGGCCTATGATCAGGTCGTAGTTGGCTTCGGTGGTCACTTTTTCGATGCCCGCCAGAACGGAGGTAATGAACTGGCTGTTCAGTTCATGCACGATCACACCGATGGTATTGGTGCGTTGTTTCCTGAGATTGCTGGCAAAGTTATTGGAGCGGTAACCCAGCTTGGTGGCCAGATCGGCGATCTTCTTTTTCGTCTGTTTGTTGATGGCGGGATGGTCTTTCAGACCGCGGCTCACGGTGGCGGCAGAAAGGTCAAGCTCCCTGGCAATATCGTAGATCGTTATCTCTTTTTCCCGGCTCATAAAATTCAATCGGTTGCAATTTAGGGGGAAATCCCTGCATACGGTCAGCTTTTTCTTTTCTTTTTAGCCGACGATCCGCGTATGATCAGCTCAGACCTTAGTATAATAATATTGGTTGCCTGCATCACCGAAATACCGGTAAGCTGGTTGATAAGCTGGGTGGCGGCCGCTTCGCCCATGGCATAACCCGGGTAGTCAATGGTGGTCAGTCCGGGCTCCACCACCTTGCTCATCGGGTCGTTGTTGAACCCTGCAAAGGCAATGTCTTCCGGGATCCGCAGCCCGGCTTTTTTCAGCGTGAGCATGCAATAGATGGCGCAGGCATCGTTGGCAGAGAACACCGCGTCGGGTCTGGGTTTCATTTTCAGTATATGCTCAGCCGCATCCACGCCCGCCTGTTCACTCATGTTGCGGGTAAGCACCAGTTTTGGATCAACGGGTATTTTATAGTCGCCCAGCGCTTTTTTATAGCCCTTCACACGTTCTGCATACACATGACTGATCGGGTTTCCGCCGATATGCATAATACGCCTGTAACCGTTGTCCAGCAAGTGTTTCGTGGCATCGTAGGCTGCTTTCTGGTTATCGATCACAATGCCCATGCACTGCTTGTGTTCGCGTATGCGGTCGAAAAAGATCAGGGGTATGCCCTTCTTGAAAAAAGGTTCAAAATGGGCCAGGGTATCGGTCTCGTAAGACAGCGATACCAGCAGTCCGTCTACCCTGCTGTTGAACATGGTGTCCACATTGTCGGCCTCCTTGATCATGCTTTCCGAAGACTGGCTGATGATCAGGTTGTATCCTTCCGCCCTGGCCACCTGTTCCATGCCGGCAATAACGGTGGACATAAAATAACTGCTCAGCCTGGGTACGATCACGCCGATGGTATGGGTGTTTTTCTTGCGCAGGTTGCTGGCAAAAGTGTTGGAGCGATAGCCCAGCTGGCGGGCCAGGTCCTGTATTTTCTTGCGCGTGGCTTTCTTAACCGCGGGATGGTTATTAAGTGCACGGCTTACCGTGGCGGGGGAGATGGCCAATTCCCTTGCAATATCATAGATGGTGATCTCTCTGTACTCTGGCATGGTTGTCCTAAGATAATCCACCCCGTAAAGACGCGGTAAAAAATATTTTTTATGCAATCGGTTGCATTTTCAAAAAAAACTTCCGACATTAGTTCCGGCTTTATCCGGGCGATAGTCCGCCCTTCAGAAAACGATTGCTGCCATGCCAGAACTGATTGATATATATCTGCTGAAATGCTTTACTGTAAAGCATTTAAGGCTGTATTGGCATCTGCCGTTTTCCCAAAAAAACACCCGGCCTGCGCTTCCCGTTTCACCCATAAGGAGCCGGTTGCCGATGCCGGGAGGGGCCGGAACCATCATTACCGGAAACGCTGCACCGGTTGTCCACTTTTTTCCCCCTTGAAGCCTTATATGAGAGGGAAAACGAGTTTTCTGACCGGTAAATGCAAGGTATTTACCGGTGAATGCAACCGATTGAAATATAATTATCCAAACAGTTCACACCGCTCTTCTATCACCTTAACGATTGCCGCCATGAATACCAGTTAACCCGTTTGCCAGTTTCTTCTGCTGCGTTGGCAGCCATGCATTGTGTATCATCATTATTTATCAAAAACAACAGCTATGAAATTCTTGCTTATGAGACCGCAACCAGGGGCGAAACAGTGGCTTCGATTCTGTTTTGTCCTGCTTTTGGCAGCGGGCGTGTCTGTTTTGCTTCCTGCCGGAACCCTGGCACAGGCACAGCGAAAAACCGTTACCGGCCAGGTGACCAACGAAAAAGGGGAACCTGTTTCCGGTGCTTCTGTAACCGTAAAAGGATCGAATACCGGAACCACTTCCGATGCACGGGGTGCCTATTCCCTGCAGGTGGCGGGTAACAACGCCACCCTTGTTTTTTCTTTTGTCGGCTATGAGGATAAGGAACTGCGTGTGGGATCCGGCAGCACCGTTAACGCCCAGCTGGTTCCCGCTAACAGGGAACTGGACCAGGTGATCGTAGTGGGTTATGGCACCCAGCGAAAAAGGGATGTGACGGGTTCTGTGATATCTGTCAGTGAAAAAACATTAAAAGAGGTACCCGCACCCAATGTGATCGGCCAGCTGAAAGGCCGGGCCGCCGGCGTTACCATTGTCAGCAACGGTTCCACACCCGGTGCGGGCGGTTCTATCCGTATCCGCGGTAACCGTACGCTCACCACTTCGCAGAGCGGAAGCGATGCACTGGATGGCCCCCTGCTGGTAGTGGACGGGATACCTTTCAGCGGCAGCATCAACGATATCAACCCCGAAGACATCTCCAGCCTGGAGATATTGAAAGACGCATCGGCCACGGCGATCTTCGGTTCGCGCGGATCGGGCGGTGTGATCCTGGTGAGCACCAAAAGAGGCCGCAGCGGTAAAGCGGTGTTCACGTACGATGCTTTTCACGGTATCACCAATATCATGGGTAAATACAAAGTGATGAACGGAGCCGAATATGCCAAATTCAAAACGGATGCGGCCCTGTATAACCGTTCTACCTGGCCTACCAGCGCGGGCACTTCTTCCTATTTTCTTACGGGCGCCGAGCAGGCCGCACTGGCAGCGGGTGTGTCTACCAACTGGCAGGACCTGATCTATAAAACCGGTTTCTCCACCAGCCATGTGCTGGGTCTTACCGGCGGCAACGAAGGCACACAATATGGAATGAGCCTGGGCTATTACCGCGAAGACGGTATCATTCCCAACCAGAATTTCCAGCGCGCCACACTGCGGGCCACGATCGATCACAAGATCGGCAGCAGGGTGCGCATAGGACTGAATACACTGAACACACTTTCCTATTCCAATACCCCCGGCGGCGGCGGTGTGCCGAGCGGGCTGGTGCGACTGACACCGCTGGCATCGCCGTATAATGCAGACGGTACGGTAAACATCAACCCTGCCGTTGGTTCTATCGATGCGCAGGTGGTGAGTCCGCTTACGCTGATCACCAAAGCCAATTCGATACTGGCGCGTAACAGGCGTTTGCGCACTTTCAACACCCTGTATGGCGAAGTGCAGATCATCAACGGGCTTAAATACCGGCTGAATATCGGTCTCAGTTTTGATGCATCGAACGGAAGCGGTTACAACGGTCCGCTGACCTATACCAATACCGCAACGGTACAGAGTTCTTCCAATGCCAGCGTTACCAACGCCGAGCAGTGGAATTACAATATCCAGCACCTGCTTACCTATAACAGAACCTTTGCACAGAAACACAGGCTCGATTTCACCGGTCTTTTTGAAGTGATCAAAGACCATAACCAGGGAAGCGGATTCACCGTAACCGGCGTGCCGGCAGATTATATCCAGAATGCCAATTTTGGTCTGGCAAGCGGTCAGCCCGCGGTGAACGCAGGCGCAACCTATTTCTCTGAAACAGGATTGCTTTCGTACATGGGTCGTTTGAACTACGGCTTCGACAACCGCTTCAACATTACGGGTACCGTTCGTGTGGACGGCGCTTCGCAGCTGGCACCGGGACATAAATATTTTACCTACCCTGCTTTCGGGGCCGGATGGACGATCTCCAATGAAAAATTCATGAAGGATGTGTCGTTTATCTCCAACCTCAAACTCCGAGGGGGATGGGGTATTTCCGGTAACAGGAACGTAGGCGCCTATGCAACACTGGGTGCGCTTTCTGCAAACACGTATAATTTCGGAACCAGCACACAGGGTCAGCAACTGGCCTACACGGTTACTTCGCTGGCCAACAATACACTTACCTGGCAGTCGACCGCGCAAACCGATATCGGTCTTGATTTCGGGTTGTTCAATAACCGCATCACCGGCACCGTTGAATGGTATCACCAGCAGACAAAAGATATTCTGCTCGGTGTGGCGCTCCCGCCAAGCAATGGCGCAGGAAGCACCAACCAGAACCTGGGCAGAACCGAGGGCCGTGGTCTGGAGATCAGTCTGAGTACGCTGAACATACAAGCCAAATCAGGGTTTACCTGGAGCACCGATTTCGTGTTCTATTATAACCGCGAGAAGATCACGCAGCTTACCACACCCGACGAGAAACAGCAGACAGGCAACGGATGGTTCGTAGGTCAGCCGCTTACGGTGATCTATGATCTCCGCAAGATCGGTATCTGGCAGCTGGACGATTCCGCAAAAGGAACCATTGCGGCGCAGACATCGCCTATACAGTATCCCGGACAGGTACGTGTGCAGGATCTTAACGGCGATGGCAAGATCGATGCAAACGACAGGCAGGTGATCGGTAACTACCAGCCCAACTGGGAAGGTGGTATCACCAACCGTTTCAGCTATAAAGGTTTTGATCTTTCGATCGTGATGTATGCAAGGATGGGGATGAAAGTGCTTGTTCCCTATATAACTGCCGACGGAGGTGCCAACGGTTTCCCTTTCTTCAACCAGAGCCGTGTTAACCAGGTCAAAACGGATTACTGGACACGCACCAATCCCACCAACGCCTTCCCTGCGCCTGATGCCGGCACCGACCGTTTGTTGTTTGGTTCCACATTGGGTTATATGGATGGATCGTTCATCAAATGCCGCAGCATCAACCTCGGTTACGAGATACCGTCTTCCATACTCAGGAAAACAGGTATCAGCTCCGTAAGGGTTTACCTGAATACCACCAACCCGTTTGTTGTGTATGCGCCTTTTGTAAAGAACGGCTTCGGACCTGATCCGGAAGGAAACGGTTACGGCGGTGCGGTAAATGCACAGGGTACTTCCGAGTCAGGAACCGGCGGACGCCAGATCAGTGTTAACCTGAACAACCCGCCTGTTCGCCAGTTCACGGTGGGTTTGAATGTCAAATTCTAAATGAATAAACCGAATTGTATGAAACGCTATAAAAAAATAGGCTGTGTTGCTGCACTTGCGGCGGTGGCATTGTTTACGAATGGTTGTAAAAAAATACTGGACGAGAACCCGCAGGCCAATATCGTTCCTTCGTTCTTCAACAGTCCGGCCGGTGTGCTGGGTGGTATTGCGGGGGTATACAACGATATCCGTTCCGCATGGGGTACCGAAGGTTTCAGTCTTGAAACAGTGGCGGGTACCGATGAACACCTTGCCGGCGGCAGCGCCAGCGGTCTTTCCTATTACACATATAACGGGCTGAACAGCACTTCGGGCGGTGGATGGTGGAATACCGCTTACACCGATATCAATACGCTTAACGGCGTATTGCAGTATGGCGCCAACATCGATCTGCCCGACGCTACCAAAAAAGCTTACCTGGCACAGGCAAAATTCCTGCGGGCTTTCTGGTATTTTCACCTGGCGCAGTGTTTTGGCGATGTGCCGCTGAACACCAAGTTTATCACCACGCCCACCAAATCCGCTTCGCGCCAGCCGGTGGCCGATGTGTATGTACAGATCATCAAAGACCTGACAGAGGCCGCGGCCGATCTGCCCAACACACCGTCTGATCCTTTTCTCGGCAAGGCGGCCACCAAACCCACCGCGTTGTACCTGCTGGCGAAAGCTTACCTCACACGCGGCTGGCTGAACAACACCGCCACCGATTTTCAGCAGGCAGCCACCATCGCTTCCGGTATCATCGCCGGCAAAGCAACCTATGGCCTGGACCTGTGGCAGGATTACGGCGATGCTTTTGTGCCGGCCAACGATTACGGCAGGGAAACAATGTTTGTGAGCGATCACAGCAATGATCCCAAATACGGCCAGTATACCGTGGGCGGCGCTGCATCGGGTGGTGCGGCACAGAACCTCACGCCCTGGTTCTATATATGGAACTACCCGGCCAACAGCGGTGTGAATTCCATCAAGAACGCACAGGGAGCGCTTACCAACAATACGGTGAGCCCGCTGATGGTTCGTGATGCCACCAATGGCCGCCCTTATATCCGTACCAGACCCAATACGGTGAAGATGGCGGGCGGACCCAATGCAGGCAGGAATTATATTCTCGACCAGGCATTCGTGAACCGCGTAAACGATTCCCGTTATGACAACACTTTCCAGAAAGTATGGATATCCAACAATGCCATTACCAATAACGCAGCCAATACCAATAACCAGCGCGGTATCTCGTATACCATGCAGGTAGGTGTTGACACGGCCATATGGATGCCCGATACCGAAGTGGCAGGCGCACCGCAGTTCGACGGCACCAGGCCTTTCAAAGGCATCATCATTCCGCCGAGCCTCTGGAGCAACCAGTTGTTTCCTTCTGTCAGAAAGTTCATGGACCCCAGTCGCGGCGCCAATTTCAACGATCCGTCCACAAGACCGGTGGTGATGTATCGTTTCTCCGATGTATACCTGATAGCGGCAGAAGCCTACTTCAAAGACAACAAACCTGCCGAAGCCGCCAATATGCTGAATGTGGTAAGACAGCGCGCTGCATACCGCAAAGCCAATTCAGCGGCGCAGAATGCATTGGCTGCAGCTGCCATGACGATTACCGCAGCCGATGTAACACTTGATTTTATCCTGGATGAACGCACCCGCGAAAACTACGGCGAGTGGCAGAGATGGTTTGACCTTGTCCGTACCAGGTCGCTGATCACCCGCGTGAGCGCTTGGAACAACGAAGCCGGCGTGAACATCAAAGCGTTCCACATGCTGCGTCCTATCCCGCAAACACAGATAGACCGTACCGTGGAAGGACCCAAGTTTCCGCAGAACCCTGGCTATTGATTTTGATTGGCTGATAACGGAGGCAGAAGGGAGGAAGGTGAATACAACCTGTTCACCTTCCCTTTCTCTTCCAAAGAATTGAATGCAATGAACGACCGTTATTTCTTTACACTGATTCCTATGAAAAAAAGATTGCCGGCGCTTCTCTGCGGCCTGTCTTGCCTGCTCGCCATCTCCTGTAAAAAATCGGGCGGCGGCACCGTTGCCGGCGGAAGTACAGTAGGGGGTGGTACGGTTAACCAGGATACGGTAGGCACCCTGAAATCCGTTGCCAACGCGGGTTTTCCCTTTGGCCTGGCCATAGAATACGCGCTGTTTAAACAGAACGAAGCCTATGCGAACCTGGTGAAACGAGAGGCTTCTGTTGTCACTTTTGGTTACCAGATGAAACATGGCGCTATCGTAAAAGACGATGGCAGTTTTAATTTTTCGGGTGCGGATGAGTTGCTGACTTTGTGCAGCAATGCCGGACTGGAAGTATATGGCCATACCCTGGCCTGGCACCAGAACCAGAATGGCAATTACCTGCGCTCTTTAACAACCGGCGGATCAGGCGGCCCCAACCTGTTGCCTTCCGGAGACCTGGAGGCCGGCAGCAGCGGTACCGGCAGTACCTTGTTTACCGGATGGAATTGCCTGGTTGGCGGAACAGCTTCGGCGAATTTTGCGGCGGTGGCGGGTAATAACAGCGCAAGAGCTATGCAGGTTACAGTTACCACACCGGGTGCCAATGCCTACGACGTACAATCCATCGGCACCGCTTTCACTGCCAACACGGGTTCGGTATACCGTGTGTCTGTCGATATCAAAGCATCCGTTGCGAATGGCAAAGTTCGGCTGGTGATGCAGAATACGGCATACCAGCAGCTGGATATCACGCCCACTGCCGCATGGGATACCTATTCATGGAATGTGACCGTCAACGAATCCAGCCCCATGCTGCGGCTTAACTTTCCCGCATCGGGAACCTATACGATCGACAACATCAGCATCACAGATCTCAGCAGCGCACCCCCGCCCGCAGCGGCACAGGTGACCACTGCGGTAGACTCTGCCATGAGCCGGTTTATCCGCACCATGGTAACACGCTACGCAGGTAAGGTAAAAGCCTGGGATGTGGTGAACGAGCCGATGATGGACGGCAGCAGCGGGCTGCGTACCAATACAGGCACCACCACGGGCGATCTTTTTTACTGGTCGCAATACCTGGGCAGGGATTATGCGCTGAAAGCATTCCAGTATGCCAAAGCGGCCGATCCCAACGCACTGCTTTTTATCAACGAATACAACCTGGAATCCAACACGGCCAAACTGGATTCACTGATCGCATATGTGAACGAGCTGAAAGCGAAAGGTGCAAAAATCGATGGCATCGGAACGCAGATGCATATCGGCATCAATACGGCAACCTCCGGTATTGATAACGCGTTCAAAAAACTGGCGGCAACGGGCCTGAAACTGAGGGTATCGGAACTGGATGTGCGGATCAATCCCGGCGACAACAGCAATTTTACCGCAGGCCCTTCAGAACTGACTGCGCAGGCCAATATGTACAGGTATGTACTGAATTCTTTTCTGCAGAACGTGCCACAGGCACAAAGACATGGCTTTACGGTATGGGGGGTGGCAGACAGCGACAGCTGGATCCTTACCAGCCAGAAAAAAACAGATGCGCCGCTGCTGTTCGATAACAACTACGGTAAAAAGCAGGCTTTTTACAGCCTGTTACTGGGGCTGAAAGGAAAATGAGGCGGAACCCAAAACGAAAATTTGAACGCTTGGTTACAATAGTGAGCAATTTAGGCAGTCCCACCGGGGATTCTTCCCTGGTGGCTTTTTCTTTCTCACTCGAATCGATGACGTAACTTGAGAGAATTTTATAAACAGCGTACATGTTATTATTAGGAATAGATGTCGGCACCTCCTCGATCAAAGTTTCGGTGGTGGACGCCGGCACACAGCAATGCATCGTATCGGCACAATATCCGGAAACGGAAACAGGTATCGTATCCCACCGGCCGGGCTGGGCAGAACAGTCGCCCGCCATGTGGTGGCTGCATGTGCAGGAAGCCATTCACAAGGCGCATGCTTCTAAAAAATACAACTCCAAAGACATCGGGGCGATCGGAATCGCCTACCAGATGCACGGGCTGGTGCTGGTAGACAGACAGCAGCAGGTGCTTCGCGACAGCATTATCTGGTGCGACAGCCGCGCGGTGAACATCGGTAACCAGGCGTTCAGGTCTGTCGGAGAAGAAAACTGTCTTGCCTCGCTGCTGAACTCCCCCGGTAATTTCACTGCTTCCAAGCTTGCCTGGGTAAAGGAGAATGAACCGGAAATATATGCGCAGGCAGATAAGTTTTTGTTGCCGGGCGATTTTATCTCGATGAAACTTACCGGTGAAACAACCACCACGCCTTCGGCACTATCAGAGGGGATCTTTTGGGATTTTCCGAAAGATACGCTGTCTGCAGACGTGTTTTCCTATTTCGGATTCGACAGATCCTTTGTTCCGCGCATACAGAAAGTATTTTCAGAACACGGACAGCTGAAGGAAGATATCGCCGGCAATCTTTTGCTGAAGCCGGGGATCCCCGTGTCTTACAAAGCCGGCGACCAGCTGAACAATGCATTATCGCTTAACGTGCTGCAACCCGGCGAAGTGGCCGCCACCGCCGGCACTTCGGGTGTGATATACAGCGTAAGCGATACGCTGGCATACGACCGGCAGTCGCGTGTCAATACGTTTGCGCATGTAAACCATACCGGCGGGCAGAAACGCCTGGGTGTATTGCTTTGCATCAACGGCACCGGCATCATGAACAACTGGGTGCGCCGCATGACCGGTGGTCAGCTGGGCTATGCGCAGATGAACGAAGCGGCTGCACAGGCGCCCGAGGGCAGCGAGGGATTGTTTGTACTGCCCTTTGGCAACGGGGCGGAAAGGATGCTGAACAACGAAACTGTGGGCGCACATTTTCACAACATCGATCTTAACAAGCATACCGCATCACACCTGTATCGTTCGGTGCAGGAAGGTATCGCCTGCTCATTCCGTTACGGATTGGATATCATGCGCGAAAACGGCCTGCAGCCATCGGTGATCAGGGCCGGCAAAGCCAACCTGTTCCTGAGCGATGTATTTGTGCAGGCATTTGTCAACGCGCTGAACGTACCGGTTGAATTGTATGCCTGCGATGGCAGCGTGGGCGCGGCCATCGGTGCAGGACTGGGTGCAGGCGTGTATGCAAACGAAAAAGAAGCGTTCGCCAATATGAAATGCCTGCAATGGGTGGCGCCTTCGAACGCAGCGGCCTATAACGGACTGTACGAGGGCTGGAAAAGCCTACTGGAGCAGCAATTGAAGAAACAAGCATAAATTGACACATAAAACCGACCAAAAATGAAAGTTGTAACTGGAGACCAGACTTTTTTTAAAGAAGTAGACCAGGTGAAGTTCGAAGGACTGAACAGCGATAACCCGCTGGCGTTCCGCTGGTATGACGAGAACAGGGTAGTAGCCGGCAAGCCTATGAAAGAATGGCTGCGGTTTGCCTGCGCCTACTGGCATAGCTTCTGCGGAAACGGGGGCGACCCGTTTGGCGAACCCACGCACCTGTATGCATGGAATGCAAAGCAGGACGCGGTGGCAAGGGCAAAAGATAAAATGGATGCCGCATTTGAGTTCATTACCAAAATGAACATACCATACTATTGCTTTCACGATGTGGATGTGGTGGATTACACCAATGATGTGCTCGAAAACGAGCGCAGGCTGCAGGCAATGGTGGAATATGCCAGACAAAAACAGACCAACAGCGGTGTAAAACTGCTGTGGGGTACAGCCAATCTTTTCAGCAACCGCCGTTATATGAACGGTGCGGCCACCAATCCCGATTTTCAGGTGCTGGCGCATGGCGGTGCACAGGTAAAAGCGGCGCTCGACGCAACCATCGCCCTGGGAGGAGAAAACTATGTGTTCTGGGGTGGCCGCGAAGGGTATATGACCCTGCTGAACACCGATATGAAACGCGAGAAAGAACATATGGCCCGCTTTCTTCATACAGCCAAAGACTATGCACGGAAACAGGGTTTCAAAGGAACTTTCTTTATCGAGCCCAAACCCTGCGAGCCAAGCAAACACCAGTACGATTATGATGCCGAAACGGTGATCGGTTTCCTGCGTCAGTATGATCTGCAGAACGATTTCAAACTGAACATAGAAGTGAACCATGCAACACTTGCCGGGCATACTTTCCAGCACGATCTGCAGGTGGCTGCAGACGCCGGTATGCTGGGCAGCATTGATGCCAACCGCGGAGACTACCAGAACGGGTGGGATACAGACCAGTTCCCCAATAACATCAACGAAATGGCAGAAACCATGCTGGTGATCCTGGAAGCAGGCGGGTTTGCCGGCGGCGGTATCAACTTCGACGCAAAAAGAAGAAGGAACTCAACAGACCCGCTCGACCTGTTCTATGCACATATCGGCGGTATGGATGTGTTTGCGCGCGCACTGGTGATTGCAGACGAAGTGCTGCAGAAATCCGATTACCGTAAAATACGCAGGGATCGCTATGCATCGTTCGACAGCGGTGCAGGTAAAGATTTTGAAAACGGCCAGGTATCGCTCGAGCAACTGCGCGATCATGCCGTGGCAAACGGAGAACCCAAAGTAACCAGCGGTAAACAGGAATACCTCGAAAACCTGATCAACCGTTATATTTGAGGAAAAGACAGGATGGATAAACAGAAGGCGTTCCTGTTCGATCTGAACGGAACAATGATTGATGATATGGCTTTCCATATCAGGGCATGGCATACGATATTGAATTCACTCGGTGCGGAAATCAGCATGGAAAGAACGAAAGCGGAATGCTATGGAAAGAACGACGAGTTGCTGGAAAGGGTTTTCCCGGGTCGTTTTTCGATCGATGAAAAGAACCTGATGAGCTACGACAAGGAAAAACAATACCAGCAGGCATACCGCTCTATGCTTCATCTGATCGGCGGGTTACCGGCTTTCCTGGATAAGGCAAAAACAGCGCGTATTCCCATGGCCATCGGTTCTGCGGCGATCATGTTCAATATTGATTTTGTACTGGACGGACTGGATCTGCGGGATTATTTCGGCACCATTGTCAGTGCGGATGATGTAAAGGATAGCAAGCCTGATCCCGAAACCTATATCAAATGCGCCGATCTGCTGGGCGTTGCCTATGCAGACTGTATTGTGTTCGAGGATTCGCCCAAGGGTGTGGAAGCTGCGGCAAATGCCGGTATGCAGGCTGTGGTGATCACCACCATGCATACCAGGGAGGAGTTCAGCAACCCCAATATCCTGTTTTTCATAGACGATTACAGCGATCCGCAGCTTGATCGGCTGTTTTGATGAATACCGATATAGTGCAGAAAGACCGGTTGCGGTAAAATAGGAACAAAGGCAAGCCGGCTGCATAACGATTAGACCTGCGTTGATAAAGGAGTATGGTCCGCTGCGGACCATACTCCCGTTCACGATATAACCCGCCATTATGAAACGATTTTTTGTATTCCTGTCAGTCCCGGTCGTTCTTGCGGCTGCCTGTAACGACGCACCTTCGGGTGATATCTATCGCGATACCGCAAAGCAGTACGGTGTGATCGGCAGGGATACCGTGCGCCAGTATACTTTATACAATGCCAATGGCATGCAGGTAAAGATCCTCAACTATGGTGGCACCATTACCAACCTGTTTGTGCCCGACAGAACGGGCAATCTGGGAGATGTGGTGCTGGGATACGATTCGCTGGCAGGATACCTGCAAAAGGGAAACCCCTATTTCGGCTGCCTGGTAGGCCGGTATGCAAACCGCATTGCACAGGGAACATTTACCCTTGAAGGCAAAACCTATACCCTTGCCAGGAACAATGGCAACAATGCCCTGCATGGCGGGCTGAAAGGATTTGACAAAGTGATCTGGCAGGCCGACCAGTATACGGACAGCACCCTGCAACTGGCTTACGTGAGTAAAGACGGGGAGGAGGGCTACCCGGGCGCGGTAACGGTGGTGGTATTGTATACCGTTACGGCAGACAATGCGTTGAAGATATCGTATTCGGCAACAACCGATAAGGCCACGCCGGTCAACCTCACCAACCATGCCTATTTTAACCTGTCGGCCGGTAAAGACAGTACGGTGCTGCATCATATGATCATGATCAACGCCGATAAATTCACCGAGGTGAACGACCAGCTGATACCCACCGGAAAGCTCCCCGATGTAAAGGGAACGCCGATGGATTTTACCAATACCAAAAAAATCGGCAGGGATATCGCATCCGTAAAAGGTGGTTACGATCATAACTGGGTATTGAACCCGTCTGTGGAAGGATGGAAACAGGCGGCGGTATTATATGATTCGGCAAGCGGCCGTATGATGGAAGTGCGCACCACACAACCGGGTATACAGTTCTATACCGGCAATTTTCTCGACGGCAGCCTGCGTGACAGAACAGGTAAGAAGATCGTGAAGCATGCCGGGCTCTGCCTGGAAACACAGCATTTTCCCGATGGACCCAATCAGCCCGCTTTTCCCAATACGATCCTGAGACCCGGTGAAACCTACCAGCAGGCAACCCTCTACAAGTTCTCCGTAAAATAATCAGTAAGCAGTTTATCCCATTATTCATGATAACGATCAAAACAAAACAAGTCTGGTTCATCACGGGAAGCCAGCACCTGTATGGTTCCGAAACCCTGCAGCAGGTGGCGGCACATGCAATGACCATTGCAGACTCGCTGAACCGGCATCCGCTGATACCCGTAACGATCGTTCATAAGCCGACCGTTACCACACCCGAAGAGATCTTTGCCGTATGCCAGGAGGCGAACGCTGCGGCAGACTGCATCGGCGTAATTGCATGGATGCATACGTTCTCTCCGGCCAAAATGTGGATAGGCGGACTGAAGATCTTACAGAGACCCATTTTGCATTTTCATACCCAGTTCAACCGCGATATACCCTGGTCAACGATCGATATGGATTTCATGAACCTGAACCAGTCGGCGCATGGCGACAGGGAATTTGGTTTTATGATGACCAGGATGCGGCTTAACAGGAAGGTGGTGGCCGGCCATTGGGAAGATGCGGAATCCATTGAGAAGATCAATATATGGGCGCGTGCCGCAGCCGGATGGCACGACTGGCAGGGCGCCAGGTTTGTGCGTTTCGGGGATAATATGCGGTATGTGGCGGTTACGGAAGGCGATAAGGTAGCGGCGGAAATAAAGTTCGGCTACAGCGTAAATACCTATGGCATCGGTGATCTCGTAAAAACGATCGGAGAAGTAAGCGAGCAGCAGGTAGACGGGCTGGTGGAAGAATACAGCGATAGCTATACGCTTGCCGCATCCCTGCTGAAGGGTGGGGAACAGCACACCTCGCTTCGCGATGCCGCAAGGATAGAAATTGGATTACAGGCGTTTCTGGAAGCAGGTAATTACAAAGGCTTTACCGATACCTTCGAAGACCTGCACGGAATGACACAGTTACCCGGTATTGCGGCACAGCGCCTCATGAACAAAGGGTACGGCTTTGCAGGCGAAGGCGACTGGAAGACGGCCGCCCTGGTGCGCGCGATGAAAGTAATGGCCGCCGGTTTGAAAGGGGGCAACAGCTTCATGGAAGACTATACCTATCATTTCAACCCCGATAACCGCATGGTGCTCGGCAGCCATATGCTCGAAATATGCGAAAGCATCGCCGATGCAAAACCTGTCTGCGAGATCCATCCCCTGGGTATCGGCGGCAAAGCCGATCCGGTGCGGCTTGTGTTTAATTCGGCACCCGGTCCCGCGCTGAATGCTTCCGTGATCGATATGGGCAACCGTTTCCGTTTGCTGGTAAACGAGGTCATCGCCGTTGCACCCATGCATACCATGCCCAACCTGCCGGTAGCCCGTGTATTGTGGAAGCCGTATCCCAATATGCATACCGGCTGTACCGCATGGATACTGGCCGGGGGCGCGCACCATACCTGCTACAGCCAGAACCTGACCAGCGAACACCTTGCCGATTTCGCGGAGATCGCAGGCATCGAACTCGTACTCATCGATAAAAATACCACGCTGCCGCAACTGAAAAATGAACTGAGATGGAATGAGAGAAGCTATGGTGAGATGTGAGATGTGAGATTGAGACGTGAGTTATCGTGAGTTGACGTGAGACGTGAGACGTGAGACGTGAGACGTGAGACGTGAGACGTGAGACGTGAGACGTGAGACGTGAGAAAATGTTTAAAGTGTAAAGATATTCCTAATTGTTCAGGTTCCTTATGCCGTGGAGCAGACAGGGCTGACAGACAACCGCTAATAAACAACCGCCAATATGAAATCCCTCCAAACACAAGACTATGTTGTTTTCCTGATTTACTTCGTAATCGTGGCCAGTTATGGCTACTGGGTATACCGCAGAAAGAAAAAAGCAGGCACCACGGCATCGCACGATTATTTTCTTGCCGAAGGTTCGCTTACCTGGTGGGCCATCGGTGCGTCGCTGATCGCTTCCAATATCTCGGCGGAGCAGATGATCGGTATGAGCGGTAACGGGTTCAAAATGGGTCTTGCCATTTCCACTTACGAGTGGATGGCGGCAGCCACACTGATGATCGTTGCCGTATTTTTTATCCCGGTTTACCTGAAAAACAAGATTTACACCATGCCGCAGTTCCTTAACCAGCGGTATAACGGCACGGTGGCCATGATCATGGCGGTATTCTGGCTGCTGTTGTACGTGGTGGTGAACCTGACCTCTATCCTATACCTTGGCGCACTGGCCATACATGCCATATCGGGTGTGGATCTGTATCTCTGCATGATCTTCCTCGCTGTGTTTGCGCTGGTCATTACACTGGGCGGTATGAAAGTGATCGGATACACAGATGTGATACAGGTATTTTTCCTGATCGTAGGCGGTCTTGCCACCACTTACCTGGCATTGTCACTGGTGTCGGATAAATTCGGCGGCGATGGTGTGCTGAGCGGACTGAAACTGCTTACACAAAAAGCGGATGACCATTTTCACATGATACTCAAACAGGATAACGCCAATTATATCAGCCTGCCGGGTCTCACCGTACTCATCGGCGGTATGTGGATCGTGAACCTCAACTACTGGGGCTGTAACCAGTACATCACGCAGCGTGCCCTGGGCGCCGATCTTAAGACCGCCCGCAACGGCATCCTGTTTGCAGCATTCCTGAAACTGCTGATGCCCGTGATCGTGGTGTTGCCCGGTATTGCTGCCTATGTACTGTACAAGGAAGGTGCTTTTCAGAGCGAGATGATGGTGGGCGGAGAACTTGTACAGGACAATGCCTATCCCGTAATGATGAATCTTTTGAATCCCGGTCTCAAAGGTCTGGCTTTTGCCGCGCTGACCGCAGCCGTGGTGGCTTCGCTGGCCGGTAAAGCCAACAGCATCGCCACCATCTTTGCGCTGGATATCTATAAAAAGAAAATCAACACCGAAGCCGATGAGAAAAAAATCGTAAGCATCGGTAAAATAGCCGTGGTGGTATCATTGATCGTAGCGGTGGTGATTGCACCATTCATGGGAATCGACAAAAAAGGCGGATTTGAATTCATACAGGAATATACCGGCTTTGTATCGCCCGGTATTTTCGCCATGTTCATACTCGGTTTCTTCTGGAAAAAAACCACTTCCAATGCGGCCCTGTTTGCAACGGTGGGCGGGTTTGCCTTTTCCATCTTTTTTAAATTCCTGCCCTCATTCGCCAACCTGGCATTCCTGCAGCCTTACGGGTTCTCGGTACCCAATGCGGAAGGCGTATACGAGATACCCTTCCTCGACAGGATGGGTTTTGTATTCATCCTGTGCATACTCGGTATGTGGATCATCAGCAGGATAGAAAACAGGCATGGCGTTACACCACACGGACTGGAGGTGGACACCAAAATGTTCAAACTCAGTCCCGGTTTCACCGTCGGCCTGCTGATCGTGTGCGGGATACTGACAGCGCTGTACACTATTTTCTGGTAGCCTGCCGGGGAAAGGGAATATTGGCTGGTTGACATGTTTCATTGGTCATTGATTTTCCGATGAACAATCCGTTTCAGCAATCAGTCTTCCATTTCCCCCTGACTATTCAATATGTCAAACAACCCATCAACTTTTACCAATTCAACCATACCTATGTTAATGCATCAAACCATGCGCTGGTTCGGTCCGGATGACCCGGTGAGTCTGGCAGACATACGACAGGCGGGCTGCGCGGGCGTTGTAACCGCACTGCATCATATTCCCGTGGGAGAGGTGTGGACAGTGGAAGAGATCAACAAACGCAAATCGGTGATCGAAGCCGCCGGTCTGACATGGACCGTGATCGAAAGTCTGCCGGTAAGTGAAGACATCAAACGCCAGTCGGGTAATTACCTGCAGCATATCGATAATTACAAGACCAGTCTGCTCAACCTGGCCGCCTGCGGACTGAAAGTGGTGACCTACAATTTCATGCCTGTTCTCGACTGGGTGCGTACCGATGTGAACTACGAAATGCCCGACGGCAGCAAAGCGCTTTTTTACGAGCGGGCTGCGTTTGTGGCTTTCGATCTTTTTTTGCTGAAGCGACCGGGTGCGGAAAAGGATTACAGCAAAGACGAGATCGAAAAAGCCACCCTTCGGTTTGGTCAGATGCCGCAGCAGGAAAAAGATACCCTGTTCAAAAACGCATTGCTGGGCTTACCCGGCAGTAAGGAACAGTTTACGGCAGAGCAGATACATGCCGCACTGAAAAATTACGAAGGCATCGATACCGCCAGACTGAAACAGCATCTTTTTTATTTCCTGCAGCAGGTGGTGCCTGTTGCGGAAGCAGGCGGACTGAAGATGGCGATTCACCCCGACGACCCGCCGTATTCCGTGCTGGGTCTGCCCCGTATCATGAGCACCGAGCAGGATGCAAAGGAGATCATCGACTGTGCACCTTCGCCGGCAAACGGGTTATGCTACTGCACCGGTTCGCTGGGCGTTCGAAGCGATAACGACCTGACAGGGATCATTCAGCGACTGGGCGATCATATTCATTTCATCCACCTGCGCAGCACCAAGCGGGATGCAGAGGGCAATTTCTTCGAAGCCGACCATCTCGACGGTGATGTGGATATGTATGCCGTGATCAAAGAGATCGTACGCATGAGCCGCCGCCGCAGTGTTTCCGTTCCCATGCGTCCCGACCACGGTCACCAGATGCTCGATGACCTGAAAAAAACAACCTACCCCGGCTACAGCGCTATCGGAAGACTCAGGGGGCTTGCAGAACTGAGAGGGCTGGAGATGGGGATTGTGAGAGGGAGTTGAACAGAGGAGAAGGGAATATCGAACAGATGAACAAGGAATAATGAATATCGATCGGAGTTTTGAGGTCGACATTCTATTTCATCATTCGATATTCCTTGTTCATCTGTTCGATATTGGATATTCCCACGGGTTGTTTTGTGTAAAAAGGTCTCCGGCGGCATCTGTATGAAAAACACCTATGCGAAAATCGCTGTTCCTGCCGGTTTTGCTGATTACGGTACTGTCCTGCAGACAAACAGGTGGCAGTAATATGCCACCGACAGCGAAAAAGGACAGTGCCTCCTACCTGGCTGCCTGTATTGATTTTCTGCAGCAGGTGGCGCACCGGCGGCTGAATGGAGCCGGTCTGATCCTGTCGGACGCCCCGAGCTTACTTACCGGCGATGGCTGCCTGAAAGAGGTATTGGCCGATACAAATTTCTATACGAAGGAAGAACTGAGTTATTTGCGTGACCGGCAATATCCTTCCCTGCAAAAATGGCCGGAGAAGTTGATACCAAACACCAGGGTCCTGCGCAGCGACAGTATCCAGGCCGTTTTTGAGAGGGGAGGTAAAGATTGGATGTATTTCTATAACCGCATCGGTTCCGGTGTACACGGGTTTTCGATGCCTGTTTTTCTGCGGAACGATACCTACTGTCTTTTTTATTCCGAATACAACTGCGGTATGCTCTGCGGCGAAGGTGATCTGACCCTTTACAAAAAGGAAAACAGCCAATGGAAACCCATCAAACAATACTGTGCCTGGATCAGTTAAGTCTGTTGCCCAACCATCAGCACCCCCTCACAATCCGATCATCTGTTCGATATTCCTTGTTCATCTGTTCGGTATTCCCTGCTCATCTGTTCTCTATTTCCTTAATTCCCTAATCCTGATATTCCTGAAATCCACCGGCTGTCCTTCGCTCTGAAGCGCGATAAAGCCGCTGCTGAGTAATTTTCCATCGGGCTTCTGTTTGGGGTCGTTGCGGTTCACCACATCGCCGCCGATCTGGGGTTTGGAATATTGCAGTACGGTATCGCCGTTGATGATATGCGTGATCAGTGAATCACCCAGTACAACGAGTTCCGCTTTTATCCAGCCATAGTCGGCGGGATAGGTTTTGGAAACAGAATTGATGCAATGCCTGGTATCCAGTTTTCCCTGGTACACGATATGGGTTCCGGGCGAACACATATTGCCGGTGGGTCTCGGTTTGCCGTCTTTCAGTCCTGCCAGCAATTGCATTTCTATCGATATCGGCCAGTCCTGCTCTTTCGGCATCGTCCGCGGATCCTGCGAATGGAACATCACCCCGCTGTTGAGTTCCGTATAGGAAGGCGCATCCTTTCTCCATTCGGGAACAAAGCGGTATTCGAATTTCAGATGGTAGTAAGCGAAAGGCTTTTTGTAATACAGGTGTCCGAACCGGTTGTTAAATGAATCGTACCGGTCGTAGCGAACTTTCAGTATCCCGTCTTCCACACGAAACGTGTTTCCGTAATTATCACCCGTTTCATGGTGCTGTATCTTCACAAACCAGTCGTTGATATCCTTTCCGTTGAATAAACTGACCCAGCTTTTTTCCGGTTGTGGCGGGTGCTGCCTGGAAGCAGTATGGTCTTTTATGCCGAAGGAAAGCAGCAGAAAAGACACCAGGTATAAAATGGATACTTGCATAGCCGCAAAATAAGAACAGATTGTATCGGGAGCCCGGGTTATCGGAATTTTCTGCCGCAGATTCGCAGATTTTACCGGGATTACTCATAAGTGGTTGGTTTTCAATTACAAAATTCGACTTCGGTATTCGCTATTCCTTGTTCCCCTGCTCAATATTCCCTACCTTTGCTCCCCCGATTTAAAACCGTCGGGTATTTTATGAATCTCATTAACAAACAACTAAACGCAGATGCACAGGACAACACGGGCGCTGAAACAGCACCTGAAGTTGCTACTGCGACAACAAATGCACCTGTAGCTGTGGAAACAGCACATGATGATTTCGACTGGAGCATCGACAAACGTAACGTAAGTCATTATGCAGCTTCAGAAAGAGAGAAATACGACAAAGTGTACGACGGTACATTTGTTCAGATCGAAGACGGCGAGATCGTGAGAGGCGGTGTGGTGGCCATGACGAAAACAGACGTGGTGGTGAACATCGGTTTCAAAAGCGACGGCCTGGTTTCACTGAACGAATTCCGTGATGTTCCCGGTCTGAAGATCGGCGACGAAGTGGAAGTGATGGTTGTTGAGAAAGAAGACCGCAATGGCAACCTGCACCTCAGCCGCAAATCTGCCCGTATTTTCCGTGCATGGGAGAGGATCGTGGAAGTACACAAAACCGGGGAGGTTATCACCGGTACCGTTACCAGCAAAACAAAAGGCGGCCTGATCGTGGACGTATTCGGCATGGAAACCTTCCTGCCCGGTTCCCAGATCGACGTGAAGCCTGTTACAGACTACGACCAGTTTGTAGGAAAGACCATGGAATTCAAAGTGGTGAAGATCAACGAAGCCATCAAGAACGCCGTAGTATCCCACAAAGCCCTTATCGAAAGCGATATCGAAGCACAGCGTGCAGAGATCATGAGCAAACTCGAGAAAGGCCAGGTACTGGAAGGTGTGGTGAAGAACATCACCGATTTCGGTGCGTTCATGGACCTCGGTGGTCTGGACGGCCTGCTGTACATCACCGATATTTCATGGGGACGTATCTCTCACCCAAGCGAAGTGGTGAAGCTGGACCAGAAACTGAACGTGGTGGTACTGGATTTCGACGACGACAAAAAACGTATCAGCCTGGGTCTGAAACAGCTGACCCCGCATCCATGGGATGTGCTGCCTGAAGGTCTGTCAGAAGGTTCTGTAGTGAAAGGCAAAGTGGTGAACATCGAAGACTACGGTGCGTTCCTCGAAATACAGCCTGGTGTGGAAGGTCTGGTGCACGTATCAGAAATCACCTGGGCCAATACGCCGATCAACGCGAAGGAATTCTTCAAGCTGGGCGATGAATACGAAGCCAAAGTGGTTACCCTTGATAAAGATGCACGTAAAATGAGCCTGAGCATCAAACAGATGACACAGGACCCTTGGAGCACCATCGAGACCAAATTCCCCGAAGGCAGCAAACACAAAGGCCTGGTGAAAAACATCACGCCGTACGGTGTATTCGTAGAACTCGAACCAGGCATCGGTGGTATGATCCATATCAGCGACCTGAGCTGGCTGAAGCGCTTCAACCACCCCACCGATTATACAAAAGTTGGCGAGCAGATCGACGTGATGATCCTGAGCATCGATAAAGAAAACCGCAAACTGCAGTTAGGCCACAAACAACTGGAAGAAGATCCCTGGAATGCCCTGGAAGATACCTTTGCAATCGGTACCCTCCACGAAGGCACCGTTATCCGCAAGGATGAAAAAGGCGCGATCGTACAGTTGCCCTACGGCCTCGAAGGTTTTGCACCTAACCGCCACCTGAACAAGGAAGACGGCAAACAGGTACAGGCCGACGAAACTGCACAGTTCATGGTGATCGAATTCGACCGCAATGAAAAACGCATCGTATTGAGCCATGCCCGTATCTGGGAACAGCATGAAGCGGAAACCCGCGAAGCTGCCAAGAAAGAGCAGAAAGCTGAATCCGAAAGCACGCGTAAAGCAGTGAAGAATATCCAGTCCAAGGTTGAAAAAACCACCCTTGGCGACCTGGGTGCCCTGGCCGAGATCAAAGCCAAGCTCCAGGAAGGAGAAAACGATAATAAATAAGCATTATTATCTATACAGAAGCCACCCTGTGTTATGCAGGGTGGCTTTGTTTTTGGGAACGATTTAGCGGACTAACGGATTCCGGATTAGCGGATTTGTGGATGGTGGATTTGTCGTCGGGTTCCTGGTGCCGGATGGTCATTCAGTTCTCTAATCCGCTAATCCACCATCCACTAATCCGGGAATCCTGCCCCTTTTTGCGATTTCTTAACGAATCGGGCAAGCGGATATGCATAAATTGCCCGCAATTAACTAATTTCGCCCCCTTGTATGAATAGGATCGCTCTGTTTCTGGTAGTACTGTCTGTTGCGGCTTCTTCCTGCGCCAATAAATTTGGCAGGATCATGAAGAGTAAGGATTACGAGTACAAGTACAAAATGGCGGAGCAATACTATGCCAACAAGAAATACGTGTATGCGCAGCAGTTGTTCGAAGACATATTCCCGTATGTAAAAGGTACCACCCGCTACGAGGATATGTATTACAAACTGGCGTATTCCTACTATTACCAGAAGGACTATGCCAACGCGGAGAACCTGTTCAAAAGCTTTGTGGAGAATTTCCCCACCAGCGTGCGCAACGAGGAATGCGATTATATGCGTGCGTTCTGTTATTACAAACAGTCGCCCAAAGTGGAGCTTGACCAGACGAATACGAATAAGACCATGCAGCTGATGCAGGCTTTTATCAACACGCATCCCAATTCGGCAAGATCGGCAGAGGCGGCCAATATCATTGACCTGTGCCGCGCCAAACTGGAAACGAAAGAATACAAAAGCGCGGAGTTGTATTATAACCTGGGTTTTTACAAGGCGGCAGCCATCGCTTTCGGAACCGTTTCGGAGAATTTCCCCGATTCCAAGAAAGCAGATGAATACAAACTGCAGGTGATCAAATCGTACTACCGCTACGCGGGAATGAGCCTGGCAGAAAAACAGGTGGAACGTTATGAAAAGGTAGTGAGCGAGTGCAACGATTTTACAGAGCGGTTTGCCGAAAGCAAATACCTCGAAGAAGTGAACAAGTACAAAACAGAAACCGTTAATATTTTAAAAAACCTGAAGAATGAGCAAACTAAGAAGGCAGCTTAGCGCCAATACCGCCAGCGTGGTGGAAACCAAAAGCCTGGTTGATATTAAGGCTAAAACAGGCAATCTGTATGAGTCTATTGCGATCATTGCCAGGAGAGCTAACCAGATCAATATTTCCCTGCGGGAAGAACTGCACAACAAACTCGAAGAGTTTGCCAGCCACACCGACAGCCTGGAAGAGATCCACGAGAACAAAGAGCAGATCGAGATATCAAGGGCCTACGAGAAAATGCCAAACCCTGCTATCCTTGCCACCCAGGAATTCATGGAGGCCAAGGTGTACCACAGGAAGAACAACGATAACGACCTGTTCAGATAAGCAAAAGCTTTCTCAAATCATAGAAACGACAGCAACATTGCTGTCGTTTTTTGTTAATTTTATCTGCGGCAATACCGCAGACCTGAGGTATGCGGATACATTCTCTCAGGTCTCAGACCTCACGCTCACAGTATGCTAAACGACAAAAAAATCCTTATCGGCATCACCGCCAGCATCGCTGCTTATAAAAGCATCCTGCTGGTTCGCCTGCTGGTGAAAGCGGGCGCGGAAGTAAGGGTGGTGATGACCCCCGCCGCAAAGGATTTTGTTTCCCCGCTTGTATTGTCCACTCTCTCCAAAAACAGGGTTACGATAGAACTGACCGAAGGCGATGAATGGGCCAACCATGTAATGCTGGGCAGGTGGGCGGATGTGTTTGTGATGGCGCCGCTTAGCTGTAATACCCTGGCTAAGATGGCGCATGGACAATGCGATAACCTGCTGCTGGCCGTTTACCTATCTGCCACCTGCCCGGTGGTGGCGGTTCCTGCAATGGATGAAGATATGTGGCACCATCCTGCCACGCAGCGAAACATAGAACTGATCAAAGGCTACGGTAACCACCTTGTTCCCGTAAACAGGGGAGAACTTGCCAGCGGCCTGTACGGCGATGGCCGGATGGCCGAGCCCGAAGCGGTCATCACCTACCTCAACACATTTTTTTTTCGCTCGGATAAACTGAAAGGCAGGAAAGCGCTGGTAACCGCCGGCCCTACCTATGAAGCAATAGACCCTGTTCGTTTTGTGGGCAACCATTCTTCGGGAAAAATGGGTTTCGCCATCGCGGAAGCTTTGTACGAACAGGGCGCAGATGTGGTGCTGGTCACCGGCCCCACCCGGCAGCGCGCCGCGTATGAAGGTATCCGTGTGATCGACGTGGTGTCTGCCGCCGATATGCTGGCAGCCGCAGAGCGGGAGTTTGATGATTCGGAAATAACCGTTATGTCGGCCGCAGTGGCAGATTACAGTCCTGTTACCCAGGCGCCGGAAAAGATCAAGAAAGAATCGGGTGAGCTGGTACTGACGCTGAAGAAGACAACAGATATATTGAAAACACTGGGACAGCGGAAAAAAGACGGCCAGCTGCTGATCGGCTTTGCACTCGAAACCCATAACGAAAAAGAATTCGCGCAGAAAAAACTGCAGTCGAAGAACCTCGATGCCATCGTACTCAATTCGCTCCGCGATAAAGGAGCGGGTTTTGCAACGGATACCAACCAGGTGACGGTCCTCAGCAGATCGGGAGAGGAGCGCGTGATCGGTCTGCGTTCAAAAAAAGAGATCGCCCATGAGATTGTTTCATTTATCATTCAGCAATATGCCTAGGAAGATCATATGGATGGCTGTGTTAGCCTGTGCGCTTTGCGGCAGGGCGGAAGCGCAGGAGTTGCAGGCAAAAGTGAGCGTGATCGCGCAGCGTGTTACGTCAAACACCGACCGGAAAGTGTTTTTAACCCTGCAGCAGCAATTGAACAACCTGCTGAACAACCGCCGCTGGACGGCCGATAATTTTCAGCCCGCCGAGCGGATCAACTGCAGTTTTATCCTGAATATCGAAAGCACGGATGATGCCAATATGTACCGTGGAACCCTGACCGTGCAGGTGGCAAGACCGGTATACAATTCTTCTTACCAGGCGGCGCTGGTCAATTTTGTAGATCCTGATATCAGTTTCAAATACCAGGAGTTCCAGCCGGTTGAATTCAACGAGAATCGCATTCAGGGAACCGATGCCACGGCAGCCAATATAGCGGCGCTGTTTGCGTATTATGCCTATATGATCGTGGCGCTGGACTACGATTCGTTTTCGCCAAAGGGCGGAGAAGCCTATTTCAGGAAAGCGCAGAACATCATCACCAATGCGCCCGAAGGCAAAGGCATTTCCGGCTGGCGTGTATTTGACGGATTGCGGAACAGGTACTGGCTGAATGAGAATATGATCAATACCCGTTATAACCTGATCCACGATATTTACTATACTTATTACAGAAACGGTCTCGATAAACTGTATGATAAGGAAGCCGAAGCACGTGCCGGTGTATTACAGGCGCTGACGCAGTTACAGGCATTTACAAAAGAGAATGCCAATACCATGATCGCAGAATTCTTTATGCAGGGCAAGTACCAGGAGATCGTTGGTATTTTCAAAAAAGGAACGGCAGAGCAGAAAGCCAGGGCCGTAGAGGTACTGGGTACGCTGGATATTGTAAATGCATCACGCTATAAACAGGAGTTGCGATGAGAACAGTGTTGTATTGCGTATGCGTATTGCTGGTGGCCTGCTCGGGTAAGAAAGCAAAGAAGCATATTCCGCTGAACGATATGAAGCTGATCGTATGGGATATGATCAAGGCCGGCGAATGGTATAATGTGACCACCGTAAAAGATACCACCGCCAGAAAAAGAAAGGAAGATATCCGGCTGTTCTCGCAGGTACTGACCGTGCATGGCATTACACGCGATGAATTCTACAGCAGTTATAAATATTATGAAGCGCATCCCGTGGAGTTCAAAGTGCTGATAGACTCGCTGGATGCCTATTCGGCACGTGAGAAAAATGCAGAGAGCGAACGAAAAGCAAAATCGCATTGACCCAACGAATGACCGCCTATGAACAAAGTATTTGACAACGCCGACGAAGCCATCCACGATATATCCGATGGCGCCACCCTTATGCTGGGCGGATTTGGTCTGAACGGCATACCCGAGAACTGTATTGCCGCGCTGGTGCGTAAAAATACCCGCGATCTTACCTGTATCTCCAACAATGCGGGTGTTGACGGGTTTGGACTGGGACTGTTGCTGCAGACAAAACAGATCAAAAAAATGATGAGCAGTTATGTTGGCGAGAACGCAGAGTTCGAGCGGCAGCTGCTTAGCGGCGAGCTGGAGGTAGACCTGATACCACAGGGTACCCTGGCCACGCGGATACAGATGGCCGGTATGGGCATTCCTGCATTTTATACATCCGCCGGTTATGGAACGGAAATAGCGGCAGGTAAAGAAACCCGTGAATTTGAAGGCAAAATGTACCTGATGGAAAAAGCGTTGCACGCAGATTTTTCCATCGTCAAAGCCTGGAAAGGAGATACGATGGGTAACCTGGTATTCAGGAAAACCACCCGCAATTTCTCCACCTCCATGGCCAAGGCCGGCACCGTTACCATAGCCGAAGTGGAAGAACTGGTGCCACCCGGACAGATCGATCCCGATGAAGTGCATGTGGCCGGTGTGTATGTACACAGGATATTCCAGGGCAGCCACTATGAGAAAAGGATAGAGAGAAGGACGGTGAAGCTGAATGGTTGAATAGTTGCATGGCTGGATTGTTAAATGGTGGTATGTCCAAAAACAATAAAAGCAATGCAACAATTCAGCCATGCAGCCACGCAACAATATCCCCCTCGATCAATAACTAATCACCCGTTTAACCAATCCCTATGCTCGACAAATTCGGAATAGCCAAACGCATTGCACAGGAACTGAAAGACGGCATGTATGTAAACCTGGGAATAGGTATACCCACACTTGTAGCGAATTATATACCACAAGGGATGACGGTGGTATTCCAGAGCGAGAACGGTCTGCTGGGAATGGGGCCTTACCCCGAAGAGGCAGCGGTTGATGCAGACCTGATCAACGCGGGCAAGGAAACGGTGACCGTGATCCCCGGCGGGGCTTTCTTTGACAGCGCGGAAAGTTTTGGCATGATCCGCGCAGGAAAGATCGATCTTACGGTGCTGGGCGCTATGGAAGTAAGCGAGAAAGGCGATATCGCCAACTGGAAGATACCCGGCAAAATGGTCAAAGGCATGGGCGGCGCCATGGATCTGGTTGCCAGCGCCAAAAACATCATCGTTGCCATGATGCATACCAATCCCAAAGGAGAAAGCAAACTGCTGCCCGCCTGTACACTGCCATTGACAGGCATGGGCTGCGTAAAAAAAGTGGTGACAGAACTTGCGGTGCTCGCTATTACCCCCGATGGGTTTCTGCTGACAGAAAGAGCACCCGGTGTGTCCGTTGCGGAAATACAGGCCAAAACCGCAGGCAGGCTGCTGCTGCCTTCGCATGTTCCCGAAATGGCATTGCAGGCATAGAACGGAACAGCAACAGCGAAATTCGAGGAAAATAAAATAAGTGATCGCTTGCATTGGATGTTCCGACATCAGGCAAAGGCGGGGCATCGTTTTTGTATCTTGGGTGTTTCTGCCTGTTTGCCTGTCAGAAACCACTACTGCAATCACTAAATTTTTTTTATGACGATCACCACTGGTCAGAAAGCGCCAGACTTTGCGCTGTTTGATACCGATAAACAAAAACGGGTATTACATGAGCAGCAGGGCAGCAACATCGTATTGCTGTTCTTCCCGCTGGCTTTTACCAGTGTATGCACCGCGGAATTGTGCAGTGTAAGGGACAATATCAGTCTGTACAACCAGGCCGATGCGCGGGTATTCGGTATTTCTGTAGACTCGCTCTACACACTGGGCAGGTTCAAAGCCGAGCAGCAGCTGAATTTTCCGTTACTGAGCGATTTCAACAAAGAGGCATCGCGCGCCTTCGGGGTGTTGTACGATACCTTTCCTTCTTTTGAAATGCAGGGTGTGAGCAAGCGTGCAGCTTTCGTGATCGATAAGCAGGGCATCGTACGCTATGCTGAAATCTGCCCTACGCCAAAAGAACAGCCCGATTTTGCGGCCATCCAGCGGGTGCTGGCCGGGCTGCGAACCAACGGATGACACATTTGTTAAAAAAAATGGCGGTTTTGCTAAAATTCTGCAATATGCAGTAGCTTTATCACGTTAATTGGCTCTATGCGTAAACTGTACCTGGCCTGTTTACTGGTATTTCCCCTGTTCCTGAACAGTTATGTTTCGGACAATACCTCGCCGTTTACGGATGGTGCCAAGGTGACGCATTTTTATCCAAACCCCGCCACCAGTTTTATCAATTTCACTTTTGATAAGTCTGTCGACAAAACCTATTCTCTCCAGGTCTACAATTTTATCGGCCGTAAAATGACGGAGATGAAAATAACCGACGGCAAGCTTACCATCACCCTCGACGATAATTACCTGCGCGGTCTCTACATCTACCAGCTCCGCGATGCCAGCAGCAGGATCGTGGAATCGGGCAAATTCCAGGTTTCCAAATAAACGAAATTTACCGGGTGCGATTTATAACTGGTAAAGTGCAGACTATCTATCGTACGGGCTGTTTTATTTCGTTCATCGCACCTGCCCTTATTTATCGCATACTTCCACGATCAGAAACTTCAGGTAGTTCGTATTTTCTATTCCCCAGATGATCGGATGATCGCTGGCCTGTGCCTGGAAAGTGACCTGACGGATGCGTTTACGCGCATCCCTCGCCGCCATATCGATCGTTTGCAGGAAAAGATCTGGTTGAACAAGATTGGTACAGCTTGAGGTAACCAGGAATCCGCCATTGCGCACCAGTTTCATGCCGCGCAGGTTGATCTCCTTATAACCCGTGATCGCTTTCTGGATATTCTCGCGGCTTTTGGTGAATGCAGGCGGATCGAGCATTACCACATCATAGGATCTTCCTTCCTTGCCCCATTGCTTAAGCACATCGAATGCGTTCACCGTTTCAAACCGGCAGATATGATCCAGGCCGTTCAAAGCCGCATTACGGTTGGCCTGTGAAACGGCGCTCTCGGAAATATCAAGTCCTAAAACAGATTTTGCCCCGTAATGAGCGGCATGGATCTCGAATGTGCCGGTATAGGTAAACGCCCCGAGTACCTCGGCATCTTTTACGATATGCCTGATGGCCCTCCGGTTATCCTGCTGGTCCAGGAAATACCCGGTTTTCTGCCCGTTCTCGATATCCACATGAAATGTCAGTCCGTTTTCCCGGATAAGGATACGTGTGTCGAAGGGTGCGGTTAAAAATCCTTTCTGCTGCGGTAACCCCTCCAGCTCTCTTACAGGAACATCGTTGCGTTCATAAATGCCCTTCGGGGCAAAAAGCGATACCAGCGCATCCACAATGGCGGGTTTCCATTTATCCATGCCCAGCGAGAGGGTCTGTATCACAAAATAATCGTTGAATTTATCGATTACCAGCGCGGGCAGCAGATCGGCTTCGCCGAATACCAGGCGGCAGTTTTCTGTATACCCGATCTTTTTGCGGTATTCCCATGCCTCGCGTATGCGGGTAAAGAAAAACTGGTTATCGACCGGTTCCTGCCTCCGGGTAAGGATACGGGCAATGATCTGCGATTTGGGGTTGGCATAGGCCCTGCCGGCAAATTTGCCATCATAATAAAATACATCCACGATATCGCCGCCATCGATCGGTCCCTCCACCCGGTTCACCTCGTTGCCATATACCCAGGGATGCCCGTTGGCTATCCTGGGCGCAATCTGTTTTTTAAGGAAAAGTTTGGTCATCCGGCAAAGATACGGCGGCGGGGAGCAGGAAATTTTAGAATGGGGAACCGGGGAATTTTGAATTGGATTTGCGGATTCATGTCAATTTCAAAATTCCCAGCCCGCCTGCCGGCGAAGCAGGTCCCCCAATTTCCCAATCCGTTCCCCCAACCTGCCATTTTTTCCCGTTTCTTTGCCCCGGCAATATTTTTGACATATAGCCAGACAACGAATCGATAACTATGAACGAGAAAGAAATGCAGGAAAACCCTGAAATGAACGGAAATACGGCAGAATTTGATATCAATGCTGACGAAAATGCAGCCGGTACCTCACATTTGAACGATCCCGTTACCGAAGAGAACAAACTGGGCAAACTGGAAGAGGAGCTGAAAGAGCAGAAAGACAAATACCTGCGTCTGATGGCGGAGTTCGATAATTTCCGCAGAAGAACGGCCAAGGAAAGGATAGACCTGATGCAGACCGCCGGCAGGGATGTGATCGTTTCGCTGCTGGATGTGCTCGATGACTGTGACCGTGCAGAAAAACAACTGCAAAACAACGATGCACTCGGGGCAGACAAGGAAGGTGTGCTGCTGGTGTTTAACAAACTCCGTTCGGCGCTGCAATCCAAAGGCGTTAAACCGCTGGAAAGCGTTCATACGGATTTTGACGTGGAAAAACACGAGGCCATCACAGAGATCCCGGCTCCCGCAGAAGAGCTGAAAGGAAAAGTGATCGACGAAGTGGTAAAAGGTTACTACCTCAACGACAAGCTTATCCGTTTTGCCAAAGTGGTTGTAGGCAAGTAGCGCCGACCGGATTGGTATTGTGTTTTGAATTTTGACTTTTCATTTTTGACTTACCATATGTCTACCAAGAGAGATTACTATGAAATACTGGGTGTAAGCAAATCGGCCGGTGCGGACGAGATCAAGAAAGCTTACCGCAAAGTGGCGATGCAATACCACCCTGACCGCAATCCCGGCGATAAAGCCGCGGAAGATAAATTCAAGGAGGCTGCAGAAGCTTACGAGGTGCTGAGTGATGCGGATAAAAAAGCCAAATACGACCGTTTTGGTCATGCGGCATTTGCACCCGGCGCCGGTGGCGGCGGTGGTTTTCACAATATGAATACCGAAGATATCTTCAGCCAGTTCGGCGATATTTTCGGCGATGATGTATTCGGCAGTTTCTTCGGCGGCGGCGGTTCGCGCCGGGGCGGTGGCGGAAGGGCGCGCGGCCAGCGCGGCAGCAACCTGCGCATCAAACTCAAACTGAATTTTGAGGAGATGGCCAAGGGCGTTACCAAGAACGTTAAAGTAAAAAAATACATTGTTTGTTCCACCTGCGGCGGCAACGGCGCAAAAGACAAAAGCAGTGTTCAAACCTGCAGCACCTGTAACGGTTCGGGCCAGGTGCGGAAGATGACCAACACTTTTCTGGGTCAGATGCAAACGGTGACCACCTGTCCGACGTGTAACGGCGAAGGCACTACGGTTACGGCAAAATGCGGCTCCTGCAAAGGCGAGGGTAGGGTATACGGCGAAGAAACCATCACCATAGAAATACCGGCCGGTGTACAGGAAGGTATGCAGCTGAGCATGGGCGGAAAAGGCAATGCAGGCGAGCGCGGCGGAATGCCCGGCGACCTGATCATCCAGATAGAGGAAGAATCGCATGCAGAACTGCATCGCGACGGGCTGAATGTGGCGTACGAATTGCATATTTCGTTTATCGATGCCGTATTCGGCACACAGGTGGAAGTGCCCACGATCGATGGCCGGGCCAAGATCAAAATCCCGCCCGGCACACAGAGCGGTAAAATATTCCGTCTGAAAGGAAAAGGGTTTCCTGAAGTGCAGGGCTACGGTAAAGGCGACCAGCTGATAGAGGTAAATGTATGGACGCCGCAGCATATAAGCGCGGAAGAAAAAACAATGCTGGAAAAATTATCCGGCAGCGAGAACTTCAAACCCAAACCGCATAAATCAGATAAGAGCTTTTTTGATAAGTTGAAGGAAGCATTCAATTGATCATCATCTGCCTGATACCGGAAACCGCTGACCAGCGGTTTTCTTTTTTGGGGATTGTGCCGGAATAATTCCAGATTTATTCCTCTTCTTTTTTCTTTTTTACCCTTCTTTTTTCCGGCTGGTAAATATGCGCGGCTTTGTCAATAAGCATCAGAAATTCCAGCTGTCCTTTGCTCATGGGATTAACAGCCGTATTGGCCAGCGCCCTGAGGTCTTCGAAGCGTTTGCCTTTTACATAAGGCGACTGTTTCAGCAACGATCCGAACAGCGCGATGCTTGCGGCAAACCGGTAGCTGCTGTCGGCTTTTTCTATGGCCACGGGGTGGTAGTCCGCCGTGAACAACTGCTGGGTATTCCTGTCGGCGCCCGGTAATTTGTATTGCAGCCGGATGTCTGCGAAATGTTTGTTGAGCAGGCCTGCGTCGCCGGATTTCGGTTCTATTTCAAAAACAGCCATCGCAGTGTGCCCGCTTCCTACCTCGCCGCCTTCCAGTTCGCCGCTGCTGTCTGCGGCCGCATTCTTCTTATTGTCAAAACCGATCAGCCGGTATTTGTTCACCACCGAGGGGTCAAAGTTTACCCTGGCAAAAGCATTGTTTGCCACGGCATACAGTGTTTGCGTAAGTTCTGTGACCAGCACTTTCTCCGCTTCGGACTGGTTATCGATATAAGCAAAATTACCGTTCCCTTTTTTGGCAAGTGTTTCGAGTTTGCTGTCTTTGTAATTGCCCATACCCACTCCCAGGCAGGTGAGGTAGATGCCTGTTTGCCGAAATCCCGCGATCATATCTTCCAGTTCGCGCTCGGTTGACTGGCCCACGTTAAAATCACCGTCTGTTGCCAGTATCACGCGGTTATTGCCATTGGGGATAAAGGATCTGCGCGCAAGAGAATAGGCTGTTGTAATGGCGCCTGAACCGGGTGTATCGCCGCTGGCATAAAGTGAATCGATGATATCCCTTATCCTCTGTTTTTCTTTACCGCTGGTTGCGCCCAGGGCAATGCCCACGCCGCCTCCATAAGTAACGATGCTGATGGTATCTTTTTCACGCAGGTTGCCGATCAGCAGTTTGAAGGCGGATTGCAGCAGGGGCAGCCTGTTGGGCTTGTCCATCGACCCCGATACATCGATGAGGAATACCAGGTTGGAAGCAGGAATGCTGTCGATACCAAGCTTTGGCGCATTGAAATTGATAAAGAACAGGCTGTTCACTGTATTCCAGGGACAGGTGGTCAGTTGCGTCCTGCATTGAAAAAAACCACCGGCGGCGACCCCGTTCTGTCTGCCGAAATCGAAATAATTCAGCATCTCCTCGATCCTGATGGCATCTTTCGGGATACGCATATCGTTGTTCAGGAAGCGGCGGATATTGCTGTAGGATGCTTTATCGATATGCAGGGCAAAACCTGTTTCGGGATAATTGGTTGCCTGTACAAATCCATTTTCAATCAGGTTGGTATAGCTTTCTCCCAGCGAGGAAAACAGTGCGTTGTTATTTGTTTTGAGGTTGGTGGTAACAGAAGACAGCTTGGCGGTATATTGCTGTGCGGTGGACGAAAGCATCTTCAGCACAAACACCTGGTACCTGCGCGCATCCACCACTGTTTTGAGTGTTTCATAACCTTCGAGGGTAAAACGGATCGTATCGGCCGGTGCAGAAAGCGGAATGCCAAAGGTGCCCGTAGCGCCTGTAAAGAATGGATTGGCTCCTCTTGAGGCAATATTGATCCTTACGCCGCCAAGCAGTTTTCCGCGGTTGTCTCTCACTTCTCCCCGCAGGTAAAACTGACCCCAGAGCGCATTACAGGCAAGCAGGCACAGCAATAACCAAATGAGTGGTTTCACCTGGCATAGTTTACCTCAATCTAACATGGAAAACGCAGAATTCATACTGCAAGGAAGGATATTGGGGAAACTTTAAGTATAGTTTAAGGGGGTATGGCTGCATGACTGAATTGACAATACCAGGCATGTTCTGACCTACACCTCGTCTTCCAGCTGGTACAACTCCCGGATATTTCTTCCCAGTCCGTCGAAGTCGAGGCCATAACCGAGCACGAATTTGTCGGGAATGGAAAAGCAGCAGTAATCGATCCGGATAGGGTGCACCGTGGCATCGGGTTTATGCAGCAGCACGGCAATCCGGAGTGAAGCGGGTTGCTGGTTCTGCAGCTGCGGCAGAAATTCGAACATGGTCTTGCCGGTATCAATGATGTCTTCCAAGATCACAACATGCCTGTTGGTGATATCGGTATCAAGACCGATTGCCGTCAGCACCTGTCCGGTGGATTTTGTGCCTTTGTACGAAGCCAGTTTGATAAAACAGATCTCCGCATCAAAATCGAGTTCCTTGAACAGGTCGGATGCAAACATAAAAGAGCCATTCAGTATGGCGATGAACAGCGGTCTTTTGTCCGCATAATCCGCACGCAGCTGTGCGGCAAGCGCTCTTACTTTTTCCAGGATCAGCGCCTCGGGCAGGTAAGGAACAAAGGTCTTGTTATGAACAGTCAGTTTTGCCATACGGTATCGATGGGTTCTCTCAGCTTTTTCTTGCACTGTTGCGCAGAGGTTTGGTATTGGCTGCAGCGGCCACCGTTCGCAAATATATCTTATCGCCTTTTTTCAGCACACGGGAATCTTTGCTGAGGTTATCGTTGTAATCGAGCAGGTTCTCCATACGGATGCCCTCGAGCTGGCATACATCGTGAAGGGTTTCTCCCTCTGCCACGGTATGAAAATCACTGGCGCCTTTTTTCTGTTTTTTCTCGATAAACATCAGCCTGTCGGCATCGAGTATGTCCATTTCCTTTAGATCGTTGTATTCCACCAGTTTCACCAGGGGCAGATCGTAGTCGTTGGCCAGCGACAGCAAAGAAGTGCCTGCAGTTGCATAGACCACTTTTGTGTGGTTGATGGTGAATACACCCTGCGGGTAACTGGCTTTTTTCAACAGTGGAGCCGCAACTGTTTCAGCAACGGCTGCGCCGGCTTTGGCTTCCGGCTCTTTTGTTTCTTCCGGCTGTTCGCCCCGGCCGGTTGGTTTTTCAATCACTGCGGCTGCCGGTATCGGGGCGGGCCCTGTTGCTGCGGCCGCAATCACGGTGCTGTTATCGGGTTGTATGCCGTTCTTCAAACGGGCCATGGCTTCCAGGCTGTACTGCTGCAGGCGGTATTCGTTAATCAGTTTAAGCAGTTTTTGCGGGTAGGCAGGACTTGTGGCATAGCCCGCTTTTTTCAATCCTTTGGCCCATCCTTCAAAATCGGTGGGGTCAAGTTTGAAAAGGAAAGCGTAATGCGGACGTGTCTTCAGAAAATCCGAGTGGTCTTTATACGAATCTGCCGCCGAGGGATATACCCGAAAGCATTCTCCTTTTTCATCGTCATCATGGTAGGTTTTTTCGCCTGTCCACTCTGTTTTGCATTTGATGCCGAAATGGTTATTGGAATTCTTTACCAGCTCGCTCTCCCCGGATTTCGATTCGAGGATACCCTGCGCAAGGGTGATGGCTGCCGGAACGCCGGAACGCATCATTTCCACGATGGCGGTCTCTTTGTAATTGTCGATGTAAGCTTCTGTCTTTTGTTTCTGTGCGTGCACGGCCAAACCCAGCGGCAGGCATAAAAAGAAAAAGATTTTTTTCATTCAGTCTTTTTTTTGATCAGCTGGATTCCATCCCTGATCGTTAGAAATACTTGTTCGGTCCTTGGATCGGCCTGTACATGCTCGTTGAAGGCATGAATGGCTTTTGCATTCTTTCCGCTCATCGGCTGTTCCAGTACTTCTCCGTGAAACAGCATATTATCTGCTATGATGATGCCCCTGCTGCTTAGTCTTGGTACCGCCAGTTCGTAATAGTCTATATAGCTTGTCTTGTCCGCATCTATAAACACCAGGTCCCAGGCATAAGGCAATCGGGGTATGATCTCCCTGGCGTTGCCGATATGCAAATGTATCTGTCTGTCTCTTTCAGATTTGCTAAAATTTTGTTTCGCCGTGGCGGCATCGTCCTCCCGCAGCTCCAGGGTATGGAGCGCTCCGTCCGGGGTCAGCCCCTCGGCAAGACAAAGCGCGCTGTAGCCCGTAAAGCTGCCTATCTCCAGAACGTATTTTGGCTGCAGCATAGTACTCAGGAAGGAAAGAAATTTTCCCTGCACATGCCCGCTGAGCATATGGTGCTTGGGATGATGCCGGAAAGTGTCCTCGCTGACCTGTTTTAACAGATCGTTTTCAGGCGAGGTAAACCGCTGGGCATATGCTTCGGCAAAGGGGTTGATCAGTTCCATGGCGGATAGATTGGTAAATGTTAACAGCAAAAATAACAGCCGACCCGTTTTATCCCCCATAGCCCCTTTCTCCGCCTCAGGTCTCACACCTCAGCTTTCCCGCTCCGGGATATCAGCAACAATCCCCCAAATGTGATCAGTCCGTTGATGATGAGCAGTTCCAGTCCGATCTCGAAGGAGCCGAAAATGTATTTCTGGTATTTGTCGATAAAGAAGCAGATGACGGGGGAAGCGATACAGATAATCGGTACAAGACGGTCGTTCACTTTTCTTTTCAGCACGATGCCGAACGTAAACAATCCCAGCAGCGGGCCGTAAGTAAAGCCTGCCACTTTCAGTATTACGCCGATCATACTCGGATCGCTGATCCATTTGAACATCATTACGAACAGCAGGAACAAAAAGGCAAAGACCAGGTGTACGCGCTGTCTGGTTTTTTTCTTTTGCGTTTCGCTCATATCCGTTCTGCGCTGCATACCGATGATATCGATGCAGAAACTCGAGGTAAGCGCCGTAATTGCGCCATCGGCGCTGGGGAACAGGGCGGATATCAGGGCTATGATGAATATCACCGAAATGGCAGGAGGCATATGGTTCAGCGCCAGTGCCGGGAACAGTTTATCGCCGGTGGCGCTGATCCCGATCTTATCCGCGTATAGATACAGTAAACCGCCCAGGAACAGGAACAGCAGGATCACGCCCAGCAGGATCATCGACATGGTGATCACATTCTTCTGGGAATCCTTCAGTGTTTTTACGGAGATGTTCTTCTGCATCATCTCCTGGTCCATACCCGTCATGGTAACGGTGATAAAGGCGCCGGCCAGTATCTGCTTTACAAAAAACAGCTTGCTGCCGGGATCGGTGAAGAATATTTTGGAATATCCTTTTTCCCCCATCGCCTGCAGGCTTTCCCCCAGACCTATGCCAAGGCTGTTCAGGATGTATATCACGCAGATGATCAGTCCGGCCAGCATGCAGGTGGTCTGCAGGGTATCGGTCCATACGATCGTCTTTACACCGCCTTCATAGGTGTACAGCAGGATCATAACAAGTATGATTAGCGTGGTTACCCAGAAGGGGATGCCAAAGCTGTTCAGGATAGCATCCTGCAATATATTCACCACAAGGTAAAGCCTGGCCGTTGCGCCCAGTATGCGCGACAGGATGAAAAAGCCCGCGCCGGTTTTATAGGAGGTAAAGCCAAGTCTTGTCTGGAGATAATTGTAGATCGATGTAAGGTTGAGGCGGTAGTAAAGCGGTAACAGCACGAATGCGATCATGATATAACCGATCAGGTAGCCGATGGTGATTTGGAAATAAGCGAACGACTCGCGCGCTACGGCGCCGGGCACGCTTACAAAGGTAACGCCGCTTAAAGAGGTGCCGATCATGCCAAAAGCCACCAGCATCCAGTTACTGTTGCGGTTGCCGATAAAGAAAGATTCATTGTTGCTGTTCTTGCCTGTATACCAGGCCACTGTAAGCAGTATGAGGAAGTAGGCAATGACAAATGTGAACAATATCGCTGGAGACATATCCTGTGATTAAATCGTTAATGAAACGGGTTTGAAAAGTAGTAAAAATATTTCACCTATTTTGCCTCTGGAAAAACTGTTTTATGAAGCTGAAAAGTATCGCCGTTTTCTGTGGCTCCAAAAGCGGAACCGATCCTTTGTACGAGGGGCATGCCGCTATGCTGGGCAAACTGATGGCAGAACGGGGTATCAGGCTCGTATACGGCGGCGGTAACAAGGGGCTGATGGGCGCGGTGGCCAATGCGGTGATGAGCGGCGGGGGGGCGGTGACGGGTGTAATACCCCGGCTGCTGCTCGAATGGGAGCACCAGCACGAAGGCATCACCGACCTGCGTGTGGTGGATGACATGCATGTACGCAAAAGAATGATGTACGAATTATGCGATGCGGCGGTGGTATTGCCGGGCGGCAACGGCACGCTTGATGAACTGTTCGAAATGCTGACCTGGAATACACTCAATATCCATAACAGGAAGATCGTACTGCTGAATACCTCGGGGTTTTACGACCACCTGATCAGTCATATCGAGCGGATGGCTGCCGAAGGGTTTCTTTACAGCGACTGGCGGGAGCGGCTGATCGTTTGCGCCGGTCCCGAGGAAGCAATCAGCGTTTTGGCCTGAGATAGAAACCGAAACCCGCACGGAACACAGGTATGGGATCGTTGTTGAAATCCCGGTACGGCGAATTGCGGTTATCGAGTACATCGATCATCAGTGTAATATACGAGAGCCTGCTGCCCACAACCCGCGATCCGTAGCCGATACCCAGCAACAGGCTGCCCACATTGTAATTGTTTTTGTAACTGATATTGGAAGGCACATCTTTAACGGACTGGCTGATCCAGTTTTGTTCGGCCTGAACCTGTACATGCAGAAAATCCAGCGGCCAGATACGCAGGTAAGGACCGCCGCCATAGGTAAAGCTTTTTCTTTTTTCAACCACCTGGTTGTTGAAATCAACAAAATTCTGCGAGAAATAGTTGAAATTGATGCCGATACCCGCATCCAGCCAGCGCGTAATGCTGTAGCCGATCTCGGGGTTTACGCCCACGTTGAAAGAGCGGTTGGAAAGACCCAGGTTCAAACCGGTGCCAAGGTAAATACGCTCGCGTTTGAACTGTCCTTTTGTGTCATCGGGTTCTGTATCCTGCGCAAATGATACCAGCGCGCAGAGCAGGAACAGCGATGTTAAGATCCAGTGGGAGTTTTTCATACAGGAATTGTTTATGCAAACCTACTTATCAGGTAAGATCAAAAATCTTACCCGCATTTAAAATATTGTTAGGATCGAATGTTCTTTTGATACCGCGCATCAGCTCCAGGTTCTGTTGCCTGAAAACCGTGTCCAGGTAAGGTTTCTGTATCAATCCCACACCATGTTCGCCGCTGATGGTTCCGCCAAGCTGGCTCACCAGCCTGAAGAGGTCCATCAGTACCTTGTTCATTTCGGCATTACCATGACTGTTCTTAATGGTTGGGTGATTGATGCGTATGTGCAGGTTGCCGTCGCCGGCATGCCCATAACACACTGCTTCAAATCCGTGCTGTTTGCCCAGGTCCTTTACGCCCCTTACCAGCGCGGGTAATTCGGCCCTTGGCACCACGGCGTCTTCCTCGATGGTATAACCGCTCGATTTGGCGGCTTCGGCCACGCGCCTGCGCAGTTTCCAGAGTTCCGCTTTCTGCTGCGCATCATCGGCAAAGAACACATCGCCCGCATCAAACCGGGTAAGCAGTTCGGCAATGGCTTCCATTTCCGACATCAGTACGTCCAGGTTATTGCCATCCACTTCGATGATCAGGTGCGCTTCTATCGAATCGTTCACCGGAACGGCGGTGCTGTCTACCATTTTGCTTACCAGCATCAGCGCATCTATTTCCATCAGCTCAAGTGCGCTGGGTACAAACCCTGCACGGAAAATGGCGCTCACCGCCTCGCTTGCTTTTTCAAGAGAGGCAAAGGGAACCAGCATCAGCAGGTCGTATTTCGGAAGGGGTATCAGTTTTAACACGATCTGGGTAACAATACCCAGGGTTCCTTCGCTGCCCACAACAAGCTGGGTAAGGTTATAACCGGTGGAATTCTTCAGTACATTGGCGCCGGTCCAGATGATCTCGCCGTTCGGCAGCACCAGTTCCAGGTTCAGCACATAGTCTTTTACCACGCCGTATTTTACGGCTTTGGGTCCGCCGCTGTTCTCGGCAATATTGCCGCCGATAAAACAGCTGCCGCGGCTGCTCGGATCGGGGGGATAGAACAGTCCCTTGGCTTTTACCGCGTCCTGCAATACCTCGGTGATCACACCGGGCTCGGTGATTACCTGCAGGTTGCGTTCATCGATATGGCGTATTTTATTGAGTCTTTCGGTAGACAGCAACACACCGCCAAGATGGGGCAGGGCGCCGCCGCTCAGGCCTGTGCCAGCGCCCCGGGGCGTAACGGGTATTTTTTCCCTGTTGCATATTTTCAGGATAGCGGCGATTTCACCGGTGCTGCCGGGTTTCAGCACCACTTCGGGCAGAAAGAGCAGTTCCTCGGTCTCGTCGCGGCCGTATTTGTGCAGGTTCTCTTCGTCGGCCAGTACAAAATCGCTGCCCACGATGTTTTTGAAATTCTCGAGCTGTTCGGTGGTGATCAATCCGGTAGCTGCCATCGCCTGTCTCTTTTTTTGTAAAAATACTGGCTTGCAGGGAGATGGGTGGCGTAAATCAGCGGTTTGTTCTTATTTTTTTACAAAACATTCAAATAGTTCTTCCACTTGCTAAAAACCCGTATGCCAATCTTTCGGGTCTTGTAGATAATATTCAATATCTGCGGTAAAGCCTTGATAAAATGCAACGTGTGGGGCAGACACGTCTGCTTTGCCAAACGGGGGATTCTGCTATTTTTGCTTTTTAACTAACGTTTGTTTGTTTTTATGATCGCTACCGCTATGCCTAAGCCGCTGATTTCCGGTTTATCCGGTTCTTCTCAGGTACACTACCAGTTATCGCCCTCCGAATTGACTGAGCAGACTATCCTGCGTGCGCAGGGTGTGCTGAATGATACGGGCGCGCTTTGCATCAACACGGGTATGTTTACGGGCCGCTGTCCGAAAGACAAGTTTATCGTCAAAGACGCGATCACGGAAAACACGGTTGACTGGAACCAGTTCAATACCCCTATCGAAGAAAAATATTTTCTCCAGCTGCGTGATAAGATGATGGCTTACCTGGGGCGGCGGGAAGAAGTGTGGGTGCGCGACGCTTATGCCTGCGCAGACCCGGCCTACCGGCTCAATATCCGCGTGATCAACGAAAATGCCTGGAGCAACCTGTTTGCGTATAACATGTTTCTTCGTCCCTCTTCTGCCGAGCTGGACGGGTTCGAGCCCGAGTGGCAGATCATACAGGCGCCTGGCTTTACCGCAGATGCGGCTGTGGACGGAACAAGGCAGGGAAACTTCGCCGTATTATCGTTCACACACAAAACAATATTGATCGGCGGCACCGGGTATACCGGTGAGATAAAGAAAGGTATTTTCAGCGTGCTCAATTACATACTTCCGCAGAATAAGAACGTGCTTAGCATGCATTGCAGCGCCAACATGGGCGCCGGGGGAGATGTGGCCATCTTTTTTGGTCTGAGCGGCACCGGCAAGACCACCCTGAGCGCCGATCCAGACAGAAAACTGATCGGCGATGACGAGCATGGCTGGACCGCCGGTGGTGTGTTCAATTTTGAAGGCGGCTGTTACGCAAAAACGATCGACCTCAGCGAAGAGAAGGAGCCCGAGATATACCACGCGATACGTGCAGGGGCCCTGGTAGAGAATGTGGGTTTTGAGCGGGGAAGCAATCGTATCAATTTTGCCGACAAGACCATCACGGAAAACACGCGTGTCAGTTACCCGCTGCATTTTATCAGCAATGCATTACAGCCCGCCATGGGCGGGCTGCCAAAAAATATTTTCTTTCTTACCTGTGATGCCTATGGCGTATTACCGCCGGTGAGCAGGCTCTCGCCGGGGCAGGCCATGTACCAGTTCATCAGCGGCTATACGGCCAAAGTGGCGGGTACGGAAGCAGGTGTTACCGAGCCCAAGTCAACTTTCAGCGCCTGTTTTGGCGCGCCGTTCCTGCCGCTGCACCCCGGTAAATATGCGGGTATGCTGGGAGAAAACATGCGTGCGCATAAGGTAAACGTATGGATGATCAATACCGGCTGGACGGGTGGTTGTTACGGAACGGGCCATCGCATAAAGCTCGGTTATACACGGGCTATGATCACCGCGGCATTGAGCGGTGCGCTGAACAGCGCGGCGTTTATTATTCACCCCGTGTTCGGTATGGAAATGCCGGTTGCCTGTGCGGGGGTGCCCAAAGAAATTTTAGATCCACGCAGCACTTGGACCGATCCGGCTGCCTATGATGCACAAGCGAAAGACCTGGCTCAACAGTTCGTGCAGAATTTCCAGAAATACGCTTCCGGTGTATCGGAGGAGATTCTGCAAGCTGCACCCAAGGTGTAAACAGAACACGAAGACCGCAACCAAAACTAACGCGCTTGGGTCCATTTCTTTGGTCGGGGATGGACAAAACGGTCTCTTCGATTGCTTTGTTTGTTACGGTAAGCCCCGTTCTTCTGGACGGGGCTTTTAGTTGGGGGATTGCGATTGGATTAGTGGATTTTTTGTGTTGGCGCTGCGGGAGGACCCGTGCGTGCCATGCTTGCGGGCTGCCTCTTACTTATGTTGGAAAGCTTCAAAGGCAAATTAGGATGCGCACCACATCAATCCGCGATCCGCAATTCAATAATTCGCAATTCATAATCCGCCAATCCGGAATCCACTAATCCGTAATTGTTCAGAACAACCCGAACAGTGTACTGTCCACCTTCCCGATGATATCGCCGAAGTGCTCGTCGTTTTCGGCAAATTTGTTCTTGTCGCAGTCGATAACCAGCAGGGGACCTTCTTTGTAACTGTCGATCCATTTGGTGTAGTGCTCGTTGAGGCGTTTGAGGTAATCGAGACGGATATTTTCTTCGTATTCGCGGCCCCGTTTCTGTATCTGCGATACCAGCGTGGGCACTGAAGCTTTGAGATAGACCAGCAGGTCCGGCGGCTGCACCATGGTTTTCAGTGTCTGGAAGAAAAGAAAATAGTTGTCGAAATCGCGTTTGCTCATCAGTCCCATCTCATGCAGGTTGGGTGCAAAGATGTTGGCGTCTTCGTAGATGGTGCGGTCCTGTATCACGGTTTCTGTTCCGCGGTGAATATCGAGCAGTTGGTTGAGGCGGCTGTTCAGGAAATAGATCTGCAGGTTGAAGCTCCAGCGCGGCATGTCCTCGTAAAAATCCATCAGGTAAGGATTGTGGTCAACATCTTCAAACTGCGGTATCCAGCGATAGTGTTTGGACAGCATTTCCGTTAAGGTAGTCTTGCCTGCACCGATGTTTCCTGCTACCGCTATATGTTTTGGTTTTCTTGCTTTTGCCATATCAATGAAAATACGAAATACGAAGTACGAAGTATGAAGTGGGCAGGATTTTTTTTAACCGCCGCGACCAATAACCCATTGCCGGTTCCCGGCCCGCAATTGTTAATAGTTCATGTTCATGGTTTTGCGTACCAGCTGCAGTGTGGCATCGGCGTTGGCACGGGCTTTTTCGGCGCCCTGCCGGATGATACGGGAGAGCCGGGTTGTATCGGCCTGTATGTCGGCCGCTTTTTCGCGTATGGGTTTGATGAAATTGGCCATATCCTCCGCCAGCTGTTTTTTCATATCGCCATAGCGTATCACCACGTTGCCCGCACTGCTGGCGTTGAAATCGTCTTCAAATTTCTGTATGGTGCTTTGTGCGCTGACAAGATGCATCATGGTAAACAGGTTCTGGATATAATCCGGTTTTTCGGCGTTGGGCATGGCCGGGCCGGCATCCGTTTTGGCCTTCATGATTTTTTTGCGGATGCTGTCATCGTCATCGGCCAGGTATAAAGTGGCCATCTGGTTTTCGCTCTTGCTCATCTTGCCGTTGCCGTCGAGACTCATGATACGCACCAGCTCGCTGTGGTAATTGAAAGCATAGGGCAATGGAAAAACGTCGCCATAGCGGTAGTTGAAACGCTCGGCAAAATTGCGGGCCATTTCCAGGTGCTGTTCCTGGTCTTTTCCCACCGGCACTTTTACCGCGCGGTGTATCAGTATGTCGGCGGCCTGCAATACGGGATAGGTAAGCAGTCCGGCATTTACATTATCGGGCTGCAGTCTTACTTTTTCCTTGAAGGTCACCGTTTTTTCCAGCTCGCCTTTGTAGGCCAGCATATTGAGGTATAGGTACAACTCGGCAATTTCGGGCACATCGCTTTGAATGTATAATGCCACTTTATCGGGATCCAGTCCGCAGGCAACATTTTCCGCGATCACCCTGTGCACGCTTTCCTGCAGCTGACGGGTATCGGGATGGGTGGTGAGGCTGTGCCAGTTGGCAACGAAGAAATAACAGGTATAGTCATCCTGCATGCGCACATAATTGCGCATGGCGCCGAAATAATTGCCCAGGTGCAGAAAACCCGTGGGCCTGATGCCGCTCAGTACAACCTCTTTTTCCATGCCGCGAAGATAAGGAGCTTGTTGGTTGGTAGCAGGATTGGTTGATAAGTGGAAGGCCAGATCCGGCAAAGCGCGGCGCTGCTGACCGATCTTTTTTACTGCAACGTATTCTTACTTATTATTGCAGCACCAACGCCAGTATCCCGGCAGCCATTCAACAGAACCATGCAGCCAACCAACTTTTTATTGTTTCAACCACAGAATCGCTAACCCATAATCCTTCGCCATCAGCCATCCCCAGACCATACTCGACTCACCCATCGAATACCTGAAAGGTGTGGGACCGTTGCGCGCGGATATGCTGAAAAAAGAATTGGGAATTTACCGTTTCGGCGATCTGCTGGAACATTTTCCGAACCGGCATATCGACAAAACACAGGTAAGCAGCATAGGCGATATCCATCCGCAGACGGAATACATCCAGGTGGCCGGAACGCTGGTGAGCATGGATACGCTGGGCGAAAAAAGAGGCCGGCGGCTGGTTGCCCAGCTGCGCGACCGCAGCGGTATACTGGAGCTTACCTGGTTCCAGGGCATCAGCTGGGTAACCAGGAACCTGCATGTGGGCAGCGATTACCTGGTGTTTGGCAAAACCGGTTTTTTTAACGGCAAACCGCAGATCGTTCACCCGGAAATAGAACCATTTGTACCGGCCAAAGCCGGGGGCAAAACCTATCTGGAGCCGGTTTATCCCACAACCGAAAAATTAAAAGCCAGGGGACTGAACGGCAGGCAGCTGGGTAAATTCACCTACGCGCTGCTGTCGCAGCTGCAGCCGGCAGATATCCCCGAGAACCTTCCGCAGCCGCTGATCGATAAACTGAAGCTTGCAGACCGTTTCCAGGCATACCGCCAGGTGCATTTTCCCGGCGCTGCGCAGGAATACGAGCGGGCAGTGAAACGGCTCAAATTCGAGGAGCTGTTTATTGCGCAGGTAAGGCTGAACCTGGTAAAACTGCAGCGTAACCAGTACAGCAAGGGAGTGGTGTTTGAAAAAGTGGGGGAGTATTTCAATACATTCTATTCGCAGCATCTTCCTTTTTCGCTTACAGGCGCGCAGAAGCGGGTGCTCAAAGAGATCCGCACCGATACGGGAAGGGGGCACCAGATGAACCGGCTGCTGCAGGGCGATGTGGGCAGCGGTAAAACAATCGTAGCGCTGCTGAGCATGCTGCTTGCGGCAGACAACGGCTACCAGAGCTGCATCATGGCGCCCACGGAAATACTGGCGCAGCAGCATTACCAGTCCATCAGCGAACTGCTGCGGGAAATGCCGGTGGAAGTGGCCTTGCTTACGGGCAGCACCAGATCGGCCGAAAGAAAAAGGATACTAAAAGGCCTGCTGGAGGATAGCATACATTTTGTGGTAGGTACCCATGCGGTGATAGAGGATACGGTGCAATTCCGCAATCTGGGACTGGTGGTGGTAGACGAGCAGCATCGCTTTGGTGTGGCGCAGCGGGCGAGGCTATGGGAAAAAGCCGCCGTTCCGCCGCATGTGCTGGTGATGACCGCAACACCGATACCGCGTACACTGGCGATGACGGCTTACGGCGATCTGGATTACAGTATCATGGACGAGCTGCCGCCGGGAAGGCAACCGGTAACCACGGTTCACCGTTCCGAAACGGCAAGGGCCAGCGTGATGGATTTTGTACGCACCGAAATCGAAAAAGGCCGGCAGGCCTATTTCATTTACCCGTTGATCGAAGAAAGCGAGAAGCTCAGTTACGAGGACCTGATGCAGGGGTACGAGCAGGTAAAGAGTTTTTTCCCCGAACCGAAGTACCGTATCAGTATGGTGCACGGACGGCAACCCGCCGGGCAGAAAGAAACCAATATGCAGCGCTTTGTAAAAGGCGATACACAGATCATGGTGGGCACCACGGTGATTGAAGTGGGTGTGAACGTACCCAATGCATCGGTGATGGTGATAGAGAGCGCCGAAAAATTCGGTTTATCGCAACTGCACCAGTTAAGGGGCAGGGTGGGCCGGGGCAGTGAAAAAAGCTTTTGCATTTTATTAACGGGTAGTACAGCCAGCAAAGAGGCCCGAGAACGTATCAAGATAATGTGCGCCACCAACGACGGTTTTGCGGTGGCGGAAAAAGACCTGGAGCTGCGGGGCCCCGGCGATATAGAAGGCACCCGGCAGAGCGGCGCACTGAATTTTAAACTGGCCAATATCGTGAATGATAAAGGATTGTTAGAATTGGCCCGGAGCGAAGCAGAAATGCTGGTGAAAGAAGATACCGAATTGAAATTGACGATAAATTCACCACTCAAACTATTTCTTCGTTCCCAAAAACACAAAAACGGCTGGAGTCGTATATCCTGAACACTGTGTAACGTTTGACCATAGAATAGTCGTACCTTATAAAAAAAATACACTTGGGTTGGTTAAGAACAATAGGAAAAATCAGCGCATTTTTTCTGCTCTCCCTGCAGGGGTATGGCCAGAACTATCTCCAGTTTGTAGAAAACAAAGGTCAATGGGACCCCGCCATCCGCTTCAAGGGTGAAATGAGTTCGGGGGCGTTTGCACTTCAGAAAAACGGTTACCGGGTATTGCTGCATAACCAGAAAGACCTTTCTGCCTTATACGAAGCGGGGCACCCCGATGCTTCGGTGCAGCCCGGCGCCAGTGCCGCTTTCCGTACGGCTGAAGAATTGCGTCCCACGCCGGAAACAGGGGGCGGTGGCAGCAGCGGCGGCTATGTGCCGGGGGTATTGCGTTCGCATGCTTACGAAGTGCGTTTCCTGAATGCCAACCCGGAACCCGTGATCGTTCCGGACAAACCGCTGCCGGGTTACAACAACTATATACTGGGCGATGATCCCTCGCAATGGGCCGGTAACTGCGGTATCTACCAGGCCGTTACCTTCCTGAATATGTACCCCGGTATCGATATCCGGTATTATACCGCAGACGGTTTGCTGAAATACGATTTTATCGTTCATCCCGGCGCCGATCCCGGTGTCATTGCCATGTACTTCGATGGCGTGGACAAACTGTCGATCGACAAAGGCAATCTTACGGTTAAGGTGTCGGTAGACAAGGTAATTGAAAAAGCACCCTATACTTTCCAGCTTGTGAATAACCAGCGAAAGGAGATCCCCGCTCATTTTGAACTGAAGGGGAACATCGTACGTTTCAAACTGGATGCTTCCTATACACGCAACGCCACCCTGGTGATCGATCCCTCCCTGGTATTTTCCACTTTTTCGGGCAGCACGGCCAGCAACTGGGGGTATACCGCCACTTATGACGGTAAAGGAAATTTTTATTCGGGCAGCATTTCTTTTGCCGGCAGCGGTTCTTTCCCTGTCAGCAACGGCGCTTTTCAGACGAGTTTTCAGGGTGGTAATACCGCTACCTGCGAACAGTCGGGTTTTGATATCGCCATCATGAAATTTGATCCCACCGGTGCCAACCGGGTGTATGCAACCTATATCGGCGGCTCGGGCAATGAGCAACCGCACAGCCTTATTGTAGACGCCGCCGGAAACCTGGTGATCGGCGGAAGAACCACTTCTCCCAATTACCCGCTGAAAGGCGCGCTGCAGAAATACGGACCGCAGGGCGGGCTTTGGGACATTGTTGTCACCAAACTCAATGCATCGGGTTCTGCGCTGGTGGGTTCGGTGCGTATTGGCGGATCGGGTAACGATGGGGTAAACATCAGGTCCAAATACTGTCCCCCCAGCGGCGCTGAATCCATCCGCCGCAATTATGGCGACGATGCCCGCAGCGAAGTCAACCTGGACCCGGCCGGTAATGTTTACCTGGCTTCCTGTACACAGTCAACCGATTTTCCCGTTACTTCCCAGTCCAACCAGACCACCGGCGGTGTTACAAACGGCCGCACCCAGGATGCGGTGGTGATGAAATTCAGTCCCGATCTGTCTTCGGTGCACTTCAGCATACTTGCAGGCGGTAAAAACGACGATGCCGCTTTTGTGCTGGCGCGGAATCCATCCAACGGGAATATTTTTGTGGCGGGCGCAACGGCAAGTGCCGACTTTCCTGTTGCCGGCGCCGGTGTTAAATACCCTACTTACCAGGGCGGTGGTGCAGATGGATTTATCATGGAACTTACCAGCGATGGGGTGGCGGTGCGAACCACGTTTATCGGCACTCCTGCAATCGATATGATCTATGGTATCCAGTTCGACAAAGCCGGGTTTCCTTATATCACGGGCACCACTACAGGCAACTGGCCGGTGTCGAATGCCGCGTTTTCGCAGCCGGGCGGCAAACAGTTTATCATTAAACTGAAACCCGATCTGTCTGACTATGTTTACTCAACCGTTTTCGGAACAAATTCCACGCAGCCGAATATTTCGCCGATAGCTTTCCTGGTAGACAGGTGTGAGAATGTATATGTATCGGGATGGGGCGGATCTGCCAACCAGAACCAGACCTATCCCTCCGCTTTTACAAAAGGGCTCAGCGTAACCGCGGATGCCTATCAGAAAGATACGGATGGCAGCGACTTCTATTTTTTCGTGCTGGCAAAGAATGCTTCCTCGCAGTTATACGGTTCTTTCTTCGGCCAGAACGGCGGATACGGCGAGCATGTGGATGGCGGTACCAGCCGTTTTGATGCCAGTGGCGTTATTTACCAGTCGATCTGCGCCAACTGCATGGGCGGGGCGCGTTTTCCCACCACACCCGGCGCCTGGTCTGAATACAATGGTTCCAAAGAATGTAACCTTGCCGCGGTAAAAATGGCTTTTAACCTGGCCGGTGTGGGCGCCGGTATTGCGGCAAGCATCAACGGCGTACGCGATACATCGGGCTGTGTGCCTATGCAGGTGGTGTTTACAGATACACTGGCGCAGGGTAAAAAATACATATGGGATTTTAACGATGGAAGTCCCAAGGAAACCACCACCGGGCCAACGGTGTCGCATACGTTCAATACGGTTGGTTTTTACCGTGTAAGTGTGGTCTCCATCGACTCCAATACCTGTAATGTGGCCGATACCGCGTATGTGACCATGCGTGTACGGAACGACCAGGCTTTTCTCAATTTCACCACCACCAAACTGCAGCCCTGTACTTCGCTGGGGTATTCGTTCAATAATATTTCAACGGCCATAAAACCGTTTACGGGCACCAGTTTCCGATGGGATTTTGGCGACGGTAATACACAGCTGGCAGGACTGGGGCCTGTAACGCATACCTATGCCGCATCGGGAACCTATTCTGTAAAGCTGGTGCTGGTGGATACCAATTATTGCAATGAACCCGACAGCCTGGTAAAACAGGTGCGTATTTCGCCCACCGTAAAAGCGCAGTTCAGTACCGCGCCATCGGGCTGCGCGCCCTATACGGCGGTGTTTGAAAATACATCGATGGGTGGAACCGATTTTGTGTGGGATTTTGGCGATGGTACAACCTCCACCATGTCGGATCCTACACACCTGTACAACACGCCGGGCACTTACCGCGTGCGGTTGATTGCAACGGATACCTCGAGTTGCAACAGGGTGGACACTTCGGCGTATTTTTCGATCGTGGTGAGTCCTAACCCGGTTTCGGCATTTACCTATTCACCCAACCCAACGGAATCCAATACGCCGGTCAGCTTTATCAATAACGCCAGCGGCGGCAGCGCCTATAAATGGCAGTTCGGCGATGGCGATACCTTGTTTACGCTCAGACAGGATACCTTGGTACAACATTTGTACAATGCAAGCGGCACGTACAAAGCCTGCCTGATCACATTCAACAGTTACGGCTGTATCGATACGAGTTGCCAGGCCATTTCCGTGACGATTGTTGACGGTGCGGATGTTCCCAATGCATTTACGCCCAATGGCGATGGTAAGAACGACCGGGTCTATGTACGCGGTTACGGCATTGCAAAAATGAGCTGGCGCATATATAACCGGTGGGGCGCGCTGGTGTATGTCAGCAGCAACCAGGCCGATGGGTGGGACGGCACTTACAAAGGCGTTCCGCAGCCGCAGGATGTTTACCATTATACGTTGCAGATAGAGTTCAGTGGAAAAGAAAAGATGGTCAAGAAGGGAGATATCACGTTGTTACGATAAAGCAGGGAAGATGAGGCAGAATCGGTTAAGAAAAGTTTTATGTATTGGCGTACTGGCTGTTTTAACGGCAGGCCCCAGCTATGCACAGGATCTCCATTTTTCGCAGTATTTCCATAGCCCCCTGCTGATCAACCCGGCTAATACAGGTTTCAATCCCGATTACGATTACCGGATAGGCGGCAACTACCGCAACCAATGGGCCAATGTGGGCAACCCTTACCGGACCATGAGTGCCTGGGGCGATGTAAAAGTGTTTGCCAATCGTTTTGAGAATGGCTGGATGGGTATCGGTGCGGCGCTTTACAAAGATGCGGCCGGCAGCGGCAACCTGAACCGCACCAGCGGATATGCATCCGTTGCCTATCACCAGATGCTGGGTTATAACAGTCTGCTCAGCGGCGGGTTCAGTCTTGGCTTTACCAGTAAACGGGTGGATATATCCAAGCTGAGTTTTGACAACCAGTGGAACGGAAAGTTCTTTGATGTAACCATCCCCAGCAACGAGCCTTTTGCGTACAGCCAGACCTCGTACCTGGATCTGCAGGTGGGTCTGAACTATGCCTATTTCGCTTCTGAAAATGTTTACCTGAATGCAGGCGTCAGCATCATGCATGTAAACAGACCGAGAGAAAGTTTTTTTGATCCCTCTGTTTCCGATGACCGTCTGTACCGGAGGTATACCGCTTTTGTGAACAGCAATATCAAGCTGCAGGATACCTGGATCCTGAACCCGAATATCTATGTGAGTAAAATGGGCAATGCATGGGAAACGGTTGTGGGCTTTAATGCCAACCGCGACCTGAGCGGCGACGGATCCAAGCAGTTGATACTGGGTTTGTATTACCGCGCAAAAGATGCCCTGGTACCGATGGCGGGTTACGAGATCAACGACCTCCGCATTACGCTCAGCTACGATGCCACCGTATCCACCCTCAACAGTTTCAACGGCACACGCGGTGCCTATGAGCTGTCTATTGTCAAAAGCGGTGTGTTCCCCTCCACTTCCGGCAGATCCGTGCGCTGCCCAACGGTAAGGTTTTAGGCAGCGCGTTTCACGGGTTACTGTCCGGGAGTTCCGGTTTTATCGATCAGATCCTGGTCAGCCCTTCACCATCGTTTTTAATGGTATAGTCCTCGTCTTTAAAATATTTGCGGTATTTATCGTTTACCTCTTTGGATTGCCTGGTTCCGTTGATATACATTTCCCTGTCTTTGATCTCGATTTTGTACGCTTTTTTTGAATCGATCAGGCCGTCTTTTTCCAGCTCGCCCAGGAATTCCTTCAGCAGGGTAAGTTCTTTTTTGGCTTTTTCCAGACCGGTTCGGGCATGCGCCATCCCATCAGTTACGTTTTGATGGATTTTGTCGAAATCAATCCCGGACAGCAGCTGTTCCGTATTTACCTGCTCCATTGCTTTTTCCACGTTCTTTTTTACCTGTTCCATATCCACTTTTTTCAGTTCCTGCTCTGCCTGCCGCATGGCCCTGTCCACTTCCCCGCGGGTTTTGGTCCAGTCGATCTCTTTCAGCGAGGCCCGGAGATCGGTGTGGATCTTTTCCAGATCGATCTTTTTCACTTCTTCCATCGCGGTCCTGATCTCTTTCTCCATACGGCCCATATCGAGTTTCATCTCCCTGTTCAGTTGCTGCATGGCGCGGTCTATATCCTGTAATGCATGGTCCAGGTCTCCGCTTCTGAATTCGTTTCTGTCACTGTGTTTTTTGGAAGGGAGGGTATCCTGTGCTGCCTCAGGTGCTGAATCCTTTCCCTGAAAACCTTTGTTTTCTGCACGCCAGGCGCAAAAGGTGATGGCCGCAGCCAGTAAACTGCCCGCTGCCAGCCATTTTTTGGTGTTGTGTTTCATAGTATGGTGTTTTGATAATGATGAACGAACGATTTCGTAGTAAATGTACGATTGTGTTCGTAAATAAATCAAACCGTTCATCATTTTTCTGCGATAAGGGGTAGGGGCGACAGAAAGCTGACTGCCTTTTTTTATCTTGCAACCTTCAACCCCTGACGCGCATGAAATATCTTCCCCTGGATACCGCCATTTTCGTGAATAACCGGAAAAGATTTGTCAAGGAGATGCTTCCCAACAGCATCGCGGTATTTGTGAGCAACGATGAATGGCCTTACAACGGGGACGCGCTGCACAGGTTCAAACAGAACAGCGACCTGTTCTGGCTCAGCGGCATAGAACAGGAAGACTCCACGGTGGTGCTGTTTCCCGACAACCCCGATCCCAAATACCGGGAGGTGCTGGTACTGGTTCGTCCCAACGAACTGAAAGAAAAATGGGATGGCAGGAGGCTGCGTGTAAAAGAGGCCACGGATATTTCTGGCATCCGGACCATTGTATGGGTCGACAGCCTGGATGCGCTGCTGCAGGCATGGGTGCACCTGGCAGACAATATTTACCTCGGTTCCAACGAAAACGACCGCAAGGCCACGCCTATCCGGAGCCGTGCCTACCGTTTTGCAGATGAGATGAGAGCGGCCTACCCGCTGCATGCCTTTCATCGTGCAGCCAGGATCATGAAGGAACTGCGTGCCATCAAAACAAAGGAAGAAATTGCCGTGGTGCAGAAAGCGATTGACATCACCGAAAATGCTTTTCGCCGGTTACTGGCATTTATCAAACCCGGTGTATGGGAATACGAGATCGAAGCGGAGATATTTCACAGTTTCCTCAGCCAGCGTGCCACCGGGCCGGGTTATAACAGCATTATTGCAAGCGGCGACAATGCCAGGGTACTGCACTATGTGAGCAACAGCGAACAATGCAAAAACGGTGATATGGTGCTGATGGATTTTGGCGCGGAATACGGCGCCTATTCGGCAGACCTTACCCGCACCGTTCCTGTAAACGGCAAATTTACTGCGAGACAGAAGACCGTGTACAATGCCTGTCTGCATCTCCACGATTATGCAAAAAGTATCCTGAAGCCGGGCATCGCCATCACCCATTATACCGATATGGTGGGAGCGGAGGCAACCAAACAATTCCTGAAGATCGGTCTGCTGCGTAAATCGGATATAAAGAACGAAGACAACGAGAACCGCGCATACCGCAAATACCTGTACCATGGTATTTCGCATCACCTGGGTCTTGACATACACGACCTGGGCACCCGAACGGAACCGATCAGGCAGGGTATGCTGCTTACGATCGAGCCGGGTATTTATATAGAAGAAGAGCAGATGGGTGTGCGTATAGAGAACAATGTCTGGATAACCCGCAATGGCAACACCGACCTGATGAAGAATATACCGGTTAAGGCAGAAGAGATAGAAAGACTGATGAAGAAATAGAAACGCCAACCCCTTATTTGACAACCTGTAGCAGTAACTGATATGAAACAGATCCCCAACCTGTTTACCCTTTTGAATTTGTTTTTTGGTTGTATCGCCATTGTTTGCATTATGCAGCCGGGTCTGAGTTTTACCCTCGATGCAAACGGCGAGAACCTGGTATCGCTTCCCGAAAGGGTTACCTGGGCCAGCCTGTTCATCGCACTGGCCGCGCTGATCGATTTTCTCGACGGGTTTATGGCGCGTCTGCTGAAAGTGCCGTCCGAACTCGGCAAGCAGCTCGATTCACTGGCGGATGGGGTGAGTTTTGGTGTGGCGCCGGGACTGATCGTATACCAGTTTCTCAGGCTCAGCTTTGCAAAGGAGGCTGGCGGTCTGGATACCAGCATACTCTGGCTGCTGCCCGCATTTATCCTGCCCTGTGCCGGCGCCTACCGCCTGGCCAGGTTCAATATCGATCCGGCGCAGGGGTATAGTTTTAAGGGTGTACCCATTCCCGCAGCAGGACTGTTTATTGCTTCGCTGCCGCTGGTGTACTGGTATACCAGCCACGCTTTTATCATCGATATACTGCTGAACAAATGGTTCTGGTATGCGCTGATCGCGGTGATCAGTTACCTGATGGTATCCACCCTGCCGATGCTGGCGCTGAAATTCTCCCAGCTCACGCTGAAAAAAGCCACGCCCTTCCTGATACTGGCACTGGTAACCCTGCTCGGGGCACTCAGTTTTGGCTGGCTGGCAGTTTCCATCTCCTTTATTGCCTATGTAATTTTATCTTTGTCGCTTAAACAGACCGAATCATGACCTATAATGTTCAGATCAAAGTAATGCCGTTAAAAGACTTGCTGGATCCCCAGGGTAAAGCCGTGCTGGGCGGGCTCCGGAATCTTGGCCTTGGCGCAGTATCCGATGTACGTGTCGGAAAACACATCACACTGCAGGTAGAAGCCGAAAGCGAAACCCAGGCCAAGCAACTGGCGGAAGATGCCAGCAAAAAACTGCTCGCCAACCCGGTGATGGAATTTTATGAGATTGAAATGATCAATTAGGTCGGTAAGTTATCGTCTGTGGTTTGTGGTCTGTGCTTGTTGGTGGTTGTTTAACCAAACCACAGATTACAGACCACAGGCCACAGATCCTCAACCCTATGTTATACCTCGTTCCCACACCACTCGGCAACCTCAAGGACATCACGCTTCGCTCGCTCGAGGTGTTGCAGCAGGTAGACCTGATTCTTTGCGAGGATACCCGGACCTCTTCAAAGCTGCTTACGCATTATCATATCCAGAAGCCGCTGTCGCCCTATCACCAGCACAACGAACATAAGATCGTAGCGCATATCGTAGACCAGCTGCGTGCGGGTAAAACCATGGCGCTGATCACCGATGCAGGCACACCGGGCATATCGGATCCCGCCTTTCTGCTGGTAAGGGAATGCGCCAGGCAGGAGATCAGGGTGGAATGTCTTCCCGGCGCCACTGCTTTTGTACCCGCACTGGTAAACAGCGGCCTGCCCGCCACCCGGTTTGTATTCGAAGGGTTTTTGCCCCTGAAAAAAGGCAGGCAGACACTGCTTAAACAACTGGCCGATGAGGAACGCACCATGATCTTTTACGAAAGCCCGATGCGGCTTGTCAAAACACTGGAACAGTTTATCGAATACTTCGGGCCTGAGCGGCAATGCTGCGTAAGCAGGGAACTCACCAAGCTGTTCGAAGAAAACAAACGCGGCTCCCTGCAGGAAGTGTGTAATCATTTCAACAATAAAACCGTAAAAGGAGAGATTGTTATCGTGGTGGCAGGTAAGGATTGAACTGGCATAGCACTTGATTTACCAATAGGGTAAACCGGTGCGGTATGAAACAGTTTTACTTATGGATGTTCGCGTTAGTATTTCCGTTTGCCATACTATCCGGCCAGTCCAGGGTACATGTTCCCCAGGTTGTTACCAGTTCCTTCTCCCTGAAATACCCCACCATAGATAAAGTTAAAGTCAGCTGGCTTCAGGACGGGGACGGCTCTTACGCTGCCCGTTTTTACCAGCGCGGAGAACCCTGTACCGTACGTTACAGCGCAGGGGGCCGATGGCTCGACGGTGTGCGAAAAATGACTTTTGGCGATCTGCGGAACAATGTACGCGATGCCTTCAGCCAGGGGCCGTTTGCCAGTTGGCAGGCGTTTGAGGTAAACGAGATCCTGCTGCCCGATAAAGAGCCCCGGTATCGTATCCTGATCCGTCATGCAGAAACCCAGACGGAGAAATACCTGTTGTATGATTCGAAGGGTAAATTGCTGCGCGGGAAGGGGATCTAAGAACACCGGCATGCAACGAAAAACAGAAACCCCATCTGTGCCAATCTGTGTAATCTGTGGCAACAGTCTCCCGTCAGAATAGTTGGTTAAAACAGTCCCCAAACCGGAAAAGCGGCAGTACGCCCCGGTTTTATCGGCGAATTGCGCAATGCCGGATTCCAAAATCCCGTTACATTTACCATTCTTAAAAATGGTAAGTATACATGAGAAAACATTTCCTCCCATTCGTATGGCTGTCTTTTGCTATGGGTTCCTTCACAGCGCTTTCGGCGCAGCCCGACCGCTGGCAGCAAAGGATCAAATATGTGATCAATGTGAATATGGATGTGACCGCCAACCGTTTCAGCGGCACCGAAAAAATCGAGTACACCAATAACTCACCCGATACACTTGGCAGGGTGTTCTTTCACCTGTACTGGAACGCCTTTCAGCCCAACAGCAGCATGGATGTACGCAGCCGCGAACTGGGCAAGACACGTATTGCGGAGCCCCGCGGGCAGAGTGATGGTCTTGACTGGGATGCAAGGGTAAAAGACCGCATCAGCAAACTCAGTCCCGATGAGATCGGCTACCAGCGTGTAAAAAGCATCCGTATCAATGGTGCGGAGCAAACACTGAAAGAACACGAAACCATCCTGGAAGTGGTACTGGCCAAACCCCTCCTGCCAAAATCAAAAGTAGCTATGGATGTTGTCTTTGAAGCGCAGGTGCCGGTGCAGATACGCCGCAGCGGGCGTGATAATGCGGAGGGTGTGCGTTACAGCATGAGCCAGTGGTATCCCAAAATGGTGGAGTATGATTACCAGGGATGGAATGCCAATCCCTATATCGCCCGTGAATTTTACGGTGTATGGGGAGATTATGATGTGAACATTACCATTGACAAAAATTATTTTGTGGTGGCCGGCGGCGACCTGGTCAATGCCAACGAGATCGGCAGGGGATACCAGGCAGCAGGCTCGGCTCCGAAGAACAGCACCGGTGCCACCAGTACCTGGAAATGGCAGGCATACAATGTGCACGATTTTATGTGGGCCGCAGACCCGCACTACAAAATGCTGACACGCATACCGCAGGGTGGAGGTCCCTTGCTGCGCATTGTGTATAAAGACAAGCCGGGCGATGCAGAGAACGACAGACGCTGGAACAGCGTGGCCGATACCGCCGCACTTGCCTATCCGGTTATCGCCAGAACATTCGGCGCATATCCCTATAAAACCTATTCTTTTATACAGGGCGGCGACGGCGGCATGGAATACCCCATGGGCACGCTGATCAAAAGTGCCAGTGTTGGCACGGCGCTGCACGAATGGATGCATACCTGGTACCAGATGCTCATGGGCAGCAATGAATCGCTGTATCCCTGGATGGACGAAGGTTTTACCGACTATGGCTCTACCCGTGTAATGGCCACGCTGCGTGATACAAAAGGTTTCTGGTTCAACGGGTCCTACCGCGGTTATATTAATCTGGCCAAAAGCGGGCTCGAAGAACCTGCAAGCACGCATTCCGATCACTACAATACCAACTATGCTTATGGCAATGCGGCCTACAGCAAGGGTTCGGTGTTCATGGTGCAACTGGGTTATATCGTGGGCGACAGCATCCGCGACAGGATACTGCTTTCCTATTACAACCAGTGGCGTTTCAAACATCCCAACCCGAACGATTTTATCCGTGTGGCCGAAAAAGAAAGCGGGATGGAGCTCGACTGGTACAAGGAATACTGGATCAACAGCACCAAAACGATCGATTACGCGGTGGGAGATATCAATACCATCGATGGCAAACCCAATATCACCATCAGACGCATAGGTAAAATGCCGATGCCGGTTGATGTGCTGGTAACCTATAAAGACGGATCGCAGGAAATGCATTATCTGCCGCTTAACCTGATGTATGGCGCCAAACCTGCGGAGGACCGTATACCGCGTACCGTACATCCCGAATGGAAATGGACGCATCCCGACTATTCCTTCCCGATCACAAAAAGCATACAGGATATCAAATCCATCGAAATAGATCCCAGCCAGCGGCTGGCCGATCTGAACAGGGGAAACAATAAACTGGTGATCCCGGATTAGTAAGAGGTAAAACAAAAACGGGGCACTGACTTAAAAGCGAATGGCGAATGGAAGTTGTTTTTCATTCGCCATTCGCTTTTTTTGACTGGTTGCTTCGACCTATTTTGCTACATGCAGCACATATTTTTCTTCAAAATAGGGTTCGGCGAATATTTTGTCTACGGGCATCATTTTGGGACGAAGACCGCTTTCGAATATTTCCTGGGCCAGGTCGCCGCCTTTCAGGCAGATAAGTCCGTTGGGCGGTGTATGCGTATGGTCTTTTTTCAGCAGCGGTGATGCCCATTTCCACAGTTCTTTCAGTGGGGCAACGGCCCTTGAAATGGCGTAGTCGAATTTTTTGTTTTTGATGTCTTCCGCACGGGTATGCTGCGTGGTGATGTTTTTGATATTTGCGCCCTCGCAGACAGCATCCACCACTTTCAGTTTTTTGGCGATGCTGTCTGCCAGGTGAAAACGTACACCGGGAAAAAAAATGGCCAGCGGAACACCCGGAAAGCCGCCGCCGCAGCCGATATCGATCACCTGCATGCCCGGCTGAAACCGGGCAACCGCGGCTATACTGAGCGAATGGAGTACATGGTGCAGGTAAATACTGTCAATATCCTTTCTCGAGATCACGTTGATCTTTGTATTCCATTCCGTGTACAGTTCTTCCAGCGCTGCAAACTGCTGCAGCTGTGTGTCTGTAAAATCATCGAAATATTTGCGGATCAGTTCCAGCTTTTGCGGGGTGCTTTCCATATGGCGGGTAGTGTAACGATATAGTAAAAAAATGTCCAGATATCCAGTAGCCAGAACCAGGGCCACAGATCGGCTTCGTTCAGTTTGCGCATGCTGCGGTAAAATACAACCCCCTGCAATACCATCCGCAGGCCAAATACCGCCAGCGGCAGCCACCAGTTAAAGAGCACGATCGATGCCGCCAGCAGCGGGTATACCAGGAACAAAGAAAGCGAGTACAGTCCCAGCAGGAATTTGTGCAGCGGTTTATAGTATTTGCTGGTGGTATAGTGCCGGTATTTCTGCCGCATCCAGTCGCTCCATCTTTTCTTTGGATCGCTCAGCGTATGGGTATCGGGGTCTATGACCACCGCCGTATTGTGTTGGGTGGCCACCTGGTTAATAAACAGGTCATCGTCGCCGCTGGGGATATGGTTGATGGATGAAAATCCTTTGTTGCGGATAAAAACATCTTTCTTGTAGCTCAGGTTTCTCCCCACGCCCATATATGGTATACCGGCCAGCGCATACGAAAGATACTGCAGCGCCGTATGAAAGGTTTCGAAGCGTATCAGTTTATTCAGTAACCCGCGTTTTTTATGGTAGGCGCCATATCCCAATACGATTTCGGTATGTTCGTCGTAGGCGTTCTGCATCTTCTGCATCCAGAATTCCGAGGCAGGCACGCAGTCTGCATCCGTCAGCAATACGATCTCGTATTTGGCGCTCCGGATACCCATGGACAGGGGGAATTTCTTACCGCTGATCATCTTGGCCTCCTGGGTAAGCTGTATATGGTTGATGTTCTTGAAGGATTTCTGGAATTCCTCGATCACGTATTTGCCTTCATCGGTGGAGTTATCGTTCACCAGTACGATCTCGTGCGTGGTTTTGTAATCCTGTACCAGCACGCCGGGCAGGTTACGGCTGAGGTTTTCGGCCTCGTCCCTGGCGCAGATCACCACGGAAACAGGGTGTTCGTTTTGTAAAACGCGCTCTTTTTCCGTATAAAAAGCCAGTCTGCAGAAAAAATAGAGGTAATAAAAAAGCTGTATGAGAATGATGGCGCAGAACGAATAGAAAACGGTAAGCGGTACGATGGGTGGTATGGTCATGCGGCAAAAATAATGATTCCCTACTTTTGCCGGATGGCTGCATTGACATTCCGGTTAGAAGCGAACGCAACAGGCTCCAAGGCAAGGGCGGGCACGATAGGCACCGACCATGGGGAGATACAGACACCTATTTTTATGCCCGTGGGTACCGTGGGCAGCGTAAAAGCGGTTACGCAGCAGCAGCTGAAACAGGATGTACAGGCGCAGGTCATTTTGGGCAATACCTACCACCTGTACCTTCGCCCGGGAACCGAAGTGCTGGAGGCGGCGGGCGGTCTGCATGCATTCAATGGCTGGGACAGGCCCATCCTGACAGACAGCGGGGGATACCAGGTATTTTCGCTTGCCGCCAACAGAAAGATAAAGGAAGAAGGCGTGATGTTCCAGTCGCATATAGACGGAAGCCGCCACCTCTTCACCCCCGAATCGGTTATGGATATCCAAAGAAGCATCGGCGCCGATATCATCATGGCTTTCGATGAATGCCCGCCTTACCCGAGCGATTACACATATGCCAAAACCAGTATGGAGCTTACGCACCGCTGGCTGGACCGCTGTTTCAAAAGACTCAGTGAAACACCCGACAGATACGGATATACGCAGAACCTGTTTCCCATTGTACAGGGAAGCACCTATGCCGACCTGCGCAAGGCCTCGTGTGAATACATTGCATCCGCTAATGCCACCGGTAATGCCATCGGCGGACTGAGCGTGGGCGAGCCCGAAGACATGATGTATGCCTTTACGGAAAGCTGCTGCGATATACTGCCGGCAGATAAACCGCGGTACCTGATGGGCGTGGGCACACCCTGGAACCTGCTGGAGTGCATCCATCTTGGCGTGGATATGTTTGACTGCGTAATGCCCACGCGTAACGGCCGTAACGGTATGCTGTTTACCACCGAAGGCGTGGTTAATATCCGCAACAAAAAATGGGCAAGCGATTTCTCCCCGATAGATCCCGGTCTGCCCAATGAAATGAGCCGGTACTATTCCAAAGCCTACCTGCGTCACCTCTTCGTTGCCGACGAGCTACTGGCCCTGCAGCTGGCGAGCATCCAGAACCTCAGCTTTTATCTCTGGCTGGTCAAAGAAGCACGCAGGCATATCCTTGAAGGGGACTATGCTTCCTGGAGCAGGGAAATGATCCTGCAGGTAAAGCGCAGGCTGTAAAACGACAAAATCAGATGGAGAGGGGTTGGTGGCACAATCGGCAATCGGCAATTGACAATAACACAATCCAGTTCCCCTTCCCGTATCTTTACCATGCGGTATGAAAAAACTCGACTGGTACATACTCAGGAAATTCCTGACCACTTTTTTCTTTTCGATCTTCCTGTTTGCGGTGATCGCGATTGTGGTGGATATAAGCGAGAAAACAGACGATTTTGTGCGCAGCGGACTGGGCGTAAGAAAGATCATCACCGATTATTATTTCGGGTTCATTCCCCATATCATTGCGCTGCTGCTGCCGTTGTTCGTGTTTATATCGGTGATCTTTTTTACTTCCAAAATGGCGGGCCGCAGCGAGATCATAGCCATACTGGCCAGCGGGGTTTCTTACCAGCGCTGGTTAAGGCCTTACTGGATAGGCGGGGTGATACTTGCTTCGATACTGTTCGTGGCCAATATGTACGTGGTTCCGAAAGCCAATAACGTGCGGGGTAATTTTGAAGCCCGGTATATCGATGCCAACTCATCGTATACAAGACTGCTCAGCACCAGCAGTAATATCTACCTGCGCATCGACTCTTTTACCTATGCCGGCATTTACTCGTACGATACCCTGACCAAACGCGGCGGGCCGGTATTCCTGTATCGGGTGAACGGCGAAAAACTGGTGGAAAATACCAGGGCGGCCGTGATCCTCTACGATACCGCCATCAAAAAATGGAAATTCGAATCCGTGATCAGCAGGGTAACCGCGCCCCTCGGCGAAACCGTGGTGTCGGAACCCACCAGGGTAATGAACTTTAATTTTACACCCTATGATCTCAGTCGCGATAAATACACCAAGGACAAACTGACCAGTCCCGAACTGGCGCGTTTTATCAGCCTGGAAGAACTGCGCGGATCGGAGGGGCTGAACGACCTGAAAGTGGAAATGTACCGAAGACAGGCGGTTTGCGTAACAGTGTTGCTGCTTACCGTGATCGGTGCGGTGGTGGCAGGACGGAAAGTAAGGGGCGGAAGCGGAGTGCATCTGGCGCTTGGTTTTGTAACGGCCGCCCTGTTTATCATCGCCGACAGGTTCTCAACCATATTCTCCACAAAAGGCGATCTGCCGCCTGTTATTGCCGCCTGGATACCCAACCTGATCTTTGTTTTCGTGTTTTGGTACCTCTATCGCAAGGCGCCCAAATGATTTATCCGTTATTTCGATGGTTATACCCTAATTGTTTTGCTCCACAAGGCAACTTCCGTTACCTTTAGCCCTCTTAAAAATACCCCTGGCGCTTGTTTACTACGGAGGGGAATATCATAAAAAGAACAGACATGGGCTCTCTCAAGGAAAGGTTTACATCAAAGGCGGAAGCAGCAGGTGTTGAGATCAGGAATCTGCTGAAAGAACATGGCTCCAAAAAAATCGGCGAAGTAACACTGTCACAGGCCTACCAGGGCATGCGGGGCATTACCGGCCTGGTTACCGAAACAAGTCTGCTCGATGCGCAGGAAGGTATCCGCTTTCGCGGCTATTCCATTCCCGAACTGCAGGAAAAACTGCCCAAGGCGCCCGGCGGTGGCGAACCCTTGCCCGAAGGTCTTTTCTTCCTGATGCTGCTTAACGAACTGCCGGCCGATGAAGATGTAAATTCCATCACCAGCATATGGCAGCGCCGCAGTCATGTGCCCAACCATGTGTTCGCTACCATCGATGCACTGCCCATCAGCGCGCATCCCATGACGATGTTTGTGACCGGCGTAATGGCATTGCAGACCGAGAGCAATTTTGCCAAAGCCTATTCGGCAGGCATCAATAAAAAAGATTACTGGGATCCGATCTTCGACGATACGATGGACCTGATCGGCCGCCTGCCGCGTATTGCCGCCTATATCTACCGCCGTAAATACCGGAACAACGAACATATCCAGCCCGACGGCCTGCTTGACTGGGCCGGTAACCTGGCGCATATGATGGGCTTCCAGGACGAGAGCTTTAAAGAACTGATGCGTTTATACATGACCATACATGCCGACCACGAAGGCGGTAATGTATCTGCACATACCACGCACCTGGTGGGCTCCGCACTGAGCGATCCCTACCTGAGCTATGCCGCGGGTATGAACGGACTTGCAGGTCCCTTGCATGGTCTGGCCAACCAGGAAGTGGTGAAATGGATCTTCGAAATGCAGGAGCAACTGGGTACCGATGATCCCGACAAAACGCAGATCGCCGATTATGTTCAGAAAACACTGGCATCGGGCAAAGTGGTTCCGGGTTACGGTCACGCGGTGTTGCGTAAAACAGATCCCCGTTTCACAGCCCAGATGGAGTTTGGCAAAAAACACATGCCCGATGACAAACTGGTGAATACCGTATGGAAAATCTATGAAACCGTACCGCCCATTCTCCAGTCGCTCGGAAAAGTAAAAAACCCCTGGCCGAATGTAGACGCGCACAGCGGTGCCCTGTTGGTACATTACGGGTTGATTGAATACGAATTCTACACCGTTCTCTTCGCGGTAAGCCGTGCACTGGGCGTACTGGCCAGTCTTTGCTGGGACCGCGCGCTCGGATTCCCCATCGAACGTCCTAAATCCGTTACCACCGATTCTGTAAAGCTCTGGCTGGAAGGGAAGGGAGAGATATGGGAGTAGAAGAGGGAACAAGGAACAGAGGAACAATTGAACAGGGAACAATAGAACAATAGAGGGAGTAAGAGGGGGAGAAGGTCTTAAATGGTTGAATAAGAGAAAGAGGGGTGCCGAATTTGGTTCGGTGTTCCTCTTTTTTTTTGTGGGGAGGGCGTTGGGGATATTGGGGGTGTTGGGATCGTTTGGTAAATTGGGAGTCGTAAACCCTGCTTATGGCTAAAGCTGCTGCAAAGAAAACGGCTGTCAAGAAAGCCGCTGCAAAAAAAGCGGTGCCGGAAAAGACCGCGAAGAAGAAAGCGCTCTCTATAAAATACGAGGACAAATCCAAAGGACAATCACCGGAACTGGTAACGATCTGGAACAAGATCAAAGCGTTGATGCTGCCGTATGAAAAAGGAGTGATGCGTTCCCTTGGTGATAAACCCGGACAATTCACACTCATTAACCACAAACCCTTTGTGTTCGACGGAAGGAAACGCGATGAGCTGTGGTTTGCATCCATACTCATACAAAAAGGATATGTAGGATTTTATTTTATGCCGGTGTATTCCAACACAGAGCTAAAGGCCATGTTCAAACCGGAGTTATTGAAATGCCTCAAAGGCAAAGCCTGCTTCCATATCAAAAAAGACGATCCGCTTATCTACCAGCAGATCAAAGAATCGCTGAAGCTGGGGTATGATGCGTATAAGAAACGAGGATGGGTTTGAAATATTGGATTAGGGGATTATGGATTCGCGGATTGGCAGATGATCGGTGGGTGCCGGAGATTTTGCGCTGCCGGCTGTCCGTATCTACAGGGTTTAAATTGTATTTTTTATCGATAACGAACCACATCACAAAATGCGCCAATCCGCAATTCGCTAATCCGTAATTCGCGAATTATCACGGATGACAGGAAATGGGCGCGCCGGTCAGCGGTCTCAGGAGTGGACTGAGGTAGGGGATGTCGAGGTTAAGTCCTCTCAGGATCAGCAGCACGCCAAGAAAAGCGGTGATCAGCGGCGATATTTTGCGGATACGGTTTCTTGCCGAAGGCCGCAGGTACATGGCTGTCAGGGATACCATCGTCATCAGCGGCAGGGTACCCAGGCCAAAAAACAACATGGTGCCCGAGGCGGCAAGCATACTGTCCGAAGTGAGTGCCGCGGCAATGGCCATATACACCATACCGCAGGGAAGTAGCCCGTTGCCCATACCCGTAAGCCATATACCGCGCAGCGTGGGATGCTGCATATGCTGCACCATAAACCCCTGCACCTTGCGATACAGAAAAGAACGGTTGCCGATATGCCGTTTACGCGCATAAAAGAAAAGGGTGGCCAGCAAACCGATACCCACTGCAATGGAAAACCACTGCTGGTATCCCGCCAGCGAAACCTGCTGCCCGATCAAACCCGCGATCAGTCCCAGCGCGGTATAACTGGCGATGCGGCCGGTATGATACAGCGCAATTGCATAGATCTTTTTGGCAGGAGGGAATGCCTGCACCGGCAGCGCCAGCGCCAGCGGTCCGCACATGCCCACACAGTGAAGACTGCTGGCAAGTCCAAGACTCAATCCTGTTAAAAGATAGGGTATCATATCAGGGAATGGTCAGGAATTTGGTGTAATAGTAGGGCTTGCTGCCAATGGTAAATTGCAGTCGCAGTTCGTAAGTATCCGCGGCGAATCCGCTTGTATTGACCACCGCGTTTCCCTCGGCAAAAACCAGTTTTATCTTTTTGTCTTTCGATGCATCGGTTTTGCAGTAAAACCAGGCGTTGGCAGAGTCTGCGGTGGCGCGTAAGTTTTCAGGCACGGATACGGTCAGGGTATTGTCCTGTTGCTGCAGTAACAGTGCGCCTGCTTCCGTGGCATTGTTACTGCCGTCTATCTTCTCCTGGTAGCGCAGTTCTTCGGAGTAATAATCCTTGCTCACCAGTTCGTATTTGGTATGTGTTGCCTTGTACACCAGCGTGCCTATCATGGCGGTGAATCCGATAAACACAAGTGTAAGTCTGTATCCCCAGTTCATATTCCGGTTTTTTGGTGATCAGCCCACGGGGCCTAAGAAATTGGTTTTAATGGTGGCGATCTTTTTATTGCGGTCGTACAGCCCGAGCTCGATCGCCGTCTTTCTCGTTTTGATGCTGCTTTTTGGTAATACCACGAAGAAAGTGCCGCTGCCCTGGCCTTCTTTGGCAACAGGTATATAGTCTTTGCCAATAATCCTTACATCGCCAGCTGTGTTTTCCATCCGTATGGACAAAGGCACATCTTTCACGGTTTTGTTAACCACTTTTATGTTATACAGGTTAGATACACTGTCTGTTCCTCTTTCCTGGAAAAGAATACCGGGGGTACGCATGATGGTGGCATCGATGTCTTTCCGCGTCATCAGCAATACAGACAATATACCCAGCATCAGCACACAGAGACCGGTGTACAGTTTCATCCGCGTGGTGTAATGCAGTTTTTCTCCTTTGGCAATGCCGTTTTCAGAGGCATACCTGATCAGTTTTGTGGGTTTGTTGATCTTGATCATTACATCGTCGCAGGCGTCTATACAGGCGGTACAGCCTACGCATTCCATCTGAACGCCGTTACGGATATCGATACCGGTGGGACAGACCCGAACGCACTGGAAACAATCGATGCAGTCGCCAAACCCGGCGGTGGCCTGTTTTGAATGACCGCGGGGTTCGCCGCGGGTATAGTCGTAGGCAACAACCATCGAGTTCTTATCCAGCAGCACACTTTGCAGCCTGCCGTAAGGACAAGCCACGGTGCAGGCCTGCTCGCGGAAGAAGGCATATACCGAATAGAATACGGCACTGAAGATGATGATGGATGAAAAACCGATCAGGTGCCCGCTCAGCGGTTCCGTGATGATCTTTTCGAGCTGGCGTATACCGATGACATACGCCAGAAAGAAATTGGCAATGATAAACGCAAGCAGGAAGAACAGTACATGTTTGGTGGTAACCAGTACTATTTTCTTGGTTGTCCATGGCTGCTGTTTCAGCATCTTCTGTTTGTTGGCGCTGCCCAGTACCAGGAATTCAACTCTCCGGAACAGCATCTCCATAAAGATGGTCTGCGGGCATACCCACCCGCAAAACAGACGGCCGAACGCAGCGGTGAACAATACGATGAAGAAGATAAAGGTGACCATCGCCAGCCCGAAAATGAAAAAATCCTGCGGCCAGAACACTTTACCAAACAGCGTAAATTTTGCTTCCGGTATGTTGAACAGAAACAGGGGCCGGCCATTCACTTCAACAAAGGGCAACCCGAAAAACAGCAGAAAGTAGGCATAACTCACATAGGTCCTGATGCGGTACAGTTTTCCTTTGGGCTGTACCGCGTATACCCATTTCCGCTTTCCGCTCTCGTCGAGTGTTGCAAGACTGTCGCGAAAACTCTCCTTCGACTGGTTTCCCGTTGCCATATCAGTGATTTGTCTGTCCGCTTTTCTGTGTTGAATCAGCTGCCGCCGCTGCGGTTTCTTTAAAAATTTCTCCCTGTGGTTCTTTCGGAGTTGCCACTTTGGTGCCATGTATGGATTTGATAAAGCTTGCCAGCTGTGCGATCTGCACCGGCGAAAAATCGTCTTTCCATGCTTTCATGCCTTTTTCCTGTACGCCGTATTTGATGGTTTTGAAAACATCTTTCAACGATCCTCCGTGCAGCCAGTAGTCATCGGTGAGATTGGGGCCCACCACACCGCCGCCATCGGCGCCATGACAGGGTGCGCAGCTGCCGGCAAAAATGGTTTTTCCCGAAGCAATGGCAGCGGCGTCCAGCATCTGCACTGTATTCTCATCCACTTTGCTGGCGGCTTTTGAAAGAGAAACTTCTTTCTCTTCCTCCGCCTGGGCAACCGATGCAGTATACTCCTGCAAACTGGAGGGCGCGCTGTGCGATATCTCGAAACGCCAGAGGTACACAACAGCAAAAATGATGGTGCAGTAAAACCCGTACAGCCACCATGGCGGCAGACGGTTATCGAGCTCGCGGATACTGTCGTAATCGTGGCCCAGATCGATCTCCGCTTCTTCTTTGATGGAGCGGAAACTGTTGGCCCTCGCCCACCATTTTTTCAGACCGCGTTCCTTGGGTGTTGCGGTGACCAATGCTTCTTCAGTGGCGACTGCGGGCGTTGCTTCCCTGGACAACAATCTTTTCAGAAAAAAGCCGATGGCAAGGATCACGATCAGTTCCAGGAAAATGACCGACATCAGCATGATGAAAGTGGATTCGGAAAGACCCGAAACAGACCGGCTCTTAGGCGCCGCTGCTGTTGCCGCTGCCGCCGCTTCCTGCGCAAAACTGCCGATACTGCCTAAGCAAAACAAAAGGACCAGTGTTGTTTTACCGGCAATGTTCTGCAGGGCGGTGCGCGATTCTTTTTCGCGTTTGGCATAAAACTGGGCGGTGCCTATAAGCACATTGGCCATCAGTATAATAACGATCAGCAATGCAACGATCACCACCAGCAATACCACCGCCATCGGATTATCGAGTGTGGATTTTTTGGGCGGCCCTTCCGCAAGCAGTGCAAAAGGCAACGCAAGAAAACAAATGGTGAGCGCAACCGCTCTTTCTATTATGGATGACAAACGCCTTTTCATGTTGGGTGGTTTTGGGATATACTAGTTGTCGAGCGGAATATGGTTGAGCTTTTCAATGAGCTTCTTGTCGGCTTTCCAGGCCCACAAAGCCATCACCACAAAAAAGCCAAAGAATATTATGAACGAAGTCAGTCCGAAGATGTCTACGCCGCTTATTTTTTCGAGATAATTGATGAATTTCATGCTTTTATTTTGAAGGTTTTATGGTTTTGCGTCTGCCGTCGTTTTTTTATCTGCCTTGATATCGGTGCCCACCCGCTGCAGGTAGGCGATCAGTGCAATGACCTGTACATCGGCCGGTGTGCTGATCTTGTCTTTTTTCAGGTTTTCTTTGATCGCATTTGCCTGTTTCATCAGGTCTGCATTGGCCCGTTGGTCATATCCGGCGGGATAGGGAACGCCCAGTGTTTGCATGGCCCTTATCTTGGCGGGCGTGCTGCCGGTATCCAGTTTTTTATCCAGCATCCACTGGTAAGAAGGCATGATCGAACCGGGGCTCATCAGTCTTGGATCCATCATATGGTTGTAATGCCAGCTATCGGGGTATTTGCCTCCGATCCGCGCCAGATCGGGTCCGGTGCGTTTACTGCCCCACTGGAAGGGGTGATCGTAAACGAACTCGCCCGCCTTGCTGTACTCACCATACCGTGCCACTTCATCGCGGAAAGGACGCACCATCTGCGAGTGACAGGTATAACAGCCCTCGGCCACATAGATATCCCTGCCCTGCAGCTCAAGCGGTGTATAGGGTTTTACCGCCGCGATTGTGGGCACATTGCTTTTGATCAGGAAGGTGGGGATCAGTTCAAGTACACCGCCGATGGCTACCGCTACCAGGCTGAACACCAGCAGCTGCATCGGTCTTTTCTCGATCCACCTGTGCCAGTATTGTTTGCCGTGTATTTCCGGCTTGGCCGATAAGGGCGCTGCTTCGGCCGCTTCGTTGGCTACCAGGCTTCCGCTCTTCACGGTTTTGAATAAATTATATACCATCAGGAAAACGCCTATCAGGTATAGTCCGCCACCGAGACTGCGTGTAATGTACAGCGGTACGATATGGGTAACGGTTTCCAGGAACTGGAATTTCAACGTGCCATCTGGTGTAAAGGTCTTCCACATCATGGCCTGGCTGAAACCTGCCCAGTACATCGGCACGGCATACAATACAATGCCCAGCGTGCCTATCCAGAAATGCGTGCCCGCCAGTTTCTTGGAATACAGTGTGGTGTTGAATATTTTCGGGATCACCCAGTACAGAACGGCGAATGTCATAAAGCCATTCCAGCCCAGGGCGCCCACATGCACATGTGCGATCGTCCAGTCTGTGAAATGCGAGATGGCGTTTACATTTTTCAGGCTCAGCATCGGTCCTTCAAAAGTGGCCATACCGTAGGCGGTGATCGCCACTACCATGAATTTCAGCACAGGATCTTCGCGTACCCTGTCCCATGCACCCCGCAACGTGAACAAACCATTCAGCATACCACCCCAGCTGGGTGCAATCAGCATTACGCTGAACACCACCCCAAGGCTTTGCGCCCAGTCGGGAAGCGCCGTATACAGCAGATGGTGTGGTCCGGCCCAGATATAAATAAAGATCAGCGCCCAGAAGTGTATGATGGAAAGACGGTAGCTGTAAACAGGTCTGTTGGCCGCCTTCGGCAGAAAATAATACATGACGCCGAGATACGGTGTGGTAAGAAAGAAGGCTACTGCGTTGTGACCGTACCACCATTGCACCAATGCATCCTGTACGCCTGCATACCAGCTGTAGCTTTTCATAAAGCTGACAGGTATCTCGAAGGAGTTGACGATATGCAGCATGGCCACCGTAACCCAGGTGGCGATATAGAACCAGATGGCTACATACAGATGGCTTTCGCGCCGCTTCAGTATGGTGCCGAACATATTGATGCCGAACAATACCCACACGATGGTGATGGCAACATCCACCGGCCATTCCAGTTCTGCATATTCCTTACCCGTTGTATAACCGGCAAGCAGGGTAATGGCTCCCACTACGATAATGGTCTGCCATCCCCAGAAATGCAGTTTGCTCAGCATATTGCTGAACATCCTTGCTTTACAGAGACGCTGCAGTGAATAATACACGCCCATAAAAATGCCATTGCCCACAAAAGCAAAAACCACGGCATTGGTATGAACCGGTCTTACACGGCCGAACGTGGTTACGGGATGGTTGAAATTGGCGCCGGGCAGATAGATCTGTATCGCGGCAAGCAAACCGGCCAGCATGCCAACGGCACCCCAGAAGATCGTTGCGTAGGCAAACCACTTAACTACCCTGTTGTCATAATAGAATTTTTCAAGTTGCATAGTGTAGGTATCAGTGTGATCAATGATTGGAAACCTCGTTTTCCTTGTTATCGTCAAACAGTATCCTCAGCGATGCCCCGGTATGGTCATCGTACTGGCCTTTGCGTATGTTCCAGATAAATGCACCGAGAAAAAAAAGCGCGATACTGAGACTGGCGAAAATGAGAACTATGATGACGCTCATAGGGGTTTGATTGATACGGCAAAAGTATTTTTGCCGCTGCTGTGCAGGGCTGACAGCACTCAAGCCAAAAACTGATTGTCATCAGTTTTTGGTGTTGCGAACCAGTTTCCATTTTGCCGCTATCAGGTTGCTTGTGCCGAAGCTGATCAGCAGTATGCTCAGGCTGCTTGCCGGCATCAGTATCGCGGCAATCATCGGAGAAAGCGCGCCCTGAACGGCAAAGAACAGTCCAACGATATTGTAGAGTATCGATACCACAAAGGCTATCAGCACCACCTTGCGGTTGGCATGGCAGAGCCGGATAAACCGATTCATCAGCGGCAACTGCTCGGCCTGTATAATACCGTCGCTGGCGGGCGTAAAATTATTATGGCTATCAGATACCGCAATGCCGGCATCGGCCTGCTGCAGTGCCCCCGCATCGTTCAATCCGTCGCCTACCATCATCACTTTTTTGCCTTGCTGCTGCAGGGCCCTGATATAATTCATTTTCTGTTCGGGACCCTGGTTAAACAGCATCTCGGTTTCCTGGCCGAGCATTTTCTGCAGGTAAGGCCGCTCGGCAGCATTATCGCCGCTGAGAATGGTGATGCCGTATTTTCCTTTCAGTGTTTGCAGCAGGTCGGGTATATGATCGCGGTACCGGTTCTTGAGATGGAATACACCCCATAACTGCCCTTCGATAGAGAGAAAGACAGCGGATTTCGCGGGATCGCTGACAGGTTCCGCATGCACAAAGCCGGCGGAGCCTAAACTGACAAGATCGTTTCCCACAAAACCTTCGATGCCTTTGCCGGGGATCTCTTTGTATGCCTGCACCGCCATACGGCCTTCACCGCCGATCCAGGCCGCGATGGAGCGGCTTACCGGGTGAATAGACTGGCTGGCAAGCGAGGCAACACGGTACCTGACAGAAGGGATCAGGGGCTTGCCCTCGTATTCGATATCGGGCTGGCGGCTGATGGTAAGCGTTCCCGTTTTATCGAAAACAATATGGTCTGTCTGTGCAATGTCTTCAATAACCTGTGCATTCTTGAGGTAAAAACCGTTGTTGCCAAGAATGCGCAGAATATTGCCGTTGGTGAAGGTGTTGCTGAGCAGCAGCGCGCAGGGGCAGGCTACGATCAGGATGGCGGTAAGCACATTCCATATCCTTGCTGCGTCATGCACCGACCAGTAGGTTACCGCCAGGGCGGCTATGAAAAAAAGGATCAGCGTAAAATAACGGCTGAGCAGGTTCACGAAAGACCGCTGCATGTTTTTTTCCGCGGAGCGGTGGTTGTTCCACAAACGGGTAAGATAGCTCTGGTTCACTTCCTTGATCACGAGCAGTTCGATATTAGCCTCCAGCTGTTTGCCGCCTGCATATACGATCTCGCCCATTTCTTTTACAACAGGCACACTTTCGCCGGTTACAAAACTGTAGTCGATCACCGCGCGTCCCTTGGTAAGGATGCCGTCTGCAGGTATCAGTTCCTGGCTGTGCAGCAGCAGTGTATCGTTCAATCGTATATCCGGAAGGGTGATGATCTGCTCGGTATGATCGGCTATCCGTGTAACGGCTACGGGAAAATAAGAGGTATAGTCGCGCTCAAAATCCAGCTGTTCATAGGTTCTTTGCTGAAGAATACGGCCTATCAGCATAAAGAAGATAATACCCGTCATCGAATCAAAATAACCGCCGCCGGTGCCTGTTGCCATCTCGTAAACACTCCGGCCAACGGTAACCAGCGTGGCCAGTACAATCGGTGCATCGATATTTAGCACGCCGTGTTTCAGGCTTTTCCAGGCGCTGATATAGAATTCAGAGGCGCTGAACAGCAGTACCGGCAGGCTCAATGCAAAGTTGAGGTGCCTGAAAACACCCACCAGGTTTTGTTCATTGGCATCGATACCCAGGTATTCGGGAAAACTGAACAGCATGATATTGGCAAAACAAAACCCCGCCACACCCAGCTTGAAAACCTTGGACCGGTCAAAAAAACGCTTGCGTTTGGAGAGTTGCTGCAGGCTGATATAGGGTTCATAACCGATACTGGTCAGCAGTTCCGCAACGCCCCGCAGCGAAACCTGGTCGTGTGTGAACACCACCGACACTTCTTTTCTCGAGAAATTGACCCGGCTGCTCAGTATGTGCCCGTTAAGCCGGTGCAGGTTTTCCAGCAGCCACAGACAGCTGCTGCAATGGATCTGGGGAAGGTAAAAGGTGATATGCGTTTGCGTATTATCGCAGTAGCTGATCAGTGAATCGTGAATACCGGCTTCGTCGAGAAAACGGAATTTGTCGGGTCTCACTTTTATTTTCTGACTTGTTCCCGGTGTGTGCGTCAACGTATAGTAATCGCACATGCCGCTCTGGTTCAGTATCTCGTAAACAGCAATGCATCCCTGGCAGCAGAAATCTTTTTCGTGTACATGCAGGGGATGGTCACCGCAGTCCTGCCCACAGTGATAACAGCAGACAGCAGCGGGTGTTTTCGGTTCTTTCATGGCGGCTCGTTATCTGTCTGTGTCGATGGGTTTAACCGGAAGCGGCAGGCTCAGTGATTCGCCTTCCCGGTTCTGCTGTTCAAGCGTCCAGTCGTCTGTAAGCGATGTCTCGATCCATAGATTACCCGATTTGCGGAATACCTGCACGTACAGTCCTGCCTCCCTGGCAAACATTTCCTCGAGTTCCGCCACTTTCCAGTGACCCTCCACCGCTATCTCGGCAACGGTATGCCGCCTGTCGAATCCCAGTGCAATTTCTTCGGCCAGGCGCATATCTTTCTTATGCGAGACCTCGTAGGCATTATGCGGTTTCCGGAAGAACTCGATCCGCAGGTAGTGGAACATATCCGTGAAAGCCGCCTGCAGGTCCTTCAGTTTCGTACTCCGGTCTATTTTCAAAGTCATATCGTGCGCATTATAAAAATGGATGGGTAGACAAAATTGGCAGATGGCAGACAAACAGTAGCTGACCTTGGTCATATCTGTACCTGAATCAAATCAGTTCCGGCGGCCGTAACGCAATACCTAACGGAATTCATGCGCCTGGCTGATCCCCGTCAGTTATCCGCCGCCGGTTTGCTGCGAAGTTTGTATCGCCGAACGGGAGGGGTTTGGCCGGGAGCATTTTGAAACCGTTTCGGCAGAAATACTTCCCGCAGGGAATACCATTTGAATCACCTAAAACAGATGTTATGACAGGTTTGCTCGGTCCGCAACAGATAGAATCACTGCTCTCCGGGCAGCTTATCGGCCGTATCGCCTGCAGCGATAATAATGTGCCCTATATATCGCCGATCAGTTATGCATACGACGGAAAAGACCTCTATTTCCATACTTCGGAAGGCAAAAAAACGGAGATCATGCGGCGTAATCCCAGGGTATGTTTCCAGACAGATCATATGCACAGCATGGGAGAGTGGGAGAGTGTGATCGTATGGGGTAACTACGAAGAACTGACCGAACCAGCCGGGCGGGAAGCGGCGCTGAAATTACTGGTAGCGCGGACATTGCCGCTGATATCGAGTGTAACCACCCATCTTGGCAGGCACTGGCCTTTTATACAGGAAAACCTGAACGAGGAAATACCGGGCATCGTGTTCCGTATAAAAGTCACTGAAAAAACCGGCCGCTTCGAAAACAGCATGCACTCACCGTGTTTTGCCGTATAACGGGCAGCGGACTTATTGAAAGGTTGACAGGCGGAAGGGTAAAAGAGTTTAAGTGAATACCCATAGCTTACGCACCTCCTGCCAGCCTTTCAATAAGCCGGGCCTTCGGCAAATCCTTTATCCGATCAGGTTCACCAGCCTTTTTTCATCCAGTATCATAATACGGCTGCCTTTGATATCGATCATTTTTTCGGCTTTGAAATCGCTGAGCGTACGGATCAGCGATTCGGTGGCGGAGCCTACGATATGGGCAAGATGCTCTCTTGAGATCTCGATGACAGGCCCTGATTCCCTGAATTTTTCCGCCAGGTGCAGCAGACCGTTGGCCACTTTTTTGCGCAGCGAATTATACGCAAGGTTCACCAGCCGCTCTTCCTTGTCAGACACATTTTTGGCCAGCAGCCGTATAAACTGTTTGGCTACCTGCTGGTCGTGGTTGATCAGTTCCAGGAAATCTTTTTTGGGGATGATCATCAGTTCGGAATCTTCCAGGAACTCGGCTGCCTCGCGGTAGTTGATCTCCTCCAGCATGGCCGTGAACCCGAAAAAATCACCGGGTATGCAGATATCGGTTACAAATTCCTTGCTGTCTTCATTGCTTTTGCGCACCAGCACTTTTCCACTCACCACAAAATAAACGGCCACGGGTCTTTGTCCCTCTGTGTACAGCACCTGTTTCTTTTTGTAACTGTTCACTTCACGTTCTTCCGAGGTCAGTTGCACGTGACCGGATTGCTGTGCGCTGTCCAGGAACTCGGTTACGCCTTTTATATCCTGGCTGAACAGTTGTTTGATGGCAGCCGTTTTTTTCAGCCTCGATTCCACCGCGTTCAGCAGCTCCGTGCCATCAAAGGGTTTGGTGATATAATCGTCCGCCCCCATTCCCATGCCTTTCCTGAAATCGGTCTTCTCCGATTTGGCAGTGAGGAAAATAAAAGGAATGGCAGCTGTTTGCGGGTGTTTGTGCAGGGCATGCAACACACCGTAGCCATCCAGTTCGGGCATCATGATATCGCAGATGATCAGGTCGGGCAGTTCCTGTAAAGCCAGTGCAATGCCCTGTTTGCCGTTGGGCGCGGTTACCACCCGGTAGTTCGAAAGTTCGAGTATCTCGGCGGTGTTCTCTCTTACATCATCGTTGTCTTCAATCAGCAGGATCTTTTTCATGGTTGGATTGCGGTATTTGTATGATGAATTCGGTTCCCTGGTCAAGTGCGCTTCTGAGTTCGATCTGTCCATGCATCAGTTCGAGGTATTTGGCCACGATATGCAGACCCAGTCCCGTACCCTGTATATTGGCGGCATTTTTTGCCCGGAAAAACCGCTCGAAAAGATGTTGCTGGTCGTCTTCCGAAATACCGATGCCCTGGTCTTTCACGCTCAGCGTAAACAGCTGCCCGTCGCAGGCGGAATGCAGCTGTATCACTGTACCCTCGGGCGAGAACTTGATGGCATTGGAGCAGAGATTTACGATGATGTTCTTGAGCAGAGACAGATCGGTAAAGACCGCTGCAGCGCCATCATGCGTGAAGCGGATGCGCTGTCCTTTTTTGGTGAGCTGCATCATGGCATCCACCGCATTCTGCATTTCCAGCAGGTATTCGGCGTTTGGCACCAGCTGCATCCTGGGTTTTACGGATCCTTCTTCCAGTTTGCCGAGCGATAGAAAATCTTCCAGTATGCTTTTCATATCGTTTACCGCCTCCCTGATGCGGTTGATATGTTTCTCGCGTTTGGGTGCATCGTCTGCACTGTCGTATTTTGAGAGAAGAAATGCCGAAGACATGATGGTGCTCAGCGGCGTGCGGAACTCATGGCTGGCCATGGTCACAAAACCGGTTTTGAGATCGCCCAGTTCCTTTTCTTTTTCAAGGGCATCGGTGACTTCTTTTTTTGATTTTTCCAGCTCGGCCAGGGTCTCCCGAAGCATTTTGGTGCGGTTCTCCACTTTCTGTTCCAGGTCTATGTTAAGCTGGGTGATCTGTCGTGTGATCTGCTGCAGTTCTTCCCGGTGTTTGAGCACCACCAGTTCATTGTTCTTGCGCACGGTAATATCGATCACGAAAGCGATCACATACACTTCGTTTTTGTTATGGTAATGGCTGAGACTTACTTCCACCGGAAATTCGGTGCCGTCTTTTTTCTGGCCATGCAGGTCGCGGCCATGCCCCATCACTTTGTTTTCGGGGTGCGCATAAAAATGATTGCGGTCAGATACATGCGACCGCCGGTATTTGACCGGCAGCAGCACCTCTATTTTTTTCCCCAGCACTTCGTCTTTTGTATACCCGAACTGGGCTTCGGCCTGCGCATTGAAATTGATGATCTCGGCATCTTTGTTGCAAAGCACAATGCCAATCGTTGCGTGATCGAATAGCGCTTCAAACTGTTGCATATGCTCCATCCCGATCTTCTTTCCTGCTAAATTAGGTCTTCTGTATCCAAAATGGACCGGTAAAAATGGTTCCTTTTCAGCGTGCGTCGGGTTATTTTTTATTGGTGTGTATGCCGAAAAGGGAATACAGCGGACAAACGCCGGTAAAGGATGAAAGGATAAAAATACCGGCAAGGGCCAGCAGTACGATGGCCGTGGCGCCGTTAAGGACACCTGCAAAATACAGCACCACGATAACTGTTGCGGCCAGTATTCGGAGAAGTTTGTCGATAGCGCCCATGTTTGTTTTCATGATAGGTGATTTAGGTGGAGGAAGAAAAAGCTGACCGACAAACCTATCAAATCCAACCGCTGCGCTTACTGACGGGCATCAGCCGGTAACCTGACGCTGGTCAGTTTTACCCGGCTAACCCTGTGATGAATGGGAAGTGCCTGCCTAAAAAGTGAACGACAATTCCATGTGAAAGAAATTGTCGTTCGTTATGAAACCGGTGCTTGTTACAGCACTTTATTCGGTTGCAAAGCGCACCTGTTTGTGCAGGGTATGGCCTTCGTGATCCAGTTTCAACAGTATATGCGCCTCGTATCCGCCTTTGGGCTGCGGCTGCAGACGCCTGTCAATAATCAGGGTATCGTTGTGGTCGTGTACAGACAGGGAACAGATACGGGTGGTATCGTTTTGTCTGGTAAGGTACAGCTCGTACCCGTGTATCACCGCCGTAGCGGTGGCCAGGGCAACAATTTGTATACTGTCGCCTGTCTTCAGCAGCTGACCGGCGGTTGGCCGTGAAATGGTGAGCAGGGCAGAGGGGGCTGTTTCTATTCGGTCGCCCGCGTGTTTGGCACAGGATGCGGCAACCAGCATGATTGTGATAACATATAAAAATTTCATTGGGTAAGATTAAAGTGTGAAAAAAGCATGTGCATTAAATCTTGCTGCTTCGCGGATGATACCGCCGGCCAGTGACTGCGATACAGGCACCTGGCAGCTGATGCCAAAGGCGAGCCTGCGGGTGTTCAGATCCAGTCCCGCACCGGCCAGCGAAATATGGCCTCCCGAACCGGTTGTCAGCACATGGTTGCGGGCATCATCCATCCGGCGCTCGGTACTGCCCGTTGCATAGGGGATAAGCGTAAACAGCGAAAACGGAATTTTCCGGTACAAGGCAACCGAGGCGGAAGCCGCATCACCAAAGCGGAGCCCGCTTTTTTTATCCTGGGTATTGTAACGGTAATTACCCTGCAGCAACAGTATCCAGTTAGCCTGCGTAAGCCGATAGGTGCCGGCAACCAGGTAGTCGGTGCTGCCCGAACCTGTCTGCAGCTCAAGCGCGTCGGTTGAAGACACAAGTCCGGGTGTTGAACTGGCCGTATTCAGTTTCAGACCGGCGGTAATTGTTGCCAGATGGCCGGTGGCGCCTGTTTTTTTGTTCAGCAGGTTATACCCGATCAGCAGGCTGAGATCGCCCAGGCCGCTTTTGGTTTCGGCCCTGCTGTCAGAGGTATAGCGGTTAACGATATAGGGCAGAACGGCCTGCAGCCTGAACCGGCCGCCGAGCGAAACCTGCGCATTCAGCAGCAGGTTTTCTGAGCGCATACTGGCATGGGCAGCGTGGGGGGGTTGCAGACGATAGAACCGGTGGTAGTAGGCAACACCAACGAACCGCCGGGACGCATTGGGAAAAAGGTAGGGGTTATTGTTGCCGATGGCGCAGCCGCAGATATCGCAGGCCCGGGCGTTTATCGACATACATATCCCTGCAACAGCGCAAAGCGCAGTGCGGATAAGCATTTTCATAAATTGGTTTTACAGGGTTATATCAATGAATGGCGCGGTGAGATGCCCGGGCCGGGCGGATGGAAAAAATCGCGCGCAAAACCGCGGGTACTGGTGTTGATATAACCGGCAATATGCACTGGTTTGATCAGGCTTAGCGGGTTGACAGAAGCAAAATAGGACCTGGAAGAAAGAACCTGGTCGAAGCGGCTGAAAGAGGGTGCCTGCTGTTCTTTTTTTTCTGCGGCCTGCAGCCGCTTCATCATCTGGCAGCGTCCATGGCATTTGAGCAGGGGTTTGCTTTTGTTTTCGCAGTTTTTTTCAAAGACCGAAGCATAGTATTCTCCCACGATCACCGATTTGTTCAGCGACTGCCAGGCAAGCGCCACAAGCAGTAACAGCGTAACGGGGAGTTTCCAGTTCATAAGCGGTTGCAAAAATACGTGTGTTTTACGGATTCCCGCGGCTGTGCAGGAATGAACACAAACTTACCGCAGGTGCCTGTTTGCGCTCGTGACAGGCATCAGAAGCGATGCTGATATCGGTCAGGGGACCAGCCAAAGGCACTGCTACAGATTCCAAACGTTTTTTTGGGCTGATAGACTCGAACCTATACATTTGCAGTCCTTATCAACCGGCCCTATACCGTTGATCAGGCGCAATATTTGGGGGATTAGCTCAGTTGGCCAGAGCGTCCCGCGGTGGCGGGAAGGCCACTGGTTCGAGAAAGAAAAATTTGGGGGATTAGCTCAGTTGGCTAGAGCGTCCCGCGGTGGCGGGAAGGCCACTGGTTCGAGAAAGAAAAATTTGGGGGATTAGCTCAGTTGGCTAGAGCGTCCCGCGGTGGCGGGAAGGCCACTGGTTCGAGAAAGAAAAATTTGGGGGA
>NZ_JAACJR010000005.1:0-2286 GCF_009939225.1 Sediminibacterium soli | reverse complement strand
TTAGCTCAGTTGGCTAGAGCGCTTGCATGGCATGCAAGAGGCCACCGGTTCGAATCCGGTATTCTCCACCTGAAAGGCACTGTTAATCAGTGCTTTTTTTATGCCCATTTATGAGCAAATATGGCCTGTCACTTCAAAATGGGTCAGAAATGGGTCAGAAAAACTTTAAGGGTGCCGTAAGTGTCACAAATGCCGATGGAAGAATAAGACTTCGGTGGCGATATTCAGGACAACGGTACTCAATTAACCTGTCCGCTTACAGTAGGCAGCATTTACAACAGGCTAAAAAAACTGCGCTGGAAATTGAACAAGACATTGCCAAGGAAGACTTCGATTTCACATTAAGCAGATACAAGGGAATACCTGAGCCGGTTCGAGAAACGCCATCTGAGAAATCGTTTGTTGAGTATTTCGAAGAATGGACTTCTGTTTATAAGCAAATGGACTGCGACAAGCATACTAACTATAACGCAGTCAGAAACATGCTCAGGAAATGGGGTAAAGTCAACCCTTCCAACATCCATTTGAAGCTGAATAAAGAAACTTTTTGTGCTGGAACTTACAATAGGCGGTTAACCATGCTCAAAGGCTTTGTAAAATGGCTTGTGAAGGCTAAAATTTGGCAGTATAATGCCTTGGAGGACATTAATCCAAAACGGTCAAAGAAAGTCAGGCAGGCCAAGAGAAGGCCTTTTAATGAAAATGAAATCAGCCGAATCTTGGAAGCCGTCAAGAATGATACTTTTTGCCCAGTTTCCTCAGTCCACAAACATTCTCATTACTACCCGTTTCTCTACTTCATTTTCAAAACAGGGGTTAGGAACGCAGAGGCAATAGGGTTAAGAGTTGGCAGCATCAATGCAAAAGCCAAAACCATTACAATCAAGGAGGCTTTGGCAAGGTCGCTTAAGGGAACGAGTTCAAGTCAGCGCATAAGGAAGGAAACCAAGAACGGGAAAGAAAGGGTGCTCCCGCTGACAGATGACTTAGCCCTTATTTTGCTTCCACTTATAGCTGATACAGAGCCAGAAAGGTTAGTATTCCTTTCACCCAATGGGGTTGCAATTGACGACCACAACTTCCAGCGCAGGATATTTAAGAGGGTGCTGGAAAAATTGAATATTGAGGAGCGGGTTTTATATGCCTGCCGCCACACATTCGGAAGCAGGTGTATTGATGCTGGTATTACGCCAGTGATGACGGCCTTCCTGATGGGTAATAATCCAGAGACCGCTTTAAGGAATTATACACACCAGCTTAATATTCCTAAGGATTTGCCAAGTCTTTAAATATTTTTATAGCCAGTGAATTACAACATTTGCTGGCTATAAACTTTTTAAAATGGCACAATATAGTTCAACCCAATTGGTGATTGAAGATGCAAAAAGAATAATTGGTTTAAAAACGGAAGCAGTAAGCGATTATATCGCTGCAAGGGTTTTATTCAATAATAACTGCTTGAAGCAAGCATGTTTGTTAGCAAATACTGCATTAGAAAAAGAATTAAAAGCATGGCTTGAAGCGGCAGGTACAAAAGTTACCATTCACCATGAAACTGACAAGATATTTAAATTGATAAAGCCTCAGAAGCAATCTGAATTAAATATCAATGTGTCATTTTTAAAATGCTTAAGTAAAATATATCAAAGCAGATATTTCGAAAAGCTTTCGAATAACTATAATTATGTCATTTTGAAAAATAAATTCTTAGCTGAATTGGATGTTACCTATCAGAAGCTGGAAGCGGCAACACGATTTGGGCGGTTAAAGACAAATCGAATAAGTTCACCCTTTGAACAGGAAATTCAAAGAGGAAATCCATTAATAATTTTAAATAACTTCTTGCTTAGTAACACAACTAAGGAACAATTTTTGAAACAGGAAGAGATTGTGAACGAGTTTCGGATTTATACAAACCATGAACCGATTGAAATAATTTATAAACTTAAAGAATCTCCTGCTGATTTAAATTTCATGATAGAAGGAGTCAAACCTATTAATGAACTGCAATTCAATTCAGCATTTTTTGGCGAAAATGTTATAGCCGATTCAATGACCCTAATCAGAAGTGGTGAATACTTAAGCGTAGCCCACGGGTAGCCAGATTTATATCTTCAAAATGGCCGTTGAAATATGTAGTTAATGTAGGTCTGATTATTTGTAATAGTTAGTAGTTGATCTGACAGTTTAGGATTTTCTTTTTTGGTTTTTATAGGATATTGATAAAAAAGTTAGGCTGCTGGACTTATTTGGTTCAGCAGTTTTTGTTTGGCTAAGGTAATTGTT
>NZ_JAACJR010000004.1 GCF_009939225.1 Sediminibacterium soli | reverse complement strand
GTCCGGAACTGCTCTTTGAGCTTTTGCTTCATTGCCTCATAATCGAGGCTTCCAGGATTGTTCTTTTCCATTTTCTGTGTTTTAAAGTTAATTACTTAACTCCTGACACAGTTTATTTTACACTCTCCAGCATACATTGCTGCCCTCATTTTATTTACAGCACAACTTGTCCTTTTCTTTCGGCCGCTTTTCTAAACTGCTCCTGCTCTTTCGCTGTTTTTTGATTCTCGCGATTCTGCTGCAGTTCTTTACTGCTTAACGGAACAGCGATATTTGTTTTTGTATTATCCACCGGTGCTTTAAAAAGGTCATTAATTTTTGTACCTGGATTATTCTGAATAGTTTCTTTTAATTCCGATACAAGATTTCGGGCAAATTCAGCAGCTTCCTTAGGTGTGGCATTCGGGTTCTCCTTTTGGAACTCGCCCATTCGTCTTGCCACTTCGCTCGTATAATCCGGATGATTTCCATGCCTACCAGATCCTGATGACCTGCTAAACTTCTCTACCCCAATTTTATTCTCAGCACCTTCATATTTAAAACCACCCTGACGAGCTTGTTCTGCAACAGGGTCTCCCCTTAGCTGTCTCGGCAAGACGTGATGCTGTTCGCTCTTCGAACCAATTTCACCAGTTGTTTTAATTGCTTGTTCAAGAACAGGGCCACGCGTGATAATATTATTACTCTCTAATAGCATCCAAGGAATTGGTACTGCTTCCAATCCTTCTAATTCAATATGTGCAGTTACCTTATTCTCACTGAATGCATAAGTACTGTTGTGAACGTATTTGTCACTAAGTGGATCAACCTGTATAAATCTTCCAATCTGTGGATCATGATTTCTCCATTTGAACCCATAATAATTCACTCCTAAGTCGTCATCCAACTCCTGCCCTTGGAATTTGTTCTTCTTGTTCTCTAATTTCCCTGCAGCCTTCGAAGATATCCCCGCCATTGTCAACCCGAACGGATAATAATGCGTCTCCTCTTATAGCAATATTTCAAAAAACTTCAGCCTCAAATTAATGCATTTTTACCCAAAACCATACCCACCTCCCCCTCCCTCATAGCTGATGCACTGGAAGTAGTACCAAAGGACTTACTGCCTTAATCATCAATGGTATAAATTACTTCGGTTACTGTCAGGTGCATTTCAACGTGCAAAATAATTAGCCGTAAAACGATTTCATCATTTATAACGCCTGCTAATACTTTCCATTTCATTTTTTCCTCTGGTTGTATGGATGGCCTGTTGTTTTCCAGTAGAAGGGTTCTGCCTTGTGCTGATACAGTAATAATTTCATCCCTTTCAGACCGATACACGATTTGAGCCGTTAAGGTCAGGCTATCATCTTCCATTTCATCGTCTTGCATGTGGATGGTAAATTTCCATTTCATAGTAAATGTTTTAGGGTTATTAATTGTGGTTAGGAAAGTGTATTGACTGAACGATATATTTTCCCATAACCATGTATTCTTAGCCACTCAAAAAACGCCTATCCATTTGCTGGGGTGAACAGTAAAGACCGTGATAACGGTAATGTTCACACAGCGCATACCTGCTGTTAAGCATACCGGAGGTATTAGCGTAGCCCCTGTGAAAGCAGGTATAAGCGCAGCAAATGGAGGCAGAGTGGCGAGAACCGAAAGGAGTTGCGGTATATGCGATAGCAGATATAGAAGCAACGGAATGCTGATTTACGAAGGGTTGCAAAAACCATGACGATTACTCCGCAGGATAATTGGCGTGTGTTTTTAGTGAGGAGGGTAAATACTGCATACCTTATTTCCTGCATGGCTCTGCACAGGTGAATAAATGACTGTTACAGGTGCCGGGCTTTGTCCAAATGCTGATTGTTGTTTCAAAGTAAGCAGGTAAACAGCCCCGGGAGTAGCAACCAATATGCTCAACGACTGGAGCGGCTTTCGGAAGTGGTAGGGGGCTTCTTACACATACCGGGGTAGCAAAAAAGTTGGAAATAATTATATAATCGTACTGGAGCGGGGAATAAATAACGTGGTATGTTTTCTCCTTATACATACAGGGTTAATTGCTCCTGTTATTCTGCTATCGAGAAAGGAAATAAACTTCACCGGTTTATTACTTTTCGTATATTTGTATTGTAGTTCCAACCCACCCACTCCACTACAAAAATCCCTATTCGCAAACTATCATCACGGAGCGTAGACCTTAAAAGGTGGGACGATAAAACACGTCAAGAGGTAGTTACCAGTCGGCTTGAGAAAGTAACGTGAGGTTCATTGCCTGTCATCGTGAAATTGTGTTATTGCTGACAGGGGAAAAAGGTAAAGGTTGAAAGTTCCGTGCTGCTACCTCGCAGATGAGGTCAGTGGAAAAAGCAGCGTTCAGGGTAAAGCCGAGAGGGCAAGACCTACGAGAATGAAATCCCTTTATTGCAATCGTAACTCGGTCAGGCTTTACCTGATGGTGGAAGGGCTTCGTGTGTCTTTCCCTTAACACTCTTTCAGAAAAAGGGGGCTAAAAAAATGAGGGTCAGAAAATGGCTATCGGATATGGGGGCATCAGACAGGCGCCCTACCTCAAAAACCACAAATACCGCACTTATTAAAGGAGTATATAAGTAAATAAGTGCGGTTTTCAGGGTTCGGTCAAGATTAGAGGGGATGGAAACGGTCAATATCGCCCTGCAGCTCATCCAAATCCTGCTGCTGGTACTCCTCGGTACTGCTGATGAATCGGTGGCCTGCCAAATATTGAGCCTTACGCAGGCCGTACAAAGAAATCCAGTAGCTGATAACAGAGGCCCGTATCTGCTTCCAGTCCTTTACCTCCTTGTCCAGCTTCTTCACATGGACGAGGATATGCTGCAAGGTGTTCAGCAGTTTATCTCCTGTGCCGCTGCTGGTAAACAGCCGGTCGGTTTCCTTACGGGTCTGTTGCAGGATAAACGGACGTGCAGAAGAAACATACTCCATTATGTCCAGCAGTTGGTGAGGCTCCAGCATCAGGGTACGGGCGTTGGCTTTTCGGCTACCCTCTACCCTTATTTTAGCCTCCTTCAGTGAGAGGCTTTTGATGGTGAGGTTGGTTAATTCTTCCACCCGCAGGGCTTGGTACACTATCATGCCGAGTATTACTTTGTCCCGTATATCTGCTACATCAGCGAAGTAGTAGTTATTGTACAAGTAATTCAAAGCCTCTCGTTTCAGGATATGGTGCAGGTGTTTACGCTTCACACCCTTGATACGGATATTGCTGACAGGGTTCTCCTGCATTTCACCCTCCTTGATTTGCCACATGAAATAGTGGTTCAGGAACATCAGTTTTATGGCTATGGTCTTCTGTGAATTGCCCTGTTTGTTGCAGTGCTTCACATAAGCCATTACATCGTTATAGCTGGTCTCTGTAGGGTCGGGAATACTTTCACCTTCCAGCCATTGAAGGAAGGAATTTACCTGCTTTATAACGCTTTTACGTGTGGCTTCTGCCAATCGCTTTGTGTGCAGGTAATAATCGAATTTCAGTTCATTGTCCATTCTATTCTTCTTTTAGGTGTGTGTAGATTTGGGTTGATTCCAGCGAAGTATGGCCGAGGAAATCTTTTATCCTCTCCAGTTCCATCCCTTTTGCCAACAGGTGCGTGGCTATCGAGTGCCGGAGTGTATGCAGTCCCACCTGCTTTTGTTGCAGACGAGCATTATCAGTTAAGCCAATCAGATATTTCAGGCGTACAAGCATAGTTTGCCCATTTATTCGTTGGGCTTTAGCTGATATGAACAAGGCATGTGAGCGGGCTGCCTTCAGAAGCAACGGCCTTGCATCATACAGGTAGGTTTGCAGGTGTTGCAGGGATTGCTTAGTGATGGGTACAAAACGCTCCTTATAATTTTTGCCCTTCCTTACATGAAGCAATCCTCTGTCGAAGTTTATGTCTCCTGTATCGAGCATTACTCCTTCATTCCTGCGAAGTCCGCAGCTATAATACACGGAGAGCATTGCTTTATCCCTGTATTGTAGTGCTTCGTAAAACTCCCTGCCCTTTTGATGCTTTTGCTGTTCAGGAAAATGGTCTGCTGATTGGTACAATAACTTCACCTCTTCAATGGTGAGTACATCAATCTGCTCCCTTATTGTTCCTTCGTTTTCCCATTCCATAATAGGCAATGCCAGTTTGCCGCTCTGCCGCAGGTAGTTTGCAAACAGGTTGATGGCTTGGCGGTGTTTATTTAGGTAAGCATTGGATAAACCACCTCCACGCGTAATATTCTCCCGTTCCCTTAAATGGTCGTAATAGTCGGTAATGTTTATGCTGGTTATCTGGTGTAGCTGTGTCCATCCTTTTCCTTCCATCCAGTGAAATAACTCTCTAACAGCATTAGGAAGGTTATAGATGGTTGTTGGTGCGTAGCCCAGTATGTCCAGCCATTCACGAAAGCCCCTTTCTGCATAGGCATAAGAGGGGCTTTGCAATGGTAGTTGCTTCATTGCACAGGTGGTTTAACAGTGATGTAATGGGATGAAATTTTAGCCCTGCCCTATTTTTCGGTGAGCCGTTGAGCCGATGGCCTTACCCGTTTGGTTTTCACGGGTTTAACTGGCTCATTAGTAGATTGAGCCGTTAGTGAGCTGGTGAGCCGTTCAAGGATAGTGTCCAGCGCTGTGGTGATCGTGGCCTGTAGCTGCTGGTAATCTTCGTAGCTGGTTACTTCGTACTGGAAACGCTTTGTATCTGCCTCCTGTCGTTGGATATAACCGCTTTGCAGTAGTGCTAAATTATGCCTTTTCACTGTGCTTATCGGGATACGCAGCATTTTACTTGCATCGCTGCTTGTAAAGAGGCTTTTCTTTTGCTTTTGCAGCACTTGTTTCAGACGTTCAAAGTAGTTCCTGCAAGCACCTGTTAACTCATCGCTTTTACGCAACAATACATCGCGCATAAGGTAGTTAGCTGCTTGTATGTCTTCCATCGTAGTTTCAATATACCGTTCTCCTGTATCCTCATCTACCCTCTCAGCCCTCTGAAATTGGTGGTAAAATGTTACAGCTTCGATAAACGCCAAGTAATGCGCATTGGTACGGCGTGGCTTGAATACACCATCAGGCAGCATCAGGTATTCAGCATAGGGATTTCTTACTTGTACAGGCTGTAACACCCTCTGTGTATTCTGTAGCAACTCTTTTATTTCCCGCTCCTGCTTCCTGTTTACCGAACCTGCGCTTTTCCTGCGCTGGTATTCCATGATACGGTTATCCTGTTCCTTACTCTCATCTATGTAGATAAGGAATGAGCGGTTAGCATTGTCTTCATATACCTGCTCCTGTGTGGTGCATCCAGCAATACTCACTGGCCCTTCCACTTTGATGTGTACTGTCTTGGTTTCTCCTGTGGTAGTTTTCTGTGCCAGTGTTTTGGTGATGAACTTCTTGCTCTGCAATTCACGCAGAGGGTACAGTACATTTTCAGCACCATCCAAGTCTTCAATCATCACCAATCTGTGTTGCAGCTCTCTCTGACCAAAGTAGTAGAGTGCATTTTCTGACAGGATAGTGATTTCTACTTTATCCTCTGCTGGAATGAGTTCACCAACCTTCTCCTGTAAGTATGTTTTACCAATACCACTGCTTCCCAAACTTATTATATGCAACGGATGTTCTCTTTTCCTGCTGGTAAAGATGAGGTACATAAGCAGCCTGTTTATTTCTTCGCCAATTACACCGCTTTTGCCAATCATCTCGTTAGTTCTCTCCAGCAGGTTCTTTCCTTCGAGGAACTGCACAGCACTTTCCCGTTCGCTGGCAGATAGCACCTTTTCTTTCCTCATTTCCTGCTTGCTTAACTGTTCCAGCCTGTACACCTCCAACTGGCTCGTAATATCTGCTATGGCCTTTGTAATAGCTATGCTGCCAACTTCCAGTCGCTCAGCAACCCTCCTTACGAATTTCTCCACCTGTGTATCGTTATACAAGTCGAGATTATGGCGTACTGCTAAGTCTGCTGTTTCACTAATGTACTGCGGGTATTTCCTGTTGATTACCGATACTTTCATCGTTACCCTCATTCTGTCGAGTGTATCGATACGGATACCTCCGAGTAGTTCGATGAGCAATTCTCCTGCTTCATATACAAAGCAGTTTGGATTTTCTGTATTCATATACATGATTTTAAATGTTTAAACTGCACACTTAGCAGAGAAAATATATAGGACTAAGTGGGTAGTGGGCATAAAAAAACCGCCCAGTTATGAGCGGCTTGATTTTCTTTAATACAATACCTTACCTGTATATCCAAGCCACTACTCCATAGAGGATTAGTATTTCAATGCAGCTTGATACAAAAGCAGTAGGATCAAAAATTCGCATCTTTTTCAATAGCAGGTAATTGATGACTAAATGACCAATTACAAAACATAGGTATAATCGCCATGCCGCTTCTTCGTAGTTATTATTGGAGCCGTAACCTGCTAAAAATCCACTCACGAAGTACAGGATTATTAAAACAATAAATAATCCAAAATTGATTAAAATGGCTTTAAGTGTATTACTCATTGTTGAACAGTTACTGTTATACCATACTGTTGCATGGCGTTAATAAAATCTCTGATTATTTTTTTAGAATCTTTTTTATTAGTTGAGTTTGCAAAAGCTTTTGTGAACGCTGTAATATCTTTAACAAAGGAGCTTGTAGAATGCGGCCCAAACAACCCTCCAGCAGTTTCCTTACTCACAAAATTCGCCTTTGTTCCTTGCTGACCTGCACCGGATAGAAAATCATTATTATGGTGCTGTGAATATGCGTTTACGCCTCCTGGCTCCGCAGTTCCATCTCTATCAGCTTCATTCGGTGCCATGTTATAAACTAAGTCAATTACATTTTGAGGATCTGCAAATTGATCAGCATTTTTCTGTATCATCTCCATCAACGCTTCTGTATAGCCTGCCCCAAAAGCCGCCCCACGGCTATGTGTGTAAATTTCAATCTTCTCGATTATCTTATTGGTTTTGGGATCTCGGGCAAGTCTTGCTAAAATGGATTTAAAATCATCTTTACCCGATTGATACCCTGCTTTTCTTCTTCCTTCAGCAGAGTTCCCTTGCGTGTACGCACCGTTTTGAATACCGCCCCATTCATCGTAATCACCATTTGACCCTGGCCATTCGTGCCTTCTAAATCTATCTCCATCAACAAACATCATATTACTGCTGTTAGGAATGCCAGAGCTTTTTATTGCTTCTATTACACCTCTATCCCAATATGATGCGTTACCTCGTTGCGATTCAGCAGTAACTCTCCCATTTATCAATATCGCCAGTTCTCCGTCCGGATCGGTATATATAATAGGATTATTATAACAGAACGCATAAGGAGTAGACATTTCGAGCAAATCAGCTTTAGGATCTAATACCCACCATCTTCCTAATTGCGGGTCTCCCATGCGTTTTCCATAATCATACAACTCCAACCCACTGCCGTCACTGAACTCCTTATTCTGCAAATCCTTCCCATTATACTTAAACCTATTCTCCGGTTTCCCCGCAACCTTAGAAGATATCCCCGCCATCGTCAACCCGAACGGATAATAATGCGTCTCCTCCAACAAAGGCCCCCTTACATGCGATACCTGCAAATTATCAAAATACACGTTAATCTCACTCTCATTTCCCGTATACACATAAAGATACCCATTCTTACTCATCAGCAACGCCGTCTTTACCCAGGTGGTGAGTACCGTATCCGCACCCACCTGCTCAAAACCGCTGCTGCCGCTTACATAATGGAACTGCTCATCCAGCAATACCCAACTCAGATACGCTTTGGGGCGGGAGGAGTTGAAGCCAGTGTTACGGCCATTTAGGAGATCGGTTATGCCCGGCGGCAATAATGTATTCGATAACTGCGGCTGGGTATATTTCAGTCCACTTACGCTCGTAATCCCTTTGGCAAGGTTCACTAACAAGTCCGTTAATGGACTCGCCGGATCTCCAGGAGTAGTTCCGTTGAGACGGTACCAACTACTGCAACGTATGTTCACAGAATCGCCCGCCATCACTTTCAGCAATATTGCAGGGCCAATTTTCTTGCCCGTCGAGGCATTCAGCTTGGCCACATACTCGTTAGGTTCCGTATACGTATCCGTTGGATAACCCGCAGGCAGCCCGCTGCGCGTGCTGTCAATGTTCTCATACAAACTATTCTCCACCCATGCACTACCCGTTTCCATCGTGGCAGCAGGATAACCATCTGTTTTTCTCTCTGTGGTAAGTACAGCGCGCGTATTACCAAGATGGTCTTTCAGAAAATAATCATATACCAGGCTGCTGTCCACCTTTCTTATCCTGCCTTCCTCATGCATCGCCAGTTGCAGTGTATCGTTACGGTACTCAAAGCCGGAAATATATTGTTGGGTTATGGTGCTGCTTCCTTCCGTTACTGTTTTCTGCAGTTTGTTGCCCTGTGCATCATACAGGTACACAATCGTACCCTTGTTGCCAGAAGCTCCACGCACAGTAATGGATGCAGGGAGATTGAGATGGTTATAACTGATACCATTGCTCCCGCTGTAATCAATGATGTCCTTGTTGAGGTCCTTGATAAGGTTGCCATTGGCATCATAAGCATAGTCCTCCGTACTGGTAGTCTTGGCGCCAAAAGACGGATGCAATTGAGAGGTTCGAAAATCGCCGATGACCGTCTGCGCATCGTTCTGCGCATCGTTCACATTCAGCAGTTTGTTGCTGCCGGTTATATAGTTGTAGCTAAGGTCGTCTATCAACTGCGTGGCCCCGTTCTTCAGTCCCGAGTGGCGCATACGCAATATGTTGCCGTTGGCATCATAAGCCGTATTCGCATCGCTGCCATCACCCATCTTCGCACTGAAATCCATGGCCGAAGTACTGAAACTGCCCGAGGTGTACTGTGTAAAATCGGCTTTCAGCAAACGGTTCGCCCCATCATAGGCAAAATCGTATTTCCGCTTCTCCGCATCGCCGCGGCTTTTCCAGGTGGTGCCGGCAATATTGCCGTTGTACTGCGCCGCTGCATAACCTGAGCCCGGGATGATATTCGCGGTCTTATCATAGGCAAGCTCAAAACCGAAATAAGCCTGCGATGCATCCTTTACATATTCCCGGTTCATACCCAGCAGCCAGCCGCGGATATTGTAGTCGTACTGCAGAGTCTCCAGGCTGTTATCCAGGGTTTTTGCGGCAAGCAGCCCCAAACCATCGTAACTGCTCGCGCTGGTCTGGCGGATACCCGTGCCGTCTATCTCTTTCTTCACCGTTGCCAGCCTGCCCGCATCGTCGTATTCGTTAATGGTCAGCAGCGTATGGGTCTGCGCATTGCCGCTGCTTTTCTGATGTTGTAACAATACCCGCAGGGGCCTGCCCGACCAGTCGTATTGCGTAGTGCCGATATCCGTTCCGCCGCTGATATTGGTCTGCTGTGTCTGTATCCTGCGGCCTTTGGCATCGTAATGGTTTACCGAATACAGGTAGGTATTCGTACCCAGTACTTTTACTTTGGTACCGGTGACCATCCCATTCACCGCTGCCGTGGCGGTAACCGGTTCCGCAAATTCGGGTGAGGCAAGATAGGTTGTCAGAAATTCCGGCGCATGTATGGCGCCGGTTACCAGTGTGGCGCTGAGACCCGTGCCCGTTACCCATCCGTATCCATCGTAAAATGTTTCCGTCAGCAATTCAAAACCCGATGCCACAGACGGGTAGCCCGCAGAAGATGCCGCTGCTGCCGCATGGGTGGCGCGGGTGGATGCATCTGCCAGCAGCCCGGTCTGTACCGGCCTGTTCAGCGTATTCTCATATACCGTTACCATCCATTTACCCGCAGAAAGCAGGTTGCCATCCCTGGTCATCACCAGCCGGTCGCGCGTATCGTACACCATTTCCACCACACCTGCCCCGGGTACTTTTTTGGTGACCATACGGTTCTGTTCGTCGTAGCCGTACGCAAAACACAGTTCATCGGCAATGCCGCTGCCGATCGTCCAGCTGCCGGCAATGGCTGCCATGGCTTTGGGGCTGATCACGAACCGCAGGTTGCCGAGGTTATCGTATACATAGCCTGTGCTGAGCCATCCGGTATAAGCACCGGAGGGAAGCGTACCCGCGGATGCCGAGATCTGTACTTTTTTCAGCAGGGTCTTACCCGATTTGTCAACGAATTCCTGTACCGTCATACCCTGTTCATCGGTGATATCGTGCCGCGTAAGCGCACCTGCCGCGTAATACCCGTTAAAAACCGGGTTGGCATTACCTGTGATATCCCAGATCACCACAGAGTCGCCGGTGTTGTTGTTCAGGTAACGGTGAGCGGTTCCTTTTCCGTTGCCGCTCCAGCTGTTGCCTGCCGGCATCTCCTTTATCGTTCTTGCCAGCGGCGAAGCTTCCACCACCGACTGGCTGTAGAAGAATGATTCGTTCGCAAAACGCGCGGTATTGAAGACCGAATCCTGCTGGAAGGGATTGTATTTAAACGCGCCATCCGAAATGGAAGTATTGCCGCCGGTACCATTGGCAACTGTGGGCAGGTACCTGACAAGCTCCCTGCCCAGTTCATCGTACAGGGCGGACTGGATGATGTCTGCCGCGCTGCCTCCTGTTGGCAGCGATCCCTGTTTGGCTACGGTCTGCAGGGTCCTGCCCAGCCCGTCGAGATAGACCGTTGACTGTTTTGCGTTGCGCAGCGGCGCGGCGATAAGCGTCGACGGGTTTTGCGTTGGCGCATGCGCTTCCCAGGTACGCACATAGTTGATCCGCGTATCCAGCGGATAGGCGGCGGGGAATGGTAACTGCGCACGGGTGGTATTGACCGCGGCGGTCAGTAGTACTGCAAGCGCCGTGACTGTTTGTCTGATAGGGATCGTTTTCATTTGCCAGGTATATAAGCGTTCAACATCAGTTATTACTTACCAGCCTGCTTTTTTTCTGCAGGTACAGGTTGAATTTACCGGCAGGTATCACCTGCCTGTACAAAGAATCGCGGCCGTTCTCCACGATCTGTATATAGGGCGCGGCTGCAGCCGGCGTACCGTACTGTTTGCGCGTTTCCATTTTGCGGTTATGCAGCTGCATATTGATCTCGTACAGCTGCGTTTGCTGGGCCGGCGACAGCTTCAGGCTGTCTTTTATTTTCTGCGCTATCTTCTGCGCCAGCTGTTCGGCGGGCGAGGGCTGCTGTGCGCTGAGACAGAGCGAGAGCAGCAGGCCGGTTACAAGAAAGGGTATTTTCATTTTTTTCTTTTTCGGTTTATCAATAACAGCCAAAGGCCGATTCTTCCGTATAGTCCTGCGACCACGACCCATCGCTCCATTCGTAGTGATAGGTGCAGAGGTACCAGCGCGGCCCGAGCAACTCGGAGTTGGTGACCACTTTCACCCCGGTCTCGCAGACATTGAACACGCATTTTTTATCGATGCCGCTGCAGTTGCCGCTTGTGCACAGGTAAGTACAGGTGCCGATATTATCCGCGTTAGCCTGTCCTGCGCTGTTCAGCGCGGCATTGGCCGCTACCTGCGCATCGTGCTGGCTGGAGGTACTCGAGTAGGTCCACGCGGCGATGGTATAGTTGTGCGTGGATCCCTGGTAGCCCGCTGGGCATGATTTGGTAAAATCGGCCGATACGGCGTAGTTATAATAGGTACAGGAGCCGTTTGCATTGGCATTACCCTGGCCATACGTGTCTACCTGCGTCTGTGCAAGTTGGTTTGCATGGACCTGGCTGGCATTGGATGAGTAACTTCCCGCACTTACTGTGTAGTTTACAGAGGAGCCCACCGCATAAGACCCGCAGTCATTTTTCTGGAACGATTGGGTGATGGCGGTGTTATACCAGGTACAGGAGCCGTTGCTGTTAACATAGTTCTGCGCATTGGCATTCCAGTAGTTCTGCGCCAGTTGATCGGCATGCGCCTGGCTGGTGTTGGATGAGAATGTAGCATACGGAATGGAGTAGGCTACATAGGAGCCAATACCGCTTCCGGCGCAATCGTTCTTCTGCAGCAGATCGTACATGGCGCTGTTGTACCAGGTGCAGTAGCCGTTGCCGTTTGCATAGGTCTGGCCGTAACTGTTCACCTGTGCCTGCGCCTGGTTGTTCGCATCGGCCTGGCTGCTGTACGACACATAAGTGCCGGCAGCTACCGTATAGGTAACATAGGAACCTGTGCCGCCCGGATCGCACTGTTTCTGGAAGCTGCCCGACCTGGCTTCGCTGTAATAGGTGCAGTATCCCTGGCTGTTGGCATAGCCCTGGCCGTTGTTATTTACATCTGTCTGCGCTTTGCTGTCGGCATCCGCCTGGCTGATGTTCGAGGTGTAGGCGCCTGCGCTTACTGAATAGGTAACCCATGAACCGGTACCGCCGGGGTCGCACTGTTTCTGGAAGCTGCCCGATCTGGCCGCACTGTAAAATGTGCAGGTGCCATTGTTGTTTGCATAAGTCTGGCCATAACTGTTCACCTGTGCCTGCGCCTGGTTATCCGCATCGGCCTGGCTGCTGTACGATACGTAGGTTCCCGCGGCAACCGTATAGGTAACATAAGAACCTGTGCCGCCGGGATCGCACTGTTTCTGGAACGTGCCCGATTTGGCAACATTATAAAAAGTACAGGAACCATTGTTGTTGGCATAGGTCTGGCCATAGCTGTTCACCTGCGCCTGTGCCTGGTTATTCGCATCCGCCTGGCTACTGTTGGATGCATAGGTACCAGCAACAACCGTATAGGTAACATAAGAACCTGTGCCGCCGGGATCGCACTGTTTCTGGAACGTGCCCGATCTTGTTTCGTTATAAAAAGTACAGGTGCCATGGCTGTTGGCATAATTCTGACCGTTGGTATTTACATCGTTCTGCGCCTGGTTATCCGCATCCGCCTGGCTGGTATAAGACAGGTAGGAACTTGCCGGTACTGTATAGGTAACGGAAGAACCCGTACCGCCGGGGCTGCACTGTTTGGTAAAAGTGCCTGATTTGGCCACATTGTAAAAAGCACAGGTGCCGTTGTTGTTGGCGAAGGTCTGACCATAGCTGTTCACCTGCGCCTGCGCCTGGTTATCCGCGTTTGCCTGGCTGCTGTACGATACATAGGTACCCGCAGCAACCGTATAGGTAACATAAGAACCCGTACCACCCGGATCGCACTGTTTCTGGAAGGTCCCCGATTTGGCAACATTATAAAAAGTACAGGAGCCGTTGTTGTTTGCATAGGTCTGGCCGTAACTGTTCACCTGTGCCTGCGCCTGGTTATCGGCATCGGCCTGGCTGCTGTTAGAGGCATAGGTGCCTGCCGCAACGATGTATGTTACAGAAGAACCCGTACCGCCCGGATCGCATTGTTTGGTAAATGTTCCCGATTTGACCACATTATAAAAGGTACAGGTACCGTTGTTGTTTGCATAGGTCTGGCCGTAACTGTTTACCTGTGCCTGCGCCTGGTTGTCGGCATCGGCCTGGCTGCTGTTAGAGGCATAAGTGCCTGCCGCAACGGTGTACGTTACAGAAGAACCCGTACCGCCCGGATCGCATTGTTTGGTAAAGGTTCCCGATTTAACCGCATTATAAAAGGTACAAGTACCGTTGTTGTTTGCATAGGTTTGGCCGTAACTGTTTACCTGTGCCTGCGCCTGGTTGTCGGCATCGGCCTGGCTGCTGTTAGAGGCATAAGTGCCTGCCGCAACGGTGTACGTTACAGAAGAACCCGTACCTCCCGGATCACATTGTTTGGTAAAAATTCCCGATTTAGCAACATTATAGAAGGTACAGGTACCATGGCTGTTTGCATAACCCTGACCATTGGCGTTGACGTCAGCCTGAGCCTGGTTGTCCGCGTCAGCCTGGCTGATCAATGAAGTATATGCACCTGCACCCACCGTATAGGTTACGGACGAGCCCGTACCACCCGTGGAACATTGTTTGGTAAAGGTTCCCGATTTAACAACATTGTAGAAAGTACAGGTACCATGGCTGTTCGCATAACCCTGACCATTGGCGTTGACGTCAGCCTGAGCCTGGTTGTCCGCGTCAGCCTGGCTGATCAATGAAGTATATGCACCTGCACCCACCGTATAGGTTACAGACGAGCCCGTACCACCCGGGGCACATTGTTTGGTGAATGTGCCCGATTTGGCAATGCTGGAGAAAGTACAGGTGCCATTGCTGTTTGCATAACTCTGACCGTTGGCATTCACGGCGGCCTGCGCCTGGTTGTCGGCGTCTGCCTGGCTGGTCTGCGAGGTATATACACCTGCATTTACCGTATACGTAACAGAAGACCCCGTACCGCCTGCAGCACACTGCCGGGTAAACGTACCTGCTTTCTGTACGCTCAGGTAAGTATGGATAACAGTTCTGACGCAAAGAGAGAGCGCATTGACATAGCCCTGCCCGTTGACCGAAATATCGGCTGCTGCCAGACTATCCGCCTGTGCCTGCGAAACCAGTGAGGTATACCTACCCGCCGGCACCTGGTAAACAACTGTTGTTGCCGTGTATCCTGTAACACAGGTCTGGCAACTGAAGGAGGCGCTTGCGCCTGCGTTGCGGTAGAGCGGCATAGCCGTTGGGCTTCCGGGGCCGGCGAGACTGTATTCGATTTTTTTTACCAGGTTGCTGTCGTTATCCCGTATATGTTCCAGGCGGTTGAATGCATCGTATTCAAAACCTGTTTTGACCTGGTTGGCATCCACCATGGCCGTAATACCTGTTAATGGCTGATGGGTATAGGTTGTAACCGGCAACCCGGGAAATGCGCTGCGTATATGGCCGAGTTCGGTCTGAAGCGCAGCGCCATCCATGTTCTGCAACTGCGCTGGCGTTACCGTCAATGCACCCGTAACCTGGGCATAGGTTGCGCCCGGCACTTTGGCAACGGGATAGGTATTCTTATAACCCCATACCACGGCATTGGGTATGCCATCCCTGCCGGTGAACTGGAGCAGGTTACCTGCGCTGTCGTAACTATCCATCACCATCTCCGTGCGCAGCGTGTTTGCGTTGAACGATTTCTGTATGGAAGACGGCGCTATGTTCCCGTTCCCCCAGTCTGCAAAATGTATCCGCTGGCGGCTGATCTCGGCATTGTTGTTATAATTCACCGCGCCAACGGGTGTGAGCATATTCCTGCTGATCATGCTGTCGTATACAGCCTGTCCTCCGAAATCTGCCGGGTACTGGAACAGGGTCTTCAGCCATTCGTTCCTGCTGTTACGGATTTCGGTGCGCGTAACCAGCGTATGCGCACTGGTATCGTAATAAAAATGTCTGGTATCGGCCAGGGGGTTCTGACCGTTCTCATCGTACAGTATTTCCGTTGTGGAATCGATATAGGTCCAGTCGCACAATACTTTGTACCTGAGAATATCGAGAGGTTTGAGAAATACCTGGTACAAGGGTGTACCGCCTTCAAACGGAGGATTGTAATTCGTAGTATCAATAACCAGGAGATCGCTGTTTGCGGGGTAAAGACCATAGCGCCCGTTGATCGAATATCCGTATACTTCTTTTGCGCCTCTTAGATCGAGTTTATACGCATGTGTTGTTCTTTTTGCAGGGATCAGGCCCGAACCGGTCTGCTTCCATAAGATCTCCTCTTTCACCTTGCCGTTGAATGCATTGCTGTAATTGGTCTTGCCCGCATTGAGAAAATCGTACCCGAACAGCACTTCACCGGGTCCGTCCTTTTCTGTCATGAACCTGGTTTCGGTAGCGCCGCCTTCAAAATGATCGCCAAGTCCCTCCACCACGCTGCTGTAGCTCACAAGGGAGCCCTGGTAATCGTTCAGCGTATTGATCGAGTTGGCGAACAGGTAAAAAGTTTCGCAGGAGGTATAGTCGCCGTCGCCGCAGGTGCTTTCCGAACGCGACTGCGAAAAATACTGCGGGAACAACCGCAGATTCATAGAAGATGCGTGCAGCGAGTCCGTGGATGCATAATAATATTTCCTGTGAACCGGTCTTTCCGATCTGTTACCTGTGAATACCGAACTTACGCGGATACCGCCCGTGGGCAGGTTCTTTGTTGCAAGCGTATACAATGGCTTATACTCCAGTACCGCGTTGGTGGTTACATTGGCGCCATTGGCGGAAAGTACCATCCGGTAAGTTCCGGGCGTAAGCAAAGGGTATACATGGCTGATGGTACCGGGTGTTACCAGCAGTGTATATACGGTTCCGTCTGCAGCATTGATGAACGATACATTTCCCTTGTTGTGAACGGGATCGAAACTGCCGTTGCCGGTATTGTCTGCACAGTTGATAAGCAGGTCCAGTTCCTGTGTCTGTTCGATGGAAAAAGTAGTGGTATCGGTAAGCGTTGCCTGCATTCCGGTTCCGGTAATGCCAGACATAAGCCTGTGCAGGGTACCCACATCCACCGCCTGCCTTATTTCATTCCCCTCATACAAAATGCTGTCGTACCCGCCTGTGGGGTAGTCGATCCTGGTAAGCATGCCCAGCTTTGCATAGGCGGCATCGGGTTCGCGGTTACCTGAGGCTGCGGGAAAACGTGAGGCGTTGGTATAACCTCCTCCCGGTATTTTATTATCGGGTTTCGGTACGAACGACTGGTTGCTCCTGCCATTATAAAATCCCCAGTGATCCTGCGAAAAAGACAAACGCGGCGCGCGTGATGCGGCATCGAGATAGCTGAACCGGTGTCTTTTATCGAGCGCAAGATCAGCGGATCTTTCTCTCAGGCTGTTGAGAAAGGGCGTATGATCGGAACCGTACCCGCTTTCGTTTGCAGGGCCGGTAGCCACCACATCATCGTATTCCATTTCAAAAGATCCTGCCGGCCGGTTTTTGACCAGGTCGGTGAGTTCGATACTGCTTACCAGCGAATCGGAGCAATCGTAACGGTTGCGGTAGCTGATCACGGCTTTTACGCGACCGGTGGCTTCTACAGATTTCAGCAACACACCCTGTGTTTGTACAGTGTTGACGCAGGTGGCGGTTGGCGGCGTGGAACAGGTGGTCACGGTTGGACAGGAATGCACGGGCTGCGGGCTCACCCAGTACATGGTCTGCGATACGCCTGTCTGGTAACTGTACGTATGCGGTTCATAACCGAAACGGATCTGCTCGCCGTTGGGGTGTTCGATCTTTACGAGGTACCAGGCGTTATTGACATACAGCTCGAAATTCTTGCCGCAGGTAGAGGTCCTTTTGGTTTTTTCGGTAGCATTGCTTCCACCGAAATAATACCGTATACCATCGGGAGTGGTCATCAAAAAATTCCATTCGGTGCCGTTAAAATCTTTGGCGATGCGTATATCCGAACGCGATATCATTACAGGATTCATGTCGGGATCAAAAACAAATGAACCCGAATAGCCATTGAAGTTGAAAGTGAACAGGTCGGGTTCGCCATCGTTTCCCTGGGCATTGTTGGCCTTGATGATCGAACTGGCGAAGTTGTAGGTTGACCAGTTCATGCCGATAGGCGCCCATGGTATGGCGCGCGGTCTCTGTTCGTCGGGAACACCTCTTACCGTACGCGAGATCACGCCGCCCATATTCAGCGCCCAGCCCATACCTGCCCGCGAAGCGATCTCATCTACTTTGATACCGGTGCTGGAATAAGACAAGGCTATTCCTGTTGCGAGCTTATTGCCTTTTACCGTGAATAAAGGAATGGATATATTTGGTGCGCCCGTGTTTTTATTCAGGCTGATCGATCCGTATTTCGCGATCGCCGCAGCATTTGGCGGCGCCGGCAGAAAATCGGTGTACCTGGATAGATCATCCACCACCTGCGCAAATAACAACTGCGCCGGGATGATCAGCAGCAATAACCAGGATGAACGGAGTACATGCCCTTTCTTCATGTGCATAGATTTATAAATAACAAACACTTTATAACTGGTACCCAACCCTGAATTTCAATGGCTGCGTTTTTGGTACCTGGTCATAACTGATAAAGTCCCATAACAACTGCAGTTTTCCCTGCTTTTTACCGATGCGGTATTTTTTTGTTATCCCGAGCAAAGCGCTTTTCTGCCAGCGCGACAGATCCTGCAGTTCGGCTATACCGGAAAAACTTTGCTGGTAATTGTATTCGAAACCGCCGCTTGCCCAGAAGCCGCCTTTGACTTTGATATCGAGAAAACTCCGCAGGGAAAACCCTTCGCTGGTAAACCTGATATGACTGAAATTCTGTCCCCAGCCCAGTTTATACCCCGCGCCTATCCCGATGGTGCTGTTGTCGTTAAGCCTGTACCCGAGACTGAGTGCGATATCGCTTGTTACCGGCAGCAGTTGGTTGGGTCGCTGCGACTGGATATCCATCCCCGCTTCGAGTCTTTTCCAGAATGATTTTGTACGCTGGTTGTTGGGCCGGAAAGAGGGCATGGACAATTCGCTGCTGCCACCGCCCAACTGGTTGATCCTGTTCTTCAGTTTATCGAGTTCGGCCTGTGCGGCGGCCAGCTGGCCCTGCAGGTACTGCTGCGGATCGGCGTTAGCGGGGATGGCTGCATTGACCATACCCTGCACCTGGGCCCGCGTCTGCAACCCTGCCAGCGCCGCAGGATCGGGTGTACCGCCCGGCAGCCTGAACAGGCTCGAGAGCGAACTGTTCTTCAGGAAGAAATCGCGGAAGGCAGGCATTTGCCTGGCATAGTCTACCAGCCGCCGCGCCAGTTTATCTGGATCGGCGAGCATGGATTTATATTCAGCCAGTTGCCGGCGATAGTAATAGATCTCTTTATCGATCGACCGCAGGTATTTTCCTGCTGCGGGGATATTGATCATTTTACACAATACCTCATACCGCTGGCCGAGCGACTGGCCGATACCGGCGGCACCTGTATAGCGCTGTTGTACGGCGGAAAGATTGTCTGTAATATCAGACCGGACACCCAGGAAGCGCAATGAGGTTTGCAGGCTGTCTATAGAAGGGATATAAGAAGAAAAATTGAATAAATTCCGTGATGCACTGTCCGCAGCCGTCTCCAGTTTCTGATAATACGAGGCGGTCGAGGAATCGGACAAGCCTGCTAACCGGCTGATTTTCCTCTCTATTCGGCGGATCTTTCTGATCGTTTTTTGGGAGCTATGATGTATCGCCTGCTCCATTCCGGCACCGGAGCGTGCAAGACGGTCAAGCGCCTTCTCAGGGAAGGTTGTCTGGATATTGGATGTATCTGCTTTGCCCTGTGCGTGTACTGCCTGTTGGTATCCAAGACAGATCATACACAAAGCCGGCAGTAGCAGGCTTTTTCTCACATCATTAACTTTGGCACAACAATAATGCTCCAAAGCGCGAACTGAAAAAGGGTGTTTTCACCGAATTTTCTATAGTGATTAGGATGACAGGGGCTGCGTAGTACTACGTAAATGTGAGTTAATGGTTAAATTGTTAAATGGCTGAATTGCTATATAACCAGCACCGCCCTAAACAGTTTACCAATACCGCCATTCAACCGTGCAACACAGAAACCTGTTGCAATTGCAGTCAGTTTGCTGTATTTTACTGCAAACTGACTGCATGAACACGGTTGCCCTCCCTTCCAAAAAACGCATCGACTCCATCGACCGGCTGCGTGGCATTATCATGGTCATCATGGCGCTTGACCATGTGCGCGATTTCTTTCATATTGATGCCATGACCGGCGATCCCACCAACCCGGAAACCACAACACCCATCCTGTTCCTTACACGATGGATCACGCATTTCTGCGCGCCGCTGTTTGTATTCCTGGCAGGCACATCTGTTTTTCTCACCGGACAAAAACGCTCCAAAAAAGATCTTTCAATTTTCCTGCTTAAACGCGGTATCTGGCTGGTCGCGCTCGAGATCGTGGTATTCAATTTCCTGTTCAGCTTCGATCCCAGCTATTCCTTTATCGGTCTGCAGGTAATCTGGGTAACCGGCTTATCCATGATGCTGATGGCCGCATTGGTTTACCTGCCGGTTCCGGTGTTGTTTGCACTGGGACTGCTGCTGGTGGCAGGACATAATTTCCTCGATCGCTTCAACGATGCACCCAATGCCACGGATCGATCGATGATCTGGGCCCTGCTGCACCAGCAATATTTTGCGCCCGGCGGCGGCAGGCTGCTAGGTGTGCTGTACCCGCTGATTCCCTGGCCCGGCATCATGCTGCTGGGGTACTGCCTGGGCAGCTGGTTCAGCAAGGACTACGACCCGGCCATGAGGAGAAAACAGCTTGTGCAAACAGGGTTGCTTACCGTAACCGCCTTCTTTATCCTGCGCTGGCTGAATGTTTACGGCGATCTTTTTCCATGGAGTGAGCAGAAAAACACGACGGCAACGATCATTTCGTTTTTCAACGTCACCAAGTACCCGCCCTCGCTGCTCTATTGCTGCATGACCATCGGACCGGGTTTGCTGCTGCTGGCATGGCTTGAAAAAACCAGGGCGCGCTGGGCCGATATCGTGGTCATATACGGAAGGGTTCCGCTTTTCTATTACATGCTGCATTTCCTGGTTATCCACCTGCTTTGCATGATCGCCTTCTTTGCCACCGGACATACCATGGCGCAGGCAACCGGCGGTCTGATGGTTTTCAGACCAAACGATTTCGGATTTTCACTGGGTGTGGTTTACCTGATATGGATAGCCGTGGTGGCAGGTCTGTACCCTGTATGCAAAAAATACAGCGAATACAAGGCAGCACATACCCAATGGTGGCTGAGTTATTTCTAAGAGAGCGGCGGTAATAGGTACGGCGGTCACCACTAAAAGCGTTTAAAAACCGCGGCTCATTCGTTTACCGGCAGGTACACATCAAATCTTGCGCCTTCACCCGGTTCGCCGGAAGCGGTGATCACACCATTGTGGTTCTGTACGATCTTTTTGCAGATGGCAAGACCTATGCCCGTGCCCGAGTATTCCATGCGGCCGTGCAAACGCTGGAACAATTCGAATATCTTGCCTGCATACTGCTGTTCGAACCCGATGCCATTGTCCTGGAAGCAAAAGCGCCAGTACCGGTTGTTGCGGGACAAGCCCGCGTGCGCACTGTCTGCACCCGTCACTTTTTCTGCAGTGATAGCAATATGCGGCGCCACATCGGGCTTACTGTACTTGAGCGAGTTGGCGATGATATTGCTTAAGAGCTGCTGAAACTGGTGGGGTATCACTTTAATCTTTGGCAGCGGCCCTGCCTCCACAACGGCTTTCTTTTCCTCGATCAGTATGGATAAATTACTCCTGGCGTCTCTCAGCAGCGATGCAATATCCGTTTCCACCAATGTTCTGTCTGATGTATTCGTCCGGGAATAATCCAGCAGGGCTTCTATCAGCAGGTGCATCCTTTTGGCCGCCGCGATCATCCGGTTAAAATAGTCTTTACCCGTATCGGACAGTTTGTCTTTCTCCAGGTCCTGTATGCGGTTGCTGAATGTCTGTATTTTACGAAGCGGCTCCTGCAGGTCATGGCTTGCCACATAACTGAAAGAAGCCAGTTCCTCGTTCTGTCTTTCCAGTTCCGCATTTTTTGTCTCGAGTATTTCATTGGCCTGGTTCAGCTGTTCCGCGCGTTCGTACACTTTTGCTTCCAGCGCCCTGGCAAATGATTTCTGTTCGTTGATATCGGTGGCAGTGCCAAACCATTTCGTCACGGTGCCCTGCGCATCCTTCTGCGCATAGCCCCTGCTGAGGAACCAGTGATAGCTGCCGTCTTTCAACTGCATCCGGTGCTCCCGCTGGTAAGGCTGTCCTGATGCGAGCGACCTGCCCCAGACAGCGAATGTCTCTGCTTTGTCGTCGGGATGAATCACCGGATCCCAGCGCCAGGAACCGTCTGCCAATTTTTCTGCGTTGGCAAAAGCCGAGGCACGCTCATTCAGGTACAGCGGCGCTCCCGCTGCATCGGTGATCCATACCAGTTGCGGCATGGCATTGGCCAGCTCATTCAGCTGCCGCTCGCTTTCCTCGGTCTTTTTCCGGTTCACCACCTGCGCAGTAATATTGCTGGCGATGCCGATGATGCCCATCACATTTCCCAGTTCATCAAACCGGGGCTCAAAACCAAATGCTATATACCTTGTTGTTTCCCGGCCATCGCAGTAACGCGTAACGGGGAACTCCTCCGAGCTGAATCGTTTACCGGTGCGGTACACTTCTTCCGCGATGCCGCCGAAGATATCCCTGAATTCGGGTAACAGTTCCCATAACGGCTTGCCCAACGACTGTTCCCTGGTCTTGTTCCAGTAACGCAGCATGGTATCGTTCACCATCTCTATCTCGAGATCCTGTCCGCGGTATACCGCAATACCCATCGGCACCTGGCTGAACAGGTTGCGTACACTTTGTTCGTTGGCGCTGCGCATCCTGCCAAGGTTGATATGCGAGCTTACCCGCGCCAGCAGTTCGCGGGCAGAGAACGGTTTTACCAGGTAATCGTCGGCGCCCATTTCCCAGCCCTCTATCTTTGATTCCTCTCCTGCCCGCGCGGTAAGCAATACAACGGGAATATGCTCTGAAAGTTTGTTTTTCTTGACCTCTTGCAGCAACCCGATACCATCGAGAACAGGCATCATGATATCGCTGATGATCAGATCGGGACTATTGTCTTTCAGTTTCAGCAGGGCATCCATACCATTGTTCGCGGTAAGCGTATCAAAACGGCCCGACAAAACAGAAACGATATGTTCCCGCATATCGGCATTGTCATCCACCACCATCACCAGCGCCCTGTTCTTTTCGGATACGGGTGCTGACGCCGCATGCTGTGTGTTATTATTCAAATCGTCCGGCAATTCCGCTTCGCTGAGATATATCTTGTCTTTTACATACGCTGCGGAGGCTTCGGTAACGATGGATGTGTCATCGGCCACCGCTTTTTTTGTCAGCGGGATTTTTACGGTGAATACGGTTCCCTGCTCCAATTCGCTCTCAACACCGATCTCGCCGTTTTGCAATTGCACCAGTTCCTTTACAAACGATAACCCGATCCCCGTTCCCTCATAACTCCTGCCGCCTGTATTCTCCACGCGGTGAAACCGGTCGAACATGTGCGGCAGTTCTGATGCCGGAATGCCTACGCCGGTATCAGCCACTTTCAGCACCGCAAAACCGCCGTCAGGTTGTATACTCACAACAATCTTTCCCTTCAGTGTGTATTTGAATGCGTTTGACAAAAGATTGAATACGATCTTCTCCCACATATCCGGATCAACATATACCGGCCCGGGAAAATCTTCTTCCTGTATTTCCAGTTGCAAACCTGCTTTCTCTGTAACCGAGCGGAAATAGGACGCCAGATTCCGCGTCAGCGCCGCGATATCCGTTGGCTTAAAAACGGTTTTCTGTTTGCCCGCTTCTATTTTACTGAAATCAAGCAGGGAGTTCACCAGCTTCAGCAAACGCAGTGCATTCCGGTGTGTTGTTTCGATATGTTGTTTTTCCCAGGGGCCAAGCTGCGACTGCGGTTTGCGCAGCAGCTCTTCCAGCGGCCCGAGTATCAGTGTAAGCGGCGTGCGGAATTCGTGACTGATATTGGAGAAGAAAACCGTTTTTGCCTTATCGATCGCGGCCAGCGCTTCGGCCCGCCTGCGTTCTTCCTCGTAAGCCATTGCATTATTCAGCTCCAGCGATACCTGGTCGCAGATCAGCCGGATAAAATGCCGGTAGGTATCGTCAAATTTCCGGAACGGGTTCAATGCCAGGGTCAGCACCGCAAACGGTGTTTTGCGGTTGCCTGCCGAAATGGGCACATGCACAAATTCTTTGGGCGCCAGCTTCCAGGGGCCTGTTGGCAATGTATGGGGGTCTCCGAAATCTTCAAAGAGAACGGTCTCGTTCTCTGTCACCGCTTTTTGCAGCGACCTGCATTTTTCGGATGGTTGCGTCAGGTCTATTTTATCGGGCATCTCAGGGTGCCGCGCATCTATCCCTGCAAAAGCAACCGGGCAGGCCATACTGCCTTCTTCGCTGATACGGCAGATGATGGAAAACGGGAAATCCCTGTTGTTGTCGGCAAGCACTGCCACTGTTGACCGTAGCACCGCATCGGTGTTTTCCCTGCGGATATCGGCGCCGAGTTTGCGCAGCGTATTCAGCGATCGCTCGTTGATGATCCGCGCTGTTTCGGCCGTATTGTAACAGAGCATACCGGCCGTGCGTCCGTCTGCACCCGGCACCGGGCTGTAGGAAAAAGTATAATAGGTTTCTTCGGGATAACCGTAACGCTCCATGATCAGCAACTGCGATTCTGCATAGATACCTTCGTTCCGTTCCATTACCCTGGCGAGCAGGGGGGATATGTCTTTCCAGATATCCTTCCAAACCACCGAGGCGGGCTGGCCAAGCGCTGCAGGATGTTTGCCTCCCGCTATGGCCTTATACGGGTCGTTGTACAGTTTGATCAGCTCCTTACCCCAGCCGATCCATATCGGCTGCTGCGAGGTGAGCATGATGCGAACACAGGTCTTTAAACTCTGGTCCCAGTTCTCTGGCGCACCCAACGGAGAATCCTTCCAGGGATAGTTACGGATACGTTCACCCATTTCTCCGCCACCGGAAAGAAAATCGAGCTCATTAGCAGCGGGTAAGGGATGCGTCATAGATTTCTGGAACAATAAACTTTTCTAAAAATAACACGCGAAATGCATACAGGCCGCAAAATGGGCTGGTATGATTTTTTAGTGCCAGTCTGATTTTTTTCTACGAATGCAGCATATGTTATCGAGCCCGCAGATCAGCACAGCGCAAAAGGCAGGTGTGCTGTCAGCGAATGCCTGTCGGAAATTTTTGTGGTTAGGCCGATCGCTTCTGCCATCAGCTGGTATACCGCTGCGCTGTTTTTTTGCCGCTGACGCAGATAACGTATGGCTGTGGCACCGGCCGATTTGGACAGTTTAACCCCATGCTGTTCTATCAGCGGGTGATGACAAAAAACTGCCTGCGTAAACGAGGAAGCATCGAGGTAACGGGCCAGGAACAGCTGCGCGATGGTGGAATCGAACAGATCCTGTCCGCGTACAATCAGATCTACATTCCAGTAAATATCATCACATACCGAAGCCAGCTGGTACGAGGGATAGCCGTCTTTTTTTCTGACGATACAGTGCTGCATTGACTCGGGCATCTTCTTTTCAATTCGTTCGCCCGCAGCTGTGTAAAATGATACAGGGGAACTGTCTGTCCTGATTCGCCAGCTGGTACCCGGTGTATCCAGCGACAAAGATCTCTGTGCACAGCAACAGGGCTGCTGCACGAGCAGGGTTCTGGAGCAATCGCAGGCAAACAGCCGGTCCGCATCGCGCAAACGCTGCAGCGCCTGGTTGTATAGCGGCATTCTTTTTTCCTGCGTATACTTTTCTTTGAAATCCGCCACTGAAACCGGCCCCTGCTGCCAGGGGATATCGAGGAAATGAAGGGTATCAAAAATATCCTGCAGGTATTCCGGTCTGGCACGCGCCTGGTCCAGGTCATCGATCCGCAATAAAACCGCCGCACCCGTTTTCTCCGCAAGGGCGCTGGTGACCGCAAACGACAATGCATTGCCGATATGTAAAAAACCGCTGGGGGTGGGCGCAATTCTTGTGAGGCTGCCTTGTTTCATAACCGGTAGTAACCTTCCGGCTAAAGTACCATTTCCTTCCACATAAAACACGTGACTGCGGTACCGGCTTTCTGTCGCCCCGGCCGGGAAATCTGTTACCATAAAAGGATGAGCGGTTAGGGAACCAAACAGAAAATGGTAACTTCGGTACCCTGATCATCATCATTTCACCTTAAATTTTTTCTATGAAAAACGCATTTTTATTGGTTCTTGCCGCCATCTGCCTGTCTACAACAGCTATGGCACAGCCGGCAAGTCCGGCCGCCACTGCCACCGGCAGGATCGGCGAGGCTAATGTAACCGTTAAGTACAGCAGCCCAAGGGTAAAAGGCAGGCAGGTCTGGGGAGCGCTGGTGCCTTACGATAAAGTATGGAGGGCGGGCGCCAACGCCGCCACTGTTATCGAAACAGACAAAGACCTGACCGTTGAAGGCAAAAAATTACCTGCCGGCAAATACAGTGTGTATGCCATTCCGGGTCAGAACGAATGGACCATCATCTTTAATTCACAAACCGGTCAGTGGGGCATTACCAGGCAGGGCGAAACCACGCTCGATCCATCAAAGGATGTGCTGCGTGTTAACGTAAAGCCTGTTAAGTCGGCCACACTGCAGGAGGAACTGAAGTATGACGTAAATGCCAGCAATATTTCTCTTTCCTGGGAAAACCTGGTGGTACCCATCTCTGTAAAATAATTTTTTTGCAGCAAATAAAAAAGCCTGTCCTCAAACGACAGGCTTTTTTATTTGCGGTAAAACCGGTTGCCTGCGTTGACGTATCTTCCGTCTTCAATCTATTATATGGAACAGGCAGGCATCGGTTCAAAAGTGCATCACCCCCATTATGGCAGGGGCGTTATCGTGGAAACGGGTTCTGAATTTTATACCATCTGGTTCAAAACACCGAATACCGCCAAGAGCATCGCGAAAGATTATACGGAACTGGAACTGCTCGAAAGAACGGAGGTTGCTGCTGAGCAGGCAGGCGCTGTATCGCTGGCCGATATTGAACAGGCGCTCGATCATGTGCTGACACAAAGACTGCACGAGTTTCAGCTGGTGCCGATGGCCACCAAATGGAACGACGGGACGCTGGTACTTCAACCCAAAGACGGTTCCCTGCAAGCAAAGGAGGTGCCGGTTGATGTATTCTTTCACAAGATCGTGATGGTACGCGACCGCCTGCGGCTGATCGAGCAAAAGATCAATGCGCACAAAGTGCTGACTGATGCCGAAAAAGTGGAGCTGCAGCAATACATCACCGCCAGTTACGGATCGCTTACCACATTCAACGTGCTGTTCAGGGAAACCAGCCACCAGTTTAAAGGAAGCGGCAGGGAGTAGGCGCCGCAACACCGATGGATACACTTGGTGTTACCGTTGTTGTTTACCCGAATAACTGGTTCAGCAGTGCGCCCAGCCGCACGCCGCCTTTGAGCAACTGGTTATCGAGGGTTTTGAGGTGATCGAAATTGTAGCGGTAGCTTAGTTTGTTGCCCGGCGCCGATTCGATCTCTTTGTACAGGCTTTCGGTGATACGGTAAGAATCCACGATCCAGTCTGCGATCGATTCTTTCTGCCATTTGGTTTTATCCGCCGCAGTTGGGTGGTTGATCACTTTAGCGTACTCGGTATACGAAAGCTGCTGGAATTCGATCAGCTGTTCATCCCACATGCTGTGCAGGTTGGTGGCTTTTCCAAACCAGTCTATTTTAATCGCATTGCCACCCTGGTCATCGGGACGTGCGGTATGCATGGGTTGCTGAAGATCTCCTGCAATATGTATGAGCATGCGCAGGTAAAATAATTTCTTGTCGGCAGGAAGGGTTTTGTTTTTAAGTTCCTTTACCAAAAAGTTCATTCTTGTGTAGGCATCGGTTGCGGTATCGGACCGGAGATAGTTGCGCATGTCTTTTTCACTGATACCCGATTTGAAATTGATGTAATGCCAGTTACCCAGGTAACGGTAGGACGGATCCGACTTAATGAAATCGGCCCAGTTGGTGGCCATGGCAAGCGATTCATCGCCCAGTATCTGCTGCACGGTTTTTTTTGCCTGCGGCGTCATATAGCCCCAGGCAATCTCTCCAACAACCCTGTGCCCGATCAAACCCCAGGCCATGGAAGACAAAGGCAATGCCAACAACAAGCCAAACACGGTAACACGACTGATCAGTTTCATATTGTTGCTTATAACGGGCGCTAAGATAGGATATGCCTTCTGTTTTCAATCGGTTGCATTCCGTATTCACCGATTAAACAAAAAGAAAGCCGGCGATCGGCCGGCTTCCGCAAATGGGGGTACTATTTATTTGGCTTTTCTGATATAGATATTGCCGTTCATGGTCTTCAGCATCATTTCGGGGCCGCCGCCGTTGATCCTGCCAAGAATCCAGTCTTCGATATTGAGTTTGTACATGCCTTTTTCCGAACTGCGGTTCACTTTTGCGGGCGCTTTATCCACGTCCACATCAAAATCGCTGTACACTTCACCGCGGTCCGATTTGGCTTTGATATTCGCTTTTACCAATGCAGGGAAAGTGATGTCCACCCGGCCGTTGAGTGTGGAAAATGCCATCGGTGATTTTCCGTCAACGCTTTTGAACACACCGGTCAGGTTGCCGTTCACGGTGTTGGCAATGGCCGTGCCCGATACATTGTTAAAAGAAATGGAGCCGTTCGTATTCGACACTTCCATCTCGCCATTGATATTGCTGATCACGATATCACCGTTGTTGGTGGCATTTATCCTGAATGTACCACCCGAGGCCGGAACCTTGATAACAAGGTCTACCGCGCGTTTCCAGGAATCGGTATTGATCGTAACACGGTTGTTTCTTTCCTGCGCGCTTACATCGAGGCCGTTATTGGCTGCGCTCAGTTTGCGCATACCGGAACCCGACTCCCTGTCCCTGCCACCGCTTATGTTCACATTGGTATTCACATTCACCTCCACGCTGTTCCCGCCCGAAGTCCTGTCTTTCTTTTTCCGGTCGCTGCCCGACTGTGCTTCGACCACAATATCTTTTCCCTCGTACCCGATCAGGGTAATGCCACCGTTTACCAGTCCCACTTCCAGTTTATAGGGTTTGCCGGGTTCGCTTAAGGGCACCGTTAATGATTCTGACTGCGCTGTCACACCCGCTCCAACAAGCAGCATGCCCATCAGCATAGGTAACATTTTCTTCGTTTTCATGATAGTTATATTTACAGGTATTAAGATTGCTTTTTGATATAGATATTCCCGTTCAGTGTTTCAAATATATAGGTCTTGCCACCGGTGCCCACCCGCACATCCGACATTTTATTCAGTTTGTAGATAACGCCGCTGGCTTTCTTTTCTTCCGTTTTGGTCACCCTGGCCGGCAATACCTGCACTTCAGGAAAATCGGTGTAAAAACTGCCGTTCATGCTTTTGAAACGGATATCGGCTGAGAGACTGGCGGGGTAAGTCACTTCCAGTCTTCCGTTCAGCGTGTAATACGATGATTCCGTTGGCGGTATTCCGAGATGATTCACGGTAACGTTTCCGTTTACCGTGCGGATATCCATCAGCGCATCTTTTGCATTCTGCACCAGTATGCCGCCATTTACATTGTGAACCCGCAACGAACCCGCAACGTCTTTGACGGTGATCTCTCCGTTATTTACCGTCGAAATATTCAGGTTCATGTTGAACGGAACCTTAACAGTAAATTCCAGATTGTATACGTATTCGATGCGTCTTCGGTCCTCCCAGTAATCCCGGTAGCGGCGCGGACGCGAATCGTAAGGTTCGGCTATATAGGCGATAACCGTATCACCATACTGGTCGAACCCAAGTTTACATTCCTGTTTTGCCTGCTCCAGCACTTCGGCGCGTTTGGCGGTAAGTTTTTCATCTATTTCCAGCAATACCTTATCGCCCGGATAGCCTTCCACTTTGATCGATCTGAAAATATTATAGATAGACAACACGCTCGAAGCCGCTGCATTCTTCAATACAAATTCTTTGCTCACATGTGTTTTGTATTCCTGTGCCGAAACCGGTTGGGGATGGGCGCAGCCGTACAGGCACCCTGCCAGCAGCAGGCGTGAAAGGATAGGTTTCATAATGTTTGGTTTAGATGAGTTCTGTAATGGTTTGTTCCAGTTTGACCCTAATCTGTCCGTTCAGGTCTTTCTGCTGTAATAATTTCCTGAAGGATTGCACCGATCGTTTTTCCTGCAGTTTCAGCATCACGTCTGCCAGCGCCGACTGCACCAGCGGCGATTCCTGCTCTACGATCGAGCGCACCAGTCCTTCTCTCACGGAGGGGTTCTTTGCGGCTATCGGCGCAAGCGCTTCCAGCGTCATCAGCCGCACGTTCACATTCGGATCGTTATTGAGGGTGGTCAGCAAGGCATCCACTACCTGTGGGTTGGCCTGTTTGATCTCACTGGTATAACTTACCCCGCGTATCCTCTCCGAAGCTGAAGGGTTTTCCAGCAGCGAGAGCATCATCATCTCTTTCATTTCGTTTACCTGTGTAGAAAGGGATGCTATCCGGTCTTTGTTGTCTTTTGTTCCTGTATGGTTGATCAGGTACCCCAGTCCAAGTCCTGCCACCACCAGCACCAGGCTGTATGCCAGGCGAAATCCCGGCTGTACGCTCCAGAACTGCCGGAACATATGACGGATATCGGCAAATGCGTTGCGGGTGGGTTCTTCCGATGCCTTATAAGTATCCAGCATGGCATAAAAACGCGGGCGCAGCGAGGCAGAGGGTTCCGGGGTTACCATCTCTCCCATCCTATCCCATACCTGCTGATCGGTTTCGAGTTCCAGCCGGCAGGCAGGGCAGGCAGCCAAATGCAGTTCAAATGCAGCGCGTTCTGTTTCGTTCATCTCGTTGTTGATCCAGCGTGCGAGGTCTTTCTTATCGTTTTCACATTTCATTCGATTCAAGTTTTAGGTAATGGTTCTTTAATTGCTGCAAGGCGCGGTGCACCCGCACTTTTACAGCCCCTTCCGATAGGTTCATAATACCCGCTATCTCCGCATATTTCAATTCCTGGTAACGGCTAAGCACCAGCACTTCTCGGCTTTCCTCGGGCAATTCGTTCAGCGCCTGGCGCAGCGATTGCAGCTCCTGTCTTTTCTGGATACCTGCATCGGCCCTATCGGTTCCGCTGATCCGTTCGGTATGCGCTTCCAGCTCCTGGGCACGGATGGTTCTTTTCTGCCCGCGTCCTTCATCGTGGATCACATTGCGTGCAACATGGTACATCCACGACCTGAATTCGCCATCGCCGCGAAACGTATGTCGGTATTTCAGCATGCGGTAAAAAACATTCTGCACCAGGTCCTCACTCAGTTCCCGCTGCCCCGTCATATGGTATAAAAAGCCGAGTAACTGCCGGTGGTGACGCTCAAAAAGCAGTCCCATCCTGTCCAGGTCGCCATTTTTTACCTTGATCATCAATGCGTTATCTGTAATCTGATCCAAGCAGCCGTTTTTTCGTGTGGTTTGTCTGAATAAGGTAACCGTGGTTGGAGGAAAAGGTTACAAAAGATAACAGAATTTATGGGGATTGCGGATTCGCGGATGGCGAATTCGCGGATATTTCCGGCAACGGACCGACCTGCCCGACTGCGGCCTTTGGTATAGTTTTTTAGTCCCTTGGGTAAACGATCCGTATGCGATACTGTATTCTTTTGTGTTTTGCGGCGCTGGGGCTTTCTATGTGCTCTCCCAGGCCACAGACAGATGAAAAGACCTGTCTTACCGGCAAACTGGTAAAACGCGGCATCTGCGGACAGCGCGTAATACAACTCAGCGGCGAAGTAACGGGTGGTATGGCTGTTGCGCAGAGCTGGACGGATTCGCTGGCACATAAATCTTACCAGAATGTATTCACCGTTTCCAACCCCTGCAGCTTTCCTTCGGAGATAAAGGAGGGCGAAGAGTTCAGTTTTACCATAACGACAAAGCCGGATACCACCTGCATTCAATGTATGGCGTATACACCGGTGCCTGAACAAAAAAACAGCATACTGGTAGGATGTCCGCAATAATTATGCATCACCACGAACTGATATGGTTGTTTGTACTGGCGATACCCATCGCCTGTATTGCCTGGACGGTAACGCATGAAGAGATTTTTGCGGCGCCGCGGAACTATTGCATCAGGCAAAGCAGGGAGCACCGCAGTGCCTTTGTCAGGAAATGTTTTTATGTGTTTACCTGTGAGTATTGTTTCAGCCATTATGTAACCGCTTTTTTCCTGGCGGCTACGGGGTATACGCTGCTGCTTCCCGGCTGGCGGGGTTATCTTATCGGCGGATTTTCGCTGGTATGGGTGGCCAATATCTATATGGGGCTCTTCGGTCTGCTGCGCCAGGCGATCAAGGCGGAAAAAACAAAGATCACACTCGACGAGAAGATCATCGAAAACAACGGGTATGATGCCAGCCCCGTAAACGGCAAAAAGAACAGCGCTGCAAAAAAAGTTTCTCCCGAGCACTGGAAGGATATCTGACCGTAAACCGCCGTTTTACTGCCGTTGCTCTTTTCTTAACACCGCTTTAATAATCGTTTGGCAGCATTTTTGGTCTTACCCGGTTCATATAATAACCGAAACCAATTACTATGCAACCAGCCATAAGCAGTCTGCAGAGACTATTACGCGAGAAACTGAACATTTACAGCGCTGTCATCACCCTTAAAACCGACTTAAAAAAAGACCTCGATCTGGCCGATTGGGAGCTGCTCTACCTGCTGAACGCCGTGGAGCAGGCATGGGATATCTCCATCCCCGCCACTGACTCTGAAAAGATTATACGCATCGAACATTTACTGGATGTGGCCAAACGGCAGAAAAGCCGCAGCGCAGCCTGAACCACCGGCAGCAAGCGCTTATCCTTTAATTAACCCTTTTGATCGATTTGGGCCGGGTTTTGCTGTAAAAAATGCTAATTTTCCTCTTTAAACACCTCCTTATTATGAAAAAAATTCTGTTTACATTGATAGCGGTGATTGGTATGGCTGCTGCTACACAGGCGCAGAGTGCACCCGGTACCGGCGCGGTTTCTTCTGTTATGAAGTTCAGCACGGAAAAACACGATTTTGGTGTGATCCCGCAAAACATCCCCGCCAGTTACACATTCTCTTTTACCAACACGGGTAAAGAACCGTTGGTGATCAAAAGCGCGGTTGGCTCATGCGGTTGCACGGTTCCTGAATATACCCAGGAAGCCATTCCCGCAGGCGGCAAAGGCTCTATCAAAGTAACCTATAATGCGGCGGCCCTTGGACCGATCAACAAAACGGTTACCGTTACCACGAATTCTGCCACCACGCCGGTGATCGTATTGTCTATCGGCGGTGAGGTAAAAACAGAAACCAAACCCGCTTCCGGCGCATCAGCAGGTTCTGCCGCACCGGTGAAGAACTAAGTATCTTTCTTCCCAAGTGTATAGGAATAACCCATCGAAACCGGTGGGTTATTTTTTGTGTACACCTGATCCCCGCATTGTTTTTGCGTTTTCCCGGTTGTACAATTATCGCTACAGATAGATCCCGTTCTTATTTGTGCCCGTAGAAAAAACTGGGCATTCTCCCCGTCAAAAAGGCTCCGCATACGGGGTATGTTTTTTTTGCCGGTAAGCCCACAGCATTTTTTCAATCAAAAAACACATGTATGCAACGTCAGAAACATCCGGAGAGGTATACCCGTGAGAGAAACGGGTTCTCCACAGATAGTCATCGAAACGATCGTCAGCGTAATGCCAGCGATTCCGGGCAATACCGCGAATCATACAGGGGAAGCAGCGGACGAAACCGGAACGAAGCGTACGGCAATACCGGCCGGTTTGGCAACGAAGGTTACGGCAGCAACCGTCGCTATTCCGACAACAGGAACGAATGGGACCGCTCAGCCCGCAACGATTACCGTGGCGGGAGCGGTTTTCGCAACGAAGAGAGCGACTACGAAGACGTAACGGAAGGATACGGCCGCATGGGCAATGGCAGTTACAATGAACCCTACGGACAGTATGGCGACAGGAGAAACGGAAGCAATGGCCGTGGTTACAACGAATGGTCAGGCGGACGCGGCGACCAGTTTGACCGCGATGATTACAACCGGGACAGGGATTACGACCGCAGGCAGGAAGACAGACACGAGAACAACAGCTACAACAATTTTGACCGGTATGCCGACCGCGGCAATTACCCTACCACAGGACGCAGCGGTGATGGATACGGTTCTACAAGCAACCGCTATTCCAACGACGGCATGCTATCAGAAGACAGGATGAACGAGGACCGGATGCGCAACGGTTCCGACAATTACCGGAGGAATACCTATGCGGCCTTCAACGATGGCAGCCCCGACTGGCAGGGCGGCAATACCCAGCGTTATTCAAAGCAAGGCTTCGGCGCCATGAGCCGGGAAAAAAGAAAGTCGATGGCTTCACAGGGTAACAGGACCTCTCATAACTGAGCATAGTATTTAACGATTGATCTTACACTTAAAAAACACAGGCATGAAAAAAGAAACAATGAGCGGGCAGACAAACACCCGCAACAATACAACGGATAACCACCCTATGCAGGAATCTTTGCTGGACAAACTGTTCAATGACCTGCTGAAAGACATGTACTGGGCGGAAAAGCACCTGCTGCAGGCGCTGCCGCTGATGCAAAAAGCGGCCACTACCAATGAGCTGCACGATGCATTCGAGGATCATTTATTGCAGACGCAGAAACATGTGATAAGGCTCGAAAGGGTGTTTAAACTTCTGGGAAAACCCGCCGAAACAAAAAAATGCGAAGCGATGGCGGGCCTGACGGAGGAAGCGAAATCGCTGATGAGGGAAACAAAGGAAGGAACCATGACAAGGGACGTGGCATTGATCGTGGCCGCACAGAAAGTGGAGCATTACGAGATCGCCACCTACGGCAGCCTGGTACAGCTGGCGCGAACCATGGACTGCGATGAAGTGGCCACCATTCTGGAAGAAACATTATGGGAGGAGGAAGATGCCGACCACCACCTGACCCATATCGCTGAAACCTATGTTAACCCGTTATCGGACCAGGAAGACGAGAGCACCGCGAAAAAAGAGGCAAGGGAACCGGCGTATGAACCGGCAGAAGAAGTGAATGCCTGAAGGGCAACAGGTAACGGCAACAAAAAAGCGCTTTGATAAGCGCTTTTTTGTTGGGTATCATTAGCCCCGGGTTCACCGGAACTTTTTTTATCGCATACAAATAAACTGCGTGTGCTGTTTTTTCACCGAACTACATTTTTGCTTTTATCGCTTTGATATGATCAAAATGCTTCTGCAATACCGGAAGGGTTTGGGATGCAAAATTTTTCAGATCCATATCGGTTACATCCTTGGCAGCATCTTCAAACAGTTTCACGGCTTTCCTGTGGTCATCCACCATCTCGTTTACATACGCTTTATCGACCTCTTTGCCCTGTTTTTTGGTTTTCATCTTATCCATGTTTTCCCGCTCGCTGTCGGGAACCAGGTTGGGCAGTGTAAGGCTTTTTGTTGAGGCAATTCTTTTCAGCTCATTGGCCGCATTGGTATGATCGGTGATCATCATACCCGCAAAATCCTTTGCATCCTGCCGGGTGCCGTATTCCTGCTCCCATTTTGCCAGCTCTATCTCTTTCATACCGGCATTTGCTGCCGCAATCGCAAAATCAGCAGTCTTCTGGTCAACAGCAACGGTGGCTGTTTTCAGCGTCGTATCCGGCTGTGTTACCATTGCCTGGCCTTCCTTATTGGAAACACTGTCTTCCGTCTTGGTTCCGTTATTACCATTACCACAGGATGCCATGAAGCTGACACCTGCCAATACAATCAAACTGGAGGTTTTCATAATTTGTCTTTTTTGGTGAGTATGGTCACAAAGACAAATGTGGTACCAGCCAAAACCATCCGGTTTGTATGGCGGGTTGCAAGCCCGAGTAGAAATATTTCCCCAATCAATTCAGGATATAGGAAGCCACGGCGCCCGGGCCCAGCCTGGCGGCAAACCTGCGTCCTTTGCATGCAACGGTGAACACCCGCTCATCCTTTGCGGTATTAAGCGCTATCAGGATGGTTTTACCAGTGACAGTCTGAAAAGCCACATTGGGCAATTCCTCCGGCATATTGGACCAGACACGCACCGACCCGGGCCTTACCCATTTGGCTGCATGCGCAATGATATAGTATGCCGGGTTTCGGGTAATGCTGTCCTTATCGATCGTAACCGCACCAAGACAGCCGGTGCAACCGCCCCGGTCTGTATGCGGCTGTTGCTGCGGATCGGCCGCGAGGTTCCACTCGATCACCGTCCTGCTCCAGTTGCGGCTGGCGCCGATGATCAGTTTATCGATATGCTCGCGGATATCCCTCGTAAAATTGCCCGGCGCACCTACCCACTGCTCGGTGAAATACAAATGCCTGTCGGGATGCGCATCATGCACTTTTGACAATGCCTCGATCCTGCCCCCGTACAAATGAAATGCCGACCCGTCGATGTATTTTCTTGCTTCCGGATCATCGAGAATGGAAATAGGGTATTCCGGTTTGTCTGCGTTGTGATCGTAAATAATGATCCGGGTACTGATCGCCGCTGCGGCAAAAGCAGGTCCCAGGTATTTTTTGACGAACAATGCCTGCTCCCCGGCCGGCATATACAGGCTGGGGTTATTACCGGGGTGCAGGGGTTCGTTCTGCACAGTGATGGCATCTATGTCGATGCCGTGTTTTTTCATCGCCTGTATGTACTTCACAAAATACCTGGCGTATACACCGTAATATTGGGGCTTCAGGCTGCCCCCTTTTGTATCGTCGTTGGTTTTCATCCAGGCCGGCGGCGACCAGGGCGAGCCCATGATCCGGATACGCGGATTTACTTTTCGTATTTCCTGTAACACCGGTATCACATCGCGCTTATCAGGACCGAGGTCAAAATGCACCAGGCCGGTATCGGTTTGTCCTGCGGGAAGATCGTCGTACGAGAATACATATTCGTTCAGATCAGAGGCGCCAATGCTAACCCGCAGGTAACTGGTACCGATATGGCTGCCATCCGTGGCAAACAGTTCCCTGATCAGCGCGGCCCGCGCCGTAGGACTCATTTTCATCATATGCATGGCGCTGCCGCCGGTGAGGGCAAATCCGAAACCCTGAACCGACTGGAATTTTTTTGCCGGGTCGATGGTGATGGTGGCGGTATCCCGGCTTTTCTGCAGGGTAACCGGCGCCTGCTTTACAAAAAAAACGGCAGCGGCGGGATCGGTCAGCCAGCTTTCCACTTTCGCGGTTTGGGCGGGTAAACGGGCCATACCGCAGCCCAGCCACAGGGCGGATGCCGCGGCAATACGCGCCGGCGGAAAACAGATGCCGCGTAACAGGTAAATAAGACGATGCAGGGATGATATCGGTTTCATGGCAGGATCGATGGTAACCAAACTAAGTTACAGTTCTGCGGCGGAAACAGGAAGATTTTGGGACGGGGTTTTTCCATTCGGCGTATTTTTGTTCATTCTGAAGCCATGTCTCTATTTATCGCATCATTGAACTCGGGGAGTAACGGAAATTGCTATTATATCGGCAACGAAGCGGATGCCGTGCTGATAGACGCGGGCCTCTCGTGCCGCGAGACGGAAAAACGCATGAAAAGACTGAACCTGGCCATGGAGAATGTCAGGGCTGTGTTTATTTCACATGAGCATGCAGACCATATCGGCGGCGTTACCAATCTGTCTAAAAAATTCGGACTGCCTGTTTATATCACCGAGCCCACACTCAGCGGCGGCAGGCTGGTTATCGACAGGCAGCAGGTAAAAACATTTACCCCGCACGAGCCGGTGACCGTTGGCGGGCTGTCGGTTACCGCATTCCCGAAATACCACGACGCCAGTGACCCCTATAGTTTTATCATCTCCCACCAGGCCGTGAACGTGGGCGTATTTACCGATCTGGGCGTTGCCTGCGACCAGTTGATCCGCTATTTCAAACAATGCCATGCCGCATTTCTGGAAGCCAATTACGACGAAGCCATGCTGGAGAATGGCGGCTATCCCTATCACCTTAAAAAAAGGATCCGCGGGGGACTGGGGCATTTATCCAACACACAGGCGCTGGATGTATTCACAAAACACCGCCCGGGTTTTATGAGCCACCTGCTGCTCTCGCACCTGTCGCGGAACAACAACGATCCGCAACTGGTACAATCACTTTTTGATGCGCATGCAGGCAATACAAAAATAGTCGTAGCATCCCGCTACCGGGAAAGCGAGGTATATCATATCACACACAGTGGCGAGATCAATCCGCCTGTACCGCTGCCCTTACTGAAAAAGAAAATGACAAAGGATACCAGATCGCAATTGTCTTTGTTTTAGCATCTGCTCAGAATAACCGCAAAGTAGTCGAATGGCTAAATGGCTGCATTGTTAAATAGCCATATAAATGCAGCCATTCAGCCGTGCATCTCTCTTACGGAGAACTAAAAGTCACTGTGTTGCGCCACTCAATTTCGGATAACGCCCGGGATATCGTCGATCCCGACATGCGTGTTTTGTTCGCTCAGGGCCGCTGGGCCTCGTGCCTGCTTAGATTTTCATTGATAAAATGGCGACTTCTCTTAGCCAATAGCACCCAAAATTGAAATCCTTTGAGCAGCGCAATAGCACAACACGTTAAAAATTAAACAACCTCTCCCCGCCTACTTTTTTCTTCGCCCCGCCGATAGCGCGGATATTATAGGTGAATGTGGCCATAAAATACTGGCTCAGCACATTCGTACGGAAAATATTCACGGTATTTCGGTTGGCGTACATGCTTACGCCTGCATTCTGATTGAGGATATCAAATACACTTAGCTTAAGCACACCTTTCTCATCTTTCAACATCGTAATATTAACCGCAGCATTCCACCTCACGATTCCTTTTGGGAGACCGGCAGGAATATTGCCGTTATAGTTATAGTTCAGGCTGCTTTCCAGTATCACATGTTTGATATGCCTGGATATCATTTCCGTATTGGCATAATGACTTACCACTTTCAATGTTTTGAATGCCTGGCTTGTGTACTCTGTAAAATTATACCCGATGCTGTAGCTGTTATTCCACTCGAATTTATCGTTGAGATTGAAATTCAGCGAAGACCACTGGTTCAGGTTAAAAGTACTCTGCCAGCCTGTTTCTCCATTATACAGCAGTTTACTCTTATTGAACCCATACCAGGCGCCTGCATTCCAGGAAACAATGAATTTCGGGTTGCTCTTGTATTGCTTGTTGATATTGTAATTGATACCAAAATTGCTGCTGCCATCCGCATTCACAGGCATATTGGTCTGTATCCCTGTCTGGTTGATATGGATACTCTGAACCACATCGTTCTTTACAAAACCTCCGTTTGCATACAACCCGATGTTCAGGTTCCGTTTGGTATCGTTAAAATAATAGTTGACCGAGAAATTATGTCGCTCCGAAGGTAAAAGATCCGGATTGCCCCTGCTGATATTATAGGGATTGGTATTATCGGCAACCGGCAGCAGGTAGGCATACGCCGGCAACGAAATATCCTCGGAGTAATTCAGGTTGAGTTGTTTGTACACCACTGTCAATGCCGGAAGAAGGTTGCGCTGGCTTTGTCTGATGGCCTGCGGCAGAGAAGCCAGTGCATTGTTCACCTCCTGTACCAGTCCACGCACCGAAGGCGTAATGGTCAGGTCTTTCGCCGCCTTGTATTCAAAACCGGCGGCCGCGAAGAAGCGGTGGTTTTCCCTGAAGAAATTGCTGCTCAGCTGCCGGTTGATCACATCGTATTTTTTATCGGTGCTGTTGGGATTGAATGTGGCAATCGCATTGACCAGCTTGCCGTATTCATACCTTCCGCCGACGCGCAGTGTCCATTTTTTACCAAGCGGATCGCTGTAGTTGAAGGCGGCAGACAGATCGGTTCTCGGTACATCTTCTCTCCGTAACTGATCAAGCAGGCTGTCATAAGCGGTGGGCCTGATATAATGCAGACTGGAATTGGTATAGTAATTATTGAACCGGTTATTGATATCCAGGTTGTGCACCAAATTAAAACGCCTGCCTTTTTTGGTGGGCGACAGTCTGGTATACATAAACCCGTGCCGGTAATAATAGGTATTCGATTTATTGGTCTGGTTGATCATACCCGTACTCAGCGGCCCCCTGAGGTTGTTATCCGCCCTGATATCGCTGAATCTGTATTCGTCCTGCAGACCGATGGTGTAATTCATGCTTACCTGTATCGTGGTCAGCGTATCCGGTTTGAATTTACCGCCGATACCGATATTATGTGCATTGGTGATCACATCGCCTGTAAGTTGTGTCCGGTTAGTGACTACCGTATCGGCATTGTATTGCCGGATCTCGGATTCCTGGCGCCTGTCTGCCACTGCATTGCCAAAGAAGTATTGTCCAAAGATCGATTGCCTGGCATTTGGTGCGTGGTTAAGGTTAAAACCGCCCCCTTTACTGGTTACAACACCCCCCGACCCCGTCATTCCGCCAAAACTGATCCCATTGATCATGATACCACTGCCACCCGATCCGTTTGACCAGATGCTGGTACTGCGGCTATTGAGGTTACTGTTGCTTCTGTCGAGACCACCTGTCTGCATCAGGTCGCTGTAGCCAAAACCGGGTTTGTTAAGGTTATTGACATAGCCAAGCACACTCAGTTGCATGGTGTCCCGGAATATGTTTGCTATCGCGCCTGCTTCATAACGATCAGCAGATCCCTTGCCGGCATATACTTTGCCAAACCATCCCTTCTTAACACCTTTCTTCAAAGTGATATTGACCACCTTGCCCACATTGTTCAGATTATCATCGCCATTACGGAGTAATTCCTCTTTATCATCCGTTACCTGCACTTTATCGATGATATTGGCCGGCAGGTTACGGGTGGCCATTTTGGGATCGCTGCCGAAAAATGTTTTCCCATCAACCAATATCCTGTTCACTGCCTTGCCGTTAACCGTGATATTTCCATCGGCATCCACCTGAACGCCCGGCAGTTTTTTCAGCAGGTCTTCCACCAGGGCATTGGGAAGCGTTTTGAATGCCGTTGCGTTGAATTCAATCGTATCGTTTTTTATACTGACGGGCGGGCGCTCGGCGATAACGATCACTTCGTCGAGTTGCTGCGTCGTTGCAGTCATTTTCACCGTGTCCATGTTCCTGTTCGGATGCTCCGCTGTAAGCAAAAATTCCTTTCGCAAAGGCTGATAGCCTGAAAAGGTAATGATCATACGCAGCGGCAGGTTCAGGGGAAGTCCGCCTACCTTAAATTCACCCTCGGGATTACTCAACCGGTAGGTAACAATAGATGTATCTTTTGCCTTAAATATGGTGACGGTTGCAAGACCCAGTGTTTTTGCCGAACCGGAGTCTTTAACAAAGCCTGTAATGGTGCCCGTTTGTGCCGCAGCGAATCCTGCTGCAAACAATAAACACAAACAGAAATAGTAATGTTTCATAAACGGTTGCCTGGTTATCTTTTATGGATGATGGCTATAAGAGTGCCGGCACGGCATAAGGTTGGAATACCGGATGAAATTATTTTCATCCGGGCATGCTACCGCCAACCCTGCCGGGAAGACCTGTTTGATAATGAATCAGCGGATTATTTTGCGGATACTTCCCTGTTGGAGAGGAAAATGCCTTTGCCGGGTACGGTTACATTGCCATAATAAAAACCCACTCCGTCCGCAACCAGGTATTTTGCGCGAAACCTGTTTTGCTGCTCCCTGCTCATTTCCTTTCCATCCACCAGAAACTGTTTTTTATCGAGTGCAAACCAGCCCGTTCGCGGATCAACGATAATGTTTTCGTTCGCCAGATCGGAAATGATGTTGCGCATGACCGCAGCAGAAGCTTCCCTGCGCGTTTCATCCCCGGCACGCAACAGGCGCAGCGCCTCGCGTTTAGACAGCGGCATATTATCACCACCTTGTTTTGACCGGGGTTTTGTTTTTGCGGTATCGGCCGGCAATTTCTCCCGTATAATCCGCACGGGTTTGGTTCCGGCATCGTATTCCGGGTTCCTGTACTGCTGTCCGTTTTTCAGTTTGAGGTTTACCTGATTAAGTCTCGCTTCTTTTGGTAACCGCAGTTCGCTCCGTCCGTGGTTCAGCTGCGCCAACACGGCAGACTTGCTATTCATCTCGATATTCACATGCCTGATGGAATCTTTGCGTCTTTCTTTCAGGTGCTCACTCTCTTTTTCGAGATACAGTCTCTTCAGTTCAAGCTGCCGCTCCTGTTTACGAAGATGAATGCTGTCGCTCTGCAGGTGTTTTTGCAGTTCGAGTGTTTGTCGTTCCCGGATCTCATGCAGTTTATGCTCCCGCACCGCACGCTGCTCCTCAACAACCATCTGTCGTTTGCTGATTTCCGCCAGGCGTCTGTCCTGCAGCACCTCCCTTTTCCTGTTCATGGCTTCTACACGGAGTTTCTCCGATTCCATTCTCCGGGCGCCCGCCTCTTCCCGTTTTTTCCTGGCTTCTTCGCGCGCATGTTCAAAGCGTTGTTCTATACTGCGGATTTCATCCATATGCTGGCCGAACTCCGATTCAGGGATCTGCTTTCCGTTCAGGTACAATTCTTTCACCGTATCATTTACTTTTTTTAAGCGGTATTCCCTGCCGTCTTTTGTTTTTGCGGTGAATTCGAGTATACGATCCTTCCCGTCATCGACCAGGGTGGTCGACATGCTTTTAAATTGATCGGGCAGGGTGTCTGACAGCGGCGACAATGGCTTCAGGCCTGTCAGCGATGCGTCAGGCGGGCGCAGCGCAGTCGTACCCGTCGCAGCCTGCTCTTCGACGACTGTTTTTTCTGTCTCATTGGGGGCGGCTGCTTTTTTCTCCCTGATAACCGTATCGGTCACCGGTATACGGGAGGTTGTATTTCGGGGGAAAGGAACCGGCGCGTGGATTTTATCTGCGATATTGGATTTTGTCTCGCCGGATGTATGGATCGGGGTATTGACAGGCGCTTTCCTTGCATTCACAAAGGAGAACAGGAGAAAGGCCGCTATCGCAAGGGTCAGGATGCTTTTTTCCATGGTGTTCAGGGTTTTGTTCTTGTTGTGAACAATGCGTTTGACCCGGTTGAGCAACTGGTTCCTGCTTCCCGGAAAAGCCATCCCGCAGCGCTGGTCGGCAAAATGGTATTCCTGGAAAGAAATCAACGCATTGATAAAATTGGTTTTGTTGTTGGTGACGGATATGGCCAACTCGTCGCAGCAGTTCTCCCGCTCCTCCCTGATCATAGAAGAAAGCCAGAGCAATGCCGGGTTGAAAAAGAAAACGGTCTCAGCAAAACTTTGCAGAAGGTTCACAAAATAGTCGCGGCGTTTGATGTGTGCGAGTTCGTGCAACAGTATCGCTTCTATCTCATCGGGTGGCAGGTGCGATAATAACCCCATGGGCAAAAGGATCACGGGTTTCAGCATGCCGATCGTCACCGGCACTTTCAGGATACCTGATTCCAGCAGGCGCACCGTACGGTCGATTGCCAGTTGTTGCATCAGTCGCTGCAGTACCTCTCTCCACTGCCCGCCGGGCGCCGTGGTCCGATACGACCGCAGCCGCTGTACGTATACCAGGTTTGCACCGAGCCGGATAAGTTTTGCCAGGAAAATAAGGAACCATACCAGCACAACCATGGCGGCATGTTCATTAAAATAGCTGACAAACCGCTGTAACGGGGTGGCTGTTACCGTACCTGTCGCTGCAGCCTGCAGCAGCGGTTCCGTTGCCCGCGACTGGTAAACACCCTGTTCCGCCCGATAGTGCCCGCCGGTACGGGGGTTTATACGGTTCAGCTCGGAAACAAAAGTCACCACCGCGGTTACCACAAAAAACAGGAACAGTCCAACCAGCATCAGGTATCTTTTCTGCGGACGTGCGCTGCGCGTAAAAAGCATCACCAGGCCGGTGGCCATCGCCAGCAGCACACCCTGCCAAACGGAATGCAGGAGCGTCCAGCAAATGGCCCGTACCAATTCGGTCGAAAAAAGATTGACTTGCATAGGTCTGGTTGTATTAACTGGTTAGGTTATTTCACATACCGCATCATCTCCTATATAGCTAACTCACTTTTTATTCAAATGTTTCAACATTTCCCGGATGGCTTCCAATTCTTTTTTTGAGGTCTTCCTATTACCCAGCAACTGCATCATCAGGCTGCTGGCAGAGCCCTTGTACATGGTTTCCACAAACCTGTCCAGCAACACCCCCTTTGTCTGCTGTTCACCCACCGCGGGTATATAGATATGCTTCATCTGCGACTCGTCGCGGGTAAGCAGTTCTTTCTCCACCATGATCTGCATCAGCTTCAAGGTGGATGTGTACTGCACCGCCCTTTTCTCCTCGTTAAGCCTGTCGTTGACAAAACGAACGGTGGAAGGACCGTATTCCCAAAGCACCTGGAGTATCTCCAGTTCCGACCGGGTGGGTTCAATAGCGCTGTTTTCCTGTTTCATGACCCCAAGGTAGGAATTTTTTCGTACGAACAAAATATTAGGTTCGTTTTTTTTGCTAAGATTTTGTGAATACCGGCCCATAAAAAACCCGCGACCTTGGGGGTCGCGGGTGCGGAAATCCGACTGTTGAACAGGTATACTTCCTTATTTCATTATTCGATATTCCTTGTTCTGTATTCCTTATTCCATATTATACCCCGCTAATTTGCCGGCGCAACCGGTCCTTTTCGGATCGCTTTTACCTGTGCGGGCCATACAGCCGGCCTGCCCGTTCTGTCGTTGCCAAGTGTGGCCCTGTCGCGGGGAAAGAACGCCGGGTCTTCCGAGGCCATGTACACCATGATGGCCGTAAGCACGGCATTGTTGCGGAGGTCATCGAACACGATCTTGTCGTACGTATCGCGGTTGGTATGCCAGGTATAGTTAAAATAAGACCAGCTCAGCGAGCTGAGTGAAAACCCCGGTGCACCCACGGCAACAAAAGAGGCAAAATCAGAACCGCCGCCGCCGGGTGAACCCGGGAAGCTCGTCCTGATCGAATCACGCAGCTGCGCAGGAACCGCCGCCAGCCAGCGTTTGATAAAATCGCCCGCATGCTGAAAGCCCTGCCCTGATATATTCACCACGCGGCCCGTGCCGTTATCCTGGTTAAACAGCGCCTGCAATTTGTTCACGATCTCGGGATGGTCTTCCACAAATGCACGCGAGCCGTTCAGTCCCTGCTCTTCGCTGGCCCAGTGGCCAACCAGTATGGTGCGTTTGGGATTAGGATATACCGCTTTGAGAATACGCATCGCCTCCATCATGGTAAGTGTGCCCGTGCCGTTATCGGTGGCGCCGGTGCCGCCGTCCCATGAATCGAAATGCGCAGACAGCATCACATACTCATCGGGTTTCTGCGTGCCTTTTATTTCGGCCAGGGTATTGAATACCGGAACGGTTCCCTGGTCTTTTGAATCCGCCCGCACCGCGATCCGGGGGTTGGCGCCTGATTCAACCAGGCGGTACAAAAGACCATAGTCTTCCAGCGCAATATCAACGGTAGGTATTTTGTGGGTATAGGCGTTAAAGATCTTGTCTACGCCAAAACCCTGCGACCAGTTATTGCCTACGATACCGATGGCGCCTGCTTTTTCAAGCACCACCTGCAGCATGCGCACACTGTATCCTGTTTTGCGTATGCGCTGCGTCCATTGCTGGCTTTGCTCGGCACGTTCTTTTTTCAGTTTATCGAACGACTCTTTCGTGGCAAATTCCTGCCAGTTATAATCCGGCCGACCGGTTGGCTGGTTCATCGATACCATGACGAATTTGCCTTTTACATTCGGCAGCCATTGCTGGAAAGCGATGGAATCCGCCAGGTCGGGAATGATCACCAACTCGCCGGTAACGGTTTTACCCCTGGTAGACGGGCTCCAGGCCAGTTGTGTGCCTTCCAGCGATTTGATACGGGGAGAGACCATATCGATATGCGTAACACCGCGCTCCCAACCCTTCCATTCGCCCCACTGCTCGTTGCGCGCAGGAACACCCCATTCTGTGTATTTCGCCACGGCCCAGTCATTGGCCTGTTTCAGCTGCGGTGTGCCCGTAAGACGCGGACCGATCTTATCCAGCAGTTCATGCGCCAGTTTTTCCAGCTGGGAATTACCCGTACCTTCTTTAACGATCCTGTCTACCACAGCATCCTGTGCGGTAAGCGATCCGGCCAGCAAAACAGCCGCGACCGGTAACAGCTTTGCCATATGCCTGATATGGTCAAAGCGGAAGTTAGTTGGTTTCATAACGCTAAATATAGCCGCGATGACCGAAATGCAAAGGGGAAAAAGGTGAAGGGCGGGTGGGTAGGGTAAGAGAATCGGCTGATGGGGCAAAACGCCCAAAAAACGGTGGGATAAGAGGATAAAGTGAATGGCTGTATGGTTACATTGCTTAATGGTTAGGCAACCTGCCAGTCAGCCATTAAACAATATAGCCATACAGCCATGTATCAATCATCGCTACTCTCCCCCTCTGGCAACACCCTTGAAGAAACCGATGGATTCGGCGATACCGGGTAAGGGATCGGTCATGTCTTTTTCGAATTCGATGCTGCAGACGCCGTTGAATTTGATCTTACGCAATGATTTGATCACTGCGGGGAAATCGATCACACCACGGCCTATCTCGATGGCTTTGCCTTCTTTTACTGCCTGGCTGACGTCCTTGATATGCAGATCAAACAACCTGTCTTTGAAATCGCGTATCGCTTTTTCAGGAGGAGAACCGGCACGCATGGCATGGCCGATATCGATGCAGAGACCAACCCTTGGGTCACGGTCTTTGATGCGGTCATACACATCTTTCGGGCCGGGATACAATTTATCTTCCGGTCCATGGTTATGGATGGCGAGCCTGATATCATAGGCTTTTACCTGGGCCTCTGCGTAATCGAGAACATCGTAACTGGGAACACCCACGATCATGTTCACCCCTACTTTACGCGCATACTGGAAGGCCTGGTCTACCGCTTCTTTCGTTCGCATATAGATTACGCCCACCGTATACACATTGATTCCCGCGCCACGCAGTTTGCCGATAACGGCATTGATCTTTTCATCGCTGCTGTTCAGCGGCAGGTGTATGTCTTTTACGGAAAGATTGGTTACGCCAATGCGTTTCATCATTGCGATCGACTGGTCTACATCAAATTTTGCAAACGTAAAACCCGCAATGCCAACCGTAATGGGGAGCGCCGCACTGGCTTCGGGTGCAACGGCTGCAGCCGATTTACCCAGTAGGGGAAGTACAGCGGAACCCGCAAGTCCCATCGCTGTTTTCTGGATGAAATTTCTTCTTGATGACATGAATCGTTGTTTAAATAAGTTAGCGATCACCGGCTTTGTTTTTCAAAACGGGCCGGCGCCATTTTGGTTTGTGAATTTTGTTCTTTTTTCCGGTTTCCGGTTATCTTCAGAGAGGAAATTTACGAAAACGATGTAGTTGGCCGGCACCGGAACCACTGTTCAACCGGCCGGTTTGCGAAGAAGGCAAAACAACTAAAAGCAGTACATTGAGACGGAAAAGAAAGACAGGGGATGATGGTTGCCTGGTATCGTGTATACAATATAGCCATCTAACCATGCAACCATAAAACATTTCTTTATATTTTAACCTTTTTCAAAACCAACCAATCAACCAGCATTGTATGTCACAAACCAATCAGATCAACTGGGGTATTATCGGGTGCGGGAACGTGACAGAACTGAAGAGCGGACCGGCATTTAACAAAGTGCCGGATTCGGCGCTGGTGGCCGTTATGCGGCGCGATGCGGAAAAAGCCGCCGACTATGCACAGCGACACGGTGTGCCCAAATGGTACAGCGATGCAGATGCACTGATCAACGACCCCGATATCAACGCGATCTATGTGGCTACCCCACCCCATCGGCACGAAGCCTACGCGGTTGCCGCCATGCAAGCCGGCAAACCGGTATATGTGGAGAAGCCCATGTCTGTGGACCTGGCATCCTGTATGCGCATGCGGGAAGCGGCAGAAAAAACAGGCACCAAACTTTGTATAGCCCATTACCGGAGGGCCTTACCGATGTTTTTGCACATCAGACAAATGATCGCAGAGAAAAAGATCGGCGAGGTAAGAACCGTTCGCATCAGTTTATTACAGCCGGATAAATCTTCGGTAATCACACAGACCGCCAACAACTGGCGCGTTGATCCCGCGGTGGCGGGGGCAGGACTGTTCTACGACCTGGCGCCGCACCAGCTTGACCTGGTACAGTATTTTTTTGGCGAACCGCTGAAAGTTTTGGGACTGAGCGCCAACCAGGCCGGTCTGTACAAAGCGGAGGATGTGGTATCCGGCATGATGCATTTACCGGGCAACATACTTTTTACAGGGCAGTGGTGTTATACCGTTGACCCGCTGCTGCAGGAAGATATTTTTGAGATCAACGGTTCAAAAGGAAGGATCCGTTTTTCTGTTTTCCATACCGAAGTGTATGTGCTTGCCGACGGAAAAGAAGAAACACTCTCCTTTCTGCCGCCCGCACATATACAGCAGCCAATGATCACCAAAGTGGTGCGTTATTTCCTGGGAGAAGGCGGCAACCCCTGCGCTGCGCAGGATGCGATCGGATCGATGCGCGTGATGGAGCGGTTTGCTTACGGGTAATCGACGGCACATTCATCAAAACCAGCAATATGCCATTGCAAAGAAGACATTTCATCCGCTCGGCGGCTACGGCTTCTGCCGCCGCCGCGTTCGGCAACCTCGTATTTGCCCGCGATGCGGCCGGCAGCACCCTGCCCAACGATGCAAACCGCTTTAAGATCAGCCTCAACGCCTATTCCTTTAACGAGCTGCTGCGCTCGGGGAAAACCGACCTGGAAAAACTGATCGCATTCTGCGCACGCGAAGGATTTGATGCAATCGATCTTACGGGGTATTATTTTCCCGGTTATCCCGAGCCGCCCGGTGATGAATACATTTATCGGTTGAAAAAACTGGCCCACCGGCAGGGCATTGCCATCAGCGGCACCGGCATCCGCAACGAATTTGCAGACCCCGATCCGGCAAAACGGGAAGCGGAGATCGTTTTTGTAAAAAAATGGATCGAAGTGGCCGCCAAACTCGGCGCGCCCGTGATCCGGATATTCACGGGCAAAACCCTTCCCGAAGGATATACCCGCACTGTCGTGGAGCAATGGATCGTGGATGCCATCAAACCCTGCGCAGCGTATGGCCGGCAGCACGGCGTAATCGTGGCGATGCAAAACCATAACGACTTTGTCAAAACCGCCGATGAAGCCATCAGCCTGCTCAACCGGGTAAACAGCGAGTGGTTTGGCCTGGTGCTCGATACCGGGAGCTTTGTTACCCATGAGCCTTATTCGGAAATCCGCAAAACAACTGCGTATGCCGTAAACTGGCAGGTGAAAGAGCAACTGAAATACCTGGGAAAAACAGAACAGATGGATCTGCAGAAACTGTTCACCATCGTTAAAGAATCAACTTACCGCGGCTACCTGCCGATTGAAACGCTGAATCCGGGAGATCCTTTTATCATCATTCCGGCATTTCTTACACAGGTAAAAGCCGCGCTTGCTTCGGTGATGCGCTCTTAACAAAATCTTAGGGAACAGGTTTTCTCCGATAACCGGCAGCTAAAAACAGTTTGTGGAAACTATGCCCCATTCTGTTGCCTGTCCGCAAAATCCTGCTGCGAGAAAGGCTTTCTCTGCAATGACTCCAGCTCCACCTGTATCGCTTCCAGCTGCATTTTTACCTGCATGGAATTGGGGTCGATTCGGCGCCCGGCAGAGAGCGTGGCCGCCAGTTCTGCCAATTTATCGAGAAGATCCTGTTTTTTGAGTTGGTATTTTTTTTCCATTTCACACGGTTCCTGCGGTCTTATGCAAAAAAACCGTTCCACACCCGGCTGAAATCTGCTGAAAAACACCTGATATCCCAGGAAAGTAGTGCTTTTTCTACAGCCCTGCCGCTAAAACCTACCGATAATTAACAAGTTGTTCCATAGGCTGTTCGGCGGGATGGTCGTTACTTTGTTCCGGCACATGCAGATGTGCTCTATCCAATCCACGAAAAACCATTGGCCTTATCCGGCCCCAATCCATGAAAACCGGTAGCGTTAGCTACAGAGCTTTGTAGGCATCCAATTCCTACAAAGCTTTTTCTTTTTTTGGGGGGGTGATAGAAGGAAAGTTGAATGGTTGCATGGCTATATGGCTGAATTGCTTATCGGCTGTCGATTAAAAGCATGGCAGCCATTTAACAATTAAACAGTATATCCATTCCAACATCCTTACTGAAAGAACTGCTTTATCGCATCGTTCATTTTCAGTTCCTCGAGGTTTTCGATACTGAGGGGTTTGCTGATGAATTCCACTACAACAGGATACTGCTTGGCCAGTGCAAAATCTTCGGGGTCGATAGTAGAGGACAGGATCACGATCCTGGTGCTGGTCAGTTTGTCTGCATACTGCGGAACATACACTTCCAGGAACTCCCACCCGTTCATGACCGGCATATTGATATCAAGCAGGATCAGTTCGGGCGCATTGGCCACAGGGTCGGCACTGGTGGCAAAAAGATTTTCGAAATAGGACAGTGCATCGCTTCCATCGATTGCTGTAACCACATCTTCCGCAAAACCTGTCCTTTTCAGCAGCAACTGAGAAATAGTAAGTGATATACTATCGTCGTCAACGCAAAGTACTTTACGGATCATCAGGGTTGATTTAAGGCTTGGTGGCTATATACAGGTTCAGGTTTTGCTAATTGCTATGAAAATACTAATTTATTCTTTCTGATCGCCATAGTAATTGCGTGCCAAAGTAAAACCATATTGATATTCACGCCTTAAAAAATCTATTTTTTTTATCGCCGGTAAATAATCGCCCGCCGGTTCGGGTACAGGCGTTTGTTTTGCGGGGGATCAGCGGATATCCACAGACCGCCAAGAAAAGATGCAGCCTGATTGAATAATTCTATATTTACCGTTCGTAAAGTCTTTATATGCTGAAAGTAGGCGTCTTTGGTGTTGGCCATCTGGGAAAATTCCATCTCAATAACTGGAAGGAGATTGAGGGTGTGAAGCTCGTGGGGTTCTACGACCCGGACAACGAAACCGCCAGGATGGTAACCGAGCAATACGGTCTGAAACGTTTCAGCGACGAAAAAAAACTGATGGATGCCTGCGATATCGTGGATGTGATCGCTCCCACCACCTATCATTTTGACCTCTGTATGCAGGCCGTCAGAAAAGGCAAACATGTATTCGTGGAAAAGCCGCTGGCCCATACCATTCAGGAAGGCCGCGACCTGGTGAATATGGTGCGGGAGGCCAATGTAAAGATGCAGGTGGGCCATGTGGAGCGTTTCAATCCCGCCTATCTGGCCATACGCGATATGAGCCTGAACCCGATGTTCATAGAAGTGCACAGACTGGCACAGTTTAACCCGAGGGGCACCGAAGTGAGCGTGATACTGGATCTGATGATACACGATATCGATATCATCCTGAGCCTGGTAAAAAGCGATGTGAAACATATTTCCGCCAGCGGCGTGGCGGTGATGACCGATACACCCGATATTGCCAATGTGCGCATCGAGTTCAACAACGGCTGTGTGGCCAATCTTACCAGCAGCCGTATCAGCATGAAGAAAATGCGTAAGATCCGCCTGTTTCAGAAAGATGCGTATATAGGCATCGATTTCCTGGAGAAAAAAACGGAGATCATCAAACTCAAAGGCGCCGACGACAGGAATGTGTTTTCCTTTGATATAGAAACACCCAATGGCAAGAAGACCATCGCCATCGCCAACCCCGCCGTGCAGCCGCTGAACGCCATCAAGCTGGAGCTGGAAGCATTCGTCGATTCCATCGTTAGCAACAAGCCCACCGTGGTAAGCGAGATAGACGGATTTCTTGCGATGGAAGTGGCACACCAGATACTCGACAAGATCAATAACACCAGCATTCTTGTGTAAAACCCGTCATGCGTGAGCGGAAGAAGCATATAAGCCGGTACCTTATCAGCGACTACCTGCTCTCCGTGGTTGCCTGGCTGGTGTATATGCAACTGTTTGCTGAAACGCCGCTCTCCGCGGCCCTCGTGCGCAACACCTTTTTATATGCAGTCGGCTGGACGGTACTCTGGGCCTTCACCGGAAGCTACCACAGGTCGCTGTATGAAAAGGCAAGACTGAACGAACTCACTTCCACGATCATGTACAGCTTTCTTGGCTGCCTGGGTATCTGCCTGCTGCCGCTGCCCTATGGCATAGATTCGGTAAGCCGGTTCGCTGTTTTTTTTGCCCTGCAATGTTTGCTGGTATATTCGGGCAGGAGCCTGTGGCTGTACCTGGTAAAACGATCTTTTGCCCGCGGCGATGTTTTCTTCAATACCCTGATCGTTGGCAATAACCAGCATTCCGTGAGGTTGTACCGGGAACTGATCAGGAACAATGCCTGGCTCGGCTATAAACCGGTTGGTTTTGTTACCGTGGAAGAAACCGCGAAGAACGGATTAAGCAGGTGGCTGCCCCACCTGGGATCTTTGTCTGTCATAGAAAAAGTGATCGATGAACTGCAGGTGGAAAAACTGGTGCTGACGCTTACCAAAACGCAGGCCGCCCTCACCGAATCACTGGTGGCGAGACTGGCGGAAAAAGATGTGGACATCAAACTTGTTCCCGACACACTCGATATCCTTTCGGGATCGGTAAAAACAAACAATGTGCTGGGCGCTACGCTGATCGATATACAAAGCGGCAATCTCTCGCCAAGACAGCAGAACGCAAAAAGACTGATCGACCTGTTCTTATCGGCAGCGGCGCTGGTGCTGTTATCGCCGCTGATGGTATTCGTGATGATCAGGACCTGGATCTCCTCGGAAGGAAGCATCATCTACCGGCAGGAACGCATCGGATACAAGGGCAAGCCATTTATGATCTATAAATTCAGGAGTATGGTGGCCGACGCGGAAAAGAACGGCCCGGCATTGTCGAGCGATCACGACCCGCGCATCACCCGCTGGGGCAGGGTAATGCGCAAATGGCGGCTGGACGAACTGCCGCAGTTATGGAATATCATCCGGGGCGATATGAGCCTGGTGGGACCAAGACCCGAGCGAAAAGTGTATATCGACCAGATCGTACAGCAAACCCCGTACTACCGCTACCTGCTGCGCGCCAAACCAGGCCTCAGTTCCTGGGGCATGGTGCAGTTTGGATATGCTTCCACAACAGACGAAATGATCGAACGCATGGGATACGATCTTGTGTACATTGAGAATATGTCGCTGCTGCTTGACTTCAAGATCATGATGCATACTTTGCGGATCATTTTTTCGGGCAAAGGAAAATAATGAACCAGCGCGCATTGATATTACCCGCTTCGCATATCAACACATCCCGATGGGATGACTGTGTTGCCCGTAATGCAAACGGGCTGATCTATGCAAGCAGCACTTACCTGAACGCTATGGCCGACCAATGGCATGGCCTGGTGATCGGCGAATACGATGCGGTGATGCCGATACCCTGGCGGATGAAATGGGGGTTCCGGTATGCGTATATCCCCGCGTTCACACAGCAGATGGGTTTGATCGGGAAATACGAACCGCAGGACCTGGATGCCCTGCTCAGGACCCTGCCCGATTTTGTATCGCTCGCAGATATCCATTTCAATTTTTCCAATACCATCCCCGCCGGCAAAGAAGGGTTCCGGCAAAAAAACAACCTGGTGCTTGACCTGAACCCTGAGGCAGGGACTATCGCAGCCGGATATAAAAAAAACCTGCAGGAGAGCCTTCAAAAAGCTATTTCTGCGGGTTTGTATTGCGATGCCTCGGAAGAGGTGGAAATACCGGTGCTGCTGTTCCGGGCTTTGTATGGGCGGGTGCTCAAAAAACCGATCGGCACCGAGGCAGGCAGGCTGGTATCACTCGCAAAAACATTACAGGCAAAAGACCAGTGTTTTGTGAGGAATGTCTATGCCGCTTCGGGGGAACTGCTCGCCGCTGCGCTTTTTCTGAAAGACAGCAGGCGTATTTATAACCTGGTCAATGCCATTCTTCCGCAGGGCCGTGAACGCTGCGCCAACCACTACCTGCTGCATTCGGTGATCAGCGGGTTTGCGGGTCGGGAACTGTTGTTCGATTTTGAAGGATCGGAGATACCGGGTGTAAGACAATTCTTTGCTTCCTTCGGCGCTGTACCCCAGCCCTATCCTTATTACCGGTACAACGGCCTGCCCTGGCCTTTACACCTGCTCAGGAAATAACAGTTGCGTTCTATTTTCTGGAACCGAGTATCTGCTCCGCCACCAGCATATCCACCGGGCGCGTGATCTTGATGTTGTCAAATTCACCTTCGATCAGGTAAACGGGTTTGCCGTAAGCTTCCACCACGGTTGCCTCATCGGTAAAAGCCGGCTGCCAGGACTGGCCAAATGCGGGTACCAGCAGCTCGCTCAGAAATGTCTGCGGTGTTTGTATGATCTTGATATGTTCCCTGTCTGCGGCAGTATGTGTTTCCTCACCCGTTACGATACGGATGCTGTCTGAAACGGATACCGCGGGAACGGCGCTTCCTTTCCGGACGGCCTGCGTATAACAGCGCCGGATCAGTTCGGGTGTAACCAGGCAGCGTACGGCATCGTGTACAAAAACAACGGAGGGCTCTGTAACAAGCTGCAGACCGGCTTTTACCGAGTCAAACCGGGTGGCGCCGCCTGTTGTCAACACTATTTCCCGGCTGGCCGGAAAAGATGCCGTAATGGTTTTTGCCTGGTCCAGGTACTGTTCGGGCAGAACGATGATGAGGGTCATGTCGTCGAATGCCGCAAGAAAGCTGCTGAGGGTATGCCAGAGCACCGGTTTACCCTGCAGCGGCAGGAACTGCTTGGGTGTGCCGCCACCCATTCTCTGCCCGCTTCCGCCGGCAACTATGACCGCTGTTTTCTTCATGTAGGCATGCAAAATAGCCAATAAAAAAGAGCTACCGCAGCAGCTCTTTCAACTTTCTCATGTGCGCATACAGAATGCTATCCAAATATAAGGTTTTAACAGTAAAAACCCTGCCCGGCAAAAGTTTTATTCGCCCAGTAAGAGCTCGCATTCATCCAGGAATTTCTGCCGGTTGATGGCCGCGGTGCCTACCTCCTCGCAAACCAGTCCGCCCGCAATATTGGCCATCTCGGCGGCCAGGTGCATGTCTTTGGACAGGGTGTATACAAGCGCCGCCACGGCAATCACCGTATCACCTGCCCCGCTGACGTCGGCAATACTGCGGATATGCGTGGGAATGATCCTGGCCTGTTCGTCCTGCTTATAAAATACGCCTTTTTCGGAGAGTGTGATAAAAGATATCTCGTGTTTTAGCTGCTGCTGCAGTGCCTGGTGCATCTCCTGCAGCGAGGAAAGATCCACCTGATCGGTGTGCAGGTTCAGCCCTTCCCTCACTTCCTTCAGGTTGGGTTTGAAAATCGTCACTTCCCTGTAAGCGAGAAAATTCTTCTTTTTGGGATCCACCGCGGTTACCACATTTTCTTTCCGGCAGAAACGGATCAGTTCCTCTATCAGCCGGGTGGTAAGCACGCCTTTGTTGTAATCTTCAAATATGACCACATCGGGTTTACGCGCCGCAAAAAAAGCTTTTACCTTTCCGATCACCGCCTCTTCCAGTTCGCTGTCGATATCCGCGGTGATCTCCGCATCGAGGCGCATCATCTGCTGGTTGCGGCTCATCACCCTGGTTTTATTGGTGGTGATCCGCTTTGAAGAGCGGATGATCCAGGAGGTATCGATATGGCTTTGCACCAGCAGTTGATCCAGGTCGCTGGCGTCCATATCGTCGCCTGTTACTGATATGATCGAAGTATGCGCGCCGAGCGCCGCCGTGTTCAGGGCAACATTGGCTGCCCCTCCCACCCTCAGTTCTTTCTTTTTCAGCGCAACCACCGGCACAGGCGCTTCGGGCGAAATGCGCTCCACGTTTCCCCAGAGATAGGTATCCAGCATGATATCGCCAATGATCAATACCCTCAGGGAACCCAGCCGGGTGAAAAACGATTCAAAATCCATTTATTTGTTTTTAGAGCCCAGTGCGATAAAATACAAAGGTATGCCTGCCAGGGTTATGGCCAATCCCCAGAGCGAATAAGTGGGTGATGCCCATACCAGCCCGCTGCAGAACAGCAGCGCCAGCACGATGTATACCGCAGGCAGTACCGGGTAACCAAATGCCTTGTACGGCCTTTCTGCATCGGGGCGCTTTTTACGGAGGATAAAGATACCGATAATGGTGAGGATATAGAAGATCACCACGATGAACGATACCATGGTAAGCAGGTCTCCGTATTTACCGCTGAGGCAGAGAATGGAAGCCACCGCAGCCTGTATCCACAGGGCATAGGCAGGTACCGCGTTTTTATTCAGTTCCCCCGTTTTTTTAAAGAACAGACCGTCTTTCGCCATGGTATAATACACACGGGCGCCGGCCAGTATCAGTCCGTTGTTGCATCCGAATGTGGAGATCATGATCATCACCGCAATAACGATGGTGCCGGCATTGCCGAAGATGGCATTGGCAGCGGTGATCGCCACCCGGTCGTTCTTGGCAAATGCAATCTCGTTCAGCGGCAGCACATGCAGGTACATGAGATTGGCGGTGATATAAATGATGGTTACGATGGTGGTTCCCAGGAAAAGACTGAGGCCGATATTGCGCCTGGGGTTCTTGATCTCACCCGCAATAAAGGTTACGTTGTTCCAGGAATCGCTGCTGAAGATGGAGCCTACCATGGCAGCTGCCACCGCCCCTATCAGCACCCCGCCCGATATAGGCTGCCAGCCCGTGGGGATCAGTGCGCCCGTTGCATCTTTTGTTCCAAGATCCTGCGCAGCGGCCAGACCTGTTTGCCAGTTCTCCGACCAGAAGCTCTGCTTGGCCAGGAGAAATCCGAATACGATGAGTCCGAATAAAGACAGCAGTTTGGTTACCGTAAAGGTGCTTTGTATGATCTTACCTCCTTTTACGCCGCGCGTATTGGTATAGGTAAGGAACAGGATCATACCGATGGCCAGCACCTGCGCGGCGGATATCTTGATGAATCCCAGGTCGGCCAGTGTATTGGTTTCACTTACCGCGGGTATCAGGTAGGCGGTAAAACGGCTGAACGCCACGCCTACCGCCGCTATGGTGGCGGTTTGTATCACAGAGAAAAAACTCCATCCGAACAGAAAAGCCGTAAGCGGGTTATACGCCTCTTTCAGGTATACATATTGCCCGCCGGCCTTTGGGTACATACCGCTCAGTTCGCCGTAGCTGACGGCCGCGGTGATGGTCATAAAACCGGTGATCAGCCATACCAGCACCAGCCAGCCGGCACTGCCCACGTTGCGGGTGATATCAGAACTGACGATAAAAATACCCGAGCCGATCATACCGCCCGCCACGATCATGGTGGCGTCGAAAAGGCTGAGTGTGGGTTTGAACTGGGGAGTGGCAGCAGTGTTGGTTGTATGGCTCATAAAAAATCCCGCTGTTTTGCAGCGGGACTGAAGATAATAGAATTCTCTGTATTGCTTTTATTTTTTGGATGGATAAAGTGCGTTGAGCCCTTTGATCACATCGCCGGTGATATCGTAGTTGCCGTCTTTCAGGTACATCAGGTCCGGTGAATTGGAGAAGATATAGGCATATCCCTTATCGCTGTTGTACTGTTTCAGAAAGTCTTCGATCTTCTTTTTCACATCCATCATCTTGCGGAAGGTTTCTTCCTGCATCTCATCGCTCATCATTTTCTCTTTTCCCTGGAAAGCTTTTTCCATCTGCATCAGTTCCTGCTGTTTATTGGCGAGCTCTGCCTGCGACAGCTGGGAGGCGATTTTCTGCGTTTCCTGGTATTTGCTGGCAAAAGTGCTTTTCAGGTCGCCCAGTACCCGGCTGTTGGCCTGGCCTTTGGCTTCCAGTTCCGAACGAACCGTTTTGAAGTAATCAAAATGCTCCTGTACAGAATCGATCTCGAAATAAGCGATCTTGAAATTACCGCTGGGCACCGATTTGGAACCCTCTGTTGCAAATGGTTTTTTAGCGGAAGAAAAATGCAGGTAAAAAAGCACCGCTACGGCCAGCACCAATGCGATATTCAATCCAAGGGTAAAATTTTTCATCGTGGTAAAGGGGTTATAGTTAGTTGGTTTCGGTTATGACAAGCTTCCGCAATATAGCGGAGTTTTTCAGCAGGAATGTGTTAAAAAAAGCAGGGAGCTTTCACACTCCCCACTTTCTAATTCCATGCAGAATATGTATGTTCTGTTGGCTTATTCTTCCTCGTCAAAGCTCATTGCCTCGCGGGTGGTGGCCAGTACTTCGTATTCTTCCTTGCTGCCCACGATCATGTTCTCGAAGTCTTTCTGGCCTGTGCCGGCTGGTATCAGGTGACCGGTGATCACGTTCTCTTTCAGACCCAGCATTGCATCGGCCTTGCCATTGATAGCGGCCTGGCTCAACACTTTGGTGGTTTCCTGGAACGATGCAGCGGAGATCCAGCTCTGAACACCCAGTGAAGCCTTGGTGATACCGAGCAGTACCGGTGTTGCGGTAGCCGGTTTGGCATCCCTTACTTCCACCAGTTTTTTATCAGACCTGCGGAGGATGGAATTTTCTTCCCTCAGCTCACGCAGCGTGATGATCTGGCCAGCACGCATCTTGGCGCTCTCACCTGCTTCTGTTACCACTTTCTTATCAAAGATCCTGTCGTTCTCTTCGATAAAGTCAAACCTGTCTTCCAGGTCCTCCTCGAGGAATTTGGTATCACCGGCGTCAACGATCTCCACTTTCTTCATCATCTGGCGCACGATCACCTCAATGTGTTTGTCGTTGATACGCACACCCTGTAAACGGTAAACTTCCTGGATCTCGTTCACAACATACTCCTGTACGGCAAACGGTCCTTTGATGGCGAGGATATCGGCCGGTGCAATCTGTCCGTCAGACATTGGCGTACCCGCTTTCACAAAGTCGCCATCCTGTACCAGGATCTGTCTTGTCAGCGGCACCAGGTATTTCTTCACCATACCATCCCTTGATTCAACGATGATCTCGCGGTTACCGCGTTTTACGTTACCGAAGGATACCACACCATCGATCTCGCAAACGATGGCCGGGTTACCCGGGTTACGTGCTTCGAACAGCTCGGTTACACGCGGCAGACCACCGGTGATATCACGGAGCTTACCCAGTACACGCGGTATTTTCACGAGTACCTGTCCGGCTTTCACCTGCTCTCCTTCTTCGATCACGATATGCGAACCTACGGGCAGGTTGTATTGTTTGGTTTCCTTACCGGCCACAATGATGGTAGGTATCTTGGTCTTGTCTTTTGTTTCGATCACCACTTTCTCACGGTGTCCTGTCTGCTCGTCAGATTCATCGCGGTAAGTGATGCCTTCGATTACGTTCTCGAATTTCACCTCACCGTTCAGTTCTGCCACGATCACGTTGTTGAACGGATCCCATGTACAGATCAGGTCGCCTTTCTTCACCTGTGTGCCATCCTTGATATTCAGTGTGGCACCATAAGGAATATTGTTGGTGATCAGCAGGCGGTCGTTCTTCAGGTCCATGATCCTTACCTCACCGGTACGGCCGATAACGATCTTGGTTTTTGCACCTTCGTTGTTCAGCGCATCCACGGTACGCAGACCGTCGAACTGAACGGTACCGTCGAATTTCGCAGCCAGGCCTGATTCCACCGATGCAGAGCCCGCAACACCACCCACGTGGAACGTACGCAGGGTAAGCTGTGTACCAGGCTCACCGATGGACTGTGCGGCGATGATGCCCACTGCATCACCACGCTGTGCCAGGTAACCTGTTGCCAGGTTCTTGCCATAACATTTCACACACACACCGCGTTTGCTTTCGCAGGTAAGCACGGAACGGATCTCAACCGTTTCGATACCGGCTTCCTCGATGGCTTTTGCATGATCGGAGCCGATCTCTTCGCCTGCCAGTATGATCAGCTCATCCGTTACGGGATGATAGATATTGTGCAGTGAAGTGCGTCCCTCGATCCTGTCTGCCAGCGGTTCAATGATGTCTTCATTATCTTTCAGTGCAGTCGTTGCATTGCCACGCAGCGTGCCGCAGTCTTCTTCGGAGATCACCACATCCTGTGAAACGTCTACCAGACGACGGGTAAGATAACCCGCATCGGCTGTTTTCAGGGCCGTATCCGCCAGACCTTTACGCGCACCGTGTGTTGAGATAAAGTAATCCAGTACGTTCAGACCGCCTTTAAAGTTCGAAAGGATGGGGTTTTCGATTACTTCCGAGCCTGTGCTGCCGCTCTTACGGGGTTTAGCCATCAGACCCCTGATACCCACCAGCTGTTTTACCTGTGTTTTGGAACCACGGGCACCGGAGTCGAGCATCATGAACACAGAGTTAAAGCCCTGTTTGTCTGTTGCCATCTCGCGGATCAGCGTTTCGGTGATCTTCATATCCACACGTCCCCAGATATCGATCACCTGGTTGTAACGTTCGTTGTTGGTGATCAGACCCATGTTGTAGCTTTCCCAAACCTCTTCCACTTCTGCTTTCGCATTCTCGAGCATTTCGTTTCTCACTTCGGGAACGATCAGGTCGTTTACGCTGAACGACAGACCACCGCGGAATGCCATACGGAAACCGAGGGTTTTGATATCGTCCAGGAACTTCGCTGTCTTCGGAACATTGGTGATCTTGATGATATCGCCGATGATCTCACGAAGGCTTTTCTTGGTCAGCAGGGCGTTGATATAACCCACTTCCACCGGTACATGCTGGTTGAACATGACGCGGCCAACGGTTGTATCGATGATCTTTTTCACCAGCTGGCCGTTCTCGCGCACATTGGTTTTCACCTTGATGTTTGCATGCAGGTCAACACGTCCTTCGTTATAGGCGATCATCACCTCATCCATGTTGTAGAACGTCATCCCCTGGCCTTTCACCACTTCTGTATCGGTGGTTTTCTTGCCTTTGGAGATGTAGTACAGACCGAGTACCATGTCCTGCGAAGGCAGGGTGATCGGCGTACCGTTCTGCGGGTTAAGGATGTTGTGTGAAGCCAGCATCAGCAGCTGTGCTTCCAGTATGGCGGCATTGCTCAAAGGCACGTGCACCGCCATCTGGTCACCGTCGAAGTCGGCGTTGAACGCAGAAGTCACCAGCGGGTGCAGCTGTATCGCTTTACCTTCCACCAGTTTGGGCTGGAAAGCCTGGATAGACAAACGGTGCAGCGTAGGGGCCCTGTTCAGCAGAACGGGGTGACCTTTCAGTATGTTTTCGAGGATATCCCAGATCACAGCTTCTTTTCTGTCCACCAGTTTCTTGGCGGATTTCACTGTTTTCACGATACCTCTTTCGATCAGTTTACGGATCACGAACGGCTTGAACAGCTCGGCAGCCATGTCTTTCGGCAAACCGCATTCGTGTATCTTCAGTTCAGGACCCACCACGATCACCGAACGGCCGGAGTAGTCAACGCGTTTACCAAGCAGGTTCTGGCGGAAACGGCCCTGTTTACCTTTCAGTACATCAGAGAGCGATTTCAGCGCACGGCCGCCTTCGGCTTTCACCGCATTGGATTTACGGCTGTTATCAAACAGTGAGTCGATCGCTTCCTGCAGCATACGTTTTTCGTTACGCAGGATCACTTCCGGCGCCTTGATCTCCAGCAAACGTTTCAGACGGTTGTTACGGATGATCACACGACGGTAGAGGTCGTTCAGGTCGGAGCTCGCAAAACGGCCGCCATCCAATGGAACCAGCGGACGCAGTTCGGGTGGAATAACGGGAATATATTGCATCACCATCCATTCCGGACGGTTGGTGATACGTGAACTGGCATCGCGGAAAGATTCCACAACGCTCAGACGTTTCAGCGCATCGGCCTTACGCTGCTGCGAAGTTTCGGTGGCAGCGGCGTTACGCAGTGAGAAGCTCAGTTCATCCAGATCGATCCTTTCCAGCAGCGCATGAACGGCTTCGGCACCCATTTTGGCAACAAATTTCTGCGGATCATCCTCCGGCAGGTACTGGTTGTCCTTGGGCAAATTATCGAGGATATCGAGGTACTCCTCTTCCGTCAGCAGATCACCCATGTTCAGGTTCTCTTTAATGCCGCCCTGGATCACCACATACCTTTCATAGTATACGATGGTCTCGAGCTTCTTGGAACTCATACCCAGCAGGTAACCGATCTTGTTGGGCAGGCTCTTGAAATACCAGATATGCACCACAGGCACCACCAGTTTGATATGGCCCATGCGTTCGCGGCGCACTTTTTTCTCTGTCACTTCCACACCGCAGCGGTCGCACACGATGCCTTTGTAACGGATGCGTTTGTATTTACCACAGGCACATTCGTAATCTTTTACCGGTCCGAAGATCCTCTCGCAAAACAGACCATCCCGCTCGGGTTTGTAGGTACGGTAGTTGATGGTTTCAGGCTTCAGCACCTCTCCGAAGCTTCTTTCAAGAATGCTGTCAGGAGACGCCAGGCTGATGGTGATCTGTGAGAAAGTAGATCTTGGTTTGTTCTCTCTTTTGATTGCCATATCGTTGTTACGATTAGTAGTTTTTTATTCTTGTTGCCAGCAGTGAACCCCGTCCCGTCTGCCGTTGCGTCGCACACTTGTACAGCGGTAACGCCTCCCGGCTTCGCGAATCGTGAAACGTTGATCGTGCGTAATGTTCACGCACGGTCAACGCCTCAGGTATCACCTTATTCAAATTTCAGATCCAGACCCAGTCCCCTCAGTTCATGCACGAGTACATTGAACGATTCAGGGATGCCCGGACGCGGTATGTTATCGCCTTTCACGATGGCTTCATAAGTCTTCGCGCGGCCGATGATATCATCCGATTTCAGTGTAAGCAGTTCCTGCAGGATGTTGGCTGCACCGTATGCTTCAAGTGCCCATACCTCCATCTCACCGAAACGCTGACCACCGAACTGGGCTTTACCACCCAGCGGCTGTTGCGTAATAAGACTGTATGGTCCGATGGAACGCGCGTGCATCTTATCATCCACCATGTGGTGCAGTTTGATCACATAGATCACACCCACGGTTGCCTTCTGGTGGAAGCGCTCCCCTGTTTCACCGTCATACAGGTGTGTATGACCGTTCAAAGGAATGCTTGCCTGCTGGCAGTATTCCTCGATCTGCATGGTAGACGCACCGTCGAAGATCGGTGTAGCGAACTTCATTCCCAGTTTCTTACCGGTCCAGCCTAGAATGGTCTCGTAGATCTGGCCCAGGTTCATACGGGAAGGCACACCCAGCGGGTTCAGCACAATATCAACAGGCGTACCGTCTTCCATGAACGGCATGTCTTCTGCGCGCACGATCTTGGCAACGATACCCTTGTTACCGTGGCGGCCGGCCATCTTATCACCCACTTTCAGCTTACGCTTCACAGCCAGGTAAACCTTCGCCAGCTTCAGTACACCGGCAGGTAATTCGTCACCGATGGAGATATTGAATTTCTCCCGCTTGTAACGACCCAGCTCCTCGTTGAATTTGATGCTGTAGTTGTGCAGCAGGATATTGATCTGGTCATCCGTTTTTGCGTCACCTGTCCAGCCCAGCGGGTTTACGTTCTGGTAATCGATGGTAGACAGGTTCTTCTGGTTGAACTTGGCGCCCTTGCCGATCAGCATTTCACCGAAGTTGTTGCTTACGCCTGTGGATGCCTTGTCTTTCAACAGTATCTGCAGTTTTTCGAGCAGCAGGTCTTTCAGCGAGTCGGTGTTCTGCTGGTGAACTTTCTCCACTTTTTCCAGCAGCGCTTTCTCACGGATCTTGCCGTTCTTGTCTTTCTTGGCACGCTGGAAGAGTTTTTTATCGATCACCACACCCTCTGTTCCGTTCGGCGCTTTCAGCGAAGCGTCTTTTGCATCGCCGGCTTTGTCGCCGAAGATCGCACGCAGCAGTTTTTCTTCAGGGGTGGGATCCGATTCGCCTTTCGGGGTGATCTTACCGATCAGGATATCGCCTTCCTTGATCGTTGCGCCGATACGGATGATACCGTTCTCGTCAAGATCTTTGGTCGCTTCCTCAGAAACGTTGGGGATATCCGGTGTCAGTTCTTCCTCACCCAGTTTGGTATCGCGCACCTCGAGTTCATATTCTTCAATGTGCACAGAGGTGAACAGGTCTTCACGCACCACTTTTTCACTGATCACGATGGCATCCTCGAAGTTGTAACCTTTCCAGGGCATGAATGCCACCTGCAGGTTACGGCCGAGCGCCAGCTCTCCGTCCTTGGTTGCGTATCCTTCCGTAAGGAAGTCGCCTTTTTTCACTTTCTGTCCTTTCTTCACCGCAGGACGCAGGTTGATACAGGTTGCCTGGTTGGTTTTGATGAACTTGGTGAGCCGGTACACCTGCAGGTCATCGTTAAAGCTTACCAGACGGTCGGCATCGTTGCGGTCGTACCGTACATGTATCTCGTTCGCATCCACGAACTCGATCACGCCGTTGCCTTCAGAGTGGATCTGGATACGCGCATCGCGTGCAGCCTTGCCCTCCAGACCGGTACCCACGATGGGCACTTCCGGACGGATCAGCGGCACAGCCTGGCGTTGCATGTTTGATCCCATCAGCGCACGGTTGGCATCATCATGCTCGAGGAAGGGGATCAGCGAGGCACTCAGACCAACGATCTGGTTCGGTGCCACGTCCATGTATTCCACTTCGCCCTTGTCAAGGATCGGGAAATCGCCTGTCTGGCGGGACACTACCCTCTCCTCCACGAAATTGCCTTTCTCATCCAGCGGAGAATTGCTCTGCGCAATCTTCGCAGTATCTTCTTCTTCCGCACTGAGGAAGCTCAGTTCTTTCATGTTCACTTTACCGTCCTGCACCTTGCGGTACGGGGTCTCGATAAAGCCCATATCGTTGATGGACGCGTGTACGCAAAGCGTGGAGATCAGACCGATGTTCGGTCCTTCCGGCGTTTCGATCGTACAGAGACGGCCATAGTGTGAATAGTGTACGTCACGAACCTCGAAGCCCGCACGCTCACGGCTCAGACCGCCTGGTCCGAGTGCGGAGATACGACGCTTGTGCGTGATCTCACTCAACGGGTTGGTCTGGTCAAGGAACTGTGATAACTGTGATGTACCGAAGAAAGAGTTGATCACGGAAGACAGTGTCCTCGCATTGATCAGATCAACCGGCGTAAACACCTCGTTATCGCGAACGTTCATACGCTCACGGATGGTACGCGCCATACGCGCCAGGCCTACGCCGAATTGTGCATAGAGCTGCTCGCCCACGGTACGTACGCGACGGTTGCTCAGGTGATCGATATCATCTATCTCCGCTTTCGCATTGGTAAGGCGAACCAGGTATTTGATGATCTCGATGATATCCTGCTTGGTCAGCACTTTTTTGGTCAGCGGGTAATCCAGGTTCAGTTTGCGGTTGATCTTGTAACGGCCAACTTCGCCCAGGTCGTAGCGTTTGTCGCTGAAGAACAGTTTGTCGATGATACCGCGCGCTGTTTCGTTATCGGGGGCATCGGCACCGCGCAGCTGGCGGTAGATATGCTGAACCGCTTCCAGTTCACTGTTCGAGGTATCCTTGTTCAGTGTGTTGTAGATGATCGCGTAATCGCCGCCCACATCTTCTTTCTGGATGAATACGCTCTTCACATCCATCTCGATGATGGTGCTGATCGCTTCTTCATCAAGAACGGTGTCACGCTCCATGACGATCTCGTTACGCTCGATGCTCACTACCTCGCCGGTATCCTCATCCACGAAATCTTCCACCCAGGTACGCAGTACGCGGGCAGCGAGTTTCTTGCCAACATGATTGGCGAGCGTTTTCTTATCGGCTTTCACCTCGTCGGCCATGCCAAACAGTTCGAGGATATCCTTATCTGTTTCAAACCCGATGGAACGCAGCAGCGTGGTAACCGGGAATTTCTTCTTACGGTCGATATACGCATACATCACGTTATTGATATCGGTGGCAAACTCCATCCATGCGCCTTTGAAAGGGATCACACGGGCAGAGTAAATTTTAGTACCGTTGGGGTGGATGGACTGGCCAAAGAACACACCGGGTGAACGGTGCAGCTGGGAAACCACCACGCGCTCGGCGCCGTTGATCACGAAGGTACCGCGGGGGGTCATGTAGGGGATATTACCCAGGAACACATCCTGAACGATGGTCTGGAAATCCACGTGCTCTTCATCATTACAGCTGAGGCGGAGTTTCGCTTTCAGCGGAACCGCGTACGTAAGGCCGCGCTCCATACACTCTTCAATGGTGTAGCGGGGCGGGTCAATAAAATAATCCAGGAACTCCAGCATGAAAATGTTACGCGTATCCGTAATCGGAAAGTTCTCTTTGAACACGCGGAACAGGCCCTCAACATTACGTTTGTCGGGTGTTGTTTCCAACTGGAAAAATTCTCTGAAAGATTCTAACTGGATGTCGAGAAGATCAGGCGCTTCAGCCAAATGTTTGGTTTTTCCAAAGCCTACCCTGTTGTTCGTTGTAGTAGTTGACATATTTGTATAAAACCGGTTTTGTACACGAAAAATTTTGGGGAGAACAGACTTCTCTTAGCGTACAATCGGCGCATCTACCATTCAAACAAACGATAAAAATGTCCACCCGCTAAAAAAGACCCAAAAATAAGGATCGCAAAGTTAAGGATTGGGAAGGAAATTAGAAAACAAATTTTGGACCAAACAGATGTTAAAATCAAAACTTTTCCGCCGTTCTGCCATATCGGCGGAAGGGAACAGATGAACAGATGAACAAGGAACAAGGAATTTTGAATAGGAAGCGGGTCATTAATTAATTATTATACTGATAATTAATTAAAAACGTATTTAGAATATATTTATTGCAAATTGTTAGACAGTCTCTCTATGGTATACCTCTTTTTCGCAATTTAACCCATGTTTCAAATGATGGGCAACATTCATCTTAAGACCAACGTATTTCCCCTGGGAGAGGCGAATTTTTACGTTATCGGGTAAAATGCTTGCATAATTTGAACCGGGGTATTAGGTTTTGGCCCCTTTTTTAACCATCCGCTGATACCCAAAGAACTATTGCCCTATAACCCGTTGGAAAAGCATGAGGACAAGTATGCATTTTTGAAAGAGATAGGGTAATAACTTTAATCCTAACCAAATCTAAAAAAGCATATTACCACTCAGGAAGATTTAACTTTTGGAAAGTTTGAAACTTTCCAAAAGTTCCCCTTTACCTACCCTGCAGAGCCTGAGAACGAAGATTGACGATATCGTACTGAACGGCGATGCTTTGGGAACAAAAACAGAATCCATTTGCGATGACATTTTCCAAACCGATGGCTTTGTAAAGCATGAGGCCAAACTGCCAGGTAATAACGGATTCGATGGCGTGTACATTAAACAGGATGCGGCGGGTAATGTGGAGGAAATTATTATTAATGAAGCAAAGCAGGTTGGGAATGCGGGGAATATTAAATTGAATGCAGGAAATCCACAAACGCCATTAGCGCCGCAAATGAGCGATAGATGGGTTGAAGATGTAATTCGCAAAATGAAAGCACAAGGAGGAAATTTGGATGCTTTAGCGAATGTTTTGTCTGCGAATGAAGATAAAATAGTTAAAACGGTTACCGCGGTGGACAAGAGTACCCAAGAAATAGTAGTTTTAAAATTAGCCAAATATTAAAAGATGCTTTCACTCCGTGAGATTTACACAGATAGTATAAGAGGAGAAAATGAAGCGGTAAATAGAATTTTATCGCCCCAAACCAGCTCAGTGCAATACAAGGGTGATATTACCAGATTATGGTATATTAATGAAGAACAGGCACTGGGAAATTTATTCCTAAACAAGAACATCGGGGAATGTAAGCAATGTTTTTACAGATGCGGGCGTATAGATGAATACGAAATCAAAAAATATGATGCCAGGATACTTGATTGGGGAACTAACCATTTGTTACACGCTACTCTTAGTGACAATATTCCTTTAATGCAGCGGTATGCCAGTTTAAGCCATACTCATTATGCCTGGATGGTGGAACGTGGGCATAGTACATTGACATATGCCATTCAACAGGTGATAAAGGAAGACTGGGAGAAACTTAGGTGGTGTCTTGACATTATGTCTGCTAAAAAACCAGCGACTAACAAGGGTATATTACCAGACAGAAAATTTTTTGAAGGCATGATTGCAAGGGACAGAGTAATGATCACAGAAGCAATACTGGAACTGTTAGAAGCAAAAACGCACAAAAGACGCAACAAGAACGCAGGTATTGCACAGGAATATATCTCCACTCCAGCCCTGGGTTACACAAAACTGGCATGGCTGAAGGGAATCGAAATAGAGATAGACCATCCGCTGATACCCAAAGAACTATTGCCCTATAACCCGTTGGAAAAGTATGAGGACAAGTATGCATTTTTGAAAGAGATAGGGTAATATGAAATTCCCTGAATTATAGTATTCACTGCCCCATCCTGAGAGTGTAAAATAACCCGTACCAAAGAACAATCGCATAGCTGATGTTGGTCGCCTCGACCAGCATCCATTCTCTGCAGAAAGCATTGCCCATAGCTGATATGCTCAAAAAAGGTGTTTTCACCCCCCTTCCGCCCGGCCGGTGGTGTTGTTTTCACGGAATCTTTACAACGAGTTACCGGAACGCTTGCACAATTTGATTTCAGGTGATAGGTTGGCGTCAAATTCGGCTGTTATGGCAAAAATCAATGAAAAGCTTTTCCGGGATCTTGTTTTAGGGATATTCCTGGGCGCTTCCCTTTTTTCCTGTCGGAAAACCGATATCCCACAACAAACAAAAGCGGTAACGGATATGGAAACCCGCTTTTTCGCGGATCATCGAAGCGGCGATGTTGACGAAAAGGCCATTGTGGACTTTGTCAGGAGGGCTAATGACAAGAATTCGCTCCTGGCAAAAACCGTGGAAAGGATTGGCTATCCAAGATGGGATAAGACCATGAAAACGCAGAAGAATCTGGCATCGCAATCGATCTCGAAAGCAATGGGAACGTCAGGGCCATCCGCAGCTGGCAATACCGGGTACTATGATATCTATTATGTACCATTTGTTCGTGATTCGCAGAATTATGTAAATGCGGCAATGGTAATAAAAGCTTCAGCAAAGGATACTTCCATCAGCTATTTATGCGACTGGCAGTATAAACGGATGGCTAACAGCAGCAACAGAATTAATGATAAAGCAGAATACATGGCTGTGTTCTTTATGGTCTTAGACAATAAAGTTTTCGGACATACCCGGTTCAAAATAACCGATCAATCGCTTTTTGCCGCCAATAATAACCGGCCCACAGAAGTAACCTTAGGTCTCAGTAAATCAGAGGTGGATGATAAGCCCTCTTATATGTATTATGCGCAAACATGCTTAGATGTTACAGTATGGTATGTACCCAATACATGTACATATAACGGGGGAGTTTGTTATGGACCCGGTGGAAGCTGTGACCATTGCGGCATTCCACAATGTCCAGCTCTCAGTTCAGTTACATTTAGTTACTGCTGGGGTGAATGGATATATACTGATGGCGGCGGGGGTGGAGGCGGGACCGGTGGAAGTGGCGACACCGGAGGCGGAGGTGGTGGAGGCGGACCTGTGCCCCCCGATCCCTGTGGTGGAGATAATAATCCTGTCGTACCTGCAAACGTCGGCAATCACGCATCCGGCAATGTCAAATCATTCAGCGAGCCCTGTAATCCAAATCCGGGATGGACACCTTCAGGATATGACCGGCCCATAGATCCTTCATCCGAGATATACAGTAATGACCTTGGCAGAATGATTACGTACGGTGAAATTACCCAGGCTTTTGAGAACAATCCGGGTATGATCGACGCTGTGGAACAGGAGCTGGATTTTAGCGAACACGGATATCTCTTACTTCCCGGAGATATGGCAGCCGATGTGGCGGTAGAATATTTCACCTTAAAACTCCTTCACCCGGATTGGAGTAAGGTCAGGCTTATAAGCACTGCCTACTGGAACGTATTGCGCGAAACAGTTCACTTTTACCTGGATGTAGCAGGTATTGTGCCGGTTATTGGCGATGCGGTGGATCTGGTGAATGGAGCGATATATTTTGTGGAAGGCGACCAATTGAATGCAGCAATAAGTGCAGGCGCTGCAATACCCGTCTGGGGCTGGACCGCGACCGCCGGTAAATGGGTGAAGAATGCAACAAAAACCCTCTCAAGGCCATTAACGGATGCTGCCGGGAAATTGGCTTTCAGAGCTGTCAAAACATCGAAAGGCGTTTTTCGCTTTATTAAGGTTGCTGCAGAAACTTTTTCCCACTCAGCTGTTAAGGCATTAAAAGCCGTACAACCGGCAGACCAATCCCTTACTAATCTGAGCCGTCAACTGGTAGACGAGGCAGGCCACCGGGTTGCCCCTACCCTGCAGAGCCTGAGAACCAAGATTGACGATATCGTACTGAACGGCGATGCTTTGGGAACAAAAACAGAATCCATTTGCGACGACATCTTCCAAACCGACGGTTTTGTAAAACACGAGGCCAAACTGCCGGGTAATAACGGATTCGATGGCGTGTATATTAAACAGGATGCGGCAGGCAACGTGGAGGAAATTATTATTAATGAAGCAAAGCAGATTGGGAATGTGGGGAATATTAAATTGAATCCGGAAAATTTTACAACAGGTTTAAAACCGCAAATGAGCGATGAGTGGATTGAGGGTATAATTCGTAAAATGCGACAGCAAGGGGGAAACTTAGCCGCTTTATCGGACGTTTTATCTCTGAATAAAAATAAAATAGTCAAAACGGTTACGGGAGTGGACAAGAGTACACAGGAAATAGTAATTTTAAAATTAGCTAAATATTAAAAAAAGATGCTGCCACTTGGTGAGATTTATATCGGTAGTATAAGGAGGGAAAATGAGGCAATAACTAGAATCC
>NZ_JAACJR010000003.1 GCF_009939225.1 Sediminibacterium soli | reverse complement strand
AATGAAAACAGATCTCTGACAGCGCACCGTAAAAAAGAGGCGGTGCCTTGCTCTGTGGATGGAGCCGACACCGCCTCTTTTAAACTATAATCAAGTTATTCTTTGACACAGTTCATTTTACAAACCCCACAGAGGCGGAGCAACTGCCAAGTTTTATATATAGCTAAAGTCCGAATCTCTCTTTTACGTCCTCATACACTCTCCTAATCCCTTCTTCTAAACTGATAGAAGCTTTCCAACCCAATTGGTGAAGTCTAGTCACATCCATTAATTTACGGGGTGTACCATCTGGTTTGGATGGGTCTGTTCGAATTCTCCCGGTGAAGCCGGTAATTCTGCCTACCATTTCGGCCAACTCTATAATAGATAGATCTTCACCTGTTCCTATATTCAGGAAGCCTCTTTCTTCGAAATGATTCATCAGGAATAAACAGGCTGCTGCCAGATCGTCCACATGCAAAAATTCTCTTTTGGGACTGCCAGTACCCCAAATAAGCACTTCTTTATCTCCGGTCTTTACTGCGGTGATACACCTCCGGATCAATGCAGGAAGCACATGTGATTTTTCCGGATCATAATTATCGTTGGGGCCATATAAATTCGTAGGCATTGCAGCAATAAAATTGCAGCCGTATTGATCGCGATAGGAATTGCACATTTCAATACCTGCTATTTTAGCAACAGCATAAGGTCGGTTGGTTTCTTCAAGATACCCCTGCAGCAAGTATTCCTCTTTTAAAGGCTGCGGCGCCAGTTTTGGGTAAATACAAGAGGACCCTAAAAAAAGAAGTTTGGAAACTTTATAGAGATAAGCTGCATGAATCACATTCGCCTCAATCATCAGATTATCGTAAATAAATTCTGCGCGAAGGGTATTATTAGCGACGATACCGCCTACTTTTCCAGCGGCAAGGAAAACGTAATCGGGCCTTTCTTTGTCAAAAAAATCATTTACAGATTTCTGACAACGCAGGTCCAGTTCCTGTGAAGTACAAGTAAGTAAATTCACATACCCTTCCTTCTCCAGTTTGCGAACGATAGCACTTCCCACCATTCCACGGTGACCGGCAATATAGATTTTTGCGTGTTTTTCCATTTCGAAGTCTTTAGTCTTTGGCTATTGGCTTCTGCGGCTTCTGGGATCTTCGCTTCGATTTGGTCTTAGTAGATTCGTTTTCAGAATCCCGGATTTTACACGTTCAGCCTCAACTTTATTAGCTTTTGTGTGGTTTTAGATAGCGTCTGCGAGTCAATCAATGTAATGTCGCACCAATGACTGTTGATAAACAACTAAAGACCAGCAGCTATCACTCTATTCGAATTCATTCTTCACCTCATACCCATGCTTTTTCAAAAACTCCTCCTTTGCAAACAATGTAAGATCGCTTGCTACCATTTCTGCTACCATCCCTGCTAGTGTGTAGCTAGGAACCCACCCTAGTTTTTTATTTGCTTTGGAAGGATCTCCGATTAACAGATCCACTTCCGTTGGACGATAATAACGTGGGTCTACTTTTACCACTACCTGCCCGACCGGTATCTGGTATTTGCTGCTACAGGTCACCACCTTTGCAATTTCGCCTCCAGCTTCACCTTCAAAAGCAAGTTCCATCCCGACTTCGGCAAAAGCCATTTTTACAAATTCGCGGATCGATGTTGTAATGCCGGTAGCCAATACAAAGTCTTCAGGTATATCCTGCTGTAAAATCCGCCACATCCCTTCTACATAATCTTTTGCATGTCCCCAGTCGCGTTTGGCATCAAGATTCCCAAGATATACGGTATCTTGTAAACCAAGAGCAATCTTTGCAACGGCACGGGTAATTTTTCGTGTTACAAAAGTTTCACCCCGAAGCGGTGATTCATGATTAAACAGAATACCATTGCAGGCAAACATATCATAGGCTTCGCGATAATTTACCGTTATCCAATAAGCATATAATTTAGCTACCGCATAGGGCGAACGGGGGTAAAAAGGGGTTGTTTCGGTTTGTGGTACCGCCTGTACCAATCCATATAATTCAGATGTGGAGGCTTGATATATTTTTGTTTTCTTTGTCAATCCAAGTAAACGAACAGCTTCAAGTATCCGCAAAGTTCCAATACCATCTGCATTGGCTGTATATTCCGGCGTCTCAAAACTTACATGCACATGGCTCATGGCTGCAAGATTATAGATTTCGTCCGGTTTTACTTCCTGGATAATACGTATCAGGTTTGTAGAATCTGTAAGATCACCATAATGGAGCGTCAAATGTCTATGAGGTACATGCGAATCTTCATATAAGTGGTCGATTCTTCCAGTGTTAAAAAGAGAACTTCTTCTTTTAATACCATGAACTTCATATCCCTTATTTAGCAATAGCTCTGCAAGATAAGCTCCATCCTGCCCGGTAATACCTGTAATAAGCGCCTTTTTCATTCAATACTTGTTATAAATAGCCGTTAAAGGATTGCAAGATATTGAAAAAACTGTTTAGGTTAGGAAGATTGACTGATTTATAGACAGGCTTTGATAGGCAGACTGGGATTGGGATTTCTAAATCTACCTTTTAATTACTATGAGACATTTCACTCCGACGCCCTGCTATTTGATGTTGTCTACTATAATAGAAGTGAAACCGATTACAAATATGGGAACCGCATTCTGTTCGGTCGCAGCTCTCAATCCTTAGTGTTTTTCCCAAGCAAACAAACCGCATGCGCCACCAACCCCTCCTCTCTCCCCACAAACCCCATTCTTTCCATGGTAGTTGCCTTTATGGATATGTCTCGCATGGTTATCCCCAGGATAGCCGCGATCGTTTCCTGCATCTGCGGCACATAAGGCTTTATTTTGGGGGCTTCGAGGCAGAGTGTTGCATCGATGTTTACGATGGAATATCCTTCCTTTTTGACCAATTCCTGCGTACGCGCCAGCAGGATCTTACTGTCAATATCCTTAAATTCCGCCGATGTATCCGGGAAATGCACCCCGATATCACCCAAGGCCAGCGCCCCAAGCATGGCATCGCAGATGGCATGCAGCAATACATCCGCATCACTGTGCCCCAGCGCACCTTTGTGGTGCGGGATCTTTACCCCGCCGATGAACAGATCGCGCCCCTCGACCAATTGGTGATAATCAATGCCATAACCGATGCGGAAGCCCATGGGAAATCGAAATTCAATAGTAAAAATTCAAAAATAGGAATTGGGGGCGACAATTGGCAAATACCGATTGCCGACCGCGGATTGCTGATTAGCGATTGACTTTTGATTTTACCCGCTAATCCGGCTGTCCCAGGTTGAATATGATGCCAAAACGCAGGGTATTCGACAGGGGGTTCCTGGTTACACCGCTGCCGGAGGGTACCAGGTAGGACAGGTTCACACTGAGCAGGTCCATCGAAAAACCGGCGCCCAGGGAGAAAAATTTGCGGTTGCCGCGACTGGCATGCTCGTAGAAATAGCCGGCACGGAAAAAGAACTGGTCGTTATAGTTGTATTCGCCGCCTATCGATGCCTGTATCGAATTGAGCATACCCGAACCGTCGTTGAACGATTTCAGGTAGCTGGAGATCACGCCCCGCTCGCGGTAGTCGGCCAGGTTGGCGGAGTCCCTGGCATAGTTACCCGTGGCCGCCGGCACCGCGGGCACCAGCAGTTTGTTCAGGTCTACACCAAAAGTCAGCTTGTTGTTTTCGCTAAGCGTTTTTGTGTAGGCGGCACCGAAACCCAGGTTGGCCGGTATAAAATCCTTGTTACGCGAATCATTGGTATAACCGATCTTGCTTCCCAGGTTGGAAGCTACCACTCCCCAGGTAAAACCATCCCCGCTCTCATTGATGCCGTTGTAAAATAATGAGATGTCACCCGCCACCGCATTGCCCGCCTTGTACACCACGCCGGTGCCCACATCGCCCACCACCAGCCGCGAATTGATGTACCGCAGGGCTACGCCGATGCTCAGTTTCTGGTTCAATACCCTTGTATAACCCGCGTCAAAACTGAATTCGCTGGGTTTTACCGTATTCAGCACATTACCGGAATAATCCGTCAGCTGGATATTACCGAGACTGAAATAACGGAGGGAAGACGATAGGGCGCTCTGTTCATCCAGTTTGTGCGCAAAAGCCGCGCTGGCCAGGTATACATCATTCAGTCCCAGGTCTTTTAACCAGGGCGTATAGTTCAGCGCGATGGTCGTTTTTTTCTTTGCCGTGGGTATTTTGGCAATATTCCAGAAAGGCGCATTGCCATCGGCCGATGTGGCTATGCCCAGATCGCCCATACCGCCGGCACGGGCATCGGGGGAAATACGGAGAAAAGGCACCGCGGTTGAAACGATATTGACTGACTGGCTCTGCGCATTTGCGGATACCACCGAAAGTACTGCGGCCAATACCGCCACCCCGGTTCTTTTCACTAATGAACTCATCAAGAAAGTTTTGATTTTTTCAATTGATACATTAAGAGCCTATTTTTTCTCTTTCCGCTTGCCGGGGTGTAAAAGATTATGAAAATCTTTTATAAACGCCTGTCACACCCGATCCCAACCGGTTTTTGCAAAATAAACTCTTAATTCGTAAACGGGTAGAAATCAATTCATTCAGATGATTTAGAGAATGATCAACTGGCCACTTATGGTCTGCTGCTGTCCGCGCGCTTTTACGGCAACACGGTAAATATAAATACCTTTTGGCAGTTTTGCACCCGCTGTATTGTCTCCCCCCCAATTTATCTCGCAATTGCGGCTTCCACTGGTGTTAACTACCTGGCGGATCTGTTTTACCAGCGAACCGCTGGCGGTATAAATCCCAATCGACACATCCAGGTCGGTATTGGGCTGGTTATGCTCAAAACCGAAAGTGGTGGACCCTGCAAAAGGGTTGGGGAAATTGCGGACATTGCTCACCTGCAGCTTTTCCTGCCTCGCCACCCAGAAACGGATGCTCACTTCGCTTGAATTGTTTGCCACATCCCAGGCCTTTATACGGATGGTATGCTGGCCCTCCTCCAGCAATGGAAGCTGGTAGCTCAGGCGGCCCGATTGGTAACTGTCCGTATCGGCGGTGTAGTAATGGTTCAATACCAGCACATTTCGCTCATTGCCATCGATAACCGCGGTTATATCATGACCGATGCCATAACCCGAGATGCTGATACCCGATGAATCAAAAAGCTTCAGCAGCAACACCGGATTCTCGTTGGCCAGCCCGCCGTCCCGGAACCTGTCATCGTTGATGAATGCCTGTATATCGGGACCTTTTGTGTCAACAACAAACCTGCTGCCGGTGCCGCCTACCCGGAAAGAAGTGTCAACACCATTGGCCGCACGCACGCCATCATCCGCATACAGGCTGATCCTTCCTGTACCCACCTGGTAGTTGATGTCTTTGGGCATGATGAACTCAAAGCGGAATTTTCCGTCTGTAACCGTTACATCGCCTTTATACAATATACCTGCCTGCTGCGTAAACGTGGTAACCGGACTGGCGGCATCATTACCCAGGGTTTTTACCTGCTGGGGTTTGTCGAATACGGTGGCCGTCAGCCTCCCCGAAAAACCGGGCACCCTGTTCCCGGATATATCTGTCACTTCGCCGTCAAACCGGTATTTGCCCATTGCCTGCAGGGTATCTGTGCCGCCGATGGGCCGATCGTTCATTTTCATGAGCCGCAGGCCTAATTCAGGAAAACCCAGCTGCATGGCGGGGTCGCCCAGCAGGGTGAATTTGCGGTTATTGATCACATCTCCCGTGGTTTGCATGGTCAGGTTCTTGGCCTGCTGCAGGCACTGGCCAAGTGCCGGGTATTTTCCATCCGCACCCTGTCGCAGGGCCAGTTTCAGGTAATTATCGTTTATCTGGCGGTTGCTGTAGGCAAATACCACGCGGGTGGTGGTGAGCAAAGCGATTGCGCCGTTGCTACCGCCCATCAGTACACCAGAACCGAGCGAGTTGAGCGCCGGGTCGTCGTGCGGGGCAAAATCACAGCTGGCGGTGACGAACAGAGGTAATCTGTCTGCATTGTTCAGCCGGTTCAGCTCCGTTTGCGTAAACACCGCTTCTTCAGCCAGCCGCTGGTAGCTGCCGTGTCCGCTGTAATTAAAGATCAATGCGCCATTGAACAGCTGGCTTACGATGGCATCGTTCACTGCGGGGTAACGCGCGCCTCCGCTGCCCGCTGCAACAGGGTATGCATCCAGGTAGATCTTATACGGGTTGTACACGGGGTTGGCGGTTGCAGCGGTGGCCGACACGCTTTCCGCATCCTGCAGGTGCAGGTTCCGGTCGCCATCGTCTGCCACATATACCACCTGGTTTCTCCAGGCGCCCAGGCTTTGTTTTGCATGATAGCGGATGATCTTATCAACCATCGTCTTTGCCTCGGCAAGGGTTCTGGCGGGTATCCTGCCGATACCGATATCCAGCTGCATGGCCGGATCATTTCGTGTGATGTCATCGTTATCGTCGAGTAAGCCGAAGAAATCGTCGGAGGTATAGGTGTTCAGCGGGTCGAGCGACTGGTCGCTTTCATATCCCGGCACCAGGGAGCGGCTTGCCGGATCTCCCGGGCGGTATTGATAGGATGCGGTTCCGAACAACAGCAGCCAGGCTGTTTTTTTGGTTCCGCTGCGGGTGGCCTTATCGTAATACATCTTTACAAAATCGCGCAGCGCCGAAGGATCGGCGGTACCCGATCCGAATTCATTGGCGATCTGCTCGGTTGTGGCAACTACCACCGAATAATTGTTTTTCTGCCGGTGAAATGCGGCAAGCCGCTGCGCTTCTGAAACAAGCCCATTACCGGTTATGATCAGCAGGTCCGCCGCTGCGCTGTTGTGCAGGTCCTGGTTACCGATCTTTCCTATGGCCACAGGCTGCGGCAAAGATGCCGGCGTAAACACTGCGTATTCCCTTAACCTCGACAGGTCATTCGCAAATTGCAGCTGCGTACCCGATACCGTTGTCTGCATTTTCTCCGGCTCCGCGGCCCGGGTAATATCCCATACAACCAGGGCCGGGGACGCATTGTTTATGATGAACACACCCGTTTGCGCTGATACCGACCGCCAGTCGCGGAAAAACAAGGGGGCAGTGCCGTTGATTGCGAGCGCCCTTCTTCCGGAGACCTCGAACCAGTTCAACCAGCCCTTTGCACCCGCGGCTGCCGAAGACCAGGTAATCCCGATATCGAGCTTTGACTGGGCCGCCAATACACCCGATGCCGCTGTCTGTGTTTGCGCATACGGGTCGAGGTAATAACCCGTTACCGATGGCAAACCCACCGATTGGGCTGTCTGGTTGTTGAGCTTTACCAAAAAACTGCCGGCACCGCCCACCGACCTGGCCGCCAGGCTGGTTACCAGCTTTACCGGCTCGTTTACCTGCAAACCGGGCCAGTCGACGGAAAAACTGCGGGAGAGGGTGCCTCCCGGATTATTGCTGAATTCCTCCCCATACCATTCCTTGCCGCTGTGCAAGAAATTGGTGAGCTCGTTTTCGTGGTAATAGCGCTCGTCGAAACTGCTCACAGTAACGGTGGCATTGGCGGGTGACGACTGCGGACGCACCCTTTTTCCCTGCCCGTCTGTCGTTAAAAAATAATAAGCGGTATCCGAATACAGGTTTTTCCGGTGCCTGAAACCCTGTCTGGTACTGTCTTTGAGCCAGATATGCGGCCCGGCTGCATAAAAAAGAAGGTAGTCCTGCCCGTTGAAAAGACCGTCGCCCCCATCCATCACTTCTATCGCATTTTCGGACAGGTCATCGGTACGGGATGCGGCGTTGCTCTCCGGCAAGATGGCGCCCCCGTTGCCAAACAGGCGCAGGTTGGCCGAATTTAATCCGGACGTATTGATTCCCAATGAATTAAGAAAAGAAACATCGATCCGGTATACCCCCTCACCGGTTACCGCTATCTTGTACCAATTGCCCGAAGCCAGTGCGGAATGGGGCAACCAGGACCGTTGCGCCCGGGCCGTTGTTGACAGCAAAATCACCAGGAACACTACAAGGGGCAACTTCCGCGGATGCATATATTTGGCGTATGGTCGGTGGTTTATGGTCTGTGGGTCAGGGTGATAGCGGGTTTAACAACCCTAAACAACAACAGATTTCAGACAACAGAACACAAACTAAAATTAGGCTTTTCGTAACAGAGTGACGTTTTTCGGGATAAAGGGAAAACAGCTATATTCGCAGAACAACGCCTCTAAACCCAATCGTATCGACACATCTGTACCTATTTAGAGAAACCATTTCGAAAATTCAATCCATTGACAATGCAGTTATTAAAAACCGGTAGAAACCTGGTTCTGCTCATGGCCGTTGCGGGTTCTGTGGCGTCTTGCAGTCTTATCAAAAAGAAAAAGGAAAAATCCTCTGTCACCGGCTGGAACTACAACGATAAAGACCAGGGCAATTTTGCCGTTGCTCAACCAAAGGATATCAAAACAGCGCCGGGTCTTGTTTTTGTGCAGGGCGGTACATTCACCATGGGCGCGGCCCAGGAAGATGTTATGGGCGACTGGAACAATATTCCCAGGCGCGTAACGGTGAACTCATTCTTTATCGACAAAACGGAAGTGGCCAACGTTCACTACCGTGAATACCTGTACTGGCTGGAGAATGTATTTGGCCAGGCCGGTATGGACTCCGTTGTGGAGCAGGCAAAACCCGATACACTTGTGTGGAGAAGCGAGCTGGCGTTCAACGAACCGTATGTTGAATACTATTTCCGTCATCCTTCCTATAACTATTACCCGGTGGTGGGTGTAAGCTGGAAACAGGCCACCGATTTCTGTATCTGGCGTACCGACCGTGTTAACCAGATGGAACTGATGAACAAGGGGTATCTCGACAAGAAAACTTCCATCAAAAAAGAGATCAATGGTGCCGGGCAGGATAATTTCAACTCAAAAGCTTACCTGATGGGCGAGTACCAGGCAACCCCTGGTAAAACAGCCACTTCAAAAAGCAACCCGCTGAAAGATGCGCAGGGCCGACCCCGTACCACGGTTAAGTTTGAAGACGGTATCCTGTATGGCGACTACCGCCTGCCTACGGAAGCGGAATGGGAATATGCCGCCTATGGTTATATCATGCAGAACCCGCAGCGCAAACCCAAGAAAGGCAGTGGCCGCGGCGAAGAGCTGATCTCCAACAAACAGATATATGCCTGGAAAAACGATGGTTTCGACAATATCCGTTATACGAAAAAGAGTTCTTTCCAGGGCGCTATGATGGCCAACTTCAAACGCGGCGCGGGTGACAACATGGGTGTTGCCGGTGGTTTGAACGATAACGCTGCCATCCCTGCGGAAGTGACTTCTTTCATCCCCAACGGTTTTGGTTTGTATAATATGAGCGGCAACGTAAGCGAATGGGTAAACGATGTTTACCGTCCGGTTACCAATGCAGGCGAAGACGATTTTAACCCGTTCCGCGGTAACGTATTCAAGAAGGTGGATATGAGCGGCGGACAGGGCAACCTGCGGGATGACAAGGGTCGTATCAAAATGATCCCTGAAGACGATTCCACCCTGCGCAGCAGGCGCAACTACCAGAAGTCCTATGCTACCAACTACCTGGATGGCGACTCCTCCAGCAATGTATTGTATAGCTATGGCACCACTACGCTGATCTCCGACAAATCGAGGGTTTACAAAGGCGGCAGCTGGAACGACCGTGCTTACTGGCTCAGCCCCGGAACACGCCGTTTCCTCGAAGAAGACCTCAGCACGAACACATTGGGTTTCCGTTGCGCAATGACACACTATGGCGCTCCCGAAACACTGTCCCGCAAAGGAAAAACAGGAACGTTTTTCCCTGCGAGAAGAAACAAGAGATAAGGAAAAGGTAAATACAGCAAAAAGCCATCCTCGCTTTGAGGGTGGTTTTTTTATTTTGGAAATTTGGAATTGGGAAAAGGGGAAATTGGCCCCGGATAAATCCCTAATTTCAATCTCTCATTTTCCCAATTCCAAATTTCAACCTCTTGACAACACCCGAACTCTATAAGCTATACGAACAGCACCCTTCCGTGCAGACGGATACGCGTAAGCTGAAAAAAGACGATATCTTCTTTGCATTAAAGGGCCCTAATTTCAATGGCAACCAGTTTGCCTTGCAGGCGCTTGCGCAGGGTGCGGCCTATGCGGTGGTTGACGAGAAAATAAACGACGACCCGCGGCTGATTGTGGTGGAAGACGGTTTGCTTGCCCTGCAGGAGCTTGCAAAACACCATCGCGAACAGTTCGATATTCCCTTTATTGCTATTACCGGCAGCAATGGTAAAACCACCAGCAAGGAACTGGTTTCATCCGTACTCGCTTCTCATTTCATTACCTATACAACACAGGGCAACCTGAACAACCATATCGGTGTACCGCTGACCATATTAAGCATCCGGAAAGACGCACAGATGGCAGTGATCGAAATGGGCGCCAACCACCAGAAAGAGATCGAGGGTTATTGCCGGTATACACAGCCCACGCACGGTATCATCACCAATATCGGCAAAGCGCACCTGGAAGGTTTTGGCGGTGTGGACGGGGTGAAAAAAGGCAAAGGCGAGCTATTCGATTTTCTGCGTGCGCATAACGGAACCGCTTTTGTGTTTGCAGACTACGACTATTTCCGCGAGATGACAACGGGAATAAAAGAAGTGATCGGATACGGAACGGCCGAGGGATCGGTACAGGGTAATATTGCCGAAAGCGAGCCCTTCCTGTCCGTTACCATTACAAAGGGCTTTGCCGGGCAGCTGCCGGTGCAAAGCCGGCTGGTGGGCGATTACAACCTGCCGAACATACTCTGCGCCATCGCCGTGGGCAGCTATTTTGGCGTGCCGGAAGAAAACATACGGACCGCCATCGAAAGCTATACCCCGTCTAACAGCAGATCGCAGCTGGTGATACAGGGCTCCAACCATATTGTGCTGGATGCCTACAATGCCAATCCCTCGAGCATGAAGCTGGCCATCGAGAATTTCGCCAGGCTGCACGCTGCCAAAAAAATCCTGATGCTCGGCGGCATGATGGAGCTGGGACCCGACAGCCTGCGGGAACACCAGGCCATTGTGGATCTTATCAAACAATACCGATGGGCCGATGTGGTGCTGGTTGGCGGCGATTTTACGGCCATTGCACATGGTTTTACTTTTTTCAGCAGTGCCGATGAAGCCAGGAAATGGTTCAGGCAGCAGGCATTGGCAAACGCGCATGTGCTGATCAAAGGCTCGAGGAGTATGCGGATGGAGCGGATACTGGAAGCGGGAGAACAGTAAGGGTTACCGCGTTGAAACAGGTATCCCCCGAAGCCGCCGCAACGTTTTTGCGTAATGCTGTGTCAGTCAGCAAAACAATCCCATGAAGCATTTATTCACGATCCTGGCACTGGCGGGTATGGCTGTGTTTTCTTCCTGCAGCAAAGACAACACCTCTGGTTTTGTAAGCGACGGAAAGCTTACCGGCACCTGGGAGCTGCGGCGTATTTCTTCCGCCATGCTACAGCCCATGGATCTGCCCGCGGGTAACGGGGCAACCATCCGGTTTTCCGCTTCGGAATACGCCCGGTTTGAGAACGGACAGCTGAAAAAAAGAGGAACCTACACTGTCTCCGACGATGCCACCGTTGAACAGAGCGTTTGCCTGGTAATACCCGCCGGACTGTTTACCAAACGCATTGTTTACGATAACAACCAGAGCGCCACCAAGGTATTTATCGATCTGTCCGATGGCAGCCTGCGTTTTATTTCGGGCTGCTACGCGGTTGATGCCGGGCACTCGGAAACTTATGTAAAAGTCTCCAACAGCGCCATTACGGATTGACTCTTTTGACAGTTTCGCGGGTTATATCAGTACCTTTGCGGGCAAAATCAATCTTATGCCTGGAAAAAGATCTTACCTGGGCGCCGTTCTCACCAGCCGTTGCCCCCGGTGCCGCGAAGGAAAAATATTCCTGAGTAACCATGCCTATTCAAAGAACAGTGTCAAGATGCATGATGCCTGTCCGGCCTGCGGGCAGCCTACAGAAATTGAAGTGGGTTTTTATTACGGCACCGGCTATGTAAGTTATGCGCTGAGCATTGGCTTACTGGTAGCCAGCTTTATTGCCTGGAAACTGCTGATCGGTGTAACATTCTCCGTTGATGATAACCGTATCTTTTACTGGATGGGATTTGCCTTTTTGCTGTTGCTGCTGCTGCAGCCCGTGCTGATGCGTTTTTCCCGCATTCTGTGGCTGAGCTGGTTTGTCTCTTACGACCCCAACTGGCAAACCCGCAAACCCCGAGAAGCCGAAAGAATAAACAAAGACCAGGCTAATAACTGGTAGGCTCGAAGTTCAAAAAGAAAAAGTCAAAATTCAAAAGGTATGCTTTTGAATTTTGACTTTTTCTCTTTGAACTATTCAGTGTGTTCCGGGAAAATTAAGAATTCACAAACCTTGTCCAGCCTTTCCACCAGGAAGCATTGATACCCGCTGCATCGCAGGCGCCGCGGAAAGTAACCACCTTGAAACCTGCCAGCTTGGGATCGGCAAAGCTTGCACCGGTCAGTACAGGCTGGTAACCGTTGCTGCCACCGAAAGGAATAAAGTCGGGTGTGGAGTAGTTAAACGGACTGATCAGTTTTACTTCTGAAGTATTTGTCAGTACAAAATTGCTGAAAGCCGTGTTAGAGAAATGATTCTTCACCGAGTCTGAATTCCAGAGATTGGGATTCGCAGCAGAGGCAATGTACAGGTAAGACGCCGCGTCTGTTCCGCTTACAGGGCCGCAACCGGCGATCACGTTGTTTTTGAAGCGAACGGTGCTATCCATAATGTTCAGCTCTTCTCCGCGTCCGTTACGCGCATCGATGATCAGACCTGCAGGCCAGCCCATGATAATAGAATTGAAGATAGAGATACCGGAGTTACGGCGAACCTGTGCAGCGCCCAGGAACAGGCTGTTACCGGTATTGGCCAGGGTAGCACGTGGGCCAATGATGGTCATGTTGCTGAATACCGCTCTGGTCTGGGGTGCATTGGTTGAACCGTTGGGATCGTTATCGCTTTCAAACGCTTCGCTTCTTGAGATATCGGCGATAGCTGAATCGCGCATGGCAATACCGAACTGTACACGCCCACTGAATCCGTTATCACTGTCAAAATCGTCGTCCTGTGTTTTATAAGTGATCAGGTGACTGCAGTTTACCGTGCCGCCGAACCATTCGAAAGCGTCGTCTTTTGCATAGGTAACCTGAACATAATCGATCACGGTTTTACGACCCACAGCGGCCATTGTAAGACTGTTGATCTCTTTATCGGGCTGGTAAGCATAACCTGCATATTCGATACGCACATAACGCAGCACACCAGAGCTGTCATCGTCATTGGGAGTAGCACCGCCACCGGCGATACCATCACCGAATGAGTTATCGATACCGCCTTCTACCTGGATAGTACCCACACCGCCACCTGTACCGGTGAAAGTTGAGTTCACACTTGCCTTACCGCAAAGAACGATACCGCCCCAGTCGCCCGAGCGGGGAACGGGTGAATTGCTGGTAAATACGATCGGCGCATCCTGTGTACCATCGGCAACCAGTTTGGCACCACGGGTAATAATGAGGGCAGCTACGTTAGCGCCGGTATAATCACCTTTTACGGTAACACCCGCTTCCACTTTCATTGTAGCGTTGTTCACCATGTATACAAGACCGCTCAGGATATAGGTGTTACCGTTACGCAGCACCGTATCCTTGTCGATCCTTCCTTTCAGCGTAATGGTCTGACCTGTTGTGGGGTTTGTCGGGTTTGTTCCACCGTTGTTGGTACCACCGTTGCCGTCTACCTCAATCTTACGGCAACTGGTGATCACTACACCCGCAGCAAGGGCCATTAAAATGATTGACTTTTTCATAACTGGGTTTATCTGTTTGTTAGTTGATTTGTTGTTGTTACTTATCGTTATCGTTTTATCAGAAATTGTAACCAAGGGTCAGGCCGATTGTGGTACCGAATTTCCTGGTCAGGCGATATGGATCTTTTGATTTGTCAAGTGCCGTATTGCCATCGGGGTTCTGGTAGAAGTACAGGGTCTGGTTCAGGATATCCTGTACGTTGAAGCGCAGTTCCGCTTTGTTCTTGGCGAACTTTTTTGTTAACTGGAAATCCAGTACGGGTCTTGACGACTCATAGATATCGGGCTGATCAAGGCTGCCCACAAAAGTTACACGACGGCCGATCTGGTTGTACAGCACCGTTGCGCTGAAACCTTTTGGCTCGAGATCATACATCAGTGAGAGATTCACCAGGTAAGGCGACTGTCCCTGCAATGGCCTGTCGAGCGACAGGTTCACATCTTTCACACGGCTGCGTATATAGGAACCGTTGGCCGCAAATGTGAAATTTTTCAGTGCTGAGGCAAAATCGAGTTTTTTACGGAATTCAAGTTCCAGGCCAAAAGCATTTGCGCTTTCGGGGTTGGCAAAATTGAATACGCTCGCGCCACCGCTGCCGAAGTTGTAGATCATTTCGATAGGCTTATCAAAATGCTTGAAGAAAGCGCCTACCGTAAACACTTCGCCCGAACGGGGATACAGTTCATAACGCAGGTCTACATTCGTTATCTTGGTACGCTTCAGTGCAGGAGAGCCCTGTACCGCCGCGTTGAGTTCAAAATCATAATACTGGAAGGTAGACAGTTCCCTGAACTCAGGCCTCACCACGGTTTGCGATGCAGACAAACGCAGGTTGGTCTGGTTATTCAGTTTTACCGTAGCATTCAATCCAGGCAGGAAATCTGTTACGCGGGTGTTTACATGCCGCGGATCCGATTTACGCACGCTGCCGATCAGCTGATCGTAATCCTCCACCCTTACACCCCATATCACACGCAGTGCATTGCCGAACTGGTTATCGAACTGCACGTAACCTGCATTCAGGATTGTGTTGGCGAGGTAACGGTACAGGCTTCCTTTGATCGCATCAAAAGCAAGCATATTGCTGGTAGCGGAACCGTCGCCGAAATTAGCCGGTGCAAATACCTGGTCGGGCGGCAATGTGCGCAGAGCCACATTGTCTCTCGGAAGGTAAATAGAGAAAGGTTTGGCATCGAACAAACGGTCTTTCACCTGGAGCATATACCCGCCTTTCACCGTTTGCTTGGTACCGAAGGCATCGAAAGTATACGACAGGTCGGCACCACCTGCATAAATATAATCGCTCAGGCTCTGGTAGAAACGGTTACCGCTTTTCTGCGATAAAACGTTCGACATGAGCATCACATACGGATTGGTAGCGGCCGAGTTGTTTTTCAGGTAGTAGATCCTGCGCTGATCGGGCACATACCCGTCGAGCAGGTTGAAAGAACCGTACCACCTGAACTTAAGTACGTTTGGTTTGATATTGTGCTCACCCATCAGCTGTGAGTTCCAGAAAGTGTTCTGTTCAAATCCGAGCTCATACCCGCGGGCGCTGTCGAGCAGGGCATTGCCGTTTCCTTCCACACCCGTACGCAGCGTGGTATAATCCGATGCATTGATGTTGAACAGCGATTTGATGGAGATCTTGTTGTTGTTATTGATCTGGTAGGTAAGGTTACCCAGTGCACCCCAGAGAATATCGGTGCTGTAACGGTCATCGTTAAAGCTGAAATCAGGGGTAAAAGTACCGTTACCGATAAAGTTGAAGCCGTTGTTGGTGGCTTTCAGGTAGCGGCCCGATTTATTATAGGTAAGACCGAAAATACCGCCCAGTTTGCTGTTGTTGCCTTTCAGGTCGGCAGTAAAACCGCCGCTCATCTGCAGCTGGCCGTTAAGCCTGTTCAGGCCGTTGTTAACAGATGCATTCCAGATACTGGGGAATGATTTTCCGATAGCTGTTTTCTGCTGCGGGCTGAGGTTGTCGAAAGTGGATTTGTTGGTATAACCGGAAGGCAGAGAACGCGTACCGTCATCGATACCCAGCCAGTCTGTTTTGCCTCCCTGGTAGGTATAGAAATCACGGTTGATGGTTTGCGTATTGAAGCCGGTACCCACCTGCAGGTTAAAAAAGTTTTTGGAAGGAATATCCCGGGTGTTTACCTGAATCAGACCACCGGCCCATTCGCCCGGCAATTCGGGAACGAACGCTTTATTGATAACGATGTTATCGATCATGTTCGAAGGGATCTGATCAAAAGAGAAGGCTTTCCTGTCGGGTTCGGTGCTGCCCAGCTGAATACCGTTGATCATGGCCAGGTTGTATCTTTCCGCCAGACCGCGAACGATCAGGAATTTACCCTCCTGGATGCTTGCACCCGGTGTACGCTTCAGTACTTCGCCGGTGTTTTTATCAGGAGAACGGCGGATGGCTTCTGCGGAAACCACGGAAGCAACCGTGTTGGTGTTTTTCTGGAAAGAGATCATGGCATTCACTGTCTCGCCACGTGCACCCGCACGGGCCGAGCTTCTTACCGTTACGGCCTCAAGCTGTTTGCCGGCTTCTTCCAATACCACATCCACGGTTTCATCGTCACCAGCCCTGGCAACCGAGATATCGGAGACAGTTTTGTCTTTGTAACCTACGTATGAAAAACTGATCTCGTATTTTTTGCCGGGTTGTATTGTAATAGCGTAGCGGCCATCCACATCGCTTCTTGCATATCCGTTGGCAGTGCCGCCGATCTTAACAGTTACGCCGGTAAGCGCTTCGTTCCTATTATTGGTAACCTTACCGATAATCCGGGTTTTTTGAGAGAAAGCAGTGAGTGATAATAAACAAAGAGAGAGTATCCAGTATAATTTCTTCACAGCGGAAATTTTAATGCTGCGAAAGTATCCGGGCTATGTTACCAAATTGTTACCGCAATGTTACCTGCCGATTAATAATGTTAACACATTACTATGAGGTAACAATTTGGTAACATAGACGGGATCATATAATTATAATAGACATACAGGTATGATCAGAAAAGAGGAAGATTGTACCCGGGTTTGGTGCGCAAGAAAAGAATTCGTGTGGAAATATTTATACGGCAGGCAAACACGGCTGCCGGAATACCGTCGGGAATATGTGCTGGCACGGTTTTGGAACCAGTATAGGCACTACGTTCTTTCATTTATACTGGGGTGGTTCTCCCTGAGAAATATACCCAAATGATCTGATCCGGATAATACCGGCGAAGAGAGTTATACATGAAGGAACTGGGCCGTCTCCAACGAGACGGCCTTTTGTTTATACATCATTCGCTGCCCTTATGCCGGTAGGTTCCCATACAGGTGCCCTCAGCCAGGATATGCGATTCCATGGCCTGCTCAACCGTTTTTCGGTCCGAATGACCGGGAATATCCAATGGTGCATCCAGCGCGTATACATGAAAATAGTAGCGGTGTGTGCCGCTGGGAGGACAGGGTCCATGGTATCCTGTTTTACCGGAGCTGTTCCTGCCGCTGATGCCGGGGTTTGTGTTTTCGGCAATACCGGCCGGGGGAATATTCCACTCGATCCAGTGATCAAATATGCCGCCCGGCGCGTCAGGGTCTTCCATAATAATGGCAATACAGGCAGTTTCTTCAGGCAGGTTGTGAATACGAATGGCGGGGTTGGTATTATTTCCGTCGCAGGTATATTTTTCGGGCATAGGACCATTGTTTTCAAATGCGGGACTTTCCACATGCAATAGACCGGTTTCAACTGTTTTCATAAAAAGGATTTTCAGGAAGAGCATCAAAACCGGGCCTGCCACCCTACCCGCATGATGTGCGATATGTGTAAACATCCTTCCACATTATTTGCGGAAACCGATCTTTTCCCTGTCCTGCCATGCCATTTTATCGGCGCGCCCATCCAGTAAATTTTCGATGGCTTCGTATATCTGTTCAAGCTGCATATCGTGGCCGTCGATACGCTGTTTCAGTGCAAGCAGCTGCTCCATAATACGGCCGTCCTGCAACATTTTTCGGTATGCAATGAAGGCGCGCACGATGGCAATATTCATCTTTTTGGCTTTCGCGCTTTTTAAAATACTCGCAAGCATGGTTACGCCATGTTCCGTAAACGCGAGCGGAAGGTACCTGCCCGTACGGTTTTCGGATATTTCATCATCACAAATTGTGATGATGAAATATCCGCCCATTCGGTCAATGTGAGTTTGAACATAAAATCTGCCGGAAACCGGTCAAGGTTACGTTTGACCGCCTGGTTGAGTGCCCGGGTTTCCACCTCATAGATTTCCGCCAGGTGAAGATCCAGCATCACTTTCTGGTTACGGATAATGTATACTTTATCCTGGATAGTCTTTTCGTCGTAGATAACGGGAAGTCTGGATTTAGTCATCCCCAAATATGACCCGATTCCGGGGTTTGGGATAGCGTATTTATACGCGGTGGTTTTATGGAGTTACCGGCAAAAAAAGCGGGGCATACCTGCCCCGCAATGGGAATACCAAACAGTACAGAAATTATGACAATCAGGGTTTCCGCAGGTAGATCTTTCCGTAGGTGGACTTAAAAATATATTCAGGCCCTTTACCAGGTTCGGCGGTGATGGAAGTAAAAAAGTCTTTCTGTGTCTTATCCGTTATCTTCAGATCAAGGTTGCTGTATATCTGGCCATAACTGGTGGTGGCTTTGAGTTTGCCTGTAGCCGACTCATTCACGGTGGCGTCAATACCGCCATAGGTTGCATCGATATTGGCCGGTGCGTTGAAATTAATGATCTCCACGATGCCGTAGACAGAATTGATATCCGTTCGTGTATTGGCCGGCACTTTCACCTCAACGGTGATTTCCATATCCACACCTTCCGAAGACATGGTTCCTCCGCCGGACTGCCTGGTGAAGGACCGGAAATCGTCCTTGCTGCGAAATACGGTCTTTTTACCGTCTTTGTACAGGGTATACCGGCGGGGCAGTTTGTCCATATCACGGATCTTGTTTTTGATAAACAGCACGCCGTTCTCTTTGCTGTCTTCCAGCACAAATGCAGAGTCGTTTTCACCGTCGTTGATGTTCACCTTTGCGGTAACAGCCACTTCGTTCTTATCCCAGGTGGAAACATGTACGATTTTGGGGTAATCGAATTTCAGTTTTACCGATTCACCCGTTTTAACCGGGTAGGTTTTGGAAACCACCGACTGCGCCATGGCCTGCACAGACAGGATACAGGCAGCGATCAAACATATTTTTTTCATACGATTTGATTTAGTGTTGATGATTATTCCGCCTTACGCAGGTAGATTTTTCCGTAGTCTGAGCGCAGTGTAAGCTCGGTGCCCCCGCCGTTGAGTTTACCTTTTACATTGCTGTTGCTGTAGCGTATCATATCGCCGCTGGTTGTTTTTTCCAGTTCGATATTAAGCCCGGATGCGGCCAGCAGCTCGCCATAAGAGGTTTTCATACTGATATTGGCTTTGGTGGTTGCCGGCACTGCCACATCCACAAAACCATAAATGGATACCAGCGAAAGCGGGCCTTTGATATTGTCCTTGAACCTGGCTTCCACACCACCGTACACGGATTTTACAGTAAGCGGACCCGTTACGTTCTCCAGCGAAACTTTGTTATGCTGTACGGATATTTCCAACTCGCCATCAAGGTCTTTGAATTCTGATTTTCCTGCATTCATCACTTTATCAAAAGTGTAGGAAACGCTCATTGACTTCGGCACTTTGATCACCACTTCACCGTCGCGGCTGGACACCTGGTTAACCTCCACCGTATTGCCCTTGTCAGCTACATTGATCCCTATGCCTGTATTATCCGAAAGACCGGAACCGTTGATCGGTCGGAGCCCCTTGGCTCTTTCATCATCGTCTTTTTCATGCCTGCCGGATGTAAAGATGATCTCACTGCCGGAATATCCTTCCACGCGGACAGAGGAGAGATGTATGACCAGCTTGCCGGTTGATTTTGCGAGTTTGAACTGCGCCTGCAGGGCTGTGATGGCGAACAATGCTGCCATGGTTACTATCAGATACTTTTTCATTTGCGTTTTGTTTTTGTTTTGTTTACAGATAAGCGGCATTGCACAGCACTGTCATGCATGAACCAGTATGGTGCGCATTGCCTTGTGTATGTTGGTTTATCATTACAATCTTAGCGTGAATATGCTGGAATACGCGTGGTCTTTTACCGCATCCATGGTTTTGGTGTCGTTAACCATCTTATCCAGCTGCTGCAGTATTTTTCTTTCGCGCAGCGTGGTAAGCATATCGATCAATGCGATCTGTACCATGGGATCGCTCTGTTTTTTCAGCGATTCAACCAGTTTCTTCTTTACGTACGATTCCCGCTGAAACTTACCCAGCGCTTCCAGGGCAGCCAGCCGCACATTGGTATTGGGGTCGTTATTCAGTGTTTTTGTCAGTGCATCGATGATATCGTGGTCGATATCGGACAGTTTCAGGGCTTCCGAAGCTGCGATCATACGCTGGCTGGGGGCATCCATATCCTGCAGCCTGGCGAAGATCATTTGCCGGTTGCGCTCGATAACGGATGTGTTGTTCGTTTTTTCTTCTGCCGGTGTACGCACTGTTGCCAGTGTTGCCGGCTCTTTTACCACAGACGGCTGGTCTGTTACCACCGGCTGCTGATACGGTGTCATATTGGAATCTGACGGCACCGCCCCCCTGGCTATGTCTTTGGCCGCGGGTTCCGGTTGGCGGGCGATCCAGAAAATGGCTGCGCCTGCCAGCAGAACCAGACATGCTGCGGCAAACCGAACCACCCGTATCGGTACCAGCACCGCGCGCTGTTTTTTACCGCTGGCGCCTGCCAGCTGCTGCTGAATACGCGCCAGCACTGCCGGATCCGGCGTGCGCGTATCAAATGCACCGGCATTATCGCGGACGAATTTTTCGAGCTGATTATCCATGGTATCCGTTTTCTTTCAGTAGGTTCAATATTTTCTGTTTGGCGCGGTGGTACTGTATCCGAACCGTGTTATTGGCGATTCCCAGCATCTCGGCTATCTCCACCTGGGGTATGTTCTCTATCACATACAACTGAAAAACCCTGCGGTACGGATCGGGCAACTGTTCAAGCGCCTGCTGTATCTTTTCGACGGTGAAACTGAACCGGTGCTCATCAATCGGCGCCTCTTCGTTTACGCCGTCGGCCGGCTCAAGTTCCACCATACGCACTTTTTTCTTACGGAGCAGGGACACAGACTTGTTGATGGCAATCCGCTTCACCCATGCCCTGAACCCTCCCGTATGCTGGTAACCCCCAATCGCCTGGAAAGCCGCCACAAAACTCTCCTGTAAAACATCCTCTGCTTCAGCCGTATGTCCTACCAACCGGTAAATACTGTTGTACACCTCTTTAGCATAGCGGTTATACAGTCCTGTGAAGCCGGCGGGATCGCCGTTCTTACACATATCCACCATTTCTTCGGTTGTTATCGTCTCCAGGAGTTCCAAATACAGTTAGTAAAAGCGTTGTACAATAGGCTAATCGCCGGTTTGAAGATAATGTTACAGGAAAAGACAGGGAGTTTCCGGAAAAAGGTGAAAAATCTCCCCTGCAACAGGGTCTAAGCGTGAGGATTGTAACAAGACCCCATCCGTTTACCGGGATGGGCAGTTTATCCCCCGATCATGTTTGCAAACGGAGCGAGCCAGTTCTTATTAAGTTGCTGTTGTCTCCTGTCACTGATCTCCTGAGCTGCTTTTGATTACTATGGCATTCCATCGGCATAGAAAACCGCTGAACAATGGCGGTATCGAAGTATCCAACGGCATCGCGTCCCTGACTTTCCGAAAATATAGTTTGACACTGTTGAGTGGTGTGATTTATACCCTATCTGGTATAATTTATTCATTTATTCCATTATTTATACCCTTTTAGGTATAATTTAAATAGATTTCTTATTTTTATACCCAAATGGGTATATAATGAATCAATTATCCAAACTCATCAAGGAGCGCCGTAAAAAACTGGGCATGACACAGCATGATCTCTCCGTTAAATCTGGTCTGGGCTTACGGCTGGTCCGTGAGATCGAACAGGGTAAACAATCGATGCGCATGGACAAAGTGAACCAACTGCTGGACCTTTTTGGGATGGAACTGGTGGCTGCCCCAAAAAATCATTCAACCAATAACCCATGAATAAGCGCGGACTGATATACTATAACGAGTATTTGGCAGGCGTGATCACGCAGACCGATAACGGTTATGAATTTCGTTATGAACAAGAATACCTGGACAGTAAAGCTGCCAGGCCGGTAAGCGTGACGCTGCCCTTGCGCGCCGAACCCTACGAAGACAAAGTGCTGTTTGCTTTTTTTGATGGCTTGATACCCGAAGGTTGGTTGTTGACGGTCGCCATCGACCAATGGAAATTGCGGGAAGATGACCGGTTTGAATTGTTGCTGGCCGGCTGCCGTGACACCATCGGTGCGGTAACTGTTTTACCAGACGGGAAAAATAAAGACCATGGGTAATTGCTGGTTTTGTTACAAAGATGCAGACAGGGTGGAGTACCATCCCGCATGCGCAAAACGGTTCTTTGGAACTGAACAGGTCCCCTCGGTGGAACTGAACGATGCGTTACTGCAGGAAATGGCAAGCCGAACCATCAACGAACGCATAGCCGTTACCGGTGTTCAGCCCAAGCTATCCGTAACACTCGAAAAGGTACGGAAAGGCGAAAAGAACCAGAACATACGTCTGGCCATTGTCGGTCTCTGGGGCGAGTATATATTAAAGCCCCAGCACCGGCTTTTTGCGTCCATGCCTGAAACAGAAGATCTGACCATGCACATAGCAGTATTGTTCGGTATACCTGTATGCGATCATTGTTTGCTGCGCGCCTCAGATGGAAGCCTGGTATATATCGCCAGGCGCTTCGACCGAAAAAAAGGCAAAAAGATCCACCAAGAGGATCTCTGCCAGGTAGCAGGTTTTCCGACTGCGAATAAATATAAAAGCTCTTACGAAAAAGCAGGCAAACTCGTACGGCAGTATTGTACCAATGCGGGTCTGGATGCACTCGGCTATTTTGAACTGGTACTGTTCTCTTTTCTGTGCGGTAATAATGATATGCACCTGAAAAATTTTACCCTGATGCACCTGGAAGAAGGCATTGCACTGAGCCCCGCATATGACCTGCTCAATGTACAGCTCATCAATCCCAGGGATATGGAAGAGTTGGGCATGACCTTAAACGGCAAAAAGCGCAAGATCAAATTAACAGACTTGCGGGTCCTGGCAAAAGCCTTACAGATCCCTGAAAAGGCGATGGAGAATGTGTTCAAAAAATTTTCCGTTAAAAATGCGCAGGTGAATGACCTGATCAGGGCTTCTTTTTTGTCCGATGATTTAAAAGACCAATATCTGAAAATCTGGACTGACCGCCAACGCATCTTTACCCGCGACACGGGTATTAATGACAGCTATTCAGTCCTCGATTAAACGTTATCATTCCCGGATTGCAAGATCAGATTGCAATGATCCTGTACCATTCAACGCGATATACAGCGTATAGATATTACTTTGGAACGCAGGGCTGTTTTAAAGTAAATAGCGTACTTTTAAGAGTTATGTGTCATGCGATGCCCGTGATAATATCAAATGACTATAAAAAATGAAACTATTTACTACGTTGGCAATTTCAATCCTGGCTTCTACCATGATAATTGCGCAAGATCAGTTGACACTCAATCAGACATTCCAAATTTTGATACCAGTAAATTTTCAATGTACCTCCTTGACTTCATCGACTTGATTTGACGCTCACGTTTTAGAGCATCTGTTCGAGAGTAATAGACCTCAAAATACCGCAAGCGCCACGGACGCTTGGAAGCTGTATACCTGCTAAGTCCGTCAAAATGTTTTGACATTCTTCTGTCCAGGTCATCACATTGACCTATGTAATAGGAGAAATCTTTTATACTCTGTAATATGTAAACATAAAAATGCTTGTCATCAATTCCCATAGCAGGCAAAATTGCATTGACGGACTCAATTTAATTAGAGTGTTAATACCTGGATAAAATAACAAATTCCGCCAAATGCGGAATTTGCAGAGAGGAAGGGATTCGAACCCTCGATACGGTTTCCCGTATACACACTTTCCAGGCGTGCTCCTTCAACCACTCGGACACCTCTCTGTTTATTATATTCTTTTATACCGTTTACAAACTTTCTCCCCACAGTACTGTGGGAACTCCTTCAACCGCTCGGACACCTCCCTATTCCCCTTTTTGGGGAGTGCAAAAATAGCTTTTCAGCGCTACTATCCGAATATTTTTTGGGCGTTGGCGGTCGTGATCGCCGCTACCTCCGCTAAAGGGGTGTTTTTTACTTCCGCCAGCCTTGCGGCAATATAGGTCAGGTAGCTGCTTTCGTTCCTTTTTCCCCGGTGCGGCACCGGCGTCAGATAAGGGGCATCTGTCTCCAGCACCATATGTTCCAGGCCGATGGCCGAAAGGGCTTCGGGTAACCCGCCGTTCTTATAGGTGATCACCCCGCCGATACCCAGGTAAAAACCCATTTGACTGATCGCGGCCGCATCCTGTGCATGGCCGCTGAAACAGTGAAAAATACCGCGCAGTCCTTTATCAGCAAAGGGTTTTACGGTATCGATGGCCTCCTGCATGGCGTTTCGGGTATGTATCACCACCGGCAGGTCTCTGTCGAGCGCCCATTGCAGCTGGGTTTGGAAGGCCTGGTGCTGTTCTCTGGCAAAAGTTGTATCCCAGTAAAAATCAAGACCGATCTCCCCTATCGCGGCAAACTGTCTTTTGCCCAGCCATGCCTCCACAATTCCCAGTTCTTCCTGCCAGTTCTCCTTCACATAACAGGGATGCAGCCCCATCATCGAAACACAGGTATCGGGGTATGCCTGCTCCAGCGCCATCATATGACCGATCTCCGAGCTGTCGATACCGGGCAGGTAAATTTTCTGCACACCTTCTTTTTGTGCACGGTCCATTACCTCAGCGATGTCTTTTTTGAAATTATCCAGGTACATATGCGCATGTGTATCGATCAGTGTCATACTGCAAAGATACTACCCGATTTTTCTCCTGCACGGTATGGCATCAGGGGTTGATGGCCCGGAAAGTATAGCCCTGTGCCGAAAAATGCGCCAGCATGCGGGGTAATGCATACGAAAGCCGCTCCCAGGCCTTTTCGCTGTCATGAAACACGATAACAGACCCCGCGCGGGTATTGCGCAGTACATTCTGCAAACAGGCTTCGCCGGTAATGCGGGTATCAAAATCGCCGCTTAGCACAGACCACATAACGGTTTTCAGCGATAACTCCGAAGAAGCGATTTTTCTGAGCTGCGATCGCCTAATCCTTCCATAAGGCGGTCTGAAAAGCGGCGTGGTAACCAGCGCCGCGGTTTTACGGATATCCTCGAGATACACATTATCGTCCGTTCTCCATCCGTTGAGGTGGTGATAGGTATGATTGCCCACCGAATGCCCGTCCGACTGTATCCGCGCATAGATATCCGGCCTGGCCGCCACATTTTTACCGATACAGAAAAAAACCGCTTTTGCCCCGTACTGTGCCAGCAGGTCCAGTACAAACGGCGTGGCCTTCCCGTGCGGGCCGTCGTCAAACGTAAGATAGATCACTTTCTCCCTGCCCGGCATGCGCCATACAAGCGATGGATACAGCATCCGAAGCCACCAGGGTGAAGTGAGGAGGTACATGGCACAAAGGAAGCGAATATTGACTATCGAACAAGGAATATCGATCCCCGCCATCCATATTCCCCTGCTCGATGTTCCCTGTCCGGTAGTCGATATTACCCCGGTATTTCTTTTCTTTGCAACATGAACAAAAGAGTACGTGTGCGTTTTGCGCCCTCGCCCACGGGCGGACTGCACCTGGGTGGGGTTAGAACGGTATTGTATAATTATCTTTTTGCCAAACAGCAGGGCGGGGATTTTATTGTGCGGATAGAAGACACCGACCAGAATCGTTTTGTACCCGGCGCCGAAGCATATATTTTCGATACCCTTGCCTGGTGCGGATTGGTTCCCGACGAAAGCCCGGTACACGGCGGCCCTTTTGCTCCCTATCGCCAAAGCGAAAGAAAAGAAAACTACCGCCAGTATGCCGAGCAACTGGTAAAAAACGGTTTTGCCTATTATGCGTTTGACACACCGGAAGAGCTGGAGACAAAAAGAGCCCAGGTTCCCAATTTTCAATACAGCCATGCCACCCGTTCGGGTATGTGCAATTCGCTTACCCTGAGCGAGGCCGAAACGGCTGACAAACGGAAGGGTCCTTATGTGATCCGCATCAAAATGCCTGAATCGGAAACCGTGCGTTTTACCGATATGATCCGGGGAGAAGTTTCGTTCAACACCGCGCAGGTCGATGACAAGGTATTGCTGAAAGCCGATGGCATGCCTACCTATCACCTGGCTGTTGTGGTGGATGATTACCTGATGAAGATCAGCCATGCATTTCGCGGGGAAGAATGGCTGCCCTCTGCACCGGTGCACCTGCTGCTCTGGAAATACCTTGGCTGGGAAACGGATATGCCGCAATGGGCGCATCTTCCGCTTATCCTCAAACCCGATGGCAATGGCAAACTGAGCAAACGCGATGGAGATAGGCTCGGGTTTCCTGTATTTGCGATGGACTGGACGGATCCCCGTACCAACGAAACAACCGTGGGTTTCCGCGAACGCGGTTTTTTGCCGGAAGCATTTGTTAACCTGCTTGCCTTACTGGGATGGAACGATGGCACCGACAGTGAACTGTTTACCCTGGAAGAACTGGTACAGAAATTCTCGATGGAACGGGTACACAGGGCAGGGGCCAAATTTGATTTTGAGAAAGCCAAATGGTTCAACCATGAATGGATCCGGAAAGTACCGGTTGACCACTACCGGCAACAGGTACAACTACTGCTGGAGCAAAACGGCATAACCATACAAGACCAGGCAGTTCTTGAAAAAGTGCTGCAGCTGGTAAAAGACCGCTGCACTTTTCTTACCGATTTTGTGCAGCAGACATCCTTCTTTTTCAGAACGCCGGACAGTATTGACAGTGCGGCGATCAAACCCAAATGGGACAGCACCAAAAACCTTTTCTTCACCGAACTGATCCGTGCCTGGCAGTTAAGCACGCTATGGGAAGCCACCGATCTTGAAAAGGAATTCAAGGAACTGGCGGCCACCAACCAGTTAAAACCCGGCGAGCTGATGCTGCCCTTCAGGATCATGCTTGTGGGAGGCAAATTTGGTCCGGGTGTTTTTGATATCGCTGCCATCATCGGCAAAGAAGAAACCGTGCATCGCATCCAGCATACACTGAAATTACTGGCATAGAGATTCCGCAGGTTTTGCAGTGCCCCTGGTTGCCACAGGTGCAACGGATGGAGTTTTTTGACCACATCTGTTTATCTTGTCAGAAATCACCAGCATGAAACCAACGGCTGCCGCGAAATACACCATCGCCTTATTCGCGCTGATCAAACTATTGGTTCCCTTTGTTCTGATCCATCCCGATTTTGAACTGCACCGGGATGAGTTTCTTTACCTCGCCGATGCCGATCACCCGGCCTGGGGTTATATTGAAATGCCTCCGCTGCTGGCCTTCCTCGGATTCATCAGCAAGCTGCTGGGCGGCTCGGTTGCCACCGTATATATGTGGGGTGGTATTACCGGCGCATTGACAGTGACACTGGTTGGCCTGATCGTTTTACAACTCAATGGTAATACCACAGCGGTGTTCATGGCCTGCCTGGCTTTTCTCTGCTCGGGGTTCCTGCGTATGCATATCCTGTTCCAGCCCAATTTTCTCGATGTGCTTTTCTGGACCTGGGCCAGCTACCTGATCATCTGCTGGATACAAACAGACAAAAGCAAATACCTGTACTGGCTTGGCATCTGTTTTGGCCTGGGCATACTCGGTAAATATTCGATAGCGTTCTATATGATCTCATTCTTTGCTGCTGTAGTGCTTACGCGCAAAAGAAAATGGTTGGTCAACCAACATTTCTATTTCGCCATGCTGCTCGGGCTGCTGATCTGTCTGCCCAATCTTGTCTGGCAGTATACACATCATTTCCCGGTACTGCACCATATGGACCTGCTAACGCGCCAGCAGCTGCAGTACAACAGCCGTGCGGAATTCCTGGTAAACCAGTTACTGATCGCATTTCCCGCACTGGTCATCTGGCTTGGCGGACTGGGCTATACCATCCTACATCCAAAAGGCCGGGACTATATCATTATCGGCATTATTTATATCGGTATCCTGTCGCTGCTGTTGTTTTTTAACGGAAAGGGATATTATGCCGCTGCCATCTACCCTACGCTGATGGCATTTGGCGGCGTATGGTTTGCATCATGGGCCCGGGAAAAATATGGCTCCTGGTTCAAATGGATACTGCCCGTAATCATGGTGGCGATCACTTACGCCATCCTGCCGGTGATACTGCCTTACCAGTCGCCCGCAAAACTGGCAGTCCTGTACCCGCGTTCTGCCATAGGCAGATCGGGTGCGCTGAGATGGGAGGACCAAAAAGAACATTCCCTGCCGCAGGATTTTGCCGATATGCTTGGGTGGAAGGAAATGGCCGCGAAAACCGCACGCATTTACCAAACACTGCCCGATTCTGTAAAACCAACAACCATGGTCTACGGAGACAATTACGGTGAGGCCGGTGCACTTGGGTTTTATGGAAAGAAACTGGGCCTGCCAGAGATATACAGCGATAACGCCAGCTATGTATGCTGGATGCCGGACCGGTTCAACTACACCCATTTCCTGTTTGTTACCCAGGAACTGCCCGATGCAGACGATGCTTTTTTTCAGCACTGGAAGAAACGGGAGGTACTCGATTCGGTGACGAACCCGTTTGCAAGAGAATACCGATGTAAGATCGTTCTTTACAGCCAGCCCGATGATTCGGTAAAGATCATTGCGGAGCAAAACATACTTCGCGACAAAAAACGGTTTGGTCTGCGGTAACGGCGGGTCTTTTCGGAATCGTATTTCCGTTATTTTTACAGCCTGATTGCATGGATATGAAAAGACCCGTTCGTGTACTGGTTGCCAAGGTGGGGCTGGATGGCCATGACCGCGGCGCAAAAGTGATCGCCACCGCTTTGCGCGATGCAGGGATGGAAGTGATCTATACCGGTCTGCGCCAGACCCCTGAAATGGTTGTCAATGCAGCCCTGCAGGAAGATGTTGACGCCATCGGCATCAGTATTCTCAGCGGCGCGCATATGACGGTGTTCCCCAAAGTGATGGCGCTGCTGAAAGAAAAGGGTATGCACGATGTGCTGCTGACCGGCGGCGGCATTATTCCCGAAGAAGATATGCGATCATTGCACGAACTCGGCGTGGGCAAACTCTTTGCGCCCGGCACCCCCACCAGCGAAGTGGCCTCCTATATCTCCGCCTGGGTAGCGGATCATCGAAGTTTTTGAATGCGGAATGCGGATTCGGAATTCGCGGATTAGTGGATTCCGGATTAACGGATTATGGCGGATTACGCATTAACGCATTATTCGTATGTGAAACAGAGATAATCCGTGAATCCACGAATCGGGAATCCACGAATCGGGAATCCGCTAATCCTCCCATCCCTCTCAAACCTCAGGCAGGTAGATCTTTTTCCTGTTGGAGAAAATGCGTATGGACATTACGACCAGAACGCAGATGATGAGGTTGGGATTGTGTGCAACATCATAATGATCGAGTATCACATACAGTATACCGCCTACCGTACTGGCGGTGGCATAGAGCTCGCCTTTTTTCAACAGACCGGGTATTTCCCTGCAAAGTACATCGGCCACCAGTCCGCCAAAAGAGGCGGTGATCACACCCATTACCACGGCAAAACCATCGTTTAATCCGAATGCATAACTGCGGTCGATACCTGCAGCTGTGAACATACCCAGACCGATGGCGTCGGTATAAAAAATGATGCGGCGGAAACGGAGGGGATTGGCTTTGAAAAAAGAAACGATGATCACCGCGCCGATCACCAGCGCCAGGGCGAGGTAATCGTTCATCCAGTTGATCGGCGCGCCGATCAGCAGGTCGCGGATGGTACCCCCACCGTATGCACTGGTAAATGCGATCACCGCACCGCCAAAAATATCCATCTGGTGGGTACGGGCTTTGAATGCACCGGCGATGGCGAATACAAAAATACCCGTATAGATGATAACACCGAGGTAATTCATACTCTCAAGATACAAAATACCAATACAGGCACCTGTTATTATCTTTGCACCAAACGATCTGCCATGTATACAACCCTGCTTACGTCTCTGGAAAAAGGAATATTCACCATAACCATCAACCGGCCCGATAAACTCAATGCACTCAACAAACAGGTGTTTGCGGATCTCAATGCCGCACTGGACGAAGTGTACCGGAATGCTGCTATCAAATCCGTCATCATCACCGGAGCGGGTCCAAAATCTTTTGTGGCCGGTGCGGACATCGCCGAGTTCGGCGATCTGGACAAGGAGCAGGCGATGGATCTGGCGCGCAACGGACAGGATACTTTTTTCCGTATCGAGCGGTCGCCCAAACCGATAGTGGCCTGCGTAAATGGTTTTGCCCTGGGCGGCGGATGCGAACTGGCCATGAGCTGCCATTTCCGCATTGCATCCGATAACGCCAGGTTTGGCCAGCCGGAAGTGAACCTTGGACTGATCCCCGGCTATGGCGGTACGCAGAGACTGGTACAACTGGTGGGCAAAGGACGGGCCATGGAACTGCTGATGAGCGCGGCTATGATCGATGCGGCCACTGCCCTGCAATATGGCCTGGTAAACCATGTGGTTACCGCAGAAGAATTACTGCCGAAAGCCATCGGCATCCTCGATACGATCAACGGCAAAGCACCCATTGCCGTAGGCAAATGCATAGAAGCCGCCAACGCGGTATTCGATGAAACAAAGAATGGTTATGAAACAGAGGTACACGCTTTCGGAGCATGCTTCGGCACCGCCGACAGGAAAGAAGGCACCACGGCATTCCTGGAAAAAAGAAAAGCCGTGTTCAGGGGTGAGTGAGGATGATGGATTAGCGGATGATGGATCAGCGGATTAGTGGACGATGGATTATCGGATTCATCGAATCCCTCCATAAATAATCCGATAATCCATCGTCCACTAATCCGGAATCCACACACTTACCTCACCAACTCCCCGATCGCTTCCGCCACGGGATGGGAAGCTTTGTACGTTGTGCCCAATAGTTTTGCTATGGTTTGCGCGAACTGTTTTTGATAGTACAGCCCTTTTTCTTTTATCTCGCCGCCGGCAGGGGTATTGGGTCCCATTACCGCAAACCAGATCTGGTTGGCACCTTCAACCGATGCGCCATGACTGGTCCATTTTTCCTTCTGTACATCTCCCCTGCCATGATCCGTGGTAATGAACAGGGTGGTTTTGTTCCGGTATTGCGGGTCTGATTGCACAAAATCCCATATCTGTTTAATCCATGCATCAAACTGGTGGGCAGCATCGAGGTAGGAGCGGTACGCACCTGCATGCGCCCATTCATCGGTTTCACCGTAAGAGATATACAGCAGTTTCGGCTTTTTGGTCTGCAGGTATTCCATCGCCGCATAATGCGTAAATACATCAAAACACTCACCACCCCATTTTTTATAGGAATCGTCCAACATGGCATTGATCAGTTTTTCGTTGGCTGTCGGGTTGGCCCCGCCCGAATGATCGTAGGCTGCCACTACGGGTATGCCGCTTCTTTGTTCATTCAGTATGCGGTTAAACGCCTCCCAGGCGGTAAACGCTGCCACTTTGTGCTTATACGCCGGCTGCCTGTTCAGAAACTCAGGCAATGTGGTATTGGGATTGGGTTTATAATCGTTCGAGTTAATGGCGGTATCCGCATAACCGCACATGATCTCGCTGTAACCAGGGTAAGAAAACCAGTAAGGATTGGAAACGTTCACTTCGTTGCCGTATTCTCTGTTGCCATAGATACGGCCATGCTGTGCGATGGTATTCCAGAAAAAAGGCAATAATTTTTTCCGGCGCTCCCCGGGATCTGCTGCCCAGTACCGTGAAAAAATAGCGGCGCTGTCGCCCTCGTGAAATCGTTTATTGTCTGCGATCTCCTTATCCATTCCGCCAAACAATTCCTGCCAGCGAAATCCATCGGTTGTGATGATGATCACATTCTCTGCTTTCTGAGCGGATGTGGCTGCCGAAATCAGCAGCAGCAAACCCAGTATTTTTTCTTTCATGGTATCTGATTGTGATTAAAGATAGCGACTGCATGTAAATACGGCTTCGACCCTGTCAAAATTGCGCAAACGTTTGTATCTATGACAACCATCTGCCAACGACCGCCCTAACTTAAACGAAGGATATGTCAATTATAAATACCGCCTTCTGACATTTTTCGAATTAGTCCGGCCATGTTCTTGATAACACCTCTTAAAATCAGAACGCCACTTCAGTCTTTGAAGTGACGTTCTGATTTAGTACGCGATCCCCGTTTGCTGGCACTAATAACCAAACAATGCCTCCAGCGATACCTTCTTCACATCTCCGTACTTTTTCATATCATCCATGGTCAGGTTCTGTTCGGACGCAACCACGCAATACACGTAGGGCTTTTTGGACAGATCTTCGTTATGCAGTTTCTTGATGTCTGCAAAAGTTAACCCGCCTGCTTTTGCATAAATGTCTTTAAGGATATCGTGGTCCACCCCTTTGCGGCGGTTGGCCAGGAAATTGAATACGATATCGTCTTTGGTGATACGCTCTGTTTCATAATCTTTCAACAGACTTTTCTTGGCGTTGTCGAATGTTTTTTCCGCCTCGGGCAGATCGGTGAGTAACTCATTCATCGCCGGTATTGCCTGGTGAAACTTGTCCGCCTGGCAGCCTACATAACCAATGAACCCGAAGTTATCCTCTTTCTTGGCGGGCGTCTGCAATATCGCAAAAGTGGAATAGGCCAGCGCCTTGGATTCACGGATGGTCTGAAACACAACCGAGCCCATAGAGCCCGCTCCGAAATAGTTGTTGAACAAAGACACTACCGCTTCTTTGCCCGGGTTGTACTGATCCAGGTTTCTTACCCAGTATATCTCGGACTGCACCATTTTATAATCAGCAAACAATACCTGGTTGGCGGTTTGTACGGTACGATCAAATTTAACAGCGGCAGGCGTGGCCGTCCAGGATGCCGGCTGTTTGTGCAATGCCTGCAGAGAAGTGGTGAATGTAGTCAGCGATGTGGGTCCGTAATAAATAACCCGATGCTGGTAAGATGGCAGCGAATGCAGTATACCTACCAGGTCTTCTGCTTTCAGGTTCTTCAGCTCTTCGTCGCTAAGTGTGTAGTTAAACGGATTTTTGGCGCCGTAGGTGCCATAGGTTCTCAGCGCGCTCATGATCGCGTTCTTGTTCAGCTTGTTATTGGCGCGTGAACGGGCAAGACGGTTTTTCAATCCTTCCAATGCGGTTTCATCGGTCTTGCAATTGCGCAGCAGGTCTTCGAAAAGGGAAACCGCTTTGGTAAAATTCTCCTGCAGGCCGCTGACGGTAAGGTTCATGGTTTCGGTTCCCGCATTGGCGCTGAAACTGCAGGCAAGACCATAGAACTGCTTGGTGATATCTTCCGCAGAATATTTATCGGTTCCGAGGAACTGCAGGTACTGCAAGGCAAGCGGCAGGTATTTGTTGTTGTAAGAACCCATATCGTAATTATAATACAGACGGAACAGCGCATTCTGTATGTTCTGTACATACATCACTTCGGCATTGCCGGATTTTGCCCGCTGAAAATCTTTGCTGTAATCCAGCCAAACCGGTTTCATCGGCGTCAGCGGCATATCATTGACCGATTTCAGGAACACCGATTGTTTGCCTGCGTTGGTTTCCACAGGCGTAATGGACGGTTTGTCCACTTTTACGATGTTCTTGTCTTCGCCTTTTCTTTTATACAATAGCACATAATTGTCGCCAAAGAATTTATTGGCGAAGGCAACCACTTCCTGCTTGGTGATCCTGCTCATCTCATCCAGCTCGGCCACATCGTCGTTCCATTTGGTGCCTTTGTTTTTGATATAACTGTCGGTGATGGCATCCACCCTGGTACCGCTGTTTTCCAGCGCCTGCATTTCAGACAGTTTGTAATTGGCAACGATCGCCTTAATCAGCGATTCATCAAAATTGCCGCTTTTCAGGATGGCGATCTGTCCCATCAGCAGGTCTTTTGCCTCTTCGAGCGTTTGACCCTGTTTGGGTGATGCGTTGATGACAAACACGCCGTAGTCTTTGTACTGTCTTTTTCCGGCGCCCGCGCTCAGCACTTTCTGTTGCTTGTTCAGATTCAGATCAAGCAAACCCGCTTTGCCGTTAGAGAGAATGCTGGATACCAGCGTTACCAGCAGCGCCTCTTTAGAATCCGCCGCACCCACCCGGTAGCATAACTGCAGTCTTTCCGCGCTGGGGCCGTAGATATCTTTTACAATGGGGCTGACTATTGGCTTTTCTGCCGCAGGATTATATTCCTGCACCGTTTTGGATTTCATGTACGCGAAACTGGCGTCGATCTTTTTGATCAGCATATCAGGATCAAAATCACCCGACATAACGATGGCCATATTGTTGGGCACATAATATTTGTAATAGTAATCCCTGATCGCTTTCAGTGAAGGGTTTTTCAGGTGTTCGATGGTTCCTATCGTACTCTGCTGTCCGTAGTTGCTGGTGGGGAACAGGTAATAATGCGAAGCTTCCTGCAATTTCCAGTTGTCTTCATCCAGCGTACGGTTCTTTTCTTCGTACACCGCTTCCAGTTCCGTATGGAATATGCGGAAGATGGGGTTGCGGAAACGCTCTGCCTGAACGGCAAGGAATTTGTCGACAGCATTGGACGGAATATCTTCTTCATATACCGTTTCCTCCACCCAGGTATGCGCATTGGTGCCCTGAGAACCCATGGCCGCCATCAGGTTATCGTATTCGTTGGCGATCGAGAATTTGGATGCTTCGCCCGATGTTTTGTCGATCTCCTTATATATTTCCTTCCGTTTGGCTTCGTCTTTGGTTGAGTTGTACTGTTCATACAGCGCATCGATCTTATCCAGCAGCGGTTTCTCCTTTGCAAAGTCCTGCGTACCGAATTTATCGGTACCCTTGAACAGCAGGTGCTCCAGGTAATGCGCCAGGCCGGTATGATCCGCCGGATCGGTATTGCTGCCCGCCCTTACCGGTATGCGTACCGCTATGCGGGGTTCTTTTTTATTAGGGGAAAGGATAACGGTCAGACCGTTCTTCAGCGTATAGAAACGGGCGCTGGTAGGGTCGTTCGACACATATTTGTATGTGTACCCGGCCGAACTGGCCTGTTTCCATTCATACTTTTTTTGTGCATCGGCACAAATCACGCTCATGGCAAAGAGCGCGATGAACAGGAATCTCATCAGTTTCATAGTCGTTTTTTAGAGCGGTTAAGGTAATTAAAATATGACAGGAGCACAGGAGGGTGTGTTAAAATACGAAGTTTTCCTTTTGAAAGCCGGATAGTCCTGATGAGCGGCGAATTCTTCCTTTCTGCGATACCCGCTTTGAGCCGCAGCCCGTACCTTTGCGGGCGAAATCTATTCAACAACCAACTAATACCGGATCATGGAATACCGTATTGAAAAAGACACCATGGGTGAAGTGCAGGTTCCTTCAGATGTTTACTGGGGCGCACAGACACAACGCAGCATCGATAATTTCCGCATTGCGCAGGACATCAACAAAATGCCCAAAGAGATCATACAGGCTTTTGCCTATCTGAAGAAAGCCGCGGCGCTCACCAACCAGGATGCAGGCGTGCTGCCAAAGGAAAAAGCGGAACTGATCGGGCAGGTATGCGACGAAATATTAGCCGGCAAACTCGAGGGACAGTTTCCGCTTGTGGTTTGGCAAACCGGTTCGGGCACCCAGAGCAATATGAATGTGAACGAAGTGGTGGCCTACCGCGGTCATGTGATCAAAGGCGGCGCGCTTACCGATAAGGAAAAATTCCTTCATCCCAACGATGATGTGAACAAGTCGCAGTCATCCAACGACACCTTCCCCACAGCCATGCATATTGCGGCCTACAGGATACTGGTGGAAGTGACCATACCCGGCATCAAAAAACTCAGGGATACGCTTGCACAGAAAAGCAGGGAGTTCATGAAAGTGGTGAAGATCGGCCGTACGCATTTTATGGATGCAACGCCGCTAACCCTGGGACAGGAGATCAGCGGTTATGTATCGCAGCTTGACCATGGACTGAAAGCCATCAACCATACCCTCTCCCATCTTACCGAGCTTGCTTTGGGCGGAACGGCAGTGGGCACCGGCATCAATACGCCGAAAGGATACGATGTGAATGTTGCCAAACATATCGCCAACCTCACCGGGCTACCCTTCGTGACGGCGGAAAATAAGTTTGAAGCACTGGCGGCGCATGATGCCATCGTGGAAGCGCATGGCGCACTGAAAACGGTTGCCGTAAGCCTGATGAAAATCGCCAACGATATACGCATGCTTTCATCGGGACCAAGAAGCGGCATCGGAGAACTGTTTATACCGGATAACGAGCCGGGTTCGTCTATAATGCCCGGCAAAGTGAACCCCACGCAATGCGAGGCGCTGACCATGATTGCCGCGCAGGTGATGGGTAACGATGTTGCCATCAATATCGGCGGCGCCACCGGGCATTTTGAGCTGAATGTGTTCAAACCGGTGATGATCTACAATTTCCTGCACAGCGCAAGACTGATCGGCGACGGATGTGTCAGCTTCAACGATAAATGTGCCGTGGGTATCGCACCCATCGAAGCCAATATCAAAAAGCATGTGGACAACAGCCTGATGCTGGTGACTGCACTGAACACGAAAATCGGCTACTATAAAGCCGCGGAAATTGCACAGAAAGCGCATAAAAAAGGCTGTACACTGAAGGAAATGGCCGTGGAGCTTGGATACCTTACACCCGAAGAATTTGACCAGTGGGTGATTCCGGGTGATATGGTTGGGGAGCTGAAGGGCTAATCAATAAATTATATTGCCACAGATTGCACAGATTACCACAGAAAAAACTGTGAAAATCTGTGCAATCTGTGGCAATTTCTATTTTACTACACCCGGAATCCAAACCTGTAATTCCGTTATCTTTATTACCGCCACCAACTGCATACGCTCTATGAGAAAGTATATCCTTGTCCTTCTCGCATTCGCGGCACTGTCTGCCGCTGCACAGAAAACGGAATCCTCGCTATACGACCAGACCAGCGAGGTAAATAACCTGATGGTGCATTACAATGCAGACAATACCAGCATCACCCGTTTTTACCTTATCGGGCAATCGCCTGAACGGAGAATGAAGCTGAAAAAAATGCATGAGGATTACCTCTCGCAGCTAGCCAAAATGGATTACGACAAATTACCCGTTGGCAGCCGGGTGGATTATATCCTTTTTAAACGCAACCTGACAAACGAATTACGCCTGCTGGATCTCGAGGAAAATGAATACAGCCAGATCAGCAAATGGATACCCTTTGCCGACAGTCTGTATGCGGTGGAAAAACTGCGCCGCCGCGGCGCAGCAATGAATGCGCCCCTGCTGGCCGAACAATTCAATTCCATACAGCGGCAGGTGAACATGCTGACACCCCGGATAAAACAGGAAACGCTTACGCCTGCTTTGGGAGAACGCGCTTACAATGCCATAAAAGGCCTGCAGACCGCTCTCAAAAGCGTGTACGATTTCTACAACGGCTACGATCCGTTGTTTACCTGGTGGATGGCAACCCCATACAGAAGCGCCGACAGCTCGCTGAACCTATATGCCAACGCACTTCGGGCAAAAGGAAAGTCACCGGGCACGCAGAAAGACGATGGCAGCGGCATCATCGGCAACCCCATCGGCAGGGAAGAACTGATACAGCAACTGCGTTTCGAAATGATCCCTTATACACCGGAGGAACTGATTGAGATAGCCAACAAGGAATTTGCCTGGTGCGACCAGGAACTGCTGAAAGCCAGCCGTGAAATGGGATTCGGCGACAACTGGAAAGCCGCACAGGAAAAAGTGAAGAACACATTTGTTCCTGCAGGACGGCAGCCGCAGATGATCATAGAGCTGTATAACCAGTCGGTTGATTTTATCAGAAAAAAAGACCTGGTAACGCTGCCGTCTTTGGCAGACGAAGACTGGACCATGAATATGATGACACCGGAGCGGCAGCTGTTTGCGCCGTTTTTTCTTGGCGGCAGCGGATTGCTGATCGCCTACCCCACCAATACCATGAAAGAAGACGAAAAACTGATGAGCATGCGCGGCAACAACCCGCATTTCTCAAGAGCGGTGGTGCATCACGAACTGCTGGCGGGGCACCATCTTCAATGGTACATGAACAACCGGAATAAAACCTACCGCAACTTTCCCACACCTTTCTGGACAGAGGGCAATGCCTGTTACTGGGAGTTTGTACTTTGGGACCAGCAATTTCCCCGCGGACCGGAAGACAGGATCGGTATGCTGTTCTGGCGCATGCACCGCTGTGCAAGGATCATTTTCTCGCTGAAATACCATCTGGGAGAATGGACCCCGCAGCAATGTATCGACTTTCTTGTTGACCGGGTAGGCCATGAGAGATCCACTGCCGAGGGCGAAGTGCGGCGCTCTTTTACGGGACAGTATCCGCCGTTATACCAGATCGGCTATATGATCGGCGCCTTCCAGTTCTGGGCCCTGAAGAAAGAACTGGTAGACAGCGGCAAGATGAGCTACCGCCAGTACCACGACGCGATCCTGAGAGAAAACGCGATGCCGGTTGAAATGCTCCGTGCCATCCTCACTAACCAGAAACTGCCAAAGGATTTCGAGTCTTCCTGGAGATTTTATAAATGATCCGATTGACGGGAATGCCGGTGCCATGAGATACTTCCATTGGTTTGCGGAAGTGTACTGAGCGGTGTTATTTTTTCTTCACCGGTGCTTTCAGCAATTGCGTATCCGCTGCCAGGAACGGCAGGGTATAATTTCCGGAATCGATGACGGCATGCGGGAACCATTGTTTCAGTGCTGCCAGCTGCCCGGTTTGGACAGCTGTTTTTCCGAGATAGAGATGGTCAAGATCGGGCATATCTTTCAACAGCGACAATCCTTTTACAGATACATCCGTACCTACCAGGTTCAGGTAATGCAGCAGCCGCAGCGGAGCAAGCGATGTGATGCTTTCATCATTCAGGGAAGAATATTCTGCGCTGAGTCTTGTCAGCGAGCGAAAATCCGACAGCAGTTTCCATACTTCCGGGGTAAACCGGGCGCCGGGCAGTTTCAGCCACACGGTTTGTTTACTGATCTTTTTGAGCAGACGCATATGTCTGTCGTCTGGCTTGCTGAGGCTGACAAAACTTACCTGCAGGTAATGACTGTTCATGGCAACGGGCGTAACGGAAATGCCATTGGCCGTTAACGAATCGATGGCCGCCGGATCTGCTTGCTCCACTTCTGCCGGGGGAACATCGCTTTTATGAACCGTTTTGTCCGGCGCTCCCTCAAACTTATGCAATACGGCAGCTATGGCTGTTTCCCTGGGAACTTCATTCACTTTTTTGCTGAAACCCGCCCGGCTGCTGAGCCACCAGTGTATCACCTGCAGTTCCTGTTCGGTCAGCTGCGGTTTGCCTTTGGGCGGCATATGTTTTTCTTCCAGCCGATCCAGCACCATGCGTTTGTATAGCTCGCTGCTGTCGGCATTTCCCTCTGTATATACGGCTCCATGCTTTCCTCCTTTCAGTATCCAGTCGGCTGCATCCAGTCGCAAAGCCCCTTTTTGTTTGGTTGCGCTGTGACAGCTGCCGCATTTTTCGTCGAATATGGGCTGTATAATATCCGTGAACACAATAGCCTGGTTGATATCGGCGATGGCTTTTCTTTTCCTCGCCGTATCGCCCGATTCAGACAGGACCGACTTGGTTAAAAATCCTTCCCCATGCGTCAGCGTTCCGCCAAGATGTCCCGTGATGATCATCAGCACCAGCAGTACCAGCGAAACAACCCGCTGCAGCAGCCCGTTGGCTTTTGCCGTGAGAAAATAGGCGAGAAAAGCAATTACCGCCAGCGATATGCCAAACCACTGGTGAAAGAAAACTGTCTGCGGATCGTATTCTCCGCCGGAAGACAACAGCCAGCCGCTGATACAGGACAACACCGCACTGACTGCGCCCAGCAGGTACGAGACGCGGATAGCTGGTGCAAGTGCCGCATATTTCTGTATAGCCGCAAGCCACTGGAAAATGATCGCCAGCAAAAGAAACCCGATGGGCAAATGCACCAGCAGCGGGTGAAATGGCCCGAATGATCCGATCAGCGTATTCATACGGACTGGTAACGTTTACGCAGAAACTGCATCATGTACTCGTTGATGGCCCATTGATCGCCAAGCGGCTGACGGGTATAGGGCAGGGTTGGCATATAATCCGGCGGACCGAACTCTGTGAGGATGGTAAGCCGGTTTGAACCGTTGTCTGCTTTATGTTTGACCACAGCATCCCACCACGAAAGATGTCTTTTCACCGCATTCTCCCATTCCGGTGCGCGCGGATCATTTACCTGCGGGCCTTCCGGATGCCCCACCCGGGTATGAATATGATCCACCCTTGCCAATGCCAGCTGCACTGTTTCCTCCTGGTCGTGCAGCAAAGACTCGTGCACATTACACCAATGAGAAATATCCAGGGTAAGTCGCAGCGAACTGTGTTTCTGTAAAAATTGTCTGGTCACATGCGCGGCGAACAGCATTCGGCCGCGATGTGTTTCATGATAGATACCGATACCGGTTTCGGCCGAAACTTTATCTGTATAATCGATAAACCTGCTGTTCTCCGTTGCAGAAAAATAATCGCGGCCCGAATGGCAGTTAATATACAACGGTCTTTTTATTTTCTGGTATGCCGCTCCATCCAGCATTTGCCTGAACTGGTCAAAATGCCTGCCGGTGTCTTTATCCGATCCGCCTGCAAGAAAACCCACCTGCAGATCGTGTTTTTTCAATGCATCAAACAGCTCCTGCTGAACTTTGCTGTCGGCCGGCCACCACACTTCGATGCCATCGTAGCCTGCACGTTTTGCCTTTTCACAAAAAGCATCCATCGAACCGGGAAAACCCCAGTTGGTGGCCATTACCTGTAAGGAAAATGCGGCAGGCAGCGTTGGCGGCTGCTGCGCCGCAATTTGCTCAAAAGGCGATAAAGCCAGGGCAGCCACTCCGGATGTAAGCGATAAAAAATCCCTTCTGTCGATACGCATGCGGTAATGATCGTTTTGGTTTTAGTGGGGTCTCAGGCAATGATCTCGTCGATCACGCGTCCATTTACATCCGTCAGACGGAACGGTCTGCCCTGGAATTGATAGGTAAGTTTCTCATGATCAAATCCCAGCTGGTTCAGGATCGTTGCCTGTATATCGAATGCACTTGTTTTTCCGCTGATCGCAGCATAACCGATCTCATCTGTTTCACCAAAACTGGTTCCGCGTTTAACACCGCCGCCTGCCATCCAGATGGTGAAGGCTTCGGTGTGGTGATCCCTTCCTTTAAACGGGTTCTGTTTGCCATCGCGGTTCTCCTGCATGGGTGTGCGACCGAATTCGCCGCCCCATACCACCAGCGTTTCATCAAGCAGGCCGCGCTGTTTCAGGTCGAGCAGCAAAGCGGTAACCGGTTTGTCGATGCTTCTGCATTTGTTCACAAAACCATAATCGATCGCCAGGTTCTCATCGGTGCCATGACTGTCCCAGCCCCAGTCGAACAACTGCACAAAACGAACGCCTTTCTCCACCAGCTTACGCGCCAGCAGTACATTATTCGCAAAACATGCTTTGCCGGGCTGCGTGCCGTACATATCGTGTATATAGGCAGGTTCGTCGTTAATGTTCATTACCTCGGGCACGGATATCTGCATCCGGTATGCCATTTCGTATTGCGAGATACGCGATAATATCTCGGGGTCTTTGAATTCATCGTAACTCAGTCTGTTCGCTTCATTGATGGCGTCGATGCTGGCTTTGCGCAGATCGCGGTCCATGCCTGCGGGGTCTTTGATGAACAGAACCGGGTCGCCCTCGCTCCTGCATTGCACTCCCTGGTAAACAGAGGGAAGAAAACCGCTGCCCCAGACGCTTTTGCCTGCATCCGGAAATTTTCCGCCCGATGTAAGCACCACAAAACCGGGTAGATTGCTGTTCTCGGAACCCAGTCCGTAAGTAGCCCAGGCACCGATGCTCGGCCTTCCCAGTCGGGGTACGCCTGTATGCATCAGCAGTTGGGCGGGACCATGATTGAACTGATCGGTCTGTACGGCTTTGAGAAAACTCACTTCGTCAGCAACGGTTGCAAAATGCGGCAGGTGATCAGAAACCCAGGCGCCGCTTTCGCCTCTCTGCTGAAAATGCGCCTGCGGCCCCATCATTTTGGGAACGCCCCGTATGAAAGCAAATTTTTTTCCTTCCAGCAAGGACTGCGGGCAATCGAGGCCATCCAGTTTGGCCAGATCGGGTTTGAAATCGAACAGCTCCAGCTGCGACGGTGCGCCGGCCATATGGAGATAGATCACCGATTTTGCCCTGGCCGGAAAATGCGGTGCATGTGGTGCAAGCGGATTGGCAGCATTGAAGGCGCCGGCCATGCCTGCACCCGACCAGTTACAGCCACCCAGCAAAGAGCCCAATGCCATGCCACCCATTCCCAGGAAACAGTCTTTGAAGAAAAGCCTGCGCGTAACCAGTGAAAGGCTGGCGTGTACGGCTTCTTCCTGTATTTTTTTACTGCTGCGGCCCATGCTTAATTTTTTGTGATGAATTCATCCATGTTCATCATTGCCCCCGCCACCACCACCAATGCGGCTGTTTGCGGTGTCTGTTTTGCAGGATCGGTGCCTGCCATCAGCTTCATATCTTTCGGTGACGCGGCATACCTGCGAAACGCGTTAGTATACAGTCTTTCAAAAACAGCCAGCTTCTCATCGCTGATAGACTGGTACAATGCCTGCCGGTAGCCATTTTTGATCTGTGACCGCACATCCTTGCCGCCCGATTGCTGCATGCGGTAAGCAAAATGCTGCGCAGCCTCCGTATAGGCAGAATCGTTGAGTGTTGTCAGCGACTGTAAAGGCGTATTCGTACGTATCCTTCTTGCAGAACAAACTTCACGGGCGGTGCCGTCAAAAGTGATCATGGAAGGATAGGGCGCGGTTCTTTTCCAGTAGGTATACAGGGCGCGGCGGTACTGATCGCCGTTTGCACTCTGTTTCCAGGTGGCGCCATTCCAGGGCGACAACCAGATACCATCGGGCTGGTAGGGGAACACACCGGGACCAAACATTTTTTCATTGAACAGTCCGCTCACCACCAGCGACTGGTCGCGCAGCTGTTCTGCCGACAACCGTACCCTTGCCCCTCTTGCATATAATTTATTGAAAGGATCTTTTGCGAGCGATTCGCTGTTCAGTTTTGAATCCTGCCGGTACGTGGCCGATAATACTATTTGCCTGATCAGTTTTTTCAGATCCCACTGGTAATCGCGCATCAGCTGCCAGGAAAGATGATCGAGCAGCTCGCGATGCGTTGGCTGCATGCCCTGTGTACCCAGGTCCTCCAGTGTTTCCGCAATACCCTGTCCGAAGAACTGCTCCCATATCCTGTTCACGATCGTTCTTGCGGTGAGCGGGTTTTTCCTGTCGGTGATCCACATGGCAAGACCGAGGCGGTTGCGCGGCGCTTTTGCAGGCAGCGCACCCAGCGATCTTGGCACATCGGCAGAAACGCCTGCGCCCTTCACCAGCCAGTTGCCTCTTTCAAATACATGGGTTTCACGAATCATATCATCGGGATTCTCCATCATCACCGGTGTGATGGTAACATCCTTTGCATAGAGCAGGTCGTAGAAATATTTATACGCACTGTCATAACCCGGCTTTCCTTTTCCGGGAAACGGATTGGTCAGGAAGAACCAGTCGAACTGAATACCTGTTTCTTCTGCGGTTTTGAGATTGGGATTGTGGTAGCTGAAATAAAGATGGTGTTTACCCTGCGTGGCAGGCACCGGCATTGAGGCGATCGCCCAGCCGTTTTTGGATGGCTGCACACTCACCGTCTGCAGCAGGGGTCCATCGGGTGCGTCAAGACGGATCGTCCATTTGCCACCCGGTTTGCCGGATACATAGCGGTACATGATCTGCGACCGGTTGGTAAGTGTTACATCGGCTATGCGGGCAATTCCGTTGTTGCGCAGTACCAGCCATTTGGTATCGGCGATCGCGCTGTTGGTAAGTTGATCCGCCACGAGTGAGTTAATGGCGGGCTCCTGCGTTTTCACAAACCCTGTGATCTCTTTTTCCCTTTCGGCAGCGTTGGTCCGAAGCCAGCTGCGCAGCACGTTATATTTTGCGCTGTCTGCATGGTGGTACTCACGCAGCAGGGGGTAATCGTTATAGGTGTCTTCATCGCGTGTATTGTTGAAGAATGCCATGAACTTATAATACTCTTCGTGGCGGAACGGATCGTATGGATGGCTATGGCATTGCACACAGGCAAAAGTGGTGCCCATCATGGCTTCCCAGGTGGTGTTTACCCGATCCATAACTGCGGCCGTGCGAAACTCTTCGTTATCGGTGCCGCCCTCATCGTTGGTCATGGTGTTTCGATTGAAGGCCGTGGCGATAAAATCTTCGTCTGTGGCATCCGGCAACAGGTCGCCCGCAAGCTGCTCTGTAAGAAACCGGTCATAAGGTTTATTGGTATTGAAAGCCCTGATCAGCCAGTCGCGGTAGCGCCAGATGGAACGCCAGTCGTCACGCTCATATCCCTTTGTATCCGCATAACGGGCAAGATCCATCCACATGGCAGCCCATTTCTCGCCATAGTGACGCGAGGCAAGAAGGGTATCCACCAGTTTTTCGTAAGCGTCTTCCCGGGTATCGTTTAAAAATTGACGGGCCAGTTCAGCGGAAGGCGGTAAGCCCGTAATATCAAGACTTATGCGTCGCAACAAAGCAGGTTTACCCGCTTCGGCGGAAGGCGACAGGCCCTGTTCCTTCATTTTTGCATAGGTAAAAGCGTCGATATCATTTTTTATCCATTTCTTTCCGCCTTTTATGCCAAAGAACCAATGATCTGTTTCAGGCAATGCGGTGGGTGCCACCGGTACATAGGCCCAGTGATCGCCCCATTTTGCGCCCTGTTTGATCCATTTGCTGAGCAGGTCTATTTCTTTTGCGGAAAGCGGTTCACTGTGATAGGGCATCCTGTCTTCTGCGTCGTCCAGCCGTAAACGCCTGATCATTTCGCTGTGTGAGGGATCGCCGGGAACAATGGCAGGTTTGCCCGATTTATTCACTGCCAGCGCGTCGGAACGGAAAAGCAGGCTGAAACCACCCTGCCGTTTAACACCGCCATGACAGGTAATGCATTTTTTGTTCAGCAGGGGTTTGATATCGGTGTTGAAATCAATACCGGCGTCGTTGCGCATACACATGGAGAACAATGCGCCTGCGGATAAGGCAGCAACCACCCATGTGTTTTTCCTATAGAGCATCGTTCTCATCGAAGTAGCTCCTAAGTTAGGGAATTTGGCTGACTGCTTAACAGGTAAATAACCGGACCTGGCAACCTACTTCACTTTCTTTCCGCCGATATAGGTGGCCGTAACTTTCACGTTCAGTATCTCGGATTCATTCACTTTCATCAGGTCTTTGTCAAGGAGAATGAAATCGGCTTTTTTACCCGCTTCCAGACTGCCCAGTTCCGTCTCGAGAAAACCGGCCCTGGCTGCCCAGATGGTCATGCCGCGTATGGTTTCTTCTCGGGTCAGTGCATTCTCGGGCTGAAAGCCGTCCTGCGGATATCCCTTGGCGTCTTTTCTTACAACGGCTGCCAGGAAGGTTTTAAAAGGAGAAATGTCCTCAACCGGAAAATCCGTGCCAAGCGGTATCCAGCCGTTTTGCTGCAGCAGCTGTTTATACGCATAGCCGCCTTTCAGTCTTTCTTTACCGAGTCTTTCTTCTCCCCAGTACATATCGCTGGTGGCATGAGTGGGTTGTACAGAGGGCACAATATTGGCTTTACCAAACAGCGCAAAATCGTTCTGGTTAACGATCTGCGCATGTTCTATACGCCAGCGTTTATCGTTTTTGCCGCCAAGGTATTTGTTGTAGATATGCAGCATCTCCCTGTTGGCGCTATCGCCTATTGCATGCGTACACATCTGGAAACCGGTTTTCGACAAAACATTTGCCAGCGAATCGTAATGGGATTTGTTGCGGAGAAGAAAACCCTGCCATCCCGGTTTATCGCTGTAAGGCTGCAGCAGACAGGCGCCGCGGCTGCCCAGTGCGCCGTCGGCATACACTTTAAATCCTTTTACAAACAGCCTGTCTGTCTTGTATGGGCCAGACGCAAGATATTTCGTGATGTTTGCGTCGTTATCGCTCAGCATCACATATAAACGCATATCCAGTTTGCCGCTTTGCTGCAGCTGGTCTATCGCCTCCACATCCTGCGCATCCAGGCCGCAGTCTGTAATGGTGGTCAGTCCCTGTTCAAAACAATTCTTTTGCGCGGCCTGCAGCCACTGTGTATAGGTTTCTTTTGTCGCCGCAGGCACCTGGCTGTACACTTTGTTGTCCGCGTTGTCGATCAGCACACCGGTAAGTTTGCCCTGCATGGTTTCGATGAACCCACCTACAACGGTTTGTCCGGCTTTGATCCCCGCCAGGTCAAGTGCTTTCTGGTTGGCGATCGAGGCATGACCGTCTATCCGCGTGATCACAACCGGCTTATCGGGAAACAATTCATTGAGTTTTTCATTTGTCGGGAAGGATTTACCCGGCCAACGGTTCTGGTCCCATCCCCTTCCCAGTATCCATACAAGATCGGGATGCCCGTCTGCAAAAGCTTTGATACGCGCCACGGTTTCTTCCCAGGTATCCGTACCAAAAAGATCCACCTGGAACAACGAGCGGCCATAGCCGACAAAATGTGCATGCGCATCGATAAAGCCGGGATATACGGCCGCGCCCTTTGCATCGATGGATGCTGCGCCCCGGTATTTTTTATTGATCTCTTCGTTGGTACCGGTGGCAACGATCCTGCCATTGCTGATGGCCATGGCCTGTGCCGTGCTGAAAGAACTGTCAACAGTATAAATAACGGCATTATGAACGATGGTTTCCACTTTCTCCGGGCCGTTGCAGGCGGTAAAGGAAACCATGCAGAACAATGGCAGCAGTTTTCGCATACGAATGATTTAAGACTTAAAGGTAAGGCCTGAGGAAGAATTGTAACGGAAGAGTTAACAACTGACAGGCGCGGATGACAACCCGTTCATTACTGAAATCGCTGCGATCAGTTCAGCAGCTCACAGGGCTTCAGTCCGGTATGTTTTTTAAACGCCGCGGAGAAATGTGAAATGGAAGAATAGCCCAGCAATGCGGACACATCGGTTACGCTCAGCCCTTTTTCATACAAAAGGTATTTTGCATGCTCCATACGTTGCTGCTGGTAAAAATCGAATATGGTGGTGCCGAACACTTCTTTAAACCCTTTTTTGAGGTAGCATTCGTTCATGGCAACTTTACGGCTCAGTTCCTTGATGGTGATGGGATCACCGATATGCTGCAGCAGGATATCTCTTGCCTGGTAAATACGCATTCTGCCCCCCTCATCCGCCAGGAATTTACAGCTGAAGCCCTCTTCTTTTTCATCTACCAGGCACTCCAGACTGTACAGCAGTATCTCGTGCATCTTGGCATTCAGGAAAATATTTTCGAGCGCCCCTGAATAAGTGTGGTTGAGCATGGAATCCAGCGCATTCCGCTTTCTGGCGCAAACCGGGAATGTTTTGGTGAACGCATGCGGATGTTTGAAAGCCAGCACCTCGTCTTTCCGGTTGCTCAGTTTCACATTATGCACAAACTGGTTGAGGAAGGTAGAGGTAAAATGAAAGGTAAAAACATCTACCGTCTGCTGTTTGCCGCTGCAGTTATTGGTGGGCAACTCGGCACAGTTAGAACAGCTTTTCTCGGGGCAATACCTGTTACCGGTAATACAATACCGCAGTTCGAGGTAATTTTCACCCGGTTTGCGGGCATCGTAATGGTACACCAGCATACCCAAATCTTCCGATACCCAGGTGGGGTGCGCATAATGTCTGCGAACACTGTACTGGATAGAGCCGGGGATATGCTGCTGCTTCTCATAAACAAGATCCATCGAGGGTTCAAACACCTCGCGCTGGGCCTGCCTGAGTATATCCATTACCTGTACCATGAACGGCAAAATTAATGTAGGAACATCTATTTTCAAAACCCGGGGGCGCCCTGCTTGTCAGGCTACTGTCATTTTTCCGGGTTGCCGGCCTGAGAATCAGGCGGTTTGGCTCGTATTTTTTTCCTATTTTGGAACAATCCAAAACAAAGTACATGAGAAACTTATTCCTGTCCTGTCTGCTGGCCTGCCTATGCGCGGTAACTGCACAGGCACAAAAATGCAAGGTATTTGTTGAAAACCTGTCGCTTTCCTACGAGGGCGAATGCCGGGGCGATAAAGCCGATGGCAAAGGCAAAGCGGCTGGCCTGGATACCTATGAGGGTCAGTTTAAAGCCGGTTACCCCGACGGACAGGGAAAATACACCTGGAAAACCGGCGACTGGTTCGAGGGCAACTGGAAAAAAGGACAAAGGGAGGGGCAGGGTTCCATGCACTACAGAACGGCCGCGGGGGGCGACAGCCTGGTAACCGGTTTCTGGAAAAAAGACCAGTATTTCGGCAAATTCGAGAAGCCGTTCATTCTGCTTAACCAGAGCTCGCGGGTGGGTACGGTAAAGCTGAGCAAGAATGTAGGCGCCAAGGAGAACGATATTTCGGTAACCATCACCAGCACCTCCGGCGGCACCGCCAATCCCAGCCAGAAAGCTTCCGACGCGGAAGCCACCGCAGCCGACCAGCCAAAGCTGAAACTGACCAGCGTGGACATGCAGAAAGGCAATTTTATACGGCTGGTGCAAATCGATAACTCTGCACGGTCTACCAGAACGGTTGTTAAAACCGTGGATTTCCCTTTCAAGGCAACTTTCCGTATCGACGACCGCCATACCGTAGACATCGAGTTCCTCGAAGAAGGCAATTACAATGTGGAAATCAATATCCTGAACTGATGCGGCAGCCCAACAAAAAAACGGCCCGGAAACCGGTTTTCCAGGGCCGTTTTTTTGTTGATAAAAAGCCCGTTTTTCCTTACCGAAAACCCTGTATTTTCGGTAATTTCGCACACTTAGCTACATCACTAAAAGAGCAGGTACGTAAAGGCATTTATGAGTCAGGAAAATATGAATAAACAGGAGTCCCAGAACAAGTCGTACGGGGCCGACAGCATACAGGTTTTAGAAGGATTGGAAGCGGTTCGAAAAAGACCCGCCATGTATATCGGCGATGTAGGTGTCAAAGGTCTTCATCACCTGGTTTACGAAGTGGTGGACAATTCGATAGATGAGGCGCTGGCCGGCTATTGCAAGAATATTTTCGTGGCCATCCATGAAGACAATTCCATCAGCGTGGAAGATGATGGCCGCGGTATCCCCACCGGTATCAATTCGAAAGAGAAGAAAAGCGCGCTTGAGATCGTAATGACCGTGCTGCATGCGGGGGGCAAATTCGACAAGGATACCTACAAAGTGTCCGGCGGTCTGCACGGCGTGGGCGTAAGCTGCGTGAATGCGCTGAGCACACGGTTGCATGTGACCGTAAACCGCGAAGGAAAAATATTCGAGCAGGAATACCATATCGGCATCCCGCAATATACCGTGCGTGAGATCGGCACCAGCGACAAAACCGGCACACGCGTACATTTCTGGCCCGACACCAGCATCTTCCAGGACACGGTTTACCGGCGAGAGATCCTCGAAGGCCGTTTGCGCGAGCTGGCCTACCTCAACAAACGCATACGCATCACCATCACCGACCTGCGTGAAAAAGACGAGAACGGCAACGCTTACGCCAAAGAATTTTACAGCGAAGGCGGCATTATCGAATTTGTTGAGATGCTCGATAAGAATGCAGACCGTACTCCCCTGATCACTTCTCCACTGTATGTAGAGGGCCACGACGAAGCCACCAATGTAGCCGTTGAAGTGGCGCTTACCTACAACAACGATTTCAAGGAACATATCTTCTCTTACGTAAACAACATCAATACCATCGAGGGCGGTACACATGTTACGGGCTTCAGGACCGCGCTGACAAGGGTATTCAAAACCTACGGCGATAAGGAAGGTTTGTTCGAAAGAGCCAAGGTGAATGTGGAAGGCGATGATTTCCGCGAAGGTCTCAGCGCCATCATTTCTGTAAAAGTGCCGGAACCGCAGTTTGAAGGACAAACCAAGACCAAACTGGGCAACAGCGAGGTAAGCGGTGTGGTGCAAACCACCGTGGCGCGGGTGCTGGAAGCCTATCTCGAAGAAAACCCCAAAGAAGCAAAGCATGTGATCTCCAAGATCATCCTTGCGGCGCAGGCCAGGATAGCGGCAAAAAAAGCGCGCGATATGGTTCAGCGCAAGACCGTACTGAGCGGTGGCGGTTTACCGGGCAAACTTTCCGACTGCAGTGAACGCGATCCCGAAAAATGCGAGCTCTATCTTGTCGAAGGTGATTCGGCCGGCGGAACCGCCAAACAGGGCCGTGACAGGAGTTACCAGGCCATACTGCCGCTGCGTGGTAAGATCCTGAACGTGGAAAAAGCCATGGAGCATAAGATCTACGAGAACGAAGAGATCAGGAATATGTACACCGCACTTGGTGTAACGGTGGGCACACCCGAAGATCCCAAAGCGCTGAACACCGTTAAACTCCGCTACCACAAGATCGTTATCATGACCGATGCCGATGTGGACGGATCGCATATCGCCACACTGATCCTGACTTTCTTCTTCCGCTACATGAAGGAGCTGATAGAACAGGGATATATCTACATAGCACAGCCACCGCTTTACCTCGTAAAAAAAGGCAAGGAACAGGAATACGCCTATAACGAAGAACAGCGCAAAGCATTGATCGAAAAACTGGCTAACGGCAAAGAAGACAGCGTAACCATCCAGCGTTACAAAGGTCTGGGTGAAATGAACGAAGAACAGCTCTGGGAAACCACGATGGATCCTGCACGCAGAACACTCAAACAGGTAACCATTGAAAGCGCCGCGGAAGCAGACCGTATCTTCAGCATGCTGATGGGTGATGATGTGGCGCCCCGCCGCGAATTCATCGAAACCCATGCGAAGTATGCGAAGATAGATGCGTGAGGAACGTGAGACGGCAGACTTCAGTCGTGAGTCGACGTGAGTTAGGTTGAGGTGAGTACTGCGGGATACGATTCCGCCGGAATCATCACTCACGATAACTCACGATTCGGGTTTCACGATTCAGATTTCACGATTCCCCGCCCCTCGTTCCTTTCCCCAAAATCCCTTACCTTGCAGTCACAACGATTTGCTAACTATTAATAAAACGACAACCCATGGACACTTCAAAAATGATCAAAGCATATTGTTTGAAAACAAAAGAGAAAAATGTTCCCATGCAGGACGCGGTGATCACCAGAACAGCCAAAGGTGGCTATATGGCGGCCGGTCATGATGGTAAAGGAAATAAAATGGCCGCCATTATGAGCGAGGCAAAAGCCCTGCAGGCGATTGCCGACGGCGTTGCCAAAAAAGATTTTTAACCGTTACCCAACGGTCAGGAAAATCCCGCATAACCTGCGGGATTTTTTATTTGGCGAAAAGTCGGTCTTCTGCTAAGGGCACATAAAAAATATTCACCGATGCGATGGCGCTGCACAGGACTGGTTAGCGGTTGCTTTGCACCACGTCTTTGTGCATCTGCTGCAGAAAACGGTGCATGGATTCCATCTCGCGTATATCCTCCGCCACCAACAGGAACATACGGCCTGTTTGTTTCAGCCGGGCTTTATTGGTACCTGTTTGCAGGTAAGCCAGGATTCGCTTAAAAAGATCCGACTCGAAATAAGGCGAATCGGGACGGTTGATAAAATAACAACGCAGGGTATCGTCTTTCAGCGACATCTTTTCAAAACCCAGGCCAACCGCCAGCCAGCGGCAGCGCACGGTGGTGATCAGGTCTTCGACCGATTGGGGCACGGGACCGAAACGATCGTGCATTTCCTGATGAAAGGCATGCAGTTCGTCTTCTTTTTCACAATTGTCGAGACGGGTATATAAAGACAACCGCTCCGTGATACTTTCCACATAATCGTCCGGTATCAGGATCTCCAGATCGGTATCGATGGTGCAATCGTTTACAAAATCGTCCTGCTTGCTGATCTCTTCCTTAAAAAGATCTTTGAACGAAGTGCGTTTGAGTTCGCGTATCGCTTCTTCCAGGATCTTCTGGTACATTTCAAAACCGATCTCGGCCATAAACCCGGTTTGTTCGCCACCCAGCAAATTGCCCGCACCGCGTATGTCCAGGTCGCGCATCGCTATCTGGAAACCGCTGCCCAGATCGCTGAACTGTTCAAGCGTCTGCAACCGTTTCCGCGAATCCGTGGGTAATGTGCTCATCGGCGGCGCCAGCAGGTAACAGAATGCTTTCTTATTGCTCCTCCCCACCCTTCCGCGTAACTGGTGCAGATCGCTCAGACCAAAATGATGCGCATTGTTCACGATGATCGTATTCACATTCGGTATGTCTACACCGCTCTCTACGATATTGGTGCAGACCAGCACATCGTATTTCCGGTCGATAAAATCGAGAATTTTTTCTTCCAGTTCATGTCCTTCCATTTGCCCGTGCGCAAAACCCACAGAAAGATCGGGGCAAAGTCCCTGTATCAGTGCGCTCATTTCCGCCAGTCCCTGCACACGGTTATGGATAAAGAAAATCTGTCCGCCCCGCTCTGTTTCATAATACACGGTTTCACGGATGAAATCATCGTTGAACACCCGCACTTCTGTTTGTATGGGCTGCCGGTTCGGCGGCGGTGTATTGATGATGCTGAGATCGCGCGCGCCCATAAGGCTGAACTGGAGCGTACGCGGTATGGGCGTTGCCGTAAGCGTCAGGCAATCCACATTGGTTTTTAAGGTCTTTAATTTCTCCTTATGCGCCACACCGAATTTCTGCTCTTCGTCGATGATCATGATACCCAGGTCTTTGAACTTTACCTCCTTGCCCAACAATCCGTGGGTGCCGATCACGATGTCCACTTTTCCCTCTTCAAGACGCTTCAGCACTTCTTTTTTCTCTTTCGAAGAACGGAAACGGTTCACATAGTCCACCGTAACAGGAAAATCCTTTAAGCGATCGCTGAATGTTTTGTAATGCTGAAAAGCCAGAATGGTGGTGGGCACCAGCACCGCGGCCTGCTTACCGTCTACCACCGATTTGAACGCGGCACGTACGGCCACTTCGGTTTTTCCAAAACCCACATCACCGCAGACAAGCCGGTCCATGGGCGCCGGGTTCTCCATGTCTTTTTTTACATCGGCCGTGGCCTTGCTCTGGTCGGGTGTGTCTTCATAGATAAAAGATGCTTCCAGTTCGGTCTGCAGGTAGTTGTCGGGGGTATGCGCAAACCCATGTTGTGCCTTGCGTTTTGCATATAGTTTGATCAGGTCAAATGCAATTTCCTTGACCTTTGTCTTGGTTTTTTCCTTCAGCCTGTTCCATACATCCGATCCCAGTTTGTTGATCTTGGGAACGGTTCCCTCCTTGCCTGTGTATTTTGATATCTTATGCAGCGAGTTGATGTTCACATACAGGATATCGCTGTCTTTGTAAATAATGCGCACGGCCTCCTGCGTTCTGCCGTTGGCTTCTATTTTCTGCAGACCGCTGTATACCCCCACGCCATGATCGATATGCGTTACATAGTCGCCGGGCTGCAGATCGCGCAGTGTTTTCAGCGTCAGCGCCTTGTTCTTATTATACGCCTGTTTTACCTTGTACTTGTGGTAGCGCTGAAAGATCTGGTGATCGGTATAGCAAAGCAGTTTCAGTTCTTCGTCGATAAATCCCTCGTGGATGCCCGTTGCAACAGGAACGAACTGGATCTCTGTTTTCAGGTCCGCAAAAATGCTGTGCAGCCGCTCCAGCTGCTTGGCCTGTTCGGCAAAAATAAAAATGCCGTAGCCCGCCGTTTCATGTGCCACCAGGTCTTTGATCAGCAGATCAAACTGTCTGTTGAACGATGGCTGCGGTCTTGTTTTGAATGCTATCTCGGACTGTGCCAGGTGTGGTTTATATCCGAATTCCACCAGGTGTCTTGGCAGTAACTGGTGATGCAGTGTATCGGCCCTGACAAAATCGTTCCAGCCGGTTTCTTTCAGCACCCTGGTTTCATCATCTTCATCCTGCTGCTGGCTGGCGAAACCAATTGCCTGCAGCGAGAGAAATCCTTCCAGGTCTTCTTCCTGTTCCTGTATTTTTTCCCTGATCACATCCCAGTCCTTGAGCCATACCACGGTGTTTTCCGGCAGGAACTCGGGCAGCGATGTTTTTTCACCGCTGGCAAACTGGGTGGATACATTGGGTATGATCGTCACCTGCAGCAGTTTCCGCTCGCTCAGCTGTGTTTCTGGGTCGAATATGCGGATGCTGTCCACATCATTGCCGAACAATTCAATCCGGTAGGGTTTTTCATTGCCGAAGGAATAGATATCGAGGATACCGCCACGCAGGGCAAACTGGCCGGGCTCGTATACAAAATCCGTTCGTTCAAACCCGTACATCACGAACAGTTCCATCAGGCTTTCGGGGTTGATGGTGTCGTTGGTTTTGATCTGGATGATATTGCCGCTCAGTGTTTTTGGCAGCACCACTTTTTCAAATACCGCCTCGGGATAGGTAATGATGATCTTGCGGTTACCGCCGGCAGACAGTTTTGTCAGCGCCTCGGTGCGCAGCATCACATGTGAACTGTTCAGCAGCCGGAAGTTTTTTCGGTTCTTGAAGGAAGCGGGAAAATAGAACAGGTCCAGCGCCTGCGTCAGGTTCTCGAGCGTATTGTGAAAATAGGCCGCTTCTTCGGCATCGTTCAGTATCACCAGGTGGTTCAGTTCCTGGCAGGAGGGGTGACTGAATATGGCGCTTACCACAAATTCAGCGCTGCTGCCCTGCAGGTTGCCGAGGAAGATATGCTGTGGCTGGGCAAAAGAAAGCCTGTCCGCCAGTTGAAAAACATGGGGTGATTGCAAATACTTTTCCTGCAGCACATTCAGGTTCATAGAGACCTTTTCCGAAAGAGCCGCAAAGATACTGCATGAGCCTGATCTGTCCGCTTAATAAGTTGCTCGGGTGCGGATCACCAGGTTGGCCGTAGTGAGTTTTTTCTTTTGCACACGGAAAAGGGCGATGGTATTGGCCGTGTCAAACAGGTTGGCATACCACTGCTCGCCATACCCGATAAAAAGGGAATAGGAACCCACGGGCAATGCAACGGTAAACGCGCCGGTACTGTCCGTTTCAACAGAAGCAACCTGTTTTGTGTGAATAGCCGTATATATGGGTGCATCGCCCGGTCTTGCAACCTGTGCCAGGGTGGTGGGTTCGTAAACGAATACCCTGGTCCTGACGGCGTTGGGAGCGGCAGGTGTGGCGCCCTCACCCGGCATACGGTTACCGCTGACCTGGGTAACCCTGCCGGCAATGCCCTGCCTGATTGCCGACGAGCCGGCTTTTTTTGACGATGAACACGCAAAAGCTGTCAAAATAAAGCCAAAAACATAAAAAAGAATCGGTTTCATACCTCATTTTGAATGTTGAAAGTATCTAATTTAGTGGACATTCCGCCTGCCTATATCCCTCGAAGACCAGGTTGAAGCAAACCCGAAACTATGACGAAAAAAAACGCCCTGATCTTATTAGGCAGTTTCCTGTTCTTTCAATCCGCTACCGCGCAGGTGGTGACCAACAGCCGTTTGCTGCGTCAGGCCGCCGTGGACTTCAAACTCCGGTTCGATGCTAATTTTGCCAAAGCCATGCAGCTGGCCAGGGAAAGGAACTGGCCGCTCAGCTATAAAACAAAAAACGGGCAGAAAGCCATACTGGTGGGACTCGATGATTTTAACCAGCCCAAATACTATATCAGCTTCAACAATACCACCGCAGCCGCCACTACCAGGGCCAACCAGTTATGGCCGGGCGGCAGAACGGGACTCAGTCTTTCGGGAAGTTCGTCCAATATGCTCAACAAGCTCGGTGTATGGGATGCAGGAACGGTATTGACAAACCATGTAGAACTGAACGGCCGCGTAACCATCAAGGATAACCCGGTTTCTGATGATAACGATCATGCCACACATGTATCCGGTACCCTGATGGCACAGGGCGTTAATCCCAGCGCCAAGGGTATGGCCTACGGTCTAAAAGGCATGGTGGCCTATGATCTGCTGAACGACGAATCGGAAATGTTCAACGAAGCACCCAACCTGCTGTTGTCGAACCATTCCTACGGACTTATCTGCGGATGGAATTACAATTCGGACCAGAGCCGCTGGGAGTTTTACGGGGATCCCGGCGAGAACGAGGATTTTAAATTCGGCTATTACAATTCCGAATCGCAGAATATTGATTCCATCGCTTACAATGCACCCTATTACCTGATCGTAAAAGCATCGGGTAATAACCGCAGCTCCAACGGCCCCGCTGTAGGACAACCCTATTACCGCAAGAATGCCCAGGGCACGATGGTGAATTCGGGTAACCGGCCAACCGGCATCAGCAGCAACGACGGGTACGATATCATACCTGCTGATAACGGCGCCAAGAACATACTTACCGTAGGAGCGGTATCGGGTATACCAGCCGGGTACAACCGAAAGGAAGACGTGATCATGTCGGGCTTCAGCAGCTGGGGCCCCACCGATGACGGCCGTATCAAACCCGATGTGGTGGCAGATGGTGTGAATGTATTGTCGAGCATCGCCAGCAGCACCACCAGCTATGCCATTTTCAGCGGCACATCAATGGCCACACCCAATGCCACCGGGTCTTTACTGCTGCTGCAGGAATATTATTCCAAACTGAAAGGAAGCGCCACCGCTTTTCTGCGCTCGGCCACCCTGCGCGGCCTGGCCATTCATACCGCCGATGAAGCCGGCGCATCACCCGGACCGGATTACCAGTTCGGCTGGGGATTGCTGAACGTGGAAAAAGCCGCCGACGTGCTCACCGCCGCCGTTCCCAGCAACAATGCGACAACCAGCCGGCACCTGATGTATGAAAATACGCTGGCGCAGGGACAGACGTTTACCACCACGGTGATTGCCTCGGGCAACGGTCCGCTGGTGGCCACGATCTGCTGGACAGATGTAAAAGGATCCGTTGACCTGGTCAACAAACTCAACAACCGCGCAAAAAAACTGGTGAACGACCTGGACATACGCATTACAAAAGGAAGCGGCAGCAGCCTGGTTACTTACCAGCCCTGGACACTGGATGTAAACAACCCGGCCAACCCCGCGGTACCGGGCGATAATATTACCGACAACGTAGAACGCATCGATATCGACACCGCGGTGGTACCCGGCACCGTGTATACCATCACCGTTACGCACAAAGGCACGCTGGTAAAGGGGCAGCAGGCCTATTCGCTGCTGGTAAGCGGCGCGGGCGGTATCAGCCGTTGCACATCCGGACCCGGTTCGAATACCGGCGCGCGCATCGATAACGTTACTTTCCGGAATATCAACGTAACCAATCCTGCAGGCAATACGAGCTATACCGACAATACCCGGTTTACCGCTACCATCGAGCCTTCGCAGACCTCGGCCATCAGTGTAAAAGTGGGCAGTTCCGATGCAACGGATGTACCCAAGATGGTGAAAGTGTTTATCGATTATAACAACAACGGAACCTTCGACGCAGCCGAACAGGTTGCGGCTTCTTCGGCCACTCTGTCGAGCAACGCCGTTTTTACTGCAAACATCTCCACCCCCTCTACGATCACCGTTGGATATACTTACCTGATGCGTGTGATCGTGCAGGAAACCAGCAATGCGGCAGATATCGCCGGATGCGGCAGCTATGGCAGGGGTGAAACGCAGGACTACCGGGTACGCGTGGTGAACCCGACCAACGATCTTTCCCTCAGCGCCATCGTATCGCCTAAAAGCGGCGACTGCGCCAGTCCGGGGGAGTATGTAACCATCGCCATCGCCAATACCGGCTCCATCGCGCAGAGTAATATTCCGCTGACACTGGCCATCGGCGCATCGGGCGGACCGGTTACGAATCTGTCGGCCAGCTATCCCGGCACAATACAGCCACTGAGCACGGTGAACTATACCTTCCAGGCCCCTGTGGTACTGGCGGCGGCAACCACCTATACCATCACCGCCACCGCCAGCCTGGCGAGCGATCAGTATGCGGGCAACAACCAGCTGACAGGCGTGGTGGCAACAAGTGCCGCACCGGCAGCGCCTTCCGCTATCGCCAGTATCTGCGGCAACACGGCCAACCTGAAAGTAACCAACCCGGATGCTTCCAATTATTTCTGGTATACCACCCCGTCGGGCGGCGCACCTGTTGCCAACGGCGCCACTACCAGCACCACCACCATTCCCGGAGACAAAACCTATTATCTATCGAAAGAAGTGCAGGCCAGCGTAGGACCGGCGAATAAACTGGTGTATCCGCAGGGCGGGTACAATGCATTCAGCGGCAACTATATCAAATTCAATAACTCGGTTCCGCTGATCATACAGACCGCAAGACTGTATGTGGGCTACCCGGGAAAAATCAAGTTCAACGTAGGTAACCTGACCATTGAGAATGCTGATGGCAGTTACAGCTACCAGTTCATCAGCTCTACCATTGTGGATGCCTACGCCACCAACCCCACGCCGGCACCGGGCCCGGTGAGCGGGAACATTGCCGCCGATACGGGTAATATTTTTTACCTGAACCTGCCGGTGATACCAACGGGTGATCATATCATCAACATCGTGCTGCTGAACCCCGACGGCACCGAAATGAGTGCTGCCAATACGGCCACGCAGGGCGCAACGCTTTTCAGGAACAACAATATCACGGGTACCACCACCTATCCCACCACGCTGCAGCGCGTAATGCAGTTTACCGGCAACAGCGCGCATACAAACGGCGCACAGGAATCGCAGTACTATTATTTCTTCTACGATACAAGGGTGATTTCCGGTTGCACAAGCAATCGGGTTGCCATCGTTGGCACAGATGTGCCAACCCCTGCCATTACACTTGTGGGCGATTCGCTGGTAAGCAGTGTGGCCACCGGCAACCAGTGGTATGTGAACGATACGCTGATCAGCGGCGCTTCCGGCACCAAATACAAACCCACACGCAACGGGCAGTACAAAGTGGTAACGATGGATCAGTTTGGCTGCCAGAAAACATCCAATGTGATCAACTATGTACTGACCGCTATAGACCCTGTTGCCGCAGCGCGCGAGATCAACCTGATGGTAACACCCAACCCCAATAACGGCGTGTTCAATCTTTCGTTCGAAGTGACGGCAAAAGCAGACCTGTCGATCGAGCTGCTCAGTTCTTCGGGACAAAAAGTGTACAGCGAATTCAGATCGGGCTTTACGGGTAAATACACAAAACAGGTCAGCGTTACCGGTGTAAGCTCGGATGTATACATGCTCAGGATCAACCATGCCAAGAAAAACTATGTGCAGAAACTGATCATACAGCGATAATTATTTCGTCCGCGCAGCATTGAAAAAGCCAAAGGCATACCGTGCTTTTGGCTTTTTCATTTCTCTGGCAAAAGGCCTATATTTAGTAAATTTTTTTGTTATGCTTGAACCCTGGAGAAAAGGTATTGTTACCCGTATCGAGAATGCCACCGCACAAACCCGTCGTTTCTGGATACAGGTACCCGAGCTGGAACGTTTTGATTTCAAACCCGGCCAGTTCGTTACCCTTGATCTCCCCATCCACGAACAGCGCAACAAACGCTGGAGAAGTTATTCCATCGCCTCGGCACCCGATGGCACCAATGTTTTTGAGCTGGTGATCGTATTGCTCGAGGGCGGTCTGGGCACACAATACCTTTTCAGCGAAGTATCGGTTGGGTCGGAACTGACCCTGCGCGGACCGCAGGGCAAATTCACCCTGCCCGATGAGATACAGGAAGATATTTACCTGATCTGCACCGGTACGGGTATTGCCCCATTCCGTTCCATGGCGCAGTTCCTGCACGCGCATGCGCTGCCGCACCGGCATATCCACCTCATTTTTGGCTGCAGAACCCTGGCAGACGGTCTCTATGTTGATGAATTAAGAACACTCGAACGCGAGGAACCCGGCTTTCATTTTCATCCCTGTTATTCGAGGGAGGAGGACGTTCCGGAGAGGGCACACAAAGGATATGTTCACCCGGTGTATGAGACACTGACTGAAAACGGTAAAAAGCCGGCGAAATTTTTTCTCTGCGGGTGGAAAGTGATGATCGATGAAGCCAAACAGCGGATACTCGATATGGGTTACGACAGAAAAGCCATCCATCTGGAGCTGTACGGTTAGAAAAAATAGCCGCAGGCGGTTATGCCGTTTTTTCCGCAATGGTAATATAGTAATCAAAGATGGCCTCGCGTTTGTGCAGGATGGTCTTTACGATGCGCAGACCACGCCCCGTGAGCAGCGATTCATATTCTTTTATATCCAGTTGTACCGGGTGCAGCATATCTCCGGGTATCCATTGAAAAATTTTTTTCAGCGCCGTATACCTGTGTGCATCGGTGGAAATAATAAGATGTCCGCCGGGTTTGAGTGCATCCACCAGGTTATCGTAGCAGCGCGACAGATCGTTTACATGATTGATCGCGTTGATGCAATAGATCGTATCATAATGCATCGTTTCCTGTAAGCTTTCTATCGCCAGGTTAGTGAAACTTGTCCAGGGATATTTCTCCGGTCTGAAATGCGCCAGCGAACGGTATTTATCCAGCAGGGGATCCAGTGCCGTCACTTTATTGTTTTCCAGCGCCATGAATATGCCGGCGGGCCCGCAGCCGGCGTCGAGAACGGAGAGAGCGCTCTGCGCGGGCACATAGCCAGCAACCGTTTGCAGCAGGTCTTTCCAGTAAGCCGCTTTCCATTGCAGGTAGCCTTCCACATCCTTGTTCTTCAGGTATCGCTGCCACCACCGGTGCTCGAGCTGCTGTGCAAGCTGCCATTTCCAGCCATTGGTTTGTTCCATAGCAATACGGCTTGTTACATGATCTGTTCCAGCACCATTTCGCGCACTTTCTCCATCAGTATGCGCTCCTGCACCATGGTATCGCGGTAACGAACAGTAACCGTGCCGTCTTCCTTGGTCTGGTGATCAACGGTGATACAGAACGGTGTGCCGATGGCATCCTGTCTGCGGTAGCGCTTGCCGATGGTGTCTTTCTCCTCGTAAAAACAGTGAAAATAGGGTTTGCAGGTATCGATCAGCTCGCGCGCGATCTCGGGCAGACCGTCTTTCTTGGTAAGCGGCAGCACCGCCAGTTTGATCGGCGCCAGCCGGACCGGGATGCGCATTACCACGCGGCTATCTGTGTTACCGTCTTCTTTTTGAATGGTCTCCTCTTCGTAGGCATTCGACAGTATCAGCAGGAACATACGATCCAGTCCGATAGATGTTTCCACCACATAGGGCACATAGTTCTGGTTGATCTCCGTATCGAAATACTGCAGTTTCTTTTTGCTGTACAGCTGGTGCTGGCTGAGATCGAAATCGCTTCTTGAGTGAATACCCTCCACTTCCTTGAAGCCAAAGGGAAATTCGTATTCGATATCGCAGGCCTCTTTGGCATAGTGCGCCAGTTTCACATGATCGTGGTAGCGGTATTTCGAAGCGTCGATGCCCAGGCTCAGGTGCCATTTCAAACGGGCTTCTTTCCAGTATTTATACCATTCTCCCTCCGAACCGGGGCGTACGAAGAACTGCATTTCCATCTGCTCAAATTCGCGCATGCGGAAAATGAACTGGCGGGCCACGATCTCGTTGCGGAAGGCCTTACCGGTCTGGGCAATGCCGAACGGAATTTTCATCCGAGCGGTCTTCTGTACATTCAGGAAGTTGACGAAAATACCCTGCGCGGTTTCGGGACGCAGGTAAATGGTGTCTGCATCCTCTGCCACCGAACCCAGCTGGGTGGAGAACATCAGGTTAAACTGGCGGATATCCGTCCAGTTACCCGTGCCGCTTACGCTGCATATGATCTTCTGGTCGGCGATCAGTTGTTTCAATCCTCCAAAATCTTCCGCGGCCAGCAGGGTATCCATCGACAGCAGCAATGCCTCCGCTTCTTTTTCCTGTCCCTTCTCCTTCAGTTCATCGGCCCTGGCTTCGAGCAGGTGGTCTACCCGGTATCTTTTTTTACTGTCTTTGTTATCGATCATCGGGTCGCTGAAATTATCCACGTGTCCGCTGGCCTTCCAGGTGGTGGGATGCATAAAGATGGCAGCGTCGATACCTACGATGTTCTCGTGCAGCTGCGTCATGCTTTTCCACCAGTAATCGCGTATGTTTTTTTTGAGTTCGCTGCCCCAGGGACCGTAATCGTATACAGCACTGAGTCCATCGTAAATTTCACTACTGGGAAAAACAAAGCCATACTCTTTTGCATGCGATATAATGGCCTGAAAACGGTTGTCCTGCTGTATACTCATAACGCGGCAAAAATAGGTTATTAGCCTGCAAGGAACCGCTGCCTGCAGCGCTTACCGCCTATTTTTTTTCATTCATCCAAAAAAATGCCCGCAAAAGTGTAAAAAAATTAGCTTTAACCCCTTTAAAACTCCACTAATGATCAGAAAACTACTGCTTGGCCTGCTTGCGCTCCCGCTGTTTTCAACGGCGCAGCAAACAACCGAGTATCCCAACGATTATCTTTCTCCCGAATTCCATGCCGGAAGAAGGGCCGCGTTTAAAGCCCTGATGCCCAAAAACTCGGTGGCTTTCTTCTTTGCTTCGCAGGTGCGTGTGCGCAACAACGATGTGGATTATATGTATGCACAAAGCAAGAACTTCTATTATTTCACAGGACTGGAAGAACCCAATTCGCTGCTGGTGCTGTTCAAGGAGCCGGTAACCATACTGGGCGCCACGGGCACGGAATTTCTTTTTGTACAGCCCCGCAACCCCCAGCAGGAAATGTGGACGGGCAAGATACTTGGTGTGGAAGGTGTGAAAGACCGTTACAAATTCGTGAACGTGTTTACGCACGATAAGTTTACCGCGTCTACGGTTGACCTCGGCAAGGTTGATTCGGTGTTCACGCTTTTCAGGGGAGAAGAGATACTGGCAAAATTCAAACGTCCCGACCCGCTGAGCAGGATGGCCATGATCACCGACAGCCTGATCGTTTCCAATAACAAACCCGTGTCTGCCGGCACCAGAGGCATGATGGCCAAACTGCGCGGCATCAAACAACCGGAGGAGATCGCCATTATGGAAAAGGTGGTAAATATGAGCGTGGCCGGTCATAACGAAGTGATGAAATCGGTAAAACCGGGCATGACCGAATACCAGGCACAGGCAGTGATGGAATATATGTTCAAGAAGAACGGATCCGAATTTGTGGGTTACCCAAGCATCAATGGCTCGGGGGCCAACAGCTGCATCCTGCATTATGAAACCAACCAGCGGCTGATGAAAAACGGCGATCTGCTGTTAAGCGACTGCGCCGCCGAATACCACGGTTACAGCGCCGATGTTACCCGTACCATACCGGTGAACGGCAAGTTCACTGCAGAACAAAAGATCATTTATGAACTGGTGCTGGAAGCGCAGGACTCTGCTTTCCTGCAGTGCAAACCGGGTGTTCCTTTCCGCGAAGTGCACAGTGCCGCGGCCAGGGTAATTGCACGCGGTTTGCAGAAACTGGGTATCATCAGCGAAGCAGGCCAGGCAAGAACCTATTTCCCGCACGGCACTTCGCATCACCTGGGACTGGATGTACACGATCTCGGAAGCGGCGGCCCGCTTGAACCCGGCGCCTGTTTTACCGTTGAGCCCGGCATCTATATTCCGCCCAACAGCAAATGCGACCCGAAATGGTGGAATATCGGCGTGCGCATAGAAGACGATATCCTGATCACCGCCAATGGCTACCGCAATCTCTCGGCCGGAGCACCCAGGACTGTGGCAGATATCGAAAAGATGGCGAAACAGAAAAGTGTATTTAAATAACCAACAGTTAAAGCAGGCGTGAAAGGATAGCAGACAGCTGTTTTTTCACGCCTGCTTTTTTATTTGACCGCTCCGTTTTCGGTATTCTCACCGCTCACCACTGCCTTGGTAAGCACGGGCTTGTCCTGCGCCTGGAGAGAAGCCTTGTTTTCGAGTTCGATTTCCTGGATCCATACCGCGTAATCGTTGGGGTAGATATTTCTTCCGCGGAAGATCGCGTTCTCGCGTGTGTAGGATGCGCCGAAATAAAGTATGGCTGCCGAATAATACACCCATAAAAGAATGATGACCATGGAGCCGGCGGCGCCGTAGGTTGAACTGATATGGATTTTTCCCAGGTAATAGCTGATCCCGAACTTGCCCAGCATAAACAGGGCGGCGGTGGTAACCGCACCGGTGACCACATCGCGCCATTGTATCCTGGCATCGGGGAGCACTTTGAAAATGATCGCGAACAGCATGGAAATGGTGGCGAAGGTGAGCAGGAAATTAATCCCGTAGGCTATGTATACATCCAGACCGGGAAAAACACGCAGCAGCCGCTCTGCCAGTACATCGAGCGCCGAATTGACGATCAGCGATACCAGCAATATAAACCCAAGGGTTACCACCATGGAAAAACTGAGCACCCTGTTAAGGATCAGTTTTAACCAGCCTTTTTTGGGTTTGGCCTTGAGCTTCCAGATAAAATTGATCGAATCCTGTATTTCGGCAAACACACCGGTTGCCGCAAATACCAGTGCGGCCACGCCGATAACCGAAGCCCACGAAAACTCCTTCGAGATACTGGCATTGCGGATGATCTGTTCTATCTGCAATGCCGCGTCGGCGCCGATAAACTCCTGGATATGTTCGAAGATAGCTCCCTGCACCGCATCCCTGCCATAAAATACATCCAGCAGGCTGATCACTACGATCAGCATGGGCGCAAGGGAAAAGATGGTGTAATAAGAAAGCGCCGCGCTCATACGCAAAGCCTTGTTCCTGTCAAAATCCTCGTAGGATTTCCGGATGATCTTCCAGGTGCTTACCACATGTTTCCGCATAGCCGTGGGGTAAAAAAATTATGCCTATCGCAGTTTCTTATTTTCCTGGTGCCGTGTGGCGTCGCGGATCTGTTTCTTTTCAAAATTCCGCTGAAGCGCCTGGGTAAGGTCAACGCCTGTCTGGTTGGCAAGGCATAACAACACCCATACCACATCTGCCATCTCATCGGCAATCTCTTTGCCCTTATCCGATTCCTTGAAAGACTGCTCACCGTAAACACGCACCATCAGCCTGCTTAATTCGCCCACTTCTTCCATGAGTATGCCCAGGTTCGTCAGTTCGTTGAAATAACGTACACCGGTGGTTTTTATCCAGCCATCAACCTGTTGCTGTGCTTCCTGTATTGTCATGTTGTATGAATTAAGGGTGACGAATGCCTGTTTAGACAGGGTTACCACCCGGTTTGCCGATCGGCGATCCGGAATGGATGGTTTTCAGTTTCATGATCGTGGCAATGGATTCGCCGCGCTGTTTGGCCAGCACTGCCTTATCGCCCGCAAACAGCTCGTCTACGGTTGCCGTAAACAGCGACACCCATCTCTCAAAATGTTCGCTGCGGAAGGCCGACAGCTGGTGTATGTGCTGGTGTATTTCCAGTACATTGCCTCTGTACATCACTTTGCCAAACAGGATGGTTTCCCAGAAATCCGTGATCACCGGTATGTGTTTCTGCATATCAAGCGGCACTACCTCGGTAAAAAAATAACCGATCACCGGATCGTTGGTCGCTTTTGCATAAAACGCATGCATCAACCGTTCAATATCCTCCCTGTTCTGTATATCGTTCATTCCTTTGCTTTTGAATCCATGGTAATGGTAACGGGACCATCGTTCAGCAGACGCACTTTCATATCGGCGCCAAACACGCCGGTCTGTACAGGTCTGCCCAGGTCTTTGGCCAGCTGCCCGATCATTTTCTCATACATCGGCACGGCAAATTCTGCCTTGGAGGCCCGGATATAAGAAGGGCGGTTGCCTTTTTTGGTGCTGGCATGCAGGGTAAACTGGCTCACGAGCAGGATGCCCCCTCCTGTCTCCACCACGCTGCGGTTCATGACTCCGTTCTCGTCATTGAAAATGCGCAGGTTTACGATCTTGTTGCTGAGCCATGCAATATCCTCTTCGGTATCAACATCCTCAATACCCAGCAGTACCAGTAAACCGGCCGCTATTTCGCCCGTTGTGTTTCCATCTACCTGTACCGATGCTTCCGTTACCCGCTGTATCACAATTCTCATAATCCCTTAACAGTTTTTTGTCGAATTTTGGCTGATGAAGATAAACATTACACCGGAGATACAGTTCCGTACGGCCCGAAGCGGAGGTAAGGGCGGTCAGAACGTAAACAAGGTGGAAACCATGGTCGAAGGCCGGTGGTATGTTGCGCAGTCTTCATTGGCAGACGAGACTCAAAAGCAACTGATCAGCGCCAAGCTGCAAAACAAAATCACCGAAGAAGGCTGCCTGCTGGTAAAATCGCAGGAAGAAAGAACCCAGTTGGGCAACAGGGAAATGGTGATCAAAAAAATGAACCGGCTGGTGAATTCGGCGCTGGTAAAACCCAGACCGCGCAAAGCCACCAGACCCACCGCCGCTTCCAAAGAAAAGCGGCTTGAATCGAAGAAAAGAAATACGTTTACCAAACAGGGCCGCAAAAAGATCAACCGCAACGATTATTGATGCATACGCTTATCCTTATCCTTCTGCTGTTACTGGTGCACCCCGGCATACAGGAGAAAACAGCTTTGCAGCGACCCGTACAAAAGATCAGGCTGGTATTACAGCACCGGGTTGGCAGGGAGCCGCTGGTATTGGGCAACAGTTACCGGAATGTGCTGGGCGACACCATCACCATTTATAAATTCAAATATTATCTTTCCAATTTCGCGGTGACTGACAGCAGTGGCAACACCGTTCGGCTGCCACTGCAATACCGGCTGGTGGATGAAGCCGATGCCGCTTCCAAAACCATCGAATTATCCGTACCCGTTGATCGTATCAGGGATATCCGTTTTATGATCGGCGTGGACAGCACCAGGAATGTATCGGGAATACAGGAGGGGGCATTGGATCCGCTGAAGGGTATGTTCTGGACCTGGAACACCGGCTATATCATGGCCAAACTGGAAGGGAGTTCTCCTTCCTCAAAGATCGCGATGCAGTCCTTTACCTATCATATCGGCGGTTACCGCGCGCCCTATGCCACCATGCGCTGGGTTACACTGCCAGCCGGCAACCGCAACACTAACAAGCTCGCTGTAGTGGTCGATATCAACCAATGGTTCAAACACAAAACAGCACTGTCGATTGCCAAAACACCTGTTTGCCATAGTCCGGGTGAACTGGCTTCGCAGATAGCGGATAATATCAGCGGTATGTTTTCCAACGACAGCAATCCATGAACCTGCCAAAAACGATAACGGTATTGGGTGCAATTGTACTGACGGGTATCGGGTGGATGGTGGCCGATAACCGGTATTTCAAACCCAGACCCGTTGCGTTCACCGTACCCAAAGGATGGCCGCAACCGGTATACGATTTCTCCAAAAACCCGCTGACCGAAGAGGGCATTGCCCTTGGAAAAAAACTGTTTTACGACACCAGGTTCAGCAAAGACAATACTTTCTCCTGCGGCTCCTGCCACCAGCAGTTCGGGGCTTTCAATACTTATGATCATAACCTGAGTCATGGCATCAACAATTCCCTTACCACACGCAACGCGCCGGGGCTGTTTAACCTTGCCTGGCAAAAAGCCTTTATGTGGGACGGGGGCATCAACCACCTTGACCTGCAGCCCCTGGCGCCCATAACAGCAGAGAACGAGATGGGCGAAAGTGTAGAAGCAGTGATCGGCAAACTGCGTGCAGATAAAACCTACCCCTCGCTGTTCAAAGCCGCTTTTGGCGATGCCACGATCAGTTACCTGCGGATAGGCAAAGCCCTCAGCCAGTTTATGCTGCAGCTGGTCAGCAGCAACAGCAAATACGACAGGGTGATGCGGGGAGAAGCAAGTTTTATTTTACCCGAAAGACTGGGCTATGAAATTTTCCGGCAGAAATGCACGGGTTGCCATACCGAACCGCTGTTCACCGATTTTTCCTATCGCAATACGGGTATGGCCGCAGACAGGATGCTGAACGATGCGGGGAGAATGAAGATCACCGGCAGCAGCGGGGACTCGCTGAAGTTCAGGGTACCCAGCCTGCGGAACGTAGCCATGACCTTTCCTTATGGCCACGACGGCCGCTTTTTTTCGCTGCTGGGTGTATTTGAGCATTACCGTAAGAACCTGGTACCCGATAACAATACCGACCCGCTCCTGAAAAACGGGCTGCCGCTCTCCAATTACGAGATAGGACAACTGACCGCATTTCTCTATACACTCACCGATTCCAGCTTTTTGAACGACCCCCGTTTTGCACCGCCTGGGTACGGGAACGGTAAACCGCCTGTTGATATTCACCGGTAAGCCGCACATTTAGTATTTTAGCAGATGGCATAGGCTTTGTTAAGTCAAAAGTCAAAAAACCACGGACTACAGATTACAAACCCCAGACTACAAACCCCTAAGAACAGCTAACCGCAAATGAGTGGAATAAAGAAACTTGCAGGACAAACGATCTGGTACGGCCTGAGTTCGATCGCGGCGCGGTTCATTAATTATTTGCTGACGCCCTACCTGACCTTCAAGTTCACGGAAGCACAGTACGGCGAGATGTCGATCGTATATGCGTTTATGCCTTTTATGAACGTGGTGTTCACGTACGGAATGGAAACCGCTTTTTTCCGCTTCGCTAACAAAGCCGACAGGAACAACGTGTACAATACCACAAGCATTTCGCTGGTGGTTTCAACCGTACTGTTCACACTGTTGCTGATCCTGCTGCAGCATCCGCTGGGTGTTTTGCTGAAGATCGATGAGCATCCGGAATATCTTTCGCTTTCCGCAGCCATCATTGCCGTGGATGCTTTGTGCACCATACCCTTTGCCAAACTGAGACAGGATAACCGGCCTGTTAAATTTGCCATTACCAAGATAAGCGGGATAGTGATGAACATCCTGCTGGTGTACTTCCTGCTGAGTGTTGTACCCAGGTTCGTGGCCCTGAATCCCACGCACTGGAGCGCCAGGTATTTCAATCCCCGCTGGGCGGTGGGGTATGTGCTGGTGGCCAACCTGGTGCAGAACATACTCATACTGCTTTTGCTGTCAAAAGAGTTCCTCGGTTTCCGGGTACGGTTCGATAAAACGCTGTGGAAAGAGATGATGCGGTATGGCATGCCGCTGATCGTTGCGGGTTTTGCGGGCATGATCAATGAAACATTCGATCGGATCATGCTGGGCTGGTGGGCGCCTGTAGCCACAGAAGAAGCCGCCAAAGCCGAGGTGGGTGTGTATTCGGCCTGTTATAAACTGTCTATCCTGATCTCGCTTGCCGTACAGGCATTCCGCATGGGCGCTGAGCCTTTCTTTTTCAAACAGTCCGCCGAAGAGAATGCACCGAAAACCTATGCGCGTGTCATGAAGTTTTTTGTGATCACGCTTTGCGTTATGTTCCTTGCCGTAGCCCTGTACATCGATATCTGGAAATATTTCATCAGCAACCCGAAAATGTGGGTGGGACTTAAAGTGGTGCCGATACTGTTGTTTGCCAATATGTTCCTTGGCATTTACTATAACCTGAGCGTATGGTACAAACTGGGCAATAAAACAATGGCCGGCGCCTACATAACCGTTGCCGGCGCGGCCATCACGCTGGCCATCAACTGGCTGTTCATCCCCTATTTCAGTTATATGGCCTGCGCCTGGGCAACTTTTGCCTGCTATGGAACCATGATGGTATTGAGTTATGTATGGGGACAGAAGGAATACCGCATACCCTATGCCACCAAAAAACTCATCGCCTACCTGGTTATTGTGGTATTGCTGTTTTTTGTACATAAAGGCATGGCACTCCTCTACGGCGCTCTATGGTTTAAACTGGCGGCAGCCACCCTGCTGTTCGGCGCTTTCTGCTGGTTCATAGCGCAGGTGGAGAAAAAAGAATTACAAAAACTTCCGGTGGTCGGCAGGTATCTGTGACCCCGTTAATCGTTTATCGTATGGCAGAAGATCTCACCATCAACAAAGGCACAAAACAGGAGCAATACGAATCGCTGTTTCCGCAGATCAGGGGTTTACTGGAGGGCGAGACCGACCTGGTGGCCAACCTGGGCAATATTGCCGCGGCACTGAAAGAACAGTTCGGCTGGTTCTGGGTGGGGTTCTATCTGGTAAAAGACCAGGAACTGGTGCTGGGTCCTTTCCAGGGGCCTGTGGCCTGCACGCGCATCCGCAAAGGACGCGGTGTTTGCGGTACCAGCTGGGAAAAAGCCAGCACGCTGATCGTACCGGATGTTGAAAAATTTCCCGGCCATATTGCCTGCAGCAGTTTATCCAAATCGGAGATCGTAGTGCCGGTCTTACGCGATAATGCCGTACTTGGCGTATTGGATGTGGACAGCGAGCTGCCTGACCAGTTTGATGATACCGATAAACAATGGCTTGAAAAGATCGTTGCTTTACTATCTTTCTGAAATCCTCCCGAAGCCATTTAAAAATGAGGAAATCATCTAATTATTTGTGAATTTCAATAGCGTAAAGACTCATTTTAACCCGCTACGGACATCCCAAACGCCGGATTGCCATTTTTTTTGTATCTTTGCATTATCATATACTCTCTCTACAGACTGATCACTCTTCCGTGACAAAGTTTCATCAGATCAAATACGGGCAGGTTATATAGCATACGGCAGATATCCGTGTGTTCACCCTAAATCATTTTATTTTGACATTTAAAGAATTGAATCTGATTGAGCCGATATTACAGGCGCTCAAAACAGAAGGCTACACAAACCCCACACCCATTCAGGAACAATCCATCCCGGTCATATTACAGGGGCGCGATTTATTAGGTTGCGGACAAACCGGCACAGGTAAAACAGCCGCTTTTGCCATACCTGTACTGCAATTGTTACACACATCAAAAAAAGATAAGCCGGCCGGCAAATCGATCAAAGCGCTTATCCTTACACCAACCAGGGAACTTGCCATTCAGATCGAAGAAAGTTTTGCGGCTTATGGCAGGCATCTTAACCTGAAACAACTGGTGATCTTCGGCGGCGTATCACAGCATCCGCAAACACAGGCTTTGCGCGGTGGAGTGGATATCCTGATCGCAACACCGGGCCGGCTGCTTGATCTTGTTCAGCAGCGTTTCATCGACCTATCGCAACTGGAATATTTTGTACTGGACGAGGCTGATCGCATGCTCGATATGGGTTTTATACACGATGTAAAAAAGATCGTCAATATTATCCCGGCTAAAAGACAGACCTTGTTTTTTTCTGCCACAATGCCAACGGAGATCACGAAACTGGTCAGCACTATTTTGCATAACCATGCCAGGGTAGAAGTTACGCCTGTTTCATCCACCGCGGAAACGATCCGGCAATCCATTTATTTCGTGGAGAAATCAGACAAGAAAAATCTCCTCGCGCATCTTCTGAAGGATACCGCCATCAAAAGTGCGCTGGTATTCACCCGCACCAAACACGGCGCAGATAAAGTGGTAAAAGACCTTGTACGGGCAGGTATTACCGCAGAGGCGATCCATGGCAATAAATCACAGAACGCAAGACAGCGTGCGCTGACTAATTTCAAATCGTTTCAAACCCGCGTACTGGTAGCTACAGATATAGCAGCGAGAGGAATTGACGTAAACGAGCTTTCGCACGTGATCAATTTCGAGCTGCCCAATGTTCCGGAAACCTATGTACACCGTATTGGCCGTACAGGGCGTGCCGGCGCAAACGGCGTTGCTTTTTCTTTCTGTGACCAGGAAGAAAAAGAATATCTCCGCGATATTCAAAAACTGATCAACCAGCCTATTCCGGTTGTGAACGATCACCCGTTTGCCATGACGGCCGCCTCCCTCCCCACCGTAAAATCCCTGCCGCAGACGCCTTCCCAGAAGCCACATGGTCAGCGCAGATCATTCAGGGGTGGCGACAGCAGGCGCTATTCGGCGAACAGAAATTCCGGCAGAAAATAAATCAGTCGATACCCGATCATCCAAAGCAAGGCATGTCCTTGCTTTTTTGCTTTACAGAAGCGCCGTTACCGGTGAGATTATTTGGTTAATTTAGTAAGCATGTTAAAGCCTACACTACTGCTCAGCCTGCTGTTGACCGGCATGGCTGTATCCGGTCAGAAAAAACAGACTGTCCAACCTTATTTTCCGCCCCCTGATTCCTGGGAACGAAAAACACCCAGGGAACTCGGATTAAATACCGACAGGATCAACGAGGCCATTGCACTGGCAAAAGCAGCTGAATCAAAGAATCCGAGGAGCATGGAGGTCAACCATTACCAGACCTTTGGCAAAGAACCTTTCGGCGAAGGCATCGGGCCTTTTGCAGACCGTGGCGATGCCACCGGTATCATCATATACAAAGGCTATATCGTGGCAACCTGGGGCGAGCCGCTGCGCTGCGACATGACCCACAGCGTTACCAAAAGTTTTCTTTCGGCAACCGTAGGTTTGGCGGTTGATCAGGGACTGATCAGGAACGTGCACGATACGGTTGCGGATTATGTACCGCCGGTGGAACTGTTCACACCCGGGCAGGCCGGCCGTTCTGCAGACCTGATCGGGCAGCCGCAGTTGCTGCAGCCTTTTGCAACCGCGCATAACCGAACCATCACCTGGGATCATCTGCTGCGACAGGTGAGCGACTGGGAAGGCACTTTATGGGGCAAACCCGAATGGGCCGACAGACCCGATCCCGATGCTTCCAAATGGCGGCGCCAGAGAAATGCGCCGGGTACCGTTTATGAATACAACGATGTACGTGTTAACCTGCTTGCACTGGCAGCCACCGGTGTATGGCGCAGACCCCTGCCGCAGGTGCTGAAGCAGTATATCATGGATCCTATCGGCGCATCCAATACCTGGCGCTGGACGGGTTACCGCAATGCATGGATTGTACTCGACGGCCAGCCTGTGCAGTCTGTCAGCGGCGGCGGTCACTGGGGCGGCGGTATGTTCATCAACGCATACGATATGGCCAGGTTCGGATGGCTCACACTCAACCGCGGCAAATGGAACGGCAAACAACTGCTCAGTGAACAATGGGTGCAGCAATCCTTAACACCTACGCCCGTTAAACCCGACTATGGTTATATGAACTGGTTTCTGAATACCGGCAAAAAACTACTGCCCTCCGCTCCCGAATCGGCGTTCATGCATGTGGGCAACGGCAACAACATCATCTATGTGGACCCCGAGCACCAGGTAGTGGCGGTCATCAGGTGGATAGACGGCAAAAGCCAGGACGGGGTGATTGGGAAGATACTGGAAGCGATGAAGTGATTTGAAAATTTGTGGATTTGAAAATTTGAAAATGGGGAGAATAAGGCCTATTGACTGTTAAACAATTGAGGTCGCCGGCCACTGTTACTCCTTTCGCTTTGCCTTTTCCCAGACACCTGTTTGCGGTTTTTGGCGCAGGTAACGGAGCATGCCGGCGAGTACGGCGTAGTTCATGACACAGAAATAGTATGGGATAAAAAGGATCTTGACCCTGATCGATTTTTTCTCGAACAGCCAGCCCATAACAGCGGAAGCATAGAAGGCTATCTGCATAACCAGCAGCAGACGGTACAGCCAGCCGGCATCATCGGCTACCATCAGTATGTTTAAAACAAAAGCAAGCAGCATCAGTAAGGGTGCGGCAGTCCAGCGTAGTACGCGGTGACTGATGTACTGGAAAGAAAGCAGGGGGCGCGGGAACGGGTTCAGCAACTGTTTCAGCCATACCATGGATTGAATACCACCCGAGGCAATGCGTATTTTCCGTTTTAACTCTTCCTCCACGTTGGCAGAGGATTTTTCCATGGCATAGGCATCGGGTTCATAGATGATGCGATAACCTTTTAGCACGATCATCATCGAGATCATGAAATCATCCAGCAATGCATTCTGCGGTACGGGCTGGTATAAACTGGTGCGGATGCTGAACAGTTCCCCGGCTGCACCCACCACAGTGTAGAGTTCCGAATCCCATTTTTTAAGCTTCGACTCATAGCGCCAGTAAAAACCCTCTCCCGCGGTTGCATCGGATCTTGCATCTACCTGCACTCTTTTCTCGCCCGATACCGCACCGGTTTCCGGATCGGCATAGTGCCGCATCATCAAACGCAGTGCTTCCCTGTTGAGAAAAGTATTGGCATCGGTATACACAACGATATCCGTATCCACTTCCTTCATTACACGGTGTACCGCGGCAATCTTGCCGCTGCGCTCCTCCTTGTGCATCAGTTTTACCTGCGGAAAAGCAGCCACTGCGGCAGGTGTTGCATCAGTGGAACCATCGGTTACCACGATGTAGGTTATCTTATCCGCCGGGTAATCGAGCGATAAGGTATTTTCTATTTTGGCCCTGATGATGTTCTCTTCGTTGTATGCTGCAATAACGACGGTCAGCGACGGTGTATAGGGAGTGGAAGGCAATATCCTTTTTTTTGCAAGGAACTTAACCGCGACAAACAGCACGATCCCGTACCCGATATAGGTATAAAACACAATGAATAACGATAACCAGAAAAGAATGGCCATATTGGTTCAATTAAGGTTTCCAACCGGTATCGGCACTGTTTACATTGTGTGTAAGGTTCCAGGCAATAGCGCGCAGCAGCTGGCGCGTAAAACCGCGCTGTTTTTCCCTGATATAAGACAGGATATTCCTGGGCGCCACAACAACTGAAAAATAGAGGTAAAAAACACAGCGCTGGTGCCATGCCGCATTGCGTCTGATGAAAAGAATACGGTTGCGGTTCATGAAATATTCTTTAAGCGCGCTTTTTTTTCCTACGGAAACCGATTCCTTGTGATAGATCAGCGCCTGCATGTTCACCCATATCTCATAACCCGCACGCCTGATGCTTTCGCACCAGTCGAGCTCTTCATAATACAGGAAATAATTTTCTTTCATCAGCCCTGCTTTCTCCATCGCTTCCCTGCGTACCATCATGGCAGCGCCGTGTGCAAATGCCGTGGCACCAACCAGCGAATCGTACTGGCCCCTGTCTTTCTCAAACTGGCCGATGCAATGGTTCCTGGCAGTATAGTAGTTCATCGGCGAATAGCCCGCGTACTGCAGCGTATCGGGCTGCCGGTGGTAGCGGATCTTGGGCGAGACCATCCCTACCTGGGGGTGGGCATCCAGTGTATCAGCCAATATATCAACCAGTTGGGGTGTGAATTCGGTATCGTTATTGACAAGAAAAAGATACTGCCCCCGCGCCTGCCGGATACCGATATTGTTTCCCCCGGCAAAACCCGTGTTTTTTTTGCTGCGTATAAGGGTTACGGCTGGGAATTCCGCCTCCCAGCTTTCCGGCAAAGGGCTTGTTGTACTGCCATTGTCTACCAGGATCAGTTCCAGCTCCCGCTGCGTTTTGTGGCTGGCTATCGAATCCAGTAGTTCTTTTGTGACACCAGGTTGGTTGAAATTTACCGTGACGATGGATATATTTTTTTTAGTTTCGTTCATGGTGATACAGGCGGAGCAGCCTGGTAAAAATATTCAAACTTGACCATAAAGCCACATATATCGTCTCCTTTAACCGCTTCCGGCGGTGCCGGTAAAAAAATGGATGCACTGATCGATTCGCTGCGCGAAGAAGAGATCAGCGCGGAAGAGATCGCTCAACTGCAGCAGCGTTTTGAGGAAGCCATCAGCCAGTTACCCGCTTACCGGGAAACAGGCTCCGCCGCCCAGGCCAGACCGGTTTTCAGTGAGGATTCACTGCTGCTGGTTTGCCGTCACAATGAAAAGATCAGGTTGCAGAAAAAAGAAGCGGAGCGAAGGAATATTTCCAACACTTTTCGTGTGATCGTGTCGTTGCTGATCATCATGCTGGGCTTTGCCATGATCATCTTACCCACGCCGCCCAGTTTTGAGATCTATACCCTGTTCCTGTTCAACGACAACGATGGCTTTACGCTGATGGACCTGATCTCGCTGGTGATCGTTTTTGCGGGCATCTATGCACTGGTAACCGCGGTATACCGGCAACAGAAAAACTATTGATCCGATCGCTTCTTTCGGTATTTATCCAATACCAGTAATCTCAGTTCCCGGTAACCGCCGGAATACAATTCCCAGAGCGAAAAATGCCGGTACCTGCGCAATGCATAATACCCCACCAGTACACCGATAAGCGTTGGGATAAAGGTGGTAACGGCAACACCATAAATATTTCCGAGCACGGAAATACCCACCACATCGCCGAGTATATTAAAGAACAGCATCACGAACACTTTGATAAAATTGATCCTGGGCTGGTGTATCACGTCAAGCGTCAGGGCCAGGAACCTGTCGGCCGGGTACAGCAGGGCAAAAGTCATAAACAGCCGCAGCACATTGGCCGCTTCGGTATGGATGTATTTGCCGCCGCCAATAACCGCCACGGCCACATCGGCCAGTACTACGGCGATTACCGCCACGGGTATCAATGCCACCGTGATCATGCCAATATACCGCCCCGTGATAAGTATCACGCGCTCGCGCTGCTGCCGGTTAAACGCTTCCGACAGCGAGGGCATGGCCGTGGCGGCAAAACTGCGCAGGGGAATTTCCACCACTTCCATCAGCCGCTGACCCAGGTTATAGATGGCCAGCGCTTCGGGGCCCAGCATAAAATTGATGATAAACGTATCGGAGCTCCTGAAAAGATTGGCGCCGAAAGTGGTGCCCACACTGAACTTGCCGAAATGGAACATATCGGAAATACCCTGCCTGCTGCGTCTGGCAAGCGTTTTCAATCCGGCCCATCCCCTCGCCATCGTAAACACGCTGGTGATGATGGCGGCAACAAGGTTGGCATAAATGATATTCTGAAGATTGCTGTGCCCGGTGGCGATCAACCCGATAATACCCAGTATAAACAGGGCCTGGCTCACAAAACGGATATACAGCAGCCTGTCGAACCGCTGCTGCGACTGCACCACGCAGGAAGCGATAAACGAAGGCAGTGTACAGAGATAGGTGATGCCAAACCATTTGAGAAAAAAAAGCAGGCCCTGGTTCGTGATCAGACCGGTGAAAAAAAACGCGGGTATGTTCAGGAGAATAAAACCGCCGGTAATGCAAAGCGCGATATACCAGGTAGCGCCCAGTATTTCATCGGCCCGGCGGGGTTCTGCACCCGCATGGAATTTGATAAAAGCGGTGGTGATAAACCCTGCCCGGAAAGTATCGATCAGCAACAGCGTGGATTGAAAAAACACCCATACGCCCAGTTCAGCCCGTGGCAGGGCGCGGTACAGCACCGCCGCTATCACCAGCCCGAACACCGACATGGTAGCATTACCCGCAAGCGACAGGAAATATTTATTACGGGTATAGGTCAGGATCTTTTGCAGCATGCGGAATGAAAATACGCACAATTAAATTCATAACTTCGGATCAATCTTACCCGGAATAAATGTACGTTTTTAACGATGGAAAATTCAGCCCGCCAGTTTAAAAATGTAAGCCTGCTGGTAACACACTATAACCGCAGCCGTTCACTGGAGCGGTTGCTGAACGCTTTCCGGGATCTCTCCTGCTCTTTTGGCGAAGTGATCGTTTCGGACGACGGCAGCAGGGAAGAACATGTTTCGGTGCTCAGGGAAATTCAGCAGCGTTTTTTTTTCAAGCTGGTGACGGCACCCGTTAACAGAGGACTTGGCAATAACATCAACAAGGGACAGGATGGGGCAACGCTGCCCTATACATTGTATGTACAGGAAGACTTCGAGCCGTCACCGGTTTTTCCGGAGCATTTTGCAGATGCGCTGGCGATGATGGAAAAAGACAGGGGACTGGAGATCGCACGTTTCTACGCCTATTTTTCTTATCCCTATACAAAACCTTACGGACAGGGTTTTTCCGAAATGGTGTTTCACGGAGAACCCTGGTATACCAATCACCTGAAATTTTATTTTTACAGCGACCATCCCCATCTTCGCCGAAGCGATTTTTTCTCGAGGTTCGGGCGCTATGCAGAGGGCGTTTCGGGCGACCGTACCGAATACCTGATGAGTCTTTCCTTTATCAGGCACAAAGCAAGAGGGATCAGCTATGATGCATTCACAACGCTGTTCCACCAGAAAAATTCACCGGACGAGCCAAGCACCATGGGAAGATCTGACTGGCGTCAAAGCAAAAATCCACTGGTGCTTACGCTGCGGCACTTCTACCTCAAAATAAAATTTCTCCGCTGGAGCTTTGACCTGTTATCCAAAAAGCCATGACAGCAACAGCAGCCCGTTTCCCAGAGGTTACCTTACTCGTAACGCATTACAACCGCAGCAGCTCGCTGGAACGGTTACTGCGCTCCTTTGCCGCCATTCATTGCAGTTTCGGAGATATCGTAGTGTCTGACGATGGCAGTAGCAGCGAACACCTGCACCGGTTGAAGGAACTCGAGGCCGAACTGGATTTCCGGTTGGTAACCACGCCTGTGAACAGGGGTCTGGGGAATAATATCAACAAAGGCCAGGACGCGGTAACAACAGCCTATACTTTGTATGTGCAGGAAGACTTTGAACCGGCGCAGGATTTTGCCGTTCATTTTGCCAATGCCATGAGCATTATGCAGGAGCGGCCTGAGATGGATATGGCCAGGTTTTACGCCTATTTCAAATACCCTTATCTCAAACCCCTCCGCAATGGTTTTTCCGAAATGATCTTCCGTATTACGCTGCCGGGTTATAAAAAATTCTTCTACTACAGCGATCACCCGCACCTGCGAAGAAGCAATTTCCTGGAAAAATTCGGCAGGTATGCAGAAGGCGTAAAGGGCGATGTAACGGAGTATCGTATGATGCTTTCCTTTCTCCGGAAAAAAGGAAAAGCCATCTATTACGACAAGTACAGGGAGCTTTTCTTTCAGAAGAATTCAGCGGCGGAGCCCAGTACCATGAAAAGGAATATGCTGCGCGAGAGCAACAATATCTTTATCCATCTTGCGCGCGAAATATACCGCCACCTGAAGTTCAACAGGGATTACCTTTTTCGAAATCGCTGATATGCCGGTAGATCTCGTTCACATGCGCTTCCCATGAATGCTGCGCGGCGCATTGTTTTCTCTCTCCCTGTTTCTGCGGTGAGTCTTCGTGCAGTGCCTGTTCTATCAACCGTACATAGTCTTCGGGCGTGGTGCCGAGGTAGGTATACCCTTCAAAGATCGCTTTCATGAATTCTGTTTTGGTGGCCACCACCGGTTTACCCATTGCCAGGTACTCGTCTATTTTACGCGGATAGTTACCGATCGTCACTTCGTTGATCAGCTGGGGATTGAGGCAAACATCAAACACTTTGATAAACTGCGGCAGTGTATCGGGAGGTTTGCTGCCTAAAAAATGAATATTGGGATGCAGGTGCAGCCTGCTTGCCTTAAACACATCGTCTTCCGGGCCAACCAGCACCACATTCCATTCGGGTCGCGTGGTGGCAATATGTTCAAGGATGGCCAGGTCAAGCCGCAGGCTTTGCAAAGCGCCCACATAGCCGATCACCGGTTTTCTGAACGAACGCATTTCCGGGGCAACGGGTATACCGCCCTTATCGGTAAACAGGGCAAGATCGCAGCCCTGGCCTACATAATAGGAACGCAGGTTGAACTTACGGCAATGATCGCGGAAATGATACGAGTTGGTGCAGCAGATGTCGCTTTTGGCGATCAGCAGCGGTTCCAGTTTTTCGCCGTGCACCTTCCAGTAATCCACGCCCAGTATAAAATCGCGGTAATAGTAAATGCTGGTCTTGGGTTGCAGGTGTTCTTTCAGGTAAAAACTGCGGAGTATATCGTTGTCGTTGAACAGTATCACATTTCTGAACCCAAGCCGCGCAAGGGCTTTCCGGATAGCGCCGGCATATGATTTTCCGTTGCGTTTGTTAAGCCAGGTAAACAGCGCATCGTTCCTGATCCAGTTAATGGATTCGGCCATCACATCGGGGAACAGGTTCCAGAATTTCTCGCCGATCTGCACCAGCCCGTCTTCCTTACCCCTGATCACATTCATGCGCCTCACCACCTTGGGATCCTGTTTGTTCTTCCAGTAAGTGGCGCGGTCAAGCGGGTAATTCACATACAGCACGCGGTTCTTCCTGCTGAATTCAATCGCCACGTCACGGCAGTTACTGCCGATCTCGGTATCCCAGGGTTGAAGTCCCACCACAACAATATCCCTGTTTTCTATCATGGTAATGGTTTCTGCATTTGTCTATCCAGCCGGTTTGTGACAACGATGATGGCCACCACCAGATAAAAATAAATGTTTGTGGGGAACTGCACCAATGCTTCCTGCGGGTAGTTGCCGATGTTGAGGGCAAATACGATCAGCACCATAGCCAGGCAATACGTTTTCAGCTCCGGATCGCGTATGCGGTAGTAATTGTCGATACCCGTTTTCAGTATCACGAACATCAGCACGCAGAATAACAGCAGTCCCAGCCAGCCAAGTTCCACCGCCACCCGTACATAGCCGCTGTCGGGAGGAAAATTGGCCAGGAAGGAATACGGCGCAAAACGCTGTCCCCAAACCCCCGTGGCACCCAGTCCGCCCCCAAGCGGGTGCGAGAGTATGAACGGTTTTATGCGTTCCTGGTTTGTTTTACGCGTGTTGAAAGAAGCATCGGCAGAAGGTTTGAATGCCGATTGAAAACGCTGTATCGTAGGATTGCCAATGGGCACAAAGATCAGTCCGGCAATCATTACCCCCAGTGCGGCCATTACCAGCAAGACTTTTCTGCTCAGGTTGATCACTGCATAAAAAACCATGGCCGCCGGCACCATCACATAAGCGCCCCTTGTACCGGAGAACAGCATGGAATACAGGAACAGCAAGGTAAATACGACCAGCAGCACTTTCTTCCAGGTGGCTTGGGTATTTACGGCGATGCAGGCGCAGAGGATACTGCTGATCACCATGGTATACGAAAACACAACCGGATCGGAGAGAAACGAGAATTTACGCCACTGCCCGGCGATGAACAGCAGCTCGCGTACCATCGGATCCGAGTTCAGCCATTCCTGCTCAGATCCCGAAAAACCGATAAACTGCTGCTTTAAGGCATACAGGGCCACCAGTACGGCAAGCAATATCCATGTTCGGATGATCAGCCGAAGAAAATAAATCGTTCGTATCTGCAGGGCAAAAATGAAATAGGTGAGCATCACAAAAGCCACCGAGCGGATGGTATATAACCAGGCCAGTCTGGATTCTGCCGAGGGATTACCCGCCTGGAACAAATTGTAGGCGATCCATACCAGTATCATGATACCCACCGGGTGTTTTACCATGCTCCAGTCCCGGTATTTTTTCTGTTTGATAAAGAACCCCAGTATCAGCAGTGCCTCGATACCATCGATCAGTGTTCCGGCCGGAAAATCAATGCCCAGGCGGATGATTGCGAATACCAGATAAGCCAGCACCAGCATGGCCATGATGCCGAATTGCGGGTAAGCCACCACCGCGTATACCAAAGGAATGGCGAATATGCCCACGAGCAGCAGCACACCCGACTGCAACCCGCCAAAAGCCGTGATACAGGCAATCCCAGCTGCAGCGACAAGAAAGAGTGCCACTCCGAGCCAGTTATTCATTTTTTCTTCCATGAGCTTCCGGTAAAGCCAGGTCCTGATGTCTCTTTTTTTGTGTGAAGCAGGTATCAATATGGTATCTCGGCTATTGTTCATCAGAAGAACAATATTTTAATAAAGAAACCGAATACGCTCAGAAAAGCCACCGCCAGTGCCAGCTTCCGCTGTGGCGGAAACCGGCCGGCTTCTTCTTTTGTATGGGGAATGATCCGCATAGTCATGACACTTTAGGTACAAAGAAAAAATTGATCCCTTCCTGTCCGTTAAAATCTGCCAGTGCATTGTCCTGGAATATTTTTACCGCGTAGCCCATACTCCGTATATAGTCCAGGCAAAGGCTTCTTCTTTCGTTCTCCCACAACTCGCAATAGATAACCGGTTTGTGTTTCTCGAGCAATCCCTGGGCGCCCTTGAGCACATAGTATTCGAAGTTCTCCACGTCTATCTTGATGGCCGATATTTTTTCTGCGGCAATAAGTTCGGGTATCTGGTCGAGCCGCTGCACCGGTACCGTAAAGAACGCTCCGTCATTTTTCCTGCCTGCTTCCACCACATGACTTAATCCTTGCATATTGGAACTGCCCACCACCGGCACCACCATTTTTATTTCTCCGGCAGCATCGCCCAGCGCTGTTTTGAAAAGACGGATATTTTTCAGTCCATGGTGTTTCACCACTCTCTCGATGGTACGCTGGTTGTCGGGTATCGGCTCAAAAGCAAATACCTCGGCCTGTGTATGTTTTGTAGCGATGCTCGCCGCCATCACGCCGATATTGGCGCCGATATCAAGCACGGTGCTTCTGTTATCAGGGATCATGTCCAGGAAATACAGGAACTCCTTCTCATGCCCGCCGCCCCACTGCATTCTTTTAATGCTGAAAAGGGCAAACACATAGAGATAGTTGCGGTACCCCAATAGCTTCTGGCAGAACGAACGTAGCAGGTTCTTCATAACAATGCGTTTTATTTTGGCCCGGAAGCTTCTCCCTGGTCTTTGTGGTAATGCTGTGTGGCAACGGAATACCGGTTGGCCTGCCGCACTTTCGCCAGCGACAATACCTGGTAAAATACAAAAACAGGAATATTCCACAGCGACCGGTATATCCTCCGGTCCGTTCCGGATTGTACCAGGGCGATGGCAAAGGCAAGAATAAAACAAAGGAAGGCCGCCATCCAAAGCATTACCGCCGCCACATCTCCCAATAACAGGTTTACCGTAAAGCAGGCGATGGAAGCCAACAGGAAAAGAAACAGCGGTGGCCGGAGCAGTATAACAGAAAAAGCAAACTGGTTCCAGTTAGCCTTAGTGAGCGATCTGGAGAGCAACCCGAATCCGAATGAAAAATAACGGAACCAGGTATTGATCCACCTGGCCCGCTGTTTGACCAGCTGATCGGCGCGGGATGTTTTTTCATCATACACAATGGCCAGTTCGTTAAAAGCAATGCGGTACCCGCGTGATATGATCTCCTTCTGCAGCACTTTATCGAACCCGGCGCCGCTGACGTCGAGCGCCTCCAGGCATTCGCGGTACAATGCCACCGTAAACGCCATGCCTGATCCGGCCAGTGTTGCCGAAGAGCCGATGCCAAACAGCAGTTTGCCGTCGTAAAAATGATAATAGATATCGCGTGCCGCATCGAGGCAGGCATACGTGGTATCGAGGTTCTTGGCTTTACGCTCGCCCTGCACCGCAGAAAAACCGGCTTTGAAATAACGGTTCAGCTCAGAAAGATAATCGGGTGTAACGATGTTGTCGCTGTCGATGATCGTCAGGTGCGTGTGCAGTCTTCTGAAATGCCGTATCGCATAAAAATGCGAGCGTGTATTCGATGCCAGTGTTTTTTCGGGCCGAAGCAATACCACCCTTTCATCGGAAAAAGAAAGCCCGCTGGTATCGCACTTGTCGGCAACGACATACACCAGGTAACGGGTATACGACGACTGCAATATAGATGCCACCACAGAAGGGATCGAATCGGTTTGCTCGTATGCGGTAACAATGATGGCATAATCCGGATCCGAACCCGGCTGCAGCGAAAGGGGTTTGCGCGGTATGCATTTATACAGCACAAACAGCACCAGCGGCAACACCAGGTTATAGCCCGCCAGCACCTGCAGCACAGTCCATCCAAACAGTATAAACGACCACATGGCGCTTTTTTTGGGTTATTTGTTTTTTCGCCTGGCTTTGCCGGCCACCACCTTGTTCATCAGCCAGCCGATGAACCTGCCATTGATGGAATTGAGGTATTTGATATGCTGCTGTTTCTGCGCCGGAGTAACGCTGTACCCCGCTTCATACACCGCGAGGGTTTTGTCTGCAACAACGATCCACTCTTTCGATTTGCTGAGTTCGCGCAGCGAGGGCGTATCGATGATAACCATATCGAACCTGGTTGCCAGCGCCTGCAGCTTTTGCCTGGCAATATCCTGGTCTACGATTTCGAATAAAGAAATATCCTTTGGTCTGCTGGCAAGTACCGCCAGGTGTTTGTCGTTGCCCAGTTGCTCCAGCGGTATCTTACTGGTTAAATAGTCTTCGAGCAGCAGGGGGCTGGGTATGGTCTGGCTTATATCGGGTTTATCAAAATGGCCGTCTATCACCAACACTTTTTTACCTGCGCGTGAGTAGGCATAAGCAATATTCAGTGCCACAAATGTTTTTCCTTCTTCCGGTTTGATACTCGTGATCGCCAGCAGTTTGTCGGTACCCATCTGCTCGCTGATCTCGAACCGAATGGACCGGATCATGTTTTTATACTCCTCCGTACGCGTGATATCGTAATCGCCGTTCCATAATTTCTTGAGGTCTATTTCGTCGTTGCCCATGAAGGGAAGCGTGCCCAGAACGGGATGCCCTGTTTCGCTGGCCAGCTCGTATTCCGTTTTGATATTGCTGTCTATATAGAACAGGATGAACAGCACAAATACGCAGAACGCAAAACTGATTACGCCGCTGAGGATCACCAGCAACATTTTCTTCGACGGGGCGGCAGATCCCGGCATACCGTATTCTATCTGTCTGATACGTGTTGCCAGACTGGAACTGAGGCTTGCCTGGTTGAATTTGTTCAACGCATCCAGGTATTCCTTGCTGGCCACATCGATCTTTTCTTCGTAAGCCTGCACATTGGCTTCGTGCGGAACCAGGTTGCTTACCACTTTGTTCAGCCGGACCACTTCCTGCTGCAGCGACTGAATACTGTGTCTTGCCATATCCAGTCCCACTTCCGCGTTGATCTTTTGCACAAGCAGGTTCTCCTTGGTGGTAAGCGGGCTCATGGTGTACCTGTCTGCCGATTCCGTGATCTGGCCCGATATCACATTACGCAGCGAGTCTATCCGGATCTTTAACACCGGGTCGTAGTTACTGCGTATATAAGCTTCCGTCAGTGCTTTCAGCTGGTTGGTGTTGTTTACGATATCCTGGTTTACACGGCGGGTGGTGCTCTCGATGAATTTTTTATCGTTCGGATCAAACTTGCTGTCGATATTCCTGAGTACACCGTTATATCCCTCCACATCCTTGCGCGCCACCTCCAGTTTTGTTTCGATGTCGGCGATCTGTCCGTAGAGTACCCTGGCCTGTTCGTCCAGGTTCAGTATCCGGTTCTGGATCTTGTACGATTTCAGCTGCTCCATCGTCAGGTCCATCACGGCCTGTTTGTTCTTCCGCAGGCTGTCAAGGAATACCATCGAACGTACCTGGTTGGTTTTGGTGGCCGATGCATAATACCTGATGAATTCCGCCGTAAGCTGGTTCACCACGAATGCCGACAGCAATGGATTATCCGAGCGGAATTCCACATCGATGTAGTCGCTCCTGTTTACCCGGTAGATCGCAATCTTGCTTTTCAGCGACTCCTCGTCGTAACCCATCGATACCAGCACCAGTTTCAGTCCGGCCTGGTCCCTGTCCCACAAAACAAGCGGTTCCGCTTTTGCGTATTTTTCTGAGTACACCTGTATCGCATGCCTGATGGCGTCCTTGTTCAGGTCGTTCATCAGATCGCTTTTCCTGCGGAAAGCGGAATCAGGTTTGGTGATATCGTGCAGGATCAGCTGGTACGAGACCTGGTCATAGATCCTTTTCAGTTGCATAACCTGCATGATATTGCTGAACTCCTGGTCAATCCTTGATTCCTGCAGAAAGGAAAGGTTATCGAGTATCTGCTCCGACTGTTCCACCAGCCCTGTGGCAATACGGGCCTTGGACACATATTCGTTGGGCAGCTGGCGCACCAGAAAATAGGTGATGGCCACGGTAACCACCGGTATGGCGATCAGGATGAACGCATACCGGCTCAGCATTTTCATGAATTTGCCTAAGTCGATCATTTGATGTCTTCCAGTTTTTTAACGACCAGTTCTTCCAGGCTGCTCTTGGCCACCAGCAATGCACCCTGTGATTCGATCACAGACTGCCTGCGGTCTGCATATACCAGCAACGACCTGCTGTATTCCTCAAAGGTTGTCTCTGATTTTTCGAATTTGTAACGCAACTGTTTCATCGCATTCTCCGCATCCACCAGACCCTGGCTCATTGCCTTGAGCATGGTGAGTTCTTTTACATAACGGAAATAGCGCATCTTCACCTCCGCTTCTATGTTCAGGTTGTATTCTTCCTTGTCCAGTTTGCTGATGGCCAGTTGCTCCCTGGCCTGCCGGATATTGTGCGGCTTGGTGATCAGCGAACCGATGTTCACAAACATACCCAGCTGGTAACCGTTGAACAGACTCGGGTTTACCAGCGTGGTGGAATTGTTTGGACTGTAGAGATAGGAAAACGTGAAAATATCGAACCAGGACAGCCTGGCTTTGGTAATATTTGAATTGGCGATATTGATGCGGTGGTCAAACGAGCGCATCTTGGGGTAGTATTTCCTGGCCGTATCGATGAGTTTGCCAAGAAAGGGATAGGATACTTCGTCGTTGACATTAACCGATTCCTGCGCCTGCAACCCTGTTTGCAGCGCCAGTGCCAATGCCGCTCCTGCAAAAAAATTCCTGCAAAAGGATCTGCCCATAGATTGCTTCTTTACAGTTGACCCAAAGGCGACAGCCTGAGGAGGGTTGGTCATACAGCTGCTTTGGGTTAAAGTTAGTAAAACTAAGGTTTGAACCCTATACCCGGAAAGGAACGGATTAGCTGGATCTTTGTTGTGTTATCTGTTGAAAAAATATAACTTGAAGTATATTTTTATCCATGTCGCTGAAAGAAAAGATCAACCAAAATCCGCGTCTGAAGAAATGGGTGCACGGCGCGCTGGTACGCACCCATGAAGCACGTCCGCGTACCTGGGTAAAATGGTTCGTGAATCCCTTTGTCCATAAAAAAGGCCCGGGTGCCGTCATACGCCGGCGCACGCGCACCGATGTGCTGCCTTTCAACCGCTTTGAACTGGGAGAGCGTTCGATCATCGAGGATTTCAGCACGGTCAACAACGGATCGGGCGATGTGATCATCGGGCATCATACCCTGGTTGGTATGAGCAATGTGATCATCGGGCCGGTAACGCTGGGCAATAACATCATCCTTGCACAGCATGTGGTGATAAGCGGTCTTAACCATATATACGAAGATGCATTGCGCCCCATCGCTGACCAGCATGTAAGGACTGCGCCGGTTGTGGTGGAAGACGATTGCTGGATCGCGGCCAATGTAGTGATCACCGCGGGCGTAACCATTGGCCGGCATTCGGTGGTGGCAGCGGGTTCGGTGGTTACCAAAAACGTACCCCCTTTCAGTATTGCAGCCGGAAACCCGGCCCGGCTGATCAAACAGTATGATGCGGAAAAAAAAGAATGGGTAAGGGTATAACTACAGAAAAAAGCCAACCCGCTGACTTATGCAATGCCGGAAAATAACGGTCTTACTCTTCATTGCCTCCCGCGGAAAAGATCTGGTCAACGGCGCCGCCCAGCATAGGGAATTTCTCTTTCACAAATCCGGCGATGGTCTCCACGGCTTTCCGAGCCTGATCGGGTGTAAGACCTGCTTCCTGTACAAGGCGATTGATGAGTTCGTTCATGGGAGATTCGTTGTGTGTGCAAGATAGGATGAAAAGATGAACAAGAATAAGCCCGTGTATTCACACGGTGCCCGCAGCGGCGTTCTGGCAGAATGTATTCTTTACGCCACTTTCAATGTGCTGAGTTTGCTCTTACCGAACATTCTCTCTGCATAGTCCAGTGTAATATGCAACTTCTGCTCGCCGGTGCCCGGTAATTCGAACATGGCATCAGTGAGGATGCTTTCGCAGATACTGCGTAAACCCCTTGCGCCCAGTTTGTATTCGAGCGCTTTGTTCACCATGAATTCCAGCACCGCGTCTTCGATGGTAAGTTTGATGCCTTCCAGTTCAAACAAACGCGAGAACTGCTTGATAAGCGAGTTCTTTGGTTCGGTAAGAATGCTTTTCAGCGTTTCGGCATCCAGCGGATTCAGGTGGGTGATAACGGGCAAACGGCCCAGCAGTTCGGGTATCAATCCAAAACTTTTCAGGTCCTGTGCATTGATGAACTCCAGCATGTTCTTCCGGTGGTGTTCCTGCACATCTTTGTTCACGTTAAAACCGATCGCGTTGGTGTTCACCCTCCTGGCTATCACTTTGTCGATGCCGTCAAAAGCACCGCCACAGATAAACAGGATATTGCGGGTGTCTACCTTGATCATTTTCTGCTCGGGATGTTTGCGGCCTCCCTGTGGCGGCACCAGCACTTCGGTGCCTTCGAGCATTTTCAGCAGCCCCTGCTGTACGCCTTCGCCGCTCACATCGCGGGTAATGGAGGGGTTATCGCCTTTGCGGGCTATCTTGTCTATTTCATCCACGTAAACGATACCGCGCTCGGCGGCGTTTACATCGTAATTACAGTTCTGCAGCAGGCGGGTGAGCATGCTTTCCACGTCTTCTCCCACATAACCGGCTTCGGTGAACACGGTGGCATCCACGATGGCAAAAGGTACATTCAGCAAACGGGCAATGGTTTTGGCCAGCAGGGTCTTGCCGGTGCCGGTCTCGCCCACCATTACGATATTGCTTTTTTCAATCTCCACTTCATCGGCCTGCTGTTTCAGGTTTACCCGCTTATAGTGGTTGTAGACGGCCACGGCCAGCACTTTTTTTGCCTCGTCCTGACCGATCACATATTCGTCGAGGAATTTTTTGATCTCGGCGGGACGGCGCACATTCAGTTTAAAATTACTGCCGCCGCCGGGGGTATCCTGGTGCTTGGCGGTGAGTTCCTGTGCGATGATCTCCTGTGCATGTTCCACGCAGTTCTCACAGATATGACCGTCCTGGCCGGCAATAAGGATCTTGACCTCATCGCGGCTGCGGCCACAAAATGAACAATGCAATTGAGAAGATTTTGCCATAGTTGGATATTTCTTGCAGCAACAACCGGAAGACAGCTCCTGCAGCAAATCGTTGCAAAGCTATTACAGTTCAGCCGTTTCTGCCTGAATTTGGGATAAATGATCTATAAAAATGCCGTGCCCAAGCTAGATTTCTGTCATCACAGCGTCCACAATGCCATAATTTACAGCCTCTTGTGCGTCCATCCAGTAATCCCGGTCAAAATCCTTCAGTATTTGTTCGGGTGTTTTGCCGCAATTGGTTGCGAGGATTTTGGCGCCCAGTTCCTTGGTTTTGCGGATCTGGTTGGCCTGTATTTCTATATCGGCGCTGTTGGCCTGGAAATACCCGCCCAGGCTTGGCTGGTGGATCATCACCTCGCCGTGCGGGAAAATAAAGCGCCTGCCTTTTGCGCCCGCGCTCAGCAGGATAGATCCCATACTGGCAGCCAGTCCCATACAGATGGTGCTCACCGGGCTTTTGATAAGTTTCATCGTATCGTAGATCACCATACCGCTGGTAACCACACCACCCGGGCTGTTGATGTAAAATTTGATCTCTTCGCCGCTTTTATCGGCATCCAGCAGCAGCAGCCGCGATACCACTTCGCGTGCAGACTTATCGTCAACCACTCCCCAGAGATATACCGCCCTTCTTTCGAAGAACATTTTCTCCAGTTTCTTGGTCATAAAATCGTTCACCGGATGCTCCTGCACCGGCTCATTTTTGGGATCGTTTTCCTCGTCGTCGTTAAAACGGGGACCTGTATAGGTTGATTGGATCATGTTCTTCGTGTTTATTGGCGTCGTAAATGGTAAGGCGTACATCTCTGTCAGCCGCTTATTTTTTTTCCTTTCTCGGATTTGTCAGCAGTACCTCGTCTATCAGACCGTATTCCTTTGCTTCCTGGGCCGTCATCCAGAAATCGCGGTCGCTGTCGCGAACAATGGTTTCTGCATCCTTACCGGTATGGTGCGCCGTGATATTATAGAGCTCCTGCTTGAGTTTCCTGATCTCTTTGGCAGTGATCTCGATATCGCTGGCCTGGCCGCCGATGGCGCCGCTGGGCTGGTGAATCATTACCCGGCTGTGACGCAGTGCCGTTCTTTTGCCCGGAACGCCCGCGCAAAGCAGTATCTGCGCCATGCTGGCCGCCATACCCGTACAGATCGTGGCCACATCGGGGTTGATAAACTGCATGGTATCGTAAATGCCCAGTCCTGCATACACGCCGCCGCCGGGGCTGTTGATATACATCTGTATATCGCGGCTCCTGTCGGTGCTCTCCAGGAACAGCAGCTGTGCGGTTACGATATTGGCCACATAATCGTTGATGCCCTCGCCAAGAAAGATGATGCGGTCCATCATCAGTCGGCTGAACACATCCATACTGGCCACGTTCAGCGGTCTTTCTTCTATGATATAGGGGGTAAGGCTGGTAAATCCATTCTGCCTGAAATTATGCAGCGTGGCACTTGAAATACCACGGTGCTTTACGGCATATTGTTCAAATTCTTTTCCCGGATTCATATATGCTATCAATTTTTCGCTTTGAAGATAAGTGATTTGCCCCTTTGGGAATGTTTACAAAACAAATACTGTGCAAAGCTGTTTTTACGACAGTTAGTCAGGGCGAAGCGGCCGAAAATCGCCATTTCAAAAGCAGGCAGCAGAAAATACCTCGGTACCGGTACAAAAAAACCGGGCCATTGGCTGGCCCGGTCGGGTATGGTTAGCGTGCGCGGTGTTATTGCCAGATACGCAACTACCGCGCGCTGTTTATCAATGGTGGTGGTGATGCAGTTTTTCGGCAAAAGCTTCCGAGCTGATCGCTTCTTCTTTTGCCTCCACCTGGCTTTCCAGCTGGCTGAAAAGCTTGTCGGTGCTGATCCTGTGGTAGCTGTCTTCCACAAATTTCCTGTCCTGCATCATGCGGTTGGCATAATCGTCCACCCACTGCTGGTTATCGCCCAGTGCACCCAGCTGGCCGCCCATATAGCTGAACAGCTGCTGCTTGGCAAAGTCGCGGATATCATCGGGCAGCACCTCGATCTTGTTATCCTGTATCAGCTTACTGCTTACCAGTGTCCATTTCAGCTGGTTCACAAAAGTCGGGTAATCGTTTTCTGCCTCTTCGGCAGTTTTGGGCTGCTCGCCGCCGGTCTGCAACCAGCGTTTCAGGAAGCTTTCCGGAAATTCCATGGTGGTATGATCCACCAGGTAATGATAGATCTGGTCGTGCACCTGGTTGCGCGCCTGCTGTGCAAAATGGGCTTCGATATCGGCCTTGATCGCATTCCTGAAATCGGCTTCCGTTGCAATGTCTTCGTTATTGGGATAAACCGCTTTGAACAGCTCTTCGTTAAGCTCCGCTTTTTCGATCAGTCCCACTTTGGTGATCAGCAGGTTAAAATGCCTGGCGCTGTCTTCTTTTTGCAGACCCAGGTCCTGGAGGATGGCTTCGCGCTCTTTTTCGTCAAAAGCCTTATCCAGCTGCAGCGACACGGTATCGTTGTTTTTCTTCCCGACCAGGTTCTTGCGGAAATCGGCGGAAAAATATTTAACCAGCAGTGAATTGTCTTTGGTTACGCCGCCTTCCAGTTCGTTACCGGCCGCATCTGCTTCAATAAATTTTACATTCAGCACATTTTCCTCGCCGGCTACCGCTTCGGGTTCCGTCATCTTGCCATTGCGTGTCTGCAAACGCTCCACTTCTTCCTGCACCATGGCATCGGTAACATCCACTTTATAACGGGTAACATGGATCTTTTTGGCATCGATATCGAAAGCGGGTTTCAGACCGATCTCGAAAGCAAACTGGTAGTCGGCAGGATTGTTCATATCCAGCGCGCGCGCATCGCTGTCGAGCGGCAGCGGCTGTGCAAATATTTCGAGTTGCTCGTTGTTCAGGTAAGCGTTCAGTTCGGTTTCCACCTTGCGCAGCACTTCGTCGGTAAATACGCCCTGTCCGTACATTTTCTTCACCAGGCCGGCCGGCACCATGCCTTTGCGGAAGCCGGGGATATTGGCTGATTTCGCATATTTTTTCAGGCTTTGCTCAAAACCCTGGTAATAATCGTCTTTTGATAAGGTAACGGTCAGCTTGTCATTCAGCAGGCTGATGTTTTCTCTGGTAACAGAAGCCATAATTGTTGTTTTAAAATTCGGGCTGCAAAGGTAAGGGTTTTACGCTTTGGGACACGGCTCCGGGCCAACTGCTTTTCGCCCAAACCCGCCGCCGGTCGGTTTGGGCAAACCGGGCCGGCCTGTTAACTGCCTAAGGAATAGGAAAATAGCAGTGAAAATGGGCGCCAGTGCCCATTGTGCCTTCGGCGGTGATGAACCCGCCGTGTATGTCCATGATCTTACGGCAGATGGCCAGGCCTATGCCCGAGCCCTTGTACATGCCTTTCTGGTGCAGGCGGTGGAAAATCACAAAAATGTCTTCTGCGGCCTCCTGTGCAAAACCGATGCCCTGGTCGGTAAAGGTATACCGGTTGTAGCGGGTGCCGGGCAGTGCCGCCGGGTGGTTAATGGAAGCCGCATCATAATCCCTGCAGCCAACCTCCACAATCGGGTGTGTATTTTCCTTGCGGAACTTGATGGCGTTATCGATCAGGTGATGGAAGAGCAGGTTGAGCAGGAAAGGATAGCCCTGTATCTCGGGCATATTTTCCTGGCAGGCGATATTGATCTCGATATCGGGCCAGCCGCGGCGCATATCGTCCTGTATGCCCTGCAGCATCGCAATAAGATCCACCGCCTGCAGGTCGGTATCGTGGGTATGGATACGTGAATAGGAAACAATGTCTTCCGTAAGCAGTTTCATTTTCTGGATGGCCGACTGGGCCCTGCGTACGTTGGCCTTGCCCTCATCGGTGAGGTTCCTGGCATCATGGCTGATAATGAACTCCAGGTTGGTATACAGTTTCCGCAGCGTATCGGTGTAGTCGGTTGCGGCGATGGAGTTGAATGTTTTCAGCTCGGAGTTCAGGGAAGCCAGCTCGCGGTTATTGATCAGCAGGGTGCGGTTGAGTTCGTGGATCTTTTCTTCCGCCTGTTTCTGCTCGGTGATATCTTCCCATACATTCACCAGGCCTTCGCCAAAGGGCGAGTCGGTTACCAGGTACCAGCTGTTGTTTCCGTTTGCGGTCAGGTGCACTTCGTGCGACCGGCTGCTGCCGCTGTTGACCACCTGCGCCATCTGCTGCAGCTGCGCCTGGTATTCGGGATATTCTGCCAGCAGCTTTCTTCCGGCCAGGTCCTGGCGATCGGGGAAGGCAACACTTTTCTTTCCCAGCAGTACAAACTGGAAATCTATGATCTCACCGGATTGATTACGGATGGCATTAAATATATGTATGCCACTGTGGAAGGTGTCCAAAACGGCCTGTAACAATACAGGGTGACTGGCATGCGTAATGCCGAACGAGCTGTTTTTCTCCATACAGTTATCACCCGCATCGCAGGGAATACATACCTGCATCAGGCCACAATTCTCAACAAAAAAACAAAGAGATTGCCCGTGTTAAGGCAAAGCCAGAGTATGCAGAAGTATGTATTGATTCCGGCTAAAAGCGGTAGGAAACAAAGATAACGAACTGGATGTAAAAAACGTAATCTTATAAAAACGCCTGCAGCAGCGTTGGCAATTCCTTCATGTTATAGGGTTTGCGGATGCATTGGACCGCCCCCTGCTGCAGGGCTTTGGCAGAAAGCGTGCTGTCCATGGTGGTGGAATACATCACAACGGGTATGGCCTGCCATTCCTCATGCGCTTTGAGCGCGCGCAAAGTATCCAGCCCATTCATTTTGGGCATGTTGAAATCGAGCACAATAAAATCGGGACGGATGTGCTCCAGATGACGAAACGCTTCTTCCGCACCATTGGCCCATGTGCATTTGCAGATAATATCGGCATCGAACAGGGCATTCATGAACATTTCGGGCTCATCCAGGTCATCATCAATCAGCAGTATATGTTTTTCCATAGGTATTATTAATATGAACACAGCTTTCCCCAATGGAGTAAGGTGTAAAAAAAAGGCAGTGTTAAACAGTGAAAATCTGTAAACGAGTGTTTACGGTAGAGATGTATTGGACCTGCCGCGGTAAACGGCCGTAACTCAAAACTAAGTGATATGGAATTGATGGCAAATTTTTTTTCATGCGATCGCACGCGGCGGTGGGAATATCCCGCTATCCGATGGCATGAATTTGGTCGTATGATTGGGAAATGATCAGTTATGACTAAAAATAACCAACAGCCAAGGGAGCGGATGCAGGTGATCAACCAGAAAAAAGCAAAACCCGAAAACAAAGACGATATCGACAGCCGGAAAAACGAGGAGTGGCAGACAAAAGGAAATGATGTTACGCATACGCACAAGGAACATCATTCCAAAAAACCGGGTACACATCGGTGACTGCGTAAAAAAATCCACAGCAAATGCAGACACCGCTGTTCAGAAAAAGCCATGTACGCGATTATCTGCGGTATGGAACGATGGCAGCAGCGGGGTACCTGGCCGCCGAACTCGTGTTTGTACTGAAGGATGATTTCAGGTATGCCTGGTGGTTGTATATGGGTAATTTTTTCTTCCTGTTATTTATCGCCCTCCACGTGGTAAAGCTGGCGCGCAGGCCCCACCTGCATTTCAGCGCCATGACCATACTGGGCGTAGCGCATCTGACAACCCTCACCGGTATTGTGTTCGCCTGCGTGTTATCCGCTATTACGTTACTGATCCTGCATCCCCACGCGCTTGCCCATGCGCCGGCAGCCAGCGGGGGAAGACTTAACGGCTTATGGTTCATGGTCTTTCTGAATGCGGGTCTGGTCAATTTCAGCCTGGGTTCGTTTTTTTCCGTGCTGGCTTCCGGCGCCATACACTGGCGTCGCAGCGGAGAACGTCCTGCTTTGCCTTCCTGAAAAAACCGTTTATTACCTTACTGTTAACTATCTGCAGCGGCATTGCCGTCAGGCAATCTGTTAATAATTTTAAGTCATGCAGGCGCTATATAACCACGCGGGCGAAGTTGTTGCCTATCAATACCAGCATATGCTGGTGCATCCGGATAACCTGAAGGTACTGGGATTGATACTGGGCAACTGTGTGTTCAGTAACCAGGCCAATATGCTGGGCAAACTGTTCCAGCAAAAAGTTTACAACCTATCGGGCGAAGTGCTGGCCAGTAAAGACGAAGCCTCCCTTCCCCTGCCGCAGTCTTTCGACACCACCGGCAGTATCATGGAAGCATGGCAGATACTGGTTAAGATCAGGGATCATTCCTGTCCCTGGGTGACGGCCAAAAATAACTGGTCGCATTCATCGCTGGGCGAACTGCTGTATGCGGATTAACAGCAGAACAGGCAATTAACAAATTGAAAAATCAGGTAAAAAATACCCGGTCGCTGACCGGGTATTTTGTGCGGATGATAGGAATCGAACCTACATGGGTCACCCCGCCAGATCCTAAGTCTGGTGCGTCTGCCAGTTTCGCCACATCCGCGCGAAAGGAGCGCAAATGTAGCGGATTTAGCGCTTCAGGCAAAAGGTTTTCAGACACGCAACCGGCAGATAAAATACCTATTTTAGCAATAAATGCGACCGATCCGTATTCCTCCCGATATCAACCGGTACTGGCTGCTTTCTTCCACAGATGCCGATGCGTGTCTTGAAACAAAAACACAATACCAGCGGCTGAATAAGGGAGAACCGGAAGTATCCGTTGTTATTCCCGCCTACAATGAAGAATCGAATATTGTCAAAACCCTTCTTTCGCTTGCCTCCAATACCACCGGGCGCAGCGTGGAGATCATTGTGGTGGACAACAATTCCAAAGACCGTACGGCCGAACTGATTCGGACCTGCGGCGTGGGTTATGTGCTTGAAACGGAGCAGGGCATTACACCGGCACGCAACAGGGGGTTGCGCGAGGCAAAGGGCAAATACATTTTAAATGCGGATGCAGACACCTTATACCCATCGCACTGGATCGAAGCCATGACGGCCCCGCTGGCCGGCAACCCGGACCTGGCACTTACCTATGGCAGGTTTTCTTTTATCCCCGTAGGCAGCACCGGCAGAAACACCTATTTCTTTTATGAATACATCACCGATATGGTAAGAACGGTGCACCGGCATATCAGGGAAGAAGCGGTGAATGTATACGGGTTCAACTCGGGTTTCAGAAGAGAACAGGGTTTGGCGGTAGACGGTTTCCACCACCCGCCCGGCACCAATGAAGATGGCTGGCTGGCGCTGAAACTGCGCAACAGGGGCTTTGGAAAACTGTTTTACGCAAGAGCGGCGCTTGTCTGGACAACCGACCGGCGCCTGCAAATAGACGGCGGTATCTGTAAGGCCGTGACCAAAAGAATAAAGCGTTTTTTTAGTCGTTAGATCAAAACTGCTGCGTATCTTTTGTGCGGGTTTGAGACACTGTGAAAGGGCCTAATTTTATCATTATAAAACCCATCAGTTTGGAAGATCAGGAAAAAAAATGGCGGATACTGGTAATGGACGACGAGGTATCGATGCAGACCATTTTGCGTCGATTCCTGGGGAAATTTTACCAGGTGCATGTATGCAGCCACGGACTGGAAGCCATGTCTTACCTGCAGGACGGTAATATTCCCGACGCCATTATATCTGATCTCAATACACCGCCTATGGGCGGACTGGAACTGCTTACGCAGATAAAGGCCAGCGATTTTTTTAATTCGATACCCGTTATCGTACTGTCCGCCGACGAGCGTTCGGAGATGCGTATCAAATGCCTGGAAGCGGGCGCTGACGATTATGTTGTCAAACCCTTTAATCCGCGCGAACTGGCGGCAAGACTTGCCGTGGTGTTGCGCCGTGTTGGAAAAGGAAACGATGATGAATGATGAGCGAACCAATCACACCCCCCGAACCGCTGATCGCCCTGGTTGGCCTGGATGAAAAAACGACAGAGCTTTTCAAACAGTGCAACCTGCATAACACCGGTCTGGTATTTTTTTCAACCGGTATGGATCTCGCCAATGAATGGAGCGCCGGTAACCTGCATATAGGCGTAGTGATCATCCAGAGCGAGATCGTTGCCCCCATGGGTATACCGCTGCTCAAAATGCTGCAGAAAAAAGGGCTGCCACCCGCGCAGTATATCCTGCTCTGCCACCAATGGACCAACGAAACGCGCGACCTGGCCCTGTCGGCAGGTGTGAGCGATGCATTCAGGTTTCCGCTTCGGAAAAGAAAACTGGAAACAAGGATCAATTTCCTGGTTGCCAACCACGATAAAATCATAAGACCGTATAAGGAAGATACCTCCCTGTTGTATAAAGTGCCGCTTGCCAAAAGGATTTTCGATATTTTCTTTGCAGGACTGGCCCTGCTGCTGCTGTCACCGGTTTTTCTGCTGGTGTATGTATTGATCAGGCTCGAGTCGAGGGGACCGGTTTTTTACTATTCCCTGCGGGTGGGAACAGGCTACCGTATTTTCCGTTTTTACAAGTTCCGGTCTATGTACGTTAATGCAGACCGGCGTTTGAAGGAATTCAAACACCTGAACCAGTACACCGGCGCGGAAGAAACGCCGCAGGAAACGCTTAACACCGAATTCCTGTGCGAGGAATGTAAGAAAACCGGCAATACCTGCCAGTTCACCATCTATGCAGACCGGGTTCGCTGGTGCGAGAAACAATATACCGGGTCCCGGAAGGCCAGGGAAGGATCGGCTTTCTTCAAACTAAAAGACGATCCGCGCATCACGAAAGTGGGCGGTTTTATCCGCAATACCAGTATTGACGAACTGCCGCAGTTATGGAATGTGATCATCGGGGATATGAGCATCGTGGGTAACCGGCCGCTGCCCCTGTACGAAGCCGAAAAACTGACCACCGATAAATATTCGCTGCGGTTTATGGCGCCGGCGGGTATCACGGGTCTGTGGCAGGTGGAAAAACGCGGCAAGGGTGAGATGAGCGAGGAAGAAAGACTGATGCTCGACAATGCCTATGCACGCAACCATGGGTTCTGGAAAGACATACAACTCATACTCAGAACCATCCCCGCTCTGTTTCAGAAGGAAAGCGTTTGAGGAACGGACTGCCCGTGGTATCCCGGTTATCCGTTATGCGGAAGCACGATGGTAAACTCGCTGCCTTTGCCCGGCTCGCTCTTCACCAGCAGTTCGCCGCCCTGTTTTGCAATCAGGTCGCGGCAAAGCATCAGCCCGAAACCGCTGCCTTTTTCGAATGAAGTACCCTTGGTGTTATAGTATACTTTGGCATTCACTTTTTCGATCGCTTCGCGCGTCATTCCGATCCCCGAATCGGCTATCACGATGCAAAGATTTTTCCCCTCAATCCTCGACCGTATCTCGATAAAACCGCCGGGATTGGTGAACTTAATGGCATTGCTGATCAGGTTACGGCAACAGATCCGGATCAGTTCCTTTTCGGCAACGATACTGATGTCGCGGTCAACCTCGTTGCGTAAAACGATCTCCTTTTTTTCCAGCGGCAGTCTTTGCTCGTCTTCCAGTGTTTTGATCAGGAGAAAAAGGTTCAGTTTCACTTTTTCATTCTGCTGGCCGTTCATCTGTCCCTTGATCCAGAACAGCAGGTTGTCCAGCAGCGAAGTGGTGCCTATATACTGGGTCTCCAGCTGCTGCAGCAGGCGTTCTGCCTCGTCTTTGGGCACCATGCCCTGGTTTACGAGGTTAAGAATGCCCTTGGTGTTCACAAGCGGCGTACGCAGGTCGTGCGAGATGATGGAAAGCAGTTTGTTCTTGGTCTTATTGTCTTCCTCCAGCAAGGCGTTCTGGTGTGATATTTCCTTGTTCAGCTGATCCAGCGATGCGGAATTCTTTTCGATGATCTCGTTCTTCTGTTTTAACTCCTTACCAAAGAACCGTTGCCGCTGGTAGTTCACCAGCGCCAGTACGGCCAGTACCGCAACGATGATAAGGATAAAGGTACCCACCGTAATCACCAGCAGCTGTTCCTGCTGAACCCTGCGGGCGGTATTGGCTTCTTTCTCTGCATTTACTTTCTGCAGGTCCTGGCTCTTGATCACATCAATGAAATTCAGCGCATACATCCGTTCGTTCTCTATCTGTATGCGGAAGATATTGAGCAGCGAGTCCTGCCACTGCGCCGTTTTGGCTGCAATACCCAGGGCGCGGTAAGTCTGAATGAGCTGCGTGGCCGCATCTTTCAGCAAATTATAGGCGGAGATCCGGTAGGCGTTGCGGTACGCTTCCATGGCCATGCCGATGGCCGAATCGTGGGAAAGCTGTTTTGAAAAAAGATGCGACAGTTCCAGCTGGTTCAGCGCAGCACCATACAGGTCGTGCGCTTTTTCATCGCACTGCAGCGCCATACGGAAATAATTTTCCGCGTCGGCGAGGTTACCACGCTGTTTTTCGAGCACCCCCCTGTTGTGAAGGGCTTTTTTTTCGCCGTAGGCATACCCGATCGCCCGGGCCATTGCCAGCGCTTCTGTAAAATATTTTTCGGCTTCCGGTAGTTTATTCAGCGCCAGGTTCAGCAGGCCCATGCTGTTCTTTGCGTTCACAATATCTTCCCGCTTGTTCATTTTGGTAAATACGGCCAGGGCTTCCTGGTATAGCCGCATGGCTTCCGCATAGCGTTTGTTGGCCTGGAGCGACCCTGCTATCTGCTGGCTTACAAAAGCGATATGAAACGTATCGGCAAGGTTCTGGAACAGTTGCAGGGATTTGTAATAGGTGGAAAGCGCTTTTTTGTCGTACCCGTTCTGGTAAAAGATACCGGCCTCGTACATATAGCTGATGCCCAGCCCCTTCAGGTAATTTACGCTGCCGGCGATATTCTGGGCCATCGATAAATTGCTCAATGCCCTGGGTACATCGAATCTTTTTTGTTTGAAAGCAAGTTCATTGAGCGAGTCTACGGTTCTGGTATCTGCAGAAGCGGGTTTATCAGCTGCCATCAGCGGAGAAAAAGCAAGTACGGTGTGGAAGATCAGCAGGAACGCCGGGTATAAGCGGTTAGGTCTGGTCACTGTCGTTTACAAATGGCGAAGGAAGATAATCAATAATACGGTACGGATAACGAAAAGCCCTCTTGCGAGGGCTTTTGACTATAAACAAGCAATCGAGAAGATCAGTGTTTGAGTACCTCCCGGGCGATCACGATTTTCTGGATCTCGGAAGTTCCTTCTCCAATAGTACACAATTTTGCATCACGATAGTATTTTTCTACCGGAAAATCTTTTGTATAGCCGTACCCGCCGAATACCTGTACCGCTTCCGTGGCCACTTTTACCGCTGTCTCGCTGGCATAATACTTGGCCATGGCCCCCTCTTTGGTTACTTTTTCATGGCGCTGCTTGCGGTCGCAACACTGCCATACCAGCAGGTCAGAAGCGGCTATCTCGGTGGCCATATCGGCCAGCTTGAAGCTGATACCCTGGAAGGTTGCGATCGCCTGACCAAACTGCTGGCGCTCCTGCGCATACTGCAGGGCCGCTTCGTAAGCGCCCTTGGCAATGCCGATGGCCAGCGCTGCAATGGATATTCTGCCGCCGTCCAATACGGCCATGGCCTGCCGAAAACCATCCCCTGTTTCTCCCAAACGGTTGCTGTCCGGTATCCGGCAGTTATCAAAGATCATTTCGGCCGTTTCGCTGGCCCGCATACCCAGTTTGTTTTCTTTTTTGCCACCCGAAAAACCCGCCGTTCCTCTTTCCACCACAAAGGCAGTGGCATTACCGCTTGTACGGGGTTCGCCGGTGCGGCAGATGACCACCGCCAGATCGCCGCTTTTGCCATGGGTGATCCAGTTTTTGGTGCCGTTTAAAATCCAGTCCGAACCGTCTTTTACCGCGGTGGTTTTCATATTGCCCGCATCGCTGCCGGTACCCGGTTCCGTTAAACCCCAGGCGCCCAGCCATTCGCCCCCGGCAAGCGCCGGCAGCCACTGCTGTTTCTGCGCTTCGCTGCCGAACATCAGGATATGGTTGGTGCAAAGCGAATTGTGCGCCGCCAGACTCAGTCCTATCGACCCGCATACCCTGGCTATTTCCTGGATGATGGCATTGTATTCAAAATACCCCAGTCCGGCCCCGCCATAGGCTTCGGGCACCAGCACGCCCATCAAACCCAGCTTACCCATCTCGCGGAACAGCCCGCGTGGAAACTCCTGGCGCTCGTCCCATTCCATTACATGTGGAAGAATATGCTGCCGCGCAAAATCGCGGGCGGTCTGGGCTACCTGCTGGGTTATTTCATCCGGACGAAAATCCATAGCGTTAAATTAAATAGACGGAGGCTGCCAAACAACAGGCAATCCATTGCAAGGCAACCTCCTTATAAAACAAACAACCGTTTGTTAGTGTATTGCACAAAAATAGGTCTTTTACCATCCCGGCCAAATCAATTTTGACATGATCAGAGCCGGCCGCGCAAAATTAACTTTTGCGCAATGCTGTCGGGCATCGGCACCAGCCCGGGTATCTCATTGAGCGATTGAAAAATGCCATGCGCTTCGCGATAGCGGACCAATGCATTGGCGATAGCATATGGCAGACCGAATTTGATTCGGAGCTCATAGGCGGATGCCGTGTTGATATTGACCGCCGGCATGCTTGAAGGGTTGAATAACAGGTGAGGACTGATCAGCGTAAAAAGCGAATCGCTAATGCCGTAGGTTTTCCGCACCTGCTCCACCGATGAAAAACCGCCTATGCGCTCGCGGAAGCGGGTGATGCGCGAAGCAAGCACATCCCCTATCCCGGGTAACACCTTCCAGGCCGCTTCTGTTGCCGTATTGATATCGATGGGTGAAAGTTTTGCCGCGGGTGCTGCCGGTGTCGCTGCGGGACGCTTATCTGCCTGCTGCTGCGGGCGATCGGCTATGCGCACATAGGGTTGTAACCGCTCCGCATCCTGCCTGCGCATGCCCCATATTTTCTGCAGGTCTTCCGGCTGGCGGAACCGCCCGCCTTTTTCGCGGTAACGAAGCAGGATTTGAACGGTTCTGGCGGGGATACCCAGTTTACGCCAGCCCTGTTCTTCCAGCGTATTCGGATCGAAATAGAAGGTTTCGGGTTTACGATCGTTTTCTGCAACCGCTTCCCCGTAACTGTCCGCAGTTTTTACGGTATCGTATTCGCTGCTGCCCGGGTCGGGGAACACCATGCTCTCCGGCTCAGGAATGGCCGGGGCCGGCCGGTAGCAGTAGGGCGCGGCAATAAAACCCGCCATAATCAGCAGCAGCAGCAATATAGCCGTCCGCTCCTTCTTACTGAAGTTGAAATATTCTTTCCATATTTTTCTCATACAGTACTTTTCAGGGTACCGTTTCAACAGGAGTTACAAACGAAGGGTCAGTCCATCCCAGGCAAGCCGGATATGCGCGGGTAATTCGCGGTTGATATCGGTATGTTTGCCCAGCTGGTGGCTGATATGGGTAAAATACACTTCGGGAACGGCGAGCTCGTTTGCCAGTTCGATTGCTTCGTCAAGGGTAAAATGAGAGATATGCGCTTCGCGGCGGAGCGCGTTCAGCACCAGTATTTTTGCGCCGCGTATCTTTTCTTTCTCTGTGTCTTCGATCCTGTTGGCATCGGTGATATACACAAAATCGCCAAACCGGAAACCCATTACGGGCAGTTTATGGTGTAATACCTGTATGGGCTGCACCGGTATATCGCCCACCATAAAAGGCGTGTCATCGATCATGATCATTTTCAGTTCGGGCACGCCGGGATATTTGTTCTCCATAAAAGCGTAGTAAAAATCCCTTCGCAGCGCTTCTTCGGTAAGTGCATTGGCATAAATACGCATTACCTGGTCGTTGATGAAATTGAATGCCCGCACATCGTCCATCCCCGCAATATGGTCTTTATGATGGTGTGTGTACACTACGCCATCCAGTTTGCGGGTATCTGTTCGCAGCATCTGGTAGCGGAAATCGGGTGTGGTATCCACCACAAGCGTGGTATGCGCGGAACTGACCAGGATGCTGCTGCGCAGCCTTTTGTCGTGGGTATCGGCAGATGCGCATACCGGGCAGGGACAGGCGATCATGGGTATTCCCGTGCTGGTTCCGGTGCCTAAAAAAGTTATGGTAAGGGGTGGTGCGCTCACGATTCAAATCTAAATCAATTCCGTAACCGCGGAACAGGTATTTGCCGCAAGTGTATCAGGCCTCGGTAGCCGTTTTTTTGATCACCTCCTCGTACAGCTTCTGCGATTCCAGCGTAAGCCGGTCGAAATCGATGCTGAGCTGCGGAATAATTTCCAGCAGCGTATTGATCCGTCCTTCCACACTGAGAAATTTATTCAGCACCACCACACGTCTTGCTTCCAGCAGGCACCAGCCGCTCTGGAAAGTGCCTCTTTCATACCGTACGGTGTAATCGGATTCGCCCAGGATATTGCCCAACTTATCGAGTGTAGTCTGTGTATACTTCATAACGCACAATTGACATTAATCCTTACAAAAATAAAGCCGCCCGGGTGGATGGGGACGGGCAGTTATCCACAGGGGGAGAAGTTGGGGAAATGGCTGCATTGTTATATGGCTATACGGTTAGCGGCGCACAATCGGGCGGTTCAACCATACAGCCATATAACGCAAGTTTTCAACCAACCCTACCCCTTCGATACCATCTTAATGATCGGCACAATCATTTCCTCCAGGCTGATGCCTCCGTGCTGGAAGGTGTTGCGGTAGTAGTTAACATAGTGGTTATAGTTGTTCGGGTAGCAGAGAAAGTCATCGTCTTTGGCAAAAATAAACGAGGAGTTCACATTGGGTACGGGCAGCCCGGCCTCCTTGGGGTCCTTGAACGCCAGCACCTCTTTCGGATCGAAATTGAGGTTCCGGCCGTGCTTGTATCGAAGATTGGTGGTGGTTTGTTTGTCGCCGATTACCTTACGCGGCGTATTTACCCTGACACTGCCATGGTCGGTGGCCAGTATCACTTTCACTTTTTTCTCGGCGATCTTTTTCAGTGCCTGGTGCAGGGGACTGTGCTCAAACCAGCTTTTGGTAAGCGAGCGGTAGCTGGTTTCGTCGCTGGCCAGCTCTTTCAGCACTTCCATCTCGGTGCGGGCATGACTGAGCATATCCACAAAATTGTATACAATGATGTTAAGATCGTTCTGCAAAAGATTGTGTACGTTGGCAACCAGCTGCTGCCCGTCGTTGTGATGGAGGATCTTGTTGTAACTGAAACGGGTGTCTTCCTTACGCAACCGTTTCAGCTGTGCGCGGAAAAAATCTTCTTCGTACAGGTTCTTGCCTCCCTCCTCGTCGTCGTTCTTCCACTGCTGCGGAAACTGTTTTTCGATGTCAACCGGCATCAATCCCGCAAAAATGGCATTGCGGCAGTACTGGGTGGCGGTGGGAAGGATGGAATAAAACGTCTCCTCCTCCTGTATGCGGAAGCTTTCGGCAAAAATGGGTTGTATCGCCTTCCACTGGTCGTAGCGCAGGTTATCGATCAGCAGAAAGAAAACAGGTATGCCTTTTTCCACATGCGGCAATACCTTGAAGCGGAACAGCTGGTGACTCATGATGGGTGCATCTGCGGCCTTGGGATCGACCCAGGAAGCATAGTTTCTGGAAATATATTTGCAGAATTCGGTGTTGGCCTCCTGCTTCTGCGTCTGGAAAACCTCCCGCATTTCGGGGCTGTCGCTTTTCTCCATCTCCAGTTCCCAGTACACGAGTTTTTTGTACAGCTCCATCCATTCGTTGTGATCGGGATTGCTGTTCAGCGCCATAAACAGTTCCCGGAACTGCTGCTGGTAGGCCGATGTGGTTTTTTCCGCCACCAGGCGCTTGTTATCGATGATCTTTTTCAGGCTCAGCAGTACCTGGTTGGGGTTTACCGGCTTGATCAGGTAATCGGCTATCTGGCTGCCGATGGCTTCATCCATCAGGTTTTCCGTTTCGTTCTTGGTAACCAGGATCACCGGCAGCTGGCTGTACTGTTCCTTGATGCGCGCCAGCGTTTCCAGCCCGGTAATTCCCGGCATGCTTTCATCGATCAGCATCACGTCAACCAGGTTATCCTTTACATACTCGATGGCATCAAAGCCATTGGTAAGCGTTTCCACTGCATAACCCTTGTGTTCGAGAAACAGCTTCTGCGATTGCAGGCTTTCAATTTCATCGTCAACCCATAAAATCTTAGCTACGGCCATTGGTGCTGGTTTAGTTTTTCCGGTTCGGCATTCAATAAGATGAACTGTGTAGCTTTGGCTGCGATAGGCGGTAATTTAACAGCCGTTGCCGGCTTTTGGGTTACGAAGATAAATCCTGGTTGGTTTGTTTTCTATTTTTGCCGCACATACCAGACCCTGCAGGATACCAAAGCTAATGGCCAAAAGCCAACCGCTTGCCGTACAGGATCAATTTAACATCTCAACAACAGCATGGCACCGAATAAAAGAAAAATCATCAACGACCCGGTACACGGTTTTATCACCGTCAGCCACCCGGTCATTTTTTCCATCATCGAACACCCGTATTACCAGCGGCTGCGCCGCATCCAGCAGATGGCGATGGCGCAGCTGGTGTATCCCGGCGCCGTTCATACCAGGCTGCTGCATTCGCTGGGTGCCTACCACCTGATGGGCTGCGCGATCGCTGAACTGAGGGGAAAAGGTGTTGAGATCACCCAGGAGGAAGAAACCGCCGTAAAAGCCGGCATACTGCTGCACGATATCGGCCACGGTCCTTTTTCGCATGCGCTGGAAGAAGTATTGGTGGAAGGCGTTCACCACGAGCAGTTATCGCTGCAGCTGATGCGTAAACTGAACAACGACCTCAACGGCCAGCTCGACCTGGCCATACGGATCTTCACCAACGAGTACCACAAACCCTTTCTTCACCAGCTGATCAGCGGGCAGCTGGATGTGGACAGGATGGACTACCTGAGCCGCGACAGTTTTTTTTCCGGCGTATCGGAAGGGGTAATCGGTTACGACCGTATCCTGAAAATGCTGGTGGTGCACAACGGCGAGCTGATGGTGGAAGAAAAAGGCATTTACAGCGTTGAGAAATTCCTTGTGGCGCGAAGACAGATGTACTGGCAGGTGTACCTCCACAAAACCGTGCTCGCTGCCGAACGCATGCTGGTGAAAATACTCGAAAGGGTGCGTGAAATCCACAGCGCACAGGATAAACACCTGGTTACCCTTACCGGGCTCGATTTTTTCCTCGGCGATTTTGACGGCCATATGAACGAAGCGGTACTGGAGAAATTCTGTTCGATAGACGATCATGATGTGATGCACGCCGTAAAGCACTGGACCCGGCACCCGGACAAGATATTGTCGCTGCTATGCAACCGTTTTCTGCAGCGGCGCCTGTATAAAGCAAGGCTGCAGTCGGAACCCTTTCCCGATGCCGCTTTGGAGAAGTATAGAAAAGAAGCGATGGAAAAATTCGGCGTCAGCGCAAAAGAGGTGCATTATTTCTGTTTTACCGGTGAGGCCACCAATACACTTTATAAAACAAAGGACGAAAGCATAAACATACTGTTCCGCGACGGCAGCGTAAAAGACATAGCCGGTATCGAGAACGCGCTCATCGATCAAAATCTTTCGGCACAGGTTAAAAAATTCTACATTTGTCTGCTGACATGACCTGGCCCGGTACGGGCAAACACAAACAGATTCCCAAATACAAACCATCCAGCCAATGCAGTTTACCGCCGCACAAATAGCGATGATGATCAACGGGAAGATCGAAGGCGACCCAACCGGCGCAGTTGCCAGTTTTGGCAAGATAGAAGAGGCGCAACCGGGGCAGATCTCCTTTCTGGCCAATCCCAAATACGAAGAATACCTGTATACAAGCGGCGCATCGGTTATCATCATCAACGAAAACCTGGTTTTGAAGCAGGCTGTCAAAGCAACCCTTATCCGCGTGGCGGATGCCTATACTGCCTTTGCCACCCTGTTAACCCGGTACCAGGAGCTGCAGACCCAGCAGCTGAGCGGCATACAGCAGCCGAGTTATGTCGCTTCCACCGCCACCATCGGGGAGAATGTGTTTATCGGCGCATTTGCCTATGTGGGCGAACAGACGCGGATCGGCAATAATGTAAAGATTTTTCCCGGCGTTGTCATCGGCAATAATGTAACCGTTGCCGACAATACCCTGTTGCATGCCGGGGTAAAAGTGTACCAGGACTGTGTGATCGGCAAACAGGTGACCATACATGCCGGCGCAGTAATTGGCAGTGACGGTTTTGGCTTTGCACCAAAAGCCGACGGCAGTTACCAGAAAGTACCGCAGATAGGCAATGTGGTGATAGAAGACGGCGTGGAGATAGGGGCCAATACCACCATTGACCGGGCCACGATGGGCTCAACGGTGATACGCGCCGGTGTAAAACTGGATAACCTGATCCAGATCGCCCATAACGTGGAGATCGGTTGCGATACCGTGATCGCTGCCCAGACCGGCATCAGCGGCAGCACCAAGATCGGGAAACAGGTGATGGTGGGCGGACAGGTAGGCATTGTAGGTCATATTCATATTGCCGACGGTACCCGGGTTGCCGCAAAAAGCGGGATATCCAAAACCATCCGCGAAACCCATAAATCCTTTGCCGGTTCTCCCGCGCAGGAAGCCACTGTTTCCCTGCGTACACAGGCCATTGCCCGCAATCTTCCCGAACTGGAAAAAAGGGTGCAGGAACTGGAAAAACAACTGGCAGAATTACTCAATAGCCGGTTATCATCCTGATAACCAATCGACTGTATTTTAGTTACCGGCGGCAGCCGGTAAGGCAGTAATGGCTGCATACGGCCGTTTCAATGGCAATAAAACGCTATATAACTGCACGAAATCTTATTTTTGCCGGATAGAATCGCCGGACGACAGCAGGCATGCTCATTAAATTCAGAGAATGGACACGAATTTCAATCCCGACAAACAACATACGCTTAACAGTCCCATCAGCATCAGCGGTACAGGTTTACACACAGGTATACTGGTTGATATGACCCTTCGCCCGGCCAATCCGGGGTTTGGCATCCAGTTCCAGCGCGTGGATCTGCCCAATCAGCCCGTTATCAAGGCCGATTGCGACCTGGTAACCGATACCAGCCGCGGTACCACGCTGCAGCTGGGCGATGCCAAGGTAAGCACGGTGGAACATGTGCTGGCGGCACTGGTGGGAATGGGCGTAGACAATGTGCTGATAGAACTGAACGGCCCGGAAATACCCATCATGGACGGCAGCTCCGCACCTTTTATCAGCCTGATAGAAGAATCCGGCGTAGTGGAACAGGATGCGGCAAAAGCCTGGTACAGCATTGATGAGAACATCTATCATTACGATGAAGTGAAACGGGTGGAAATGGTGGCGCTGCCTTCTATCGACTACCAGATCACCACCCTTATCGATTTCAACAGCCCGGTACTGGGAACCCAGCATGCCGGTCTGAAAACCATCAAGGATTTTAAAACAGAGATCGCGCCCTGCCGCACCTTCTGTTTTCTGCATGAGCTGGAGATGCTGCTCGACAACGACCTGATCAAAGGCGGTGATATCAACAACGCGATCGTGGTGGTTGACAAAGCGGTCACCGATTCGGAAATGTCGCGTCTTGCCAAAGTATTCAAACGCGACAGGATCGAAGTCAAAAGCGAGGGGTACCTCAACAACCTGGAGCTCCGTTTCCCCAATGAGCCCGCCCGCCACAAACTGCTGGATGTGGTTGGCGACCTGGCGCTGATCGGGTATCCCATCAAAGCACGCATCATTGCCAACCGCCCGGGTCACAGCACCAATGTGGAATTTGCGAAAAAAATCAAACAGTATATCAAAAAAAACCGCCATGTAAAGGATGTGCCCATTTATGATCCTTCCATGCCGCCGGTATACTCGCTCGAGAAAATAGAGAAAACATTACCGCACCGCCATCCTTTTCTGCTGGTTGACAAGATCATTGAACTCACGGATTCCTATATCGTGGGCATCAAGAACGTAACCTATAATGAATGGTTCTTCCCCGGGCATTTTCCCGGCAATCCGGTAATGCCCGGTGTATTGCAGATAGAAGCGCTGGCGCAGACCGGCGGCATTCTCTGCATCAATTCGATGCCCGAAGGACAGTACGACACCTATTTTCTCAAGATCGACAACTGTAAATTCAAACAGATGGTAAAGCCCGGCGATACCATGGTGCTGAAAATGGAGTTTACCGGGCCGATCCGCCGCGGCATCTGCGAAATGAGGGGCACGGTATATGTAGGCGGTAAAGTGGCCACCGAAGCCGACCTGGTGGCGCAGATAGTGAAAAGACAGACCGCCAAATAACAACGATCCATTGACCTTTGATAACTAATTTTCGATTTTCATGACCCATCCATACACCTATATCGATCCCAATGCGCGCATTGCACCCAATGTCAAGATCGATCCGTTTACCGTGATACACGGCGATGTTCAGATAGGCGAAGGAACCTGGATCAGCAGCAATGTAACGATCATGGACGGCACACGCATTGGCAAGAACAGCCGCGTGTTTCCCGGAGCCGTGCTTGGCGCCATTCCGCAGGACCTGAAATTCAATGGGGAAAAAACAACGGTGGAGATCGGCGACAACACCACCATCCGCGAGTTCGTGACCATCAACCGCGGCACCAGCGACAGGCTCAAAACAAAAGTGGGCAGCAACTGCATGATCATGGCCTACAGCCATATCGCTCACGACTGTATCATCGGCGACAACTGCGTACTGAGCAACAGCGTACAGCTGGCCGGTCATGTAACCATGGGCGACTGGGCCTGGATAGCCGGCGTAAGCGCCGTGCACCAGTTCGTGAACATAGGCCAGCATGCCTATATTGCCGGAGGCAGCCTGGTGAGTAAGGATGTACCGCCTTTTATCAAAGCGGTCCGCAACCCGCTCAGCTATGGCGGTGTTAACAGCATCGGTCTGAAAAGAAGGGGATTTGAACTCGAAAAGATCAACCATATCCTCGATATCTACCGAGTGATCTTTAACAAAGGACTGAATACAACGCAGGCACTTGAATTTATTGAAGAAGAAGTGACCGCAAGCGACGAACGTGATGAGATCGTGACCTTTATACGCGAAAGCGGCAGGGGCATCATCAAAAAATACGTAAAAGGCGCCATGGAAGAGGATTAATCACCAGCCAAGACCTTCATGAGCGCACCCGATCTTCATACCATTCCTGCCCCGACAAACGAAAAAGAACTGACGATTACCCTGGCAGATGCCGGCAAGCGGTTCAACCGCGACTGGATATTCCGCCGGGTGGATTACCGTTTTATACCCGGTACCTCCTACGCCATCACCGGTCCGAACGGAAGCGGCAAAAGCACCCTGCTGCAGGCCATTGCAGGCAGCCTGCTGCTGAACGAAGGAAGCATCAGCTATGCACAGCAGCAGCGCGGTGTTTCAACCGGCATAGACAGCGAGCAGGTATACCTCAGCATGGCACTTGCGGCACCTTACCTGGAACTGATTGAAGAAATGACGGCAAGAGAACTGCTCCGCTTCCACCATCATTTCAAGCCGCTGGTGGCTTCCTTATCGGTTGATGAAATGCTCGATCTGGTTGAACTGGGCAAAGCCGCCGACAAACAGATACGCTATTACAGCAGCGGCATGAAACAGCGGGTAAAACTGGCGCAGGCCGTTTTCTCGGATACACCCGTATTGCTGCTCGACGAGCCCTGTACCAACCTCGACGCCGCAGGCTACGCGCTTTACCACAGGCTGATAAAAACCTATTGCCGGCACAAACTGATCGTGGTCAGCAGCAACGATACCGCGGAAATGGAATTCTGCGAACAGCGGATATCGATCCTCGATTACAAATAACACCGGCTATATTCACCGGTTCGGGTTGCCGGCCGTCCCTGCCCTTTCCCATCCACTGCCATTATGTGTATTTTTAGTGAGGCAACCACTATACCATGAAAATTGCATTTTTCAGCACCAAGAGCTACGACAGATATTTTTTTGAACGTTACAACGCTTCGTTCAACCATACACTCTGTTTTTACGAAGCACAGCTGAACCCCGATACGGCGCCGCTTGCCGAGGGTTTCGATGCGGTTTGTGTGTTCGTGAACGACCAGCTGACCAGGGCAACGCTTTCCATTCTCTCCCGGAAAGGCGTACGGCTCGTTGCCCTGCGTTGCGCGGGATTCAACAATATTGACCTGGCTGCCGCGCGGGAAACAGGCATACGAGTGGTGCGTGTTCCGGCCTATTCGCCACATGCCATAGCCGAGCATGCCGTAGCCCTGGCCCTTACCCTGAACCGGAAAACCCATAAGGCCTATAACCGGGTGCGTGAAAACAATTTCTCGCTCGAGAAACTGATCGGCTTTGACCTCTGGCAGAAAACCGTGGGTGTAATCGGCACGGGACAGATCGGCGCTGCATTCTGCGCCATCATGCTCGGGTTCGGCTGCAGGGTAATTGCGTACGACAGCTTTCCATCGCCGAAACTGGCCGACAGGGGCGTTGAATACACGTCACTCGATACGCTCTTCCAAAGATCGGATATCCTATCACTGCACTGCCCGCTGACACCCGACACCAGGCACCTGATCAACAAAGAATCGTTTTCGCGGATGAAAAAAGGCGTGATGCTGATCAATACCAGCCGCGGCGCGGTAATCGATACCAAAGATGCCATAGACGCATTGAAAACAGGACAGCTGGGTTACCTGGGGATGGATGTATATGAACAGGAAGAAAATCTTTTTTTCCGGGACCTTTCGGAAAGCATTATCGAAGACGACATCATCGCCCGGCTGATGAGTTTTCCGAATGTACTCGTTACTGCCCACCAGGGATTCTTTACCAACGAAGCTTTTGAACAGATCGCAACCATTACCTTGCAGAACATAAGCACCGTGGAAAAAGGAGCCGACTGCGGCAACGAAGTGCCTTATCAGCCAAACCCTTCCCTATGACCAACCACCCGCAACTTGCCGACAGGGTAAGAGAACTCATCTCCCAGACACATAAAAATGTGGAAGAGAAAAAAATGTTTGGCGGCATCTGCTTTATGGTGAACGATAAAATGTGCGTGGGCGTAAGACCGGAAAGACTGATGGTACGCTTCGACCCCGTTTTACATGATGAACTGCTCGAAAAAGAAGGCGTGACCGAAATGGATTTGGGCGGCAGAACCATGAAAGGGTATGCCTTCGTAGATGCCCGTGTACTGAACACCGCTAAACAACTGGCTTACTGGATAGCCCTTGCGCTGGCCTATAACCGGTTTGCCAAAGCTTCAAAGAAACACAAATAACCACCCTGCCATCATGCTTCGTTTTCATAAAACATATGGCCTCCTGGCATTGGTATTGTTCGTTGTGGAAGTGCTGATAGCGACATACATACACGATGCCATTATCCGTCCTTACGTAGGAGACGTGCTGGTGGTGATACTGATCTATTGTTTTGTGCGCTGTTTTACCAGTTTTGGCATTGTTGCTACGGCAACAGGCAGTTTACTGTTTGCCTTCCTGATCGAAACACTGCAGTACCTGCGGATCGTAGAGCGGCTGGGACTCGCCGGTTCAAGGATAGCGAACATCGTTATCGGCAACTCGTTTGCATGGATGGATATGGCCGCCTATATGGCCGGAACCATCCTTGTGCTGGTAACGGAAAGAATAGTAAGAAAAAAAGACCGCTACGTTAAAAACAATCCATATGGTATCGATTGACCGCTTCCGGAAAATGGCACTGGCCTTCCCCGACACGGACGAGCACCCGCATTTTCAGCGACAGGCATTCAGGGTGAGGCAAAGAATATTTGCCACAATCAGCAGCGCAGACCATATTGCCATGTTATTGTTATCCCCCGCGGAGCAATCTGTTTACTGCGATTTTGCACCCGGTATATTTTATCCCGTGCCCGGTACCTGGGGTAAAAAAGGCAGCACTTTCGTAAACCTGAAGAAAGTGCCGGCAGCAGTTGCCGCCGAGGCGCTGGCAGCGGCCTATGCACATACGGCGGCCAAATACCCACCTAAAAAGAAAAGACCATGAACCGTATCGACAGGATGGCGGCCATACTGATACAATTGCAATCCAAACGCGTGGTAAAGGCACAGGAAATCGCCGACAGGTTTTCGGTGAGCCTGCGAACCGTTTACCGCGATATCAGGGCGCTTGATGAATCGGGCGTACCCATTATCGGCGAAGCGGGAACAGGTTATTCCATCATGGAAGGATACCGGCTTCCGCCCGTTATGTTTACCAAAGAAGAAGCAACGGCGCTGCTGACAGCGGAAAAACTGGTGGGTAAGCTTACAGACACCGCAACGCGGGAAGTATACCAGGCTGCCATGTTCAAGATCAAATCGGTGCTGCGTATGACGGAAAAAGACCACCTCGAAAACATGGACCGGCATATTGAAGTGGTGGAAGTTCCCGCTTATTCCAAAACAAAAACAGAGAATGCCTACATACAGCAAATCCTCAAAGCGATTGCAGGAAAACTGGTGCTCAACATCGATTATTTTGCAGAGCATAACCAGGAAATCACCAACCGCAACGCAGAACCCGTTGGCATTTACCTGATGGGGCGGTACTGGTACCTGATTGCCTACTGCCACCTGCGGAAAGACTACCGCACCTTCAAGATCGACAATATCCGTTACCTCTCTGTTACCAGCATCCCTTATGATACCCCGCACCCGGCATTACAGTCCTTCCTGAAAAAAGTCTGCGAGGAACAGGAACTGCATGCCATCACCATCCTCGTGGAAAAAGAGGTCATGAAATGGCTCGGCGAACAAAAATTCTACCACGGGTTTCTGTCCCAGAAAGACAGGGGCAAGCAGGTGGAGCTCAGGTTTCTCTCCGCCTCCCTTTCCGGCTTCGCCCGCTGGTTCATGCTCTACGGCGAAATGGCCGAGATCATCGAACCCTATGAACTGAACAACCTGGTCAGGAAAAACATCGAAAACCTTGCGGGGAGGCTGAAGTGATGGCCGTGAGACGGCAGAGGTCATACGTGCGTTATCGCGAGTTGGCGTGAGTTGTTTTTTTTGTGGGGCAATCGCTGGTTTACAGCCAACTCCCCCAACACACTCAAAACCCTGCGACTCACGTCTGACGTCTCACGATAACTCACGAAAAAATTTTTTTCCCCCTGCTGACATAACGCTGTCACTACCCGGTGGTTTCTTTGGGTTCTAAACCAAAAAAATACCGTTATGTCACAGATGAAACAATTCCTGAAAGAGCTCGAAAAAGAGTCTGCCGTCAGCCGTAAAATGCTGTCGATCGTGCCCAATGACAAGTTCGACTGGCAGCCGCACCCAAAAAGTATGACAATCCGCCGGCTGGCGGTGCATATCGCTGAACTTCCGTTGTGGATCGATATGGTACTGACCACCGGCGAGCTGGATTTTGCGGCCAATCCCTACACCCCGGCCCCGGTAAACAATACCAAAGAACTGGTGGCCTATTTTGAAAAAAGTCTGCAGACAGGCCGCGAAGCGCTGCAGAACGGCAGTGAGGCCAGCCTGGCCGAACTATGGACCCTGCGCAATGGAGATGAGGTATACAGCAAAGAACCCAAATCCGATGTGATCAGAATGACCCTTAACCAGATCACCCACCACCGGGCCCAGTTAGGTGTTTTTCTCCGCCTCCTGGACGTTCCCATACCCGGAAGCTATGGGCCGAGTGCGGATGAGATGAGTTTCTAAATTTGAAAATTCGGGAATTTGACAATTTGAAAATAAATGGCTGTATGGCTGCATTGTTACATTGCTGTAAACAATAACGCCAGTAAGCCATACAACAATGGCTCTTCCATTTTCAAATTGTCAAATCCTCAAATTTTCAAATTAACCTACCTCCTGCTCGCAATCAACAGATTCAGATCGGTGTATTTCAGGTCGAAGCGCTGGCTGATGTAAAAATCGGTCAGCGCGCCCCTGAACATGTATACGCCTTCGCGCAGGTTTACATTGTGCCAGACCATTTCTTCGAGACCGCCCTCATCGCTGATCTCGAGGAGCAGCGGCATCAGTACATTGCTGATGGACTGGCTTGCGGTACGTGCAAAACCGCTGGGTATATTGGGTACGCAGTAATGGATCACTTCGTGTTTGAGAAAAGTGGGATCTTCGTGACTGGTGAGTTCGCTGGTTTCAAAACATCCGCCGCGGTCGATGGCGACATCGATGATGATGCTTCCGGGGCGCATGGCCGCCACCATCTCTTCCGTAACCACTACGGGCGCGCGGCCATATTCGTTGCTCAATGCACCCACCGCCACTTCGCAGGTCTTTAACTGCTTGGCCAGTATACGGGGCTCGAGAACGCTTGTCCAGATACGCTGGCCAAGGTTATTCTGCAACTGTTTCAGCCGGTACACATTGTTATCAAAAACCTTTACCGATGCACCCAGTGCAAGCGCGTTTCTTGTGGCGAATTCGCCAACAATACCCGCGCCGATGATAACGACTTTTGTGGGAGGTATTCCGCTGATACCCCCCAGCAGTACGCCTTTGCCCTTGTTAAAACTGCTCAGGTACTGACCGGCTATCAGCATCACCGCGCTGCCCGCTATCTCGCTCATGCTGCGCACGATGGGATAGCTGCCGCTGTCGTCTTTGAAATTCTCAAAGCTCAACGCGGTGATCCTTTTTTCCATCATCCGCTCTATGTACTCTTTTTTCAGCGCGGAAAGATGAATGGGCGAAATGATGGTCTGGTTCAGCTGCAGTAAAGGCATGTCTTCTTCAACCGGTGGCGCACTTTTAACCAGTATCGGGCATTTGAATATTTCGGCGCGGTCGTAAACAATGGAAGCCCCGGCTTCTGCGTAGTCCTTATCGGAAAAATGACTGGCATCCCCCGCATGGTGCTCCACCGTTACCCTGTTGCCATTGGCCACCAGCACCCCCACCGCATCCGGCGTAAGCGCTATCCTGTTCTCCTGGAACGCGATCTCCTTGGGAATACCGATATGCAGTTTAGTTCCCTGCGGTTTTACATCCAGGGTTTCTTCCAGGGTTTCGTAGGTGATCGAGGGACTTATGGACGGTTTTGCAGCCATGAGGGTAAAATTAATTGAATAGTTGATAGGTTGATGCGTTATCGTCTACGGCTTCATATCCCATATTTGCATTTCACTCCGCTTCCTCCTCCCCTGTCACAATCCTTCTCGTATGCTCATCCAGCGATTCCATGCGGATATGGAAGGTATCGTCGGGCAAAAGTGCCGCCGCTTTATCGGGCCATTCAACCAGGCAGCGGTTGCCACTCAGCAGGCAGTCCTCCACGCCTGCATTAACCGCTTCTTCTTCGTCTTTCAGCCGATACCAGTCCATATGAAAAATCGTACCCGCTTCGGCGCTGCTGTATTCGTTGATGATGGCAAATGTAGGACTGCTGATGGCGGTGGTTACGCCAAGTTCCTGGCACAGCGCATGGATAAATGTTGTTTTCCCCGTTCCCATACCGGCATGAAAAGCCCATATCCTGTGTTTCTTTCCCTCCTTCCACAGGGCTTTTACCACGTACCGGATCTGTTCCAGTCCAAAGATTGCATCCATGTGGCAAAGATAACCGGCCCGATCCAACCCTTTTGAAACCATGCTGTATTTATTAACCGCAATTCGAAAAGTACAGGCCGGGGAATCGGGGTAATTTTGTCCGCTGGTTAACCGGAACCGGTATAACAAATGACGGCGCCTGAACCGGCACACCGCCCAACGAACCCACCATGGAAAAAGTGAATTGGAAAATACAGGGAATGAGCTGCACCAATTGTGCACTTACGATAGACAAATACCTGCAGCAAAAAGGTATGCAGGATGTAAAAGTGAATTTTATCGGCGGCAATGTAAGTTTTGACCTGCCCGCGGATCATGCCGCGCATGAAATTGCCGAGGGAATTGAAAGCCTGGGCTATCAGGTGGTGGGGCATTCGCACGGGCATGGACATGAGCACGGTTCTGGACAAAAACTTTTCAAAAACCATTTCCAGCGTTTTCTTTTCTGCGCCGTTTTTACCCTGCCGCTGATGCTGCATATGGTACCCGGCCTGCATAGCCACCTGTTGATGAACCCCTATGTACAGCTGGCGCTTACCGTGCCGGTGTTTATCGTGGGTATGGATTTTTTCGGCCGCAGCGCATGGAAGAGCCTGACAAAAGGAATTCCCAACATGAACGTACTCATTGCGCTCGGCGCCGTTGCCGCTTTCGGGTACAGTTTATACGGCACACTCACTGGCCAGGCCGAACAGTTCATGTTCTATGAAACCACCGCCACCATCCTCACCCTGGTGTTCCTCGGTAACTGGCTGGAGGATAAGTCTGTCGAAACCACCCAGTCCGCCTTGCGCAAACTGGCCGTAAGCCAGAAGGTAATGGCCAATATGATCGCGTACGACGAACAGCACCAGGAGCATATTTTTCCTGTTGAAAGCAGCAGCCTGAAAGTGGGCGATCTGCTGTTGATCAAAACAGGAGAAGTGGTACCGATGGATTGTAAGATACTCTGGGGACAGGCCAGCGTAAGCGAGGCGATCGTAAGCGGCGAAAGTATTCCGGTGGAAAGAAAGATGCACGACAGGCTGATCGGCGGCAGCACCGTGGTGGAGGGTACCATAAAAACATATGTTACCGCCGTAGGAGAAGATACCGTGCTGGCCAATATCCTGAAAATGGTGAGCGATGCACAGGCAGAAAAACCGCCCATACAGCAGCTCGCGGATAAGATCAGCGCCGTTTTCGTTCCTGTTGTCATCAGTATCGCGCTGCTTACCCTGCTCCTCAATTATTTTGCAGCCGGACATAATTTTACCGAAAGCCTGCTGAGAAGCATTGCGGTGCTGGTGATCGCCTGTCCCTGCGCCATGGGACTGGCAACACCCGCAGCCATTGCGGTGGGTCTTGGGCGCGCCGCCAGAAATGGCGTTCTTTTTAAAAACGCCAGGAGCCTGGAAGTATTCCGCAATATCAGGCAGGTGGTGTTCGACAAGACCGGTACGCTGACCACCGGCCTGTTCACGATCACCGATTTTGGTCTGTGGCAGGGGAATGATCCGCATGCATACGGCACCAATGTTACCGGAGTAACTGCCTATGCATTCCAACGCATCGTTTTTTCCCTCGAAAAATATTCCAGCCATCCTATCGGCAAAGCCATCGCCCGGAGCTGGAAGACAAAGGATGATATCCGCTGGGCGAAGATCGAAGAAGTAAAGGGACTGGGTATGAAAGCCCTCGATAAAGAAGGCAACGAATACCTTGCCACCTCTTATGCCGCGGCGGCGCGTTTGACGGATGACCGCTCGCACAATGTTTATATCCTCAAAAATAACCGGCTGCTCGGATGGGTGGATGTGGCCGATGAAATAAGACCGGAGGCAAAACAGGTAATCGCCATGCTGAAATCAGCAGGTATCAAAACCATCCTGCTCAGCGGTGACCAGAAACAGAAATGCGAACAGGTAGCCGCCGCGCTCGGCATAGAAGAGGTGATTGCGGAACAAACACCGCAGCAGAAGCTGGAAAAGATTGCCGCACTCAATAAAAACGCACCCGTTGCCATGGTAGGCGACGGCATCAACGATGCACCCGCACTGGCCCGGGCAACCGTGGGCGTATCATTAAGCGATGCCTCGCATATTGCCATGCAAAGCGCACAGGTGGTATTGATGAACCATGGACTGAAGAACCTGCCCCTGTCTCTCGGCCTCGGCAAGCACACCTATATCACCATTCGCCAAAACCTGTTCTGGGCCTTTGCCTACAATATCGTCGCCATACCCGTAGCCGCCCTCGGATTCCTCAGTCCCACGTTCGGCGCACTGGTAATGGGACTGAGCGATGTAGTGCTGGCGGTGAATTCGGTGAGGCTGAATTTTAAGAAAGTGGTGAGGGGGCGTGAGACGTCAGACCTGAGGCGTGAGTTGGCGTGAGCAGGGGGTGATGTGGAATGGGTTGATTAGGTATAAATACGCTATTGGGGTTTTATGGGGGGTGGTAATTTAGAATGGCAGCATGCACCTCACTTTAGCACATACCAAACTGGATGTTTATCAATTGTCGAAACAATTATTGCTGACTATTTACAGAGTAAGCAGAAATTCTCCTCCGGAAGAGCGGTATAACCTGGTTCAGCAAATTCGCCGGGCCGCATTGTCAATTCATCTTAATATTGCAGAAGATTGCTCAAGAAGTTATCCCAATGACAGAAGATGCTTTTTTGAAATTGCGAGAAGCTCTCTTATCGAAGTCGATACAGCCTTGGATATTGCTGCGGAACTGGGCTATTACGAACCCTTATCAAACGAAAAAACCGGAGAATATATCTCACGCTGCTTTCTCATGCTCACCCGAATGATCACCCAAACATAACCCATCAACTCACGCCAACTCATGCCCTCTCCTCTATACATCCTCCAAACCCACTGGCAGCACAAGGCCTTCCGGCCGATGCAGGAGGAGATCATCGGGTCTGTATTGGCGGGAAGGGATACATTGGCTTTGCTGCCGACGGGCGGGGGTAAATCAATCTGCTTCCAGGTGCCGGCGCTGCTGATGGACGGTGTTTGCCTGGTGATCAGTCCGCTGATTGCACTGATGCAGGACCAGGTGGAGAATCTGAAAAAAAGAAACATCAGCGCTGCGGCACTGCACAGCGGCATGACGGTATGGGAAGTTAAGAACACCCTCGCCGAAACGGCCGGCGGTGTTTACAAATTCCTGTATGTGTCTCCTGAACGTATCGAATCGACGGTGTTCAGGGAATGGCTTCCGGCCATGGATATCGGGTTGATAGCGGTGGATGAAGCGCATTGCATTTCGCAGTGGGGTTACGATTTTCGTCCCGCCTACCTGCGCATACTTTCTTTACGGGCAGAACTGCCGGATGCGGGCATCATCGCCCTTACCGCATCGGCCACACCGCAGGTACAGGACGATATTGTACAACAGCTGCGGCTAAAAGAGGCGAGTATATTCCGGCAATCCTTTGAGCGGCCCAATCTCTCTTACAGCGTGCTGCGGGTTGACAGCAAGATCCATAAAACGATCGATGTGCTCAGCAATGTACCGGGCAGCAGCATTGTTTACTGCGGCAGCAGGCGCCAGACAAAACAGCTGGCGCGCACACTGAACCTGCACAAAATTGCGGCAGACGACTACCATGCCGGGTTAACCGCAGAGGAACGCACGGCAAAACAGCAGGCATGGATCAGCGGGCATATCAGGGTAATGGTATGCACCAACGCCTTTGGCATGGGCATCGACAAACCCGATGTACGAAGCGTGATCCATTACGATGTACCCGATTGCCTGGAAAACTATTACCAGGAAGCAGGCAGGGCAGGCAGAGACGGTAAGAAATCGTTTGCCGCACTGCTTTACGGCCCCGAAGACAGCCAGACCCTGCTGGCGCTGCCGGATAAAAAGTTTCCGCCCATTGCGGTGATCAGAAAGGTTTACCAGGCTTTGGCCGATTACCTGCATATACCGGTGGGCAACGGCGAGGGATTGTATTATGATTTCGATCTCCCGGTCTTTGTAAAAAATTTTCAGCTCGATACCTTGCAGGTCGTCAATACACTGAAGGTGCTGGAGCAGGAAGGGCATATCGGCTTTTCGGAAAATATCTTCCTTCCTTCACAGGTGGTATTTACGGCCGACCGGGAAACCATGGATACTTTTCAAACAGTTCATCAGGCACTCGAACCATTAATAAAATGCCTGCTGCGGACCTATGAAGGCATTCTTGACAACCGCCTATCGGTGTTTGAAAGACAGATGGCGAAACTATGCAGGTTGTCTGTTGAAGAGGTAACAAAGGGGCTGCAGCAGCTGCAGGCGTATGGCATCATTCAATACCTGCCGCAAAAAAATACACCCCAGGTGCACTACCTGCTGAACCGTGCGCCGGCACAATACCTGCATATCGACCAGGACAAATACCTGCAGCGCAAAAAAATGTATGCAGCAAGACTTGAAAAGGTGGTCCGGTATATCGACAGTACGGAAGGATGCAGGAGCCGCTTCATTGCTGACTATTTCGGCGATACCGGAACAAAAGACTGTGGTATCTGCGATCATTGTCTTGCCGCCAAAAGAAAGGAGATCGGCAAAGAAGAATTCGATGCCATCAGGAAGATCATAGAAGCATCGGCGGGAACCAGCAGCAGCATCGACACACTCTTACCGCAGCTCAGGCAATACAGTCGCGAAAAAATCTGGACCGTTATCGGGCACCTGCAGGATGAAAAACTGATCCATATTGATGATCAGGGGGTTATAAGAAAATAATCGGTTTCATGTTCGGTACCGATCAGTTGATAAGAAAAGAGCCGAAACAAAATTTGACAGGCCGATACAGCCGGGGAAAATGTTGAAGCAACCCAATTTTACTCATGCAACAAGGCTTGTTTCAACGATAGCTGGCATGATAATTTTGCCCTCGTATTGGAGGAGAAAAATTCGGTACCCGGATTCAGGGGAGGAAAGAATTGATTAATTTAGATGGAATGAAGGATAGTGGAAAGGTTGCCGGGTCGCATGGCACACCACCGCTTATCAACTTTTCAACCGGTTAATAATAAGGTCATCTTTAACAAAAGATTGCTGTAACGATCCGTGAATTGGCTTCGTTTTATCTTTATTTCACGTTAAACAAATAATCATGGAAGACAAAAAAAGTAAGATCCTTTTATGTGAAGATGATACCAATCTTGGCATGGTACTGAAGAACTATCTGGAGCTGAACGATTTTGATGTTACCCTGGAAAGGGATGGCCGCCTGGGCCTTGCCGCATTCCAGCGCGAGAAATTTGATATCTGTCTTCTGGATGTAATGATGCCCAATATGGACGGTTTTACCCTTGCAGAGGAGATCCGCGATGTAGACCCGGATATACCCCTGTTCTTTCTCAGCGCCAAGACCATGAAGGATGATATCATCCAGGGCTATAAACTGGGTGCCGATGATTATATTACCAAACCCTTCGACAGCGAAGTGCTGCTGCTGAAGATCCGCGCCATCCTTAAACGCAACGAGGAAGAAAACAAGGTAAACGACAATGTGGAGTTTGACCTGGGCAGGTACCATTTCAACCCCAAACTGCGGGAACTGAAACACGATGATATTACCCAAACACTTTCTCCAAAAGAAAATGAACTGCTGAAAATGCTGGCGGAGCACAAGAACGACCTGCTGCCGCGCGAAAGGGCCCTGAAAAAGATCTGGGGCAGCGATACCTATTTCAACGGCCGAAGCATGGACGTATACATCGCCAAACTGCGCAAATACCTGAAAGACGATTCCAATATCGAGATCGTTAACATCCATGGAAACGGATTCAGGCTGGTAGCGCCTTAGAAGCTAAAAAATAAAGAATCAAAAATGCCCCGGAGTTGTTTCGGGGCATTTTTCTTTTTGGGTAACGTTCTGAATTTTTAGAAAATCAACACAGGGACCGGAGGTTCGCGGAGAGTCAGGAGAACAGATCGGGGTGGTTGCCGGAGCGGGGATTGCGGCCGGTATGTTCATAGGCTTTGGCGGTAACCTCGCGGCCACGGGGTGTGCGCTGAAGAAATCCTTCCTGTATCAGGAACGGCTCATACACTTCCTCGAGTGTGCCGGGTTCTTCCCCAACGGCGGTGGCAATGGTGGTGATGCCAACCGGGCCGCCCTTGAATTTATCAATGATGGTCAGGAGAATGCGGTTATCCATCTCATCCAGCCCGTGTGCATCCACATTCAGCGAACGCAGGGCATGCTGGGTGATGCCGATATCCACTATGCCATCGTTGAGCACCTGCGCAAAATCGCGTACCCTGCGAAGCAGTCCGTTGGCGATACGCGGCGTACCACGGCTACGGCCGGCTATCTCCGTCGCTGCATCCGAACTGATACGCACATCGAGAATGGCAGCGCTTCGCTCAATGATCTTTTTAAGTGTTTCGGCATGGTAATATTCCAGTCTTGATTTGATGCCGAAACGCGACAGCAACGGCGCCGTCAGCAAACCGCTGCGGGTGGTGGCGCCCACCAGCGTAAAAGGATTGAGGTTGATCTGCACGCTGCGCGCACTCGGTCCGCTGTCGATCAGAATATCGATACGGAAATCTTCCATGGCGGCATACAGGTATTCTTCCACCACCGTGCTCAAACGGTGTATCTCGTCAATAAACAGCACATCGTTGGGCTGCAGACCTGTTAACAGGCCGGCCAGGTCTCCCGGTTTTTCGATCACAGGTCCTGAAGTTTCCCTGATGCTCACGCCAAGTTCATTGGCCACTATCCGGCTCAGTGTGGTCTTGCCCAGACCCGGGGGGCCATGAAAAAGAATATGGTCCAGCGCCTCTCCCCTGATCTTCGCCGCCTTGATAAAAATGCGGAGGTTCTCTATCAGCTGCGGCTGCCCCGAAAAATCATCGATCTCCTGCGGACGGATGGTGTTCTCAAATTCCCTGTCGGCCGGATTCAGCCTCGAGGCATCACTGTTCAGGTTATCATTGGGCATAAACGAAATTACAAAATCGGACGATTGGTGAGGTTAAAGAGGTTAAAAAGCTAACCGTATTCTGTGTTGAACTGCGATTCCTGCGTTTCGGAAAAAATCAACACAGAATACACAGAACGGTGTAAAGTGGCTGAAATTAATATTTGTACATACAAATATCTTATTTATCTTTGTCAGACCAATGAAAACTTCCGAGTGCAGATATTGTACCTGTCCTAATTTTCTCGCCGGTACGGTGGCCCGTAAAATCGAGAAAATGGCCGCCGAAAGCTGGAAGGAAACCGGTCTGGCGCCAAGCCATGCCTATCTTCTGCTGCTTACCCTCGAGGAGCCGGGTATACAGGCGGGGATCATCGCGCAGCATTTACAGTTAACCCCCAGCACCATTACCCGGCTGGTGGAAAAACTGGAGGAAAGAAAACTGGTGACACGCGTTTCGGAAGGCAAACAGACCAATGTCTTCCCCACACAGAAAGCCAGGGAAATGAAACCGCTGCTGAAAAAATGTTCGGAAGACTTTCATGAAAAATATACGGAACTGCTGGGCAAGAGCGACAGCAAACAGTTTATCCAGTACATGACAAGGATCGCAGACAGGATCTGATTTTTTTTCAAAAAACATTTGTATATACAAATATTAACCGTCAAAAACAACTATTATGTCAAAAAAAATCGCACTGGTAACGGGCGCTAATAAAGGCTTGGGACTCGAAACCGTAAAACAACTGGCAAAAGAAGGCATCAAAGTGATAGCCGGCTCGCGCAACCCCGAGAAAGGACTGAAATCCGTGGAAGCATTGCAGGCCCAGGGGCTGGACGTTGAATTTCTGCAACTGGATGTAGACAATAACCAGGACATCAGGAATACACACGATTATATTCTGAACCGGTACGGCAAACTGGATATACTGATCAACAACGCGGGTGTACAGATAGAAAGCAGGGAATGGACAACCAACACCACCGAATCTATCGACGATACCGTGCTGCGCTCTACCCTCGATACCAATTTTTTCAACCTGGTAAAACTCACCAACACGCTGTTACCCCTGATCAAAAAAAGTGCGGCAGGCAGGATTGTGAACCTTAGCAGCATACTTGGTTCACTCGGACTGCATGCCAGCCAGGACTCGCCGATCTACCAGTCGAAACTGTTTGCATACGATACCTCCAAAACGGCATTGAACTCGTACACCGTTCACCTGGCACAGTCGCTGGCGAATACAACGGTGAAAGTGAACTCCGCGCACCCGGGTTGGGTAAAAACAGATATGGGTACGGAAGCTGCGCCCATGAACATCAACGATGGCGCCAAAACATCCGTTGCACTGGCACTGCTTGATGAAAACGGCCCCAACGGCAAATTCATTCATCTCGGCGAAGAACTTCCCTGGTAATCGAAGACAGGCCGGTTCTATAAAACAGACAGACCGCTTCGGCGGTTTGTTTGTTTTGTACCTTGCCGTATGTCTTTTGAAGCATTCGAACAAACCCTTACTGCAAACGATCCGCCCCGTTTTTCCGTTTACCTGACGGCTTTATGGTATGACGGGAAGGGCGACTGGGAAAAAGCCCATGACCTGATCAATGATCTCAACGGCGGAACGGCAGCATGGGTACACGCCTATCTTCACAGGAAGGAAGGCGATACCGGAAATGCGCGGTACTGGTACCATCGTGCCGCAAAACCCTTTCCCGATCTTTCGCTGCAAGAAGAATGGCAGGAGATCGTAAAAGCGCTGCCGTAACTGCGCTGCGCTTTTCGGCACCGTTTCTTGAAAAGTATCCGGCAGGTGTTTATGCATATTGCATCAGCTGTAATATTCCATCAGGGTTGGGGCAGTTGGCCAGGTACAGGTCGCGTTCGCTTAATTTACATACACCGGGGTAATCTCCTTTTTTTCCCTCCATATCGATGATCAGCTGAAAATGCAGGTGTGGCGGCCAGTGCCCGTTCTCCGATGGCTGCCCAAAACCAGCGATCCGGCTTCCCTGTTCCACCTGTTTTCCCTCGTATAATTCATCCAGGTCCGACAGGGAAAGATGGCCGTACAGGCTATGGAACACCTGCTCGTCAACCCGGTGCGCAAGAATGATGGTTGCGCCATAATCGCCGTAATGATCGTTGAAGGCAAAACTGTGTATCGTCCCGGCCAGCGGAGCGTAAACAGGCGATCCCGCCGCGCCCCATATATCGATGCCCAGATGAAGTCTTCTTGGTTCCCCGGCAGACGCACCACCGTCAAAAACAGAACTGCGGCTGTACACCGTTCTCAGTTCGTCGTAACCGCCAATGCCATAGCGTGCATTCGCTGCCTGCAGTTGGTTCGTTATGTATTCGGAAAATGCGTCGGTATCGGTAACGACACTGTCTGTCAGATCCTGGTTGGCATCGGTAAAATCCATTGCCAGCAGCGTATCCCTGTTGCGGTCGAAATCGACCACAGCGGCGCTTAGCGAAGGCAATCGTTCGAGCCAGTATGGCTTTTTCATCTCGAAAGCAGGTATTCGTTCACTACATGCCATGCTCCGTTACCATCGCCTGTATGCCTTGCCAGTTGCACCCGGTTTTTACCAAACAGGTAGCTATGCCTTACCCACAGGGGTTGGTTGCCTGTATGCGCTTGGCTCTCGGTCACCAGCAGCAACGCCCCGTCTTCCGTTACGGATTTCTGTGTAATGGTTCGTTCTGCAAATACATAACCGTTATGGGTGATCAGCAGGGTATCTGTATAAGCGGGTTGCGCCGGATCGCTAAACAGGTAACTGACCAGGATGCGGTTGCGCCCCATACTGCTGATCCGCACCGACACAGGTTTGACGGTTTTTTTGCCCCCTTCCATTTCGAAGGAATAAGTGCCTTTCCAGTTTCCTTCGGCCGGCTTCAGTTCCTTTACCGACACGGGTTGCGCAGCGGCCGACGCAGCCAGGAACGCAGACAGAGCGACGATAAACACGGTCTTCATTTTCATTATGACATATTTCCCGCTCTGAAATTAATACAAAAAAACGCCTGCTTATGCAGGGCCGCCGGGATTTTCCGGGCCAAAAAGAGGGGGATAGATCCGTCTATCCCCTCTTTTGATTGGTTTATTTATTTGCTGTCACCCTGTTTCAGCTGCTTCCTGATCTCTTCGATGGCCCTGTCCAGCTGCGGATCACGTTTATTGATACGGTCTTCAAAGCCCATCGGCACGTAAATATCCGGCTCCACGCCTGTCTTCTCAAGGTCTTTTCCTTCGAGCGAATAACAGCCCCAGCCCGGAAGTCTAACAAAAGAGCCGTCCACCAGACCGGCGCCACTCGTAAAAATGATCCAGCGATAGGTGCCCGTTCCGATGATCTTACCCAACCTCAGCGCTTTGAAACCCTGCGAGGTCATTTCCGCATCGCTCAGCGACTGCTCGTTGGTAAGCAGTACAATGGGTTTATCGGCCGGTGCAAAATTGGACTGCGGCGACAGCTTTCCCTCACGGTACTTCCATGACAGGTAGGCACGCTGGCTCAGGAATTTCAATACTTCATCGTGTACATTGCCGCCGGTATTGTAACGCAGATCGAGTATCAGGGCATCTTTTTTATAAAAATCCTGTGTCATATCGATCAGGAATTTCTCCAGTTCCGGTCCGCCCATATTCTTCATACAATGGTAGGCGATGCGGTTATTGCTTTTCCGGTCAACGCGCTGCTGGTTATTGTCGATCCATTCATCATACAGATTATTACCGATACCAGTCTGCGGGTGAATCTTTACCTGCACCGGCAATCCGTTACGCAGAAAATCCAGTTTCATCTCCCTGTCGATAGACGGACGGCTGAAATAGAAATTACGGTCCGCATTTTTGTCAACCGTTTCATCATTTACTTTCACCAATACATCACCCGGACGGATATCGATCGAATGTTTGTCGGCATTACTGTTCTTTATAAGATATGTAACCGTGTACGGATCCGTGTTGTCAAACATGATACCTGTTTCCATCGTTCGGTTTGTCAGCTGCACGCTCTCATCATCGCCGGAAGTGCTGAACCCCTGGTGTGAGGAATTGAGCTCACCCAGCATATCGCCCAATAATATCCGCAGGTCGTTACGGTTATTGAGATGTGGTATAAAGGCCGCATATCTTTTCTTGGTAGCCTGCCAGTCGAGCCCGTGGAAATTTTCATCATAATAATTTTCCTCCACCTGCGCCCATGCTTCTTCGAATATCTGTGCGAATTCCGCGGCCAGGTTCCTGCGGAAGGTCTGGCTGATCAACACCGGATCGACACGATTGCCATCCATATTCAGCCTGAAGAGATTGCCGTTCATAACGATCATGGTCTTATCTCCCCCCTCTGCATAATCAATGCTTCCTGCGTCTGCACCGGTTATCCTTTCTGTTTTGGGGTTCTCAAACGGTTCCAGTGTGGTCTTCCATAAGGCAGGACGGCCTTCCGCATGATCGCTCACATACAATACAAATGTCTTCTCGCCTTTCTGCGATACTGTCAGCAGGTATTGCGAACCAAAGGAAGGACCAACCTGCTCGATGCGATCCATCATGCTCTCCGCATTTACAGCAATATGCGAAGGAGTGGATTCTTTTTTTGTTGAATCTTTTTTTGCGGCTGCCGAATCCTTCTTAGGCTCCTCCTTTTTTTCGGTCTTAAAAAGATCATTGTATTTATCACTGCGATAAGGCTCGTCGATCTTTTCAAGGGGCAGGCGATAAAGGCGGGGATTCTGCATACCGAAAGGATAAGAAGGCCTGGTACGGGAGGAAATAAAATAGATATATTTTCCATCCGGCCCCCAAACAGGCGATGACTCGGTAATGCCGGTATTCGTAAGATTGGTAGTCTTATTATCGCGAAGATGATGGATAAAAATATCCTGTTCAAAATTTCGCACCGCGGTAAAGATCACGTATTCATCATTGGGCGAGAACCCGGGATCCGAATTCTGGAAAGCCCAGATCTCGTCCTTCACGATGGTTTTGTTCTCCCATGTTTTCAGGTCAAGCAGCTTTACCTCATCCCTTCCGCTGAGGTAAACAGCTTTGGTGCGAGCTTTATTGAGGGCGATGGCACGGTTATCCTTCAGATCGCCGGTCAGCTGTTTTACGGTACCGTTGCCATCGGCTGCCGCCGTATACAGGTTGAGGTACCCGTTCCGGGTTTCGTTGAACAGCAGCGTTTTGCTGTCGCTCATCCATTTTACTTCCCTCGCCCTTTCGGTGTTTCCCTTGTTGATACGCTGTATGAATTTTCCTTCCGCATCACTTACAAACAATTCTCCGCGCGAGGTGAAAGCGATCTTCTTACCATCGGGCGATACATCGAAGTTGGTGATGTTATTACGGACCTCGTAATCCTTTACCGCCGGAAGTACACTGTTTCGCAGCAGGGTCAGCTCAAGTTTCCCGGTTTTGCCTGAGGCCACGTCATACAACCACAACTGGTAATCCCTCTCAAATACGATCTTTCCGCCATTGGCATTTACAGAAGGTGTTTTGATGGATGTGGTGAACCTGGTAAGCCCGGTCTTCTTGTCCGACTTATCCAGTGCATACAGGTTATATTCACCGTTAGCTTCGTCCGAAATAAAATACACATTACCACTCCTGTCAATGGTGGCGCCGAAATCCTTTCCTTCCCAGGTGGTATATTTTTTATACTGTTTTGTTTTGATATTGTACGACTGTATATCCGGATTAAAAGGCCCTTTATAACGTTTACGCGCTGCCTGGTTGCTGCTTTCCCATGTGTCGTTAAAAAACACTTCTCCTGTTACAGGATGTTCAAACAGGTTATGATCAAAAAGAAAAAAATGATCCCCGAACAGCCGCTGTGGCGTACCACCGGCAATGCCTACCGTAAAGCCCGACTATTGCCCCATCCGGTTAGATGTGAAATAAATGGTTTTGCTGTCCCAGCTCCAGCTGTTCACTTCGTCGGTGCCGCTGTGGTAGGTAAGCTGTTTCACTTCTCCGCCGCTGAAGGGGATGACGAATACATCGGCGTTGCCATATTGCCTGCCGGTAAACGCGATCCATTTACCATCGGGCGAGATCCTGGCATTGGTCTCATATCCCTGCATGGCGGTGATACGCGATGCCTGGCCGTCTTTTACATTCGCTTTCCACAGGTCGCCTTCAAAACTGAAAACAACCGTCTGCCCGTCGGGTGATAAGGTGGGATGGGACAGAAAGAATGCGTCGGACGCCTGCGCATTTGCCGCAAAGGCGCCCATGCCCATCACAAAAATGGAGAATAACTTCCTCATTGCAGATAGTTTGATTGAACGGGTAAGATAGAAATTCTGCGGATTATAGAAGAAGAAAATGGCTGAAGGGTTATTTGCCGGAAGGCTGAAAAGAAAAAACGCTGATAAGTGGGGGCCGCTACAACAGCGTACCCCAACCTATCAACGTTTCAGTCTGTTATCTTCTTGCTGCTTTACTGCAGATACGCCTGCTTGCTTCCTCTTCTGTCGATCACCAGCTTGCGTGATTTGTCGGCAATGGCCGGGGTTGTTTTTTTAACTTCTTTCAGTTCGGCTGCAAGACTGCTGTCGCTCGACTTCAGCATTTTTAACTCGGCCTGTAACTGCTGTACCTGCTTCTCCATTTTTGCCATTCTTTCTTTCAAAGCCTGGATGGTGTCGGGCTCGTTGGCAAAACTGCCGGTGGCAAACAAAATACCGGCTGCAAGTGTCATCATGCGTAAACCTCTCTTCATAACTTGGCATTTTTTGATACTGCGAAGGTAGTTTGAGAGAGGTGAAATTTTTGTTAATCACCGGCAGATATTGCCGCTGATTTCACAGACCTGTCTGTCGACAGACAGATTAGCACAGATAGTTATTTGTGCCCGAACCGAAAATCAGATCACAATATTGATCATTTTTCCTTTTACAAAGATGATTTTCTTGGGTTGTTTACCTTCCAGCCATTTCCGGATGATCTCACTGTCCAATACGATTTTCTCTACTTCGTTCTGTCCGGCCGCCAGCGAAATATTGATGGTGGTCCTGACTTTACCATTAATACTTACCGGGTATTCTTTCGATGATTCAACAACATATTTCTCTTCAAAAACCGGGAACGGCGCGTTAAGGATGGAATCGGTATTGCCCAATGCCTGCCATAGTTCTTCAGCAATATGCGGCGCATAGGGCGTGAGCAGGATCAATACCTGTTCCAGTATGGTTTTTTTATGACACTTCAGGTCGCTGAGTTCGTTAATGCAGATCATGAACGTGCTCACGGCTGTGTTAAAACTGTAGCGTTCCGTATCGTCTTCTATTTTTCTGATCGTGCGGTGCAACACTTTCCATTCTTCTGCAGCGGGTGCATCGGCATTCCAGATCTTTCCTTTCTGTTCATCAAAGAACAGCCTCCATAATTTTTTAAGAAAACGGTGTACGCCTTCGATGCCTTTGGTATCCCATGGTTTGCTTTGTTCAACAGGACCGAGGAACATTTCGTACATGCGGAAGGTGTCGGCGCCGAATTTCTGTACCAGTTCGTTCGGGTTTACCGTATTGAATTTCGATTTCGACATCTTCTCCACTTCCGAACCGCAGATGTATTTTTCTTCATCCAGTATCATTTCCGCATCTGCATATTCCCCGTTGCGCCAGAGTTTGAATGCATCGATATCCAGTTCAACACCGTCTACAAAATTCACATCCACCCGTATCGGATCAAGCGCTTCCATTTTGAATGCTTCGCCATCGATAAGGCTATGCGAAACAAATTTGCCCGTGCCGCGAACGCGGTATACAAAGCGGCTGCTGCCCTGTATCATGCCCTGGTTCAGCAGTTTCCGGTAAGGTTCGTCAAAACCGATATAGCCGAGATCGAACAGCACTTTTGTCCACATACGGCTGTACAGCAAATGGCCCACCGCATGTTCGGTTCCGCCGATATAGAGGTCTACCTGGTTCCAGTAATCGCTGGCTTTGCGGTCGCAGAATGCCGCATCGTTGTGCGGGTCCATATACCGGAGAAAATACCAGCTGCTGCCGGCATAACCGGGCATGGTATTCGTTTCCAGTTCCTTTGCCACCCATTCGGGGATATTGGCCAGCGGCCCCTCGCCTTCCGGCCCTGAGCTGTAGCTGTCCACTTCCGGCAACAGCAAGGGCAGTTCGGTTTCGGGCAGTGCAACGGCTACACCGTTCTTCCACTGCACAGGAAACGGTTCGCCCCAGTAGCGCTGGCGGCTGAAAGCGGCATCGCGCATTTTATAATTGACCTTGCGTTTGCCAATGCCCCTCTCTTCGAGCCGGGTGATAACCACACCGATGGCATCGCGCATCACCATACCATCCAGAAAATCGCTGTTGCCAAGTACCGCATCTTTGGTGGGATTGGCTTCTTCGCCGGTATAGTGTTCGCCGATGATATTGGTGATTGGTATGCCGAAATGACTGGCAAATTTAAAATCACGCTCATCACCGCAGGGTACGGCCATGATGGCGCCGGTACCGTACCCGGCAAGCACATACTCCGATATCCAGATGGGTATACGCTTTCCGTTAAAAGGGTTCACCGCATAAGCACCGGTAAAACAGCCGCTGATCTTTTTCTCGGCCTGCCGCTCACGGTCGCTGCGGCTTTTTACATAAGCGATATACGCTTCAACCACCTGCCGCTGCTCATCGGTGGTGATATGGGCGATCAGTTCGTGCTCGGGCGCCACCACCATAAAATCAACGCCGAAAATGGTATCTGGACGGGTGGTGTAAACCGTGAGTCGTGAATCGTGAGTAGCGGGGGAAGTGTTTTTCCGTGCATCGTCTGAGGTTTCGGGGCCCGGTATCTCAAAACTTATCTCGGCGCCGAAGGATTTGCCGATCCAGTTTGTCTGCATTTCGGTCATGGCCTCACTGAATTCGATGGTCTGCAGTCCTTCGAGAAGACGGTCGGCGTATTCGGTGATGCGCAGATACCACTGGCGGAGTTTCTTTTTGACAACAGGATAGCCGCCGCGTTCGCTGACGCCGTTCACCACTTCGTCATTGGCCAGTACGGTGCCCAATGCCTCGCACCAGTTCACTTCGCCGTAGCCGCAGTAGGAAATGCGGTAATGCATCAGAATGTCCTGCTTTTCTTTTTCGGTGTACGCATTCCATTGCTGCGCGCTGAAACGGATGGACGCATCGCCGGGACACTCGTGTTCACGGTTACCGTTTTTTTCGAAGACAGTAACCAGTGTTTGTATACGTTCTGCCTTACGCGTGGTGCGGTTATAAAAACTATCGAACAGCTGCAGGAATATCCACTGCGTCCATTTGTAAAATTTCGGATCCGAAGTACGCACCTCCCTGCTCCAGTCGAAGCAGAAGCCGATATTATCGAGCTGCTCGCGGAAATTCCGGATATTCTGCTCGGTGCTGGTTGCGGGGTGTATGCCGTGTTCCAGTGCATACTGTTCGGCGGGCAGGCCAAAGGCATCGTATCCCATCGGGTGAAGCACATTGAAACCTTTCAGTCTTTTAAAACGGCTGTAGATATCGGATGCGATATATCCCAGCGGATGGCCCACATGCAGACCGGCCCCACTTGGATAAGGGAACATATCGAGTACATAAAACTTCGGTTTACTGCTTTCGTTGCCCACCTGATAGGCGCCGGACGCCTTCCACTGCTCCTGCCATTTCTTTTCGATACCCCTGAAATTGTATTCCATGATGATTGTCTGTTGGTCTGTTCGTTTATTGATCTGCCGGTTTGTTTGCGTATCGGTTTATCGGGTACGGGGTTTGCTGGAAGCTTGTGGACGACAGACCCTTTGCATGCCGGAGTACAGGTGTGCTACCTTGCTTCGCCAAAGCTTCGCGCAGGCGAACGCAACGAAGCCGAACAAAGGACCCGGTGCCGGCTACAGAATACTAACAGTTCTTTAACCCGCCCCCGGCCGGGAATACGCTATTTTCCAATAGCAAAACCCATCGTCAGAGTGCTGCAAATGTAGGGTTTAGGCATCAAAACCGTACATTTGTAAGACCTGAATCCTAACCGGAATTAAAACCAAGAGCATGGCAAACAGCGCGAAAGCGTCTCTTAAACGCAGCAAGCCCAATTATATCTACAGCATCGTGGGCGTAGCCCTGGTATTGCTGATACTGGGTATCATGGGCTGGTTTTTCCTGAACATCAAATCGGTGGGTAATGCGTTCAAGGAAGATATCCGTCTGAGCGCCTATCTGCGCACCCTCAACAAGGATACGATCGGGCAGATACAACAGTTCATTGCCGGGAGGCCTTACGCCAAGAACGTAACCTATGTAGACAAGAATACCGCCAAGCAGATCTGGAACAGGGAAAACAACGAGGACTGGGCCAAGATATTGGATGTAAACCCGCTTCCGGAAAGCATCGATTTTTATGCAAAGGCGAGTTATGTGAATGCAGACAGCCTTAAAAAGATCTCGGACGAACTGATGGGCGCCTACGGTAACCAGATCACCGACCTGCAATACCCGCAGAGCCTGGTGACCAACCTGAACGAACGCGCCTCCAAGATCGGGCTGATATTCCTGGTGATAGCGGTGGTATTGTGCGTGATCGTTATCGTGAGTATTGACAATACCATACGGCTGGCCATGTTCAGCAACCGCTTCCTGATCAAGACCATGCAGATGGTGGGCGCAACCCGGGGCTTTATTGCCAAACCACTGAATGTACGTGCGCTGGTAAACGGACTGATCAGCTCCGCGATCGCCATTTTACTGCTGTTCACGCTGATCGGCTGGGCCGAAAGCCAGTTTCCGCAGTTAAGGGTGATACGCGATACCAAACTGACGCTGATCCTTTTCTTCGGCCTGGTGATACTGGGCGTGGGCATTTCCGTATACAGCACCCACCGCAGTGTACTCAAATACCTGAAAATGAAACTCGACGACCTGTATTGACCTATTGGAATGGAGGACGGCCAAATCCTGGGATTTTCAGGCCAGGCCCCGTTTCAAAATTTCCCCATCCCCAATTCCAAAATGCCCAACCTTACCTATATTGCATCCGTTAAACGTGCTACCATGGCAGACCAGAAACCAACATTGAACACCACCCTGTTTACAAAGGACAATTATTTATGGATGCTGATCGGAGCCGCTGTAGTGGCCCTGGGTATGTTCCTGCTGTCGGGCGGTAAAAGTGCAGACCCGAATGTGTTCGATACAAACGAGGTATACAGTACTGTAAGACTCACCGTGGCACCGATACTGATCCTGCTGGGACTGGGTATAGAGATCTTTGCCATCTTCAAAAAACCGAAAACAGCATAAGGTATTCGATCAAAAAAATCACAGCGGCTTCAGCCGCTTTTTTTATACCCGGTATATTGTGCAAGCGAACCGAAGGCTACATACCGGCCGTGCTCCCATTATTCATTTTTAATTATTAATTTTTACTTCTTAATTCCCAACCCATGTCTCTTTTTGAAGCTGTCATCATTGCCATTGTTGAAGGCGTTACTGAGTTTCTGCCGATTTCGTCCACAGGACATATGATCATCACCAGTTCCCTGCTGGGTATTGGCAAAGACGATTTTACCAAGCTGTTCGAAGTGGCCATACAGCTGGGCGCAATATTATCGGTGGTGGTGTTGTACTGGAAGAAATTCTTTGTCCGCAACCCCTGGACATTCTACGCCAAACTGATCGTTGCGGTAATACCCGCGCTGGCGCTGGGGGCGATCTTTTCAGACAAGATCGATGCACTGCTTGAAAGTCCGCTTACCGTGGCAGTTACCATGCTGGCAGGCGGTATCGTATTGTTGTTTATCGATGCGCTCTTCAAAAATCCAACTATCGAAACCGATGAAAAGATCAGTTTCGGCGAGGCATTCATCATCGGTATCTGGCAATGTCTTGCCATGATCCCCGGAACCAGCCGCAGCGCCGCCAGCATCATCGGCGGTATGCAGCAGAAACTGACCAGGAGCCTGGCGGCAGAGTTTTCTTTTTTTCTTGCCGTGCCAACCATGGCGGCGGCCACAGGCTATAAATTACTGAAAGCATTCAAAGACAATCCCGGGATGCTCAGGAACACCGATAACCTGGTGGCGCTTGCCGTAGGCAACCTGGTGGCTTTTGTGGTGGCCATGCTGGCCATCAGGTTCTTTATCCAGTACCTGCAGCGTGCCGGTTTTAAACTGTTTGGCTGGTACCGGGTAATCGGCGGCGTGGTGTTGCTGGCGCTGGTGCTCTCGGGCTATATCAAATAACTATCGATTAGCGGATTAGTGGATTCCGGATTCGCGGATTATGGATTAGTGAATGGTGGTGCCTGGGAAAGGCAGGAAGTATTTCGCGGGACGATACAGCCAAAAAAATCCAGAATCCGCTAATCCACTAATCCACCAATCCATAATATATTTAAGCAACCAAAACCAACCGCATGCAAACCGCTTCCAAGAAAGTCATCAATGGCTGGGCAATGTATGACTGGGCCAACAGTGTGTACAACCTGGTGATCACCTCCACTATTTTTCCCGCGTATTTTGAAGCGGTAACGGGTGATCATGACCCCAATACCCCGGTTGACACGGTGCGGTTTTTTGGAAGGGAGTTTGTCAATACCTCGCTGTACACGTACGCGCTGAGTTTTGCCTTTCTTATTGTTGCCATCATCTCGCCTATCCTGTCATCGATCGCCGATTACAAAGGCAATAAGAAAAAATTCCTGTTCTTTTTCTGCACCATCGGCAGCCTGGCCTGCAGTGCGCTTTATTTTTACGACAGCAACAACCTGGGGTATGGCATTGCCTGCCTGGTGATTGCCTGTATCGGCTACTGGGCCAGTCTTGTGTTCTACAATTCCTTTCTTCCCGAGATTGCTGCGCCGCAGGACCAGGACAGGGTAAGCGCAAAAGGGTTTGCCATGGGGTATATCGGCAGTGTGATCCTGCAGATCATCTGTTTTGTTTTTGTGCTTAAACCCGATCTGTTTGGCATTAATGAAGGAAAAGCTTCGCAGCTCTCGTTCCTGCTGGTGGGTATCTGGTGGTGGGGCTTCGGCCAGTTCTCGCTCAGCCGCCTGCCCAAAAATACCCCGATCGAAAAAAGCGGCGACCGCGGCAGCCTGCTGACCCATGGGTACAAAGAACTGAATAAGGTATGGCTGCAGGTAAAACAGATGCCTGTACTGAAAAGATACCTGGGTGCTTTTTTCTTTTACAATATGGGGGTGCAAACTGTTATGCTGGCAGCAACACTGTATGGCAAAAGCGAGCTGAATATACCCACGGAAAACCTGATCATATCCATACTGATCATACAGCTGGTGGCCATACCCGGCGCCTATGCCATCGCCAGGCTGTCATCCAAACTGGGCAATTTCAGGGCGCTGATGATCGTGGTGGCTTTATGGATCGTGCTTTGCGTGATCGGTTATCTTTTGCCGAGAGACGGTATCTATGAATTCTATGCCCTTGCCACGCTGGTGGGTTTTGTTATGGGCGGCATCCAGTCCCTGAGCCGCAGCACCTATGCGAAACTGATGCCCGAAACACGGGATACCACTTCTTTTTTCAGTTTCTACGATGTCACGGAAAAGATCGCGATCGTAATCGGTATGTCCAGTTTTGGTTTTATCAATGAGCTCAGCGGCTCGCAGCGGAATTCGGTGCTGACGCTGGTGGTGTTTTTTGCGATCGGCCTGTTATTGCTCGCTTATGCGATGCGAACACAATATTCAAAATTGAAAACCGGTTCTTTTTTTTGAATTTTGCTTTTTGAATGTTGAATTCACCCTATCTATGAATCTATTCACCATCAACACCGGTTATTTCAAACTCGATGGCGGCGCCATGTTCGGCGTGGTGCCGAAAAGTATCTGGAACAAACTCAACCCGGCCGACGACAACAATATGTGCTCCTGGGCACTGCGTTGTTTGCTGATACAGGAAGGCGAACGGCTGATACTGGTAGATACCGGCATGGGCAACAAACAGGACGCCAGGTTCTTTGGTCATTATTACCTGCACGGCGATGATACGCTGGACAAATCGCTGGACAACTGCGGTTTCAGCCGAAAGGATATCACCGATGTGTTCCTGACGCATCTGCATTTTGACCATTGCGGGGGATGCATTGAAAGACAGGGGGACCAACTGGTGCCGGCATTCCCGAACGCCGTTTACTGGAGCAATGCCGACCACTGGCAATGGGCCACCGTTCCGAATGCAAGGGAGAAAGCCTCGTTTTTAAAGGAGAACATCCTGCCGATGCAGGAAAGCGGGCGTTTGAAGTTCGTGGAAGTTCCCTCCGGCACTCCTGAAGGACAGCTGTCTTCGGTTTCTTTTACGGAAAACATCAGCATCCGTTTTGTGAACGGGCATACTGATAAAATGATGCTGCCACAGATCGCCTACAAAGGCAGAACGATTGTTTACATGGCCGACCTGCTGCCATCGATAGCTCATCTGCCCCTGCCGTATATTATGGCCTACGATATGTTCCCGCTCACTTCGCTCAGGGAAAAAACGAATTTCCTGCAGGAAGCGGCAGCCAACGATTATATCCTGTATTTCGAACACGATCCCGCCCACGAATGCTGCAGTCTGCAGCAGACCGAAAAAGGGGTCCGGGAGAAAGACAGGTTCGCCCTTTCTGATCTCTGAGGCCGGCTGCCGGCAGGTGTCAAATCCCCTGCCACTGGCATAATTTCTACTCATTTTCGTATAATCACTACAAAAAACTCACATTTTAGGATATAGGAATATGTTTTTTACCAGCTTATCTTGGTATCCGTTAATATCCAATATCCTATGCTTAAACCCCAAAACGCCTGCTGCCCGGAATGCACCGAGCCGATATCCTTCAGGAAATTTGTGGTGCTCAACAACCTTTCCGCTACGCATTGTGATAAATGCAAGACCCGTATGGAAATTGCCAACAGGAACGCCAATGCGGTTATTGCCGGCGTTTCAGGCTGTCTCTCCGCGGCTTCCATCGTTGTTTGCTCCTACCTTGGTTACAGGGATTACCAGTCGCTGATCGGCGGTATGCTGGTGGGTACGGCCATTGCCACACTGATCATCGTCTTTATCTGCTGGTATGTGTATACGCATTCCAAACTCAGCCGGCTGCATACGGAATACCGTTTATGGAGCGAGGCACCGCGGAAAAAAGAAAGCTCACTGGTGAAAGAATCCCTCGACTGGATCGCGTCTACCGGCACGGCCACCGCCAATTAGCGCTGCCGCTTCTTCACCGGAAACTGATCATGGAACTCAACGGGTAACGCAGGTTGCGGTACTGCATCATATCCACTTTGATACTGCCCACTACAATAGGGCTTTCCACGCGGAGCGGCAGGTGGTTCATGTCGTCGCTTACCCATACCGTCATTTTCTCACCGCCTTCGAACATCGTTCCTTTCACCAGCAGGGGTTTGAATTTAATGGCGCGGAACTTACCATACTTGGTCTTTACGGTTTCCTTACCCATGTATTTGATGTACAGGTTGTATACCTCGTTATCGAGAAACATGGTAAACGGTATCTTGTCTTCGGGTTTGTATTTGTTGAAATCAATGTTACGCGCATAGTAAATCGCGCTCAGTACATCCTGTACGCAATTGGGCACCTTGAACACGCCGTTGGCGGTGATGGCGCTGTTGTTATGGCTGATGAAAGTTACATTCTCGTATTTCTTAAAACCGCCTTCGTTGATATCCCGGATAAATTTCAGCGGCTGCATGCTGGCGGTATCGATAAAGGACTCGTAACGGTCTCTTACCTTGAATATCCAGTCGTAACTGCTGTTAGATGTACCATGCCCCACCACATGGTACGTGGGCCGGTTGTTCACCTGGTCCAGCGTAACCGTAAAATTGGCGGTGCCGGCATTTACATACAGTCCGACCACCGAATAGAACACGTTGAAAGTGAGATTTTCTCCCTGCTCGAAAGAGAGGTTGCGGATACCGCAAAACTCCCCTGCAGGTGCGGTTACCGGTGCGGGCTGCCAGCTGAGTCCCATCATGATCAACAAAATGGCCAGTAATTTTTTCACGTTGCTTTTTCCTTTTTGTTCCTGAATATCCTGATACCGATAAGAAACAGGCTGCCGGCTGCGGCAGGTATGATCAGGTTGATGATCCATATTCCCGCCGTTGTAGCAATAATGCCGATGGTATTACTGCTTAACAACCCGAACAATTGCAGGCTCACCTGGCCCCTGAACCCCAGTTCCGCAAGCGCAATGGTGGGTACGATCGTAAGAATCAGCAACATCACGCTCACCATACAAACCGCGTTTACCAGCGTAACCTCTACGGCGAACACCTGCAATAGTAATATATACTGGACGATAAACACGGCGTACCGGCATAAAGAAAGCAACAAAATTCTTGTTAATTCTTTCCTTCTCAGGTTCTCCAGTTCCTCTATCAGGAAACGGTACCTGTTAACAAAACGTATCCGCTCAAGCATCCTGATCACCCAGGCGATGCGAAAGAACAGCAATACAAATGCCAACACGCCGATGGCCGTGGCAATCACAAATCCCGCGTACCATACAATGGATACGCCCGCTACCCTGTTTGTTGCCGGAAGAATATCGGTGCGCAGCCAAACCAGCGCAAGCAGTCCGCCCAGCAGCGTAACGATGGTCTGGCTGAGCCCGCCCACCAGCGACAGCACGATACCGCGCAGGCGGTTACCCTCGTCAAGGAATACTGCCCGCCCCAGCAATTCGCCAACCCGGTTGGGGGTGCTGAATCCGAGCGCCTGCCCCGAAAGGATGGCGCGAAAAGCCGCTTTCGACGACACTTTCTGGATATGCCCGATCAGTATCTGCCATTTGCGTGCCTCAAAACCCCACTGAACGATCATGAGTGCTATCACCAGACCCAGCTTCCAGGACTGCGGCCCCGTTAATGCGCTTTTGATGATGTACCAGGACTGGTGCACATTGGCCTGCTTCTGTATCTGGTGGTAGATTGACCAGGATAGCCATATAAAAATGGCCGGACCAAGAACATAGTTGAGAAATATTTTGAACCGTTTACTCAGAAGCATGGATTTGGCCGATACAAAGAACGGTGTTCGCGCCGAAATAGAAAAGTACTGCATAGGCTTATAACAAAGCCAGACGGGTAAAAAAATCGTTCCAGTACCGTTGCGCAACCCGCTAACTTCCCGCCGTCAAATCCATAAGAGGGCGTATTTTCACTGCCGAATGAAAGGAGAGATCATACTGGGGATCGACCCGGGCACACAGCTGATGGGTTTTGCCTTGCTGCGCATAGAGAAACAGCAGCCGCAGGTGTTATTGATGGATGTGTTGAAACTGACAAAGGAGAAAGACATCTACGCCAGGCTTGACCTGATCCATTCCAAGGTATGCGAGCTGATCAAACTGTACCGTCCCTCAACCTTTGCAATCGAGGCGCCTTTTTTCGGGAAGAATGTGCAGAGCATGCTCAAACTGGGCAGGGCCCAGGGAGTGGCCATTGCTGCGGCCATGCAGGCCAGGATGACGGTGACCGAATACTCCCCTAAAAAAGTAAAACAGTCTATCACGGGCAATGGCAATGCTGATAAGGACCAGGTCTGGAAAATGCTGCAGCGTATTCTGTCGATCGAAGAAAAACCCCGGTACTTCGATGCCACCGATGCACTGGCAGTGGCGCTCTGCCATCATTACCAAACCTCTTCGCCGCTGGTAAAAACCGGCAAATCAGCCAAAGGATGGGAAGATTTTATTGCAAAGAACCCGGGAAGGGTGAGGACGAAGTGATCTGAGGATGAGGTGGTTTTTATTTGAAAATTTGATGATTTGAAAATTTGAAAATGGAAGCGGGTTAGTTTATTGTTTTAAAACAATGTAACCATGAAACAATTCATTTTCAAATTTTCAAATCATCAAATTGTCAAATTACCCATAGCGTTCAATATCACCTCCTGCACTTCTTTCAACTCTTCGTGTGAGAGCTGCAGTTTGCCGCGGGTAAAGTTGAGGTCATCGGCGCTGTTGATGGGTATCAGGTGAAGATGGGCATGCGGCACTTCAAGACCCACCACGGATATGCCGCAGCGGTCGCAGTCAAAACTTTTCTCGATGGCCTGTGCTATGGGCCGGGCAAAAAGCAGCAGCTCCGATAAATAATCATCGGGCAGGTCAAAGAGTTTATCAATTTCGGGTTTGGGTACCACCAGCACATGTCCTTTCACCAGGGGAAAAATATCCAGGAAAGCAAAGAATTTATCGTTCTCTGCTATCCTGAAAGAAGGTATCTCCCCCGCTATGATCCTTGAAAATATGCTCATGGGTGAACGTTTATCGGTGCCGGGTAATTATACCGTAATATCCTCTATCCTGAATTTCAGGATACCGTTCGGCGCCTGCACTTCGGCCACCTCGCCCTTGGCTTTACCCATCAGGCCTTTGCCGATAGGAGAACCGGCCGATATCTTATTCAGTTTCAGATCGGCTTCTTTTTCGCCAACGATCTGGTAGGTAACCGTTTTCTTGGTGGCCACATTGGTAATGGTAACCTTTGTAAGAATGGTTACTTTACTTGTATCGATAGCGCTGGTGTCAACGATCTTGGCATTCGCAATGGCTCCTTCCAGCTGTTTGATCTTGGCTTCCAGCATGCCCTGCGCCTCTTTGGCCGCATCGTATTCCGCGTTTTCCTTCAGGTCGCCTTTCTCACGCGCTTCCGCAATGGCTTTGGAAGCAGCGGGACGGTCCACACCTTTCATGCGCTGGAGTTCTTCGCGCATCTTTTCAAATGTCTCCTTTGTAACATACATTGTAGCCTCGCTCATGATCTTTCCTTTTAGTAGAGTCAAAAAAAATACAACGCCGCATGTGATTGCAGCGTTGCATGATTCCAAAAATAAGAAAACTTACGATCATTCGGAAATATTTGCCCCCTATTTAGTTTTGCCATCGGGGGCATCGCTGTCGTGCTAATTCGGCATAAAAAAATTTCGCCAGATAGTTGTATAACTAATTATCAATCAGCTAACTATATATTTTTAGGGGCCATTAACCAATTGCTTCAGAAACCTCTTACAGTTTCAATTTCTCTACCAGCACTTTCGACATTTTGTAAAACGCCTCTTCACTGTAGCCCGCTATATGGGGCGTTACGATCACATTGGGTTGGGCCAACAACCAGTCGAGCTCATGTTGCTCCGCGGGTGTATAGCTGTCCAGTTTTTCGTTCTCCAGCACATCGATACCGGCAGCCCTGATCTTTCCGTTTTCCAGGGCGCGTATCAGCGCTTTGGTATCTGTTATTTTGCCGCGTGAGGTATTGAGGAAAAACGGTTGCTTTTGCAGCGACCGGAAAAAAGCGTCATTGGCAAAATGCCGGGTATCGGCGGTAAGCGGCAGATGCAGACTGATAACATCGGCATAGCGCGCAATCTGGTCAACCGCGGCTTCACGTATATACCCGTTTGCAAAACCGGATTTTTCAATATCGTTTGCCAGAACGGTTACCTCGAAAGACGCCAGCAGCTTGGCAAACGAGCTGCCGGTGTTACCAAAGCCGATAATGCCCACTGTTTTACCCGTAAGTTCGATGCCGCGGTTGGCATCCCGTATCCATTGTCCGTTCCGCACTTCCTGCTGGCTGCTGCTGATCCTGTTCATAAGGTTTAACAGCAGTGCCAGCTCATGTTCCGCAACAGCGTTGCGGTTGCCTTCGGGACTGCTCACGCAACGTATTCCCTTCGATTCTGCATAGGCAACATCGATCAGTTCCATGCCGCTGCCAAGGCGGCCGATCCACTGCAGTTTTCCGGCCCTCACCAGTATGGCCCTGTCGATCGGTAACCGTGTTGTCACAAACAACCCGGTGACATCACCGATCAGCGCAGACAACTGGTCATAGCCGATGCTGGGCATATGCAGCACTTCATATCCTTTTTCGTCGAGTGTCTGCAGGAGAAGAGGATGTACTTTGGATGTTATGATCACTTTGGGTTTCACGGCATCATTTCATTTGAAAGGTAAGCCGGGCAAACTGCTCTATGGTTAACTGTTCTGCCCTTTTGGTAAATAATTCGTCCTGCAAAATGGATTCTTCGAAGAAACCTTTCAACGGGTTACGCAGCATTTTTCGTCTTTGGTTAAAAGCTGCCTTTACCAACGTAAAAAAAGCCCTCTCGGATTTGACGGTGACGGGATTGTCTTTTCTTTTCAGCCTGATCACGCCGCTCACTACCTTGGGCGGCGGGTCAAAACTTGCGGGTGCCACATCAAACAGGTATTCCACGTCGTAGAATGCCTGCACCAATACGCTTAGTATGCCGTACACTTTGTTGCCCGGCTGCGATACCACGCGCTGCGCCACTTCTTTCTGAAACATACCCACCATCACAGGCACCTGCTGCTTCCAGTCCAGCACCTTAAACAAAATCTGCGAAGAAATGTTGTAGGGAAAATTACCTACCAGGGTAAACAGCCCTTCAAACGGCGCATTCATATCCAGTATACTCCGGTGAATGATCTTTCCCTTTATGGCGGGGTAGGTATGCTGCAGATAGGTCACTTTTTCCTCATCAAGTTCCACGGCTTTGAAATCCACGCCATCCAGCTGCAGCAGGTACTTGGTAAGCGCGCCGCCGCCAGGCCCCACTTCGAGCAGTTGGGTGAACGGGTCTTCCTGCAATGCGGCCACGATGTTACGGCAGATTGCCTCATCTTTCAGAAAATGCTGCCCCAGTGATTTCTTCAGCGTGTACTGCATTCTGCAAAAGTAAGGATTAGTCGATGGCTAAGACCCATAGTCCATGGGTCGATAGGCCATGTACCACTATCGGACTTATCCTCCCAACGGTAATGGCTCACCGGCTAACTACTATTTCCGTATTTTTACAGCTAAATCGTTATCATGAGCAATGAGCATGGCAAACCGGTTATCGGGTTTACCTCCGGCGATCTGAACGGCATCGGCCTGGAACTGATATTAAAAACGCTGACCGACCACCGTTTGCTGGATGTTTGCATACCTGTTGTATTTGCCAACAACAAATGCCTGAACTTTTACCGCAAAAGCCTGCCCGATGCAAATTTCAATTATAACAACACCAAGGATCTTACCCGCCTCAACCCCAAACAGGTGAATGTGGTAAACTGCTGGGAAGAGGAAGTGGCGATCACGCCGGGGCAGCTTACTGAAGCCGGCGGCAAATATGCCCTGATCTCCCTGCAGCAGGCTACGCTGGCCTTAAAAGAAGGACAGATACAGGGACTGGTAACGGCACCTATCCATAAAAAGAATATCCAGTCTGCCGATTTCCAGTACAGCGGACATACGCCTTATTTCAAGGCCTATTTCAATGTTCCCGAAGTAGTGATGCTGATGGTTGCAGAAAACCTGCGCGTGGGGGTTGTTACGGAACATGTGCCCCTGCAGGATGTTACCAAATACATTACCCGGGAAAACATCACCAGCAAGCTGAAAGTGATACACAGTTCGCTGCAAAAAGATTTCGGCATCGATAAGCCGCGTATTGCCGTGCTGGGGTTGAACCCGCATGCGGGCGACGAAGGTCTGATCGGCAACGAAGAAGAAACCATCATCAAACCCGCCATCAAGGATGCCAAGCATTCGATGATGGTATTCGGCCCGTACAGCGCCGATGCATTTTTTGCGCATGGCCATTTTGAAAGATTCGATGCCGTGCTGGCCATGTACCACGACCAGGGCCTGATACCCTTTAAATCGCTGGCGATCGGTGAAGGCGTAAATTATTCAGCAGGACTTCCTGTGATCCGCACCAGCCCCGATCATGGCACTGCATTCGATATCGCGGGCAAAGGCAGGGCTGATCACAGCTCGTTCCTTTCCGCCACATTCGAGTGCATCGAGATCATCCGCAAGCGTTTTGGTTATGCCGAAATGCGCCAGAATCCCCTCAAGAAAATGAGCGCCCGCATGATCGCCAATGCCGTAGACGAAAGGATTGAGGAAGCGGAGGGATAAAATAATACTTACTAAAAAAGCGAGGGTGAAAACGGATTGAGCATGAACTGTTCTGTTCTGTTTTCACCTTTTATTTTCCCCTACCTGAACACCTCGTCGCCGATGCCCTTGTTGATGGTATAGTTTGAATAAGTGATCTCTACCCTGCCTTTGCGGTTTTTCAGTTTTTCAGTTTCCGCCGGTTTGTCGTCGTCGAACTCAAGCGTGATGCCCTTGGGAAGCGAATAATTTTTGGTATTGAAGCTGAAGATCACTTTGTCCGGCAGACCGTATTGCGCAAATTTTCCATAGTTCATTTCAATGGTATAGGTGCCGTTTTCCCTGGTGGTAACTGTGGATTTTCGCACCAGCAGACTGGCTTCGTCAATGTACATGGTGGTAAGCACGATATCGCTGTTCTCATCGCTGGGCAATATTTTTACGATCCTGGTATGGGTGCCATTCACCAGGGCTTCGCCGGCATCGATCGCGGCAAAATCAGAGATCGTGAATATAGAGTTCATATTCACCGAAACCCCGCCCTTTGGCAGCAGCGAGATACCGCCGTCTTTTTTCAGGCGGAATTTATTGGGTTTCTTGTAAAACACTTTCACCCTGCCAATCGGCGCTTTGATGAAGGCCACATCGGTTTTCATCTTTCCCTCGGCCTCGTAATCGTTGACCTGGTCCAGTTTGGCTTTGAGTTTCCGCACAAGCGGCGTCATATCCTGGCTGTACAGGTTGCCGCCAAGCAGTGCCACCAGTAAAAAAACAATGCTTTGTTTCATACGCTGATTTTTGTCTAACTCAGGATATCTTTTTTTCTGAACACCCATATCCCGATTCCCAGGAACCCGGCAATATGCGCCAGCAGTATAAGTGAGGAGCGGATGATGCGGCCCGGGTTCTGGATACTGCCGATAATGGCTTCGTTGGCATCATTGACTTTGATATCAAAAAACTCTTTCCAGCTGATCATATGCGTTGTAAAAAGATAGGGCTTGATGGTATTGAACAGCGGTATGCTGCTGAGTGTGCTGAGTATGGTCAGGAATACGATCACACTCATGGTAGCGATAATGGGACCGATGGAATTCTCTGCAAACAGCGAAAGCAAAAAGCCCAGCGCCGCCACCGTGGTCATGGCCAGTGCCGCAAACCCGAAAGCGCCTATATAGCGCCAGAAGATATCATCCTTGCGCAGCAGCACCACGTATTGCGATTTCAGCAGAAAAAGATCGTCCACGCCGAATATCAGCATGTTCAGGAACAGCGCCAGTATCGCCAGCCACACCAGCAGCAGCACCGTGTAAACGGTTGCCGCGATAAACTTGGCCAGCAGGAACTTAGTGCGGCCAACCGGTCTGGTCAGCATCAGCCGCAGCGTACCCATATTCGCTTCGCCCGATACCATATCTGCCGCTACCAGCGAGATCAGCAGGGGCACATGCACCAGCAGGGCCTGGAGTACGATATAGCATACCTGGTAGCCGTTGAGTATTTTTCCCTCGACAGAGATAGAAGAATTGATATCGCGCATCATAAAAGCGATATACGCGTCACCATCCAGTTTCAGACCGAACTGGATCACGCCGATCAATGCCGCAACGGCCGCAAAAGCAATATAGGTGCGCGGCCTGCGGAATATTTTAAACAGTTCAATTTGTATAAGTGTCCACATGCTGGTTACCGGATGTTACCTGTAAAAAATAATCTTCGAGCGAATGACGGGGCTGTAACGACAATAACTGGATATCCAGGTCCACCAGGTCGCGGTTGAACTGTGCGATGGCGTTCCTGTCCATTTTCAGCAGGATCGCATCACCTCTCTGCTGCTGCAGATGGCCCGACCAAACGCTTAGCTGCAGTTGCCGCCAGGCATAGTCGTTATCGAATGTCTGCAATGCCACGATGGTTTGCGCGGGATCGAACAGGGCCGAAGCCGTTCCTTCCGTAACCTTGCTGCCCTTATCGATGATCAATACACGTGTGGCAACCTGCTCTATCTCGCCCAGCAGGTGCGAGGAAACGATCACTGTTTTCTTCCGCTCGCGGCTGAGGTGTAAAATCAGGTTACGGACATCGGCAATCCCCTGGGGATCGAGACCGTTGGTTGGTTCGTCGAGTATGATCAGGCGAGGATCGTGTACCAGCGCGATCGCTATGCCCAGGCGCTGTTTCATACCCTGCGAAAACGTTTTTACCTTATCGTTTGCCCTTTCTGCCAGTCCTACCATCTCAAGCTGTTCCATCAGCAATGCGCGTGTTCTTCCGGAACCGCTCAGCCTGGCAAACAGGGCAAGGTTCTCGTAAGCAGAAAGGTATTTATAAACATCGGGTTTCTCTATCACACTGCCCACCTGCCGGAGTATTTCATTGCGGTGCGAAGCCAGGCTCAGGCCGAATATTTCAATCTCACCGTCTGTGGGAGTGATCAATGTGGTCAGCATCCGGATCGTGGTGCTTTTACCGGCGCCGTTCTGTCCGAGGAACCCGTATACATCGCCTTCCTCCACTGAAAAAGAAAGGTCCCGGACAGCCCTGAATTCGTTGAATTGTTTACTGAGATGGGATACTTTGACGATCACGCTGCAAAGATAGCTCCTGGGATCGGGCTGCCGGCTGCGGGTCTGAAAAACATCGTTACACAAACGCTAAAAGCCGCTGTGCCGCTTTTTATTTACCGTTTCCGCCCACCTGCAGGTACTGCTGCAGTGCCCTGACATAGTTTTCAAACGCTTCCACGCCTTTGGGGGTTACCTTACAGGTGGTCTGGGGATAGTTGTCTTTGAATTGTTTGGTCACTTCTATATAACCCGCTTCCCGGAGCTTTTGTACCTGCACGCTGAGGTTGCCCGCGGTTGCATTGGTCTTTTCTTTGATAAAGGTGAACTCCGCCTCTTTCACAGAGATCAGCAGGCTCATCACCGCAAGGCGCAGCTGTGAATGCAATATGGGATCCAGTTCTGTGAACATCAGCAGCTCTTTCCTTTTAAATACCGGGCACGAAGGATCAATCCCGGTATCAGCCAGTTAAGGATGCCGGCAACACCGTTTAACAGCAGGTCCCAGGTGGAACTCAGGAAACAGGAGAGGATGAACATGCCGTAGCATACAATACCCGCGATGACCATGGGTTTGAAGCGTTGTGCAATACCGGTGGCCAGTGTGGGCATGGCGTACAGCAACAGCAGCAGGGACTGTGCGCTAAGTATAAAAGGTCTGGATTGTTTTAGCTCGCCTGTTGCCGTGTTTTTGATCCATACCTGCTGGTTATCGCCTGCCATCAGTCTTTCGCTGGCGCCGGGAATAACGTTGAAGTAAAAAGTAAGCATGAAGATGCTGATACCAAAAACAAGCCAGATGGTATTCAGGTAGGCCTCCTGGTAAGCCACTGTTTTTTTCTGTTTGCCCTCGCGCACCGAGATAACGATCTGCGGAATAAACGCAAGGAATACGATCCACCAGATATCAAACCCGATACTGAAATGCCAGTAATGCTCGGCAAAGCTCACCAGCCCGGCAATACCCACTACCGTTCCCCATAAAATAGGCCCGGTACCGCTTTCCTGGTAATGCCCCTTGGCTTTATTGATCATTTCCGTGATCAGTTGCAGGCTTTCCTGCTCGGTCATTTGTTTTTCTTCAGCCATGCGTTTGGTTTTGTCTCCTGGCTTTGCTGCGCAGCAGGTAGCCGGGAATGATATAGCTGACCAGTATGGCAACGGCGCCTATCAGCAGCTGTTCGTCGTAGGCAAATTTCACGGAAACCACCGCAAGTACAAAATTGATGAGTCCGCCGATCACCAGCGGTTTGAATTCGATCAGTTTGCCCGTAACAAATGTGCCGATCGCATACATCAGGATATAGTAGGTGAAAGCCACCTGCCAGCCTTTTTCGCGCATGATGTTTACCAGCAGCAACACAATAAATGCCAATGCGATCGCTATCCAGAGATAGGAGATCGCATCGCCTACAAAGGAACGGACCCTTGTTTTTTTGGATTGCCGTGATCCGTAAACCGCCGAGATCAGGCCGCCAACAGGCATCAGCCACCATACCATATAATGGAACGGATACGCCGTATAGGTCTTCAGCAGGTACTGCCCCACCGAACATCCGAATACCAGCCAGCCCCATAACAGGAAATAGAAACTGTTGTTCACCACCGCCCCCCTGGTATGGGAGATCATCGACCTGATCAGATCGAGGCTCTGCTGAGGCGAGAACTCCTTTTCTTCTGTGTGCATGAGAGGAAAGTTAAGTAAAACAAAAATAGCAGTGGCCGGGTAACCACTGCTCTGTTGGATGCACATATTACTGACAGGCAGTCAGCGATTTCTCGGCATCTTCCTTACCCCAGTTGGGATGCAGTGCCGATGCAGGCTGAAAAGTTTTAAACAGTTCCAGCGACTTCTCGAACTGTTTTTTGGCAGCGGCTTTGCCTCCCCCGAACGCCTCAGGCGTATTCATCAGGGTCTGGCCGCGCAGGTAATAGATCCTGGGATTGTTCGGATCGGCCTTGGCGGCGTTCTGTAATGCTTTTTCCGCTTCCGCACCATAGGTCTGGTACCTGCTCATTGGATCCACCGTCAGCTGCTGTATGGCGATCATCTGCCGCAGGCAATGCAATTCCGAATTATTGGTTTCGAGGGCTTCGGCCTTACCGAGCAGGTCCTTGCTTTTTTCGGCAACCTTGTCTTTGTCTGCCTTGGGATTCATCCAACCCGAAATATAATTGGCATAAGAGGCATAATAGTAAGGAAGCCATTTGTCTTTTTCCGCGTCGCCGATTCTTTCAAACAGGGCAGATGCAGCGGTCATGTCTTCGGCGGTCTTTGCCGTTTTCATTTGTTCAAATCCTTTCTGTATACCGGCTTCATATTTCGACTGTGCTGCAGCCATACCGGTAAACAGGATGCTGAGGATAACGAATAAGTGTTTCATGTTTTATGCGTTTGTTGGTTTAATTGCTTGCGGAGGTTCGTAAACCAGGATCGGCGATCCGCTATTATTTATTTGTTTGTCTGCTCGGGGTTCTTTCTGTATTCCCGCTCCCTGAGTTTTTCGTACTCGCTTACCGCGCTGCTGAATTTGGTTCCATGGTAGGCATGAAAATACTGGAAGGCCAGTCCCAGGCCCCAGCCCATCATCGGCCACACAGGCCAGAAATAGCTTCCGGCGCCCGAACTGAAAAACCAGATGACCACCAGCATGGCGTTAACGATCACATAACAGGCAAGACTCCATCTGAATCCGACGCGCGCCCTGGCCATCTGCCAGAGTTCTTCGTCGCGGTGTTGGTTGTTGTTCATAAAAGGATGTTTGGTTGGTTATGAATGTGTGGATTCCGGATTTGTGGATTATGGATTTGCGGATGACTATTTACCCGCATCCTTCCCCCTATATCCGCCCCTGCCTCTTCTCCCTCATTCGTTATTCGTCTGTTCCTTGTTCCTCTGTTCTTTATTCCTTGCTCCCCTGTTCCTTGTTCCCCTGTTCCTTGCTCCTTGTTCTTCCGTTCCTTGTTCTTCTGTTCTACAGATTGTTATTAATCGCGTCCTGTCTTCTGTCTACGCCCCAGCTGAGGAATACGCCGAGAAAGAAGAACTGCGGCGCAGGTGGTGTGATGGCGTCTTTGCGGGTGCCGTCGTGCGAATAGTTATACCCGAAAACCTGTTTGCTGTTAAACACATTGGTTACCGATCCCACCAGCACCGCATAGGCTTTACCAAGCGAGGTGAGATAGTTAAAGCTGAATCCGAGGTTATTGTAATTGATGGTCTTTCCCTGGTCTGCGATCTCGTATTTACCCGCGTTCAGACGCATGTTGTAGTAAGGTCTGCCGGTTGCAAAAGAATAGGTGAAATTGAAACCGGTATTGATCTTAGGGTAAAACTTTTTCACTACCAGCGATGCCGTATGGTTGGCGGCAAAAGTCGGCTGCAATGACTGCGGGTAGTTAAGGAAATTTCGTCTGGTATCGAGCCAGGAATAGCTTAGCCAGTAATCAAGTCCTTTGATGGTCTTCTTGTCTCTCCAGAAAAGTTCGAATCCTTTTGCATCGCCGCTGCCATCGTTGTTGTACGCAGGATAGGTCTTTACCAGGTTGTTGTATTTTTTATAGAACACTTCTGCCCGGAAAGTCTGCAGCGCTGTATTCTTAATATAGTTAACGATATAATGGGTCGCTTTTGTATACCCAAAATTCCTGGTTGCGTAGAGGTAACTGTTCTCGGGTTTCTGGTAAAACCCGCCGTAAGCGATGCTCATCTGTCCGCCGTTGCCCGTCTTATAGGCCAGCGAAATCCTCGGTGCCATATTCATTTTATTGATCAGCGAGGAGTGCTCGAAACGCACACCGGCCTTGGCTGCCAGGTCATTGGTGATATACAGATCGGCCTCGGCAAACAATGATTTGAAATGATCCACCAGCAGCGTCTGGTAACCGTTGTAGCGGCTTTTGCTGTAGAAATACTGGTACTCGCCGCCAAAACGAATTACGCTGATACCGCTGATGCGTTTGTCGAGCACCAGTTTCACCTGTGAAAGATCGGATTGGGTATACAGTCTGAAATTGGCGCTGTCGATCCAGTTCAGTCCCGTAACCACGGTTTTGTCGGAAGCATCCTGTATCTGCTGCGTAATGCCGTTGCGGTCGGTGCTGAAACCGATACCCATATTCATTTTCCATCCCCTGCCAAGGCTCTCGCGCCAGCTGAGGTTGTTATACCAGTTGCTGTTGTTCAGGCCGAATGCGTTTTTCAGGGTGGGGTCATCGATATTCGGTCTGCGCAGGCCCAGATCCATATTGGAGAAAGTGGTATAATATTTCACGATACCGCTTTTTGTTTTGATCCTGAAATTCGCGTCGGCGCTGTGGAACTGCGGCATGGCGAAATAATCGGGTTTCTGTTTTACGATAGAGAAATAAGGCAGCAGGTTGGTATATCCGTAGTTGCCTCCCCAGGAAGCTTTTTTATCTTTTGACAGCTGTTGCATACCCAGGCCCAGGAACACCGAAGAAATGGATGCAGTGATTTCCGACCGCTCAGGCAGGTCGATGCTTTCCATAATCAGGGCGGAAGAAAGCGCCTGGCCATACAGGGCAGAGTAACCGCCCGTGCTGAAAATGGTTCCTTTGAAAAGCGAAGGCGCAAACCTTCCGCGCGAAGCGATATCCGGAACGCTGGCAGAGAACGGGTTGTTTACCAGTGTGCCGTCTATGAACTGCTTGGCTTCATACCCCGCGCCGCCGCGAACAAACAGTCCTTCCTGCTCACCTACCTGCTGTGCGCCGGGCAATGTTTTTACAACGGCCGTGATATCGGCGTTAGCCCCGCCCGTGGTATACACATCAAGCGAAGAGAGAACGGTGGCCGCTTTTTTACGATCGCCCGCTTCAAAACTGCCCGCGGTAACGGTAACCGCTTTCAGCTCGCTGATCTCTTCTTTGAGGGAAAAAGCCACAGAAACCGAATCGGCACCGATGGTTACGGGTATTTCCACGGTTTTATACCCCACATTGGCTGCAACGATTACCTGTTGTCCTTTTTCGGTGGTCTTAAAAGAGAACCGCCCGGTGGAATCCGATACACCGCCATCGTAGGAATCTTTTACGGAAACACTTGCGCCAATGATGATATGTCCCCTGGTGTCTTTTACCGTTCCGGTAATACGCACCTGGGCATTTCCCAGTATGGTTGATAAAACGGCGAGCAGCAGGATGGTGAACTCTTTCATGGTTGTTTTGATTGACAGAACAAACATAGAATAGTTTATTTTATAAATCAAATTATTATTTAAAACATTTTTCGGGTATTACATCACACCCCTCAAGTTACTAATTATCAATATTTTATAAACTACCGGATGATATGGGCACTAAAAAACCCCGGGGGATTCCCGGGGGTTCTATCATTGGTTGCGGTCGACTTATTTGTACTGTGGCACCAGACTTTTTGCCAGGGTTACCATCTTGTTCAGGCTTTCGTCGTTTAACTGGCCTTTTTTGAACTCGGCGAGTACATCGGGCAGTTTGTTCTCCATCTCGGTTAAGAAATGGCCTTCAAATTCCTTCACTTTTTTCACAGCCACTTCTTTCAGCAGACCCTGTGTACCGAGGTAGATGATCGCCACCTGTTTTTCCACAGAGAATGGTGAGAACTGGGGTTGTTTCAGGATCTCCACGTTACGCGCGCCTTTATCGATCACGTTCTTCGTTGCGGCATCGAGGTCGCCACCGAATTTAGAGAACGCTTCCAGCTCGCGGTAAAGCGCCTGGTCGAGTTTCAGCGTACCGGCCACTTTCTTCATCGACTTGATCTGTGCGTTACCACCCACACGGCTTACCGAGATACCCACGTTGATCGCAGGACGGATACCGGCGTTGAACAGGTTACCTTCGAGGAAGATCTGTCCATCGGTGATCGAGATCACGTTGGTAGGGATATAGGCCGAAACATCACCCGCCTGAGTTTCGATGATCGGCAGCGCCGTCAGCGAACCACCGCCTTTTACCAGGTGTTTGATGGAAGCGGGAAGATCGTTCATGTTTTTAGCCACCTCATCGTTGCTGATGACTTTCGCCGCCCTTTCGAGCAAACGGCTGTGCAGGTAGAATACGTCGCCGGGATACGCTTCACGACCGGGAGGTCTTCTCAGCAGCAGGGAAACCTCACGGTAGGCCACCGCCTGTTTTGACAGGTCATCGTAGATGATCAGTGCAGGGCGTCCGGTATCGCGGAAATATTCACCGATGGCAGCACCCGCAAAAGGCGCGTAGAACTGAAGCGGAGCAGGATCAGAAGCAGATGCGCTTACGATGGTGGTATAAGCCATGGCGCCGTTATCTGCCAGCGTCTTCATCACACCGGCAACTGTGGATGCTTTCTGACCTACGGCAACATAGATACAATACACCGGCTTGCCTGCATCGTAAAATTCTTTCTGGTTGATGATGGTGTCGATACAGATAGCGGTTTTACCGGTCTGGCGGTCACCGATCACCAGCTCACGCTGGCCGCGGCCGATAGGGATCATGGCATCGATGGCCTTAATACCGGTTTGCAGCGGTTCTTTTACGGGTTCGCGGTAGATAACACCGGGCGCTTTACGCTCCAGCGGCATTTCATACAGCTCGCCGGTCAACGGACCTTTGCCGTCGATAGGATGACCCAGTGTATTGATCACACGGCCCACAACACCTTCGCCCACTTTGATGGAAGCGATCTGGCCGGTCCTTTTTACTCTATCACCTTCTTTGATCTCCTCGCTCTCACCCATCAGTACCACACCCACGTTGTCTTCTTCCAGGTTCAACGCGATCGCTTTTACGCCGTTTGCAAATTCTACCAGCTCACCGCTCAATACACCGTTCAGACCGTACACGCGGGCGATGCCATCACCCACCTGCAGTACTGTGCCCACTTCTTCCAAATCGGCCGATACATTGAAGTTGCTGAGTTGCTGCCTCAGTATCGCTGATATTTCATCGGGTTTAATGTCTGCCATGATCTATATGCTTTTAATTGTTGTTAACGTATTTGATTAATGTATGCTGTGCACATACAGGTTTTGTGAGAACTGCTTCCTGATGTCTTTGAGATCGCGCTGGATGCTTGCATCAACCAGGTTATCATCAAATTCAAGAACAAAACCTCCGATGAGTTTTTCATCAACCGCAGTTTCCAGTTCAATCTTATCCAGACCGCGTTCAGAACGGATCTTGGTTTCAATATTCTTTTTCAGCTCCTCGCTCATGGGCGCGGCGGTGGTCAGCTTTACTTTATGAATGCCTTTCAGCACATTGTACTGGTCAACAAAAGCATTGGCTATTTCCAGGAGTTCTGATTCGCGGCCTTTTTTCACCAGCAGCGAAATAAATGCCGTTGTGAGCGCGCTCACATTGCCATTGATAACAGCGTCGATGATCTTGCCTTTCTGATCGGCCTTGATCACAGGGCTTTTCAGCAGGTTCCTGAAATCGCGGCTGGCCCTGCACACATTTTCCAGGTATTTCATATCAGCGTACGCCGCTTCAAGCTGTGCTCTCTCAACAGCAATGTCGATCAGGCTCTTTGCGTAGCGGTTGGCTAAACGTGGATTGGGCATAGTTTAATTTGAAAATGTGGTGATTTGACAATTTGAAAATGGAAGAAGATCGGAAAATGCACTCACACATTTTCAAATCTTCCATTTTTCAAATTAATTAAGCTTCACGCCTTCGGCTAATTCATTAATGTATTTCTCCTGCTCGGCCTTATTGGCGAGTTCGCGGCGGAGGATTTTTTCGCTTACCTCGATCACCAGACCACCCACCTGGTTCTTCACCTCGGTAAGGGCTGCGTTGGTTTGCTGCGCAATGGTAGCCTGAGCTTCTGTAACAATGCGGTCGTATTCAGCCTTGGCTTTGTCTTTTGCGTCGCTGATCATTTTTAAAGTCTGTTCTTTGGCTTCCTTGATCATGGTGGCGCGTTCTTCGCGTGCCTGTGCCATCAGCTGCTCGTTCTCGTTCTGCATGGCGGCCATTTCGGCTTTCATTTTATCGGCCCGGGCCAGCGCATCTTCAATGCCCTGCTCTCTTTCCCTGATCGCATTCATGATCGGCTTCCAGGCAAATTTTCCAAGAACGATCAACAGGATCAGAAAGGCAACAGTTGCCCAGAATACAAGCCCGATATCAGGCAATACAAGCGGATTTATTTCTAATAACATACGACTATGTTTATATACGATCTGGTGTTTAAAAACCAATGTTGAAAATCATACAGACCCTCCGCCCTGTGCATCAGGTCTGTATAATAAGGTTGGTGTGGTTGATGAATTAACCATTACCCAACAGGGCAACCACCACCGCAAACAGGGCAACCGCTTCCACGAAGGCCGCAGCTACGATCATGTTTGCACGAATGTCGTTAGCAGCTTCCGGCTGACGGGCAATACCTTCTACAGCACCTTTACCGATCTGGCCGATACCGATACCTGCTCCGATTGCAGCTAAGCCTGCACCGATTGCAGCAACACTTCCTACTACCATTTTGTTTAGTTTTTAATTGTTATTGAAAAAAAATTAGTCTTCTGTTTCGTGGTAATGCGGTTCATGATCACCATGGTGATGGTGCTCTTCCGTTGCCATACCGATATACATGGCACTCAGCATGGTAAAGATGTATGCCTGCAGAAACGCCACCAGCAGTTCAATCAGGCTGATGAACACTGCGAACGGAACCGCGATGGCCGATGCAACTACCGTTTTGAAAATAAAGATCAGGCAGATCAGGCTCAATACCAGGATATGCCCGGCAGTGATGTTTGCGAACAACCGGATCATCAGTGATATGGGCTTGGTGAATACACCGATCAGTTCAATAGGCGCCAGGAACAGCTTCATGCTCCAGTGCATGCCCGGCATCCAGAAAATATGTTCCCAGTAACTCTTGTTGCCGTTCAGGTTCACCAGTATGAATACGCAAACCGCCAGCGTCATGGTAAAGGCGATATTACCGCTCACATTGGCGCCGCCCGGGAAAAAGGGGATCAGGCCAAGGAAATTGTTCACCAGTATCAGGAAGAAAATGGTGAGCAGGAACGGTGTATACCTGGCATACCTGTGACCGATATTGGGTTTGGCCACCTCATCCCTTATGAACAGGATGATGGGCTCCATCAGTGACTGCAGACCTTTGGGCGCCGATTTCACACCGGTTTTCCGGTATGCTTTTGCAACGCTCAGGAATACGATCAGCAGCAGCGCCACGGTGATGAACAGCGAGGTCACATTCTTGGTGATGGAGAAATCCCATACTTTCTTCGAGGCTTCCTCGTTCACGGTTCCATCTGCATTCACCACACGAACCTTGCCTTCCACGGTTTTGTACGTGTAGTTGCCCGCATAAACAACCGGCTCATGGTGTTCATCGACCAGCTTGGCTGAAGAGAACAGTTCCAGTCCTTTATCGGTATACAATATTACCGGCAAAGGCAGGGAAGTGTGCCCCCACAGGTGCCAGCTATGATCGTCTTTGATATGCTCCAGGATGGTTTCGGTAACATTAAAACCGCCCTCTGCCCTGGCATGGGCAGGCGCTTCCTGAGCAGCCGCTGTATCATGTACAGTGGTATCATGCTGCGCATGTAGCGCATTAGAAAAAAATAGTATGCAAAGGCTGAAAGTCGCTGCCAGCAAAGATTTCACGCTCATACGGGTCATACCTGTTCCGAAATTTGGCGCAAAGATAGGGGTATGGGGGTGAATAGCCTATTTGTAAACTGGAATTCGGCAGAAAAAATCAGCGCCCCGCATCCCTGTCCGTTTCCTTTATCTCCCGGATCTTTTCCGGCATGACTGCATCCAGCCGGTCCTTGATTCGATTGACCGCTTTCTTATTGGCTATCAGGTGATTAATATGCAAAAACGGAATACGCACATCCTGAAGGCTTAAGACAGGGGCCATTTCATAACATTCATCGAAAGAGTCATCCAACCCTTCATTTCGGTCATGATACCCAACTCAATCCCTCCGGCATAAAATGAGGTCCCACCCGGAACAAATTGCATGGTTTCGATTGATGCAAAATCGCCATAACCCAGGTCGGAAAACGCCTTTCTAAGGAGCTGTCGGTTAGTCAATGTATCTTCCAGCCATAGGTCAAGGTCATCCGTAGCCCGATTATATCCATGAAACCGGGTAGCGAACCCTCCCACCATCATATATCGTACACCATGTTTGTTCAATACACGCCAGAAACGCAATAATTCCTCATCCTGCGTATCAATACTTATTTATTGTGGCTGATAACTGCCTTTTTCAACAAGGCATTCCTGCGAAGCATTTGCATAAACAGCTGGAATTTTTCCATGTCGGAGCGAAAAATATCCTTTTTCAGTTTTTCTTCTTCCGAAAGATGCGCAAACCCGTAAGCGATGCCGGGCTCCTCTACAACCGATATGTCTTTTTGTTTTGGAGAATTCATTTTTATACGATCGCAGTCTTCTTCTGCGCAAACTGCATCTCATGTAATTTACTGTAAAATCCGCCGAGTTCCAACAGCTCCTGGTGGCTGCCCATTTCCCTGATCTCGCCCTTATCCAGCACGATGATCTTGGTGGCTTTGCGGATGGTGGACAACCGGTGTGCGATCACCACCGAGGTACGGCCGGAGATCATGGTCTCGATCGCTTTTTCGATCAGCAGCTCGCTTTCCGTGTCGATGGAAGAAGTGGCTTCGTCAAGTATCAGTATGGAAGGATCATAGAGCAGGGCCCGTATAAAAGACAGCAGCTGCCGCTGCCCCAGGCTGAGGGTGCTGCCTCTTTCCATCACGTTGTAATCGTAATCGCCCGGAAGCCGCATGATAAAATCGTGCACCCCGATCATTTTCGCGGCCGCAACCACCTCTTCCCTTTTGATCGCCGGGTTACGCAAGGTGATATTATCCAGGATGGAACCCGAGAACAGGAACACATCCTGCAGCACAACGCCGATATTCCTTCGCAGGCTTTCCAGGTCAAACCCGGCAATATTCCTCCCGTCGATCAGTATCTCGCCCTCCTGGATGGTGTACAGTCCGTTGAGTAAACTGATGATGGATGTTTTACCGCTGCCGGTATGTCCTACCAGGGCTACGGTTTCTCCCGCTTCCACATGAAAGCTGATGTTTGTAAGCACATTGTTCGGCGCAACATATGCGAATGTGACATGTTTGAAATCGATGCGGCCCTCCACCTTTTCAGGCCGGTAGGCATCCGGGGCCGCGGGTTTGGGCTGGTCGGTATTATCCAGCACTTTCAACACCCTTTCCGCCGCGATCATACCCATCTGCAACACATTGAATTTATCGGCGATCACCCGAAGCGGTCTGAATATCTGGTTGAGGTATAAAATAAACGCCACCAGCAGACCCGCATCCAGCGAACGGCCGGCGATCCACCATACCAGCAGGCCCATACTCAGCGCCAGCACCACTTCCACCACCGGAAAAAAAACCGAATAGGCAAAGATGGCCTTGATGTTTGCATTGCGGTGTTCGGTATTGATCTTTTTGAATTTACCGAATTCCCGTTCCTCGCCCGCAAATGCCTGCACCACCTGCATACCGGTGATATGCTCCTGTACAAACGCATTAAGCGCCGCCACCGCATTGCGTACCCGGATAAAACTCCTGTTCACGCTTTCCTTGAAATAATAGGTGGCAATCAACATGATCGGGAACGGGATGATGCTGATCAGCGTCAGCCGCCAGTCGATCCAGAACATGGTTGCCAGCGTAATCACGATCGTCAGCAGGTCGGCGATGATCGGTATCAGGCCATCGGAAAAAATATCGTTGATGCTTTCAATATCGTTGATCGTTCGGGTGGTCAGCACCCCGATCGGCGTATTGTCGAACTGCCGCAGGTTCAGTCCCAGTATTTTCTCATACACCGCGGTGCGGATATCCTTTACCACGCTCTGTCCCATCCAGGAAGTGATAAAGCTGAAGAAAAAGCGTATGGTGGTCTCAACAAACAGGAAGATGATCTGGAAAACTGTGACCGCAATAATAAACCGGGTTGCATCTGACCAGTCGGTCCGGAACATCCATTCCAGCCATTGCGGTGCGTGTACGTTCTTGCCGGTGGCTTTATCCACCGTAACCTGTATCAGGTAAGGTCTTACAGGGGCAAATACAGCCATCACCATGGCCAGTGCCAGGCTGGTATAGAAAGATGCACGATAAGGCTTCACAAAATGGAAAACCCTCCCCAGCAACGAGAAATCAAAAATCTTCTTTTTAGCCTTTTCGCTCATGATGAGGGGCAAAGGTAGGGAGAGTTGGGGAACGGAAGTGACCGTTCATCATCGGGCGTTGCCGTGAGTTGGCGTGAGTCGGCGTGAGACGTGGGGGAGTACCTTTCGGATTGTCTGCGGAAGGTCAAACTCACGGTAACTCACGACAACTCACGGTCATCCCGACGTTTCACCTCCCCGACTTTTTCGTACATTCGTATTCCATGCAGCAAGTGCCGGAAACGATACAGGAGCCGATCTTAGCCAAATACAATCTTAGCCCCGAACAGGAAAAAAACGAGATCATCAGGCATTACCGTGCCCTGCTGAGAAGTTTGCGCCCTAAGCTGAAAAAAGGCGACAAGGAACTGGTTCGGCAGGCTTTTGAGATGGCGGCCGAAGCGCATAAAACCATGCGCCGGAAAAGTGGTGAACCCTATGTACTTCACCCGATTGCCGTGGCCATGATCTGCGTGGAAGAGATCGGCCTGGGCGTGCGCAGCACTATCTGCGCCCTGCTGCACGATACGGTGGAAGACACCGATATCACCCTCGAAGATGTGGAGCGCGAGTTCGGAACCGAAATAGCCAGGATCGTGGACGGCCTGACCAAGATCTCCACGGTAATGGATACCAATACCAGCCAGCAGGCGGAGAATTTCAAGAAGATATTGCTGACGCTTACCGACGATCCCCGCGTGATCCTGATCAAGCTTGCCGACAGGCTGCACAACATGCGCACGCTGGACCATATGAAACGCGAGAAGCAGCTCAAGATCGCTTCGGAAACGGTTTGGGTGTATGCACCGCTGGCGCACCGCATGGGTCTGTACAATATCAAGACCGAACTGGAAGACCTCTCCATGAAATACATGGAGCCGGAAGCATACAAAGACATCGCCCGGAAACTGGCGGAAACAAAAAGGGAACGCACCCGGTATATCAATGAGTTCATCCGGCCTATCAAAGACAAACTGGTGAACGCAGGTTTTCATTTCGAGATATATGGCAGACCGAAAAGCATCCATTCTATCTGGAACAAGATCAAGAAAAAAGGTGTGGCGTTTGAAGAAGTGTACGATCTCTTTGCCATCCGTGTTATTCTCGATGCACCCGCTGAGCGGGAAAAAGAAGACTGCTGGAAAGTGTATTCGATGATTACCGACGAGTACACCCCTTCGCCCGAACGTTTGCGCGACTGGCTCAGCAACCCGAAGAACAACGGCTACGAAGCCCTGCATACCACTGTGATGGGCCCCCAGGGCAAATGGGTGGAAGTGCAGATACGCACCAAACGTATGAACGAGATCGCCGAAAAAGGCCTCGCGGCACATTTCAAATACAAGGAAGGCAGCCACGATGAAGACCGGTTTGACAAATGGTTTGGCCAGATACGGGAGGTGCTGAGCACGCAGGATACCGATGGCGTGGATTTTCTGCAGGATTTCAAAACATCGTTCCTTGCCGAAGAGATCTACGTGTATACGCCCAAAGGTGAGGTAAAGATGCTGCCCACCGGCAGCACCGCGCTTGACTTTGCCTTTTCCATCCACTCCGCCATCGGTACAAAATGTATCGGGGCCAAAGTGCACCATAAACTGGTACCCATCAGCCATAAACTGCGCAGCGGCGACCAGGTGGAGATCATTACCAGCAACAAACAGAAACCTTCCGAAGACTGGCTCAATATCGTGGTAACGGCCAAGGCCAAAAGCAAGATCAAGGATGCCCTGCGCGAAGAAAAAAGAAAGATCGCCGACGACGGTAAATACACGCTGCAGCGGAAACTGGAAGCCATGGGCGCAGCCTACAGCCAGTACAACATCGAAGAACTCGTTCAGTTTTACAAAGTCCCTTCCTCTCTCGATCTCAATTACAAGATCGCCACAAAAGCAATCGACCTCAGGGAACTGAAGGATTTTCATGTACTCGGCGACAGACTGGAGATACCCAGGCCAAAACCCGTGGTAACAGAAATAACGGTGGACCAGTCGCATGCCAAACCGATCAGCAAAAAAGATTCGGAGCTGATCATCTTCGGGGAAAGCAGCGATAAGATCATGTACGCGCTGGCCAAATGCTGCAACCCCATTCCGGGAGACGATGTGTTTGGCTTTGTAAGTACCGGCAAGGGCCTGATCATCCACAGGACCAACTGCCCCAATGCAGCGCAACTGCTGTCGAATTACGGCCACCGCGTGGTAAAAACCAAATGGGCCAAGAACAAGGAGATATCCTTCCTCACCGGTCTCAGGATCGTTGGCCTGGACGATGTGGGTGTGATCAACAAGATCACCAATGTGATCAGCGGCGATATGCGTATCAATATCGCGGGTCTTACCATCGAATCGAAGGAGGGCCTGTTCGAAGGAACGATCAAGGTATTCGTTCACGACAAGGAAGAACTCGAAGAACTCGTTTCCCGCCTCAAAGCATTGAACGGCATTCAGACGGTAGACAGGTTTGATACGGGAAATGAGAGGGAGCTGGGTTGAGGGGCGTGAACTGCCGTGAGTCGGCGTGAGTTATCGTGAGTTAGTTGTTTTTTTTGGGGGGGGGATGATATATGGATTTTTTTGGTTGACTGCCGGTCCTGCCAGCCCTGACTTGCCCACGAACTACCACCCTCTCCCAAATCAATTCACGCCAACTCACGTCTGACATCCCCGCATTCCCTTTTACGAAAATTCCGGTTTCTTCTCACAAACTCCTATTTTTGCCGCCTACAAAACACAGTTATGGTTGATGTAATTCTTGGTTTACAATGGGGTGACGAAGGCAAGGGAAAAATCGTTGATTATTTTGCGCCTAAATACGATATCATCGCCCGTTTTCAGGGTGGCCCCAATGCCGGGCACACTTTGTACGTGGAAGGAAAGAAAATGGTGCTGCACCAGATCCCTTCCGGAATTTTTCACCAGAATACCATCAACGTGATCGGCGGCGGCGTGGTGCTTGACCCGGTTACACTTAAACGCGAATGCGACGCGGTGGCCGCCCATGGTATTGATGTAAGAAAAAACCTGTTTATTTCGGAGCGTACCAATATCATCGTTCCCACGCACCGTGCACTCGACAAAGCTTCCGAACTGGCCAAAGGCGAAAGCAAGATCGGCTCCACTTTAAAAGGCATCGGCCCTGCATACATGGACAAGACCGGCAGGAACGCGCTGCGTGTTGGCGATCTGTTGGATAAAAGCTTTACCACCCAGTACATCAAACTCAGGCTGAAACACCAGAAACTGCTCGATAATTTCCATTTCATAGAAGACATCTCGGCATGGGAAGAAGAATTCTTCGAAGCCCTCGAGTTCCTGCGCACACTGAATATTGTGAACGGCGAATACTTTGTAAACAATAAAATTTCCGAAGGCAAAAAAGTGCTTGCCGAAGGAGCGCAGGGCAGTATGCTCGATATCGATTACGGCACTTTCCCGTTTGTAACTTCCTCGAATACCATCTCGGCAGGCGTTTGCACCGGGTTGGGTGTATCGCCCAAACAGATCAACGAGGTTATGGGCGTTACCAAAGCCTACTGCACCCGCGTGGGCGGCGGACCTTTCCCGAGCGAACTCGAAGACGCCACGGGTGAGGAACTGAGGAAAGTCGGCAACGAATTCGGCGCAACCACCGGACGCCCCCGCCGTTGCGGATGGATTGACCTGGTGGCATTGCGTTATGCCTGTATGATCAATGGCGTTACCCAGGTAATTATGACCAAAGCGGATGTACTGGACGCATTTGAAGAACTGAAAGTCTGCACGGCCTACTCGATCAACGGAAAAGAAACCAGGGAAGTTCCTTTCCAGATGACAAAAGTGAAAATAGACCCCGTTCTGGAATCATTCAAAGGTTGGAATACGGATACCAGCGCGATCAAGGATGCGAAAAAATTACCCGCAACCATGACAAGCTATATCGACTTCATCAATAAATATATCGGCGCCCCGGTGAAACACGTCTCCAACGGGCCGGGCAGGGAACAGATTGTACACATTTAACAGTTGGTGGCCTTTGGTCTGCAGTTTGCAGTTATCCAGGATATAACCACAGACTATAGAACAAAGACCAAAAACCAATCTTCTCTGGCACTTCATTTGTACGTAAAAAATTTTTTTGGTTAATATCATTTTGCGTTGAAATTTTACGCAACAATCTTATTAGAACTATGGCAGCGAAATCTGATAAGGATCCCAAATCCACCCCGAAAAAAACAGCGCCGAAAGACACGGACGCAAAGCCATCTTCAAAAAGCAAGAAGCAGATGGAAGACGACGACGATGACATCGAAGACGATGAGGAAGGTATGGATGCAAATCCGTCCAAAAAATCGTCTGCGAAACCCTCTGCCAAAAAATCGAAGGAGGATGACGACGACGATGACGATGTGGAAGAGATGGACGATGACTGGGATAAACCGGAAGAAGAAGATAACTGGGATCCTGATTTTGATGAGTTCGATATCCCGAAGAGCAAGGGCAAGAAAAGCGGCGGCGCTGCGGGTAAAAAAGGCGGCGACGACGACGATTTCAAACTGGACGACGATTTCAAGGAATTCGATCTGTTCAACGACAAGAACAGCGGCTACGACGATGAAGAAGACGATGATTTCTGATCATCATATCCCAAATAGATTGTGAAAAGAAACACAGCTTTTTTTCCCGTCGGGAATATGGCTACCTGCAAAGCACAAATGTTGAACTGGGCCAACCGGTTCAACATTTGTGCTTTTTTGGATAACCACCAGTATAGTTCCGGCTACCATTCTGCCGAATGCCTTGCCGGCGTGGGCGCGGTGGAGGTTTTCTCGGCCGATACGGATATCCTGCCGCGACTGTCGGATTTTACCCGGTTGCAGAACGACTGGCTTTTCGGACATCTCGGGTACGATCTCAAGAACGAAACAGAACAGCTGCACAGCACCCATGCTGATGCCATACAGTTTCCGGTGGTTTCTTTTTTCCGGCCGCAAACCCTGCTTCGTTTGCAGAACGGAACCCTGATGATCGCTTCATTGGACAATGATCCCGGCGAATTGTTCAGGCAGATAACGGAGCAGCCCTCTCCTGTAACTTCTGTTAACCATACCGGCACCATACAGCCCCGCATCAGCAAAGCGCAGTACCTCGACCGGGTGCAGCGCCTGCTGCAGCATATACACCGTGGTGACTGTTACGAGATCAATTTCTGCCAGGAATTCTTTTCGGACCAGGCTCAGATCGATCCGCTGCAGGCCTATACGCAGCTGACGGCGATATCGCCCAATCCTTTTTCCTGTTTTTACAGATCCGGAGAACGGTACCTTTTATGCGCCAGCCCGGAAAGATTTATCCGTAAAGAGGGCAACCGCATTTTATCGCAGCCCATCAAAGGAACTTTCCGCAGGGATACCACAGACCCGGGAAAAGACGCCGTTCTGCGCGACCAGTTGCTGCAAAGCGAAAAAGACCGCAGCGAGAACGTAATGGTGGTGGATATTGTTCGCAACGACCTGAGCCGGGTCTGCACCGAAGGTTCCGTGCAGGTGGAAGAGCTGTTTGGCATCTACAGTTTCCCGCAGGTACACCAGATGATCTCCACCATTACCGGCGAGTTAAAGGCGGGAACCGGTTTTACCGATATCATCAAAGCCTGTTTTCCCATGGGCAGTATGACCGGCGCTCCAAAAAAACGGGTGATGGAACTGATAGACCAGTATGAAAGCAGCAACCGCGGGTTGTATTCCGGAGCTGTTGGTTATATCAGCCCGGAAAAGGACTTCGATTTTAACGTGGTGATCAGGAGCGTATTTTACAATGCCGCAACACACTACCTCAGTTATTGGGCGGGCGGCGGTATTACTGCCTACAGCGATCCGGAAAAAGAATACGAGGAATGTTTATTGAAAGCGGAAGCGATCCGAAAAGTGCTTATACCGGAAAATACCTGACACTTACCGCGAAGCGGTGCTGCCCTCGAGCAGTATGCGAACAGATTCCATCAGCAGATTGCCTTTACGCGCCTCAAAAACCGCGGCTTTGTCTTTCTGCAGGCGCATGGAGTATTTTTTCCCCTCCGACAAGGTTTTGTCAAATCCCGGGTTCCATTTGTTGAACTGTGCCACATCCATTAACAGCCCGTTGCAGATAACTACCGAGCTATAACGGCCGCTGACTTCCACCACCACCGTATTTTCCTGGTCGGCCGCGTCTACCTGCGCCACCTGGTTTACGATCGATGCTTTCTGCAGCTCTGTTTCGCTGGCCGTCATGGTAGTCCAGCCTCCGCTGCCCTCCATGATATAATGCGTACCGATAAATTTCTTGACATGGTTGCGTGTCTCCTCCGGCAGGTAATACTGCAGGTCCCAGAACTCGCGGCTGCCCGCTTTCCTGATCGCCTGTCTTACCCTGCCCGAGCCGCCGTTATACGCTGCCACCACCAGCAGCCAGTCGCCAAATTCGCTGTACAGCTCCTTCATCAGCCTGGCGGCCACATGGGTGCTTTTGTAGAAATCCGTCCGTTCGTCAACCGCCCCGCCGGTGCGCAGGCCAAAGCGTTTGGCTTCATAAGGCATCAGTTGCCAGGGGCCCACGGCGCCGGCCCAGGATACCAGTCCGGAACGCAGGTGACTTTCGATCACGCTGAGGTATTTCATTTCGCGCGGAATGCCATAAATAGCCAGGATATTGTCGTAGAGATCAAAATAAGGTTTACCCCAGGTCTGCATTTTCTCCAGTTCTTTTCCCTGCTTGCGGATGTATTCCTGTACAAAGGATACCGCCCTGGGATTCAACTGTGCCGTATAGGGTTTGGAAGCGTCGAAGCGACTCGTGGTAAAAAGACTTTTGAAACCCGATTTATCGTCAACAAGCGTGGTATCGCTTACCGAAGCGCTGGTGGAGGGAACAAACGACATGGTAGCCATGCTTCCTGCCAGGGCGGCAAAAGCCACCAGGCCAAGCCTGGCAATGGAAACGGGGTTATTGATATTGAGGCCAAACCATTTCATGAGCGTTGTTTTGCCGGAACCCGCAAGTATCGGGCCCGGTCAGGCTTTTCCGCCAACCTCCATAAGGTCCCTGGAAAAGCGCAGCAAAGATACCTCATCAAAATGAGAAGCCATTACCTGCAGGCCGAATGGCATGCCGTTGGGGTGTTTGAACAGGGGAAGCGAAATACCGGGTATACCCACCAGGTTGGCAAATACGGTATAAATATCTGCCAGGAACATTTCCACAGGGTCATCGTTTTTTTGACCGATAGCAAATGCCGGCGCCGGCACCGTGGGTGAGATGATCATATCGAACGAGGCGAAAATGGATTTTGTCTGATCGCTTAATATCTTTCTAACCTGTTGGGCTTTAGTAAAATACGCGTCAAAATAACCGGCGCTGAGTACAAAAGTGCCCAGCATGATACGGCGCTTTACCTCCCTGCCAAAACCCTCGCTGCGGCTCAGTTTGTAGAGATCGGTCAGGTCCAGGTCCTTTTGCGCTGACCGGTGCCCATACCGTACCCCGTCGAAACGGGAAAGATTGCTGGAAGCTTCCGCCGTGGTAAGAATATAGTAGGTTGGAACAATATATTCAAGCAGCTTAAAATCAATTGCTTTTACAGAATGCCCGGATGCTGTTAATTTTTTGATAAACGCCTCGGTTTCTGCCTTTATTGCCGGATCCAGACCGGGATGCTCGAGTGTTTCCCTGAAATAGGCGATCGAATACGGCCTGGCGGATTTTTCCGCGATCTCCCTGGAATAATCGGGCACGGGCGACTGCGAAACCGTGCTGTCGAATGAATCGGCTCCGGAAATCACCGAAAGCATGCGTGCCACATCCTCCACTGTGTTTCCGAAAATACCTACCTGGTCAAAAGAAGAAGCATAGGCGATCAGTCCATACCTCGAGACACGTCCATACGTGGGCTTTAACCCGATGATCCCGCAGAAATCGGCCGGCTGCCGAACGGAGCCACCGGTATCGCTTCCCAGGCTCGCCATGCAAAGCCCTGCCTGTACCGCCACCGCGGAACCACCCGAAGAACCGCCGGGCACCCTGGTTTCATCGATCGCATTTTTTACGGGACCGAATGCAGAGTTTTCATTGCTGCTGCCCATGGCAAATTCGTCGCAGTTCTGGCGGCCGATGATGATTGCTCCCTCATCGATCAGTCTTTTCACGACAGTGGCATCATAAATAGCGGTGAAGTTTTCCAGAATCGCGGATGCTGCGGAGAGGCGGTGCGCTTTATGTGACAGCACATCTTTTAACCCGATAACAACACCGTGCAGGCGCCCCATCGGCAGGCCATCTTTTCTGCCTTGATCCAATGCCGCTGCGGTGGCGAGCGCTTCTGCAACGTATACATCGATGTAGCAGTTAAGGTGCTGTTTCTGCGCTATGGCATCCGCATAAAAACGAACGGCCTCCACACAGGTGGTTTGGCCGTTCTGTAATGCGTTATGATAGTCTTTGATTGTGCTAAAGCGAAACAAAGGCTAAAATGCTTTTTTCGAGAGAGATGATTACGGTTGCGTGGTAGGTGTCTGGTCTTTTTCTTTCATGCCTTCTTCCAGTTCTCTTTTCACGTTGCTTTTCGCATCGTTGAACTCGCGGATGCCTTTACCAAGACCGCGCATGAATTCTGGAATTTTTCTTCCACCGAACAATACCAACACGACTACTGCAATCAGCAATATCTCCTGGAATCCTAAGTTGCCCATAACTGATGTTTTAAGAGAACCAAAGTTAAGGTAAAACCAATACCAGCCAACTAAATAATGTTAATGTCGGCGGGAAATTTGTGGGAGGGCGTGGGACGTGAGGCCTGAGGCGAGGTGAGTTATCGTGAGTTGGCGTGAGATAGGAGGTATGGGGTTGATTTTTTGGACGCTTTCTGAGCTTTCGGAATGGGAATATCGGTCGTTGTGAGTAGTGGAGATTTCAGCTATCGATCGGAAACTCTATTTTGGCCGCTGGCCAGAATAGATCGGGAACTGCCTTCTACCCACCAACTCACGATAACTCACGTCTCAGGTTTCACGTAAAAAAAAGCGGAAAACATGTCGTTTTCCGCTTTTGCCTATTAGGAAGAATTTCTTAGAAACGTTTTTCCTTGATACGTGCGCTCTTACCGCTGCGCTCGCGCAGGTAGTAGAGTTTGGCACGGCGAACTTTACCGCTTTTGTTCAGTACGATAGAGTCGATATTGGGTGAAAGGATCGGGAACAGACGTTCAACACCTACACCGTCGGAGATCTTACGCACGGTAAAAGAAGCGGTAGCGCCATTACCCTGCATTTTGATCACATCTCCACGGAAGCTCTGGATACGCTCTTTGCCACCTTCAATGATCTTATAGTTAACAGTTACATTATCACCGGCTTTGAAAGCTGGATGGCTTTTCTGGGTGGTCAACTGATCATGTACGAATTGAACTGCTGCGTTCATAACTTTAATTTTTGCGGACGGCAAAGGTAGGAGCCGGCGGCGGAAAAAACAAATAAAATTGCAGGTTTTGGCAATTAGCTGTCAGGGGGCGGCTTTTTCGGTTACCTGGCACCCATTTCTGACAGCAAACACCAGCCACCTATCTCGCTACGTTGATCGCCCTTTTCTCCCTGATCACGGTTACTTTGATCTGTCCCGGATAGGTCATTTCGGTCTGTATCTTGGTGGCTATTTCGAAGCTGAGTTTGTCGCTGTCGCCATCGCTTACCTTTTCCGCTTCCACGATCACCCGCAGTTCGCGGCCGGCCTGGATGGCATAGGCTTTTTCAACGCCGGGATAGGCCATAGCCAGGTTCTCAAGGTCTTTGATACGCTGCAGGTATTGCTGCATGATCTCCCTTCGTGCCCCGGGACGGGCGCCGCTGATGGCATCGCATGCCTGTACGATGGGAGAGATCACATATTGCATTTCCATTTCGTCGTGGTGGGCGCCGATGGCGTTTACCACAGCGGGGTTCTCCCCGTATTTCTCGGCAAGTTTGGCACCGAGCAATGCGTGTGTAAGTTCGGTTTCTTCATCGGGCACCTTGCCGATATCGTGCAGCAGACCCGCGCGTTTGGCCAGTTTGGGGTTCATGCCCAGCTCGGCGGCCATGATGGCGCAGAGATTGGCGGTTTCGCGGCTGTGCATCAGCAGGTTTTGTCCGTAAGAAGAACGGAAACGCATTTTACCCACCATGCGCACCAGTTCCTTGTGCAGGCCATGAATACCCATTTCAATAATGGTGCGCTCCCCTATCTCAAGCACCTGCTCTTCGAGCTGGCGGCGTGTTTTTTCCACCACTTCTTCGATACGGGCAGGGTGTATACGTCCGTCTGACACCAGCCGCTGCAGGCTCAAACGCGCCACTTCGCGGCGCAGGGGATCGAATGAGGAAAGCACAATGGCTTCGGGCGTGTCGTCCACGATCAGGTCAACCCCGGTTGCGGCTTCTATGGCGCGGATATTGCGTCCTTCGCGGCCGATGATCTGGCCTTTGATCTCGTCTGTCTCGAGGTTGAAAACCGTTACGGTATTTTCAATGGTCACTTCGGCCGCGGTGCGCTGGATAGACTGGATAACGATCTTGCGCGCTTCCTTGTTGGCCTTGGCTTTTGCGTCTTCGATGATCTCCTGCTGTATGGTAAGCGCCTGGGTCTGCGCTTCCTGTTTCAGGCTTTCCACCAGCTGTGACCTGGCTTCTTCGGCACTCAGACCGGCAATTTTCTCGAGGCGGCGGATATGTTCTTCCTGGTGTTTCTCCAGTTCGGTGCGTTTCTGGTTCACCACCTCGATCTGGCGGTTCAGGTTCTCCTTGATCACATCGTTCTCCTTGATCTGTTTGTCAAGAGATGCTTCCTTCTGGTTGATGGAGATTTCCTTCTGTTTGGCCTTGTTCTCAGACTCACCGATTTTACGGTTGCGCTCGAGCACTTCCTTTTCGTGCTCTGCTTTCAGCTGTACAAAACGCTCTTTGGCTTCCAGCTGTTTTTCCTTCTTGATCGTTTCGGCCCTGAGCCCGGCCTCTTTGATGATGGTCTGTGCCTGTGTTTCGGCTTCTTCGACCTGTTTACGGGTGTTCTTGGCAAAAACGAATTTACCCGCTATAAGCCCTATTACAAGCGCAGCCGCACCGATTATAATGTATAAGACGTTTTGGTCCATGTTGTTGGCAAGGTTTAAAAGAGTTCTGAATCATATGCTTTTCACATCTCATTTTCTCATAATAAGTAAATGGATAGTCAGCGAAGATAATTAATATAAGGCAATTGGAATGGCGGATTATGGATTATGGATTAGTGGATTATGGATTGGTGGATTATGGATTGGTGGATTATGGATTGGTGGATTATGGGTTAACAAAACAATCCGTGCATCCGGAATCCGCTAATCCGCCAACCCATAATCCACCAATCCGTTAATGCAGAAATCCTTACCCCAACGCTTTGTCGAGCAGTTTTTCGAGGGAGCTGAGTTTTTCGGAGGCTTCTTCCCATTTTACCATATCGAGCCCGCTATGGGTCTGGTCGGTGGCAAACCAGAGCAGTACCATCGATACATAGTCCTGCGTATCCTTGCCGGCAAACTGGGTACGGAATTCGGTGACCTTTTCATTGATCAGGTTCGCCGTTTTGCGCACCATCTCCTCATCCTTTGCTTCTATCTTGAGGCGATAGGTGCGGTCTGCGATAACGATATTTACGGGTATGAGATCGGTCATGGTATCAGGTATTCAGCAGCGCCAGGCACTGGTCTATTTCTTTCAGGTAGCCGTCGATACGTTTGTTCAGGGTATTCTTTTCGGCATCGGATAACAGCGTTGAAGAACCCATTTTCAGCACGTCAACCTGCTGCTGTATGGTATGCAATGCCTCGGTCTTCTTCATATTGTCGAACACCGCCTCCTGCAGATCGTTTTTCAGCCGCTGGTTCTCCTTCTGCAAAACAGCCTGCTGCTTCAGCAGCAGCTGCAGTTTGTTCTGGATGTTTTTTATCTGCTCGGAGAGATCGATCATGCGGGATAAAGATAAGCATTAGCGGATTCCGATTCAGCGGATTCAGGACTGGCGGACGGTTGAGCTGCCAGCGGTAGTCAACCACCGGCGGTTCCTGCCCCGATCCCTGCATCCTTTATTTCCTGATTTCAGCCCCGAGTTCTTTTTCAAACGACTGCACCAATTTTGCGATCATACCGTCCACCTCCTTATCGGTAAGGGTTTTTTCCTCGTCGGAAAAAGTGAAGCTGATGGCCATGGATTTTTTGCCCGCACCCAGTTTGTCGCTTTCAAACACATCGAATAAGCGCATGCCGGTGAGCTTGCCCAGCTTGGTCTTTCTGACCGCATTCTCGATGGCATCGTAGCTGACGGTCTGGCTGACCACCATCGCCAGGTCGCGTTGCATAACGGGGAACCTGTTCACTTCCGCATAGGTAATACGGTGCTTTTTAACCAGCGATGCCAGCAGGGCAAAATCGATATCCAGGATAAATACCGGCTGTTTGATATCAAAATCCTGCAGTTTTTTCTTACCCGTTTCCGTCAGTACCCCAACCAGTTTTTTGTTGTGGCTGATCGACAGGACCAATCCAGGATCCTCCGTTTTTTCAAATGTTACGGAAGCCAGTCCGCAAAGCGCAAACAGGGCTTCTGCGATGCCTTTTATCCGGTACAGGTCCTGCTTCTGTCCTTTTTCCTGCCAGCCGTCTTCGTGGTCAAGACCGGTAAGGTATATGCACAATCTCTCCTGTTCCGAATACTTGCCAACCGCCTCGCTCAGGTATATCTTGCCAAATTCAAAGAGCCGGAGATGCTGGTTCCTGCGGTTGATATTATAGGCGATCGCTTCCAGCCCGGTTTCTACCATCGAAGGGCGAAGCACATCGAGATCGGCGCTGAGGTTGTTGATCATTTTCACCGACCTGTCCAGTACCGCCTCGCTGAAGTATTTGCTGTTGGTGATGGAGTTGGTGAGGATTTCTGTGAAACCCTGTCCTACGAGGTAGTCCGCAATCTTATTCTTCAGGGCTTCGGTAAAGCCCAGCTGTTCCACTGCGGGACTGATGGTAATACTCGAAGGTATCTCGATATTGTCCAGTCCGTCTATACGCAGCACTTCCTCCACGATATCCGCCTGGATGGAAATATCCGGCTTGCTGTAGGGAACGGCGATATGCAGATCGTCCTGGCCTTCCTTGATGATTTCAAAACCCAGCGCGGTCAGTATCCTTTTTACCTTATCGGGATGGTAGTTCTTGCCGCTTAACTTTTTCAGGTAATGGTTTTTAAGCACCACTTCTTTTTTGGGTTTGGGATCGGGGTAATAATCCACGATCTCGCCCGAGATGGTACCGCCGGCAACTTCTTTGATCAGCAGTGCGGCTCTTTTCAGCACATTCACCGTTTGGGAAATATCCACTCCTTTTTCGAACCGCGTGGCTGCATCGGTCCGCAGTCCATGCCGCAGCGATGTTTTGCGGATGGTAACGGGATTAAAACAGGCGCTTTCCAAAAAAATCTGCGTGGTTGTATTGCTAACGCCGCTCCTGGCCCCGCCAAAAACGCCGCCGAGGCACATGCCTTCGCCTTTGCTGTTGCAGATCATCAGGTCTTCGGCGCTGAGTTTCCGCTCTTTTTCATCGAGTGTAACAAAGGGTGTGCCCTCGGGAAGGTTCTTTACGATCACGGCGTTGCCTGTCTGGCCCGCATCGAAGGCGTGCAGCGGCTGGCCGGTTTCGTGAAGGATATAATTGGTGATATCAACGATGTTGTTGATAGGGCGCTGGCCAATGGCCTGCAGCCTGTTTCGGAGCCATTGCGGCGATTCGGCAACCGTTAATCCCGAGAGACTGACACCGCTGTACCTGGGGCAGGCTTCGGTATTTTCTACGGTAACCTGTATGGTGGCTGAGGTATCGTCTGTTTTAAACGCATTGGTAAAAGGCGATCTGGGTCTGGCTTCTCCCTGGTGATGGCTGAGCCAGGCGCAGACATCGCGTGCCACACCGTAATGACTCATGGCATCCATGCGGTTGGGCGTAAGTCCGATCTCGTAAACCCAGTCGGAATAGGTGTCAAAATAATCCGAAGCCGGGGCGCCTGTTACTGCCCGGGCCGGCAATACCAGTATGCCGGCATGGTCGGCACCCAATCCTATCTCGTCTTCGGCGCAGATCATTCCCTGGCTCTCTTCGCCACGGATCTTTCTTTTTTCCATGGTCAGCGGATCGCCGTTCAGGGGATAAATGGTTGTTCCGATCTGTGCCACCACCACTTTCTGTCCGGCAGCTACATTGGCCGCTCCGCAAACGATCTGCAGGGGTTCGGCTGCGCCAACATCCACCCTGGTCAGCTTCAGCTTATCCGCGTTGGGATGCGGCTCGCAGGAAAGCACTTCGCCGATGACCAGTCCGGCCAGTCCGCCCCTGATGCTTTCAAATTTCTCCAGGCTTTCCACTTCCAATCCGATCGAGGTAAGTATGCGCGATAGTTTTTCCGGTTCTATCGTCTCCGGCAGGTATTCGTGTAACCAGTGGTAACTGATCGTCATAATTGCTTGCTGTTTGGGCAGCAAAAATAATGAGTTGGGGGCAGAAGGCTGCCAGTTAGGTAAGACAGGCGGTTCCCGGCCGGCAATCCCCGGGCAGAAAAGGGAAGAAACGGGCGGGTTTACAGACGGGGCAGATGCCCTTACCCCGCGCCAGAGGCCCCTGGCATCAATTACAACATCCTCCCGTTTTCCCTGCATTTTTCCCGGAAAATCTTTCTGCACACAACCTGTTAATTAATGCCGGTTATGGTCTGAAAACTTTTGCATTTGGGGGATAACCATAGTAATTTGTGTGAACAGCATGGGTTTTGCTGTGAATGAAGCATGGATAACCTGTGGAGCAAATTTGCCGGAAAAAATTCCCCGAAGCATTTTTCCTGACCTTATATTCGCTCCCCCTTACCTGGCTGGTAACAATTTCGTAACACGGGATCGCGATAGACAGGAAGAAGCAACTTTACCTAACCCAAAGCAAACTGAAGCACCGAACATGGATCTGACCAGCCTGAATAAAGACCGAAAAAGAAGGAAGACCTCGATAGACCTTAGCACCATGGTATATGGCAAAGTGCCGCCCCAGGCCAAGGAGCTGGAGGAGGCGGTGCTGGGCGCCATCATGCTGGAAAAAAGCGCTTTTGATACGGTAACGGAGATCATCAAACCCGAATGTTTTTATGTGGAGGCCCACCAGCATATTTTCAGGGCCATGCAGGGTCTGCAGCAGAAAAGCATGCCCATCGATATCCTTACCGTGGTGGAAGAACTGAAGTTCCGCGAACAGCTGGATGCGGCTGGCGGACCCTATTATGTAACCAAGCTCACCAATTCGGTGGTATCCACCGCCAATATAGAAGCGCATGCAAGGATCGTATTGCAGAAATTCATACAGCGTGAACTGATACGGATCAGCGGCGAGATCATCGGCGATGCCTATGAAGACAGCACCGATGTTTTTGACCTGCTCGACGACAGCGAGACCAAGATGTTCAACATTACGAACAACTACCTGAAAAAGAATTTCGAGGATATTACAAGCGTACTGGCCAAGACCATTAACCGTATCGACGAACTGCGTACCAAGACCGAGGATATTTCCGGTGTTCCGAGCGGCTTCCCCACCCTGGACCGAATCACTTACGGATGGCAGCCCACCGACCTGATCATCCTGGCCGCCCGTCCTTCGGTGGGTAAAACGGCTTTTGCGCTGAACCTGGCAAGAAATGCCGCGCTGCATCCCACCAAACCCATCCCGGTCGGGTTCTTTTCGCTTGAGATGAGCGCTTCGCAGCTGGTGCAGCGTATCCTAAGTGCAGAAAGCGAGATCAAGATGGAAAAGATCAGCCGCGGCAAGCTCGAGAATTACGAGTACGAGCAGCTGCTGAGCAAGGGTATTAAAAAACTGGAAGTGGCACCTATTTTTATCGACGATACGGCCGCGCTGAACATTTTCGAGTTCCGCGCCAAAGCCAGGCGGCTGGTAAACAAACACCATGTGGGCGTTATCATCATCGACTACCTGCAATTGATGAGCGGCAGCGGTGATAAAAGCAGCAACCGTGAACAGGAGATCAGCAGCATTTCGCGTAACCTGAAAGCACTTGCCAAGGAATTGAGTGTACCGATCATTGCGCTCAGCCAGTTAAGCCGTGCCGTGGAAACGCGTAAAGAAAGCAAGATGCCGCAGTTGAGCGATCTGCGCGAATCGGGTGCCATTGAACAGGATGCCGATATGGTAATGTTCATTTACCGTCCCGAATACTACGAGGTAATGAACAACGAACACGGCGAAAGCACCCATGGTGAAACGCATATCCGTATTGCCAAACACCGTAACGGCTCGCTTGAAACGATAAAACTGAGGGCCAAACTGGAGATACAGAAATTTGAAGAATGGGATGATAACGGCGGGCTGCCCGGCGGACTGGGCGGAAGCTGGAAACCGGTTACCCCATCGGCGCCTCCGGCTGCAGGCGGTGGTGGCGACAGCAGCCGTTTATTTATTCAGAAAGGCAGCAAGATGAACGGTGGCGATTTTGACGAGGGATTTGAGAACGATGCGCCGTTTTAGGATGGGCGGATTTTGGATTAGCGGATTGGCGGATCATTTTTTACGCAGAGGCAGATCAGATAAAGACGACCGATGTTAGCTTTTTTTTACGAACCTACGATACACACGGATTCTCCGCATATTACGCTGAGCGAGGAAACCAGCAAACACTGCATACAGGTGCTGCGCATGAAGACGGGCGAAGAGCTGTTGCTGACAAACGGCAAAGGACTGCAATGCCAGGCCACCATTGTCAGCGAGGATAAAAAAAAAGCCGTGGTGCTGGTGCATACCGCGAAGCAGGTGGCGGCGCCGACTGAAAAAATTTCCATCGCCATTTCCCTGCTGAAAAATGTCACCCGGCTGGAATGGTTTCTTGAAAAAGCCACCGAGATCGGCGTAACCGATATACAGCCGCTGATCTGTGCACGTACAGAACACCATCGTTTCAAAACAGAGCGGATGCAGGGCATACTGGCATCGGCGATGCTTCAGAGCCAGCAGTGCTGGTTACCGGTGCTGCACGAGCCTGTTGCGGTTCAGCAGCTGGTTAGCACCAGCAGATGGCCGCAGAAACTGGTAGCGCATTGCGAAGAAGACGCCGGAAAACAGGAAATCATCCGCATGCAATATTCCCGCGAAACACAGCTACTGGTTGGCCCCGAAGGCGATTTTACACCGGATGAAATAGCGCTGGCCAAAGCCCATGGGTTTGTTCCGGTTGGCCTCGGCAACACAAGACTTCGCACGGAAACGGCCGGTATGGTTGCCGCCGTATTGCTGACCGGCAGGCGATCTGTATAATTTCTTACATTCGTTTGCTATGAAGATCACCGAAGTAACCAGCGCCGCCGATGCAAAGGATTTTGTGAAAGTGAACGCGCTTATGAACCGGGGCAATCCCCATTATATCCGTCCGCTCGATCACGAGGTGAATGCAGTATTCGATCCTGCAAAAAACAAACTCTTCCAATACGGCGAAGCAAAGCGGTGGCTCGCAAAAGACGATAAGGGTAACCTGACCGGGCGTATTGCCGCATTCACCAATTCCAAATACATCAACAAGGGCACCGGATTCTCCACAGGGGGGATTGGCTTTTTTGACAGCATCAATGACCAGGCTGCGGCCAATGCCCTGTTCGATACCGCAAAAGAATGGCTGGCGGCAAAAGGCATGGAGGCAATGGACGGTCCCATCAATTTTGGCGACCGGGACAAATGGTGGGGACTGATGGTGGAAGGCTTTGATGACGAGCCGATGTACGGTATGTCGTTCAACCCGGCGTATTACGAGCAGTTGTTCAGTGACTACGGTTTTCAGAATTATTATAACCAGTATTACTATAGCATGAAGGTAGACGATCCCCTGCCGGAGCGTTATCCTGAACGTCATGCCAAATTTGCCAGCAAGCCCGATTATGTGGCCAAACACATCAAACTGTCCGACCTGGTTACATATGCGGGCGATTTTGCCACGGTATACAATGCAGCCTGGGCGCAGCACGGAGAAGGCAAGGAGATCACCAAAGAGCAGGTGATCAAATTGTTCAGGACCATGAAACCTATTATGGACGAACGCGCGGTATGGTTTGCCTATTACAAGCAGGATCCCATTGCCATGTTCATCAATATCCCCGATGTAAACCAGTATTTCAAACATTTTAACGGGCAATTCGGCTGGTGGCAGAAACTGAAACTGGTATGGATGAAATGGACCGGCTACAACAAACGGCTTACGGGTCTTGCCTTTGGCGTGGTTCCCAAATTCCAGGCGCTTGGGGTTGACAGTTTCATGATCTACCAGAGCGCGCTGCTGATCCAGTTCAAAGGCTGGTATGACCAATACGAAATGGGCTGGGCCGGCGACTGGAACCCCAAGATGATCAATATCTACAAAAACCTTAATGCCAAACAAAGCCGTCGCATGGTTACGTTCCGTTACCTGTTTGACCGCAGCAGGCCGTTTGAAAGACACCCGGTAATGGAGTACAAATAGGCTTTGCAGAGGCCGGAAATAATTTGTTCACACGGCGGTTGGCCGCACCGGCGGCTAACGGCTTATCGCTATATTGCGTTCCGGATATGGAGAACAAATTCATCGTTTCGGCGCGTAAGTACAGGCCACAGAATTTCAATACCGTGGTTGGGCAGTCGCATATCACCACCACCCTGAAAAACGCCATCCGCAACAACCAGCTGGCGCATGCTTTCCTGTTTTGCGGACCAAGAGGCGTTGGCAAGACCACCTGTGCCCGTATCCTTGCCAAAACGATCAATTGCACCAATCCCACAGAAGAAGGTGAAGCCTGCAATACCTGCCAGAGCTGCGTTTCTTTCGATGCCGGCACTTCGCTCAATATCCATGAGCTGGATGCTGCCAGTAACAACTCTGTAGACGATATCCGTTCGCTGGTGGAACAGGTGCGTTTTGCGCCGCAGGCGGGTAAATACAAGGTATACATCGTGGATGAGGTGCACATGCTCAGCGCCAGTGCCTTTAACGCATTCCTGAAAACACTGGAAGAGCCGCCCTCCTACGCAATTTTCATACTGGCCACAACGGAAAAACACAAGATCCTCCCCACTATACTCAGCCGCTGCCAGATATTCGATTTCAAACGCATCACCAACAACGATACGGTACTGCACCTGCAGGAAATCGTAGAAAAAGAAGGCATACAGGCGGAGAAAGCCGCCCTGCAGGTAATTGCCCAGAAAAGCGAAGGCTGCATGCGGGATTCGCTGAGCATACTGGATAAAATCGTCAGTTTTACCAATGGCAGCGTGAGCTACCAGAACACACTGGAGCACCTGAACATACTGGATGAAGACTATTATTTCAAACTGCTCGAAGCCATGCAGCAGCAGGATATGGCGGCGGCCATGCTGCTTTACGACGAGATCAACCGAAAAGGATTTGAAGGCGACCTGGTGCTGAATGGCTTTGCAGAATTCATTCGCAACCTGCTTGTCTGCAGAGACGCCAAATCCGCATCACTGCTGGAAGCGGTGGAAGGCATGCAGGACAAATACACCGAAACAGCCCGGAAAATCAGTTTTTCGTACCTGGTCAGCGCACTGAATATTTTGAACGAGGCGGAGATCAATTACAAAATGGCTCGCAACAAGCGGCTGCATGTGGAGCTGACACTGATCAAACTTAATTTTCTGCAGCAGGCCATCGATCTTTCATCGGCCAATGGCACCGTCAGTAAAAAAAAACGAATTGACGGACCGGTAGCCTTCCGCACAAAAGAAGTGCAGCCTGTTCAGTTTATGGCTACCCCCTCAAAGCAAAAAACCGCGGCCAAATTATACATCGAACAGCCGGTCGTTCAGCCTGAACCGGCTGCGCAGCCCAGGATAAAACCAGCAGCGGATATGCCGCCGCCGGTGATGCCGGCAGCCACCCAGGCACCCAGGCACTCCGCTGCCGGTAATGGCAAAAAGAACAGTCTGCTTGATACGCTGCGCACCAGGTATGGCAACCAGTACGAGATACAGGAAGTGGCAGAGGCGGAGTTGCTGTCGATGGAGAAACTCGCGGTTACCTGGGACAGTTATATCGCCATCCTCGAAAAACAGGCGAAGCATTCTTCTGTAGGCACTTTTAAAACGGCCAGGCTGGTCATCGAGAACGAAGTGCGTTTTACGGCAACGGTTTCCACGGTGATCTCCCAGAATTTTATCGAGCAGGAACGCATGGTGCTGCTGGATCACCTGCAAAAAGCGTTCAGCAACCGGGCCATCGCTTTTGATGTGCTGGTGGAAGCTTCGGAAAAAGAAGATGTGCCTATTCATATGCGTTTGAACAGCAAGCAGAAATTTGAACACATCGCCCGGCAATACCCGCTGATCCGTGAACTGAAGGAAAGACTGAAGCTTGAAATAGATTATTGATTTTTTTCAAACGGTCGCTTTTACACAACGCCTGTAAATAGCCGGTCAATTTCTTATTTTCAACAGGCGATCGTAATTGACCATTTTAAATTTTATCCCGTGCCGGTAACCAAGCATAATTACACCAATAACGAGGTAACGGTGGTATGGAAACCCGATACCTGCATCCACAGCCGTATCTGCTGGAAAGGCCTGTTATCGGTTTTCAATCCCGCCAAACGGCCCTGGATAGATATGGGCGCGGAACCTACCGACAGGATCATCGAGCAGGTAAAGCAATGTCCCAGCGGTGCTTTAACTTATTACCTGAATAAGGAAACAGGAAACGAGATGCCTGTTCAGCCAGAAACAATTGCCCCTGTGCTTGGTGTGGAGGTTCAGCCGGACGGCCCGATCATCATTACCACAGACTGCCGGATACGGCACAGCAATGGCGATACGGAAACCCGGCAGGGAAAGACCGCATTGTGCCGTTGCGGCGCGTCTGCCAACAAGCCTTATTGCGATGGCAGCCATAAAACCGGCCATTTCAAAGGCTAAAATCTTTTTCAGAACCTATATTTTCCTGGCCAACCCATAACCGTTCTTTTGCAGCCACTGCATTACCTTCTCACGCTGGTCGCCCTGGATGATGATCTCGCCGTCTTTTACGGCTCCCCCGGTTCCGCAGGTGTTCTTTAGTTTTTTACCCAGGGCTTCCAGGTCGTCTGTCGTACCTGCAAAACCCGTTACCAGCGTTACTGCCTTACCAGCGCGCTGTTTGGTGTCGAGGCGGATGCGCAGCGGCTGCCGGGCGGGCGCCAGGGTTTCCTGCACCGCATCGGGTTCCGGTTCAAAGCGGAAATCTGGATTGGTACTGAATACAAAGCCATTCGTATCGGGCTTATTTTTCTTGCTCATGATCTTATCGGGATATTATACTAAAACGGCCTTCAGACTCAGGTCAAGACTTTGGGCCTGGTGAATCAGTCCGCCCACACTTACATAATCAACACCTGTTGCGGCATATGCTTCGATGGTATCGAGATGGATGCCGCCGCTGGCTTCTGTTTCAAACGCATGGTTGATGAGCAGCAGCGCCTCGGCAACCTGCGCGGTTGTAAAGTTATCGAGCATGATGCGGAAAACCTTTCCCTGGCCGATCTCGCATACTTTTCTTACATCATCGAGGCTGCGTGTTTCCACTTCTATCTTCAACGGTTGTTCCATCCTGACGGCATAGGCGTATGCCGCATTGATGGCCGGCTCCAGGCCCCCGCAATAATCGATATGGTTATCCTTCAGCATGATCATATCGTATAACCCGAAACGGTGATTAACGCCGCCGCCGATACGCACGGCTTCTTTTTCGAGCAGCCGGAAATTGGGCGTAGTCTTTCGGGTATCGAGTAAGCGGGTATGGCAGCCTTTCAGTTTTTCCGTATAGCGGTGTGTCAGCGTGGCAATACCGCTCATGCGCTGCATACAATTCAGTACCAGGCGTTCGCAGCTGAGTATGGTATGAATGGTGGCCTCTACCCCAAACGCCGTTTCGCCGGGCAGCATGGAATCGCCGTCTTTTTTATGCGGGGTAAAAACAACCGCCGGCTCTACCATGCGAAATATTTTTTCGGCAACGGCAAGACCGGCCAGTATACCCGCCTGCTTGATCTTAAGTACCGCTTTCCCTTTTTTTCCGGCAGGTATGCTGCTCAGCGTGGAGTGATCCCCATCGCCCAGGTCTTCCTGCAGGGCTTCGCTGACAAGATGCGCCAGTTGTTCGTCGAAAGATTTCATACTGCAAAACAACAAAAGACCCCGCAATTGCGGGGTCTTCGGGAAAAATATTTTAACCGGCGCTTAACTGATACGCACCGAGATGATCTGGTGTTTACCGTCTTTTGCCTTTAACAGTATGGTAACGCCGAACGATTTGCCGGTACCATTCAGTTTACCGGTCATGTACATGGTGTTGCCCACCTCGCGCTCAGACGCTTTGTCAAAACCTTTGATGGTGTTTTCATCAAAGAAAGATTTCAGCATAATACTGCCCTGGTTACGGCTCAGGTTCTTTACTTCGGCTTTATCGAGGAGTTTGATATCGATATAATCGTCGAAATACTTTGACACTTCCGTTGCATTCCCGCTTTTGAATGCCTGTACGATCACCTCTGTATCACTCTGGGGTGTGAACGAAAGAAAACCCATGGCCATTGCGATCAATAAACATATCTTTTTCATAACACGCATTTTCTGACCACAGGTCTCCCAAAAACATGCCAGTTTTGGTTGCTGTGGTAATGGATTGTTAAAGTTAACGGGTATCGGGCAAACTGAAATGCAGTAATTTTACCTCATGAGTAAAAAAGCAATCCTGATCATTATGGATGGATGGGGCCTTGGCAGGGTAAAATCCGCTGACGCCATCCAGAACGCCCATGTTCCTTTTGTGAGTTCGTTATACAAAACCTATCCCAATACCACGCTGATCACCTGCGGCGAAGTGGTTGGATTACCCGAAGGACAAATGGGCAACAGCGAGGTAGGCCACCTGAACCTTGGCGCGGGCCGCATCGTATACCAGGAGCTGGAACGCATCAATGTAGCCGTACGGTCCGGTGAGCTGGCAAAAAATGAACAACTGTTAGCGGCCATACACCTCGCAAAAAACAACAACAAACCGCTGCACCTGTTAGGGCTGGTGAGCGATGGTGGGGTGCACTCGCATATCAGGCACCTGGAAGCCCTCTGTGATATCTGCAAAAACGAAGGTTTAACAGAAGTATATATTCATGCATTTACCGATGGCCGCGATACCGATCCCAAAAGCGGGCTCGGTTTTATGACCGATCTGCAAAACCACCTCAATTCATCCGTGGGAAAGATTGCTACGGTAAGCGGCAGGTATTATGCGATGGACCGTGATAAAAGATGGGAGCGCGTGAAACTGGCCTACGACTGCCTGGTAAAAGCCGAAGGCGCTACCGCACCGGATGCCATAGCCGCCGTCAAACAGTCTTACGGAGCCAATATCACCGACGAATTCATCAAACCAACCGTGATCCTTACGCCATCGGGCCAGCCGGTTGCCGCCATCAGAGACGGAGATGTGGTGCTTTGCTTCAATTTCCGCACCGATCGCTGCCGCGAGATCTCGGAAGTGCTGACGCAGCAGGACTATCCCGATTTCGGCATGCACAAACTCAATCTCGATTATACCACCATGACCCTGTATGATCACAAGTTCCGCCATGTGCATGTGATCTTTGAAAACGATAACCTTACCAATACCATTGGCGAAGTGATTGCCGATGCGGGCAAAAAGCAGATCCGTATTGCCGAAACCGAAAAGTACCCGCATGTTACCTTTTTCTTCAGCGGCGGACGCGAAGAGCCTTTTGCGGGAGAAAGCCGGATACTGGTTCCCTCACCCAAAGTGGCCACTTATGACCTTCAGCCCGAAATGAGCGCGGTGGAGATCACCGACAAACTTATTCCGGAAATAGAACAGGAGACCGCCGATTTTATTGTACTGAACTACGCCAATACAGATATGGTTGGACACACCGGCGTTTTCCAGGCGGCGATAAAAGCGGCTGAAACAGTGGATGCCTGTGTAAAGCGCGTGGTGACGGCGGCCCTTGAGCATGGTTATACGATCTTTCTTACGGCAGATCATGGCAATTCCGATTACATGATCAATGCAGACGGATCCCCGAACACCGCACATACATTGAATCCTGTTCCGTTCTTTGTGATAGACAAGGAATGGAAAGGAACCGTAAAAAGCGGCAAACTCGGCGATATGGCTCCTACCATACTTACCATGATGGGGTTACCCATACCAAAGGAGATGACCGGTAATGTGCTGATTTAAACACATACACCTGAACAGAGGAACAGGGAATATTGCATTCCGGCCGGACGCATAAAAAACGTTCTCCCCAACCGGCATTCGATATTCCCTGTTCAATATGCATCATTCCCCTTCTCCGTTCTTTATCTTTGTCTGATGGAGATCAAATCTGCACGGTACCTTATTTCCTCCGCCCTGGTTAGCCAGTGCCCTAAAGCGGATAAGCCCGAGTATGCGTTTATCGGCAGAAGCAATGTGGGTAAGTCTTCGCTGATCAATATGCTCACCAAACAACGAAGCCTGGCGAAGACCTCGGCCACGCCGGGAAAAACCCAGTTGATCAATCATTTTGAAGTGGAAAGCAGCCGCAGCGCCAGATCGCCCAGGGAAAAATGGTTCCTGGTAGATCTTCCCGGTTATGGATATGCCAAACGTTCACTGACAGAACGCAGAAAATGGGAGCAGATGATCGAAGGCTATTTGCGTAAACGGCAAAACCTGCTGCAGGTATTTGTGCTGATCGACAGTCGCCATGAACCCCAGAAAATAGATATTGAATTCATCAGCCAGCTTGGCGAATGGGAAGTGCCGTTCTCCGTCGTTTTTACAAAATCAGACAAAGAAAAGCCCGGAGTGGTTGACCGGAATGTAAAAGCATTCGCAGAAAAAATGCGAGAGACCTGGCAGTTCCTGCCCAGGTTCTTTGTTACCAGCGCCGAGAAAGCTGCCGGCAGGGAGGAATTGCTGCAGTATATCTCGGAAACAAATTCTATTACGGATAGATAAATGGTTTAATTGTCTCATGTTATATGGCCTTGTACACATCAACCGGCCATTAAACAGTTTTAACAATACAACCATTCAACCTAGTTCACCACCTTATCCGCGCAGCAGCTGCTGGCAAACGCCTCGGGTTTGGCTTTGAAGGCAAAGCCCATACCGAGTATATACCCCATCGCTTCGCGCAGGGCATCGTTGCTTTTGAATTGCGGGTTGGTGTTGATATCGGCATGCACTTCCATATCAACCTGGTACTGGATAAAAAGATTGCACAGCTCATAGGCGATCTCGATGCTTTTGGCAACCTCTACCAGCATTCTTTCCTTGATGTGGTACTTCTGTTTTGTTTTTTCGTTGTGGATGTACATGAATCCGCCGTTGTGCTCCCGCAGGAACACAATTACCGTGGCAAATTCGGTGTCCTCGCCTTTTACCTGGCTATCGGTTCCGATGCAGACCTTGAGGCGGGTACCGTTGGCGGTCTCCCTTTTGATGGCGTCTTCAACTGCATCTTTGATCGGCAGTTGAATGGTTTCGCCGTTGAATTTTCTCCAGCGCATACGTTAATGGGTTTGTGTAATTTACCAAGGAAATCTTTTGTTTGCGCGGGTTTCGGATGATATTATTATTAACAGGCGTGGATAAGCGGGCAATTGCGATTGCCGATTTCAGATTGTCAATTGCCGATTGCCACTCCTCAACGACAACCGGATTATCTTTGCCGTATGAAAGTGACCGGCTTCAGTTTTATCAAGAATGCGATAAAGTTCGATTATCCCATCGTGGAAGCCATCCGGTCGATACTGCCGCTTTGCGATGAAATAGTGGTGGCAGCAGGGGATTCAGCTGATGAAACAAGAGCGCTGGTATCTTCTATCGACCCAAAGATCCGGATCATCGATACTGTATGGAGCCCGGCGCTTCGGGAAGGTGGCGCCGTGCTGGCCGACGAGACCAACAAAGCTTTGCATGCCATTGAAGGCAAACCCGACTGGTGTTTTTACATACAGGGAGATGAAGTGCTGCACGAACAATATATTCCCGTTGTAAAAGAAGCCATGCTGCGATGGAAAGACAACGCGGAAGTGGATGGACTGCTGTTCAGATACAAACATTTTTACGGTTCATTTGACTATACCGCTTCCTCATCAAAATGGTACCGCAATGAGATCAGGATCCTGCGGCATGACCCATCCATTTATTCTTACCGCGATGCGCAGGGTTTCCGCAAAGGGAATGATGAAAAACTGAGGGTGAAGGCGGTGGATGCATACATATACCATTACGGCTGGGTGCGCCCGCCAAAGATCATGATGGATAAAAAACGGAATTTCGGCAATTACTGGGGCGGCGACCAGGTTGATGAAGCATTTCTCACCGCCCATTCAGGCGATTTTGACTATTCACAGATAGATTCACTGGAAAAATTCCCCGGTACACACCCCGAAGTAATGCGGGAAAGGATACAACGCATGAACTGGCAATTCGATTACGATCTCTCCTATAATAAATTCAGTCTGAAAGACCGCTTCAAGGATCTTATGGAAAAATGGACGGGCAACCGGCCGTTTGATTATAAGAATTATATCCTTCTCCGGTGATCTGCGGGAATTAACCCGAGTATACCGGCTATTTGTTATACCGTTCTCTTACAAGTCGTTCGAAATTTTCCTGGAAACAAAAATCAAATCCTCCCGGCCCCTGAACGTTTACGTTAGGCGTCTGAAAATACCATTCCAGCAGGCGGTTGGCTTTTATGGCTTCTGCTATGGAAAAAGGGAACGACTGGTTTCCGATAAACAAACCGCTGCCGGCGATGATCCGCGCCAGTTCCAGAAAATTATTTACGGGACAATAACGTATGTTGCTGACCTGCTTCCTGATATCCTCGTACTCGGCCTCTATGCCTACAAAACGTACATCATCATACGCATTCAGGAAATCATAACGGATACCCGGTGCATGGTACCGCTGGCTTCTGGCAACGATGATCGTTTTCTCCAACCCGGTGCCGTGACTTACATCCAGCCAGGGCTGCGACAGGTCGAAAAAAACACCGAACACCAAAAAATACCACCGTGCAATATTGCCGCGGTTCAGCATAAAAGGATACTTTCTGATATAGTCGAGGTCGACATCGATCTCCTGTCCCGACCAGGTATCGCAGGTTTTGACACCCGCCTGGCTAAGCAGCAGCGGCCGCAGCATCTCCGCCATTTTTTCATTCAGCATCACATTTCCCAGTGGATGCTTGTTGCGTCCGTAATTCCCGGGCTGGTTGATGTTCAAATGCAAATGAACAGGGCGACCTTTGGCAATGGCCAGCATGGCAGGTATTGCATAGATAATATCGCCGCAGTTACCGCTGTGTTTGAAATGTATTTCCGCTTTTTCATCTGCAGGCAACCCGGGAAATCTGATCGCGCCTGCCTTTCGCAGAAAACGATCGCTTTTATATTTCTCCGGGTCCTTCTGCTTTTGCAGAAATCGGCTTACAGAATTCATGGCCTCCAGGCTTTAAGGTAATAACAGTTGTTCTCCGCAACGGCACTATCCACGCTGAACCCTTTTGCTTCAAGAAATTTTTTCAGTGCCCCGGTATTTCTTTCCCCTTCGTCGAGATCATGGGATTCGATCGCGATCGTTTTGATCCTGTCAAACACATGACCGGGCATTTCATATAAAATGGGGTACTCGCTGCCTTCGCAATCGAGTTTCAGCAAATCGATCTGGTTTATTGAGTAACGTTTACATGCTTCCTCAACGGACAGGGCAGCCACTTCACGGGAAGCGGTGTTCAATGTTGAGAAATCATCCATCACAGATGCTATGACAGAATTTTCTGATTCCACATCAAAGAATATCCGGATCGTTCCATTATAGTTTCCGGTTATGGCCGCATTATGCAATTGAATACGGTTTTCAAGTCCCTTATTCAAAGACAGGTTGGATTGAAAGACTGCGGCATTCTCCTTCATAGGTTCAAAAGCAACTATCCTGGCATCTGCTTTTTTTGATGCAATCAGCGTGGAAAAATACCCCACATTTCCCCCGATATCAACTATGGTGGGTTTGGCGGGCAAATGCCGCACCAGGTCGTTTATCTTATAAAAATCTTCCATAAACACCTCCCGGAAAACCTCATAAAACCTGGGAGGCACATCGAATTGAATGGGAACACCTCTTGTAATATAACGTGCCGTGTTATTTTGCTTATGTACCCTTTTGAAATACAATGGCCAGTTTTTGATATGCCTGACCAGTTGCGTATACTTGGCTATCGACATGCTTTGCTTTTTAGACCATTCCGTATAAATATAAATACTCGCGTGCACAATTCTCCCAGCTGAATTTGGCTGCCTGCTGCCTGATCTTTTCAACCGGCTTCACTGCATCGTAATGTGCCATTCCCTGTTGAAAAACCCCGCGCATGGCCTCGGGGGCAAAATCATGAAAATAATAGGCCGCATCACCGCCCACCTCGGGTAAACTTGTGCGATCCGAGCTGAACACCGGCTTCCCATGGTACATCGCTTCAATGATCGGCAGTCCGAACCCTTCGGCATAGGAGGGAAATAAAAACGCCTCGCAATGGCGATAGTACCAGTCCTTCTCTTCCTCGCTCACAGGTCCGATCAGCTTTACCCTGTCTGAAACACCGAAGCGTTTGGCGGCTTCCGCCACTTCGTTTCCATATCCGAACTCATTCAGTCCTGCAATAACCAGTTCATAATCGTTATCCAGCAGTAACGGTGGAAGTACATGAAAATTCTTTCGGGGTTGAACCAGACCGATGGTGAACAGGAACGGTTTTGCCGGTATGTATTTCGGTGCGTCAAAGTCCGGAAAACTTTTGATGGTGCAGCCAAGCGGTATGGCCTGGGTAGGCTTGCCACGCAGGTCCAGGTGTTTATGCGCTTCATCGATGGCAAACTGCGAAATACCCGTTATATAATCCGCCCGGTCTATCCGCTGCTGCGTTTCCTTCAGCAACCTGCTGTTCCTCTTTATATTGGCTGCATCTTCTATCAGGTAACTGAAATCATACAGGGTATAGATCACTTTTGTGCGCCGGTTAAACGGCCGGTACCAGGATAACTGGGTGGTGATATGCCAGAGATCGTATTTGCCGGTGCCGGGCATATAAAACTTGTCGATAGAGCGATGCCCGGTATACCTGACCGTATTGCCAAAAAAGCCGAAGTCTTTTTTTGGCAGGTAATAGTACAGCGCCAGCTCCCCGTGCGGCAAGGCGGCAAGGGCCTTGCCCAGGTTAACGGTAACGCTGTACAACCCGTTGAACGGATTGTATTTCAGCCGATGCATATCCACCAGTACTTTCTTCATACCTGCCGGTAAAAATAAGCAGCTTAACAACAATTACCCCCACCCCCGGAAACTTTGTCAGATTTCGGGAATTTGTACGGAAATTGACGACAATTTGAAAATTTGAAAGTTCGGCAATTTGAAAATGGGCATCATGCTCGTTCAGCTCAGTTCAACCACCTGCCTCATTTTCAAATTTTCAAATTCCCAAATTTTCAAATTACATGAAACTTCTCCTTCAATACCTCAAACCCTACCGTGGTCTTGTTTTGCTGGCGCTGCTGCTGGCGGCTGTTAACCAGACCTTCTCGCTGTTCGATCCGCTGATCTTTGGTAAGATCCTCGACAATTTTGCCACCCATCCTTTTACGGAGGATAAGGCCGGACTGATACCCAGGTCAGGACAGGATTTTACAACGGGTGTGATCAAATTATTGCTGATGCTGGTGGGCACCGCCATGGTAAGCCGTATCGCCAAGGCATTCCAGGATTATGTGGTGAATGTGATCGTACAGAAATTCGGCGCCAAAATATTTACAGACGGGTTACAGCATTCCATGCGCCTGCCTTACCAGGAATTTGAAGACCAGCGAAGCGGCGAAACCTTATCGATCCTGACAAAAGTGCGGGCGGACACCGAAAAATTCATCGGCTATTTTATCAATGTACTGTTCATGATCCTGGTGGGACTGGTATTCGTATGCATATACGCCATGCAGAAACACTGGAGCATCGTTCCCACCTATATGGGTGGTGCGCTGGTGATTGGCGTGGTAACCAACCTGCTGAGCAAAAAGATCAAAGTGATCCAGAAAAAGATCGTGAAGGAAACCACGGCGCTGGCGGGATCCACCACCGAAAGTTTACGCAACATCGAACTCGTCAAAAGCCTGGGCCTGACCGACCAGGAGGTAAAACGCCTCAACACCAATACCTACAAAATACTCGACCTTGAACTGCGCAAAGTAAAAAGCATACGCGCCTTAAGCTTCATACAGGGTACGATGGTCAACTTTCTCAGGCAGCTGGTAAGCTTTATCCTGCTCTGGCTCATCTTCCGCAATGTGCTTACGGTGGGTGAACTGATCACGCTGCAGTTTTACAGCTTCTTTATTTTTGGTCCGCTGCAGGAGATCGGCAGCATCATAATGAGCTATCGCGAGGCGGAAGCGTCTATCATGAACTTCCATACGCTGATGGAGAAAAAAGTGGAGCCCACTCCTTCTCATCCCAGATCCGTTGGCGCGATCGCGGAACTGGAATTCAGGGATGTGGCTTTCAAACATACCACGGCACAATTCAAGGCCCTCGATGGCATCAGTTTCGATGTAAAGAAAGGCGAGACCATCGCATTCGTAGGGCCAAGCGGTGCGGGAAAAAGCACGCTGGTAAAATTGCTGGTGGGACTGTACCGTCCGCAGCAGGGCGGTATTTACTACAACAGCATCAACGGCAGCGATATCAGCTTCGACGAACTGCGCAACCAGATAGGTTTTGTAACACAGGACACCCAGCTGTTTGCCGGAACGATCCGTGAGAACCTGAGTTTTGTATATCCCGATGCCACTGAGGACGATATGCTGGAAGCACTGAAAAAAGCCAGCTGCACCAACCTGCTCAGCCGTGCAGAAAAAGGGATCGATACCATGATCGGCGAGGGCGGACTGAAACTCAGCGGGGGTGAAAAACAAAGACTGTCGATCGCGCGTGCGCTGCTGCGCCATCCCCACCTGCTGATATTTGATGAAGCCACTTCCGCGCTCGACAGTATTACGGAAGAAGAGATAACCAACACCATCCGCAATATTTCGCTCGAAAAAGAGCAGATCACCGTAATGATCGCCCACCGTCTCAGCACCATTATGCATGCAGACAAGATCTATGTACTCGAAAAAGGCCAGGTGGTGGAAACCGGCAACCACTACGACCTCCTCGCCGAAAAAGGACTCTACTACGCCATGTGGAGGCAGCAGATCGGGGAGAGGAAAATGCTTGCGGCGGTTTGATCATCTGAGAATTTGGGAATTTGACAATTTGAAAATGAGGGATGGTTGAATGGTTAAATGGCTGTATTGCTAAACTGTTGGCCTCCTCAATCGCATAACCGTTTAACAATACAGCCATTTAGCAATACAGCCATTTAACCCTATCACCATTTTCAAATTGTCAAATTCCCAAATTTTCAAATTACCCTTCACTCCCTTTCAAATTTCCGCTTCAGGTAGTCCAGCACCGAGGGGTCTTCGAGGCCTTCCATGTCGCTGAGCTCCAGTTCGAGGGCCCTGGTGCTGAGCCGGATCTCGAGAAAAGAGAGACAGAGCGAGGCAGCGAAACACAGGAGGGCGATGGAGAAGATAACCGATGCCAGGTCGGGCTTTTCCAGGAACATCAGGTACATACTGAGGATACTGCCAAGGAACGAGATCACGCCCAGGGCCTGCATGTTCTTGATCAGCTTTAAACGGTAACGCAGGTTCTTGATCTGGCCGTGGATAATCAGTTTCTGTTCGTGGTTCTGGTATTTATCGTGCAGGCTTCTCACCCGGTTAGACAGTGCCAGGAACCGGTTGGTATACGCCAGCATCACCAGGCTGATGGCCGGAAACAACAAAGCAGGTGTGTTGATCGAAATATCCATTCCCTAATATACAAAGCTCCCCGCAATTTATTTACCCGTGGCAAAACGGGCTACTTTTGCAGCAAACCAAGCCGCATGAAAGCAATCCTCGCCTCCGCGCTTTCCCTCCTGATCCTGTCTGCCGCAGCACAGGAACCAAAACCGGTTTTCAGGAACGACCGGAAGCTGCTGCCCGTACTCTGGCAGCAGTATGCCGCCGAATACCGGGCGCTTTGTTACCAGGCTTTCAATATCGCCACCGAAAGAATTGCCCGGGTAAAGAAAAAACGCCGCGGGCGACTGGCCATCGTAACCGATATCGACGAAACCCTGCTCGATAACAGCTACAGCGAGGCACAGCTGCTGAAAGAAGGCAAATCCTATTCGCAGGCGGACTGGAAACGCTGGACGGATCTCTCCGCGGCAACCGAAGTGCCCGGCGCCTCGGAATTCCTTCGTTTTGCCAAAGACAGGGGAATCAGCATCTTTTATATCAGCAACCGCGATACTTCGGAAACGGAAAGCACGATACGCAACCTGCAGAAACTGCGGTTTCCCGATGCCGACAGGGAACATATGCTGCTTTTGCAAAATACCTCCTCCAAAGAAAGCCGCAGGCAAACCGTGCAGCAGACACACCGGATTGTGATGCTGCTTGGCGATAACCTGAACGATTTTGCCCGGGCATTTGAAAAAGCGGATATACGGCAGCGGTTCCTGGAAACCGATACCGCCCGCGCCGAATGGGGACGCCGGTTTATCGTTCTGCCCAACGCCACCTACGGCGAATGGGAAAATGCGCTGCTGCAATACCAGCGCAACCTGCCGGAACAGCAGAAAGACTCGGTCTATTTCCGGTTACTGAAAGGCTACTGACAGCCAGCGCGCCAAACCCAGCCGAAAAAATATTTCCTTTCTCAGGAATTTATTTTTTAGATTTGCCTAAATTTTTATTTTGGCAATCAGAATTCTTATAGTGCTGGCGGGGATGGGAATGGCAGCGATAACGGCATATGCCCAGGACAGTGTGTTCACCGGTCTGGTCAAAGACAGGAAAACGGGCAGGGTGCTTCCCGCCTCCGTTTCGTTTACCGGCACCGCCAATCACATGGCTGCAGACAGCAACGGGGTGTTTGTTATGACTGGCGCGGCGGGAAAACACACGATCCGTATATCGCATACAGGTTACTTCGATCTCACGCGGGAGATCAGGCTGCCGGGCACTGCAGACTTTTTACTTTCCCCAACGGAAACAGAGCTGGAACAGGTGGTGGTTACCGCCGTGGCAACCGCTACCAGGATCAAACGCACGCCTGTGTCCATCGCTATCGTATCGCAAAAAGAAATGAACCGCAATACCAGTTCGAACGTGATCGACGCAGTGCTTAAAACCGTGCCCGGTATCAGCGCCATCACCACCGGACCCAATATCAGCAAACCACTGATACGCGGCCTTGGTTATACGCGTGTGCTTACTTTGTACGACGGGTTAAGACAGGAGGGACAGCAATGGGGCGATGAACATGGTGTGGAGATCGACCAGTACGGTGTGGCGAAGGCCGAGATCGTGAAAGGACCCGCCAGCCTGATGTATGGCTCGGATGCCATTGCAGGCGTGGTTAACCTTATACCCGGTCTTCCGGCAATAAACGACGCAAAACTGCATGGGGATGCACTTATCGAATACCAGTCCAACAACGGACTGATTGGCGGCACGGCCTCATTGCAGTACAAAAGAAATGGCTTTATGTGGAGCGGGCGTTTTTCCGATAAACAGGCAGGTAACTACCGCAATGCGGTTGATGGGCGTGTGTATAACACCGGTTTTACTGAAAGGAATTTTTCCGCGCTGGCCGGTCTTGAAAAACCAAAAAGCAAAAACTATATCCAGTTCAATCTCTACAACAACCTGCAGGAAATTCCCGATGGCAGTCGCGACTCGCTGACGCGGTTATTTACCTACCAGGTGCAGGAACCGGCAACGGACGATATCCGTAGCCGGCCACTGGTGCCTGCGTCCAGGCTGTTTACCTATTCCATTTCGTCGCTGCACCAGCATATACAGCATACAAGACTGTACCACAAAAGCAGCTGGCAGGTAGGCAACAGCGAATTAAGCACATTGATCGGATTTCAGCAGAACAGGAGAAGGGAGTACAACCACCCTACCGCCACCTATCAGCCCGGACTGGATATACAACTCAACACTTACAACTACGAACTGAAATATGCCTTTCCTGAATGGAGCGGCTTCAGGCTTACCTATGGGGTGAATGGCATGTACCAGGATAACCGTAACCTTGATGCCACCGATTTCCCTATCCCCGATTACAACCTGTTCGATATCGGCTCCTACCTGGTCGCAAAAAAAGATTTCAAAAAATGGGTGATCACGGGTGGTATCCGTATCGACTCAAGGGATATACGATGGGCGGATTTTTATACGCGTAATTCGGGAACCGGTTTTATCCAACAGGTCAGGTTCCCGGATACACTGAATGCCACACACAATTTTCCATCCTACCGGAAAAACTTCAGTGGTGCATCGGGAAGCCTGGGCTTTGTATATAATGCTTCCGGTGCCCTTACCATCAAAGCCAATATTGCGCGTGGATACCGCTGTCCCTCCATTCCCGAGATCGGCTCCGACGGGCTCGATCCCGGTGCGCGCATTTATTATATCGGTAACAGAAACTTCAGTCCCGAGTTCAACTGGCAGGCAGACCTGGGTCTGTTCCTGAATTATCCCGATGCGGACATTAACCTCGAGTTGTTCAACAATGCCATCAGCAATTATATATTCCTGCAGAAATTATTCGCTCCTAACGGACAACCATTGGAGATGGTGCCCGGTAATTTTACCTACCAGTACCTCCAGGGAAGCGCCAGGATATACGGGGCGGAGGCTGGCTGGATAATTCATCCGCGGGTATGGAAATGGTTTCACCTGCAGCAGAACATGGCAATGATCAACGGTATCAACACCGACAAATCATCCCTGAAATTATTGGGAGACGACGCAAAATATCTTCCCCTGATCCCCGCATTCCGCACCGCAAGCCGCTTGCGCATTACGCTGATCGATCAGCAACCACGGATCGAAGACTGTTTCCTACAAACGGAGCTGGAAACCTATGCCACACAGAACCGTTTCTACGCTGTGGACAATACCGAAACAGCAACACCCGGCTATGCACTCGTAAATATCGGTGCGGGCATCAGCTTCAGGAATAAAAAAGGGAATCCCTTCTGCAGCCTGAGCATCACCGCCAATAACCTGTTCGATGTTGCCTATCAGTCGCACCAGAACCGTCTCAAATACTTCGAATACTACCAGCAGTCGCCCAACAACCGCTCAGGCATTTATAACATAGGAAGAAACATAGCCGCAAAACTGATCGTGAACTGGTGAGGATTACGGATGCGTGGATGACGGATTGGCGGATTATTTCCTCTCTGCGCACCCTCTGCGCCTCTGCGGTAAAAACGCTTTCCCCCTCCAAGGCGCAGACCAACAATTCAAAATCCGCTAATCCATAATCCGCCAATCCACTAATTATTCTTCACCCTCCACTCCAGCGGCACATTCAGCTTCACACTGAAACTTCGGCCCATATTGAATACGCCGCGTCTGCCGGTAACGGCGTTTACATCGGTGTATTTCAGCCTGCTCAGGTGATCCTGGTAAGCTGCATCGGTAAAATTATTGAGGGCCAGGTTGATACCGAATACCGTTCTGCCACTGCGGTTCGTAATGTCTGCACCGATACCTGCGTGAAAAAGGGTATAGCCTGCCGTGGGTGTTTCTGTATGGTATGCCGTGAAGATGCGGTTCTGCGTGCCGATGATATCCATTTCAATTTTGGCATACAGGTTCTTTACGCCTTTACCCGCTTTGTTGAAATTGCCGCGCAGCTCGCTTTGCAGCCTGGGTGCGGGCATAAAAGGAAGTCTGTTGCTCCCTTCAAAACGCCGGCTGAACTGCCCGGCAACCAGCGAAAAAGTATTTTCAAAATGCAGCCAGTCCAGCGGATGCGGGTGCAGGTCCAGCTTCATTTCAAACCCTGCCAGCGACGCCGCCGCCTGGCGGAAAGTAAAGGCGGTGATATCCGTGCCGCCTACATTCACCATTGAATCGCCTCCGGTGGCCGATTCGAGTTTGCTGTAAAAAATATAGTTGCTGATATGGTTATAAAATCCGTTCAGCGCAAAACTGATATGCGGTGTATTGATCTCCACGCCGGCATCGGCCTGCATAGAGGTCTCCGTTTTCAGGTTGTTATCGCCGTACTCATAGCGGTTGGTTCCTTCGTGTGCGCCGTTGCTGGCCAGTTCGCTTACGCTCGGCGCGCGGTAGCCGCGTGAAAGATTCAGCTTCAGTGTAACAGCATCGCTGGCGTTATAACTCAATCCCAGGCTTCCGCTGATATTGCCGAATGTTTTACGGAAAGACGCGAACCGCGCAACACCGCCCTCGGTATAAAACATACTGTTAAGGCTGCGCTGATCGGCGCGGATACCGCCGCTAAGGGTAAGGTTATCGTGAAATGTTTTCTTGGTGTACACAAATGCGCCGATATCGAACTGGTTGTATTCGGGTATCAGCACTTCCCCGGCAAGGTTGCGGTTCTGCTGGTACATACCGCTGATTCCCGTCGATGTCTTCCACCCGTGCCTGTCGCCAAACTGGTACTGAAGGCTGTAGGTAAGGGTCTGCAGGTCAAAAAACAAACCGGGTGTGTTGGGATGTTCCGGGTCGCCCATTTCCCTGCGCTGGTTGCGCTGGAAGCCAATATTGAAAGCGAGCCTGTCGGCACCAAGGGAAATATTGTTATCGCTGGCGATCTTGAAATGGGTGATATGCTGTTTAGGCGTAAACACATTCCGGCTGTTCAGGTCATCGCTGGTGGCGGTGTGTTCGTAAGGTGTTTCGCCAAAAACAATAAATCCGCCGGTAGCCGGATCACGCGTTCCCTCCACCACACCGATTGTCTGGTCAAAGCGACTGATCAGCACATGGCTGTAGCCCCATGATTTGTTCCATCCGAAATAACCCCCGATATTCTTTTCGTTGAAACGGCTGTTGAACACTTTACCATCGTATTTGTTGCGGTAGTCGCCGGCCGATTTGGCCGTACCGTATACATTCCAGTTAAAGCCGTTCTGCAGGTGACCGGCGATATTGGCATTGCTCCCGTACAGGTTATTGTTGCCGATAAAACTGCCCATCAGGTTGCCTTTCACCGTTCCCTGTTCCACGGGTACATTGGTGATCAGGTGTATTACCCCGGCCATGGCATCGCTTCCATACAGCAGCGAGGCGGGACCTTTGAGCACTTCCACTTTCTGTACGCTGTATTCATCCACTTCAATACCGTGTTCATCGCCCCATTGCTGCCCTTCCTGCCGCACACCGTCGTGAACGGTTACCACCCGGTTATATCCCAATCCGCGGATCACCGGTTTGGAAATGGCCGGACCCGTGGACAAACTCGATACCCCCGGCACCGCTTTGGCAACGGCATCGATGATATTCGTGGAACTTGTCTGCATCAGGTCGCTGCGTTTGAGAATGGACACCGGCTGCGCGGATTGTTTTGTTTTGATGGCCGATGCAATACCGGTAACCGTTACGGCATCGCTTTCCGCATAGGTTTGCTTAAGGCGAAATTCCCTTGTGCGGTTGCCGGTGATCTCTATTGTTTCAAGAATGGAAGTATATCCTTCAAAAGACACTTCCACCAGGTACCTGCCCACGGGAACGCTGGGCGTTTTATAATGCCCGGCAGAATCGGTAACCGTGCCGGTCTTGGCTTCGTGAATGTAAACCACCGCGCCTGCCAGGGGATGGCCTGTTTTATCGTCAAACACTTTTCCGCTCAGAAAAGAATTGGCCTCGGTAGGGGGCAATGCAAAAACGCCCCCGGCCAGTGATGCAAATAGTGTAAAAAGAAAGAGCCGTCGGCTGCCGATCAGTGATTTCATAAATGCTATGATTGAATTAACAGCGCAGCTGCGCCATTAACAATGGATGATAAAATAAAATGCAAAACACGCGCCGAAACGCGGAAATGATCAGGCAAGGGCCGGCGGACCGCGTAAGCTGAAGGAGAAATAAGGCGCAATATGCACATCCTGCGAAAATGCAGGCCGGTAAACGGCAGGATGCTCCGGTGCAACAACCGCTATCCCGGCAACTTCGGGCACAAAAGGCGATTCAACCACCAGGTTATCGCACTGGCAATTAAAAGCAGCTTTGCTGAGAACCGTATCATCGCAGCTTTTGTCCGATACCGCAAGCTTACCATCCTTGTGTGTTGCAATAAGATTATGCAGGGTGCGCTTTGGCGTAATGCCAAATGCAAATACGGCCAGTAACAGGCCGGTGATGATCTTTCTTATCGTGGAAGGTGCGGGCAATTTTTGTTACAATGTTGCAAATATACAATTTCCTGTATATTTCCAACATTCTTCGCCGCTTCAGAAAAGCTTTATGCCGATACCGATACCTGCCGTTCCCAGGTTATACCCGGTTTGCCGGTCACGGTTAAACACATGCAGCCAGAACAGATTCATCGAAACGGTCTGTTTGGCTGTCAGATAGCCGGAAAGAACAGGTCTGACACCAAAAAGAAACCTGCCATCAAGAACGCTTGTTCCTGCCGACAGGGATGCGAAGTATGTTTTTGAAGGATGCCAGGCAAGTCCGGCATACAGATGCGTGAGACCCGAAACAGATGGGATCGCCGTTCCGTCTGAAAGCAGATAAAGCACCTTGTTTCCTCCCGGAAACAGATCCGCCCCCAGTTCCAGATGGGGCTGAAGCTTTGCACCTTTCAGAAATCCGAGCTGCAGCGCCATGCCCAGTGATGAGGGATTATTGCTCCGTGTAATATCATACGCCGTTCTGCCGTAACGGACCTGCATCGTAAGTGATGTGGTGCGCTGACCTGCGCATAGCTGCGCGATGCAGACAGTTAAGAGGAGGAAAAATATTCTTCGCATAGGCGTTATACGCGTTTAAAGAAAATAAACCAGTCCCACTATGTAAAAATGTCAACAGAAAAAGCATCCAGAAATGAACAAAGATCCCTTTGCACAGCCGTTTACAGAATCAACCCCTATCTCGCTTTGATCATGGCCCTTACCTGCTGCACCGAAAGGTTCTGCAGTCTTGCATAGTATACGCCCGTCTGCAGGAAACTTCCATCGAATGTTACGGTATAGGTGCCGGCCGCCGGATATTCTTTGTCGAGCAGTGTTTTTACCACCCTTCCCATGGTATCGATGATCTGTATCAGCGTATGACCACCGGTGGTGGTAAACGTGATGATGGTGGAACTGGTGAACGGGTTCGGGTAATTGCTGATCAGCATTTCGCCAGAAAGATTCACCGCCTTGCGGCAAACGCCTGCATTGACCAGCGGCAGTATCTGGTAATTTTTCAGCATGATCTGCTGCAGGTCCTCGTCTTTCACACAAAGCCAGTTGGCCAGCACCGTTGCGTATACGCTGCGGAAATCATACTGGAACGGAAGGTTGTCGTTCACCGTTGTGTTTGCAGGTATGATGGGGGTATTGCCCAGCACGCCGCCCAGCACGTTTTTACCGAAAATAAACAAAGGCGCTGCGGCACCGTGGTCTGTGCCCGTACTGCCATTGCTTTTGATGCGGCGTCCGAACTCTGAGAACGTCATACCCACCACCCGGTCTTCCACTTTCAAAAATTTAAGATCGTCCTGGAATGTTTTGATCGCATCGCTCACATTCTTCAGCAGCCTGGCATGCGCGCCGATGGTGGTATCTGTGGCGTCTACCTGTTCCGAATGCGTATCAAAGCCTCCGTAGTTCACCATGTATATCCTGGTCTTTAGCCCGCCTGCAATCAGCCTCGCCACGATCTTTAGCTGATCGCCGAGTGAATTATTGACAGGGTAACTCACCTGCTGCACCGTTTTGGTGGCTGCGGCTTTGATCACGGTGGCGTATTGCTGCGTCTGCTCCGAGATCTGGCGGATATAGGTGAGTTCCTTACCCGCCGGTGTATTGGGAGCGGGGTCCTGCACGCCGTTGATCAGGTTATAGAAATTGCTGGTGTTGCTGATGCTCATTCCCATATTCACGGAAGGCCCCTGCAAAGTAAGCGAGGTGGAGGAGCCTATCTGAATCGCCAGCGGATCGGTCATAGAACTGTTGGGATAGCCGTATGGAAAATTCGGGTATTCGTAATTGAGGTACCGGCCGGCCCAGCCGGTATTCACCAGTTCCTTACTGTCGCTGGCACTCATCCAGATATCCGTTGCGCGGAAATGCGAGAAGCTGGGTTGCGGGTAGCCTACCGACTGTACCACTTTCAGCTGGCCATTCTTGTACATGCTGTCCAGCCCTGTCATGGCCGGGTGCAATCCCGATTTGTCGGTCAGCTTCAGCACTTTATTTTCGGGTATATAGATATTGGGCCTGGCTTTGGCATAATTGGCGAAGTTCTCAACCGGTATCACCATGTTCAGTCCGTCGTTGCCCCCATTGAGTTGTATGATCACAAACACGTGATCGGTTTCCGTGGTGGGTGCAAACAGCGCCTGCATCATGGGCGAATCGGCCCCGAAAGCCCTGAAGGAAAAACCACCTACCAGTGAAGGAAGGAGCACTCCGGCATTGCGCAAAAACTTTCTTCTTTCCATGTTGATGGTTTTAAGCTAATTGGTATTCGGCCAGGTCCATGAAATATTTCAGCAGGTCGCGCAGCCTGTTCTTTACCGTAGTGGTATTGGCCATATCGCCGGGGTTGGTGATATAGGTGTTCCATGCACCCGTCCAGTAATAATCGCTCGATTGCCCGCCCAATAAAATATCGGTCTTCAGCTGTGTTTTCGATGCCGCCGAAATATCAATGCGGTACAGTATGGTAAGGATATCGTCGATGAGTTTGTTAGGATCGCCGGGGTTTGACAGGGTTTTGGCAAACTCTGCACCCTCGATATTGATGCGGTGGCCGTTATAGGTATAGCCGTTTGCCGCCATCGTATCGGTAAACTGGTTGCGTTTGGGCAGGGTATCGCTGTTGATCCATATTTCGTAATACTGCGGCGCCTGGTAATAGGCTTTCCATCCGCTTACATCGGGCGGGTCGCCTATGTTCTGCTGCATAACCGTCACCTGGTTCACCAGGTAGGCGTACATGCCGTAACTGCTGAGGTAATCGGCGGCGGGCGGAAAAGTTACATTGAACTCCCGGCACATGGATACCACCAGGTCTACCGGGCTTTTTATCTGACAGCCTTTTGCGAGCACGTCAAAAAAATGCTCGCTTTTCAGCAGCGTATCCAGTACGGGTTTTATCTCGTAGTTGCTGTTACGGAAAAGATTGGCGAGCGGTGTAATGATATTCGCTTCCACCATGGCATCGATATCATAATACACAAACCAGCGGTAGATGCGCCGGCAGATATACCTGGCCACTTCCTGCGTGGAAAAGATCATATCCAGCAATGCATTGATCTCTTCATCGCCGCCTGTGGGCCCTGTTTTGCCCTGTATAACGGTATTATTGTAAAACGATGAGAAGGTTTTGCTGCCGGTATCGTGCCTGGCTTCCGTAAAGAAAGCGGTGCCTGTGGCGGGGTCTATTCTCCAACCGGTAAGCACGCGTGCCGCGGCTTTTACATCATCTTCGGTATACTGCGATCCCGGGCCCTTGCCCACGCAGAACAGTTCCTGTAATTCGCGGCCGTAGTTCTCGTCGGGTGCCTGCCGGGTATTCAGCTGGCCGTTCTGGTATACCAGCATCGCGGGGTCGGTGGTGATGGCCCTTGCCATCTGTCTGAAATTGCCCAGCGACATCGTCCGCAGCAGGTTATGATGGTTGTATACGTACTGCGCATTGCCTATGACCGAAGATTCGGTAGCCCAGTGATTATGCCAGAACAGGGTTATTTTCTCCCGGATGCTCCTGTCCTGCCGAAGCATCACGCCCATCCACCATTTTTTGAAGGAAGCACGGCGCTGAGAATTCAGTGTACCGTCGCTGTTTGTATCGTTTACCCAGGTATTGCCGCCGATGATGGCTGCATCCGTAACCGAGGTGTATTCTTTTACGGGCGGTGCGGGCAGGGGTGCCGTGGGATTCAGTATCTCATCCACCGCAGCCAGGAAACCGCGCGACCTGAAATAATCGATATCGCTGCGCGTGGCGCCGAACAGTGTGCGTTTGAGCAGGTGGATGGTCTCGTTCTCCGTCCAGGCGCCGCTGTACTGTGTCAGACCGCCGTTTGGCGGGGGGGAAGGACTGGGCAGGCCGGGTTCTGGCTCTTTTGCAGTAAGAATAGGGGGTAAAAAATCTCTTCTGTTCATAAGCGGGTTTCCGCGAAAAAGATACAAGTATTTTCTACGTCGTTGCCCCGCAGGTGATTTTACCCAAAAAAAATCCCTTTGCACCGTGTTTTTCCCGGAATTCAACGTTTTAACCCCCCTGAAAGCAGCATGTTGAAACAGATTATGTCCTATATTTAGGGTAATATTTATCCCTTCCATGACGGAACAGGCCATTATTTCAGGCTGTCTACACAACGATGCTGCGGCACAGCGGGAATTATATAACCGCTACAGCCCCAAGATGCTGAGTGTTTGTTACCGGTTTGCCCAAAGCAGGGAAGATGCCGAGGACATGTTGCAGGAAGGGTTTATCAAAGTATTTACCCAGATACATACGTTCCAGAACAAAGGAGCATTTGAAGGATGGATCAGGAGGATCGTGGTGCATACCTGTATCAATTTCCTGAAGAAGTATAAGAAGTTCAACGAAAACGTTGATATCGCTTATGCAAACACCATCGCTGTGAAAGAGGAAACGGTACCCTCTATTATGCAGGCCCGCCAGATCATCGAATGCATCAGGCTGCTGCCGGTAGGATACCGCACCGTGTTGATCCTTTATGCGCTGGAAGGGTATAGTCACAAGGAGATCGGCGAAATGCTCGACATAGAAGAGAGCACCAGCCGCAGCCAGTATACAAGGTCAAAAGCTATGTTGGAAGTTATTTTGGTGAAGAAAAAGATCATCGAAAAACCAAAAGACGATTTCAACTGGCTGGCAGCCTTAAAGGCAAGATAGTGCGACAGATGCTTGCATGTTATGGAGAACGAAATGTACCAGGACGAATTTGAGCAGTTTTTACAAAACGAAGTAAAACAGCACCGTATGTATCCTTCCGACCATGTCTGGAAGAATATACGCACGGAACTGCATGGGTACAAGGCATGGCCGGCGCTCACCTTTATTTCCCTCTTCATCATCACGGCATTAACCGTCTCCACCATGCTCGGCAACCAGCCGCTGCATGAGCAGCCGGTCATCAGAAGCAAATCGCTTGCCATACCCGCTCAGCCGGTGAAAAAAGCCGGTCTTATCGTATCGGCTACACGCGAAGACAGCAAAGACAACAGCTATTTCGGCAAGATGGCATCGGGTCGTATTACCGAGCAGACATTCGACAACAGTCTTGCGGAACATGCTTTCACCGCCGCCAATACCATTCCTGTTACACCCGAACTTATCGCTGCAGGAACAACCGGCCCCGCAAAAGCGGCAGCCGTTCTTACACCACAGCAGCGTGTGCTGCCCGATCATTACCTGCTGATCGCTGCCGAAGCGCCGGTTGAAGCCGATCATGATGCAACCCTGGACCAGCCCACAGTAAAACTGACCACCGACGAAACCATCGCCACCGGGAAAAAACTGTCGATGCGTGAACCCAAAGACCTGCTGCCGGAAGGACAGGTGATCGTAAAGACCAAAGAACTTCCCCGCAGGAACTCGCGCCTCGGATTCCAGTTTTATATAACCCCTTCCACCAGCTACCGAAGGCTGTCTGACCGGAAAGCGAAGGAAGTGATCCAGCCCGCGGTACAACCGGCGGCCGGGGCCAGTATTCCGCTGAGTACGGGCACCGCCGATGTGAACAGCGTGGTAAGACACCGACCTGCCGTTGGGCTTGAGATCGGGTTTGCCGCACTGTACCATGTGAGTGGCCGACTGAAATTCAAAACAGGCGTGCAGCTGAACGTTCGCCAGTACTTTATCGAAACATTCCAGTCGCGCACAAACGATCTGGCTTCCCTGTCCTTAATCAATAACCGCGGTGTGGAGACCATCAGTTTCTATTCGCCGTACAACAACAATACGGGTTATAAATCCACGCAGCTGCAGAACAGGGTGTATCAGATATCCATACCCGTGGGACTGCAGTGGGATGCCATCCAGGGAAGAAACTGGGGTATGAACACCGAAGCCTCCGTGCAACCGACCCTGATGCTGAACAACACGAGTTATGTGCTGTCCAGCGATTACAAACATTACACCGATGGCGGGCAGTTCATGCGCCGCTGGAATGTGAATACCAGTGTGGGTCTGAACCTCACCTACCGTGCGGGCACTTCTTCCTGGCAGATCGGACCGCAGATCAGGTACCAGCATTTGTCTACCTACTCCAACGCCTATCCCATCAAAGAACACCTGATGGACTATGGCATCCGCCTGGGCTTTACCAAACAGATCAATTAAGCGCGATCAGTTTCCCGATTAGTTTTTTTATCTTATTCCATACCGCGTTATTGGATAATTTTGTGCCATGAGATCATTGATTACAGCAATGGCCCTGCTGGGCGGTTTGTTTTTGTTTGCCTGCGGATCGGGAAACGCACCTACCAAGCCCATTGCCAATGTTTCGGATACGGCCAGCTTTTTTTCGCTGGAAGGTTTCTTCAGAAGCCAGATAGAATATGTGGATCTGCGCAATTTTGAGATTTACCGCATCACCACCCTGAATGGCCGAAGAGATTCATCAGCAATAGATGTAAACGGGTTTAAGCAATGGGCCCGGGTATTTCTTGACCGCTCTTTTACGCCGGCGCAGAAACCGCTGTACCGGGAAACGGTTTTCCAGGATATGAGCACCGACAGCTACACACTGAACTACGCCCCCATCGATCAGGAAAAGGTAACGGTGAAAAACGTGGATGTGCTGCTTAGCCAGGAGACCAATGCAGCAAAACGCATTTTTATAAAAAGCCTGTATACGGCAGGCGATACGACCATAGAAGAACAATGCAACTGGAAAGCCGACAAAAGCTTCCAGGTAAACCGGGTGAAAACGATTCATGGACAGGTGTTCACCGAACTGAATTTCATCAACTGGAACGACAGGTAACCACCCTTTTTTTTGACTTTTGACTTTTGATTTCCCTTGACCGCACAGGAATTCCAACATATCGTTCACACCATTCCGCAGCAGCCCGGCATTTATAAATATTATGATGACGGCAAAACCCTGCTGTATGTAGGCAAGGCAAAGGACCTGCGCAAACGGGTAAATTCTTATTTCTCCAAAACTTTTACCAATTACAAAACCCATGAGCTGGTTCAGCGCATACGCCATATAGAATTCACCATCGTGGGTTCGGAACAGGATGCCTTTCTGCTGGAGAATTCGCTGATCAAGGAATACCAGCCGCGGTTCAACATCAACCTTAAAGACGATAAAAGCTATCCCTATATCGTCATCAAAAAAGAACCCTATCCGCGTATATTCCTTACGCGAAACCGGATCAACGACGGTTCCGAATACCTCGGCCCCTTTACTTCTGCCGGAAAAGTGCGGGAGCTGATCAGCTTTATCCGGCAATATGTGCCGTTGCGTACCTGCAAGCTCAACCTTACGGAGCAGAATATCCAGAAAGGAAAATTCAAGGTCTGTCTCGAATATCACCTGGGAAACTGTAAAGGTCCCTGCGAGGCCCTGCAGTCGGCGGCAGACTATGCCGATGGTCTGCAGCAGGTAAGGAATATCCTGAAAGGGAACCTGGGATCGGTGATCAACCATTTCAAAAAAGAAATGCTGCAGCATGCCACCGAACTCCGTTTCGAGAAAGCGGAACTCACACGCAAAAAAATAGAGCACCTGGAAAATTACCAGGCAAGATCGGTGATCGTCAGCAGCCATTTGTCCAATATCGATGTGTTCTCCATTCTCAAAGAAGACAAATGGGCCTATGTAAATTACCTGATGGTGCAGAACGGCACCATTGTGCAAACACATACAGTGCCGCTGGAAACCAAGCTCGAAGAAACAGAAGAAGAAGTGCTGGCTTTTGCCATGGGCAACCTGCGCACCTCGTTCAACAGCCTTGCCACGGAGATCATTGTACCGTTTGCCATAGATTATCCCGAAGAAAACACCAGTATTACGGTTCCGAAGGGGGGCGACAAGAAAAAACTGCTGGAACTGTCGGAGAAGAACGTGCAGTATTTCAAGGACGAGATCAGGAAGAAAAAGATACTGCACCTCGAAGGCAGGAGCGATATGGAGAAAAAGAAAGTATTGTACGAACTGCAGGAGTACCTGCAGCTGCCCGAGGTACCCGATCATATCGAGTGTTTCGATAACTCCAATTTCCAGGGAAGCTTTCCGGTGTCGGCCATGGTTTGTTTTAAAGACGGTGTGCCAAGCAAGAACGACTACCGCCGCTTCCATGTAAAAACGGTGGAAGGCATCAACGATTTTGCCACGATGAAAGAAGTGGTCTACCGCCGTTACAAAAGACTGCTCGCAGAAGAAGAGCCCCTGCCCAAACTGGTCATTATCGACGGCGGCAAAGGACAGCTGGGTGCGGCCATGGAAAGCATCAATGAACTGGGTATTGCCCACGAACTAACCGTGGTAGGCCTGGCAAAGAACGAAGAGGAGCTTTTTTTCCCGGGCGATACGGAATCGATCAGACTTCCCTGGGACAGCGACAGTCTTAAGCTGGTTCGCCGGATACGGGATGAAGTGCACCGTTTTGGCATCACTTTCCATCGCAACCAGCGTTCAAAAGGAACCTTTAAGAATGAGCTGGAGAATATCAGCGGCATCGGGGACCAGACCATAGCGCTGCTGCTGAAGGAATTCCGCTCGGTGAAGAAAATACGGGAGCAAAGCGAGGAAAACCTCGCGGCGGTGGTGGGGAAATCCCGGGCCGGTTTACTAAGGGCTTATTTTGAAGCAACCGCAAATAAAAAGGGGCCAGGATAAAAATCCAGCCCCGTTTTAAAATCCAATATCCTATGAAAAACCGTAACGAAGTTAAGGATTGGAATGAATTTAGCAAGATGTAGGTTGACGAAATATTAACAAATACTCTATTTTAAATAAAAAAAAAGGGCTTTTTAAGCCCTTTTTTATGTTGTGTCCCTTTTATTTGGTTAATACTGCCAGAGATCCTGCTCCCAGTTAAACACACGGGTCTTGATGTTTTCACCCTCCAGCAACCGGAATAACGGGTCTTTTATCATGGCATTCAGATACTTATCACCGGGGTTATTGGCGCTCGACTTGATGATATAGCTGCTGAAGAACCGGCTTTCGAACAGTTCTTCCCAGGTCATCCGGCTCGAGAAGTTCTTGGGATTGTATACATCCACTTTGGCTAAGGTTTTTCGCAGATCGGGATAATATATCCAGAAAAGCGTACGGGGCTGCGATTTGCCACCCACCACCTGTTTTGCGATAGGCGCAATACCGATGATGCGGGTAAACAAACGGCTGGACTCCTTATCGAATATCACCTGCTCCTTCAGACGGAACGTGTACACCGAATCGGGACTGAACCTGGGTTTCTTGGTGATCACGTTTTCAACCGCGCCGGTTACCGGGTCGGGTACGGGTACGGTATCGTTCACGCCCGCCGTCATGGTAGTGATCTGGCCCTGGGTAAGCGGTATGGTGAAACGGTCGTTATCGGCCGAAAATGCGGTAACGCTGTCGTATTTGATCGCCTGCAACAGCACTGAAAAGAAACGCTGGTCTTCGCCATTGTTGTCTTTACCGGGGTACATAAACGACTGGTTCACTTTTTCCCTGGCGTCGATCTCGCGCCAGATGAATTCGCTCCAGAGATTGTCGTCATCTCGGATATGTTCGTATTCCAGCGGTTTACGGTCTTTAACATAACTGCGGTCTACGGCATAGTTATTACGCAGCGAAATCTCGGGCTTGGCATCAAAGCCACCGGGATTGGTTGTATCGAAGCGGAAAGTTACCGCACCCGCGCCTGCATTGGGGTTGGGAACGGTGGTAGGCGGCACCGCCGGTTGCTGCACCACACCCTGCCCGTTGTTATTGGGTTTTACCGTGGTGTCCGGGCGCGAGGCCGTTCTTGTATTATTGCCGTACCGGCTGTTCTGTGCCTGCACAGCCGTTCCGGTAACCAGCACCATCAGCAACAAACCGCCTGATAATAACTTTTTCATACACACATTTATTGAAGAGTAAACGAAATATTCTGGTCAAGTGTTCTTGTACCGCCCGGGCCGCGTACCTTGATCTCATCGATCACGACCGTTGAGCCCGCCTGCAGTCTTTTCATGAAATTCTGTGCTTCGCCGCTGAAATAAGCACCGCTTACCTCCGCATACTGCATACCGCTTTCCTCAAAACCTTTACCTGTACAAACAAAGGTGAAGGACACCACATCGTATTTAACACCTTCAAACACAAAATCCCTAAGTTCCGCCGCCACACCGCGCTGCACGCGGAATACGTTGGCCGCAATAGGGCCGCCCGCTTTTCCGCCCACGGTAGCGATCGGATCGGGAACGCGTTTGATGGGGATGGTGATCCGCTGTGTGGTCTTACCATCAGTAGCCACCACCGTGGCCGAGCCCAGCTGTTTGGGTACCACCATGTACTGGCCGGCACCCACTTTGCGGGAAGTGATGCCCGGACCGTCTACGGTCAGGTTCACTTTCTCGTCGCCGCCGCCGCCGGTTACGTTCAGGGGGTTCTCAAGATCCTGGTAAAATACCCTTGTTTTATCGGTCGATACCACCAGGCCGGAGGGAACGCCAACGGTATATTTCACTTCTTTCTCCACTTTCGATATGGTACCATCCGGCTTTTTGAAAGTGATCACCACTTTTTTGCTGGCCGCACCCGAATTACCCACGGTAGCGGTATATTCTGCGGTACCATCGGGTTTCAACGGTACGGTTGCGCCATCTACGGTAACGGTTGGTTTGGCGGCCTTGCTGAAGGCACCCACGCCGGCGGTGATCACCAGTTGTTCACCGGGCATCAGGTACTGGCTGTTGGTTCCGGCAAAAGCCTGGAATTCGTCGTAGATCAGCTCCACCTCACCGATCTCTTTGTGACAGTATTCAACCACCTGCGACTCGCTGTTCTTGATATCGTTCTGGAACTTGCTGAGGATGGTGATACTCGCCACAGAAGGCGTCATGTGAAAATAATTGTATGCCCAGTTATCCTTGCCGGCGGCATTGTTGGTTTTGGGAATAGACAGATCCAGCGGCAAAGTGGCCTCAAGGTCTTTTTTGATCTCGGGGTCAATCTCCATCAGTTTCTTCTTGAACTCGGTCAAACGCTGAAACAATTCCTTGCCTCTGCCCTTGCCGCCCGGTGCGTCTTCCACGAACATGCGGGTGGAGGATTCAAGATCGTCTTCCTTGTACACTTCCACGCCATCCACCATATGCACTCCCGATTCCTGCTTCAGTTCTTTTTTCAGTCCGTCGAGATAGGTGTACATATCATCTGCCAGTTTTTTTGCCTGTTCGGCTTTGGGCAGCCAGATCTGTGCTTTTTCGCGGGTTTCGGGTTTTTCCAGTTTCTGTTTGAATGATTTGAATATGTCTTCGTTCTTCTTCTCTATAATCTCGTTTGCCGTCATCAGGCTTCGGTCTACGGTTTTGAACGCGTTCAGAATTTCGGCTGAAACATTCAGTGCCAGGAGCGCAGTAAGCACCAGGTACATGATGTTGATCATCTTCTGCCGCGGCTCTTTAGGTAATGCCATTTGATTTAAGCTATTTTAGAAAATTTCTCAATAGTTGTTTGGTTGCGTGTGTCATTACCTGCCCTGCATGGCGGTAAGCATGTTACCGTACAGCTGGTTCAGTCTGCCCAGGTTACTGGCCAGTGCCGCGATCTGTTCTTTTGCCTTGATCGCGTCTTCCGCGCTGCTGGTCATGGCATTTGATGCCTCGGCCAGTTTACCATAGAACTGGTTCAATGCTTTCAGGTGGTTATTACCTTCCTGCAGTTCCAGTTCATAGATCGTATTGAGAGAAGAAAGATTCTTGTTGAGCGACTGCATCTGCTCGTGGAACATTTTTGCGCCTTCGGTCGCGTTCTGGAAACCGGCCAGCGACTGTGCGGCATTTGTTGCGGCATCTTTGATACCGCCGAGTGCGGCACCCGCTTCCCTGGCTTTTACGGAGAAATCGCCGGTAGAAGCCACCACCTCGCTCATCTGCGAGATCTGGTCTACGGAAGTGTTCAGTTTGGTAAAACCAGCGCTCAGTTTGGAAAGTGAGTCGGCATTGATGCCGGCGTCTTCAAACATATCGTTCAGCTTATCCAGCGCTGCGTTGGCAGGAGCTGCCGCAACTTTGGCACCGCCCGGTAAATGCACTTCGTGATCATCGATGGCCGGGTAGATCACATATAACACACCATAACCAAGGAAGATGGCCGCCTCGGTATACAGACCGATCTTGAGCATCAGGTCGGCAATGGGTGAGTGTAACAATTTTTGCAGGGCGCCGAAAAGCACTACCGCCGCGGCGATAGAAACGAATACATCGAACCATTGGGAGACTTTAGGTGGAATTGCTGCTGCCATTGTTTGTTTATTTTGGTTGTTTTTGAGTTTTCATAGGTAACACCCTTTGCGTTGCGGCAGGGTGCAGCGGATAATTGGTATACTCTACTTCACAGTTTCAATCAGACGGATTATTTTTTTGCCCGGGGCGCCAGGTCGATCACACAACGGAAACCAATGTACGATTTGGCGGTATCCTGGTACTCGTAGTTACGCGTGCTTACCTGCAGGAAATAAGACACGTCCTTCCAGCTTCCGCCGCGCACCACTTTGCGTTTTTCTCTCGGGCGGTCAGAATCTTTGGCTTCGTAACGGATATCCGGACTCATATCTGCCATAAAATTGTAGGCGCCCTCGTAGAAATAGGAGCCTGTCCATTCAGATACGTTACCGGACATATTGTATAATCCATACTGGTTGGGCCAGTAGGCGTTGGCAGGTACGGTATAGAAACCGCCGTCTTCCGCATAATTACCGCGGCCGGGTTTGAAATTGGCCAGCAGGCATCCCTTCTTGTTACGCAGGTAAGGGCTGCCCCAGGGAAACATAGACGCGGTGAGGCCACCTCTTGCCGCATACTCCCATTCCGCTTCGCTGGGCAGGCGGTAATCGCCGTCAACCGCGAATTTCTTTTTCTCAAGATAGGCGTTCTGGTAATGTGTTCTCCAGTGAGAGAAGGCCACGGCCTGTTTCCAGGTAACACCCACCACCGGGTACTCGCCAAAAGAAGGATGCGAGAAATACCGTTTTGTCATGGGCTCGTTGTAGGAATAAGAGAAATCCCTTATCCATACCAGCGTATCGGGGTATATTTTCTGGTCGTAACGTACGAGGAAGTTGTTGCGGGGCAGACCGGCATTTTCGCGTTTGGCGGCTTCTTTCAGGTCAAAATACTCCACATGGAACATGATCTTGTCGGGATCGATCTCGGGGCGGCCGTACAGCCGGTTGTCGGGAGCCAGGTTCAGCTCGTTCATTTTCTCCACCGTGGCCCTGTCCCATTTGATGGTGGCTACTTTTTTCCAGTCAACCGCCGAGGTGTCATCGGGTTTATTGATGCCACCGCCGAACAGGATCTTGTAAGCCAGCGAATCGCGTGTCCATTTTACGAACTGGCGGTATTCGTTATTGGTGACTTCGGTGGCATCCATCCAGAAACCGGGCATGGATACCTGCCTGTTACGGGAGGTATAGTTGTAGCTGATGTCTTCATCGCTGGGGCCCATGTGAAAAGTTCCCGGGGGTACATACACCATACCAAAAGGCGGGTTCATGCTGGGGCGTGCATTCGGGGCCACACCATGTAACTGGCCGTCGTCGGGCAACGCCTTTCCTTTTCCTCCTTTTTTGAAGAAGCACGATGTCAGACACAATGAGGCAGAGGCAACTAAAGCTATGGTAGTCAGGTGGCCTTTCATGTTGCAATATCGGTTTAAGACAGTGACAAATATAAGTTTTACACCGGCAGTTAGACCGGTTAAACAAAATGTTCCGAATAAAATTACAATGCGGGTAGATTTAAACTCAGATACTACAAAATTAAAGTCGGGTTACTACAATGGGTTCTTTTGAAAATACGACTTGGGGCCATTAATGTAAACTCAATATTACGGGAATTCTTTGTTACACAATTGCTAAAAGCTCACTAATTGAAAAAAACGGCGCCTTGCAGGCGTATCCCTCACAAAGGTAAAAAGCCGTTTCTCCCCCCGCACCGGGAGATTTCCCGTTTATCAGCGGAAGCGCCGAATTTCCGTCGGCGGCGGCCTGCAGCACCTTGTTAGGAATATACCTTTCCAGCACAGGACGTAAAAACTCCGGATAAAGCTGCCCGACGATGGCAATTTCCTTGCTGCCTTTTACTAACAACTGTAAGTTTGAAGCCCAGACACCGAAGGATGTCGGGTATTTGGTGATGGCATTGGCCAGGGACCGGACCAGGTGCACCGCCCGTTCCTGCCATTCGGGGATATCGAACACGATGGAGAGATACAGCAGGTTACCCGCCATCACTGCATTGCCGCTGGGTGTGGCGCCATCGTACACTTCTTTTTTGCGGAGGATCACATCCTGCTGTGCGGCATGGGTATAAAAGAAAAAGCCGGTGTCCGCTTCTTCAAAATGGCCGATCACATGGTTTGCGAGTTCGCGGGCTTTGAAAAGATAACCGGTATCGGCTGTGATCTCCTGCAGATGCAGGCAGGCCTGTATCAGAAAGGCATAATCATCGAGAAAAGCCGGCACTTTTGCTTCTTTTTTGTAGGTATGGTGCCAGCTGCCATCTGCCAGCCGCAGCCGGGATTCGAGAAAAGCCATATTACTGATGGCTTTCTCTCTGAACGATTCATCGCCCAGCGCCGCATAGGCTTTTGAAAGGGCGGTGTTCATCAGGGCATTCCAGCCCAGCAGTATTTTGTCATCCAGCTGGGGGCGGATGCGTTCCGACCGGATCTCCATCAGTTTTTTCCTGCAAGCGGCAAGCCGTTCTTCCACCTGTTCCGGGGGCAACTGCCGGGCTGCGGCAAATTCATTCAATGGCTGCAGCGTGCGCAGGATATTGGTGTGCTCCCAATTGCCCTGTTCGCTGATATCATAATAGGCACAGAAAAGCGTGGCATCCGCTGCCAGGTGCCGGGATACCTCATCATACGCCCAGGTATAGAATTTTCCCTCCACACCTTCACTGTCGGCGTCGAGTGCACTGTAAAAACCGTTTTCCGGGCTGGTCATTTCCCTGTCGATAAATGCGATGGTTTCGCGGATCGCCCGTGCATAGGTCTCTTTTTTGGTGACCTGGTAAGCTTCGGCGAGCACATTGACCAGCAGCGCATTGTCATAGAGCATCTTCTCAAAATGGGGGGCCAGCCATTCTGCGTCGGTACTGTATCGCGCAAAACCGCCGCCGAGCTGATCGTAAATTCCGCCCTCGATCATTTTATCAAGACTTAATAATGCCTGATCCAGCGAGGGCCGGTGTTTTGTAAAATGGTAATGCCTCAGCAGGTATTGGATAGAGAAAGTCTGCGGAAATTTTGGCGCGCGGCCAAAACCGCCCCATTGTCTATCGGCCTGTGCCAATATGTTGTCGGCTATGGTTTGCAATGTATTATCTGATAACAGCTGGCCTGTATCTGTTTTTTGCAAGCCGAATGCATTTGAAGACAGAAGATGTTCCGTCAGGTTTTCCGCCTGTGATTCGATCTCATGTTTTTTTTCACGGTAACTATTTGCAACACCAAGCAATACATCCATCCAACTCGGTCTGTTGAATGCTTTTTGCGGCGGAAAATAAGTGCCGCCGTAAAACGGCTTTGCGTCGGGTGTGAGAAATACATTCAATGGCCAGCCGCCGCTGCCTGTCATTGCCTGTACCGCATCCATATAAATATGATCAAGATCTGGGCGCTCCTCCCTGTCGATCTTGATATTGATGAAATGTTCATTCATGAACGCGGCCGTTTCTGCGTTCTCAAAACTCTCGCGTTCCATTACATGGCACCAGTGACATGCAGCATAGCCAATGCTTACTAGAATGGGTTTGTCTTCTTTTTTCGCACGTTGTAATGCTTCTTCACCCCAGGGGTACCAATCAACAGGATTATGAGCATGCTGAAGAAGGTAAGGGCTGGTTTCGTGAATAAGATGGTTAAGCACAAAATTTTATTTTTATATTTAAAAATGTTTATATTTATGTACGCCTTCACCAAAACTATACCGTCATAAAAAAAATTGCTATTCTATTTTTCTTTATCACGATGTGGTGCCATTCGTCCACAGCGGTACCGTGCAACATCATCGGTTTGAAAAAGAATAAAGGCTTAAAGGAATTAATCTTTAAGAACTCGCAAAAAGCTGTTATAGATGGCCTGCGCATAAAAGATGACATATATTACGGCAATTATTGGATATTATTCAATGATGGTTGCTATTATTTATTTGCGGCTTATTATAATGTTGAGACCAATGTGACCGAATTACGTCCAATGAATTTTTTCAACTATGCTACAGCCTATCAAAAATGCATGCCTCCCGACGAGTGGGCTGCTTTTTGTTAAAAACCTTTTATTGTGACAGTTCAAATCTCCATCAAATTGACACTACTGTTGCTGGCTATTACTTGTTTAACCAGCAGTGCATTGTATAGTCAATCAACTCAAAAAGATTCAGCAAACTACTATTATAACAAAGAGCGATCCTGGAGTTCAGGCATACCTGTTCAACAGAAAAACCTGACAGATTCAGGAGCCGCTCTTTGCATCCTTAACAACAAGATATACCGTGTTGGGTCTGCCGAATTCAAAAAATTACCACTAAAATCATTGGAGCTTTATTCCACGATAGTAGATGAAACTTCGAATTCCGGTTATCATTATATATTCTTTTATAGATGGAAAAAAAATGATTAGGATTATGCGAATTCTTAAGTCGGTTCTTGTTACATGTGCCTGCTTACCGATTATTTTAACTTTACACGCGCAGGTCAATAGTGATTATTTCCCCCTTACAAAGGTCGCCGATTCTCTGTTTTTGAAAAAAGAGTACTCAGCAGCCGTTTCTACATATATGAAAGCTTTTGAAAAGAATAACGGGTCTGGCCAAATTATACATAGGTATAGAGCTGCAACATGCTGGGCAATGCTATCCAATAATGATGAGGCTATCACCCAACTTGAACGAATAATTTACAAAGGTAAATTTGATGACTTTGATCTGATTTCGCATGACATAAGTTTTGTTGTGCTTCATAATCACCCTAAATGGGATACATTTATGAAACAAGTACAAAAAAATCGTAGGGATAAATCCAATTGATTCTACACGATGAAAACAAGGCGGCTGCAGCTTTCACGCAGCTAACAGACAAACGAGAACAGCGCTATTTTTTAGATGGTGTATTTGACAGAAATTGGTTCAGCGCAGCCACCATGCTGGGTTGTTGCGGAGAAGGCACTTTGATATCAAGACGCATACCCGCCTCTTCTACCGCTTTGGAAGTATTGCTTCCGAAAGCGCCTATTACGGTGCCGTTCTGTTTGTATTCGGGGAAATTATCGTAGAGGCTTTTTACACCGCTTGGTGTGAAGAAACAGATCACGTCGAACTCTTTTACGTTCATCGCAATATCGTTGCTGATGGTGCGGTACATAAAGCCCAGCTGGTGTTCGCAGCGGTTGGCTTTGAGCCAGTTCACGATCTCGTTATCCTGCTGGTTCTCGCTGCATACGTACAGGAATTTCTCGTTCTCCTTGTGTTTATTGATCACGTCGAACATGCTCTTGTTGGTGCCGTCGGCGCCGTAGAACACTTTGCGTTTGCGGTAGAGGATGAATTTCTGCAGGTAAAGGGCAACCGCTTCGGTGATGCAGAAATATTTGGTATCCTGGCTGATGGTCACTTTCATCTCATCGCACATACGGAAAAAATGATCGATGGCGTTGCGGCTGGTGAACATCACGGCAGAATAGTACATGATGTCTATTTTCTGCTTGCGGAACTCTTTGGCTGCTATACCTTCCAGTTTGATGAAAGGATGGAATACCAGTTCCACATTGTGTTTTTTGGCCAGATCAAAATAAGGTGACTTATCACTTTCGGGACGCGGCTGGGAAATCAGAATTTTCTTGGGAGCAACGCTTACCGCTGAATTTTTGGAGCCGTTTTTTACCATACTGCGTACGAGAATTGTGCAAAATTACAAACTTCCGTTAAAATAATTCAGCAACAGCTTATAAATCAATAATAGCGGAAGTATTTCGACGGAGCAAAGGTACAGTAAAAAATGGAAGACATTTACCCGTAACCGCCCCCGGATGGCGGTAAACGATACAAAATAACGATATATAAACAGCAGCGCTACCAGTCCCATAGAAACCGTTGCCGCGTATTTTACCACCGTGGCATCGGCAAAAGCCAGTAGCAGCAGGAACGGAATCAGCAGTACACCCATTACCTTGTTCACCATAAACACCATGAAAATATAGGAGCCTGCGGCCTCCCTGCTGTTGAATACCCAGCCCGAGAACAGCAGGAACAGGTACTTGCCAAGGTATACCAGCAGCAATACCGCGGCTCCGGCCGCCGCCAGCAGCCAGAATGAAAAATCCGTCCAGCCCATCTGCCGCACCAGCAGGGCTATGTAAAGTCCGCCGGTGATAAAGAACAAGACATTGATCAGCAGGGAAGCAAAATTATCCTGCAGCAATTGATCCCTTGTCTGTTTTTGCCGCAGGTTGGTCTGAAAGAACAGTACAAACAGGTTTTTGAAATACCGCGGGAACCCCGCTTTGACAAATGCGAGTAAAAAGACCACCCCGATCATCAGGTAAAACAATTCATCCTTGGGCGATGCCTTCCGGTATTCGGTAAGCCTGTATACGGCGGGCTGGTTCAGGGCCAGCGCGGGATGTGTACTGTATTTGCGATAGGTAGTGGTGTCTGTTACCGGCGAGCGGTTTTCTTCAGCGGTTTTACGGAGCGAGTCGGTGCGTATACTGTCGGCGCGCAGGCTATCCTTTTTTCCCGCGGCTGCGATGATGACCGCGCTATCCGTTTTTACCCGGCTGATGCGCCTGGTGCGGGCCGCGGTATCCCTGGGTTTCGGACGAACCGGCTCCATAGGCGGCGCCGTACGCGTGGTTTCCGGTTGCTGGATGCTGTCTGTTTGTCCATAGCAAACAACACCGGACAGTAACAGGAAAAGAAAATAAACGCTGATCAAACGCATTGAAGCAAATGTATTGAATTGCCGGGCTTACCCTGGTTAAAAAAGCTTATTGTACAACCCTTGCTCACCGCTCCGAGCCATACCCTACCATCAACGGGCTGCAATTTACTTTCTTTCCGCATGGTTACACCTGCCGGAAGCAGTCCCGATTCACTCTTTCAAATTTCAAGCCTAATTTTGCGGGATGGCTGGTATCTATCTGCATATTCCTTTCTGTAAAAAAGCCTGCCACTATTGTAATTTTCATTTTTCCACTTCCACCGGGCAGATGCAGCAAATGGTGGACGCCATTTGCAGGGAAGCTTCGCTGAGAAGCGATTACCTGGCCGAGCCGGTTGACACCGTTTACTTCGGAGGCGGCACACCGTCTTTGCTGACCGATACGGCGCTGACCAGGATACTGGCTTCGCTGCATGCCCGGTTTGCCGTTACCGGCCATGCAGAGGTTACGCTGGAAACCAACCCCGATGATATTTCGCCCGCCGCCCTGCAGCAATGGAAAGAGGCAGGCATCAACCGGCTGAGCATTGGCGTGCAGTCTTTTTTTGAGGAAGACCTGCGGTGGATGAACCGTGCGCACGATGCAGCGCAGGCCTTGCAATCCATTGAACTGGCGCAAACACATGGTTTTACCAATATCACTGTAGACCTGATCTATGGCAGTCCCGGGCTCACCGATGAAAAATGGGAAAAGAACCTGGCACAGGTATTGCGCCTGGGCATTCCGCATGTGTCCTGCTATGCATTGACCGTGGAGCCCAGAACAGCGCTGGCCCATATGATCGAAACACATACAGCCGAGGACATCGATCCGGATAAACAGGCCAGGCAATTCCAGCTGCTTACCCGGCGGCTGGGGGCGGCGGGGTTTGAACAGTATGAGATCTCCAATTTCGCCAGACCCGGTTTCAGGAGCAGGCATAACAGCAGCTACTGGCAGGGCAAACCTTACCTGGGACTGGGGCCTTCCGCCCACTCTTTCGATGGTGTGAGCAGGCAGTGGAATATCGCCAACAATGCCTTGTACCTGCAGGCGATAGAAAAAAATACGGCACCGTTTGAAAAAGAAATCCTTACCCCGGCACAGCAGTTCAATGAGTATGTAATGACTGCCTTACGCACGGCGGAAGGGATCTCGCAACAAAAAATCGGAAGCCATTGGGGCGATGAGGTGCTTAACCGGTTCAGGGTAGCTGCCGAAAAACACCTGCGGGCGGGGCATATCGTTTTACAGAAAGGGCATTATGTACTTGCGCCGGAGGGAAAATTCCTGGCAGACGGGATAGCGGCAGACCTGTTCAGGGATGATCAGTGATGCGAATGATGCCCCAGCGCCTTCTTCAGCAGGTTAACGGCAACCACACATCCAACCAGGACGAGCAGGGTTGCGGGGCTGAATAAGGTGAACGAGACTGGCATACCTAAAATTACGGTTTCCTTTATACAAGAAATGTTTCAATTTTCTTAAATCCTTCCCTGGCCGCAACATGCTCCCAGAGTATCCCGTAGATGGCCGCTGCAATGGGCATATCGGCGCCCACGGCCTGGTTTGTTCTGTGCATGCATTTGCTGGCGTTATAGCCTTCGGCAACCATATTCAGTTCCAGCTGCGCGGCTTTTACCGAATATCCCTTACCGATCATATTACCGAAAGTGCGGTTGCGGCTGTATAACGAATAGCAGGTAACCAGCAGATCGCCTAGGTATACCGATGCGGCATAATTGGGTTTGGCGGTCTCCATTCCTTCATTAACCTTACGCAGGAAGTTCACCAGTTCCCTGGCGCTGTTGGCGATGTATACACTGAGAAAGTTATCGCCGTATTCAAGCCCGTGTGCAATACCCGCGCCGAGCGCGTAGATGTTTTTCAGCACCGCGGCATACTGTACCCCCCAGATATCGTCGTTGACCATGGGTGTGAGGTACTCGGTACGGAAACAGTCGGCTATTGTTGAAGCCATAGCCGTATCCGTTCCTGAAAAAGTGAGATAGGAAAGCTTTTCGGCCGCCACTTCTTCGGCATGGCAGGGACCCAGTACCGCAAAATAATCGCCGATGCCAACAGAAAAATGCCTGGCCAGATAGCTGTTGAGCAATTCGTTCTCCGTTGGCAGGATGCCTTTGATGGCGGAGATGATCTTTTTACCGTTCAGCATGCCGGGCGAAAGCTGCTGCAGCACCTGCTCGGCATAGGCAGAGGGCACGCAGACAACCAGTGCATCGGACCGCTGCACCACCGTTGCGATATCATCCGACAGCTGCAGCTGCTCGTCGTGAAAATAAACCGAGTTAAGGTAATGCGGGTTGTGATGGCGTTTACGCAGGTACTGTATCGTATCCGCATTCCTTATCCACCAGTGAATGGTATTGCCCCTGTCGGTCAGGATCTTTGCAAGCGCTGTTGCCCAGCTTCCTCCTCCTATAATGCCAAATTGCATACGCTGTGGTATAAATGTGCAAAGATGCAAAAGAGGGGGAGCTCCCCTCTTTTTTATTCAGTCGCGTTACTGTTTACGGTTTTTTCTCTTCAAACAGTTTGTCTTTGGGAACGATCTTCACCAGCATACCGTCTTTCAGTGTTTTGCTGACAGTGGCATACGGCCCGGTGATCACTTCCTCGCCTGTTTTCAATCCCTCGGTTATCTCTATATGGTTGATATCCTGTATGCCTGTTTTCACTTTTACTTTCTTCACCTTATTGTCTTTCTGCAATACAAATACCACTTCTTCTATATCGTCCATGCTGCTGGCCGATCTTTCTGCATTGGCATCGGGTTTTGCGTCTTCTTTTTTATCGGCGGGCGCTTTATCGCTTTTCTTATCCCTTGTTGTAACCGCATTGAGCGGCACGGAGATCACGTTCACTTTTGTCTGTGTCTGGATATCCGCACTGGCGCTCATACCCGGACGGAAAGGATATTTTCTGCCCCGGCCGGCCAGATCGGCATAGCTGGAGGGCAGCAGCCGGATATGCACTTTATAATTGGTTACTTCGGTGTTCGAAGAAACCGCCGATGCAGAGAGTCCTGTATTCGGGTTGGCGATCTTGTACACGATGCCTTTGAATTTGCGGTTGGTATAGGCATCCACTTCCACGATGGCCGTATCGCCGAGTTTTACTTTGGGAATATCGTTCTCGCCCACTTCCACCTGTGCCTCTATGCTGCGCATATCGGCAACACGCATCATTTCAGTGCCTATGTTAAAGCTGTTACCGGCCACGCGTTCTCCTTTTTTTACATTCAGCAGGCTGATCACACCGTCCATCGGCGCCACGATAACCGTTCTGGAAAGGTCTTTGTTTGCTTTCTGCAGCTGGGCCTGCGCGCCCTGGATGGCAGCCTGGTTGCTTTTGAGCCCGATCCTGGCTGCATTATAGTTGGCTTCGGCGGTACGGTATGCCTGCTCGGCCTGCTCATATTCCGCGCGGGAGATCACTTTGCTGTCCAATAATTTTCTCTGGCGGTCATAGGTTGCTTTCAGGTTATCAACAGTGGCTTTCAACCCAACGATACTGGCTTCTGAATTGGCCAGCATGGCCTGGTTCTGGCTTACGCCGGCCGCCACCTGGTCGCGCTGTGTCTGGTAAATATCTGCATAGATGCGTGCGAGGATCTGTCCGCGGCGAACGCTGTCGCCCTCACTAACCGGCAGTTCAACGATCTCGCCGCTGATATCCGGGCTGACTTTCACTTCCACTTCGGGGTATATTTTACCGCTGGCATTGACGGTTTCGGTTATGGTGCGCTGCGCTACTTTTTCGGAAGAGACTTTGATACCTTCTTCCTTACCCAGCATGCCGTTCTTTTTCGCCAGGATCACCGCAACGATCACCACCGCCAATCCGACTATGATCCAAATCAGTTTCTTATTCATAGTAACAAGGGATTTTCTGCCCGAAGCAGGTTTATGTTTTGGTTTTTAGAGTTTCAGTCCTTTGCCTTTGTAGAACTCCAGCAGTTTCATTTTAAATACATAGTCGTACTGGTTCGTCAACTGCTGCAATTTAGCCCTTAAAAGATTGTTCTGGTTGGTCAGCAGGTCCAGCGAACTCAGCATACCCACTTCATACCGTTTGGATGCATAATCATAGGCTTTTTGTGCACTCTCCACGGTCTTTGCACCGGCATTGAATTTCTGCAGGGCAGTCAGTGCGTTGGCATATGCCGTGTACACATTCTGCCGAAGGGTCTGGTCTCCCTGTTTCTTGGTAAGCTCGCTGTATTTCAGGTTCAGCTGCGACTGGCGGTAACCGGTGCGCGCCTGGAAATTATTGAAGATGGGTACGCTGATGCTCAATCCCACATTCTGTCCGAAGTTATTGCTCAGCTGGTTGCTCCATCCGTCCCATAAACTGCCGAAGTCGCGGCTCGACTGCGTTACCTTGTATACGGGCGACTGTATATAATAAGTGACATTGCTGATATTGACGATGTTCTCCGCGCCCGTAATGGGTGTGTACCCCAGGAAAGTGGCGCCGGAAATACGTTTGAAGGAATTGGAAAAGTTGGTAGACAGGTTACCGCCAACAGTTACTGTGGGATACATCAGGGCTTTGGCCGCGCGCACATCTTTCTGCGCGGCTTTGATGCGCAGCTCATTCACTTTCTGGGCGGGCTGCAGGGTCAGGGCAGACTGGTATACCGCATCCGGCTGCAGTTCCGACAGGGGCTCCAGGGGTATCTGGTCTACCGGAGGGGTGGCGATGCCAAACAGCACTTCGGTATCCAGGTTAAGCAGTGCACGCAGGGCAAGCAGGCTTTGCTGGTAGTTGCCTTTTGCGGTATAATAGTTACTGCTGTCCAGCGCCAGCTGCGCTTCCATCTCCGCATAGTTGAGCTCGGGCAACGCACCGGCGTCTACCCTTTTCCGGGTGATGTCTACCTGGTTCTGGGTGAGCGCCAGCTGAACTTCGGATATTTTAATCTGTTCTTTTGCGGATAATACCTGTAAATAATACGTTGCCACATTAAAGGCAATATCGTTTTTGGCCCTTTCCACATCGGCCAGTGCCGCCTGGGCGTTGAACTCGGCGGCCTGTTTTACATACTTTAACCGGCCCTGGTTATACAGTTGAAACCCTGCATTGATACCAAAGTTCTGGTAAAGAAACTGCTGGGTGGAAAAGGTATTCGTGGTGGGGTCGATAGACCGGCCGAAACGCACGCCCGTGGAGCTGTTTCCGTTTACGTTGGGATAGCTGTTGTATTTGGCCTGCTTTGCCTGAAGAGCGGCTATCCTGGCCTGCACATCGGCCTGCTGTATGGAAATATTAAATTGTATCGCGTGCTCGATACAGTGGCGCAGATCCCAGTCGTCGGACGGCCGCTGGCCATACGATTGCAGCAGCATGGTGCAACCCACAAGGGTCAGGAACTTCTTCATAAGTAAACAAAAATAAAGGTTTCCCCTGCACTTGCGGAATTTTTAGACAGGTGGACGGGCAGGGGTCTTTACCCTTAAAAAAAGCTTATGAAAGGTGACTGATCGCCTCCAGCGCCGCGGCAATATCGGCTACCAGGTAAGCGGGATCCTCCAGTCCTACATATAATCTTAGCGACCGGTGCGCCGGGTCCGAAGGGTTGAATTCCCCGGGCTGCATGCCCGCGCATTTGGGTAGGATCAGCGATTCATGACCGCCCCAGCTTACCGCCATCAGGATATGTTTGAGCGACTCACAGAAAGCTTCGATGGTGGCCGCCGACTGCGCTTTCAGGTAAAAAGTAACCAGTCCGCAGGCCCCTTTCATCTGCCGCTGCGCCAGCTTGTATTGCGGAAAACCCGGATCAAGCGGAAAACATACTTTTTCTATGCGCGGCTGTGTTTTCAAAAACTGCAGCACTTCGCGGGTGCTTCTGTCAATCCTTTCCAGGCGGGCCGGCAGTGTACGAAGTCCGCGTATCAGCAACCAGGCGTTAAAGGGCTGGATGCCGGAGCCGACGGTCATGTATTCGCTGTTGAATATCCGCGCCATAATGGTACTGCTGCCCGATAACACGCCGGCTACGGTATCGCTGTGCCCGCCGATGTATTTGGTGGCCGATTGCAGCACCAGGTCTATGCCCATGGCGATGGGCTGCTGGTAAAGCGGGGTACAATAGCTGTTATCGCAGATGGTAATAAGGTTATGCTGTTTGGCAAGCGCTGCAACAGCCGGCAGGTCCTGCAGATCGAGGAACCAGCTGTTGGGTGACTCAAGATAGATCAGCGTGGTATTGGGCTGGATGGCCTTCCTGAAATTATCGGTGTCCGTTCCGTCAACATAGGTTGTTGTTACCTGGAATCGCTTCAAAATCACATCGAACGTTCGCTGCGCCCAGGTATACGGATTCTTTACGCTGACGATATGATCACCGGCTTTGACATTTGCCAGCACGGCTGCAAATATGGCCGCGGCGCCGCTGTTGAATACAAGACAGTCTTCCGCGCCATCCAGTGCGGCCAGTTTTTTCCGCAGTATGTCAACGGTGGGATTAAGTCCACGGCTGTACAGCCAGGTAGAATACTCATCTGCAAAAGCGTTGCGCAGATCGGCCACTTTTGAAAATGCGAAATTGCTGGTCTGCATGATCGGTGGCGCAATGGCACGGAAATAATCGTCGCGCTCCTCGGCCAGTTCATTAAGTATATAAGAGATCTCCATGGTTGGTTAGATAGCTGTTTGCCCGGAATTTTTGCTGCCGATCCTGCGGGCCACAAAGTAGATGATCATGAATGCAAGCAGTACGATCACACCCGTGAGCGCCGTGTAAGGTGTCTGTATGGTGATGCTGATCCCTACAAAACAATAAGCTGCCATAAAGATCAGCGGCAGCAAGGGATACAGTTTCATTTTGAAAATACCCGTACCGTCGAGGTGCCTGGTGCGTTTGCGCAATACAAAAATACTGGCACTGGATGCCACCATGCCAAAACAGTCGAGAAAGATGGTGAAGTTGAGTATTTTCTCGAATGTCTGTGCAAAGAAAAGGATGATGATACACAGCGCCGAAAACACGGTTAACGATACCGTGAGCACATCATTTTTAGGGTTCTGTTTTGAAAACACTTTCGGCAGTACGCCCTCGCCGCTCATTGCGTACATAACACGGGGGTTGCTCATCAGCAGTGCATTCACATATGCCAGCACGCCGAAGAACAGCAGGAAGGAAAAAATATCGGCGCCTGTTTTGCCGAATGTTCTTTCCATTACCACGTAGGCAATCTCCCTTTCCGCTTTCATATTCCCAAAACCTACGATGGTATAATAACTCAGGTTTACCAGCAGGTACAACACGATGATGATGGCAATGCCGATAAAAATACCCCGTGGGATATTTTTTGCGGGCCTGTCTACCTCGTTACCGAAATTGATCGTTTGCTGGTAGCCGCCATAGGTAAACGATACGGCTATCAGGCTCACACCCAGGCTTTGTATCCAGCCCATCGAAGGTGTTTCAACAACAGCCGCCGTTTGTACCGGCGCTTCATGCGGAAACACCAGCGCGATGATAAGCACGGCGATCATCGTGATCTTGATCATCATCAGGATATTCTGTGCGCGCGAGCTCATACGCAGACCCATCAGGTTCACCCCGTAAAAAATAACAATGGCCACACTGCTGATGAGCGCCTTGTCGATATCTGTCCAGGCCACCTGCGGAAACAATTTGGTGATATACCCGCTGCCGATCAGCGCAACACTGCTCAGGCTGGCCGCATTACTGATCAGGATGATACAGTTAATCGCAAATGCGATACTGGGGTGGTAGGCATAGGAAAACACCTTGTAATACCCTCCCGTTACCGGGTAACGGCTGCCGATTTCCGCATAGGTAAGCGCCCCGCACAGCGCGATACAGCCGCCCAGTATCCAGGCTGTAAAATAAACCGAAGGTTCTATCGCATCCTTGGCGCTGGTGGCCGCCGTTCTGAATATACCCATCCCGATCACCAGTCCAACCACGATCATCGTAAAGCTGAAGAGGTTGAGTTTTTGTTTGCCGTGCATAGGCTAATGTAGGAAACTTTATTGAGGTGAGGAGGGGACGAGAGATGTCAGTCTTGGGACGAGTTATCGTGAGTTGACGTGAGTTGGCATGAGTTGGTTGGATTGGGGAGGTCTGATGTGTTTCATAATAACTCACTATAACTCACGGTCCGCCTCGGGCTTCACAATTTCCTTGCGGGTCTCAATCCCCCTGCTTACATTTGCTCCGCCTTTGGTTCCCGTAAGGGATGAAAATGGGAAGTCCGGTGTGATTCCGGCGCTATCCCCGTAGCTGTAAGCTGCACTTGCCGGCTGTGACTGAAACCTCGCGCTTTGGTTCTTACCCGGCAAGACTTCGGATCCTCAATACCACTGTCCCGCTATGGCGGAATGGGAAGGTGATCCGGAGAAAGCGAGCCAGAAGACCTGCCAGAAGCAAACAACGATTCAAAGCTTTCGGGTGAAAAGCATGGAATGGATGGCTGCTGCAGCAGTCTGACAACATTCTCCATTTTTCTATTCCTGGAAGCTCATTGTTCCATTTTAAAAACCAAAACAATGAGCAAAACATTCACGCTCCTTTCCACACTGCTGACCGGCCTGTGCGCCACAGCGCAAACAGACAGCGTCCGCACAAGGCTGCTGGACGAGGTGGTGGTTACCGCCAACAAAACAGAACAAAAACAAAGCACCACGGGCAAAGTGGTGACCGTTATCACCAAACAGCAGATCGAGAAAAGCGCGGGCAAAACCATCGCGCAATTACTGAACGAACAGGCCGGCGTGCAGATCAACGGCGCTTTGAGTAATGCGGGCAGCACACAAACCGTATTCATGCGCGGCGCAGCATCGGGCCGTACACTGATCCTGATGGATGGCATACCGGTAAACGATCCCTCGCAGATCACCAGCGATTTCGATCTGAATTTTTTCTCCATCAACGATGTGGAGCGCATCGAGATCTGCAAGGGCGCGCAGTCTACCCTGTATGGAAGCGATGCCATTGCGGGTGTGATCAACATCATCACCACCAAGAGCCATATCACGAAACCGGTCAATGTCAAGGCAACCGTTTCAGGCGGAAGCTTCAATACCTGGAAGACAAACCTGCAGGTATACGGCAAAACAGGCAAGCTGAGTTATACCACGCGTTATGCGCACCTGGTAAGCGACGGTTTTTCCGCAGCCTACGACAGCACCGGCAGCAAGAATTTCGACAAAGACGGCTACAACGGCACAACCGCCAACGCAGCCCTGCAATACCAGGCCAATACACAACTGCTTTTGAAGGCGTTTACACAATACAGCGCATACACTGCCGGTATCGATGCGAGCGGTTTTACCGATAAAAATTTTTACAATATCAACAACAAAAACCATACATCGGGCTCGGGTTTTGTATATAAGCCAGGAATGCTTTCGCTTACCGGCAACTACCAGTACAGCAAGCAAAGCCGCAACTACGACGACAATGCTTCAATAGGTGCTCCGCTGTTCTCGATGAACGATTACAATGCGATCACGCATTATGCCGAGCTGTATACCTCTGCAAAACTCGGCGCCGGCTTTACCCTGCTCGCAGGTGGCGACTACCGTTACGCGCGGATGAATAACGAATACCGCTCTGTAAGCGCATTCGGTCCTTACAACAGCAAGTTCAATGACACATCGATGAGCCAGACCTCGGGGTATCTTTCCCTGCATTATAACAACCAGCGTTTCTCTGCAGAGATCGGCGGAAGACTTACCAATCATTCCAAATACGGAACGCATTATACGTATACGATCAACCCTGCTTATGCATTCGATGAACATTTCCGTATTTTCGGAAGCATCGCCACAGGCTTTAAAGCGCCGTCCATTTACCAGCTGTATTCCGGCAGCGGCAATCCGGATCTGAAAGCAGAACTGGCCACCAATTACGAAGCCGGCTTACAGCACAGTTACAAAGGATTCAGCGACAGGCTGGTTTTCTTCTACCGCAATACGGACAATGGCATCGATTACAATTCTGTTACATTCAAATACTTCAATTATGTGAAGCAGATGACCAGGGGTATCGAGTACGAAGTGAATATCCAGCCCCTGCAGCGTTTGACCATCACGGGTAACTATACCTTTATCGCCGCGCAGGAAACCACGCAGAGCAGGGTGAATTTCAAGGACACGGTGTACAATTATTCTTTACGCCGCCCCGCACATATGTTCAACATCACGGCCGGATACCAGTTCGGTGAGCATTTTTACGCAAGCATCAACGGGCGTTATGTTGGCGAGCGGAACGATGTGGGTTCTTACAAAAAACCGGATGTGCCGATGGACAGTTATTTCATCGTGGGCGCTTATGCCGAATACCACTTCCTCGATAAGTTCAAACTGTTCTTTGACTGGCAGAATATCGGCAACCGTAAATTCTTCGAGATACGCGGCTACAGCGGCATTCCTTCGATGTTCAACACCGGTCTTACGCTTAACTGGTAATAACATGCCAACCCATGAGACCAAAAAATGCCCGCGTTGCGCCAGGCCTTTTGAATGCAAGGTGGGCAATATCGCCGAATGCCAGTGCAGCCAGGTAACGCTCAGCTATGAGCAGAAAGCCTATATCGAATTGCAGTATACCGACTGTCTCTGCGCGCAATGCCTGCAGGCATTGCAGTTTGAACAGCAGCTTGCGAAGCACCACCTGAAGCGCCAGGCATAAGGCGAAAATAAAAGCGAAAAGTCAGCTGTGAGGGCTCGCCCCTTTGCGGCTGACTTTTCGCTTTTCACTACCTACTATTCACTATCTTTAATGAAAAGCGGTTATGAATTTTGAGCTGGAACAATTGATCACGGTAACGTTCACCCTGTTTGCGGTGATCGATATCGTCGGCTCCATACCGTTGCTGATCTCGCTCAAGGAAAAGATCGGCGGCATCCGCGCCATGCAGGCAACACTGGTTTCCGGCGCGCTGATGATCCTGTTCCTGTACGCGGGAAAACCGCTGTTGAAAATGCTGGGACTCGATGTACGCTCCTTTGCCGTAGGCGGCTCGATCGTGATATTTTTACTGGGGCTGGAAATGGTGCTGGGGCACGAGATATTCAAGGGCGATAAAGATGCCAAGTCCGGAACCGTGGTACCTATTGCCTTCCCGATCATTGCCGGCAGCGGTACCCTTACCACCATCATGTCATTAAAAGCCAATTTCGAAGAACTCAATATACTGCTTGGCATACTGCTGAACCTGCTGATCGTTTACATCGTATTAAAATCGCTTAAGGTGATTGAAAAAGCGCTCGGGCCGGCCGGGTTGCTGGCTGTCAGAAAATTCTTTGGCGTGATCTTGCTTGCCATCGCGGTGAAAATATTCAGCAGCAATATCGGCGCTTTTGGAAAATAGTGCCAACTCCTGCAAACATGCAAACACTGAAACGGGTATACAAACAGCGCGAACTGATCTGCTGGACAGCGGCTTTGCTGCTGCTGTATTTTCTTCCTGAAAAACAAGCCCGGATTTCTTTCTGTCCTTCTGTATTAACCGGACTGGGGCCCTGCCCCGGGTGCGGTATCGGCCGTGCCATTCATTACGCTTTGCATTTTGAATGGGGGCAGTCCTGGCAAAATCATATGATGGGAATACCCGCCGTTATTATTATATTTAGCAGGATCAAACAATTGTTGCATCTTTCAACAAACCATTATGAAACCCAATCTGATTAATCTGATCCCTGCACTCGAAGGAGAGGAATTGATCTATCTCCAGTCTGTTACCAGGGACCTTGGCCCCGATCAGCTCAATATGTTTATTGCTGTTTATAATGGCAAGAGAAGAAAGACCGACCAGATACTCCTGGGCTGCGTTCTTGGTTTTGTACTGGTGGCGGGCGTTCAGCGGTTCATGCTGGGCCAGATGGGTATGGGATTGCTGTACCTGTTTACCGGGGGGCTGTGTTTTATCGGAACGATCATGGACACCGTCAATCATAAAAGACTCACGTTCGAGTACAACCAGCAAATGGCCAGGGAAAGCATGGCCATGGTATCCGCGGGTTTTCAATAGCACTCATTCGCCATTCAAAAACAAAGCGAGCAACCCGCGGTCAGGACCAACGGTTATGATCAATCGCCAACAGGCGCAAACGTAAACATCCATTTCACCGGGTTCTCCCAGCCGCGGCTCCGGAAAGAGGTTACCGGCAGTTTGATCTTCACCTCGTTCATTCCTTTCACCAGCCGGATTTTTACCGGGCTACGGTATTCATACCCTTCATCGGTCAACGGCATTTCCAGGTTGCCTTTTTTACCGGCATGTTTCCATACCGGCGGCTTGATCTCCTCTCCATTTACCCAGATACGGCTTCCCCGATCATCCCATGCGTCTTTGGGCGGAGAATCAGTGGCCATTGACCGCGAAAGATTGTTAAACCCGATCCAGAAATCCCGTTCACCATCCTCATCGCTCTGAATACCGGTAACTGCATAAAAGGTTTCATTTTCCCGTGGCTGGCTGATTGCACCACTGATCAACGGGTACCACCAGTGCCTGAGTACAACGGTTCCGCCCGTAACATTTGCATACCATTCCTTCCGGTATGGCGGGTGTGTATATTCCGGCCGAAATTGTTTGTTCTTACCGCCATCGTTTGGATACGGACCATAGAGCTGCCAGGATAGCTGTGACTGCCGTGTGTAAGGAAAGGGATATCCTGCAAAAACGGTCTGCCTGTGATCGAGCATTCTTTTCTCAAAGTGGGCGAAAGCGGTCGTATCGCCATCGCTCAGATTGGCAATCCATTTTTCCTGTCCCCCGCCCAACCAGGTTCTCTCCGCAAAAGCGAGCATCGATGGATATACCGGGTTCATCGTCAGCAGGTCCTCTTCCTTACCCACTGCACGGTCGTTCCACAGGCAAATAATACCGCCCAGCGTCATTGAATCGCCGTATGCCTTGTTGGCTATCCTGCGGTTGAAGATAGTGACCACGCTTTCCAGCGGGTCAAAATGGTTCAGGTAAAGATGCCTGGAATCGAGCACAGGAAAAGAAAAAGATTCCTTTGCCGTTTTACCGTCTTCCTTCCACAACTGAAGTATTGTGCCGGGTAAGAAATTGCCTCCGGGCTGCCAGCCTACCACCTGCTTGCCATGGCTGCGGATAAATTCAGTGATCGCCGGGATAAAATCCTTATTCGTGATCTTCACTTCGTCTGCACCGATATGCAGGTAAGGCAGGTCGAAGTCGGTCATAAACTCTTCGAGTATGCGTTTGACGATCACCATACCGGAATCCGATTGCATATCCCATCCCGTTGCCCGCCGGAATGCCGCGCTGTGCCCCGGCATATCTATTTCGGGCAGCAGTGTGATATGCCGCTCGGCGCAGTAAGCGATCAGTTCCTTCATATCGGCTTTTGTATAGTAAAGCCCTTTATCGCGCAGCATATTTTCCGGTTCGGTTAACCGGGGATAGCTTTCCGATGCAAGCCGCCAGGCAATGTCTTCTGTAAAATGAAAATGAAATACGTTCAGCTTGTAACGGCTCATGATATCGATCTGCTGTTTTAACAGATCGAGCGACATATAATTTCTTCCCACATCCACCATATAGCCCCGCCAGGCAAATGCTGGCCGGTCGGTGATATCACATGCATCGATCATTGCGCCGCTACGGGCCAGCTGTAAAAGCGTTTGCAGACCGTTAAATATGCCATGGGCGCTGTTTGCGGTCAGCACCACAGCTTCCGTTTTCACTGACAGCCGGTAGTTTTCGTCGGTTGATTTGTAACCGGCGCCTGCCGGTATAGCCAGTTCTATATACGGCTCTCCCGAAGGCCTGCTGTTTTTCACTGCCATTGCCATTCCTTTTTCCCGCAGCCGCTTCTGCAGGTGCCACGCTTCTTTTAGCAGCGAGCTGTCTGTAACATAGATTGTGCTGCATGCATATACGGGAAAAAAACCTTCTTCCCATCTCAGTTGCACCGGAAGCGGAAGCAATGCGGCCCTTGGCTCCAGGTCGTATACGTATGGATAAATGCAATGCTTCCAGAACATATACCCCTTGCCGGTCAGGTGAAGCCCGTCGTTGGTATATGCCGCATCAAGATCGCCCGCGGCATCGGCAAACCGCCTGTATATATCAATAAATGTATACCGATGCGCTGCCGCCGCTGTTTGCAATGCTGCATTGAGCGCACGTATCAATGCGCCATTGCCTGTATGTGAAGGAAATTTTTTGAACGCTGCGTTCACCGGCAGAATACCCTGCACAAACAGGTGCGTGCCGGGTGTGGCCGTCTTCAACAGATCCGCCATGCGGAGAATACGCTGCAACACCGTGTCGGGTGAAACCTTACCCGCCAGGTCGTTTGTTCCGATCAGCAAAAATATTTTGGCGGGTTTGCGTGTAATGATTTCGTCGATACGGTTCAGCACGCCGGCCGACAGATCACCGCTGATACCTCTGTTCTTTATGCGCAGGTCGCCGAACAGTTCCGACCATTCGGCGCCATCGGTGAGGCTGTTACCAAGGAAGATGATATCGTCCGCCGTTTGCGGAAGCGTGGCAAAATGCGTTGCCCGCTGCTGGTAATAGGTTCCAAAAGGGGGTACGGCCTGGGCCATGAGATGGCCTGTCACAAAAAACCAAACAAATACGGTTATGCCCGTGATCGCTTTCTGCATATACGGTTTGTATTTTGTTGAGACGGATGTTGGTCCGCCCATTTTATTTATTTCACCTGAAGCAGGAAGGTGGAAGCCGGCAGGTTTTCGCCGTTGACCAGGTTGCCGTCTGAAAAAGGCTTCCATCCGTAATACACCTGAACCGGTTTTTCTGCGCAGGGAATAACAACGGTATTCCCGCGTATAAAAGCTTCCGCTTCTTTTTTGCCATCCAGCGAAAATCCATGCAGCGCAGTTCCATCGGATGCCCGCAGTTTTTCTGCATATTGAAATGTCAGTACAACCCCGCCGTTCCGGTACACCGCATTTACCGGTAAGGGGCCCGAAGGCACCAGCGGTAATCCGTATTCCTGTTTCAGCGCCCACCGGGCAAGTCTCTCGCCCACCGCTTTCTTATTGGTGGGGTGTACGTTGCTGGCCAGGCCTATGTCGCTGCTTACCGCCATACCCGTGTTAGTCGTTTCCATCAGCAGTTTTCTTTGCCCATCCCTGAACAAGGGCCAGAACTGCGACTGGTAATACGGTGTATCGATCGAGGACAGCTGCACCCAGTAAACAGGCATGCGGGGGTCTTTCCATTCTTTTCGGTAATCGGAGATCAGCAAACGCATCAGGTCGGGATATTCCCCGGCACGCTCCGCCTCGAGCGAATTGCTTTCGCCCTGGTACCAGATCAGTCCTTTAATGGGAAACAGTCGCAGCGGTTGTATGCCACCTTCGTACGCAAAACCGGGTTTATACGCATGACCAGGCCCTGTAAGATCACCGGAGGTATCTGTGAAAACGCCGATATTTTCTTTTCCCCTCTGCCTGATCCATTGCGGCAGCGCGGTATTCTCCAGCCAGTTCCCCGAAACCTTTGCGTTGAACCGCGCATCGTCCCGGAGCGTCCCGGCCCTGATAAAAGTCTCTATCGGCGCGCCGCCGATAGACAGATTGATAACACCGATGGGAATATTCTTTGCGTCAACAATCGTCCTGGCAAAATAATACGCTACGGCGCTCATGTTTCTCGCGGTGCTGCTGTCGCATACCTGCCATCGGTTCCACAAATAAAAACTGTCTGGGGTTAATCGTCTCCGCAAAGAATCCGTGTATACGGTTCCATACACATACCTGCCAGCGGGCGGCGGATTATTGAACCGGATGAGAGGGCTGGCGATTTTACCCGCTTCCGCTTTCCAGTGCATTTCCCTGACCATGGGCCATTCCATATTCGACTGGCCCGATACGATCCAGACATCGCCTATCAGAATATTCTCAAGCACCAGCACTTCCTTGCCAGAACTGACGGATAACGTATAAGACCTGTTGCCGGGTTTTCGTTTTTTGCCATATACCCGCCAGGCAGAATCAGCCGCAACAACCGTGTTTAATTCTTCCCCGGCAAACCGGACCCTGATGTTGCTTCCGGGTATGCCGGTGCCCCAGATGCAGACCGGCTTATCGCGCTGCAAAACCATATTGTCTGAAAATACGGAGGCCAGCCGAAGCTGGGCCGGGCAAACAAATGGCAACAGGAGTGCGAAAAGCAGCCAGCTGCTGATTCTGAAAGAAGGAAGACAGGTTGCTGTTTTTACCATTGTCCTGCGCATAGCCGGTTGTGTTGTTTTTACTGACATGATCAACAGCAGTTAGATATCAGATATACGCGTTCAGTATCTGTGTGCAATACCATTCCTGTCTTGGCAGATGAAACGGCCCTTTGAACAGATTCCCCTTTGCGGTCTGGGCTATGGTGCCGTCCCTGTGCAGGTAACCGAACCATTCGCCGTGTAATTTATCGTGAAAATGTTTGTAGGCGTAGTCGTGCACATGCCTGTGCCATGTGGCGTATTTTTCGTTGCCTGTCATCAGGTACGCAAGCAGTGTGGCGATGATGACTTCATTATGCGGCCACCAGAATTTCATATCCTGCCAGTATTCCTGCACGGGTTTGTTATACAGATCGCGGAAATACAGGATACCTCCCTGCTCGCTGTCCCATCCTCTGTCCCACATATAGTCCAGCATCCTGCAGCCAAGTGCTATCAGATGCGGGTCGTTGTTACGGTAACGTGCTTCGTGTAAAATAAACCAGGCGCCTTCCATTGCATGACCCGGGTTCAGCGTTCTTCCATCTATATGATCGATGATGCCGCCATCGGGCGCCACCTGTTCCATAACGCATTTGAGATCGTCTTTGACAAAATCACGCTCAATCTCCGCGATCCACCTGCTGATCCATTCGGTACAGCGTTCGTCGCCGATGGTTTCGCGCAATTGCTGGGCCGTATTGATCATGATCATAGGCACGCCGATGCCTTTTGCCGGACGTGTGCCCGTGAATTTGGTGGGAAGTTGCTTTTCACCGCTTGCATAAGCGATGCAATCACCAAATACCTTTCTCGCCCTGTTGGCGGCATCCTGATCGCCGCTGGCTTTTGCGTAGGCGGCGGCGGCTATCACATAAAATGTTTCGGAGAAAAAATACCTTCTTTTCCGGATCGGCCGGCCATCGCGGGTAACATGAAAGAACATCTGCCCATCGGTGTCAAAGCAATGCTCGTTGAGAAACCGGTAACCAAGTCCCGCGCCATCCAGCCATTCCTGCCGTGGGCCCATCGTGTTATAGAGTGTGGACAACAGCCAGGTTGCCCTTCCCTGTATCCATACCGCTTTGTCGTCGTCTAACAGTGTGCCATCCGCATCACGCATCAGTAAAAAACCCCCATGGGTTTTATCAAACGAACGCGGAAACCAAAATGGCACCGTATCGTTCAATAACTGGTCCTGGTAAAAATCACGCAGCTTTTCCAGCCGTTCTTTTGTATACTGCATACAGCTACTTCCATTTTACTGTTCTGAATACGATCTCCCTGTATCCGTTGCGTTCGTACAATACGCCCAGTTTTCTGCCGGAGATCTTTGCCAGGTCTGAATAGGCGGTAAAATCGCCTGTGTTACCGGCGCTTTTGTCTATGGGTATCGTACGCGCCCAGGTTCTTCCCTCATCAAAACTGATCCGCAGCGTGAGGTTATCTCTTCGTTTTTCATCCGCGGCATTACAGAAGGCGAGGATATTTTTTCCTTTGCGCACGCCGATGTTCAATAAGCTTCCCTGGTTTACGGGGTCGGGCAGGTTATGATCGAAAAAAGTGCTGTCCCAGGTGGCGCCGCCATCGCTGCTGACAGAAACGATCCGGGCCCGTATATCGCCCCGCTGGTTGCGGCTGTTCATCATAAGCCTGCTGTTACCAAGTTCGGCCGCCATCGATTCATTGCTTCCGGCAACACTGAGTTCTTTACCGACATGAAATGAGCTGCCGTGATCGTCTGTATAAAAACCGAATGCCCGGTAATCCATAAACTGTTTCTGCGGATCACCGGCAGAGTGATTGGCCGCTACAAATATCCTGCCCCTGTACCTGCCCTGGCGGAACTGCATGGCATGGCCCGGTGTGTTGGCATAGCTTCTCCAGTCTTCTGCAAAATCGTAGGCCCTGTTCACCGCGGGTTGCCTGGGCCGGTGAACCTGCACGGTTATGTTTACCGCCGGCGACCAGCTCTGCCCGTTATCGACAGAGGTTTTATACCATACCTCGCGTAATCCTTTTCCTTTTCTTACTTCGCCTTCGTGGTTGTTACCGGTATTGTAAAAAAGAAATATCCTGCCCTGCGGATAAACCGGGTCGGTGAGATCGATGACAGGTGCGGGATTGCCTGCCTGCAGCGAATCGGCATCCACAATGGTTTGCAGGGAACTCCAAGTCTTTCCCCCATCAGCGCTTCTTTTCATAACGATATTGATATCGCCAAAATCGCCGGCGCCATTTACCCTGCCTTCACAGAAGGCAATCAGGTCTTTTCCCGGAAGCTGCAGTATGGCGGGTATGCGGTAGCTTTTATGCCCTTCCGTACCGGAAACAAACACAGGCACGGCCTGCTGTGCGGCGGCGCAAAAAAAACAAGCAATACAAAGCAGGAAGAGACCTGTATTTTTCATTTGAGCGGATTTGAGGATTCCTGAAAATCGTTTGTACGGGGACGCAGAAAACCCAGTTGCAGGATCAGTGCCAGCAATACCACCACCGAGAAAATGGAAAAGCTTTTGCCCAGTTCGCCGGCATCTGTTGATCTGCCCAGCCAGTCGGTAATAAATGCACCCGCAAAAACGCCTGTCATATTCAGCAGGCCATACGCTTTGGCACGGTTATGCGGCGCCACGAACTGGCAGAGTATGGGCATATTGTTTGCATCAAACATACCATACCCAAAACCAAAACAGAAGCCCGCGGCAACAACACCCCAGATGGAATGACCGAAACCGATCAGCAGCAAAGCGGGAATGGTTAAACCGAGACCGATGGCGCTGGTATACACCCTTCCCCTGTATTGTTTCTGCACCCAGCGGTCTGACAGGATTCCCCCGAAGACCACACCCAGGAAGGATGATACCGCAATGGTGATCGTGGAAAGGGGACCTGCCTTCGACATATCGATAGAGAGATTTTCTGCAAACAAAGTGGGGAGCCAGTTCTTGACACCCCATCCCGGCAGCGATGAAATGGCGAAATAGAACAGGATGATCCAGAAAGAAGTATTGGTGAGCAGCAACCTCAATCCTTTTAAAGAGGCGGCCGGTTTAGGACCTGTGGCACCGGCAGTATGATTGGTTGATTTTTTTTCCTTTAAGAATAACAGCAGTACAAGTGCATAGCCGATACCGATCATACCAAACCACTGGAAAGCTGCATGCCAGGAAATGTTTTCCGCAATGGTAGCGCCAAACCCGCCGATAGCCTGCCCGGTATACAAACCCGTCATATGAATGCCAATGGCCAGCGATCTGGTTTTTCCCGTATGGTAATCCGCAATAAGCGATAAGCCCGCCGGCAGGTACAGCGCTTCGCTGATGCCCATCAGCGCCCGCAGCCAGTACAGCTGGTCGAATGTGGTGGCATAGCCCATCGCAAAGGTTACGCCGCTCCATACAAACAAACTGCAGACGATGAGTGTTTTTCGGTTGAACCTGTCGGCCACAATACCGGATATGGGGCTCATCAATCCATAGACCCATAAAAAAATACCCATCAGGTAGCCGAAATTCGCAGCCGACTGCAGTTCGCTGATATCGGTCTGCATCGAAGGCCGCATGGTGGAAAGCATTTGCCTGTCCATATAATTCAGCAAGGCAACACCCCATAGCAGGGCCACTACCGCCCATGCATAGAACGGCGCCGGCATTTTCTTTCCGGGCGCCGCCTGTAATCCGATATCGGTTGCTGTACTCATTTCGGGTCGGTTATCCTGGCTGCAAGAATACGGGGCGTTCTGATACCCGCCCTGGTTTCTCCGCCGGGAATGATGATTTCATGATCCCATGTCACCGCGGTTGTTGTTACCGGTGCTTCGCAGGGAATTTGTCCCGCCGTTTCCCAGCTGTCTGCTGCGGTACGGTACAGCAACACCTGTCTGTTAAACCCCGGATGCGTTGATTGTAATCTTGCCTTGCGCGTAATGAGCGCCTGCTGCCTGCGCGGGTCTTTTTCGGCAGCAATGGAAGCTATCAGCTGTTCCACGGCATGGAATGTTGTTCCATCGTCTCCACCGAATAACAAAATACCTGTTTTGCCCACAGATGCGCCGGTTCCCGCGGCAAGCGCCAGCGGCAATGATGCTTTTTGATGCCACTGCTGTTTCTCCAGGCTGAACTGCCAGAGAGAGGTATATAGTTTACTTGTGCTTCCGGTATTTTTCTTTCTTCCACCCACCAGGTAAAGACACTCGTGTCTGCCGTTCTGCTGTACCACAGCCACTGCATGCGAAACAGGGTATGGTAAAGACGGAAGTCGTTTCCATCCTTTTTCGGTATGCTTCAGGTCCAGCACCAGCATTAAGTCGGATACGGCGTTAACCGTTTCTCCTCCCAGAATATATACTTTACCCCGGCTTGCCGTTATGGCCGCATTGGTGAGCGGCAGCGGCAGATCGGGCAGACCGGTGATGACGGGCCTGCGCTCACCGGCATTCCACTGAAGCAGAAAAACCTGTTTACTGATACCGGCGTCGTTTTCTCCGCCTGCCACCACTATCCCACCGGGAACCGAGCAATTGGCTGAGTAACCCAAAGGATAGGGTAAGGAAAACTGTTGCTCCGTTTCGAACTGGGCGGCTGCGTTTTTTGTCAGTACAAAACCGGTGGTATAATATTTTTTCTTTCCGCCCGCCCATGGCATGCTGTCGGGAAAATTGGTGCCGCCCGCCACGATCAGTTTGTTGTCGTGTATGCCAATAACGGCGCCTGCGAGGTCTCCGCGCAGTCCGTCCGACATGGGCAGGCTTCCGGCTTCCCGCCAGCTCAGCTCCGGTTTTCCTTTTTGGGCGATAACATGGTCCATGGCAAAAAGAGAAGCGGCAAACAAACCGGTCTTGAATAATCTGATCATAGGCATCAGGCGTTAACAGCGGTTGACAGATCCGGCAGCCTGGAAGAAAAACTCCCGAAACCAAGTTGGTCGGTATCCGCCTTAAAAAGACGGAACTGCTCTTCGTTCATATTTTTTACCGGCAGCCGGAATTCGCCGCAGTCCAGTCCAAGCAATTTCATATAGGCCTTTCCCGTGGCGATGCCACCGTATTTACCCAGCAGGGAAATCATGTCCACAGACTGCTGCTGCAGCCGGCGGGCTTCGGAAAGATTGCCTTTCTGAAAAGCGTCTATAATGGCATAGTAAAGTGGTGCGGCATAATTAAAGGTACTGCCCACCGCGGCCTGGGCGCCTACGGCAAGTGCAGAAAGCATATTTTCATCCCTGCCCCATAACATATCGTACCTGCCGTCTGCAAAGTGCAGACAGGAGAGAAAATCCATGAAGTCTTCGTGTGTGTATTTGATACCGGCGAAATTGGGAATATGCCCATCCACCGCTTTCAGCAGATCGATCATCGGGAAATCCACACCGGTCAGTACAGGAATATGGTAATAATAAAAAGGCATATCCGGAACGACTTCAGCAACCGTCCTGCAGCATTCGGCAAGTTGCTGAACCGTGGCGGGTTTAAAATAGAACGGAGAGGTAAAGGATACCGCATACAATCCTGTAGACGCGGCATGTTTGGCAAGTTCCCTGCAGTCGGAGAGGGAGGTGCCGCCTACAAGGGTCATGATCCTGAAATCGCTGTCGCCTTTTGCGCAGGCCGCCCATTCCTCCGCCACCAGCATTTTTTCTGCCGTGGTCATAGAAACGCCTTCGCCCGTGGAGCCGCAGATAAAGGCGCCATTCACGCCGTTGGCCTTTAACATCCTGTAGTAACCGGGAATAACCGACAGGTTCAGCAACCCGTTTCGCTTCATCGGCGTAAAAGGAGCGGCGATCAATCCCGATAAATGCTGTATGTCCATAAACTAACTCTGCTTTTCATTGAATGATTGAAATATCCGGGAACAAGACTATTCCCGGCTTGCTGTATATATAAACCATCTGCTTAATATCCTTTAGTCTGCTGAAGCAACGGATCGTTGTTCAGCATGGAAACAGATATCGGCAGTAAAAGTTTAGCGGTTGTGGAAGCAGACAGATACGCGGGGTTTACACGCGCATATACATAACTGTCTCCCGCCCTTCTCATTGCCCACCAGTACCTGCCTTCTCCAATGAATTCGCGCTGGTACTCGTCCAGTATCGCGTCCATATTGGCAGACAGGGAGCCGCTTACATAAGGCGTAAAGCCGGCGCCGTATGCCCTTTGCCTGATCAAATTTATCTCAGTTGACGGATCCGCGCCCAGTTTTGCTTTTGCCTCTGCCAGTAAAAGCAGCACATCTGCATAACGGTAAACGGGGTAATCGTTGTTATATACCTGCGAGGTGCCCGATGTTGAGCCCAGCCATTTTGAAAGCAATACCCCGCGCACGGCGTATGGGGATGAATTGGAGTACAGTACCTTAAAGCTGTTGCTGATGCGCTGGTCTGCGGCGCCACCGGTAAGCTTTGTGATCATGGCCGCATTCATACCCACCCTGTTGGCGCCGTTTACGTACGGGTAAGTGGCAGATACCAGGGGCGTGGGCGCCTGTGCCAGCGACAGCGTAGCGGCCTGTATGGCATTTACCTGGAAACTGGAAAACGCACCCATGGTTGACTGACCTATCTCATAATTGATGGCGAAGATCAGCTCCCGGTTATTTGCTTTTTTTGCGGGGTCGAAAATATCGGTGTAGTTCGCATTGAGCTGTAAAGAACTGCCCTGCAGCGTCTGCACTTCCTGGAGCACATTCATGGCCGTGGTGAAATCCGTGGCGCCGCCGTTCATATGCGTGCCCGACCATATATACACATCTCCTTTCAATACCAGGGTTGCCACCCGGTTCCAGTACACACGTTTATCGGTCGATAATGTGTTGGATGAACCGAACAGCTGCAACGAGGATTCGATGTCCTTTTTCACCTGCATCATCACAGAATCCGCGGGGGTTCTTGCCTTGTATGTTTCGGCCGTATTGTTGATCGTTTGAATCGGCGTTGTCGTCAGCGGCACATCGCCCCAGGTTCTGACCATGGTGTAGTAGAGGTAGGCCCTTAATCCATAAGCTTCGGCCATCATCCGGTCTTTGTTAGCCTGCGACAGCTGTGTTTTAGGAAATAAGGTGATCAGGTTATTGAGGTTGTAGATCATATTATAAAAGCCGCCCCAGTTGGCAAACGGCACATTCAGCGCGCTGATGTTATGGCGGCTTAGGTTCTGCAGACCTGCATCGGCAGACTCGGTGAACAGTCCGTCGGTCCATATTTCGGAGCGCATTTCACCCAGTTGAAACAGGGTGGCATTGTTGGAGCGCATAAGCGAATAAAGACCGTTGTACAGCGTTAATGCGGCATTGGGGTCTGAGAGCACCTGTTCTTTGCTGATGGCGTCCTGCGGGGCTACCTCCGCAAGGTCTTTTTTACAGGAGCCGAGCTGGAAGCTAACAAGTACACCCAGCAGCAGGTAAATGTATTGATTGGTTTTCATGTTCATGTTTTTAGCGTCAGAGGTTTACAGTGTCAGTTTTGCGCCAATGGTAAAGCGGCGTGGCAGGGGATATTTGCCGTTATCAACACCACCCACTTCGGGGAAGTTGCCGCTGTAACGTGTGAAATACGTCAGGTTGCTTCCGGTCAGGTAAACCTGTATAGACTTGATCTTGTTCTTCAGTGCCCCGGTTATCAGGTTCTGGCTCAGGTCGTAACTCAGCGTCAGCTCGCGCAGCGAGAGGTAGTCGCCTTTTTCCCACATATTGGCCGGCACGTTGTTGCCAGATGCGTCTGTTGCAAAGTTCCTGCCCTGGTTGGCCCAGTAATACCTGGGCAGCGTACCATTGGGATTGGACGGCGCCCATGTTTTCAGCACATCGATCGTTGAGTTCTGCGAACCCTGCACCTGGTTCAGTCCCCGCGCAATCTCGTTGTTGAGCACCACAAAACCGAGCGCATAATCAAAGCCTGCATAAAGATGCCATCCCTTCCAGCCGGTATTCAGGTAAAAACTGCCCACCACCTGCGGCGTGGTTCTGCCCACATAAACAAACTGTCTTGAATCGATGGTATCGTTCCTGTATGTCTGCTCCCATCTTGCATCGCCAAGCTGTTTGATCCGCTTGTTGGTATAGGGAAGGAAAGAATTGTAAACGGCTGCGTCTTTGGCAAGATCGGCCTGTGCTGTGTAAATGCCTGCATACCTTGGTACCCACACTTCGTCAAGACCGGACCGCTGGCCTTCGATGAGTCCGCTGACCTGTAACAGCTGGCCCGGGTTTTTCGGGTCCCATACCTGGAAAGTACCCTGCCTGTTGCCCGGCAAACCGTTGTACGGCAACTTAACTGCATAGGTTTTGGCGGTCGACAGCGTAGCACCGACGGTAACACTCAGTCCGTCCGCTTTTCTGGGCACAAGTACCTGCGCATTGATGCCAAGTTCGATACCCCTGTTCTGCAGCTGGGCAAGATTGGTGGTATAGCCTGTGAAACCGGTTTGTGCAGAGATACCCAGGCTGGCAATTTTGTCGTACACATTCCGGATAAAATAATCAAAGGAAACATTGATCCGGTTCTGTAAAAAACCAAGGTCTGCGCCCATATTGAGCGTGTTGGATCTCTCCCAGCGCAGATCGGGGTTGATATAGGAAGCCGCGTAAGTACCTCCCTGCCCGTTATAAACGCCTGCGTTGTTGTAGATCTGCGCCGTGGCGAAATAACCCAGCGAAGAAAGATTTCCGTTCACACCGTAGCTGATACGGGGTTTCACAAGACTGATATACCTCGAGAGCGATGATTTCAGGAAGAAGTCTTCGTTCGAAAGGTTCCATCCCGCAGAGATACCGGGGAACAGTCCGTAAAAATTGGCCGAGTTCAGCCTGCTTGATCCGTCGTAACGTACGATACCGGTAAGCAGGTAACGGTTTTTATAGTGATAATTCACCCTGCCTATCAGTGAAGCCAGTCGCTCCCATGCGGAAAAATTAGAGGAAGCGCCCGCAGGATTCACAATGGTTCCGTTGATCACACTTGGCGAAGTGGATGCGCTCAGCCAGGGAATAAGATCGGTGGGCGCGCCCTGTGCAAAACCGGATAGGACATATCTTTTGAAATCATAAAATTCACCGCCACCCAATACGGTCAGGTTATGGCCGTTGAAGTTTTTGTTGAACTGCAGAAAGGCGTTGGTGGTAAACTGTATGTCTTTTGTCTGGTTAAACGAAGCCGACCTGTTGTTATTAAAGGCCCCGTTGTTTCCCTGCTGGAATGCCTTGGTGAAGAAATTATTGGTGGTATACAGGAAATAGCCAGAACCGCTTACCAGGAATTTCAGCGAAGGAAGGATGCTGTATTCCAGGTTAACACCGCCCATAAAGCGCTGCTGGTTGGTGGTGTTCACGAACAGTGTGCTCCAGTAAAGCGGGTTACCCAGGGTAATATCGTTTGGCCCCGGCAGCATTACACCCGAGGTGTCGTTTGTATACCGCACCGTGGGTGCCACACCAATAAACCGCTGCATCAGTCCGCCTGCGCCGCCGCCCATTGGATCGGTATAGGGCAGGGCCTGGTTAACCGTGTAAGCGCTGATATTGGTGGTGAGCCTGAGCTTTTTGCCCACATTCAGTCCTCCGTTGAAATTCACATTCCAGCGTTTCAGTGAAGAGCCGATGATCATACCCTGGTCGTTGACCGTACCCAGGCTGAGTGCAAAATCTCCCTGTTCGTTGGCACCGGAAAAACCGACGCTGTGTTCGGTACTGGTATTGCGTTGCAGGATCAGGTTCTCACGCGTGCGCACGTCCAGTTCGCGATATAGAATACTGTCTTTTTGCCCTGGCGCGAATGGATTTTCATCGATAAGCAGTTTCCAGGCCGGATCGGTCAGGTATTTCCGGTTGGTACCACTAACCAGTTGTGTGGAATACAAACCTGCGGCGCCTGTCCAGCCACTGTTTAACGCCCAGCCCCAGGAACCGAGTAACTGGCTTCTGTCGGTGTTCATGGCGTTGGTATTGTTGTCAAGTGAATCGCCCAGGTACCTCGAACGGATACCGATACGGTTCATCCGGATATAATCTGCAGCGCTCAGGTATTCCGAAGCATTTCTGCGGATGTAATTTGTTGTATGACCCACAGAATAGGTTACCTGCGACCTACCCTTTTTTCCTCTTTTCGTGGAAACGAGTACCACGCCGTTGGCAGCCCTTGCACCATAGATGGCGGTTGAGGCGGCATCTTTCAGGAGATCGATCGAGGCGATATCGTTCATATCCAGACCAAACAGGGTGGGAACGATCACGCCGTCAACCACAAACAAAGGCGTTCCGTTTCCGCCAAAATCGGTGCCGCCCCTGAAAACAATCGAGGGGGAGGTTCCGGGCTGGCCGGTGGACTGCTGTACCCGTAAACCAGGCACCGTTCCCTGCAGTGCGGTAGCCACATTGCTGCTGGGAGAGTGTTCAAAAGCCTGCGGACTTACGGTTGATACGGCGGCGGTCAGGTTACGGCGGGTTTGGGTGCCGTAGCCGATGACCACCACATCCGCCAGTTTGGCCGCATCAGGTCTCAGGGAAACCTGGAGGCTGGTTTGGGCAGCAACGGGTATTTCCTGCGACAGGTACCCTACATAGCTGAATACAAGAATGTCCGAAGGAGATGCATCGATGGAGAAAGCACCTTCGGCGCCGGTTTGGGTACCGGCTGTTTTTCCTTTGAGAAATACATTGACACCCGCAACTGGCTGGCTGTCTTCTGTGGATACTACTTTACCCGAGATCCTCCGGGTCTGCGCCAATACAGTCGCAGCGGTGATAAAGCATGTTAGCAACATACATACTTTAAGGCAAGTCGTTTTCATGAGCAGTTAAATTTGTATTATGTATGACATAATAAATGTAGTATGAATTTTCCCATTCCGCGAAATATTCTTTTACGAAAGATGTTTACAATTGATAATCAATAAATAACAGAATTTATTTGGCATACTAAACCCTTCTCAGTTATTTTATTTCAGAATTAAGTAGGACATAATGGTAATAGCGGATCTGAAATCCCTCGACACCAGTACGCTGGTAGACAAAGTAGAAGCCAGTCTGGTGGAATTGCTGCAGCAGAAAAAGCTGCGGGTGGGCGATGTAATACCCAAGGAAATGGAACTTGCCCAGACCCTGGGTGTGAGCCGCACTGTGATCAGAGAAGCGCTGACAAGGCTGCGTATTATGGGACTGATCGAATCAAAAAAGAAAAAAGGTTCCGTTATCACCAATCCCGATCTGTTCGGTATGATGAGCAAGAGTATGAACCCACATATCCTTGACCAGGAAACGCTGAAAGAGATCTTTGAGATCCGGCTGGTACTCGAGATAGGGATGGCCGATCTGTTGTTTCACCGCATCACCAAAAACGATATTGCCGAACTCAGGAAGATCGTGAACAACGAGCCCGAAGCCACGCAATACCATCTTTTCAATATCGAACACGAGATCGCGTTTCACGGAAAACTGTACGAGATCACCGGCAACAAGACCATGAAAAAATTCCAGAAAATGCTGCTGCCGGTTTTTGATTATGTGCACAACAGCGGCTTACTGAAAAGACAGCCCATGCTGAAAATGTTCGTCTCGCACAAGGAACTGGTTGATATCCTGGAAACGGGCACACCCGAACTGTTCCGCAACGGTATGCGTAAACACCTGGAGAACCATTTTGCCCGTTTATTTGATTAGTGGCAACAATTCCCCCACGCGTTGTGCGCAGTAACCGGAGGTGTCTGGAAAAATCCGGTCTAACGAGTATGGGCTGCGAAATCCGATTGCATTGATCCAGTAAATCCGGTTTTGATGTACTGGGGTTTAAGGTAAAAGCAATTAATTGCGATCAGTTGGCAAAAATGGGTGGTTCCCTGCATTGCCTTACACTTTTAATTTCACTGAAGACAAGGCTGCTAAAAGGCGAAAGGCGCCGTGAAATTGGCGCCTTTCCAAAAAATCTGTGGCCTCGCCAGGAATCGAACCTGGATCCGGAGCTTCGGAAACTCATATACTATCCATTGTACTACGAGGCCGGAAGGCAGCAAAAATAACAGAAGAAACCTTATCCCCGCTTCATTTGTGAAAATAAGCGGTCGGCATCCGTTTTTTTGCAAAGTTCCGTACCCTCGTTCATGGCAGCGGCGGCGCCGCAGGCAACGCCATAGCGCAATACATCCTGCAAAGGCCAGCCATTGGTTAAGGCCGCCAGTATTCCCGCCACCATACTGTCGCCCGCACCCACCGTACTTTTTTTCTCCACCTGCGGGGCCTGTACGGTAAAACGATCCCTGGCGGTTACCAACGCCGCTCCGTCAGCGCCCATAGACACCACCATGATTTCGCAGCCGCCTTTTTGTATAACGCTAAGCGCTGCATCGGCGACTTCGTGTGCGGCAATTTTTTCGCGGCCAATCAGTTTGCCCAGTTCGCCCAGGTTGGGTTTGAGCAGGAACACACCTTCCTGCACCGCATGCGCCAGCGCATCGCCGGAAGTGTCCACCACCAGTTTTGCGTTCGCTTTTCTGGCAATCGCCGCCAGCCTGCCCATGCTATCTGGCGGCACACCGGGCGCAAGACTGCCGCTTGCCACCAGAAAATCCATACCGGTTTGCCCGCCGATCCAGTCCAGACAGGGCGCCCATTCGGAGGCTTTTATGTCGGGGCCTTCCATACCAAAACGGTATTGCTGCCGGGTGGAGGTATCCACAACGATAAAATTTTCCCTGGTTGCGGCCGCTATGGGAAAGGGTTTGACAGCAATGCCTTCGGCCGATAACAGTGAATCGAACTGTTTACCGGTATATCCGCCGGAAAAATAAACGGCGAGGCTATCCATACCCAGTTTTTTCAATGCCCGCGAAACATTGATGCCGCCACCGCCCGGTTCTGTTTTTCCTTCCGAGGCCCTTAGTTTTTTATCGGGAACCAGTTCAGGCACTGTAATACTTTTATCGAGCGCGGGGTTGGTGGTAAGCGTAAGTATCTTTTTCATGTTTTGCGGGTTAATACCTGCCAGGCGGCGGAAAGGAAGATACGCTGCGGAACACTGCGCATAAGCCGTATATCCTGCCATATGACAGAGCTGTTATCAAGAAAACACAAAACCCGTTCCGGCGGGTTATGCCGGAAAATAGCCGTAAACACCGCATTGCCCGGCAATAATTTCCGCTGCAGTACATGCAGCAGCACGCTGTCGTAAAAAAAGAATCTTTTGCTGTCCCCTGCAACAAACGGGTGCCCTTTTGTTTTGAGTGAGGCAACGATATTTTTGGTTCGCCGCTGTATGGAGCTGAACCCATAACCCGTACTCGGTTTAATATCGCCGCCCGCCGTGCCTATATTGACCACTCTTCCCTTACAGGCGGGAAACCGGTGGCTGGTCATGGGTATCTTTCCCTGTTCCGTATGCGTGATCGTATAAGCCGTTATTCCCAGTGTGTTGCTGATGTATTGCTTCAGTCCTTTTTCATACGCCTGCGGCGGAAGCAACTGCTCGGAAAATACCGTATACTCAACCAGCGCCGCCCGGGCAGAAAGCGGAAGCACATACAGAAAACTGGTGCCGGCAGACTGATCGGTGGTAAAATCCATCAGCGTGGCCGTTTTTTTATCAAAACACGGCTCGGGGGTTTCTATAAACCAGCCGGTAAAATGCTGCCAGAGAAAATAGGTATTGCCGCCTATAACGGGCGGTTCAAAAAAAATGCTGTTAAAAACATAGGCAGCGGTAAAACGCCCGGCTTCCGTTTCAACAACCGCTATTTCCCCCCGGGTTTGCACCGATCGTACGGCAGACTGCAGCCATACCGAGTTGGGAAACAATTTTTGTTTCTGCTGAACAAGCCGATAGAGATCGGCACTGCGGATCATTTTATAGCAGTAAGGCGACAGATCGAGTGTTGCCGAAAAACCGGTTGAGACAAACCGGGCCTGCTCCCACCGGGAAGAGACCACCGCTTCAAAAACATCGTCTTCCTTTTCCCAGAAACACCAGGTATGATCGTCTGCTTTTTTTTCCGATTGATCGATGAGCAGTATCTTCTTATCCCCGAAAAAAGGATCGGACAGCATCCGCATCAGCAGGCTCATGCCCGCGCAGCCTGCACCGGTGATGATATAGTCGTAGTCCTGCTGCAATGGTCAGGCCTGTTGTGGGTGTTTTTCGCCGTCCCGCACTTTATCCCAGTATTTTTTTGCCACGAACAACATCCCGAAACTCTCTCCTTCGTGCCTGTCGAGATGTTTGTGATGCATTTTATGGGCCCGGCGGATGGCGCGTATATAACGGTTGGTGCTGCGGGAAAACCATTTGAACCGCTGGTGTATGATCACTTCGTGTACAAGAAAATACGCCAGTCCGTATAACGCAATGCCCGCCCCGATGCTCACCACCCAGTGGGCCCCGTACATACTGCCCAGCATAATGCATAGCCAGCTTGGTATGGCGAATATGACAAAGAAAGCATCGTTCTTCTCAAAAAATCCGGGGCGTTTTCGATGGTGGTCTTCGTGCAGGTACCAGAGAAACCCATGCATCACATACCGGTGCGTGAGCCAGGTAATGCCTTCCATCAGGCAAAAACTTATCAGTGCTATGACCAGGTATGCCCACATGATTATAAAAATGTTCGCAACGCAAGGAAAAAAAGCGCCTGTATGATAAACAAATGTACCGCGAAATGGTTGGTATGTTTAAAGGAAAAAATACGCAAAACCACCAGCAACACCAGGCTGATCAAAAACCAGGACGCGTAATTATAAAACGGTATATCATCATGCTCCCACTGCCAGAAACCCAGCTTTGCGGCCACCGGCTCCATCAGCCAGTCGAAGCATACCGCCAGTAACGCGCCGTCGAGCACAAAGGATATTTTCGCCAGCCGTTCGGGTAATACCCGTCCTTCAGCAGCCGCTTTTTCCCGCACCCATTCTGTGAGGCGGGTTATGACCGAGCCGCAGCAGAATAGGATCAGGAACCAGTTCAACCCTATCAGCAGTGGCACGCCGTTCCATTTCCAGCCCATGGCATCACCGTAAACATAGTTGCCAAACAGCCAGCCGGTATGCACACCCAGCATTTCGGTGAACATACCCGTACAAAAACTTAGCCCCAGGAATAAAAAAAAGCGCACCGTTTTTTCCTTCTGGTTCCATACCAGCAACAGGGTCATCAGCAACAGATTGAACGGTGTGCTGCGGATAAACCATTCCCGGTATGGCGTGCACAGAATACCGATGGCGCCGCAGGCGTGGAAAAGCACGGCAAGAAAACTGGCGGTATGTTCTTTGGAAAAACGCATGGGTTCAGTGACGGTCTGCTTTACGCATATCGTGGTGCACAATATCGCTCATGATCTTCGCACTTTTTAAACAGAGGGGAATACCGCCGCCAGGGTGTACGCTGCCACCCACAAAATACAATCCCCTGATCCGCTCACTGAAGTTCGGGTGACGGAGGAAAGCCGATAGACGCGAGTTGGAACTCGTTCCATACAGAGAACCCATGAACGAACCCGTTTGTTCTTCTATCTGAACTGGATCGAGTATTTCTTCTGTTTCTATATATTGTTCCAGCGAAACGCCCAGCAGCCGGTTCAGTTTTCCGATCACCGATGCGCGGTACTGCTGCCGGAATACCGGCCAGTTCTGGCCGCGGTTGGCAGGCGCGTTCACCATCACAAACCAGTTCTCCCTGCCCCCGGGGGCCTGTACGCCGGGTTCCTGTTTGGCGGTGATATTCACATACACGGTGGGATCGGCATAGGGTTGCTGCAGGCCGAAAATATGCCTGAACTCCTTGGCATAATCGCCCGAGAAAAAAATATTGTGCAGCTGCAATTCCGGGAAAGACCGGTTGATGCCCCAGTAAAATATCAGCGCGCTGCTGCTTCGCTCCTGACGCAGCAGTTTCTGCGCCATAAGACCATCGTTCAGCAGTCTCCCGTAAGTAAAATACACATCGAGGTTGCTGACGACCAGGTCGCACATGATGTTTTCATTATTGACCACCACACCCCTCGCTTTTCTTTCGTGACAGATGATCCGCTGCACCGGGGTGCCGAAATGAAACTGCACGCCTTTACGAAGCGCCAGTTGGTGGAGCGCAGTGGCGATGCTGACCATTCCACCGCGGGGATAATATACACCGCTATTGAACTCCAGGTGCGGTATCAGTCCCAGCATACCCGGCGCGCGGTAAGGATCGCTGCCGTTATAGGTGGCAAAGCGGTTGAACAGCTGCACCAGTGCGGGATGCCGGAAAGCATGCCTGTTGTACCTGTCGAGCGAATGGAACAGGTAGGACCATTTTGTTTTCAGCAGGGCTTTGGCCACCGGCGCTTTCAGTAAAGTGGATCGCTTATGCAGGGAATGATTGATAAATATATCGCCGATATGTTGAAAGATGGATGCCGACGCTTCGAGGTACGATGCAAGCGCCTGTGGCGACTCGCCTGTTTTTTCTGCTATCTCTGCAGCCAGCCGTTCTTTATCGGCATAGGCATTGATCACTGACCCGTCTTCGTATACATAGCGGCAGGTAACCGGCAGTTTTTCGTACCGGAAATAATCCTGTATGGGTTCGCCCGCCAGGGCAAACAGTTCTTCTATGTTTTCCGGCATGGTGAACAGGCTGGGGCCTGCATCAAAATGATATCCGTTCCGTTCAAATGCATGTATTTTTCCGCCGGGATGGTCGTTCTTTTCAAAAACGGTTACGGCCATGCCCTGCATGACCAGCCGGATGGCGCTGGCGATGCCGGCGATACCGGCGCCGATGATCACTGCCCGTGGAGAATGGCTCATACAAGCGCCGTATTTTGTTCCCACCAACCCCGGATCTTCGGAAAAGCAATACGGAACCAGGCCGTGAAACAATCGGGCGATTGCTGCAACCGGTTTTCTACCTGGGTCATCGTCCACCAGGCATACCCGCCCACTTCCTGCGGATCGGGGTCAACGGGCCCGTTATAAAATCCGGCCAGCACATGATCGTATTCATGTTCTGTAAGGCCGTTCTCAAAATCGGCCCTGTATACGAATGAGAATACGGGCTGCAATGGAACCGTGAACCCCATCTCTTCGCGCAGCCTTCTCGCAGCCGCTTCTGCGGTAGCCTCGCCGGGTTTGGGGTGACTGCAGCAGCTGTTCGTCCACAAACCGCCGCTATGGTATTTGCCCACTGCGCGTTTCTGCAGCAGCATTTCATTACTGCCATTAAACACAAATACAGAAAACGCACGGTGCAGGGATCCGTTGCGATGCGCTTCCATTTTTTCCATGGCACCGATGGCATTATCCTGTTCGTCTACGAGAATCACCTGTTCCATACTTAAAATTAAGCGATAAGTTGTAGGTTGTTGGTGAAAAGGGTGGTTAAACATAAGCGGCAACCGCTCCGCGATAGTCTTCCCTGCATAAAAGGCCTTGTCAAAAAACGACATGTGTACCACGCATACCAATTCCGTTTACAGGAGATTTAATTGCTGCCGTATGCCGGCTTTGGCAAGAATGAACAGTTTGCCGTAATCGGGAATACGTATCCTGGTATGCAGGATGGACTGTGGCTGCAGCCTGCGGATCTTGCGGAAAAGCGACAGGTAATATTTATAGGCCACATACACCCCAAATCTGGCTTTCCAGGGAAGGTATATGATACCCTCGTAGGCATGTTCAAAATCTTTCTGGATATCGGCCTCTATGGCAAGTTTATCCTTGGCGGTGAAATTGCCGAAATCGCAGTGCGGAAAATACATGCGTTTCAGTTCTTCGTTATCGGCCTTGATATCCCTGAGAAAATTCACTTTCTGAAAGGCGGCGCCAAGGCTTCTGGCGTAGGGAGCCAGCTGAGGGTACAACGACATATTTCCATCGCAAAAAACATGGAGACACATCAGGCCCACCACTTCTGCGCTGCCATAGATATAGGTATCGTAGCCCGTGCGATCATAGGTACGGCTGGTAAGATCCATTTCCATACTCCGGAGAAAATCGAGTACCAGCGCCCGGTCGATCGCATAGCGGTTTACCGTAAGCTGAAAACTATGCAGGATGGGATTGATGCTGATGCCCTGGTCGATCGCATCCAGCGTTTCGTTGCGCAGCTGCAGCAGCAACGCGGCTTTATTAAAATCGTGGAAGCTGTCCACCACTTCATCCGCCAGGCGAACAAACCCGTAGATATTACAGATATGTGCGCGCAGGTCTTTGTGCAGCAGCCTGATTGCCCCCGAAAAACTGGTGCTGTACTGCTCGGTGGTGATCCTGCTGCAATCCTGGCTCACCTGGTGAAAGAGTTGCATCATACAATAGGTTTTATAAGGTCTGCGATAGCGATCGATCTGCCTGTAATCATTTTTTACGGTCAAACATTTTCTGTACTTCCCCGGCCACTACCTCCCCGCTGATCAGGCTTGGCGGCACACCCGGCCCCGGAACCGTCAGCTGCCCTGTAAAAAACAGGTTGCTGACTTTTTTGCTTTTACATGCGGGTTTCAGCAGCGCTGTCTGAAGCAGCGTATTCGCCAGTCCGTAAGCATTGCCTTTAAAAGAGTTATAAGCATATACGAAATCGCTGTTGGCAAAAGTTTTTTTATACATGATGTGTTTTTCGATCTGTTGCCCGGTATGTTTTTCCATCCGCCTGATGATGCGACGGAAATAATCTTCGCGCAGCGCCTCGTCATCGTTTTGCAAACCGGCCGCCACGGGTACCAACAAAAACAGATTTTCGCAGCCCGCAGGCGCCGCGCCGGGATCGGTAACGGCACTGGCGCAGGCATAGAACAACGGATTGCTGGGCCATTGCGGCTCGTGGTAGATCTGCCGCCCATGCATATCAAAATCCGCATCCAGGAACAGGGAATGATGCGTAATACCACTGAGCCTGGTTGACAGTCCCACATAATACAACAAACAGGAAGGCGCCATTACCCGCTTGTTCCAGTATGCATCTGAATAACTCCGGTACTGCGCCGGTAACAAACAGGTTTCCACATGGTGGTAATCCGCTGCGGCGATCACCGCATCCGCCGTATGCGTAACGCGGTTTCCCTGTCTGTTCGTTACCACACCTGTGGCTACATGGTCCTGTACCGTGATTGCCTCGGCCGCTTCTTCAAAATGAAAACGGACGCCCAGTGCAAGGGCCAGCGTATACATGGCTTCCACCACCTGGTACATTCCTTTTTCCGGATACCAGGTACCGCCCCTGATATCGGCATAGTTCATCAGACTGTAGAGGGCGGGTATCTGATCGGGCATCGCTCCGAGAAAAAGCACCGGAAATTCCATAAGTCGGCGGAGTTTCTGGTGCCTGAAATACTGTTTTACATGCGAACGCATAGAGCGGAACACATCCAGTTTGAACAAACCGGTAAGCAGGTCGCGGTCCAAAAATTCTGTCAAAGACCTGCCGGGCCTGAACACCAGTTTTTCCATACCCACGCGGTATTTGTAAGCAGCCCCGTTCAAAAAACGATCAAGCTGGTGGTCGGCGCCTTTTTCGATAGAAGCAAACAACCGTTTCAATGCCTCATAATCTGCCGGAATATCCATGGCCCCGTCCGTATCGTATATGCGGTACGAAGGGTCGAGTCTTTGCAGCGTGTAATAATCGCCTGTTTTTTTTCCGAACTGAGCAAAATACCTGTCAAATACCTCAGGCATCCAGTACCAGCTGGGGCCCATATCAAAACGGAAGCCTTCGGCTATCCATTGTCCCGCGCGGCCACCCGGACCAGGCTGTTTCTCGAGCACGGTAACCTCCCAGCCGGCTTTGGCCAAAAAACTGGCTGCTGATAGCCCGGCAAAACCGCTTCCGATAATGATCGCTTTTTTGTTCAACGGCGTGGGTGATTGTGGTTTTATATTAGCGGTCGATTTCTGTCTTCAGCAATTTGCGGGCAAAATGGATACGGCTTTTGATCGTTCCCAGCGGCTCCCGCATCATCCGGGCGATCTCGTGATACCGGTAACCGTCAAAATACAAAAGGAATGGGTTACGGAATATCTCGGGCAAACCGTGTATCGCTTTTTTGATCTCTTTTATATGCAAACCGGCGATCGCGTCGTTCTCCACCGCCTGCGCCCGGCCCGACATATTTTCAACAGATTGCCTGGTATCGAACAGCTCGTCGTGCCTGGTTTTTTTGCGGTAGTTATTGATAAAAATATTCCGCATGATGGTATACAGCCAGGCTTTGAGATTGGTGCCCATATGGTATTTATCCTTATTGGCCAATGCACGGAACAGGGTTTCCTGGTACAGGTCCTGGGCGGCTTCGTGGTCACGGGTCAGCGTGATCGCAAATGGCCTGAGCGCCTCGGACTGGTTCTCCAGCATGCGGTTAAATTCCAGGATAGACATGTTTATTCTGTTTAAGGTTTAGCATAATAAAGTTAAACAAAAAAACAGACCCGTAAACGGGTATCCTGTAAATTCCACAAAAGATTGGTCAGGGCAGGGTATCGATAAAAGCGGTGATGGACTCCAGCGTGCGCATGAGGTGGATACTGCCGGGTGTTTTACGGTGGTAGCCATGTACAAACGCGCCCGACAGGATGGCTTGTACACCCGGAAGACCGGTATGTATGTCGGCGATATACCTGGCCAGTTTAAAATTACCCGCGGGGGCCGTGATATGTGTGAATACGAAATCCGGTTTTACTTTTTTTGCGATGTACAGGAATTCGGTAAAAGGGGTATCTGCACCCAGGTACCAGGTCTTTATACCCCGGCGTTTCAGGAGATACTGAATAAACAGCAATGCCAGTTCATGGTGCTCACCTTCCGGCAACAGCAACACCGCCGACTGGGCCGAAGAGCGAACACCCAGTTTTTCGATGCCCAGGATCAGTTTCTGACGGATGATATTACTCACCAGGTGTTCGTGTGCCGGTTGAACATGGTTGGTCAGCCATAACAATCCCAGTCTGTCAAGAAAAGGGAAAATAAGCTGGAGAATGGTGTGTTCAATGCCTTTTTTGCGGATATCGCTGTCGAGTATTTCGCCGAACGCTTCCAGCTGCAGCGATGTCATGGCAGTGAGCAGGTCATTTACAAGCCGTTCCTGCTGCGCCTGTTCGTGGGGGAGCTCGCTGATCCTGCGGTCGATCTCCGCGGTGCTCATCCGGTCTATATGGGATATTTTATACCCGTATTTGTTCAGCAGGGCAATGCCCAGGATTTTCTGCAGCTGGTTGCCCGAATAGAAGCGGATATTGGTAGTGGTGCGCCTGGGCTGGAGAAAGGAATAGCGCTGTTCCCATACCCGGATGGTATGCGCCTTGATGCCCGTAAGGTTTTCGATGTCTTTTATCGTGAAAACATCCATACCGTTATAACAACGGCGTGCGGTTTTTGTTCGCTACTTTTTTATCCGGCGCAGGTATTCGCCGTAACCGCTTTTTGCATATTTGTCGGCCAGCCGCAGCAATTGCTCCTGGTCAATGAAGTCCATCCTGTATGCCACTTCTTCGATACAGCCTATTTTCTGGCTCTGTCTTTTCTCGATCACACGCACAAACTCGCTGGCATCGGCAAGCGAATCAAAAGTGCCGGTATCGAGCCAGGCGGTACCCCGGTTCATGATACCCACATGCAGTTTTCCCTGCGACAGATAGGTTTTGTTGATATCGGTAATCTCATATTCGCCTCTTGCGGAAGGCTGAATGTTCTTTGCGATATCGATAACGGTGTTGTCATAAAAATACAATCCCGGAACCGCGTAATTCGATTTGGGCGCAGCCGGTTTTTCTTCGACGGATATGGCTTTTTTCTGGTCGTCGAATGCCACCACGCCGTACCGTTCGGGATCGTGTACTTCGTAAGCAAATACCGCAGCACCCTCTACGTTGTTAAACGACTGCACCAGTTTGCTGAAACCGGAACCATAAAAGATATTATCCCCCAGTATCAGTGCTACCTTATCCTTACCCACGAATTCGGCGCCGATCACGAATGCCTGGGCCAGCCCGTTTGGCTTTTCCTGAACGGCATAGGAAAAGCTGCACCCGATGGCCGAACCGTCTCCGAGCAAACGCTGAAATTGCTGGCTGTCTTCGGGTGTGGTGATGATGAGTATTTCGTTAATACCCGCCAGCATTAAAACCGATAACGGGTAATAGATCATGGGCTTGTCGTATACGGGCATCAGTTGTTTGCTTACACCCATGGTGATCGGGTATAACCTGGTGCCTGACCCGCCTGCGAGGATGATGCCTTTCATATGCTGTTTTTTAAATAAAGGCCGCGCATCAAATGTCTGTTTTCTGAATTATGCGCATACCCACGACCGGTTTCGCGGTCAAAAATGTAACTTATCTACGATATCTTTTAAACAGGGCAGCACTTTGTCTTTATCAGACAGCACCAGCTGATCCGGCTGCATTTCCCAGTCGATGCCAAGATCCGCATCGTTGTAGATGATGCCGCCTTCCATGGATTTGTTATAAAAATTATCGCATTTATAAAAAAAAGTAGCCGTATCGCTCAGCACCACAAATCCATGTGCAAATCCGCGGGGAACATAGAACTGCGTATGGCTTTCCTCCGACAGTTCCACCGAAATATGCTGCCCGAAACTCGGCGATGACTTGCGAAGATCCACCGCTATATCCAGCACCCTGCCTTTTAATACGCGCACCAGTTTTGCCTGTGCATACTCACCATATTGAAAATGCAGACCGCGAAGAACGCCGCGCTGGGAGGATGACTGGTTGTCCTGCACAAACTCCACGGTTATCCCGGTTTGCTGCTGAAAAGTTCTTTTGTTGAAACTTTCAAAAAAATACCCGCGTGCATCCCCGATAAAAGAATCGTGCACGATAAAACAATCTTTCAATGCGGTCTGTTCGATATACATCTGCTCAACGGTTGGCGTACATGGATTGGTAATAAGCCTGGTAACTGCCGCTGGTTACATGCTGCAGCCATTCGGTGTTGCTCAGGTACCAGTCGATGGTTTCCGACAGGCCCTGTTCAAAGGTAACACTGGGTTTCCATCCCAGTTCCTTGTTGATCTTGCCCGCATCGATCGCGTAGCGTCTGTCGTGTCCCGGCCGGTCCTTCACATACCTGATAAGCTGTTCGCTTTCGCCGGCTGCCCTGGCCAGTTTTTCATCCATTAAACGACAAAGTAATTTCACCAGGTCGATATTTCTCCATTCGTTGAATCCGCCAATATTGTAAGTTTCGCCGATAACACCGTTGTGAAAAATGGTATCGATGGCAATGGCATGATCTTTTACATAGAGCCAATCGCGTGTAAACAGGCCATCACCATACACCGGCAGCGGTTTTTTATGGATGATATTATTGATAAAAAGCGGTATCAGTTTTTCAGGAAAATGGTTGGGCCCGTAGTTATTGGAACAATTGGAAACCACCGTTGGCAACTGGTAGGTTTCATGGTAGGCGCGTACAAAATGATCGGACGAAGCCTTGCTCGCCGAATAGGGCGAATTGGGATCATAAGGCGTTGTTTCGGTAAAAAAACCGGTCTCGCCCAGGCTGCCGTACACTTCATCCGTTGAGATATGGTAGAACCTGTGCGCGGAAAGATCGTTCGTCCATTTTTTCCGGGCAGTATTCAGCAGGTTTACCGTTCCGATGATATTGGTAAATACAAAATCCAGCGGCGACTCGATCGAACGGTCAACATGCGATTCCGCAGCCAGGTGAATGACATCGGTTATGTTCTCCCCGTCAAATACCTGCTCCAGCGAAGCCGCATCCAGGATATCGGCTTTTACAAACCGGTAGTTGGGACTTGCCTCGATATCAGCCAGGTTTTCAAGATTGCCCGCATAGGTCAGTGCATCAAGGTTAATGATCTGATAGGCAGGGTATTTATTTACAAAAAGACGCACTACATGCGACCCGATAAACCCCGCCCCGCCGGTGATCAATATGTGTTTGTTCATAGTTGCACAGTTGGGCAGGCAAAATACAGATTTAAGTGAGATTTCTGAAGAAGGATATCAGCCCGGCCATAGGCCCGGAGCGTGCCGTGGTAGTGTTCGGTCATCTACAATAATTTCCTTTTTGCCCGGGGATTAATTATCTTCAATCGCATGAACCAGCGATACCATTCCCTCGATGTGTTCCGCGGTGCAACCGTGGCATTGATGATCCTTGTCAACAACCCCGGAAGCTGGTCGCATATCTTTTCACCGCTGGAACATGCGGCCTGGCATGGCTGCACGCCCACCGACCTGGTATTTCCTTTCTTTCTGTTTGCGGTTGGAAATGCCATGGCCTTCGTTATGCCCCGTCTTGAACAGGCCGGTCCGGCGGTGTTCTGGAAAAAAGTGGTCAAAAGAACCCTGCTTATTTTTGCCATCGGCATTTTCCTTAACTGGAGTCCTTTTGTGCGCTGGAACGGCGAAGAACTTGCGTGGAAAACCTGGGAGAACGTGCGGATATTCGGGGTATTGCAGCGTATTGCCGTTTGTTATTTTTTTGCTTCGGTAATTGTTTACTATGCCAAAACAAAAGGGGCTTTCGTGGTCAGCGCTGTCCTGTTGTTGCTGTACTGGATCCTTTGTCTGGCATTTGGCGCTCCCGGAGACCCCTACAGCCTGCAGGGATGGTTTGGCACCGATGTAGACAAAACCATACTGGGTGTTTCGCATATGTACAAAGGCGAAGGTGTACCGTTTGACCCCGAGGGTATTCCCAGCACCATGGCGGCGGCAGTGCAGGTGGTATTCGGTTTTTTTGCCGGACAGTATATCCAGCAGAAAGGCAAGAACTATGAAATGCTCGCCAATCTTTTTGTGGCGGGACTGGTTCTGCTGTTCACCGGCTACTGCTGGGATATGGTCTTCCCCGTCAACAAAAAAATATGGACCAGCAGCTATACCCTTTTTACTTCCGGACTGGCCATGGTGATACTGGGTATTTTTATTTACCTCATCGAATTCAAAGAAGCCAGGGGTGCCTGGAATAAATTCTTTGACGTGTTTGGCAAGAACCCCTTGTTCATTTTCGTGCTGAGCGGCTTTTTACCGAGAGTGCTGTCCATGTTCCGCTGGCAGGATCATATTACGCCCGAAGGAAAACCGGCCTATACTTCTGCCTTTCCCTGGTTCTATGAACATGCACTAAAAAATATCTCCGCCGACCTGCGCGTGGGATCGCTGGTGTATGCACTGTGTATGATCACCTTCTACTGGCTGATCGTGTATATCCTGGATAAGAAGAAAATTTATATCAGGGTGTAACGAATGGTCGGCGGATTTGCGGGTCATGGTCTTCCGACATTCATTTAAGTTCGACACAACGGCAGTGGCGCTATCGCAGTTTCACCGCCGGGTTTCCGGCATACACACCGGGCTCAAGGATATCTTTTGTCACTACCGCGCCTGCGCCGATAACCGCAGTGTCGCAGATCGTTACCGGTAAAATAGTGGCGTTGCTGCCAATGGATACATGGCTGCCTATACAGGTGGGCTTCCATAGTTCGGGATCGCCTGCCGGACCATTGTTTGAAAAACTATCGTTGATGAACATAACACCATGACCGATAAAACAGTTGTCTCCGATCGTCACTTTTTCACAGATAAAACTGTGCGATTGTATGCGGCAGTTATTGCCGATCACCACGTCTTTCTGTATCTCGGAGAAGGGGCCTATGAAACAGTTGTTGCCGATACGGCATCCGTATAGGTTGCAGGGTTGTACGATATGCACCTCTTTTCCGAATACGACATCGCGTATTCCGGAGCCGGTTTCGCGGGGAACATTGCCTGTTTCTTCAGCCTGGCTCATACAAGAATTTAGAACCGAAGTTCGGATTTACTCATAAAAAAAATGCTTCCGCTTTTGCCAGGCTTTCGGGCTTGCCAACATCGATCAGGTGGGAGCCCGTATGGTCATAGGCGGAAATGGTATGGTTGGCTGCCAGCGACAGGTATACATCCACCATGGAAAACTTGCCCTCCTGAACCAGCAAGGGAAGCAGCGAACTGCTGATGATATGCATGCCGCTGAATGCTTTTCTGCGCAGCGGTTCTGCCGGGCGGGCAATTTTTTGTTCGCCTGTTTTTACATTCTCCCAGCCACACAGTGTATTGCGCTCATCAAACAGGAAATAACGGGAGGTTTCCCGCTCCGTAACGGCCAATGTGGCCATACTGCCCGACCGTTCGTGGGCTGCGATCATACCGGTAAGATCCATATCGGTGAGAATATCCGCGTTCATCACTGCAAAATTCTTTTCGTCCGAAAAATACCAGGCTGCTTTTTTCAGGCCACCGCCGGTTTCAAGCACAGCATCTGTTTCGTCGGAGATTGTAATATGACTGCCCCAACCGCTGTTCCCGTCAACTGCATCTATTATCTGCGAAGCAAAATGATGCACATTAATGATCACATCGTAAATACCGTGCTGCTGCAGGTAGCCGATATTACGCTGCAGCAGGGATTTGCCGTTCACCGGCGCCAGTGCCTTGGGGTGGTGATCGGTCCAGGGTTTTAACCGGGTACCCAGTCCGGCGGCAAAGATCATGGCTTTCATTACGCAGATGGTTTGTCGTTTGCGGGCAGTGTTCTCACCCAATTGTCGGTATTGGTGTGATCCAGCTTTATTTTCAGTTTGTATTTGTTACGCAAGTGCCGTGCTGTTTGTTCTGCGGCATATACACTGCGGTGTTGCCCGCCTGTACAGCCAAAATTGATCATCAGGTGGTCAAAGCCCCTGCGCAGGTACTCTTCCACGGTAATATCCACCAGGTCCCACACACTGTTAAGGAATTCGTTCATTTTTGTTCTCTGCTCGAGAAAATCCTGCACCGGTTTGTCTTTACCGCTTAAGGTTTTGTATTCATCGAACCTGCCGGGGTTAAGTATGCCGCGCATATCGAATACAAATCCGCCACCGTTTTCGCTGCCGTCTTTCGGAATGCCTTTTTTATAACTGAAACTGTTGATCTCTATCATCAGCGGTGTTGCCTCATTTGCCTGTGGCGGTTCAAAACGGCGGATCATATCATCGGTCACCACCAGTTTCAGCACACGGTCAAACTCGGGGGTAACGATACCGATGCGTTTGTGTTCGATAAAAAATTTCAGGTTACGCAGTGCCAGCGGTATGCTTGCCAGAAAATGCGCTTTTCGTTCAAACAGTCCGCGGAAACCGTATGCGCCCATCACCTGCATCAGCCTGATCAGCACATACCCGTTATACTGGCTTACAAACGTAACCCGGTCGATCTCTCTGCCCAGCAGTTCGTCCACCCTGTCCATATAATATTCGAGCAGCGAATCTTTCCATTCCTCGCTCAACTCCGCCTTGGCCTGCCAGAGCATGGATGCCACATCGTATTGCAGGGCGCCTTTCATTCCGCCCTGGTAATCGATAAAACTCACTTCATCATCCTTCACAATAATATTGCGGCTCTGGAAATCGCGCATCATGAAATACTTGTACTCGGTGCGCGTCAGGTAGGTGCTCAGCGCATCAAAATCATCCAGCATCGCCTGTTTATCGTAAGGTAGCTGCAGGGTATCGAGAAAATAATATTTAAAATACAGGAGATCGCTCAGGATCGCCTGTTTGCCAAATTCCCGCGCAGTAAGACACCAGCTATAATCCAGCCCGCTATCTCCCAGCACCTGCAGCCGGGCCAGTGCCGCCAGGCTTTTCTGAAACAGGCCGTAGGCATAGGCCTGGTGGCCGTGCTGCTCAAGTTTGTTGAGTAAGGAGTCGGTACCCAGGTCCTGCTGCAGGTAAATGGTATCCTCTTCATTCACTGCCAGTATCTGCGGAACGGGCAGGCCGGCTTTTTCAAAATGACGGCTGAAATACACAAAGGTCTGCGTCTCCTTCCGGTTGAGGTTATAGGTGGCAATAAACGTGTTTTCGCCCGAATACAACCTGAAATAGGTGCGATCGCTTCCGCTCTGCGGTAACTTTTCGATCCTGTCTGGTTTTATCGGGCTGATCCTCGCAAACAATGCCGAAATGGCCTCTATCACTGACTCCATGGTCTTTCGTTTGCAGCGAAAATAAGGGGAAGAATTTGAAGATGTGAGAATTTGGGGGTTGAGAATGGGATAGATGAATGGTCGTATGGCTTAATGGTTTACCTGTTCGATGATTACGCTCCGGGTCTCTGACAATAAAACCATTAATCCATTTAGCTGTTTAACCCATTCGCTTCATTTGTTTTCTCCCGAACAAAAAATAGATCGGTAACCCCATAAGCGTGATCAGCATGCCCAGCAAAGTATTGATCACGGGGGTCTTACCGGAGCGGTACTGACTGATATCGGTTACCAGCGTGATCACCTGAAAACAAGCCGTGAACAGGATAAACACCAGCGGCACCAGGGGGTATCCCCAGACTTTATAGGGTCGTTCTGCTGTTTTCATGCGTTTTCGCAGCATCAGAACACCCAATGCACTCATGCCGTAAAAGAACCAGCTGACAAAGATCAGCATATCCGTCAGCATATCGAATGAGCCAGATACGATCAGCACTATGGTCCAGCCGGCATTCAGCCAGAGTGCATTGCCGGGGGTATGGTAACGCGGCTCCACTTTTCCTGCTGCCGATAAAAAACGACTGGTACTGCCCAGCGCAAACGTTACGCGCGCCGTTGCAAGTATATTGGCATTGGCTGTGCCAAATGTTGAAATGACCACGATCAGGGCGATCACCATCCCGCCCGTTTTTCCCCAGGCCGCATTTGCCGCGTCCGAGGCAACGAACCGGGAAGCGGCCAGGCGGTCTACGGGCAGAACATAGCTATACGCCAGATTGATCAGCAGATAGGTAACAATACAGAACAACAACCCCACAAACAAACTGCGTGGAATATTCTGCTGTGGGTTCCTGATCTCTCCTGCAACAAATGTGATATTGTTCCATCCGTCATAGGCCCAGAAAGCACCCGCGATCGCCAGCATATAGGCGCCCGCCAGCGACCATCCGCCGGGGGCGTCCGGCAGCGTGGAATGTATGTTAGCCAGACTTCCTTTCGACGAACCCATCACGCCGGCGATAAGCATCAGTATGGCCAGCGCCTTTAAAAATGTAAATACCCTTTGCAAACCGCTGCCATAGGCAATACTCCGGTAACTGATCCAGGTAAGCAGCAGCACGATAAAGATGGTAACCGATTTTGTACCGATATTTTCCAGGGGATACAGATCGCCTGTCAGCGGTATATGCAACCGCAAAGCATGTGCTGTTGCGGCGTCGAACTCTGGCAGCCGGACAAAATAATTGATGTACTGGGCGCACACATAGGCGATGGACGCATTTCCGCCGGTGTTAAAGACGGCAAAAGCAGCCCATCCATAAATAAATGCAAACCCGTTGCCGTAAATTTTTTGGAAGAAAACATACTGCCCGCCCGTTTCGGGAAACAAAGCAGCCAGCTCTGCATTGGATAACGCGCCGAATAAAGTGATGATACCCGCCACCACCCAAACACTAAGCAGCAGCCAGGGAGAGCCCAGCTGCGAAGCCATCACCGCAGGTTTCATAAAAATTCCGGAGCCGATCACACCGCCTACAACGATCGCCAGGGCAGATTGCAGGGAGAGTTTACGTTTGAATGAAGCCATCTGTGCAGTGTTGTTGCTAAGATATATTATCGCAACGATTCAATAACAGTAAGTTAATATACCCCATCGCATATTGTTAACACTGATGCCGTTTTTTTGACAAACCTATCAGATGAAACAGCCGCTCACTGTTCTGCTTCTTTCTTTTTGCCTCGTATCTGCGCTTTGCGCCCAGGAAAAGCCAAAGAACATCTTTATCATCACCATCGACGGCTTTCGCTGGCAGGAACTGTTCAACGGCGCAGATCCCGAACTGGTAAATAATACCGCATTTGTAAACGATACCGCGCTGCTGAAAGAATTATACGACGACAGTACCGCAGAACTGCGCAGACAGAAACTGCTGCCTTTTTTCTGGAGCGTGATCGCCCGGAAAGGCCAGCTTACCGGCAACCGGGCTTATGGCAACCGTGTTAACGTCAGTAATTTTTACAAGATCTCCTACCCGGGTTACAACGAATTGCTGACCGGATATGCCGACCCCAGGCCTGTGCTGAACACACCCACACCCAACCGCAACACCAACATACTTGAGTACCTGAATAAGGAAGAAGAATACACGGGAAAAGTGGTGGCGTTCAGCTCCTGGAATATCTTTCCCTATATCATCAACGAAAAAAGAAACGGCATACCGGTGAACAGCGGCTATGAAGCCATCGAAGAATCAGACAGCACCGATAGATATATTAACCAGGTGCAGGGAAATATCGACGAGTCGCATTGCCGGTACGACAGGCTTACCTATCTCGCGGCAAAGGAATACATACAGAAACACCATCCCAAAGTGGCGATGATCGGCTTTGGCGAAACGGACGAGTACGCACACCAGCGGAAATACGATATGTACCTGCAGCATGCCAACGCCATCGACCGGATGATCGCCGAACTCTGGTATATGATACAGACCGACCCGTTTTACAGGAACAACACTTACCTCTATATCACCACCGACCATGGCCGCGGCAAAAAGCCCACTTCCTGGTACGCACACAATCTATTTGTAAAAGGATCGGGCGAAACATGGCAGGCCATTTTGGGCCCTGGTATTGCGGCACTGGGGGAGATCAAAATTCAGCAACAGGCTTACCAGAAACAGATCGCAGGAACGATCGCCGCCCTGTTAGGCAAAAGCTTCCGCGGCAGCGATAACCCGGTTATTCCGGTCACCGCAATACAAACAAACGCCCACGAAACAGTTACCGCCGAATCCGCAAAAATCATCCGGTCATTCGCAGGCAGATAGAGAAAGGAAGAACAGATGAACAAGGAGCAAGGAACAGAGGAGCGGGAGTATTGAATACCGAATATGGAGTAATGAATATCGAATGCGGGGAGGGTTGCCCCAAAATCCGATCGTCCGTTCCTTGCTCCTTGTTCCTCTGTTCAAGCAGACAGTCGGGTTCAGCCAGACGGAACATTAGCCGGGTCTTCAGAACAACCTGCCCTGTTCGCCCGGCCGGCGGAAATGAGAGCCATCCAAATCCAGTCTTTCGGCATCCAGCTTATATAATTTGTTGTACTTGCGAAACTGCTGGCGTACCATTTCTGCGATTGGGCCTTCGCCGCGCATCCGCTGACCCCACCTGCTGTCGTTTACCTTGCCTCCATGGCCGTTCTCGATCAGGTGCCATACCTTATCGGCCCTGTCGGGAAAATTCTTGTACAGCCAGTCGTGAAAGATCAGTTTGATCGCACCGTTGAGGCGGATAAAAGTATAGGCAGAAAACCTGGCGCCACTGGCCCCCGCGGCTTCCATGATACGCTGCATTTCGTGGTCGTTCAAACCGGGTATCATCGGGCCAAGCATCACGCCGGTGCGCACACCGGCATCGCTGAGTTCGCGTATCACACGCAAACGCTGTTTGGCGGTGGTTGTGCGGGGCTCCATCACGCGCCGCAGGTCCTCTTCAAACGAAGTGATACTGACCAGCACACTCACGAGTTGTTTCTTTGCCATTTCCTGCAGCAAAGCCGTATCGCGAAGTATGCCTGCATTTTTGGTGATAATAGCCACCGGCTGGTTGAACTCATTGCATACCTCGAGCAGGCCGCGTGTAAGCCTGAACTTTTTTTCGGCGGGCTGGTAACAATCGGTATTACCGCTTAAGCCGATCGGAAGACATTCCCAGTCTTTTTTCATCAGGAACTTCCGGAGCAGCTCCGGTGCATTTTTCTTAACGATGATCTTGCGCTCAAAATCCAGTCCGGCGCTGTATCCCCAATATTCATGCGCATTACGGGCATAGCAGTAGATGCAGCCATGCTCACAGCCCTGGTATGGATTCATGCTGTACCACATACCCACATCCGGACTGTCTACTTTATTAACGATGCTTTTTGCATTGTCCTCGAGGTAGATGGTAGCGGGATTGGGCTCCGTCCAGTCATCGATGCTTTCCACCTGGTCCCGGATACGCTGGTTCTTCAGAAACCGGTTTTTCGGATTGAACTGCGCTCCCCTTCCTTTGAGGTATTGCTCCGCGTCGTTTATTTCTTCGTTCATGGTATAAAGTCTGGTTGAATGGCAGTCGGTGAGCGGGTTGAATAATGCGGCCATCCATCGCTTATCCCCCGGTGAACTTCATGTCAAAACAGTGCACCCTGCACAACCACTTCTTCCTTCCTGTTCAGCAGCCTGAATTTCCTGACGGTGGAATAATAGGTTTCGCCCTCCCGTTTTTTGAGCAGCAGTATATGATCCGCCACAAAACGGCCTGAGAAATGGGTATTGCTCAGTTCCAGCCATCCTTTTTCGTACTGCCAGGGCAGGAGTTTGCGTGCGATGGGGATACCGGGCTCGGTAATGAAATGCGGTTTGTGATCCTTATCCATTTTCATCAGCTGCTGCACGGGCCGCAGCGATTTTACGAGCTCGGCAAACCCGGTCTGTGTTGTCACTTGCAGAAAAATGCTGTGGGTAGGAAAACTGCCGAAGCCATGCAGTTCCACACCGAACCCTGGCTGCGCTGCGGCCACCAGTTCCAGCCGGTGAACCAGCTTGCGTTCCTGCATTTCGTATTGCTCAAAACGCACCAGGGTGATACCGGGTTTTCCCTTCACGGCAGCGGGACAATCATATGCCTCCGCAAATTTTTTCTTTACTGCGAGTATCTGTTCACACAAAGCTTCGTGCGGCTGCAGGGTGATAAGGTATTGTGCTGAGGGAAACATGGTAAGGATGGCTTTAGGAAACAGCTGGCGATATTATGGACGCAGACCGAATACATTCACCTGCCGGCAGGTATCGAACCGGCCCCGCCTTCTGAGCAATACCAGCTCTTTTACATGAAAACTTGTTTCGAAGGTTTTGTCTGCATAGGTTTCTACCGCATGCGCATAGGTAACCGCGTCAAGCCGCCGGGCAATTGTCAGGTGCGGGTTGCTGACAAGCTGCATTTCAGGACAACCATATCCCTGAATATACTGGTCAACCACTTTCAGTTCTTTTGCCAACTGCAGAAAGGGCTCGTGGTCTTTTACATGCAGGTAAAGTGTATGCGGCCTGAATGCCCCGTACCCGTCGAGCGTAACGGAAAAACGTTGCTTGGCGCTGATCACCCTTGCCATCCATCGTATCATGGTTTCTTCCATGGCCTCAAATGCAAGAAAACCGGCTACGGTAATATGCGGCTTGGTTTTGATGGCCACCGGCGTTTGAAATTTTTCAAAGAAAAACTGTTTTTCCGCCATCAGTTTTGCGTAAGCCTCCGGATCGGGCTGCGCCACCAGCAGGTATTCATAAAATCCGGTGGCCACCGGTGCCGTTATTGTGTCTTGATTCAGTAAACCCATATCCATAAAATAATTTTTGCGTCAAATATTTTAGCATAAATTTACTAAAATATTTAGTAATTCAAATTTATTTCTATGTATGGTCAGCCCTGGTATGGAGCCGCCCACAAGGGTTCTGCAACCAATACCGTTGCCTTTGGCGCAGACGATCATGGCGAGCGCAGCATTGATCTGAACGAACAGCTTGTACGCAACAGGCCCGCCACCTTCTTTTTCCGGATGAACAGCGATGCCATGGCAGACGCGGGCATCAGCAGCGGCGATATCCTGATCGTGGACAAAAGCATCAAGGCCGTCAGCGGCAAGATCATCGTGGCCGTGCTGAACGGCGATTTGCTGGTAAGAAGGTTACAGACGGGCATCAAGGGCATTGACCTGCTGGCGGAGAACAAACGTTACGGCAATATCCATCTCGAAGAATTCAGCAGCTATGCGGTATGGGGAACGGTGACGTATGTGATACACAGTGTGTGAAAACGGCTGACCGGTTAAAGCACCGGTCCGCAACCGGCCAGAGACGGTCTGCCATCAAAACAAGCCGGGTTGCGTATTCGTTACAAACTGCGGTTTGATCAGGTTCAGGCCGCATGCCTGGTTCATCTTATCAACCATATACACCGTCAGTTCCGGCGATTTTGCTTCATCGTGCATGTGCATAAAGAAATAGAGTTCTTCCATGCCCTTGTCGAGCCATTTTTTCATCCGCGATATCCAGGCATCCACCCGCGGGTAATCGGTGGGGTGCAGGCTGTTGCCCACATACCGGATAAATGTTTTGGGAATGGTCAGGTACATATGCGCACAGTCGCGGCGACCGGCGGTATCGGTGATCACAATGCCCATATTGAGCGATTGCAGGGTTTGCATCAGTTCGCTCCATATGTCTTTTTTGGCAAACCAGTCGGGGTGCCGCACTTCCAGGAAAAAGTTGATATCAGTGGGCAGCGACTTCAGGAAAGTATACACTTCCTCTTTCCGTTTGGGAGAAAACGCATCGCTCAGCTGCACGAATACCGGCCCCAGTTTGTCCTCGAACGCAACAATACCCCGCAGAAATTCGGAAACGGCAAAATCCTTGTTAAGCAGGCTACCGCGGTGCGTGATGCCCTGGTACATTTTAGGACAGAAGGTAAAATCGCGGTCGCCGGCCTTATCCGCCCATTTTTTGATCCCCGCAGCGCCGTATAGCTTATAATGCGTGGCATTCAGCTCAATACTGTTGTAATGCTTCACGTAGTGATCCAGGAAATCTTTTTCCTTTGTTTTCGGCGGATAGATCTTGCCCACCCATTCTGTGCGTCCCCACTTGGCGCAGCCCAGGTATACTTTCGGATGCTTTGCCCTGCTGCCGCTCAATACTTCTTTATTGAAAGCAGGATCCCTGGGCAAACTGAAATCGATCTGATCCAGTTCCGATTCGGGTACACGGCCAAATTCCATGGGATTATTTTTGTTTGAAGGGATGCTCGGCTGAATGGCTGCCCAATTTACAACAATCACCCTGCCGAAGAATTGAAAACACAAAATCAGGAGGGTAAAGTAGAAAGGCTGAAGGGTTATACATGACCGGCAGACCCCCGCCAGAGACCTGTCCCCATTACGGAACTATTCAATACCTTAGACGGGACTAATCGCCTTCTATGAAAAAAGTCTTCGGGCTGTTATTGTTTGCGCCATTTGCACTGGCTGCCCAGCAGCGCCCCAATATCATCTACATCATGAGCGATGACCATGATGCCAACGCCATCAGCGCCTATAACAAAACATTTATCCAGACGCCCAATATTGACAGGATAGCCAGGGAAGGCATCCGGTTTAACCGGGCTTTTGTTGCCAATTCCATCTGCGGGCCGGCGAGGGCTACCGTTCTTACGGGACAGTTCTCTCACAAAAACGGGTTTCTCGATAACCGCAGCAGGTTTGATTCGTCAAAGACCACCGTACCCAAGATCATGCGACAGGCCGGGTACCAGACCGCTATGATCGGCAAATGGCACCTGGTTACGCTTCCCACCGGATTCGATTACTGGAAAGTGCTGCCGGGCCAGGGCGTATATTACCAGCCCAGCCTGATCAGTATGAACCGTGATACCGCCGTGCTACCGGGCTATGCCACCGATGTGATCACCGACGAAGCGCTTGGCTGGCTGAAAGAAAAACGCGATCCGTCCAAACCCTTTGCCTTATACCTTCACCACAAAGCGCCGCACAGGAATTTTTATCCGGCGATAAAATACCTGGAACAATACCATAACAAAACCTTCCCCGAGCCTGCCACGCTGTACGAGGATACCGCAGGACATGGCAGCGCCTGGCGTTTGCAGACCATGAGCATTCTCAACGATATGACCCTGTGCAGCGATCTGAAAGTTGATCCCGCTTATATCATGGACATCCCCTGGCTGAAACCCAGCGATGCGGATATCCGCAATTACCGGTTCTCGATGAACCGTATACCCGAGAAAGACAGGACCCGGGTGCTGGAACTATACAGGAGCCGGGGCGAATTGCTGCAGAAAGAAAAGCCCAAAGGCAAGGACCTGCTGAAATACAAGTACCAGTGGTATATGCAGGACTACCTGGCCTGTGTGGCCTCGGTAGATGAGAACGTGGGCAGGGTGCTGGATTACCTCGACCAGTCGGGTCTGGCCAAAAACACGCTTGTTATGTATACTTCCGACCAGGGATTTTATATGGGACAGAACGGCTGGTTCGACAAGCGGTGGATGTACGATGTGTCTATGCGAACGCCGCTGATGGCAAGATGGCCCGGGCATATCCGCGCGGGTACGCAGACCGATGAAATGGTGCAGAATATCGATATCGCGCCTACCATGCTGAAGGCGGCGGGCATCGCCGTTCCTTCGTTTATGCAGGGCATTCCCCTCACCGGCATCATGGAACATTCCGGCAGCAAACTGCCGCGAAAAAGCCTGTACTACCACTACTATGAGTACCCCGTGGACCATTCGGTGCTGCCGCATATCGGTGTGCGCACCGACCGCTACAAGCTGATCTATTTTTATACGGTGAAAGAATGGCAGCTGATCGATCTGCAGAAAGACCCCAGCGAGCTGAAGAACCTGGTCAATGACCCCGGGTACCGGAATGTGCTGGCCGATATGAAAAAAGAGCTGATAAAACTGAAGCGGCAGTACGAGGATAATGACCCGGAAATAGGCGCGCTGTAGCAGAAATCTTTCCGGTTTTACAATATTCCTTTCCCCATACCGTCTACCTCACCAATGGTGAAGGTCATGACGATAGCAACTGACATGCCCGAAGCCCGGACGAACAATATCACCGAAGTCGTTAACGCTTACAGCAAGCGGCTGATGGGTTTTATTCGAAAACGGGTTAACAACGAGGCTGACGCGGAAGATATCCTGCAGGATGTTTTCTACCAATTCATAGGAAATACCAAACCGATAGAACAACTGACCAGTTGGCTGTTTACCGTTACGCGTAACAAGATCATAGACAGACAGCGCAAGCAGAAACCGGTGTTATTGGAAGACCTGTATCCCGAATCCGATGAAGAATCGGGCTTTGACTGGTCCGACCTGATGCCCGATAAATCGCAGAACCCCGAGACCGAATACCTGCGCAGCCTGTTCTGGGAAGCGCTGAATGAGGCATTGAACGAATTGCCCGAAGCGCAAAAACAGGTTTTTATCCTCAACGAACTGGAAGGCGTGCCATTTAAGATCATTGCCGAGCAAACGGGAGAAACCATCAACACATTATTAAGCCGCAAGCGCTATGCGGTGCTGCACCTGCGTGAAAGGCTGGGTTCACTAAAAGAAGCGCTATTGACTAACGACTAATCAAAAAATTATGAATAAGAAATTCTGGATCAAAAAGATCATCGGCTTCACCATCTGCGTACTCGCCTTTGCGGCGTTACTGGGCTGGGTGGTAATGACTCTCTGGAACAATGTGCTGGCAGAAGTGCTCCCTGTTTCCCTGATCAGCTTCTGGCAGGCGCTGGGCATACTGCTGCTGTCAAAGATCCTGTTTGGCGGCATCAAAGGAAAATTCGGTGGCGGACCAAGACATATCTGGGGCAGGGAAATGCGCGAAAAATGGCAGCATATGAGTCCCGAAGACCGCGAAAAAATGAAACAGGAATGGCGCGACCGCTGCAATATGTGGAAGAGCCGCGGAAAAAATACCGGGAACGGGGAGGGGGAATCGTGAGACATAAGACGTCAGACGTGAGACGTCAGACGTGAGAGGTCAGACGTGAGTTATCGTGAGTCGGGAGGTTCTTACATATTACATATAAATTAGCTAAACAACCAAAAAAATATTTCAGGTCTGACGTCTCACGACCCCGGTGCCATGGACATCCTCGTATTCAGGACAAATCTTTTCAATCATGATCTCGTGCAGCGTGCGGGAGAGCACCTGGATGCCATGCATGGTGTTTCCAGGTGGAATGTGGATATGCACGATATAGATTTCATTTTACGGATAGAAGCCGAGCAGGTATCTCCGCGCAATGTGGAAGAGGCTTTGCAAAAGGCTGGCTATTTTTGCGAGGAACTGGAGGATTGAGGTGATTGGCATCGCTGTTAAAACAGCAAAGGCCAAAATGCTTACAACTGTTAACAATTGAACCGTTTAACAATACAGCTGTTTCACAATATCTCCCTCCCGCCACCCATTTCTGAAATTTATCGGCGCAGAAAACTTCCATACCCTTAATTTTGCGCAATCTTTCGAGAAATGAATCCTACACTTAGTTCCAACGAATCCCTTCCTTCAGGCAAGAAAAAAATCGTCGTTTTAGGCAGCGGCCCCAACCGTATTGGCCAGGGTATCGAATTCGATTACTGCTGCGTGCATGGCCTGCTGGCCATAAAAGAATGTGGTTATGAGGCGATTATGGTCAATTGCAACCCCGAAACCGTGTCTACCGACTTCGATATGGCCGATAAGCTCTATTTCGAGCCGGTAAACTGGGAGCACCTGTGGGAGATCATCGAACTGGAAAAACCGGTGGGCGTGATCGTGCAGCTTGGCGGCCAGACGGCGCTGAAGCTGGCCAAACGCCTGCATGCAAAAGGCATCCCCATCATCGGCACCTCGTTCGATAACATGGATATCGCCGAAGACCGCGGCCGTTTTTCCGACCTGCTGAAAGAACTGACTATCCCCTATCCCCAATATGGTACCGCTTATTCCGCCGAAGAAGCGATAGAAGTGGCCAATAAGGTTGGTTACCCGGTGCTGGTTCGTCCGAGTTATGTACTGGGTGGACAGCGGATGCGTATCGTGATCAACGATGAGGAAGTGGAGAAAGCGGTGATCAGCCTGCTGAAACACCTGCCGGGCAACAAGATCCTGATCGATCATTTTCTTGACCGCTGTCAGGAAGCCGAGGTAGACGCCATTTTCGATGGCGAGAACTTCCATATCATGGGCGTGATGGAACATATTGAACCCGCAGGCATCCATAGCGGCGACAGCAATGCCGTACTGCCGGCTTTCAATCTTTCTCCGCTGGTGGTGGAAACGATGGAATACTATTCCGAAAAGATCGCACGCGCACTGGATATCCGCGGACTGATCAATATCCAGTTCGCCATCAAGGACGGCAAAGTATATGTGATCGAAGCCAATCCCCGTGCATCGCGTACCACGCCTTTTATTGCAAAAGCATACCAGATACCTTATCTCAACATAGCTACCAAAGTAATGCTCGGCGCAAAAAAGCTCACCGAGTTTACGATGGAAAAAAGACTGGAAGGTTACGCGATCAAGGAACCTGTGTTCAGTTTTGATAAATTCCCCGGTGTAAACAAGGAACTTGGCCCGGAGATGAAAAGCACCGGAGAAGCCATCCGTTTTATCAAAGACCTGCGCGATCCCTATTTCCGTACGCTCTATAAGGAGCGCAGCATGAACCTGAGCAAATAGAAAAATTTACCGCTTCAACCGCAGATCCGCAGCACCCATACAGCTGCGGATCTGCGGTTTTTGCTTTTCCGCCGGTCCCGGCATGTCCCAAAACATCGCTACATTCGGGAATGGTGCGGATGCTGTTTGTCGTTATATCACTTCTGTTCTTTTCTTCCTGTTATGTAACAAGGGCCTACCGGCACCGCAATTTTTACCTGAAAGACCTGGAAAAATTTGACGCGGTTCCGTTAAACGCACCGGCTTCTTCTTTTTATTTCAGACAGGGTGCGCTTTCTCCGGATATGACCGCCTTTATCGACAGCAATCTGACCAATTCCTATACCTATGCCTTTCTGGTGATCAGGAACGACAGCATCCTCTACGAAAAATATTTCGATAACCTGTCCGATAAAACGCTGATGCCTTCTTTCTCTGTTGCCAAATCTTTCGTGGCCACCCTCGTGAAAATGGCCCAGGAAGAAGGCGTCATCAAAAGCCTGCAGGACCCCATCACCGCCTACCTTCCTTTCCTGCTGAAAAACGATCCGCGATTTGCCAACATCACCCTGCAGCACCTGCTCGATATGCGCAGCGGCATCAGGAGCAGGGAGAATTACGGCGATCCTTTTTCCGATGTGCTGAAGCTCGGCTTTACAAAAAATATCTGGGGCAGGCTCAAACACCTGCGGGTAGAAAAAGCGCCCGGCGAGCACGAGTACAAAAGCGTGAATACACAGTTGCTGGCGCTGATCGTTGAAAAAGCCACGGGTAAAAAAATACAGGATTACCTGGTGCAGAAAATATGGCAGCCGCTGGGTATGGAAACAACCGCAAGCTGGAATATAGACAGCAAAGCACACCAGGTAGCCCGTGCTTTCTGCTGTATCAATGCCAGCGCCAGGGATTTTGCCAAACTGGGCAGGCTGTACCTGAACAAAGGTAACTGGAACGGTCACCAGCTCATATCGGCCAACTGGATCACCGGCACCGTACACGCAGATACCATGGCGCGCTACGGAGGTTACAAGAACCAATGGTGGGGCGGCCAACGGTCGGAGTATTTTACAGATTCCGCCGAAGCAGCTGTCTTTGCCCAAAAACACAGCAGCGCACGGATCTTTACCTATACGCCGAAAAACAGCGGCACCCCGTATTTCGGCGTACGCAAAAACAACGCGCCTTATTACGCAGAGGGCATACTCGGGCAATTTGTTTTTGTGGAGCCCGAGAAAAACCTGGTCATCGTAAGACTGGGGCATTACTGGAACAACCACTCCTTCAAAACAGAATCCTTTCTGCACCGTGTGGCGCGCGGCCTGTAGAACATCGCAGCGGCGGCGGTTTTGGCAGACGCCCGCCTGGATTCCCGGGTGTTATTTCTTTTCAAAACGGGTATTAATACCTGAAACCATCCCGATGATCGCGGTTAGGTTTACGTTATGCCAAGATTTGGTATACATTTCTGGAAACAGCTTCCCTTTCTGCGGCTGCTGATTGCGCTGTGCACGGGCATACTGCTGCAATATTACCTTCCCGTGCCGCCGGGCCTGTCTGCAGCCATTTCGGGGATGGCATTTCTGCTGCTGCTGTTGCTGCTGCGCAGTAAAAGCGCCCTGCCGTTTCGTTTCCGCTGGATCAACGGCGTATTGGTAAGCGTTTTATTTACGGAAATGGGCAGCCTCCTCCTGTACACCCACGATAACAGGAACGATACCCATTGTGTAACAAACCTTATCAGCGACGGGGTTTCGGTTCTGTTGGTCGGTACCAGCGAACCGCTGACTGAAAAACCCCGGTCGGTAAAAACGATCGCAAAGGCAGAAGCGGCATGGCAAAACGGCCGGTGGATAAGGGCTTCGGGCAGCATAATGCTGTATTTTAAAAAAGACAGACCCATCGATCTCCCATATGGCACCCAGCTGTTAATCCGTGCCCGTCTGCAGCCCATCCGCAACAGCGGCAACCCCGCTGCATTCGATTACCGGGCATACTGCGCCTCGCAGAACATTTTTTACCAGGCATACCTGCAGGAAAAAGACTACCGCATTACGGGAAAAAAAACAGGAAGCATCCTTGCAGAAGTCCTGTTCGAAACCAGGGAGAAAGTGCTTGCCGCACTCAGAAAATACATTCCCGGCAAAAAAGAAGCAGGTGTTGCCGAAGCGCTGCTGATCGGTTACCGGAACGATCTCGACAAAGAACTGGTGCAATCCTACAGCAACACCGGTGTGGTGCATATTATCGCGATCAGCGGACTGCACCTGGGCATGATCTATGGCTTGCTGCTGTTCCTGTTCAGTCCTTTTAAACGGCAGGCATGGATACGCTGGATAAAACCCGTTACCATCCTGCTGGTGTTATGGGGGTTTTGCCTGCTTACAGGTGCGGCGGCATCCATACTGAGGTCGGCCGTTATGTTCAGTTTTATTGTTGTGGGCGAAAGCCTGGGACGAAAAACGCAGGTGTACAATACGCTGGCCGCTTCGGCATGCTGTCTGCTGGTGTATAACCCCTGGTTTCTATGGGATGTGGGTTTTCAGTTATCCTATGCTGCTGTAACCGGCATCCTGCTGTTTATGAAACCCATCTGCAGACTGGTGTATTGCCGCAACAAACTGCTTGGCGGTATCTGGCAGCTGCATGCCATCAGTTTATCGGCGCAGGTGCTTACCCTTCCGCTGCTGCTGTACTATTTTCACCAGTTCCCCAACCTGTTCCTTTTCACCAATTTTATCGCAGTGCCGCTGTCGGGACTGATACTGTACGGAGAGCTGCTGCTGATAGCGCTCAGCTGGCTGCCTGTGGCAGGGGTGCTTATCGGGCAAACCCTCTCTTTTCTTATCGCACAGATGAACGGCGTGATCGAACGCACCGACAGGCTTCCGTTTGTCGTTACCGATGCCATCCATGCGGATCTGGCAACTGCTGTCCTGGTATTCTTTGTCATAACCACCGCCGCTGTATGGCTGTTGCATAAAAGAAAGGATTTTGCCCTGGTATCGCTTGCCGGACTGTCCGCCATTCTTTGCTGGCGTATGTGCTGGCAGTTCCGGTGCGGCAGGCAGCAAAAACTGATCGTTTACCATATTCCCAAAAGAAGCGCTGTTGACATTATGCTGGGACAGAACTGCCTGTTTCTCCATACCATACCCGCTGCGGAAAGAAAAGCGGCTAACAGCTTTTACCTCAAACCCGCCCGCGTGCTGTATGGCATAGGGGTAGGAAGGGTAAAAAATACCGTTTTAAAAAACCGCCTGATCCGGCTTGGGCGCCGTTCCATTCTGCTGATCGGCGAGTCGATACAGGTACCCAAAACCGCCTACCGGATACCCGTGGATATGATCCTTATCAGCGGTAACCCAAAGCTTTATCTCAGCCAGATTTCCGCGGCATTCAATTGCGGGCAGTATGTATTCGACAGCAGCAACCCCCTGTGGAAAATCCGGTACTGGAAAAAAGAGGCAGAGAGCCTACATTTGCGCCACCATTCGGTACCTGACCAGGGTGCGTTTGTAATGGATCTCTAACAGCCTGTCTGCATCCCAAAGCCATCATCATGCAAAAGAAAATTCAATCTGCGCTTATCTCCGTTTTTTATAAGGACGGACTGGAACCTATCGCTAAAAAATTAAAAGAACTCGGTGTTACGATCTATTCCACCGGCGGTACCCAGAAGTTCCTGGAAGACCTGGGTGTGGGCTGTATACCGGTAGAGAGCCTTACCACCTACCCGTCCATTCTCGGCGGCAGGGTAAAAACCCTGCACCCTGCGGTTTTTGGCGGCATACTGGGCAGGAGATACGAAGCGCAGGACCTGCAGGAAATGAAACAATACCAGATCCCCGAAATAGACCTGGTGATCGTTGACCTCTATCCTTTTGAAGAAACCCTGCGTAACACCACCGAAGAAAAAGCCATCATTGAAAAGATCGATATCGGCGGCCCTTCCATGATCCGTGCAGCGGCAAAGAATTTCCGCGACATCGTGGTGATAGCTGCAAAAGACGATTATGCAGGACTGGAAAAGCTGCTCGAAGAACAAAAAGGCGAAACCACCCTCGAACAGCGAAAAGCTTTTGCCGCAAAAGCGTTTGAAGTGGTGATGCACTATGATATCGCCATCAGCAATTATTTCAACCCCGGCATCGAACAATCGCTTCGGTATGGCGAAAACCCGCACCAGAACGCGACATTCAAGGGCAATCTCTCAGAATTGTTTGAGCAATTGAACGGCAAGGAGCTCTCGTATAATAACCTGGTGGATGTGGATGCCGCCGTGCAGCTGATCAACGAATTCCGCTCGGCGCGTGATGTGCAGGATATGGTGTTCGCCATCATCAAACACACCAATGTCTGCGGTATCGCCGCCAGGCTTACGGTAAAAGATGCCTGGGATGCGGCGCTGGCGGGTGATCCCGAAAGCGCTTTCGGCGGCGTGATCGTTTGCAACGGCGTTATCGATAAAGCCACCGCAGACGCCATCAACGAGATCTTCTTTGAAGTGCTGATCGCTCCTTCCTTCAATGCCGATGCACTGGAAGTGCTGAAAAGCAAAAAGAACCGCATACTATTGCAGCTACACGATCATAGCGGTGCGTTGAAATCACCTTCGCGTTCCATCCTCAATGGCACATTGGAGCAGGACGGTGATATCGGCAATTTCAGCAAATGGGACGAAGTGGGCGGCCGCGAGACCAGCGCTCTCGAAAAAGAGGAACTGGTATTTGCCAACCTGATCTGCAAACACCTCAAGAGCAATGCCATTGCGCTGGTAAAGAACAGACAGCTGGTAGGCAAAGGCTGCGGACAAACCAGCCGCATCGACTCTTTGCGCCAGGCGATCGAAAAAGCAAAACAATTCAATTTCGACCTTAACGGCGCAGTACTGGCATCGGATGCTTTCTTCCCTTTCAACGATTGCGTGCAGATAGCACATGCCGCGGGTATCGAAGCATTCATCCAGCCCGGCGGCTCGGTTCGCGACAAAGACAGCATCGAGTACTGCGTATCCAATAACCTCGCAATGGTTATGACGGGTATGCGTCACTTCAAACATTGAGGATGAGATTCGCGGATTAGTGGATTATGGATTTGTGGACTGTTTTTTCTCTCTCTGCGAAACCCTGCCCTTCTGGTCTCTGCGGTGAACAAATACCCAATTTTCACCGCAGAGACCCAGAGAACTAATCCGCAAATCCATAATCCACTAATCCGCAATCCTAAAATTCCTCCGCAGAAAATCCGCGTACATATCCCGCCATTGCACCCATTCGGGTTGTTCGGTCAGGAAATGATTGTGGAATAATGTGATGAACAGACCGTTCACCTTTTTCACCGTATCGTGGTAGTATTGCAGCTCCTCGCGCGCCTGCGCGGCATTGTACCCCTGTTCAAAAAAAGAACAGGCTTCCATAAAACAGAAAGGATGGATGACCAGCGGCGTGACGGTTTCTTTTTCAAGATCGTACCAGTGATAGGGCAATGCATAAGAGGCCCTGAACCCGTTCACGGTGCCATACGCCATGGAATGATCGGCAGTGATGCCGGCATCGGTCAGCCTGCGGTAGTCCTGCGGCAGGTTGAAACGGAGATAGTGGTTACGTGAGGTAATTATCCTGCGCCCGGTGACAGTCTCAAGCGTTTTTTTCTCCTTCACCAGCAAATCGGTATCGGTTCCGCTCTGCCAGGAAGGGTGAAGACCGGTGGCATATCTGTCTGCCAGCCCGCGGTACAGACGCTGCAACTCGCGGGAAGCTGCGGGAAGATTTTTATCGTAGGCGCCTCTTTTCAGGATCGTCAGTAAAAAATAAAGGGGTTGCAGCCGGTGTTCTGCATGCAATGCATCGAGCCAGGAAAAAGTATCGAACGGATCGGGCTGTTTACCCGAATACACGTTGCCGCGCTCGATAAGTTTTTCCGTTTTCCCCTTTACCAGGTCTAGAAAAAAACCGGCCACATTCTTCCAGACGGGCTGACCGAGATAACTGTAGGCAATATCCACATCATAGGTAGGCAGAAAACAGAACCTATGCAAAGACCGGGGAAACGAAACAGCGGGAAATACAGACCGAAGGTGCCGGTAAAACAATTCCATCCAGGTGTTTACCAGGGGCTGGTTCAGAAAACCTTCGCGGTAAGCCAGGCTGTTGGTGTGTGCATACCGGCCATACTTATCTTTTTCATGCGGCAGGTATTCTTCGTAGCGGCTGAGCAGGTAAAAAGCAGCGGCAAAAATATCGAACGGAATATCCCCCTCCGTTTTAAAAAAAACCTTTTGCGCATCCCAGTCAAAACAAACAACGGCCTGCCGGGAAACCTGCTTCTCCGACAGCAGTCCATGCGGAACGATCCTGCATACACCCCCGATAACATCATCGGAATAATTGATACGCGGCCCCTCGCAGACCTCGAAAACATCGCGCGAGGTAACGATCCGGAAACGGTTGTCAAAAAAAACGGAGCAGGTATACGAAAGACGGGGGGTGTCTTCTTTTGCAAAAATCCATACCGGCTTATCCGTATTCAAATTGGTGATTTGGCGTTGATCAATGTTTATCCTGTTTTTCCCTCCACAGTTCATTGAATGTTTTCTGGCTGAAATCAAGATCCGCACGGTGTGCGGTCCAGCCCTTGAATACTTTGTTCACCACCCAGTTCTTCATCCTGCCATTGCCCATGTTCATCATGGTACGGTTAAGGCTGGCTGTTTTCCAGGCTTTCCAGGCAACACGCTCCGCCAGGGAAGAACTTCCTTTGGTCACGGCTTCATGGCGGTTGTCGAGCAGCAGTTCGTGCAGGTTGATCCGCACCGGGCATACCTCGGTGCAGTTGCCGCACAGCGAAGACGCATAACTCAAATGTTTGTAGTCGTCCATACCGCGCAGATAGGGCGTGATCACTTTACCGATAGGGCCGCTGTAGGTGGTTTCGTAAGAATGTCCGCCGATATTTTTGTAAACCGGGCATGCATTCAAACAGGCGCCGCAGCGTATGCAATACAATGCCTCGCGCGAGGTGGGATGCGCCAGCAGGTTGGTACGCCCGTTATCGAGCAGTATCACATACATTTCTTCGGGACCATCGATCTCCGTGCTTTGCCTGGGGCCCGAAATAATTGTGTTGTAAACCGTAAGCTGTTGCCCGGTTCCGTAGGTGGCCAGCAGGGGCCAGAACATCGGAAGATCGTGGATCGATGGGATCATTTTTTCGATACCTACGATGGCGATATGCGTTTTGGGCCAGGCGCAGCTCAGTCTCCCGTTTCCCTCATTCTCCGTAACCGCAATACCGCCGATATCGGCGATCAGGAAATTAGCGCCTGTGACACCCACTTCTGCCTGCACATATTTTTCCCGGAGCACTTTTCTTGCCACCAGCGTAAGTTCTTCGGGGCTCAGCGTAGACGGTGTACCGAGTTTTTCGGCGAAGAGTTTGGCCACGTCTTCCTTGCTTTTGTGCATGGCAGGCGTTACGATATGATAGGGTGGCTCTTCATCCAGCTGTTGTATGTATTCTCCCAGGTCGGTTTCAATGCTTTCAATGCCGTTGGATGCAAGGTAATCGTTGAGGTGTATCTCTTCAGTTACCATGCTCTTGCTTTTTACAAGCGTTTTGCAGTTCTTCTCCCGGCAGATCCTGCCAACCGCTTCCAGCGCCTGTTCTGCATTTTCGGCCCATATCACTTTGGCGCCGCGGGCGGTGATCTTTTTTTCAAATTCCTCGAGGTATTTATCCAGGTGCTCGATGGCTTCCCATTTGCGGTTCTTTGCTTTTTCACGGACCAGCATCATATCCGCAAACTGTTTTTTTCCCTGCGGCACCACCGCATTGTATTTGCTGATATTGAAATTGATCTTGCGCCTGTGTTCCAGGTCGGCGGCCTTGATGGTGCTTTTGGCAATAAAGGAAGCAGCAGTTTCTTTCATCGGGAAGCGAAAATTGATCGGGGTTATTTGGTTTGTTTCAGGTGTTCGGCCGTTGCTGAAAGCGCTTCGTAAAATCCTTCGCCGTATTTGCGGATCAGCGATTCTTTCAGGAACACATATACAGGCACTTTCAGTTTTTTTCCAAGACCGCAGGCGGCGCGGCAAAGATCCTGCCTTGGTTCATAATTCACATATTCCACATCGGGATCGCGTTTGCTTTTTTGTGTTTTGATGGGAAAAAGATGGCAGCTGAGGGGTTTTTTCCAGTCGAGCCTGCCATCGTTATACGCCTGTTCTATGCTGCACTTGATTATTCCTTTTTCATCGCGCACGCCATAGGCGCAGATGCCCCCGTTGATGGTGGGCGTTACCCAGCCGAATTCTTTATCAAACAGGTACTTGCCCTGGCGTTTTACTTCGGCCAGGCCTTCGGCTGTCATATAGGGTTTGATGACATCGTAGTTGTCTTTGAGTTTTTCCAGCTCCCATTTTTCCATGGGCGCCCCTGCGTCGCCGTCTTCGCAGCAGCCACCCTTGCATTTGGCGAGGTCGCAGACAAATTGCTCCTCTATCACTTCATCACTGACCAGTATATTGTCTATCGCAATCATATGCGTTATTTGATCATTCAAAGATAACCCAATCGCCTATAACAAAGGGTTATATTCCGGCAGGATGGACAAGGACAGTCTCTCTGATTTTTAACATTTCCGGGGTAACCCGCAGCCTGTTTCAAACGTATTAACGGGTACACTGGCAGAGGTGAGGATGAACCAGTGTTTGCCTTGGGCCGCCCTTCAGAAGGGCGGCTTATTTCCTTATTTCCACTTGAAGGTATTGATCAGGTGCCGCATATCCTCCACCAGAAAACGGTTCACCATACCCAGTGAATCCTCGTTGGGTGTGGCGTCAAAATACAGGGCACCCCGCAGAAAATGGCGGGTGGTATCGGTTAAAAAAAACTGGTTGGCCGTGGCTACATTACCCCCCACGCTGAAAAACATACCATGTACCCCCAGCGGCGTGGCCAGGGCCGAGTCTTCGATGGAATAGGCTTTAGAAGTATGTTTGTCCGTGAGCATGAACGCATGTTTGATCAGCGTGTCGAACTTGTTTTTTCCTATGTTCTTATAGCTTACGTATATCCGGCCGGCAAACTGCGGAAAGTCTACATTGATCCACCAGGGATTTTCCGTTGCATCGCCAAAGAAAGTGCTGTCTTTTACAATATTGGCGTATACCGGGTATTCGAACGAATAAGGATACCCGGGCTGGTCAAATACCCGGTATTCCTTTTTCGGAAAGTTTATTTTAAAATAGCCCGTTGGCTTGGGCGTAAACGAGCTGTTGCAGGATGCCAGCGCCGATAATCCGTATACTATCAGCAACAAAACGGCCCTACCGGCACAATGGGAAACGGTTTTTCGGATCATACCCAAATATCAGTAAACCCCTTCGGGCGCCTGTGGTTTAATGGTGACTTTTACTTTCTGTATGCGGTTCTTTTCCACTTCCAGCACCGCAAATTCAAAATCGCCCGAGCCAAGCAGCTTGCCCGGCTGGGGTATCTCGCCTGCGAGTTCAAGAACAAGCCCTGCAAGCGAATCGCTTTCGCCCTTGATGCGGTCGAATGTATCCGTCTGCAGGTCCATGATCTTGCATACATCGTTGATCATGGTGCGGCCTTCAAAGATATAATTGTTGTCGTCCAGTTTCCGGTAAACGGATTCTTCCTCGTCAAATTCGTCTTTGATCTCGCCGATCACTTCTTCAAGAATATCTTCCAGCGTAACGATACCGCTGGTACCGCCAAACTCATCCACCACCACGGCAAAATGTATCCGCTTCGACTGGAATTCCTTTAAAAGGTCTTCGATGAATTTCTGCTCGTGCACAAAAAAAGGCTGGCGCATCAGTCCGTGCCAGTCGTAACCATCGGGTTCATCCAGGTAAGGCAGCAGGTCTTTTGTATGGATCATTCCCACCACATTATCCAGGTCTTCCTTGTACACCGGCAAACGGCTGTAATGCAGGTCGCGCATCGTTATCACCAGCTCACCAAAACCGGTGTCCTGCTCCACCCCATGCACATCCACGCGCGTTTTCATGATCTGTTTAACCGTAATATTGCCGAATTTGACAATACCCTTCAGTATATTTTTCTCATTCTCCGAGGCGATATTCTGCGTGGTAAGATCGATGGCATGATCCAGTTCTTCCAGGCTGTACGAGCCGCTTGACCGGTTGGCCAGCCTGCGCTCTATGATATCGGAGTATTTGACCAGTCCCTTGCTCAGCCCGCTCACCAGGTAGGATATACCCTGTACGATACCGCCGAAGTCTTTGGCAAAACGGATATTGTTCTGCGTGGCCAGCACCTTGGGCATTACCTCGCCAAACAGTACCAGGATGGAGGAGACAACGATCACCTTGATCACAAATTCCACCCATACCGCATCAAAGCGTTCAAAATTGAACATATCATCGATCAGCAGGTTGGAAATGATGATGATGGAGATATTGATAATGCTGTTTGCGATCAGCAACGATGCCAGCAATACTTTCGGATGCTCGAGCATATCCACGATACGCTTGTAACCGGGTGCCTGCTTGGCTTTAAGCAGGTTGATGTCTTTATGTGTGAGAGAGAAAAAAGCAACTTCCGCACCGGACAGTACAAAAGAAAGAAACAAAAGCACCAGCAATACCATTACCAGCACCGTAGTGCCCTGTGCCTGGATAGCGGACAGCAAACTAAGACCGGGAAAAAGCTGGCCAACCGAGTGATGATCCAAAACAGATGGTTTTTGTTAACAATGGGCTTCTGCAAAAATATGGGTTCCGCAATTATATGATCAGAACGGCAATGTTTCGCCGGGATCGGTTGGCGGTGGCACATCGTCTCCGTTGTATCCCTCAAGCGAATCGCCACCCTGTCCGCCATGACCTTCGCCGCGTTTGTCGAGCATGATCAGGTTATCGCCCACCACTTCTGTTGCAAATTTTTTGTTGCCTTCCTTGTCCTCCCAGCTTCTTGTCCGCAAACGGCCTTCCACGTAAATCAGGCTGCCTTTGTGCAGGTATTTCTGTGCCAGTTCGGCCAGGCCCCGCCACAGTACCACGGTATGCCATTCGGTTTGTGAAACCAGTTTGCCCGATCGGTCCTTATAGGTTTCCGTAGTTGCCAGCGGAAATTTGGATACGGCAATATTTCCCTCCAGATGCTGTACATCGGGGTCCTTGCCCAGGTTACCGATCAGCATTACCCGATTAACTCCTCTCATAGAAATGAATTTTTACTTTCTATAGAAAATAGCCCTCCTTAAAAATACGCTTTTTTACGCAGTAAAAGAACGGTAACCGGGCTGCCGTTGCCGGTTGGCCGCAAATGGTTAACCCGTCTGCGGGCGCAGCCCCGCTTTTTCAAGATACTGGGTGATAAAACGCGGATAGGGCAGTTTGTGCAGCACTTTAACAGGTTGCCATTTGTGTTTCTGCAACGATGCCGGAATACTGTCGGTTTGCAGCCAGATAAACTGCCCCCTGATCTGCTGGTGGGTGAGCTGCTGCTGCATCAGCGGAGAAATGCTCTTGATGACTGCATTCCGGATACCCAGCTGCTCCTTCGCCCAGCGCTTTACGGCTTTTTCGTCCCAATGTATGCGCTCCCCGCTTTCGAGCAGATAGAATTCGTACAGGTTTTGCCAGATATCTTTTGCGCTGCGTTCATGAACCAGCAGTTTTCCCTCATGTTCGAATAAAAAATAATAGAACCAGCGATGCCTGCGCTGCAGGGTTTTTTCCTTTACCGGCAGTTCGTTCACCCTTCCTTCCGCAAAAGCCGCACAGCCTGTCTGCAGCGGACAATGGCTGCAGCCGGGAGCAAAGGGTTTGCAGACCAGGGCGCCAAAATCCATGATCGCCTGGTTATAGGCGCCGGGCCGTTCTGTATCGAGCACCTGGCCGGCCAGCTGCGCAAATAACTGCTTCCCTTTTGCCGAATCGATCGGCTCATCCATGCCGAAAAAACGCGACAATACCCTGAAAACATTACCGTCTACCACCGCATAGGGAAGATCGTAAGCAAAAGAGGCAATGGCCGCAGCGGTATAGGGACCTACGCCTTTCAGTGCAAGGATCTCTTCGTAGGAATCCGGAAAAACCCCGTTCCGGCTGTTGGTTACCTGGCGCGCGGTATGCAAAAGGTTCCGGCAGCGGTTGTAATAACCCAATCCCTCCCAGAGCTTAAACACTTCCTGGTCGGCGGCTTTGGCAAGTTTGCCGATGGTTGGGTATTTTTTGATGAACCGCTCGTAATACGCCAGTCCCTGTGCCACCCTTGTCTGCTGCAGTATCACTTCACTGAGCCATATTTTATAGGGGTCTTTTTCGCCTTTCCAGGGCATGGAACGGTCATTTTCCTGTAAATGCCATTGCATGAGTAACTGCGTAAACCGGGATTGCATCGGGCAAATATTCAATAAAAACCGATTGCATAGGGCCGGGAAAACGGTTTCAGAGGGTGTTTTTAGGGCAAAAGGTTGAACGTTTTATCTATCAATCAGTAACGCCTATAATTTTTGTTCCATCTTTCTTGCATTATTCAATCTTTTTAACTTATTTTAAATTCCTGTTTGCACATAAACCAGAAAAAAATGAGAAAATCCGATCTCATCAACCAGATTTCAGACAAGACCGGTATACCCAAAGTGGATGTGCTGGTTACGCTCGAAACCATGTTCAAAGAAGTAAAAGAGAGCCTGTCGAACGGGCAAAATATCTATATCCGTGGCTTCGGCAGCTTTATTACGAAGAAAAGGGCCGCCAAAATCGGCCGCAACATCAAGAAAAATGTTGCCGTTGAGATCCCCGAGCATTATATCCCGGCCTTCAAGCCCGCAAAAGAATTTGTGAGCGAAGTGAAAAGCAAGCGCAAGCCGGAGTAATTTTGCGGGATGAAAAAACAGCAGTGGGTATTACTGGGCAGTGCCCTGGTATTGTGTATTTTATTATTTGTCTTCGGAAAAACGGTTCCCACCCGTAAAACAACAGCCAGTCCCCCAACTGCCCAACAGCATGAGCATCAATCTGTTAGCTTTGAAACCCTGTTAACCCAGGCCAAGGGGCATATTTCTGCGGCCCAGTCGGAGCGTTTGCTGAAACTGGAAAATGCAGTGGTAAGAGGCGATGTAAAAGAGCAGCAGATCCATGTTTACCACCGGCTTGCCCGGTTCTGGGCCGATTCCGCGCATGTATTTGAACCCTATGCTTATTATACGGGGGAAGCTGCGAAGTTGGAAAATTCTGAAAAAAGCCTCACCTTTGCCGCCCATCAGTTTTTAGACGGACTGATGCGCGAGGAACAGCCTGCCATGCAAAACTGGCTGGCCGGGAACGCGAAAGATCTTTTTGAAAAAGCATTGGTCATCAATCCCCATAACGATTCGAGCAGGATCGGGCTGGGAGCCTGTTATATTTTCGGGCATATTTCAGAGAATCCGATGGAGGGCATCCTGCCTATCCGGACGATCGTTGAAAAAAATCCCGGTAACCTGTACGGCCAGATGATTCTTGCGCTGGGTGGTAAGAGAAGCGGCCAGTATGATAAGGCGATTGAACGTTTCCTGATCATCATCAACAAAGAGCCCGAGAATGTGGAAGCGACACTGAATATGGCCGAGTGCTACGAACTGAAGGGGGATAAGGCAAACGCGGTAAAGTGGTACGAGCGGACAAAACAACTGGTAAAGCTTCCGGAAGCCCAGACAGAACTGACAAAGAGAACCGACGAACTGAAAAAATAAATTATTTAACTCACTTAAAATTACTCTGTGTATGCCTTGTGGTAAGAAGAGAAAGCGTCATAAAATCGCGACACACAAACGCAAGAAGCGCTTAAGAAAGAATCGTCATAAGAAGAAGAAATAACTTTCTTGACCTGTCGGGCATGCCCGGCAGGTTTTTTACACTTTACTGGATTTCGCCATTACCTTCCCGCTGCAACTTTTACCTTATCCTTCCTTATCAGGTGGCGAGCGTTACAGATACAAAGTGTGGTAGAGCTGCCGCATACCCGGCTGTGATTTTGCATTAAAAAGTTGCATTTTGTGAACAAAGAACTGATTATTAACTCCGGCCCTTCAGGCGTTGAGATCGCTTTCCTGGAGGATAAAAAACTGGTGGAGCTGCACAATGAAAAGTCAGACGCCATTTTCGCAGTGGGAGACCTTTACCTCGGAAAAGTCAAAAAACTGATACCGGGTCTCAACGCCGCATTTGTGGATGTGGGTTTTGAGAAAGACGCCTTCCTGCATTACACCGATCTCAGTCCTTACGTACGCTCCATCCTTAAATTCACGCAGCTGGCGATGAACGACAAGGAGCCGAACGGTTTTGATTTCGCCAGGTTCCAGTCCGAACCCGAGATCGTAAAAACCGGAAAGATCACCGAAGTACTTAACGGCAAACCGCATGTGCTGGTTCAGATACTGAAAGAGCCGATAGCAGCCAAGGGCCCCAGGCTGAGTTGCGAATTATCGCTGCCCGGCCGGTACGTGGTGCTGACGCCGTTCAACGAGATCGTAGCGGTTTCCAAAAAAGTGCACTCGTCTGAAGAAAGAAAAAGGCTGCACAAGATCGTGGAAGCGATACGCCCGAAGAATTTCGGCGTGATCGTACGCACCGCTGCCGAAGGAAAAAGCACGGCTGAACTGCACCAGGACCTGCTGTCGCTGACAGACACCTGGAAAACCATCAAGACAAACCTCAAAGGCGCTGTGGCCCCCGTTCGCATTATGAGCGAGGAAAACAAGACCAACAGCATTTTGCGCGACCTGCTGAATGCGGATTTCAACAAGGTGATTGTTAACGACAAGAACCTTTTTTCCGTAACGCAGAGTTACATAGAGCGCATTGCCCCCGACAAAAAAGATATCGTCAGCTTTTACCAGAACGGCCTGCCCATTTTTGACCACTATGGAGTAACCAAACAGGTAAAATCTTCTTTCGGTAAAACCGTAAACCTGCCCAGCGGCGCCTACCTGATCATTGAGCATACCGAAGCAATGCATGTGATCGATGTGAACAGCGGCTATAAAAGCGTCAGCAATAACCAGGAAGACAATGCCCTGCAGACCAATCTCGAGGCAGCGGAGGAAATTGCCAGACAGCTGCGGCTGCGTGATATCGGCGGTATCATCGTGATCGATTTTATCGATATGAAACTGCCCGATAACAAACGCAAGCTGCACGAGGCCCTGGAAGGTTTTATGCGAAGCGACAGGGCCAAACATTCGGTGCTGCCTATTTCCAAATTCGGCCTGGCGCAGATCACCCGCCAGCGCATGCGCCCCGAAGTAAACATCAACACTTCCGAAACATGCCCGGTTTGCAACGGCACCGGTAAGATCAGCTCTACCCTGCTGCTGGAAGATGAAATGGAAAAACGCCTGCATTACCTGGCCACACACGGCCACAAAACGCTGGTGCTTACGGTACATCCGATCGTATACTCCTATCTTACCAAGGGTTTGTTCCGATCCATCATCAAAAAATGGAAACGCAAATACCGCATCAACCTCAAAGCGCAGAAGAATACGAATTACCAGCTGATAGAGTTCCGGTTCTTCAACGAACACGAGGAAGAGATCAAGTTTTAAACGAACTGCGGCTGCGCCACCGCGCTGTTTTGCGGATAACTATAAACGAATACGCTCCGGAATCCCGGGGCGTATTCGTTTGTTTATTGTGTATTGTAAAAAAACACCAGCTTCGCCACCTGCTCTATCTTGCCGGGTTTGATCTTGTTGTCTTCGATGTATTTCAGTATTTCCCGCTGTCTGTCTGCCATCAGTTCCAGCAGAAACTCTTTTGTTCTTTTCCAGCGTTTCATGGCGCCGTTCTGAAAAAAATAGTAATCCTCGTAGGTGTCAAATTCCCGGGTGATTTCTCCCGACAGTTCGTTTTTGCGTTCGTTCACCCGCTTTTGTATGGAGCGGAGAAGTGTGCATTTACCTTCGGCCAATACCAGGTAAAACTGTTTGTCGGTTTTATCATCCACGGGTGGAAAGCCGGTCTGCCACTGGTATAACAGAACGCCTTCCCTCGTGGTATCTGCATAACGAAGCTCTTTTACCAGGCCCGCTTCCAGTGTCATGGCAACACCGTCCCGGCCAATCGCCTGCACGCTTTGCAACAACAGGTCTATACGCGTCTTTACGCCGCTGAGGTTCCTGCCCTGCCGGAGCACAATGTCTGCGTATTTGTATTCGTTTGAATAAAATGCAGAACCCCTGCCCTCATCCGTGGCGGTGATAATGGGGCGGCCAAAGGCATCGCTAAGTGTTACCTGCGTGCCAAAACGTGTATTGGAGGAAGTGCCGCTCAGCGAACCCTGCGCCAGGCAGACGGTATGGCTGATACAAACCAGGCAGAAAAGAATGCTGCGCATCGTTTCGGTTTTACAATTACGGTAATTCTCTGATCAAAAAAGGGGCCCTTCCGGGCCCCAAAAAACTGCACACAAGAAAACTATTTTGGATTCTTGACCGGAGCGCTTCCGGCTGCAGGCGGGTTATACGCCAGTTCGTTATCCGGAACATCCCAATAGTCGAGGTAACCGTATACCAGCGTTGCGTTGGTATTCAGTGTGCCGTTGGCGGCAATCACCGTACAGCCGGTTCTTGATTTATCGGGTGCTATGATCTCCCATCTGCGGGCATCATAGAAAGACAGTCCTTTAAAGGCAAGTGCAATCCTGCGCTCTTTTCTCAGTTCTTCGTAGGCTGCCGCCTGCGTCATTCCCGAGCCCAGGGGTGTTAAACCCGCGCCCTGGTAATTGCGCACGTTGTTGATAGACTGCGTACCGGCATCTATGTTACCGGTCATGATCATGGCTTCGGCCTTCATCAGCTCGTTTTCCTCATAGGTGCCGCAAAGCGTGATCTCGTTGCCGCCCGATGCCGTATTGGCCCAGGTTATCACGCCTGCCATACCACCACCGCCGTTGATCAGGCTGTAGCGTGTATTAAAGGCATTACCGCGGTCTGTGTTGAAAATACCGACAGAGCTAAGCGTACGTACGTTGTTGTCTCTGCGTTTATCACCCGCAGTGAACTCCTGCACCCAGCGCTCGCTCAGTTTGTAGGTACCGGTAGCCGCTCCGAGTGACTGTATCTTGTCGGCAATCGTTGTACCCAGGAAATCACCGTTTACATCGGTACGGCCGGTAAAGATGAAGTCTGACGATGTGATGCCGGCATTGACCAGTGTCAGGATGCTGTTCCACTGTGTGGCCGTCATCGCAGAGCGTGTGCTGTTCACGAGCAGGTTACGCGCTTTCATGGTGTTGATGTTACGCTGCCACATAGCCGTTGTGAATACACCGCCTTTTCCTTTCTGCAAAAAGGAAGGAAGCAATTTGCCAAGCATGGTTGCATAGTCGGTTGGCGATGTAACCGCCGCCAGGGCGGTGGCGCATTTGTCGAAATTGGCGTTCGACTCTGCTATGATCGCTTCTTTTGTCACATAGCTACCATTGGTAGATGCGGAAGTGGTGGTCTGGTTCTGGATAAGACCCGCATAATAAATAGAACCGACACGCGCATACGCGTATCCTTTCCACCAGTATGCCCAGGCCAGCACCGTTGACTTTTTACTGGCCGCACCCGATCCGGAGAACGTGGTGTTATTAGCGATCTCGATGATAGAGTTGGCGGCAGTGATCATATTGTACATATACGCCCATTCGTAAAAAGTGGGGTTGCCACCCTGCTGGGCGTTCACATTCACCGCACGCAATAAGGCGTACTGCGTGTTGATGGCGCTGGGGTTTAATACCACTGTTCCGTTATCCAGTGTTACTTTATTGGGACAACCGATCTGGTTCATATAGGCATTGGCCGCTTCGGCGCCTATGATATCGCCCATCAGTTCATGAAACCCCGTGGCGCCGGCCCAGAACCTGCCGTATACACCGTCGGAATATTTGAGGTTGTAAAAACCGTTCCGGTAAATAGAACCCTGTGCAAGCGAAACAACGCCATCTTCGTTCTGTGCACTGGAAGGAGTCGGCTGGTTGGTATTGGATATATCCAGGTCCTTTTTGCAGGATGCAAAACAAAGCATCGATGCTCCCAGGATACCAGTCATGATTATTTTATAGCTCATAGCTGCAATGTTTTTGTATTAATTAAAATCCAACATTGAGTCCTACGGTATAGGCCCTTGTGTTGGGAATGGTATTATGGTCTACTCCACGGTCAAATGTGGAGTTGGAAGCACCTGAGCTAACCTCGGGATCCATGCCTGTGTACTTGGTAAAAGTAACCAGGTTACGACCCGAAAGCACCAGCTGCAGTTTCTGCACGCCCTTGATATGAAACAGTTTTGCAAAATCGAGCGAAGCCGAGATATTTCTCAGACGCATAAAGGAAGCGTCTTCATAGAAGTAATCCTTGGTTCCGTTGTTGGCGCCCGCCTGGTAAATACCACGGTAGAAAGCCGTATATGCATGTGTTTCTCCGTTAACCGTGATGGGAATTGCATAGTCGCCGGAAATACCATCGCGGTACATCCACTCCTTGGTCTGGTTATACAGGTGGCTGCCTTTAACCCAATCCCACTGCATGCTGAGCCCGATCATTCCCTTGTAGGAAAGGTTGTTGATAAAGCTCATGTTGAAATTGGGGTTCGGATCGCCAAATGAATACTGACTGGCCGTGTTAACAGGACGCTTGGTTGTTTTATCAACCACCCATCCGTTGCTGGCTATTTCATAGTTGCCCTGTGAAGCTTTGGGTATCACGGGCTGGCCGGTGCGCGGCTCTATCTGGTCCACTGATTTCAGTATCAGGAAGCCAAACAACTGGCCGATCTTCTGACCTGCTTTCAGCGTTAACCCTGTACTGCCCGCAGCGGAAGTTACCACCACATCGGGACCGCTGATGCTTGTGATCTCGGATGTCTGCTTGCTGAAATTGGTTGTCATATCCCAGGTGAAATCACGCGTGGTCAGCATGTTCAGGCTAAGAGAAGCCTGTACGCCGCGTGAACCCAGTCCGAATGCATTGTTCAATATACTTCCCACACCGGTTGAAGGCGCAGCATCCACACGGTAGATGGCGTTGTCCGTATTTCTTTTCCAGTAGGTGAACGATAAATTGGCATTACGCAGCCAGGATCCCTTCAGCAGGTTGATGCCGAGATCCACACCCAATTCTGTTTCCTTGGAAAGCTCCACGGCCAGTTTTGGATTGGGGCTGGTGATCGGGAAGGTATACACGCTTGTCTGGCCAAGGTTGGTGGCAGACAATACAGGAAAACGCTGGAAAGCGCCGGGCTGTATACCTGCTTCACCATAGGCCGCTCTCAGTTTGAGAGTATGCAGCACATTGGATATGCTGGACTGCTGCCAGAACTTAAACCCTGAGATATTCAGGAACGCATCGCCGCGGGGAAAGGTCTGCGCATTGGCACCGCTGCCGAATGCGGAAGAATAGTCGCTGCGAACACCAACAGACAAACCCGCGATATCGCCATATTCAAAACGCTGGTTGGCAAGAAAACCGTAGGTCACAAATGGTTCTTCGTAGTCGGAGATCACTTTGTATACGCCGGCCTGGGCTGCGTTCCAGGGATAGTAGCCGGGGGCATCGTAGCCGTATGCAGAGAATGTTCTGTAATAGTTTTTGCGGTAGTCAAATGCCAGCGTAGTGGTGGTACGGATCGGCAGTTTGATACGGAAATCTTTTTCAAAATCGGTACGCACGGTGGCCGTTCCGATAAAGTTCTGGAAGGTTGTCCTTTCAAAATAATTATCTATTTCACCGGTGCTCGCCGGCGTGGCGTTTGGATTGTAATTGCTGAAGAAGTAATCATGGTAAATGGCATTCTTGTTGCCCACCTGGTCTTCATAGCGATAGGTAGTGTTCTCCGCGCGGTAGTTGAGGCTGTATTTTGCATCCAACTCAACAAATTTCGGGAAACGGTAGTTCAGGTCAAAACTCTGGATCACATCGAGTTTGTTGATCAGTGTGCTTGAGTATTGGTTCTCGTAGTTGGGGTTGTAACCGTTCACACCTGCCGCATCACCGAAATAAACGCCGTAGTTACCATCCGGATCACGGTAATCGTAATTGGCAAAGGGACGTGTATTGTTCAGTGCAAACAAAATGCTGCGGCCGCTTTGTTCGTTAAGCGTATTGCGGGTGTAGATCAGTTGCGTAAGACTGGTCAGCTTTAGGTTTTTGGCCAGTTCAATACCCAGTTTACCCGTAAGGTTGCTGCGGGTATAATCGCCCAGTTTTTTAAAGTTGGCGTTTTGTTTGTTGAAAGAAGCAGACAGTAAAAAGTCAACCCTTTCGCGTGTTCCGGAAACGGTTACGGAATTGTTCAGTACATAGCCTTTCTGGAAGAACATTTTGTAATGATCGTAATACTTCAGGTTGGCATTGTAGGCTTTCTCCGCATAGCTGGTGGCGCTGAGAGAATTGTACTGTACGTTGGCATCGTAAGTGCCGAGCACCGGATCGAAATTGAGCGGCGCACCGCTTGATTGGATCACATTGCCGCTGGCATCGGTAACAAATGCGTGCCGGTCTGCTTTGTGCACCTTACCTACGTTCAGCAATTCTGTGGAAGTTGCGCTGCTGCTCACATCGATATTCAGGCGGCCCGCTTTTCCTTTCTTGGTAAACAGCTGTATAACGCCGTTGGCGCCCTGCGCACCGTAGAGCGAAGCGGCCGCGGCGCCCTGCACCACTTCCACACGCTCGATGATGTTTACATCGATGGTGTTCAGATCGGTGGCACCCACCTGCAGACCATCCATCAGGATCATCGGAAAGGTACCGCCCTGTATGGTGTTAACACCTCTCAGCAATATATTCAGGGGCTGGCCAGGGTTACCGTTGGTACTGGTGATCTGCGCACCGGCAACCTGTCCAACAAGCTGCTGACCCACATCACCCGAACTGACTTTTACCTGGTTGGCAAGATTAACCGTTTCCACGGCAATGGCCACTTTCTTTTTACTGGTGGCGGCGCCCACACCGGTAACCACCACTTCGCTGAGTGATTTAACATCGGGCGCCATCTGCACCATCAGGTTGGAAGAGGAAGCCACCACCTGCTGGTCTTCAAAACCCAGCGCGCTAATGAGCAGCGTGGTCCCGCTTTGCACTTTGATCGAAAAAGAGCCGTCTAAATTGGTCATGGTACCCGTCCGGGTGCCTTTGGCCACCACAGAGGCAGCAGGAATTGGCGCCCCTTTGTCGTCCACCACCTTACCGGTAATGGGGTTTGTTTGCTGCGCGATGCCCAGGGACAGGGCAAAGAGAACCGCACAGCTTGTAAGCAGTTTTTTTCTCATGTTGTTAATTTTTTAGTACCTCCTTACTTACCTAAGGAGGTACTAAATGTATTAAAAATTCGTTAAATTACGAATGAGCAATTAATTTAATTTTTGCCAAATCTCCCCGCTTACCGAATCGATCCTGATTTTGCACCGTACATACCGATAAAAAACCATTTATCATTGCTACGATATTAGAATAATATAAATTATAAAAAATAGTACTTTATAACGAACTATAGAAGTGTTTCATATATGCTATTATGCTAATTTTTTATCGGCAGCCAGGATCTGCATGGTCATTTGCCTTTGAAGGCGGTGTTCCGGGAGCTGCTCCCTGGTTAGGGTGCGTGGGAAGGGCACGGCAAAGGGTCTGGCCGCAAGACCGCCAGCATTGAAGGAGCTGCTGCTTACAGGGTATTATAGTACGCCACGAGCCGGGCAATATGGTCGATATTGACCATGCGCAGTTTATTGTTTTCGATATAGGCCGACAGATCCGCCTGTTTATCCGAGAGTTCTTCGAGCAGGAAGTCTTTTTCCCGCTTCAGTTTTTTCAGCACGCCCTTATTGAAAAAATAATACGATTCGATGTCTTCGTAGTCGGTAAAAATCTCGTTACTGGCTGCATTCCTTTTCTCCGTTCCTTTTTTATCAATCAGTTTAAGCACCTGGCATTTGCCGTCGGCCAGCACCACGTAAAAATGTTCGCCGGTCTTTCCGTCAAATTCGGGATAACCCGCACGCAAACGGTACACGTTGATCCTTTCCGAGACCGTATCGGAGAAAACCACCTCCTTCACCATGCCGGAAGGCAGCACCGCTTCAATGCCGCTGGCAATGATCTGCACTTCGCGCTTGTACAGGTTAACCCGGGCCTGCACGTTCAACATCTTTCGTCCACGCTGCAGCAGGAGATCGGAATAGTGAAATGCTTCCGTAAAAAAAGGAGACCCGATATTGTATGATAGAGCCGGCCGGATAGCATCCGGTTGCGGCGGGGAAAAAGAAACGGAAAGCGGAATAGACACCGCCAGGGCAAGCAGCCAGGTCAGCACCAGTTGCATCGTTATCGATTGTTGGCCAAAGGTACTCAATCGCGCAAAAGCCGCCTAAAATTAGTTTATCAAAAAAGATAATATGAATGGAAATTTATTTCTTCTTTCACAAGATTTTTTTGCCATCCATAAAGCCGGTGAACCGGTGTGAGTTATGCAAATGAATATTTTTTTTATGTATTATATAAATTATTTTCATTTAATTACTTATGATAATATATAAAGAATTTTTACCAATTTTTCCGGCTTGTTTTTCCGGCCTGTTTGACGGATTTTTTCTCCCCGAAAATCCCGCTGCGGAATCAAAAATAATTTGGGCGTCTGCCCCATTATTGTAACTTAGTACCAGAATTTAATGGGTTAGTAAGTAAACAGGGTCAGCAGCAATGTTGGCCCTTTTACGTGCCCCTCCCTTTCTCTTTTTACACCATCGTCAACGCTTTCTTTTCCTGTTTAGTATACGCGTATCGTTACCGGTTTGTAACGGTTGTTATCTTTAGTCCATGAGCAAAATCAAAACGGCATTTTTCTGCAGCAACTGTGGTTATGAAAGCGCCAAATGGCTGGGTAAATGTCCGGCATGCAACGAATGGAACACGTTTACCGAAGAAGTGCTCGACAAAGGTTCCGCCAAAGAAGAAAGCTGGAGCGATTACAACAGCGATAAAAGATCGGCAAAAACCGTGGCCCTTTCCGATGTGACCGGTGATCCCGAAAAAAGGATCGTTACCGGGGATGCGGAGCTTAACCGCGTGCTCGGTGGCGGTATTGTTGCGGGAAGCATCGTACTGGTGGCCGGCGAACCCGGCATCGGCAAAAGCACTTTGTTTCTTCAGAATGGTTTGCTGCTGAAGCAGCTTCGTGTGCTGTACATCAGCGGTGAGGAAAGCGAGCAGCAGATAAAGATGCGTGCAGACAGGCTGAAAGCAAGCAACGATAATTTTTACCTGCTCACCGAAACGGCCACGCAGACGATCTTCAAAGAGATCCGGAAACTGAAACCGCATCTGGTGATCGTAGACTCGGTGCAGACCCTGCAATCCAATCTGATCGATTCTTCCGCCGGCAGTGTATCGCAGATACGCGAATGCGCTGCCGAATTTCAACGTTTTGCAAAAGATACGGGCACGCCCGTTTTTTTGATCGGCCATATTACCAAAGACGGCACCATTGCAGGACCCAAGATACTGGAGCATATGGTTGATACCGTTCTGCAGTTTGAGGGCGACCGCCATTATGCCTACCGCATTCTGCGCACGCTGAAGAACCGTTTTGGCAGCACTTCGGAACTGGGTATTTACGAGATGACGGGCGAAGGCATGCGTACCGTATCCAATCCATCCGAAATACTTATTGCCCAGCGCGAGGAGCAGCTCAGCGGAAGCGCGATCGCCGCAACCCTCGAAGGCATGCGGCCGCTGCTGGTGGAAGTGCAGGCGCTGGTAACACAGAGTGTATACGGCACCCCGCAGAGAACGGTAACAGGGTTTGACCTTCGCCGTTTGCAGTTATTGCTGGCGGTACTCGAAAAACGCGGCGGCTTCCAGTTCGGCATGAAGGATGTGTTTGTGAACATCGCCGGCGGTATCAAGGTGGAAGACCCCTCTATCGACCTGGCGGTGATCTGCGCCCTGCTCTCATCGTACGAAGATGTACCGCTTCCTGCCCATATCTGCTTTGCCGGCGAAGTGGGCCTCAACGGCGAAATACGCGCCGTGAACCGCATTGAACAGCGCATCGCCGAAGCGGAAAAACTCGGCTTCGAAAAGATCATCGTCTCCCGCTACAACAAAAAAAGCTTCGACCCCAAAGCCTACCGCATACAGGTGATCGCGCTGAGCAGGGTGGATGAGGTGTATAGGCAGTTGTTTTAGGTAACGAGTTGGCCTGAGGCAACGTAAGTTATCGTGAATCGATGTGAGTTGGCGTGAGGGGGAATATAGAATATCGTTGGTAGTTAGGCACGTTGGGTCAAAGGAATTCCTGGACGGTTTTCACCTCCCCAGTAACTCACGTCGATTCACGATAGCTCACCTCAACTCACGATACAATTCACCCGTACAAATACCCTACCCTCTACCCACAGGTTTTCGCAATTTGCAGGATGCATTTAACGGGAAGGGGTTTATCGGATCTGCTGCATTTGTTTTATCCGCATAACTGTGAGGGATGCGGAACAGATCGTGTTCTCCAGGATCAGTTGCTCTGTGCAAAATGCAGACAGCAGCTGCCGGCTACAGGATTTTTTGGCATCGCGGACAACCCGGTTGAAAGGATATTCTATGGCAGGTGCCGGGTAGCGGCAGCCGCATCCCTGTATTATTTTACCAAGCACTCGCTGCTGCAGCATATACTGGTGCAGCTGAAATACCGCGGCAACCGGGATGCCGGCACCTATCTTGGCAGGATGATGGGGCATGCCTTGCGGAACACATCGCGTTTTGCCGGGGTTGATATGCTGATTCCCCTGCCGCTGAACGAACAGAAAGAATACCGGAGGGGGTACAACCAGTCGGCGGTTATTGCCCATGCCATTGCCGGGGTATGGCATAAAAAAGTGGTAACCGATGCTGTGACCCGTAACCGGTTCACCGAAACACAGACCCACCGGAACCGTATCGGCCGCTGGCAGAATATGCAGGATGTGTTTGACGTAACGAACGCCGCTGTCCTGGCAAATAAACACATACTCCTGATCGACGATGTGGTAACCACCGGCGCCACGCTGGAGGCCTGCGGCTCGGCGATCCTGCGGGCGGGCGCCATACTCAGCATTGCCACCGCAGCCTATACAAACTGACGCCTATATACCCATCCGCCGACCCGGGCAGTCCTTCATCCGTTCACCGATAAGTTCAGGTAATACAAATCCGGTTCGCAACTCTTGTTTATCTTTAATGTCCTAAACGACAACCCATGAAATACCTGTTGACAGTCCTGACGGTGGCCCTGTTAAGTGCATTTACCCTGAAAGGCGATCCAAGCATACACCAGTTCAAAGTAAAATCCATTGAAGGCGGAACGATCGATTTTGCCAAGTTCAAAGGCAAGAAGATACTGGTTGTAAACACCGCATCCAAATGCGGCTTCACTCCGCAATACGAAGCATTGCAAAAAATTTCAGATGAGTACAAAGACAAACTGGTGATCGTTGGTTTCCCTGCCAACAATTTCAAAGAGCAGGAACCAGGCACCGATGCCGATATACAGGAGTTCTGCAAAGCACGGTACGGTGTTAAGTTTCCGCTGGCCAGCAAGGTGAGCGTAAAAGGAGACGATACCGCACCCATCTACAAATGGCTTACCAGCAAATCCGAGAACGGCGTACTGGATGCAACCATTTCCTGGAATTTCAACAAGTTCCTGCTGGATGAAAACGGAAAGATGATCGCCTATTTCCCCAGTAATGTAAAACCGGATAGCGAGGATATTTTAAAATACCTGCGATAGAAATCCCGCATAACGAACAGAAACACCGGATAAGCAATTTTATCCGGTGTTTTTATTTTGACAGGTACCGCGGTGCGGTTTATTTTCCGCACGGAGGAGGCAGAATCCGTTATTTTTGACGCGATGTTATTCAGCGATGTGATAGGACAGCAGGAAGTAAAAAAGCACCTGGCCGAGATGGTGGAACAGAACCGCCTGAGCCATGCATTGCTGTTCCTGGGTAAAGAGGGCAGCGGGGCACTACCGCTGGCCATGGCATTTGCCCAGTATGTGGTAAGCCTGCCACAGCCATCGCCCGCAGTGGAAGACCTGTTTGGCGGGATGACGGCGCTGGCACCTGCTTTCCTGCATCCCGACGGCATTGCCTCGCAGCCGGCATTTGAAAGGGCAAGACAGCTGATACACCCCGATCTGCATTTTTCCTATCCCGTTATCCCGAAAAAAAGCGGCGACAAACCCGTCAGTGCCGATTATATCGGCGAGTGGCGCGAGTTCATACAGCTGTATCCTTACGGCAATGTGTACGACTGGCTGCAGTTTATCGGCGCGGAGAACAAACAGGGTAATATTACCGCAGACGAGTGCAATGATATCATCCGCAAACTGAACCTGAAGAGTTTTGAGAGCGAATACAAGGTGCTGCTGCTATGGATGCCCGAATACCTGGGTAAGGAAGGCAATAAATTATTAAAGCTGATAGAAGAGCCGCCGCCGAATACCCTGTTCCTGCTGGTTGCCGAAAACGAAGAACAGATTCTTGCCACCATCCTGAGCCGCTGCCAGCTGGTAAAAGTACCGATGCCCGAAGACCGTGATGTGGAACAGGCACTGGTTGAAAGAGCCCGTGCCCAACCCGAGACCGCCAGACAGATAGCCGCCATCAGCGAAGGCAATTACCGCGAGGCGCTGCAGTTGCTGCAGCATGCCGACGAAGACTGGCAAAGTCTTTTGCGTGAATGGCTTAACGCCACTTTAAAAGGCGGACCGGTGGCGCAGGTAAAATTTGTTGAAGAAGCCAGTAAGCTGGGCCGTGAAAAGCAGAAACAGTTTCTGCGGTATTTTAACCACCTGCTGGAGCAGAGCATACGCATAAAAGTGCTCGGCGCCGATAATGTGGTGGTAGCGGATAATGAAAAGGATTTTGCCGGGCGGCTGAACAAGATCGCATCGGTAAGCCAGCAGCAGTCGGTTATAGCCGAACTTGACCGGGCCGCCTACTATATAGAGCGTAATGCCAATGCCAAGATGCTGTTCCAGGCACTGACCATTAAACTCTACCATATCATTCAGAACAAAACCCTAATTTTGATGGATTGAGGATCCCGCCCGTGGGCAGGATCGTGTGAATGAACGGGGACCCCGGAGAGCGGGAGGCTTATAAGTACTGTTTACTGCTTCTCAATATATTTTGAAGGCAAGATGCTGATTATCAATTATTTACTATCCAGCTCAGCAGCGTACCGAACGCTGAACTGAGTGACACAACGAAGCATCATAGGCATACTGCAGCCCGTTCCCAGGAATTCAAAAGTCAACATTAAACATGCAAAAGGATACTTTATAGGTATTCCCCGGCGTTTGACTTCTGACTTTCGATTTTTGATTTTTGACTTAAAAAACCAGTTATGGGCTGCGGATCTTGTGGTACATCTAACGGTAAACCGGGCGGTTGCAAAAGCAACGGCGGTTGCAGCACGGGCAGCTGTAACCGGATGAACGTGCACGACTGGCTGCTGAACCTTCCGTTCAGCGACCCCGAGAGCAGTTGCAAAGTGGTGGAAGTGACGTTCAAAAACGGCAGCCGCAAGGAATTCTTCCGCAACAGCACCCTTCAATATTTTGAAAAAGGCGAATATATCACCGTGGAAGGCGTAAGCGGTTTCGACGTGGGCGAGATCAGTCTTACGGGTGAACTGGTGCGTTTGCAGCTGAAGAAAAAAGGTGTGGATGAGTTCAGCGCTGAAATGAAAAAAGTGCTGCGCCGCAGTTCGGACCGCGATATCGAAAGCTTCCGGATCAGCAAGGGAAGGGAGAAAGAGGTACTGTCGCGCGGCCGTGCCATTGCCCGACAATTGAATGTTCCGCTCAAACTGAGCGAGGTGGAGATACAGGCCGACGGTAAAAAAGGCACTTTCTTTTACACCGCCGACGACCGCGTTGATTTTCGCGAGCTGATCAAGGTATATGCAGGCGATTTTAAGGTGAAAGTGGAGATGCGCCAGATCGGTATCCGCCAGGAAGCCGCAAAAGTGGGCGGCATCGGCAGCTGCGGACGCGAGTTATGCTGCAGCACCTGGCTGAACGATTTCAAAAGCGTTAACACCACCGCCGCACGTTACCAGAATCTTTCGATCAACCAGACCAAACTCAGCGGCCAGTGCGGCCGTTTGAAATGCTGCCTGAATTACGAACTCGATACCTACCTCGATGCATTGCAGCATTTTCCCGATTATGCCGAAACACTTGATACACTGAGCGGCACCGCGCAGCTGATCAAAAAAGATATTTTCAAGAACCTGATGTGGTATGTGCTGCCTAATAACAGCAAGCATTTCCCGCTGTCTATACAACGGGTGAAAGAGATCAAGCGCATGAACCAGCAGGGTCAGAAAGCCGAGGAACTGCAGCCCGTGGAAATTGCCAGCGGCAAGGCCAAGGAAGAAAGTACCGGTTTTGTGGACCTGGTAGGACAGATCAGCCTGCGTTCGCTGGAGCGTAACGACAAGCGGAGAAGGGATCAGCAACGCAACGAAAAAAGGAACCCGCAACAGGCCAGAGGCGGACAGCCCGGCAGCAATAAACCCGATGGAAGACCCCAGCAGGGCGGGCAGCAACGCCCACAGCAACCAGGTGGCAACAGACCACAGGGACAAAGACCTCCACAGGGTAACAGGCCACAGGGGCAAAGACCGCAGCAGCCAGGCGGACAGCGCCCGCCACAGCAGGGCGACGGCGGACAGAGGCCACAGCAACCAGGCGGCAACAGACCACAGGGCAACCGTCCGCCACAGGGTAACAGGCCGCAGGGGCAAAGGCCTCCGCAAAACAATCCTCCGAAAGAAGAATGATGGTGAATTCGCGGGATATGGATTAACGGATTGCGGATTTGTGGATTATTTTTTCCGATACATAGAAGTAAGCAGCCGGGTTATAATCAGGCTGCTTTTATTTTAGATCATCGGATGTTGGTCAGGCGACCAACATAGGCGGATAATCCGCCAATCCACTAATCCATAATCCGCTAATCCGCCCCCCTACAGCGCCTCCATCTCCTTCGCCGTAAACGCCATCAGTGTTTTGATATGGTCGGGTGAAAGGTCGAATTTCAATCCTGCGGCCTTGTACAGTTCGGGAAGCGTTTTTGTTCCGCCGAGACTAAGCGCCGCAATATAATTGTCAAGCGCCTGTTTCGGATGCTGCCGGTATTGCATCCAGAGACCGATGGCGCCTAATTGGGCGATACCGTATTCGATATAATAAAACGGCACTTCGAATAAATGCAGCTGGCGCTGCCAGCTGATCCTGCGGTATTCGTCAAGGCCTGTGAAATCGATGCTTTTTGTCGAGAACTCGTTAAGGATCGACATCCATTTCTCCGTTCTTTCTTCCACGGTATGCTGCGGGTTCTCATATACCCAGTGCTGGAATTTATCGATGATGGCGATCCAGGGAAAAATGGTGATGGTTCTTTCCAGCTGGTGTTCTTTTGCCCGTTTCAGTTCCGCCGCATCACCAAAAAACGCTTCCCAGTGATACATGCTGAACAATTCCATCGCCATACTTGCCACTTCTGCGATCTCCATCGGGTATTCTTTAAAAGCACTCAGCTCAAGCTGGTGCGCAAGAAAAGAATGAACGGCATGACCTCCCTCGTGAACCATGGTGGTTACATCGCTCATTTGTCCGGCCGCATTCATAAAAATAAACGGCGCACCGCTTTCGGTAAGGGGGCAGTTGTAACCGCCGGGTGCCTTACCCTTACGGCTTTCGAGATCGAAATGATTCATCTCTTTCATCTTCCGCAGGCAGTCTGCAAAGAAGGGATTGAGCTGTTCGAAGCATTTCACCGATTTTTCATACAGTTCGTTTCCTGTGGCAAACGGTTTTAAGGGCTCGGTGCCTTCGGGTTCCGCTTCGGTATCCCAGGGGCGCAGTGTATCGAGACCCAGTTTCTGTTTTTTCTTTTCGTAGATCTTTTCGATCAGCGGCAGCACATGCAGTTTTACGGCTTCGTGGAACTGGAAACAATCCTCTTTCGTATAATCGAAACGGCCGAGTTCCACAAATTTATAGTCGCGGTAATTCGCAAACCCCGCATTCTTCGCCACCTGGTCCCGTTTCTGTACCAGCTGCGAATACAGATCGTGCATGGCCTGTTTGTCCTGCTGCCTCCTATCCTGTATCTTCCGGTATACTTCTTCCCGCAGGTTACGGTCGTGGCTCTCGAGGAATTTACCCGCCTGTTGCAGGGTATATTCCTGCCCGCCCACTTCTACGGTCATTTTGCCGGCGATGGCGCCGTACTGCTGCTGCATAACGCTGAGTTCTGCCTGCAGCGGAATATTTTCTTCCCGGAAAAGATCGATGTTCTTTCTTACCGTACGCAGGTAAGTATAGTATTTCTGGTCATCGAGTTCTCTGGAGAAAGGACTGTCGATCAGCCTGCGGTTAAGCATATCCGCATAGGGCTGGAGTTTGGGTTGGATCTCCATACAGAAATAGGTGAATGCATCTTCGAGCGATTTATCGGTGGTATCGCAGGTCATCCTGATCTGGCGCCAGCAGGCATCTTCGCTTACCACGGCCTCCACTTCACTGATATCCCGCATCCACTGCTCCAGGTCGCCGCGCGAATGGAGGGGTCTGTCGGCAAGGTTCCTGAACAAAGGCTCCAGCGAAGCCCAGTCGCTGATCGTAAAATCCCCGGGTACAAAATGTCTTTCCAGTTTTTTGATATCCGCACTTACTGTCATTACACGTATGTTTTAATCGTCAAATTTACGAAGGGCGGGGCTTAGGAAAATTCTAAACTTTCCCAAAGCTGTTCTATTTTTACAAACTTTATCAAAAGAGAGGGCCAGTGGCGGATATCATACAATTGTTACCGGATAATATTGCGAACCAGATAGCGGCGGGCGAGGTGATCCAGCGGCCGGCAAGCGCTGTCAAAGAGCTGCTGGAAAATGCGGCCGATGCGGGCGCCACCGAGATCAAACTGATCGTGAGCGATGCCGGCAAAGCGCTGATACAGGTGATCGATAACGGCAGGGGTATGAGCGAAACCGATGCGCGCATGGCTTTTGAGCGGCATGCCACCAGCAAGATCCGCCATATCGACGATCTTTTCCGCATCAGGACCATGGGCTTCCGCGGCGAAGCGCTGGCTTCCATTGCCGCGGTTGCGCAGGTGGAGCTGAAGACCCGGAGACCGGAGGATGAATTAGGCACTTATATAGAGATAGAGAACAGCAGCGTACTGAAACAGGAGCCCTGCGCCTGCCCTGTGGGCACCAGCATCAGCATGAAGAATCTTTTCTTCAGCGTACCCGCCAGGCGGAATTTCCTGAAAAGCAATGCGGCGGAAATGCGGCATATCGTGGATGAGTTCATCCGCGTAGCCATGGCTTTCCCCAACATTTTTTTCTCGCTTACCGCCAACGGCCAGGAAATGTTCCACCTCGAAGCAGGAAGTCTTAAGAGCAGGATCGTACAGGTACTGGGCAGCTCCTACAACGCCAAACTGGTGCAGGTAAAAGAGGAAACCGATTACATGAACATCCATGGTTTTGCAGGCAAACCCGAGACTGCGCGCAAAACAAGGGGCGACCAGTATTTCTTTGTCAATAACCGTTTTATCAAAAGCGCTTATCTGAACCACGCGGTCAACAGCGCGTTTGAGAGCATGATCGCCAAAGACAGTTTTCCGAGTTATGTGCTGTATATCGATCTTGATCCATCACAGGTGGATATCAATGTGCACCCTACCAAACAGGAGATCAAGTTCGAGGACGAGAAGATCGTATATGCATTTGCACAGGCCGCGGTGAAACATGCGCTGGCACAGTTCAGTATATCGCCTTCGCTCGATTTTACACTGAATGCAGATATACAGAACCTGGATGCTGTGAACAAACCCTTCACGACCGAAAAAAAAGACGCGGCCGTTTCATCCGATCTGTTCAAAGCTTTTACACAGAAACACCAGGCGCATTTTATCGAACGCGATAACAAAAGCGACCTGAAGCACTGGAAAAGTTTTTACGATACAGCGGGCGAAACACCGTTAGGAACAACCGATGCATCACCGGCTGCAGATGCCGGCAGTCTTTTACTGAAGCCGCATGTGGCCAGCGGACCCGCCATACAGGTGCTGGCAGAAAAACCCCTGCTGCAATTGCATACTACCTATATCATCGCATCCACCAACAATGGCTTCCTGCTTGTTCACCAGCAGTTTGCACATGAACGGATTTTATACGAGCGTTTTGGTATTGCCGCGCATGGAAAAAAAATGGCCACACAGCAAACGATGTTCCCCTCCACCCTCGAACTGGGCCATGCCGATGCAGCCCTGCTCACCGACCTGCTGCCCGATCTGCAGACCATCGGTTACCAGGTAGAACCCTTTGGCAGCAACAGCTTCGTGATACAGGGCATACCGGCAGATATGGATGCCGGCAACGAAAAACATTCGATCGAACTGCTTATCGAACAGTTCAAGCATTTCAGCAGCGATATCAAATTCAGCAAACGGGAGAAACTGGTTCGCTGTATGGCCAGACAGCAGGCCATCAAGGCGGGACAGACCCTGTCGCAAAAAGAAATGTTAACGCTTATCGAAGACCTGTTCACCTGCCATACCCCCAACAGCACCCCCACCGGCAGCCCTACCTATGTTGAGTTCAAAGAAGACTACCTGGACAGAATGTTCGGCAGATAGGAAGGGAGAGAATTGTAGGAGGTTCGATTGCCGATCGCCGATTTGGCGCCACTCGCATATCGAAATTTTTTTTTGCCCGAAGGTTTTGTATCTGTCCTGCGTCAAATAGGAAAATCAGCCTTATGAACAGGATGTTCTGCTTTTTTACGCTGCTGGCGTTGATCGCCTGCAGCAAGAGTGGTGATAACACTAATACGAGCACCAACACCGGTACGAATACCGGCACAAACTCATCTGGAACAACGGTGGTGGATATTGCCGGCGTTGTTAACGCCAAAATGGTCACGGGGTATGTAACCGTTACGACCAGCGGCGATAACCTGGTGCTGCGGAGCGATGGGCGCCCCAACCACAAATCGCCCTACTGGGGTGCCGGCAATGCCCTGTATGAGGCGTTCCCCACGGGCCATGCCAGCAACCCGAATGGTGCCATCGGCGTACAGAATTACACCATGACCATTCCTTCCAAACCTGCGGTTGCCAGTACACACGAAGCCACCAGCCTGGGGCCTATCGGTATGGCGTTGAACGGCGTGGCCATATTCAATAACCTGGAGATGGGAGGTGTATCCATCGATGCGGGCATCATTTCCTCTTTCGACAAAGCAGGTGCGCACCCGGCGCAAAGCCAGAATTACCATTACCATGTTACCGGTGCTTACACTTCGCTGGACGATGCCAACCTGATCGGTTTTCTGCGCGATGGGTTTCCTTTGTACGGACGCAAGGACAAAGACGGCAGTTACCCCACCGGACTCGATGCATACAATGGTCATTTTGCCGCAACCACCGAATTTCCCAACGGCGTATACCATTACCATGCAGAGAACGTGAACTTCCTCAATTCCGGTTATTATATACTTAAATCGGGCAGTTATGCAGGCACCAAGGGCACATTTGTTTTTTAGCAGAACAGCACCGGCTGCATTTATTGTGGCCGGCCTGGTTTTTCTTGGCACGCTGTATGTTTTCAGGAAAACAACGGTTGTATTCGATACACCCGGACAAAACCTGTCGTTACCCGTTAAGGATTCCGTACCGGCGCGCGATACCATCCCGTCCCGGCATCCCGGTCTCCGGTTCCGGAACAACCTGTTTTATATTAACGGCGGCCTGTTTTCGGGGGTTATCAGGGCTTGTTATGCAAATGGGAAGACCCAATTCCTGGTACCTGTTTACGCGGGAATGCGGCACGGTATTTACAGGAGTTTTTATGCGGATGGAAGTATCTTCGAGATCCGTTGCTACCAACACAACCTTGCCAACGGAAGACATCTTGGCTATTGGCGCAACGGAAAAAGAAAATTCGATTACCAGTATAGGGATGACCGACGCAACGGCTACCTGTATCAATGGTATGAAAACGGGAAACCTTATATGGTAACACATTATATACAGGATCAGGAAGACGGCTTACAGCAGGCATGGAGAACCAGCGGCAAACTGTTTATCAATTATGTTGCAAAGAACGGGCGCAAATACGGGCTCGAAGAAACACAGCTTTGTTACACCGTTCGCAAACAGCAAATACCTAAGCTATGACAAAAGCCCTGGTGTTTGCCTGTATGACAGCTGGCTTTACCGCATGCCATTCTCCGGAAAAAGCCAAGCCATCCGTACAGAAACTGCCCTATTACCGGTCCGCAGATTTTACGCCGCTGTTTGCCGATACGGTCCCCGATAATTTTCATCGTATTCCGGCGTTTACGCTGACTGCGCATACGGGCAAACCTGTCACCGAAAAAGACCTCGATGGAAAGATCACCGTTGCCGATTTCTTTTTTACGGCCTGTCCCGGCATCTGCCCCAGGATGACCACCAACATGAAACTATTGCAGGACAGTTTCCTGCACGAAACGCATGTGCAGCTTCTCTCCCATTCCGTAACCCCCGATCGCGACAGCGTGTCTGTGCTGCGCGCCTATGCGCAAAAAAAAGGTGTTAATGAAAAGCGATGGCTGCTGTTGACAGGAGATAAAAAAAACATTTACGATCTCGGCAGAAAATACTACTTCGTTGAGGAAGATATGGGACTTAAAAAAGACAGTTCGGAATTCCTGCACACGGAAAACTTTATCCTGCTCGACGGGCGGCGCAGGATCCGCGGCATTTACAACGGTCTCAGTCTGGCCTCCATGCAAAACCTGATCGCCGATATCCGGGAATTGCTGAAAACGTTATGATCTCCCTGTCCCTTCGGTAAGAGAAACAGGTAGGCCTTTACAGCAGCTGCGCAGGGATGGGTTTCCGAAAACAGAGATGCCTAATAATTGTCGACGATGCCGGTGAGGAATTTCTCAATCCCTTTACGGATAGCGGCTGCGGGGGCCATGGCTGCATTGACCATAACGGAGAACACCAGTGTTCTGCCTTTTTTTGTAAGCAGGTAACCGCTCAAGGCAAGGTGGTTACTGAGGCTGCCGGTTTTGGCATAGATATATCCTGCGTAGTTTTTATAATAGCTGGCCAGCGTACCCGTTCCGCCCGTAGGCAGGATCGCAGTAATTCTTTTCCAGGGAAATTCATTTTTCATTTTGGTGAGCAGCCATACAAAATCCTGCGGCGATACCAGGTTATACCTGCTGAGCCCGCTGCCATCCACCCATTTGGGTTTTTGCGGCATGTCTTTGTAATCCGATTTCAGCAGGGTATCGATGAGTTTTGTATCGCTCATAAAACCGAATTGTTCATTGCTTACCATTAATAGCGACTGCTCGGCAAAGAAATTATCGCTGCGGTGCATCATAATGGCCAGCATACTGTCGGTGGGCTGCGAATAAACGGTCTTTGCAGCGGGACTGATTGTCTCCTCGCTTACCGCTATCGCCGTATGCAAAGTGTCTGCCAGCAGTTTAATGAACAGGGGGATGTCATTATCCGTTTTTGTGGTAAACGGAACCGCTTCGCCCGCGGCGGGAAAGTCGGCTGCCTTGCCGGCGATGCCATAGAATGCATTGTTGGTTTCCTTTCTGGAAAACCGGGTGGCTTTGCGCTGCGCCGGCGCTGTTTTATTAATGGCCGACAGGTTACTCGAATCATAAAAAAAATGCGGGGATACGCCGAGGCTGTCATTACGGTAATAAAAAGAAACCGTATTGCCATATACAGGCATAGCGCTTCTTTCGGGCATATAATCCGCTTCGTAATCGTCCCATGCCCAGCCACGGCCCAGCGGCTGAAACCGGTTTTGCGGGTTGGGCGCATACGCCATTGCGGGCAATTGTTTCAACAGCTCCAGTACCGGCTGTTTTGCAAAATCCGGATGCAGGAAAGTGGGGTCTGCGGTTGGGCTGATCCGTACCTTCCCATCGCCCTGGCGTTCGTACCGCATTCCCGGCAAACTGTCGCTCAGGTATTTCATCACCGCGTAACAGGTAAGCAGTTTGGTATTGCTGGCGGGAACGAAAAATTTATCGCCCTGGTGATCGAAAAGATAGCTTGCTTTTGCAGGATCGTATACACTGATGCCGATATGGGCCGAAGCAAAATCGGTATTGGACAGGATGGCGCTGTCTGCCGCGGCAGACAATTTACGGGAGCTGCTGCAGGAGCTCAGCAACAGCAGCAACAAACAGATACCGGCGGTGTTTCGCATATGGTTTGGTTATACTGGTGCTAAATTTAGCCCATTCATCCATTATCCGCCTGCGATTACCGGCAAATCCCTAACTTGGTTACCCTCAAAAAAACTTGCTATGAAAATCAATACTACGGCGCTGCTTGCGGCAGGTCTGCTATCGGGATGCCTTGCCTTTGCATCGGGCGATGACAGATTCTCGAAGGAAATTCCAAAATACATCGACAGAGCGAATATGGATCTGTCGGTAAACCCCGGCAACAATTTTTACCGCTATGCCAATGGCGGATGGTTAAGGAAAAATCCCGTGCCCGGTTCCAAAACGCGCTGGGGCAGTTTTGATATGCTGCGCGAAGAAAGCTCCAGGCGCCTGCAGAACCTGCTGCAGGATGCGGCTAAAAAAACCAACCGCGACCGCAAAACACAGATCATCGGCGATTTTTATACCAGCGGCATGGACAGTATTGCCATTGAAGCCAGGGGTTACCAGCCCATTAAAACCGATCTTGACAGGATCGCCAATATCGGTTCTACTGCAGACGTATTGCATGAGATCGCCTATCTGAAGATCAACGGCCTGGGCAGCGCACTGTTTAACATGGCCGTTGGGCCCGACAGGAAAAATGTTACCAGGTACATACCCAATATCAGCCAGGGCGGCACCACGCTTGGCGACAGGGATTATTACCTCAACAACGACCCCCGCAGTATTGCGATCCGCGAGGCTTATGGCAATTACCTGCGCAGGGCTTTTTCGCTGGTGGGACAGGATGCTGCAACGGCCGCGGCAAGTGCAGAGACCGTTCTGAAAATAGAGACCGCTTTGGCCAAAGCGCAGCTGTCGCGCATTCAGATGCGCGATCCCAACGCCACCTATAACAAGTTTTCCGTGGCGGATCTTTCCGCCGTTACGCCGAATATGAACTGGGCAAATATCCTCGCTGAGTCCAGGATAGCGGGCGCCGACAGCGTGGTGGTCACCAATCCTGCTTTTGTAAAAACGGTGAACGAAATGCTTGTTGCTGTTCCCGTGGGCGAATGGAAAACCTACCTGAAATGGAACCTGATCAAAAACGCCGCACCGTACCTCAGCAGTGCGTTTGTAAATGCTGAATTTGCTTTCAGCAAAGTGGTGAGCGGACAAAAAGAGCAGACCCCCAGGTGGCAGCGGCTCAGTAGTCTGATAGATCGTACACTCGGAGATATGATCGGGGAATTGTATGTGACTAAATATTTCAAACCCGAAGCCAAGGACTATATGGTGAAGATGGTAAACAACCTGCAAAGCACTTTTGCCGATCGTATCCGCCGTCTCGACTGGATGAGCGATGAAACCAAGACGAAAGCGCTTGAGAAACTGAATGCCATCGCCAAAAAAATCGCTTACCCCGATAAATGGAAAACATACGATGGCGTTACCACCGACCGGCGCGATTTCTACGGCAATGTGCGCAGGGTAAGTGTATGGCAGTATACCTACAATGTGAGCAGGATGGGTAAACCCGTTGACCGCAAGGAAATGGGCATGACACCTCCTACGATCAACGCTTCGTATAGTCCTTCGAATAACGATATCACGTTTCCTGCCGGCATCCTGCAGTTTCCTTTCTTTGATTTCGGGGCCGATGATGCGGTCAATTACGGCGGCATTGCGGCGGTGATAGGCCACGAGATAACCCATGGCTTTGATGACCAGGGCAGGCAGTTTGATGCAAGCGGCAACCTGAAAGACTGGTGGGCCAGATCAGATGCGGATAAATTCAAATCCCGCGCCGACCAGGTGGTGGCGCAATACAATGCACTGACCGTGCTCGACACTATCCATGTACAGGGCAAACTGACGCTCGGTGAAAACCTTGCCGATCTTGGCGGTCTGAATATGGCGTACGAAGCGTTCACCAAGACCAGGCAGTTCAAAGAAGGAAAAAAGATAGACGGGTTAACACCGCAGCAGCGTTTCTTCCTGAGCTGGGCACAGATCTGGCGTAACAACACCCTGCCCGAAACCGCGGCCAACCTCATCAAAACAGACCCGCATTCACCCGGCGAACACCGCGCCAACGCACCCGTTACCAATATCGATGCGTGGTACGATGCATTCCAGGTAAAACCGGGCGATAAAATGTATAAACCTGCGGAGGAAAGAATTAAGGTTTGGTAAACGGGTGGTGGGGTCCGTAGTCTGTGGTTTGTGGTTCGTTGAATCAACCCCAAACCACAGACTACAGACTATCTCAGCTTCTCTCCACCGCGCGCATCCATCTCTCGGGTATATCGTTTCTGCTGGCGGTAAGGTAATCGTGGTAGCTGCAGGCGGCAAACTCGCCGGTATGCATCTGCATCCACCAGCGGCCGGTGCGTTTGCTTCGGAGAAAGGCTGTCTCCACTTCGCCAAACGCAATGGTAAACTCGTCGAATTCGGCCCTGTTGCTGATCTCCGCCTCCTGCTTTCCCCTGTTAATGCCGTCCATCACATACCACAGCATATGCGATACCTGTTTGGCGGTAAGCTGGTGCTGGTCCTGCTGCGGTATATAACCGTAGATGCCGATACTGGTGCATTGCCTGCTCATGCCCGCATACTGCATGAGTGTACAGGCTTCCTCGCCGTTAAAACCATTGGGGGTGATATGATTGGCAGGTGCATGTGCATATTGAATGGCGGCGATATCAAAACTCAGCATATCGCCGTTACGGATAGCTGGTTCCATTTCTTCTATGGCCTCTTTGACTTTTCCGACGCGAAAACAATCGAACCCCAGTTTGTCGATCGTTTCCAGCATATTGGGATGCATAAAATAACTCTGAAAACCGATATGCGTGTAATGTTTCAGGTGATTGGGCATGCCTGTGAACATATCCACTAAAAAATTATCGGCAGGCAATACACTGTCCATATCCAGATCGATCCTGGCATCCACGCAGACCGCGTCGATGATCTTACTCTGTACACCGTAAGCCTGGTACTGTGCCGTGGTATTATCATGCGAACCTCCGATAATGACCACTTTTTTACCCTGCTCCACCAATTCGTTGATCACCGTGCGAAGCGCCGCATAACTGTCGGGCAGACTTGCTCCGGTTTTTACATTGCCCAGGTCGGCCACTTTTACCGCCGTATGCCAGTGAAAAAGCCTGTAATACTCCGAGCGGATAATATCGGGGGCGTCTGTCTTGTTATGCTGTATGCCCGAGCCCCGCATTTCGCCGCAGCCGATCAGTACCATATCGGCTTCTGTTATATCGGGGAATGATTCGTCGTATACGGCAATATGTTTTCCCAGCTGTGTTTCCTTAAAGCCCTCATCGTTGGATATCTGGGCGATATTCACCGGTTCGAGAAAATCTATGATTGTTTGGAGAGACATGAATGGTTGGTTTGCATTTGCAAGAACGAAAAGAAGCGCGGTTTATTGTCAAGCGGGGCTTGAATTAGCGGATTAACGGATTGCAGATTCGCGGATTGTTTTCCTGTAAAATTGTTTTTCTTCGTTTCAGTGTAACCCGGATAAAATACAGACGACCACCGCAGAAAACGAATAATCCGCGAATCCGAAATCCGCTAATCCGTATACTTATACCCCACCCCTCTCACCGAATGGAAATAGCGGGGGTTGCGGCTGTCTTCTTCAAAATATTTGCGGAAGTTGAGAATGAAATTATCGATGGTACGCGTGGTGGGGTAAACATTGTAGCCCCAGACCACCTGCAGGATTTTTTCCCTGGTTACCACGTCTCCTTTGTTCTCGATCAGCAGTTTCAGCAGCATGGCTTCCTTCTTGCTGAGCTCCACACGCTGCCCGCTCCAGGTGATGGCATCCTGGGCTTTGAAGTCTATTTTGTTATTCCCAAAATCGTACGCATCGCCGATGCCTTCTTTTTCCTGTATCTTTTTGTTCTTGTCGATCAGCTTGCCTACACGCAGCAGCAGCTCTTCCAGGTTAAAGGGTTTGGTCAGGTAATCGTCGGCGCCTTTCTTCAATCCCAGTACTTTGTCGGCACCGGCGTTTTTGGCGCTGAGCATCAGGATGGGCACTTCGTTATGGTTAACGCGGATACTTTCTGTTACGCTGATGCCGTCCAGTTCCGGCAGCATAATGTCCATGATGATCAGATCAAAATATTCGTTGCCTACCTTACGCAGTGCCTCGCTGCCATCAAAGGCAGAGGTAACATCATACCCCTCCATTTCCAGGTTCAGGCGAAGGGTTTCGTGCAGGTTTTCCTCGTCTTCTACCAGCAATATATTGGCCTTATTGTCTTTCATGGTCTGAACAGTACGGCAAAATTAGTTCCCGAGGGCTTATGATCTGTCACAGAAATGTAGCCATTATGGCTTTCTGCGATCTTCCTGCACAGGTAAAGACCCAGGCCGGTGCCTTTTGTTTTGCGGGTGTTCTCATTGCCGATCCGGTAAAATTTCTCGAACACCTTTTTTCTTTCCTCCGCAGGTATGCCGTACCCTTCGTCTAAAACAGACAACCGGATCCTACCCTGTTCGTTGCCCAGGCAAACCCGCACCGGTGTATCTTTCGGGGAATATTTTATCGCGTTTTCGACCAGGTTGTTTACGAGCATCTGCAGTAACAGCGTGTCTCCGTTCAGGTAAATTGCTTGGGTGATAGCTTCTTCAACGACACGTTGCGGAAAACGCATCCTGAAATCGTCCACGCAACCTTCTACCAGATCGGTCAGGTTGATCTCCTGTTTATTGGAAACATACCCCGCATCAAGCTGGGTGGCCAGCAGGATATTGTTGCAGAGCATATTCAGCCGGTTGGCTTCCTGCAGGGTACTGCTGATCAGTTTCTGCTGTTTCTCTTCATCGAGTTTTCTTTTTTGCAGGGTCTCGAGATTCAGCTGGGTAACGGCGATCGGGGTTTTCAGTTCGTGGGTGATCGCCATCAGGAAATTCTGCTGCTGCTGCGACAGGCGGAACTGTCTTCGTGTGGCACGAAATACGAACACCGCACCCACTACGATCACTGCCAGGAAAGTAATACCCTCGCCGAGGTACTGTGCGGTCTTTCTTTTTTTGATGTCTTCTATCTCCGACGCTCTTGAAAAATAAGCCGGATCGTCTTTATACTGCAGCTCATTCAGCCGGATGGTGGCGATATTTTTATTCTGGTTCTCCAAAGCCAGGAACCAGAACAGCAGGGCGGCGATCATGTATAACAGCAGCAGCCAGTAAACAGTTGTTGCCACCGCCAGTCTATGTTTCCGGAAAAAACTCATGGCTGCACTTTTTCCACGCGGATGCCCGCATTGAGCACAGACTGCAGCGGATCCTCGCGCATGGTTTGCTGCAGGGTAAAGGTATAAGCGCCTTTGCGGAGTTTTACGGGCGATTGCGTAATACGGGTACGGTGATCATACACATCGTCCATACCGGTGCCCAGCCAGCCGCGTGTATTGTCTGCCAGCTTGATATCCACCTGCTGCGTAACCGCCGTATCGCCTGGCGCCCGGGTAATAATGTTCAGCCAGAGGTTATTGAAATGATAGGCGTCTTCGTGACGGAAGACCACAAAAATATGGTACCGCGCGGCAGTGTCTTCCACCTGGAAATAAAAAGACGGCTTTTCACTGCCCGGCCATTCGTGTTTGGGAAAGAATACCGTTCGTTCAAATACATCCATTGTACCGCAACCGGCAATCATGCATACAACCACCGCCGTAACAAGAAATTTTTTCACCATGATGGATTTGGGCAAAGATAGGAAACACGGGGCGTGAAGCGCGGGCCGAAAAAAGTGAGCACCGGTTAAATCCGCCAAAACAGGCAATCCATCGGCCTCAGAGCACGTTCAATATCTGCTCCTTCGCCTTCTCCAGCTCGTCTTTCATAAGGATCACGCATTTCTGGATGGTGGAATCGTAGGCTTTTGAGCCGGTGGTATTGATCTCGCGGCCGATCTCCTGCAGGATAAAGGACAGTTTTTTACCCTTTCCCGTTTCGGTGTCGGTGAGCACGGACCTGAAATAGTCGCAATGGTTCTTTAAACGCACCTGCTCTTCGCTGATATCCATCTTTTCAATGTAATAGATCAGCTCCTGCTCAAGCCTGTTGGCATCGTAGCCGTCGGCGCCCAGGTTTTCCTCCAGCAGTTTGATAAGTCCCTCCCGGATCTTGGTACGGCGGGCAGGCTCCAGTCCGGCAACCGTTGTCTGGTGCGATTCAATATTCGTTATCCGAAGCACCAGGTCTTCCTCGATGGATTTACCTTCATCAAGCCTGTGCCTGTTCAGTTCGGCTATGGCATCGCGCAATACATTTTCAAAACATTTCCAGTCTTCATCGCCCAGCACTTCTGTTGAGGGTGTGATCACATCGGGCAGTTTCAGCAGGGTACCGAGTATATCACCTGTTTCCAGTTTCAATTCCGCAGCCAGCTGAGCCACGGGTTCGTAATAGGCTTTTGCCAGATCGGTGTTGATGGAGACGGGTTTGCCCGCACCGTTCTGTTTGATGGTGATGGTGCATTCCACACTCCCCCGCTGCAAACCCTCGTTGAGCAGGTTACGCACTTCAAATTCGTAGGGCTTCAGTAAGGCAGGGATGCTCAGACGAAGATCAAACTGCTTACCGTTAAGCGAACGAACTTCCACCAGATAGCTCTTATCCGCCAGCGTCTGTTCCGCTCTTCCATAACCCGTCATTGAATGTAACATAAGGAGTAGGTTGTTTGTAAATGTAGGGATTAATCAATTGGGAAATTTGGTCATTTGAAAATTTGAAAATGGATTGTATGGCTTAATGGCTGTATGGCTCAATTGTTACAGCTGTATGATTCCGCTGTCAGCGGGAAACAAGCTGTACCCACAATTTCAAATTTTCAAATGATCAAATTTTCAAATTAAAAATCAATCCCCACCCATTTCCGCTTATTCCGTTCGTATTTTTCGAAGTTGAATTTGTAGAGTTTGCCGGGGCGATGGGGAACATCCTGTTCCATTTCGTCGATATCGATGAGCAGGTCCATAGAAGCGAATTTTTTTCGAAAATTCCGTCTGTCGAGGGATATCCCCAGGATAGCCTCATACAGGTTCTGTAATTCGCGGAGTGAGAATTTTTCGGGGAGCAGGTTAAAACCAAGCGGATGCTCCTGTATACGTTTCTGCAGCCACTGGTAGCAAACATCGACGATTTCCTTATGATCGAAAGCCATCTCGGAAAGCGACGATACGCTATGCCAGTGAAGATCGTTATCATGAATTTTCAACTCGTGGTGGTTCACGTTCAGCAGTGAACAATATGCTATGGTGATCACACGTCCGCCGGGGTGGCGGGCTGGGTGACTGAAGGCCCTGACCTGGTCCAGGAACACATCGTTCATTCCGGTTCTTTCCTTCAGGATACGGTAGGCGGCATTCTCAAGGTCTTCATCGTCTTTAACCATGTCTCCGAGCAATGATAATTTGCCTTCATAAATGGCCAGGTCGCTTTTGATCAGCAATACTTTCAGTTTGTTTTCTTCAAAACCAAAGATCACACAGTCAACAGTGAGGGGAACTTTCGGATAAGAGTTTACCAGTTCCCTGGCATCGGCAATAAGATGGGCATTGTGAGAAACGCCGGCAGCATTTTTTTTCATCGCAAAACATCAGGCACTTTGTGGATCGGGCCAGGCGAACAAGATACAAAGATTCTGCATCGCAACCGATGTTTCCCGGTAAACTTACAAGCGCTTACCTTTAAGGGCCAATTTTTACCCTATGTACGGTACCCAACAGACCCGCGAGTTACAGGAACAGTCCCGGGTATTGCTGATGCATGCACAAATACCCGGCAGTACGGCCGCAAATGAAATAGCGCAGTTAAGGAACCTGCTCCGCTTTCACGAGTACCGCTATTATGTACTCAACGAACCGCTTGTCTCCGATTTTGAATACGACCAGCTATACCAGTTGTTACTGCGTACCGAGAACAAACACCCTGCGCTGCAAACACCCGATTCTCCCACGCAGCGGGTGGGCAGCAGCCTGAACCAGGGATTTGCCACGGTACAGCACCTGGTGCCCATGCTGAGCCTCGACAACAGTTATAATGCGGACGACCTGCTCGATTTCGACCGCAAAGCAAGGGAGCTCTCCGGTCTTGACACGATCGACTATTGCATTGAACCCAAGTTCGACGGCGCAAGTATCTCACTGATCTACGAGAACGATATGCTGGCCCGGGCAGCTACCCGCGGCGATGGTGTGGAAGGAGAAGAGATCACCAATAACCTGAAACAGGTAAGATCCATCCCGCTGACGGCCGAATTCTCCAGGTACGGCCTGCAGCAGATAGAGATACGCGGTGAAGTGATCATGAGCAAAAAATCATTTGACCGTTACAACGGCTGGCTGGCGGAACAGGCACTGCCTCCCCTGGCCAATCCCCGCAACGCCGCATCGGGAAGCCTGCGTATGAAAGATCCCAAAGAAGTGCATCGCAGGGGACTGGATGCGTTCCTTTACCATGTCAGTTTTTTTACGATGGCGGACGGATGGCAGAAATCGGACGAGAACCATGATGCAGACATCAAAGACCACCTGGAAAAAGGAGACCCGCTGCGCACGCATTCCGGTTCGCTGAAAATGCTGTGGGACCTGGGTTTCCGGTCTCCCGAAAAAGAAAAAAGAGTGGTAAAGGGTATTCAGGCAGTGATCGATTACTGTCATGAGTTCGAAGCAAAACGCGATGACCTGCCCTACGAGATCGACGGCATGGTGGTAAAAGTGAACGATGTTGTTTTACAGGATAAACTGGGTATGACCTCGCACCACCCCCGGTGGGCGGTTGCCTTTAAATTCAAAGCTCGGCAGGCAACCACTGCCCTCAGGGGCGTGGAGTTTCAGGTGGGCAGAACGGGAGCCGTTACCCCTGTTGCCAAACTGGATCCCGTGTACCTGGGCGGTGTTACCGTATCCAGCATCTCGATACACAACGAAGAGTATATCCGCGAAAAAGACCTGAAGATCGGCGATACCGTACTGATCGAACGCGCGGGCGATGTGATACCGCAGATCGTAAAATCGATGCCCGAGCTGCGCGACGGATCAGAAACCGCCATCGCATTTCCGCGCAGTTGCCCTGTCTGCAAAAGTGAATTGTTCAAGGAGGAAACCGAAGCCGTATGGCGCTGCATCAACATAGAATGCGAGGCGCAGGTGGTTGAGAAAATGATCCATTTTGTGAGCAAGGACGCGATGGACATCAAAAGTTTCGGCGAAGCCAATGTGCGCAAATTTTATGAACTCGGTTTCCTGAAAGATATCCCCGGCATATACCGTTTGCCTTATGATAAAATAGGCGGGCTGGAAGGCTTTGGAAAAAAAAGCCTCGACAACCTCAAAGCGGCGATAGAAGCTTCCAGACAGCAGCCGCTGCACAGGCTCGTTTACGCATTGGGCATCCGCTTTGTTGGCGAGACCACCGCCAAAACACTCGCCAATTCCGTGGAAAATATCTTCGATTTCAAAGACCGTTCGGAAGAGGACCTGACACAGATGGAGGATGTGGGTGTGAAAGTGGCAAAAAGCATCCACCAGTTTTTTCTGAACGAACAGAACCTGCACATGCTGAAAGAGCTGGAACAGCTGGGTCTGCAGCTGAAGAACCAAAAAAAACAGGCGGTAGCTGCGGGCTCTTTAACGGGTAAGACCTTCCTGTTCACCGGCACACTCGCCAAACTCAAACGCAGCGAAGCCGAAGCCATGGCCGAAGCCCGGGGCGGTGTGATCGTCAGCGGCGTCAGCGCCAAACTCAATTACCTGGTGGTGGGCGAAGACGCCGGCAGCAAACTTGAAAAAGCAAAAAAGATCAATACGGTGAAAATTATTTCGGAAGATGAATTTTTGGAGTTGGCGGGGGAGGAGGCGTGAGACGTCAAACGTGAGTTGGCGTTAGTTGAGGGAAGTGAAATGTGTGATTTGCTTTTTATTTTTGAACTTTGAATTTTACTGTATGCTTAATCCAGGCACGCTTTCCTTTCTGAAAAAACTGGCTAAGAGCAATAACCGCGAATGGTTTGAAAAGAACCGCGGAGCTTACGAGGAGGCCAAATCGGATATGATCGGGATGATCAGCGAGGTGGTCAGCGGTTTTGGTAAAAAAGATCCCACGATCGCTGCATTGTCGGGCAGGGATTGCCTGTACCGTATCAACAGGGATATCCGTTTCAGCAAAGACAAATCTCCCTACAAGAAAAACATGGCCGCCAGCCTGATCAGCGGCGGCAAGAAATCTGACCTCGCAGGTTACTATATTCATATCGAACCGGGCAGCTCCTTTATCGGTGGCGGCAAGTACATGACAGATCCGCCGATGCTGAAGCGAATCCGGCAGGAGATAGACTATAACTGGGAAGCGTTCCGCGCCATACTCAGGAGCAGAAAATTTGTTTCCGTCTACGGCGATCTCGACAAAAGCCCCGAATTCTCCTTAAGCAGGGAGCCCAAGGATTATGAAAAAGACAATCCCGCCATCGATTATATCAAGCTCAAAAGCTGGATCGCATTTCACCCGCTCACAGATGCCGAACTTACAGACAAAACCCTTGTCAAAAAGATCATCCAGTCCTTCGAAGCACTGCAACCGATGATTTATTTTTTGAACAGGGCGATTGAGTAATTTGAAAATTTGGCAATTTGAAAATTTGAAAATGGGATATTGGCAGCTGGATACCTTCTTATAGCCATATAACCATGCACCCATTAAGCAATGCTCTCATTTTCAAATTTTCAAATTGCCGAATTTTCAAATTAAAAAGCCCCGTTTTCACGGGGCTGTCTCACGGTTGCCTGCACTCACTCACAATTTTTTACAGCAGTCCTTTAGCGCTAAGGTATTCGGCGATCTGCACTGCGTTGGTAGCTGCGCCCTTTCTGAGGTTATCGCTTACGATCCACATATTGAGGGTATTGGCCTGGGTTTCGTCGCGGCGCAGCCTGCCTACAAACACTTCGTCTTTTTCATGCGCCCACAAAGGCATGGGATACAACGCTGCGGCAGGATCGTCCTGTACAATGATACCGGGGGCTTTGCTTAACAGGTCTTTTACCTCAGCCAGATCGAAATCATGCACAAATTCCAGGTTTACGCTTTCGCTGTGACCGCCCACCACGGGTATACGCACAGTGGTTGCGGTTACTTTGATGGTATCGTCGCCCATGATCTTGCAGGTTTCTTTTACCATTTTCATTTCTTCCTTGGTATAACCGTTGTCAAGAAAAACATCTATCTGGGGTATTACGTTCAGGTCTATCTGGTATTTGTAAGCCATTTCGCCCGGCACTTTGTTTCGTTCATTAAACAGCTGGTCAACCGCTTTCTTGCCGGTGCCTGTTACACTCTGGTAGGTGCTTACCACAACGCGTTTGATACCGTATCTTTTGTGCAAAGGCTGCAGCGCCACCACCATCTGTATGGTAGAGCAGTTGGGGTTGGCAATGATCATGTCTTCGGCAGTGAGCACATCCGCGTTCACCTCGGGTACCACCAGTTTTTTGGCGGGATCCATACGCCAGGCAGAGGAGTTATCGATGACCTTGATGCCGGCCTCCGCAAATTTCGGCGCCCATTCGAGCGAAGTGCTGCCGCCTGCAGAGAAAATAGCAACAGCCGGTTTCGCGTCAATGCCTTCCTGCATACCCACCACCTTGTATTTCTTTCCCTTGAACTCCACTTCCTTACCTACGGATCTTTCTGAAGCCACGGGAACCAGTTCGGTTACCGGGAAATTGCGTTCTGCGAGAACCTGCATCATTTTGGTGCCAACCAGACCGGTGGCGCCTACGACTGCTACTTTCATTTGGGTTTGTTTGTTGTTTTAGGTTTACATAAAAAAAAGACCCTCCGTTTCGGGAAGGCCTTCAGTATTATATGGACTCATACAAAAACGTAAAGCACTTCCCGTCAGAGAGGTTTCTTGGTACGTTTTGTATGTTTCTTATTCATCATTGTACTGCGAATGTAATACGGGAGAAATTGTCTGCCAAAAAAAATTCTGGCCTGGCTGGACCGAATTGCCTTCCGCAGGCAATACAGCCATTCAGCCATTCAGCAATTACACCAGGCTGATATCAAAATTCACCAGCTGAACAAACTCGTTCATCCTGGCATCAATATCTGCCTTGTTGATCTGGCGGAGTCTTTCGGTGCCGAATTTTTCCACGCAGAAAGAAGCCATCGCGCTGCCCAGGATAATACCTGTTTTCATGTTTTCGAACGAGATATCCTTGGTACGCGCCAGGTGGCCGATAAAACCGCCGGCAAAAGTATCGCCCGCACCGGTGGGATCGAACACTTCCTCGAGCGGAAGCGCCGGTGCAAAGAACACCTGTTTGCCATGGAACAACAGCGCCCCGTGTTCCCCTTTTTTGATGATTACGTATTTGGGACCCATCTTCATAATGGTGGATGCGGCCCTGAGAAGGGAATAGTCGCCGCTTAACTGTCTTGCTTCGCTGTCGTTCACCATCAGCACATCCACCATTGATATGGTCTTGCGCAGATCGTCCATCGCCACTTCCATCCAGAAGTTCATGGTATCCATCACGATCAGTTTAGGACGTGTTTTCAGTTGGCTGATCACACTGCTCTGTACGGAGGGAAGCAGGTTACCGAGCATCAGGAATTCGCAATCCTGGTAGCTGTCAGGCACCACGGGATCGAAGTTGGCCAGCACGTTCAGCTGCGTATCAAGCGTATCGCGGGTATTCATATCCATATGATAACGGCCGCTCCAGAAAAACGTCTTCTCGTCCTTCTTAACCTGTACGCCTTCGAGCGATACATTGCGCGCAGTGAGCGCATCCAGTTCGGTCTGCGGAAAATCGCCGCCCACAACGGATATCTGTTTAACAGGGGTGAAATTGGAAGCGCACCATGCAATATAGGTGCCCGCTCCGCCGATGATTTTATCGCTTTTGCCAAACGGCGTCTCAATAGCATCAAAGGCCATAGATCCGACAACAACTAGGGACATAATAGGTGATTTTGGTATCGGGGGCCGAAATTAAGGGTTTCGGGCGATTAATAAAGATTCCAGGATTAGCGGATGATGAATTAGCGGATTGTGTTTGGCGTGGTTCTGGTTTAGTGCATCCTGTGCTTGGGGCGGCTTCAATAAATCAGGACACAAAAAAGACCGTATTCCGAACCTGAAACGCCAATCCGCTAATCCATCATCCGCCAATCCTTTAGTCTCTTCCCCCCAAACTAACACCCGGAAGTATTTCGAACAGGAATTTTAACTAACAAATGTTATCTTCGTGGCATGGCACGGATCAAAACTGAGAAAAATATCTCCCGGAAAGACGTGATCGTAACCAAAGCCGCCGCGCTTTTCAGGGAAAAAGGCTTTAAAGCAGCCAGCATGCGCGACCTGGCCGAATCGGTTGGCGTGGAAGCGGCCAGTCTGTACAACCACATCAAATCAAAAACCGAACTGCTGCACGAACTGTGCTTTGGCGTTGCTAACCGGTTTATGCAGAAAATAGACGAGATAGAGGCCGGCCCGGGCACGGCGATTGAGAAAGTGGAGAAACTGCTCCGTTTTCATATCAATGAAATGATCGAGCATTACGAGGAGGTGTATGTAAGCGACCGCGAATGGAAACACCTCTCCGATCCCTATCTCTCCAATTTCCAGAACCAGCGGCGTATTTACCGCAAACGTTTTGCCGCCATTATCGAGAACGGCATCCGCAACAAAGAGATCAAGAAGATCGATGCGCCTACCGCCGTGCTCATTATGCTACACGCCGTAAGCGGCATAGAAAGCTGGCACCGCTCCACCCAGAAGATCAGCGCCGAATCGCTTGAAGACAATATGATTACGATATTGGTGGGGGGGTTGGTGAACAGGTAGGGAGTTGAGACGTGAAACGTGAGTTATCGTGAGTGGCGTGGGTTTTTTTGACAGAGGAGGGTGGGGTTCTGATTGTTGAATTTTGACTTTTGACTTGCTTACATGGCCATACATTTTCATCCGCTTGTTATCAGTGATATCAGGAGAGAGACCGCAGACTGTGTTTCGATTGCGTTCGCCGTGCCGGAATCCCTGGCGGAGACATTCCGTTTTATACAGGGACAATACATTACCCTGCGTACCCATCTCAACGGCGAGGAAATAAGAAGATCTTATTCTATCTGCAGCAGCCCGCTGGACCATGAGCTCAGGGTGGCGGTGAAGAAGACGGAGCAGGGCCTTTTTTCGGGCTTTGCCAATACACAACTGAAAAAAAGCGACGCTCTCGAAGCAATGCCGCCCATCGGCAAATTCTTTACGGAACTGGATCCGGCTCAGAAAAAACAGTACACGGGTTTCGTTGCAGGCAGCGGTATTACGCCATTGTTATCCATTATCAAAACAACGCTGCGCACCGAACCGTTAAGCAGCTTTACATTGGTATACGGAAACCGCAACAGACATTCCATCATTTTTAGGGAAGAACTGGAGGCGCTGAAGAACCAATACATGGACCGGTTCCGCGTGATCTATATACTCTCGAGGGAAAAGACAGATGCGGAGATCAATTTCGGCAGGATCGACGGAGAAAAATGCTGCGCACTTTGTGAGAAAACGATCGATGCAGACAGTACGGACGCATTTTTTCTCTGCGGACCGGAGACCATGATCTTTTCGGTAAAGGAACAGCTGGAAAAACTGGGTGTTGAACCCGCCAAGATCCATTTTGAATTGTTTACCACACCGGGCGCAAAAAAGCATACCGGTCAGCAGCAGCATACCAACGAAAAAACCGAAGCCAAAAGCCGGATCACAGTAAAGCTCGACGGTATCAGTTTTGATTTTGACCTGGGCTTCAACAGCGAACCCATCCTGGATGCGGCCCTGAAACAGGGCGCCGATCTTCCCTATGCATGCAAGGGCGGTGTATGCTGTACCTGCCGCGCAAAACTGCTGGAAGGCGAAGTGGATATGGAAGTCAATTATGGCCTGGAACAGGAAGAAATAGAACAGGGATTCATCCTCACCTGCCAGTCGCACCCGCGTACAGAGAAAGTGGTGGTGGATTTTGATGTAAAATAACCGGCGGGCTACTTCCCACTGATCAGCTTCTCAAAATCCGGCTTGTCAAAATCAAACTCTCTCATTTTCGAATCCTTACAATAATTAACGATCACCGGGAACTGCCTGATCTTACCTGCATCGATCATCAGGTAATATTGCTTTTTGCCTTTGTTAAACCGGTCTTCAAAAACAGCAATTCCTTTTTTACTGTCGACCAGGTGAATAACAAGCGAATGCTGCGGTTTTTCAATACCGGTCAGCTCAAACGCAAATGTCTTTGCGTCCTGTCTCGTGAAGGAAAGGATTTTATTGGCTGTCAGTCCCTCCCCATAATCATCAAGAAACGCGGTGTCTGTTATGTTAACCCGGTAATACCCGTAAAAATCACTGGGATGATAGAGATAGTATTTGTTTTTATACCATTCCAGCGGCACCCATTTTCTTGGCAGGCCCGTAACCGGTTTCCTGGTAAGTTTCCGTTTATTTTTGGCCAGGTAGGCAAGTGAGTTTTTGAGTGCTTCCCTGCCGAACCTGTCCACCGAAAAATCGGCCGCCCGGCGGTAATACCGTGAACGTTTATCGATATCGATAAATACCGTGTGGTACAACTCTGAATCCCCTTCTGTAATGAATTCGCGCATCAGGAAAATGGTGTCCCGCTTTTTTTGTCCCGTCACCTGCATAACGGCACACAATGCGATCACCGATAATCCTATGCGAACCCTGTTGCGCATATTATTTTTTTAGTTTTCTCTGAATGATCGGCTGCCATATCGCATACCCTTTCGCATTCATATGCAGGCTGTCCTGTACAAATATCCCGCCTTTTTCAGAACCATCGCTGTTCAGCATGGCATCGTACACGTTGATATAAGCTGTATTGGCCTTCCGGCGAAGAAAATCCCTGATCAGTTTATTGGCTTCGATAACAACGGGACGGAATTTTCTTCTGCTCGGACTGGGTTTGACAGAGATAAAAGCCACCGGCACATTGCCCAGGTGGGAACGGATCATACCGAACAATTGCGTAAACCTTTTCAGTACCGTCTGGGCGGTCACTGTATCCGATGCGGCAATATCGTTCTCACCGCAATAGATCACGATCTGTTTGGGTTGGTAGGGATAGATGATCTCATCCGCATACCGTATTACATCGGGTAAGGAAGATCCTCCGAATCCCCGGTTCAGGATCGCATAACCCGGAAAATAAGACTGCACATCGGTCCATTTGGTAAAAGAGGAACTTCCCACGAACAGGATCATTCCTTTCGCCGGCATCTGCAGGCTGTCTTTTTTCCTGAATGCATCGATCTCTTTCCTGAACGGCGGGGTGTTCTGTGCATACACATGCAAACAGAGCCCCGTTAACAGCACAAACAATAGCTTTTTCATGCAGGAAAGATAGTGACCATCTGCGGCTACCATGTAAATGCTAACAAAATCCTCGATTTTATGTATTGAAAAAGCTAACATTTGTTAGCGATTCGGCTGATTTCTGTACATTTACGTCTCAATCGTTTATATGGAGAAGAACCTGGAAGACATATTTCAGGATAAGATCGACAGGGAGATCCGCATCGAGCCGAAGGACTGGATGCCGGAAAAATACCGGCAGACACTGATCCGCCAGATCAGCCAGCATGCGCACAGCGAGATCGTTGGCATGCTGCCCGAGGGCAACTGGATTACGCGTGCACCCAGCCTGCGCAGGAAATCGATACTGCTGGCCAAGGTGCAGGACGAAGCCGGGCATGGTCTCTATCTGTATTCCGCCGCCGAAACACTGGGCATCACACGTGATGAGATGTATGAACAGCTGCATTCAGGCAGGGCTAAATATTCTTCCATCTTCAATTACCCCACACTAAGCTGGGCCGATATGGGTGCCATAGGCTGGCTGGTAGACGGGGCCGCTATTATGAACCAGGTGCCGCTTTGCCGCGCAAGCTTCGGTCCCTATGCCAGGGCGATGGTGCGTGTTTGCAAAGAAGAAAGCTTTCACCAGCGCCAGGGCTTTGAAATACTGCTCACGCTCAGCAGGGGAAACGAAGCACAGAAGAACATGGCGCAGGATGCCCTTAACCGTTGGTGGTGGCCCAGCATCATGATGTTCGGTCCCACGGACGACGAAAGTCCCAACACGATACAAAGCATGCGCTGGAAGATCAAACGCTTCACCAACGACGAACTGCGCCAGAAATTTGTAGACATCTGTGCAGACCAGGTAAAGATATTGGGACTGACCCTGCCCGACAAAGACCTTACATGGAACGAAACCCGCGGTCACTACGATTTTGGACCGATCAACTGGGACGAGTTCTGGCAGGTGGTCAGCGGCAACGGTCCCTGCAACAGGGATCGTCTCAACGCCAGGAAAAAAGCCTGGGAAGACGGCGCCTGGGTAAGGGAAGCGGCATCGGCCTATGCAGAGAAGAAAAAGAGCGAACAGAAAGTGGCGTAACAGTTGAAAGGCTGATCGGCTGATAAGTTGAATGGTTATATGGCTTAATTGTCATACAGCCTGATTGCTTACAACTGATCCGAACCATATAACAATTGAACCTATCTACCAACAATCTAATAGACTGACATGAACAAAGAATGGCCTCTCTGGGAAATATTCATCCGCAGCCGCCAGGGACTGGATCACAAACATGTGGGCAGTCTGCATGCGGCCGATGCACAGATGGCGATCGAAAACGCGCGCGACGTGTATACCCGCCGCATGGAAGGTGTGAGCATCTGGGTTGTTGAGAGCAAACACATCCATGCCAGTAATCCCACCGAAGCCGGTGAACTATATGATCCGGCCAATGACAAGGCTTACCGGCACCCGACCTTTTACGATCTGCCCGATGAGGTCAAACATATGTAATACCATCCTCCCTGTCCGCCTGTCTCTGCGCTAATACAACGTTCCCGGTTTTCGGAAAATAACAACAGAGACACGGCGGCACGGAAGGTACACCAAACAGTTAGACATGGCTGACCAGATAACCGATACCACAAAAAGCAGGCTTATCCATTATGCAACGCACCTGGGAGACAATGCACTCATCCTGGGACACCGCAACAGCGAATGGTGCGGGCACGGACCGGTACTGGAACAGGATATCGCCATCTCCAATATTGCGCTGGACCTGCTTGGCCAGGCGCGTAATTTTTACCAGTATGCAGCGGAATTAACCGGTAATGGCGCCACGGAAGATACCCTGGCCTACCTGCGCGACGTACCGGATTTTAAGAATACCCTGATCGCTGAATTGCCCAACGGCGATTGGGCGCAGACGGTTTTGCGACAGTTCTTTTTCAGCGCTTACCAATATTATCTTTACCGGCAGCTGCAGAAAAGCGGTGATGCACAATTGGCTGCCATAGCGGAAAAAGCGTGGAAAGAAGTAAGCTATCACCTGCGCTGGAGCAGCGAGTGGGTGATACGTCTTGGTGACGGTACGGAAGAGAGTCATGAAAGAATGAACCGGGCGCTTGACCTGCTCTGGACGTATACCGGCGACATGTTTATTCCGGAAGCATACGAAACGGAAGTGTTTGCCGTGGATCCTGCGCGGGTCAAAGCAGACTGGGAACAAAAAATAAAACAGGTTCTGGAAGAAGCAACACTGACTGTTCCGGAAAATACCTGGACGCAATCGGGAGGCAAAAAAGGAATACATTCCGAACACCTGGGTTATATCCTTGCAGAAATGCAGTTCCTGCAAAGAGCCTATCCCGGCGCAGCATGGTGATCATGAAAACAACGGCAACACATATCGACCCGGCCATACAGCATATCCGTGAGATACTGGAAACGGTGCCCGACCCCGAAGTGCCCGTTTTATCGGTGATCGATCTGGGTATCGTCCGCAATATCGAAACAGAGGGCCGGTGTGTGGAAATAACGGTTACGCCCACGTACAGCGGATGCCCGGCCATAGACATGATGAAAATGCATATCCGCATGGCGCTGCTGCAGGCCGGATTTCAGGATATCGTGATCAACCAGACATTATCGCCTGCCTGGACAACAGACTGGATCAGCGAATCGGGCAAACAGAAACTGAAAGCATTTGGCATTGCGCCGCCCCTTCCCGCTCAATCGGTTTGTACGCCCGACCATTTTCAGCGGGAGGAGGCAATTCAGTGCCCGCTCTGTAACTCGTACCGTACAAGAGTGGTATCGCAGTTTGGCAGTACGGCATGCAAGGCCCTGTACCAGTGCAATGATTGCGGAGAGCCGTTTGATTATTTTAAGTGTCATTGAGATAGCAAAGCCTCTTATTTTAATAATAAACGATTTTTATGTCTTCCATTCTGTTCCATACAGAAAATAGTGTTGCGTTCATCACACTGAACCGGCCCGACAAACTCAATTCCTTTAACCGGGAAATGGCGCTTCGGTTACAGGAAGCGCTTGACACCTGCCGGAAAGATACCGGCATCAGGTGTATACATATCAGCGGTGCAGGCAAGGGATTTTCTGCAGGACAGGACCTGGCGGACGTGGTGGATCCCGATGGCCCGGGCATGGGCCGGATACTGAGCGAACAGTATAACCCGATCATACAAAGACTCCGCTCCCTTCCCAAACCGGTTGTGGCTGCGGTAAACGGTGTGGCGGCAGGTGCGGGTGCCAATATAGCGCTGGCCTGCGATATCGTGGTGGCCGCAGCATCGGCATCGTTCCTGCAGGCATTTTCAAAAATAGGACTGGTACCTGACAGCGGCGGCACCTGGCATCTGCCAAGACTGGTTGGCTTTCAGCGCGCAAGCGCACTGATGATGCTGGGCGATAAAGTGTCTGCCGCGGATGCGCTCTCGATGGGGATGGTATACAAAGTGTTTGCAGACGAAGCACTGGCCGATGAAAGCAAAAAGATAGCGGTCTCGCTGGCGGCCATGCCCACCAAAGCGCTGGGGCATATCAAAGAACTGCTGAATCATTCTGCCACCGGCGATCTCAACGGGCAGCTGCAGCTGGAAGACACTTTTCAGCAGGTCTGTGCCGCAACACATGATTTCAGAGAAGGTGTACAGGCTTTCCTCGAAAAAAGATCTCCCAACTTCAAAGGCGAATAATATGGACGAAAAAGACCTGCTTGCAAAAAAAGTGGTGAACCGGATGCTGGAAACCGATTATTTCAGCCGGTGGATGAATGTACAGGTACTCGATGTAAAAGAAGGGTACAGCAGGATACAGATGGTGCTGCGAAAGGAAATGCTCAACGGCTTCGGCATTGCCCACGGCGGTATCAGTTTTGCACTTGCCGACAGCGCCTTCGCATTTGCGTGCAACAGCGATGGCATGATCACCGTGGCGCTGGATGCATCGATCTCTTTTCCCAAACCCGGCCGGGAAGGCGATACACTTACCGCAGAAGCAAAACGCATCAGCCAGACCAGGCGCACAGGCCTGTACCTGATCCATGTTACCAACCAGCACAACGAACTTGTGGCCCTCTTCAAAGGCACCTGCTACAAAACAGACAAACATTTACCCTAAGCCCGGAAGTTGATTTGGTTCTGCATTTTCAAATTATCAAATTTTCAAATTATCCATGGTCTACGCCTACAAAGATTTCATCCCCGTCATAGATCCCTCGTCTTTTGTGCATCCGCAGGCAGCCGTTACGGGCAATGTGGTCATCGGTAAAAATGTATACATCGGTCCCGGCGCAGCCATACGCGGCGACTGGGGCGGCATTGTTATCGAAGACGGCTGCAATGTGCAGGAGAACTGTACCATTCATATGTTTCCGGGTATTACCGTGGTGCTGAAAGAAAATGCACATATCGGTCATGGCGCCGTTATCCACGGGGCGCAGATCGGAAAAAACTGCCTGGTGGGAATGAACAGCATTATCATGGATGAAGTTGTGCTGGGCGACGAATGCATTGTTGGTGCACTGAGTTTTCTGAAAGCCGGTGAAGTATTCGAGGCAAGAAGCCTGATCGTCGGCAATCCTGCAAAAAGAACAAAAGCCGTCAGCGATGACATGATACGCTGGAAAACAGCCGGCACCCGACTGTACCAGTCCCTTCCCGCAGACATGCGCGCCAGCTGGAAAGAAACCGAGCCGCTGAGGGAAATACCACCCGGCAGACCGGCGCAGGAAGTGCTGTACCGGACATGGGAAGAAATGAAACCGGGGGACTGATCGTTTTTCATCGCTCAAAAGAACCCTGTTCTGACTGTTATACCTTGTATGACAGGGCGCCGATAACCATTAGCATCGATAAACCAACCGAACAAACCAAATACCTACCTTCGCGCTGTGTCGGAAAAGAACTTTATAGACTATATCAGGATATTTGCGCGGAGCGGCCATGGAGGTGCGGGATCGCGTCATTTTATGCGCAACAAGCTTACTGCTTACGGCGGACCCGACGGCGGTGACGGCGGTCGCGGAGGACATATCATTCTTAAAGGCAACAGCAATCTATGGACATTGCTGCACCTGCGGTACTTCAAGAATGTGCTTGCGGAAAATGGAGAGAACGGCAGCAAAAACAATTCCACCGGCAGAGACGGTAAAGACATCATCATAGAAGTGCCCCTGGGAACGATCACGCGTAATGAAGAGACCGGGGAAAAAGAAGCAGAAATACTTCAGGACGGCCAGGAAATCATCTGGCTGCGCGGCGGCCGCGGCGGTTTGGGTAACGGCAATTTTGCCACTCCCACCAACCAGGCGCCCGAACATGCACAACCCGGCGAACCAGGCATGGAAGGATGGAAGGTCATCGAACTGAAAGTGCTCGCCGATGTGGGTCTTGTGGGTTTCCCCAATGCAGGTAAATCAACTTTGTTATCGGTGATCACTGCGGCAAAACCCAAGATCGCGAATTATGCATTTACCACACTGGTACCGCAACTGGGTATGGTGCAGTACCGCGACCAGCGCTCGTTCTGCATTGCAGACCTGCCCGGCATTATCGAAGGAGCGGCAGAGGGAAAGGGACTGGGCCATCGCTTCCTGCGGCATATAGAACGCAATTCCGTTTTGCTGTTCCTGCTACCGGCCGACAGCAAAGACCATAAACAGGAATTTGAGATACTCAGAAAAGAACTCGAAGAATACAATCCCGAATTATTGCAGAAAGACTTTATCATCGCAGTAAGTAAAAGCGATATGCTGGATGAGGAACTGAAAGAAGCGATCGCAAAAGAACTGCCGCCGAATATCCCGCACTTATTCATCTCTTCCGTCACCCAAACCGGTCTTATGGAATTGAAAGACCTGCTCTGGAAGACAATTACAGAAAATAAATAATGTATTGTTTTTACGAACAACTGTTCGTTATTAACCATTCTGTTAAGATTAAAATAATGACCGGAATTTACATACACCGGGGTTACCTTTGCTCCCGTTAACGTATTAAGAGTAGCTACTTGGTTCGATGTACATCATAGATTAACCTGGATTACCGTTACGGTACACGTACATCTTCCGATTGTTCCCATGTATGATAAGCTGTTTGCCGCCGCGGCCCAACCGGTCCGCCCTGGAATTTTATTGTATAATAAAAAATTAAATATTGAGGATTATGAAAACACAAGCAATCGTTACAATCGCTAAAAGGTTCTTTTTTGGTAACCTGTTAGCCGCAACAATGTTCCTGTCTGCCAACGCCAACACCACCGATAAGACCGCTGCTTTCGAAGCAACCAAAGCAGAAGTTAAATACACAGGTGTTGACAAAGACAACCAACTGTCTTTCAAAGTAACTTACAGCAACCCTTCGGGCAGCACTTTCCTGTTGTCTGTTCTGGACGAGCAGGGTGAAATACTGTACAAGTCACATTTTGAAGACAAGAACTTCAACAAAACTTTCAAACTGCCGAAATCAGAAGTGAGCAAGCTCACTTTCGTGATCGAAGATCCCAAGACCGCTGCCATTGAAAAATACAGCGTGAATGTGAAAACAAGCGTGCAGGAAGAAGTAGTTGTTAGCAAGAACTAAGGTTCACTTCATTTATTTTGAAAGCCATCATGCTGCCGCATGGTGGCTTTTCTTTTGAGCAGGGCCTCTGTCTCAGGTCTGACGACCCAAGTCTCACGCCAACATCATCCGTAATCCGTTAATTTTACCAAATGCAGGAACAGCCATGTCTTTTTTGCGGGCAGTCTGTGCAGCTGGTGCATGTGCACGGGCATTACCAGTGCCCGGTATGTCATACCAATGCCTTGCCCTGCTGCGACGGCGATAACTGCGAAACCAACCAGTTACTGTCAGAGGCAGTGCATAAAAAAAGCCATCTGCACAAGACAGATGGCTCTGAAGAATAAAATATCGTTGCCGGGTTATCCCACCGCTTCGCTCTGCATGCTCCTCTGGTTCTTCTTGCGGTCTTCTTCGTTCAGTATCACTTTACGCATACGGATATTCTTGGGAGTTACTTCGATGCACTCATCCTGCTGGATGTATTCCATACATTCTTCGAGTGTAAACTGAAGTTTTGGCGTAATGCGCACACTGTCGTCGCTTCCGCTGGCACGGTGGTTGGTAAGTTTTTTCGCTTCCACGGCATTTACGTTCAGGTCGCCTGGTTTAATATGCTCGGCGATGATCTGTCCTGCATACACTTCTTCTCCCGGATCGATAAAGAAAGCGCCGCGGTCCTGCAGTTTATCGATGGAATAAGCGGTGGTGGTTCCCTGGAATTTGGAGATCAGTACGCCGTTGTTTCTTCCGGGGATGGGGCCTTTCCATGGTTTGTAATCAACGAAACGGTGCGCCATCACGGCCTCACCGGCGGTGTTGGTCAGCATCTGCGAGCGCAGGCCGATCAGTCCGCGTGAAGGGATCTCGAATTCAAGGTGCTGCATTTCGCCCTTGCTTTCCATTACCTGCATCTCTCCTTTGCGCTGGGTAACCAGGTCGATAACCTTACCGCTGAAGTCTGCCGGAACATCCACCACCAGGTTTTCATAGGGCTCGTGTTTTTTGCCATCGATTGTTTTCACCAGCACCTGCGGGTTACCAACCGTCAGCTCATACCCTTCGCGACGCATGGTTTCTACCAGTACACCGAGGTGAAGGATACCGCGTCCGTAAACCAGAAAGCTATCCGCACTGTCTGTGTCTTCCACACGCAGCGCAAGGTTTTTCTCGGTTTCTTTCATCAGTCTGTCGCGCAGGTGACGTGAGGTAACGAATTTTCCATCCTTGCCAAAGAACGGCGAGTTGTTGATGCTGAAGGTCATGCTCATCGTAGGTTCATCCACGCTGATCACCGGTAATGCCTCGGGATTTTCCGCGTCGGCGATGGTATCCCCGATATTGAAATCTTCCAGACCCACTACGGCACAAAGATCGCCCGATAATACCTCGCTTACCTTGCGTTTGCCCATTCCTTCAAACACATACAATTCTTTTACACGCACTTTTTTTATCGAACCGTCTGTCTGCATCAGGGCCACCTGCTGGTTTTCCCTGATAGAACCACGGGTCACTTTTCCGATGGCAATACGACCCAGGAACGATGAGTAATCGAGCGAAGTGATCTGCAGCTGCAGGTTACCCTCGGTTATTTTCGGGGTGGGTACATATTTGAGGATGCCATCCATTAACGGCGTGATATCTTCAGAGGGTGTAAGACTGTCGTTGAACCAACCGTTCTTACCGCTTCCATAGAATGTGGGGAAGTTGAGCTGCTCTTCCGTTGCGTCCAGGTTGAAGAACAGTTCGAACACCGCATCGTGCACTTCATCAGGACGGCAATTGGGTTTATCCACTTTATTGATCACCACGATGGGGTGCAGGTTCAGCTGCAATGCCTTCTGCAATACAAAACGCGTTTGAGGCATCGGTCCTTCAAACGCATCCACCAGCAGTATCACACCATCGGCCATTTTCAGTACGCGCTCCACTTCACCGCCGAAATCGCTGTGCCCCGGGGTATCGATCACATTTATTTTGATGTCTTTATAGGTTACGGCCGCGTTTTTGCTGAAAATGGTGATGCCACGCTCCCTTTCCAGGTCATTGCTATCCATGATCAATTCGCCCGTTTCCTGGTTGTCGCGGAAGACCTTTGTGGCATGTAATATCCTGTCTACCAATGTCGTTTTGCCATGGTCAACGTGTGCGATGATGGCAATGTTTCTGATTTCCATGTAAAAAATTAAGCCGCAAAGGTACGGGATTGCCGGCGTAGGGCAAAGTGAAAGAATCGCTAAGTTAGGGGGCGGGGGGGGCGTGAGACGTCAGATGTGAGTGGGTCTGAATATCGTGAGTTATTTGAGTTGTTGGGTGTGAATGGGTCGGGTTTTTAATTTTTACTTTTAAATTAACCCTGCTGCTATACCCGTACGTACCACTTCCTGCTGTTCATCCAATAGCCCACGCACCAGCAGAGCAGCATGTAGCAGACCGAGAACAGCAGGGAGCCCCAGTAAAACCCGGCGAAGCTGAACACATGCTGGTAGATCCAGTGATAGAGACTGGTATCGCCAACGCGGAAAGTATACATAAGCGTTACCAGCAACTCTGACAGCAGGTAAATAAACAGGGGATTTTTTCCGAACACCTCAAAAAAAGGCGTCCAGCTTCGCTGTTTGCGGATATCGATGATATACATGACCAGGGCCAGCAGCAGGCAGTCAAGTGCCACGGTATGCAGGACAAAAGAGCTGGTCCAGAGTTTCTTGTTGATGGGAAACACAAAATTCCAGAAATAAGCCAGCACCAGCAATACAAAACCTGCCAACGCCAGTACGGAGATGGTTTCGTACTGTTTCCCTTTTTGCTGGATAAAACGGCCTGCCACATACCCGCCTATTACATTCACCGCGGCAGGAATGGTGCTGAGCAATCCTTCGGGATCAAAGGCCACACCCTCTCCGTGGTACAGGTGCGCATCGCCCATCAGCCACAGGTCCAGGCTGAGACCGGCATTACCGGGAAGGCTGAAAGGATCCGCCGCATCGCCGAACACAACACAAAGCACCCAGTAAAGCAACAACAGCGCGATACCGATGATCACCATCAGTTTCTCCTTCAGGAAATACAGCATCAGCGAGGCCAGGCAATAACACAATGCAATACGCTGTAATACCCCGAATATCCTTGTATGACTTACCGGTGACAGCGCCCATTGTCCGTTGTCATTTGCCACAAACGGGAACCAGTACATGAGGTACCCAAGCAGGAAAATGATCAGTGTGCGTTTGGTTATTTTTCCCAGCACAAACCCCGTTCCCCGGTTCTCCCATTTCTGCATCGTAAAACTCATGGCATTGCCCACCGCGAACAAAAAAGAGGGGAATACCAGGTCGGTGGGTGTAAACCCATGCCATTTTGCATGCAGTAAGGGAGAAAATGTATGGAGATGGTCGCCGGGCGTGTTGACAATGATCATCAGGCAGATCGTCATTCCCCGGAATACATCTAGGGCGGGAAACCGTTGGGTATTTGTCATGGCAGCAGGAAGTTGGCATTCCAATATACTCTTTATTTTCCGCAAGACATATGATTCAGCCATGCAGCCATTTACCCGGCAACAATTTGATCCATCATTATGCCCATTCAAAAAAACTCAGTTACATTTATTCAAAGCTTATCACCATGCGTTTCCTGAAAAAACTGTTTTTTGTGATCGCGGTATTAGCCATCATCTATATACTTGGCCCGCGCCCCTCGCAACCGATCTATCACCGCGAGCTTCCGGCCGTACCCACCACACCCGCCGCACTCGAAGCCTATGTTGCGCAGCAGGAATCGCAGCACAGGATCAAACCCAATAACGAAGCCAGGATCATATGGGCCAATGATTCGCTGAAACAGAAAACGGAATATGCCATCGTATACCTGCATGGATTCAGCGCTTCGCAGGAAGAAGGCAATCCTGTTCACAGGGATATCGCCAGAAAATTCGGCTGTAATCTTTACCTCGCAAGACTGTCGCAGCATGGCATCGACACCGCGGATGCGCTGATCAATATGACGGCCGACAATCTCTGGGAGTCTGCCAAACAGGCCTATGCCATCGCCAGGCAGCTGGGCAATAAAGTGATCATCATGGGCACTTCTACCGGCGGCACACTGGCACTGCAGCTGGCCGCTGCCTATCCCGAAATTGCGGGGCTGGTCATGTATTCCCCCAATATTGCGATCAACGACCCCAATGCCTGGATACTGAACAATCACTGGGGGCTGCAGATAGCAAGAATGGTGAAACGTTCCAGGTTCAATACCGCAAAAACGAACACACCCGACTACAAGCAATACTGGAACTACCAGTACAGGCTGGAAGCCGCTGCACAGCTGGAAGAATTGCTGGAGACGGCGATGACCCCCGAAACATTCGGCCTGGTAAAACAGCCGGCACTGGTGCTTTGTTACTATAAAGACGAACAGCACCAGGACCCTGTTGTAAAAGTTTCGGCCATGAAGACAATGATGCCGCAGTTAGGCACACCCGCCGCCCAGAAACGGATCGTTGACATGCCCACCGTGGGCGAGCATGTAATGGCCTCGCCTATCCAGTCGAAAGACGTGGCGGCCGTGGAAGCGCAGACCGCGGCCTTTCTTACCGGCGTGATGCATCTCACCGAAAAGCCCTGAAGAGATGATTTTTTACTTGCCGAAAACAAACCCTGCCACATACGATACAGCAAGGTTATGGCCGGCACAGGTAGTATAAACTTTTATACCTTCGCCCCGAACAACTGATTGCCATGGTTCGCAGCAGAATTGCCGGCATCGGCAAATACATACCCCCGCATACGGTAACCAACCATGACCTGATACAATACATGGATACCAGTGATGAATGGATACAGGAACGCACAGGTATCAGGGAAAGACATTATGCCCACCGCACCGAAGAAACCACCACTACCATGTCCGTGGAAGCCGCAAGGATAGCGATGGAACGGGCCGGCACCAGGGCACAGGATATCGATTTTATTGTGTTCGCCACCTTATCGCCGGATTATTATTTTCCCGGGTGCGGTGTACTGCTGCAGCGCGCTATGCAGATGAAGGAGATCGGCGCACTCGATATCCGCAACCAGTGCAGCGGTTTTCTGTATGCGCTCAGTGTTGCCGACCAGTTCATCAAAACAGGTACGTATAAGAACATACTGGTGGTGGGAAGCGAGAAACATTCCTTCGGACTGGACTTTTCCACGAGGGGCCGCAATATCTCGGTGATCTTTGGCGATGGCGCCGGCGCCGTTGTATTACAGCCCACGGAAGAGCAGGAACAGGGTATATTGAGCACACACCTGCACAGCGACGGGGAATCGGCAGAATTACTGGCCATGTACAATCCCGGCACGCATGCCAACCACTGGGCGGCCAGGAATTATGCAGCCTTCAATGAATCAGAGATAGGCGATATGTTTATGAGCCACGCGATGATCGACAACGCGCAGAATTTTCCCTTTATGGACGGGCAGTCTGTGTTCAAGAAAGCAGTTGTTAAGTTTCCCGAAGTGATCAAGGAAGCATTAAACGCCAACGGGCTTGCACCGGCAGATCTCAAATTACTCATACCTCACCAGGCAAATCTCCGCATCAGCCAGTTTGTGCAACAGAAGCTGCAGTTGCGAGACGACCAGGTTTTTAACAATATTCAACATTACGGTAACACTACGGCTGCATCCGTTCCCATAGCTTTGTGCGAAGCCTGGGAACAGGGCAGGATACAAAAAGGCGACCTGGTATGCCTTGCCGCATTCGGCAGCGGTTTTACCTGGGGCAGCGCATTATTGAAATGGTAGGAGCGGGTGCGCGTGGCAGGCGGCGAGTGGGAAACGATGGTATCCGCTCACGATTTCCCACTTATCACCGGTCTCCCCGATAACCACAACGGGATGCATGAACGAAAAATAGTCTACTTACTCAACCCCATATCCGGCACTTCCAAAAAAGATGGTCTGCGTAAACTGATCGAAAGGGAGACTGCTGCCCAGGAGATTCATTTTGAATTTGTCACCACGAATGCGGCCGGCGATTATGAATTGCTTCGCGACAAGGTCGTCCACGAAAACATCACCGATGTGGTGATGATCGGCGGCGATGGCACCATTAACCAGGTAACCGGTGCACTCTGTCATTTGCCATTGCGGTTTGGCATCATTCCGGTTGGTTCGGGCAACGGGCTGGCACGCGCTGCGGGTATACCCACCAAACCGCAGCAGGCGCTTGCACTGATCTTTGCAGGTAAATCGCAGAAGATAGATGCGTTCCGCGTTAACGGGCATTATTCCTGCATGCTCAGCGGCATCGGCTTCGATGCGCAGGTGGCGCATGATTTTGCCAATAAATCCACGCGGGGACTGGTGATGTACACGCAGCAAAGCATCCTCAATTATTTTAAAGCGCATCCTTACCAGTTCGAGATCGTGCTGGATAATTTTTCTTTTTTTACCGATGCTTTTTTTATCAGCATCGCCAACAGTAACCAGTTTGGCAACAATTTCACAATTGCGCCACAGGCAAGTCTGCAGGACGGGCTGCTTGATATTGTGATCGTGCAAAAAATGAACAAAGCCAAACTGCCTTTTGCCATTTTACAGCAGATGAGAGGAAACAACAGGCTGCAGCAACTGGTTGAAGATATGAGCAGGAAAAACATACTCTATTTCCAGACACCTTCCATTACCATCCGCAACCTGAAACATGCACCGCTGCATATAGACGGAGAACCGCGCGATACGGCAGACGAATTCAGGATAGAGATCGAAAAGGACTGCTTTGATCTGATACAACCCTGATCCGGTGGGGCGTACAGAGGTAACCGGCGTTTCAGTGCATCCGGGTGAAAGTGATGGCTTTCAGGTTACAGCCTCCCGTGTCAAACCGTATCCGCAGCGGATAAGTTCCTTTGGCGAGAAATACCTGCCGGTGGCCGGTCTGCTGCCAGTTCTGAAAACCGCCGGTGGCGGGTACGGCAGTTTCTCCCGCAAGCGCAATCCCTTCTTTCAGCAAAGAAATCCTGCTCCCTTCTTTTTCCGCGGCCACCGAGTATGACAGGGCATAGTTCCCCGCTTCTTTTACCGTTACCGTGTATTGCAGCCATTCGCCTTCTTCCGTGCTGAATACATAATACCCGTTGGCGTCCTTCGCAATATCCACCCCATCGTTGCGGTAGGCACCACCGCGGTTGCCTACCGTATTTACACCGGGTGTGTACTGGTATCTTGCCGTATCTGTATCGTAATAAGCCACGCGCTGGCTGCCCATATCAAAATCCACCGCCCGGATCTCCGATGATCCACTGCCAATCACCAGCTGTCTGAACGGTTTGGTGCCGGTTTTACTTACCTGGCGGAACATGGCATCTACCACATCGGGATGAAAAATATTGTTTTTTATTTTCAGGTTTTCGAGCAGTTGCTGCAATACGCTCCAGGCCGCTGCTTCGGAGGGTTTTTCCTTTGTTTTGCCCGTCATATAATCCACCAGTTGCACGTAACCCTCGGGCTGCCTGATCTCAAGCGGGTTATTCAGTCCCATTTTCTTTTCCTGCCACCAGGCCCAGCCGATATCGTTTCTTTCTGCCAGACCGATTGCCTCGGTAAACCAGGTGTTGGCATTCTCGCCCGATTCTCCCAGCCATAAGGGAATATTGAACTTCTCGCGCAGGTCAAGGAAATGCCGGATAGAACCGGTTGTATTGAAGTTGCCGTATTTGTGAAAACTCATAACGAGGTTATCATCCCATACCGGTGTGATGCCGTTGTAGTTATTCCCGAATCCGTTGCCCTCGATAATGATGATATGATGCTTATCTGCCGTGCGTATGGCAGCCGTGATATCCTTCATCAGTTTCTGCAACGGTATATTGTTCTTTTCGTTCGTGCCCCGAAAATCTTTCGGATCATCAAAACCCCAGTTGGGTTCGTTGAGGATATCATATCCGCCGATCCATTCTTCTTTTGCATAACGCGCTGCCAGTTTTCTCCACAGCTCGATCGTCTTCTGCCGGTTGGCCTCGCTTTCCCACAGCGATGGTTTGGCGGGATCTCGGTCCGAAATAGGCAGATCGTTCCCCTGTCCGCCCGGCGCCGCATGCAAATCCAGTATCAGGTATATTTTATGCTGCCGGCACCATTGCAATAGTTTATCCGTCATCTCAAACCCTTTCTCCAGCCAGGTGTTTTTACCCGCCACCGGTTCCTCATCAACAGGAAGCGTAAAAAGCGCGTAATGCATGGGCAGCCGGATCGAATTGAAACCCCAGGCTGCCATCGAATCAATATCGGCTTTGGTGGTATGATTCAGCAGCCAGGCATCGTAAAACTGTTTTGTTTTTTCTGCTCCCACCAGTTCCCCTATCTTTTCTTTAATAAGGTATTGCCTGCCGATCGCACCCAGGCGGAACATATAACCCTCCTGCAGCATCCATCCGCCCAGACCCATTCCGCGCAGGATGATTTCTTTTCCTTTCCCGTTAACGATCTGCCTGTCTTTTGTTCTGAGAAAGCCCTGTGCATGCAATACGCCCGCATACAGGAACAGTAGGCAGACAAGGCAGTACGCGCTGCGCCGTATAATGGTGGTATACATAGGCAGACCGGTGTTTGTTTATGGATGCTGTAAGATACGCCGCAGTTTTTCAAATTGCTCGGTATTGGCGGCGTTGTCGAGCGAAAGGGCGATATCCCTTTTTTCTGCGGCCGTGAGGTGAAAGCTCAGGCTGGCCGGCTCCCCGCTGCGTACCGGCAGGTATTGGAAGCTGATACGGTAAAAAGCCGGTCCGTATGCCTCAGACATATATTCCAGTTCGTCGTGCTGGTAATAATCCTGCAGTTTGTACCAGTTTTTCTGCAGAATCAGGAAGGGCTTGGTAAGCGTGCTGAGCAGGCTGTTGTTTTCGAAGGGACTGTCCCAGTCGCCCAAACTGCGGTCGCGTATCTGCAGCAACACCACCTTGCTGGTATGCTGCTGCAGCCATTCCTTGAACACGGTGATGAACCGCAGCGAGGCTTCCTGTCCGAAATTATCGCGCAGACCGGCATCCATCACATCGATCACAGGATAGGTGGGCAGCCAGACATTCGGCAATACATAAGGAAAGGTTGCATTCATCCGCAGCGCCGAAAGCAGGTTCAGGCTCATCGGATCCTGTTTCTGGAAAAAGGAATGGAAGTCAACGGCATCCGGATCGAACGGCGTGATATTGCCCGTATCTTTCTGCGGGCGCATCAGGAAACGGACAGGATGTGTGCTGATGATCATCTTACGGCCATCCTGGTTGATCACCGAATTAAACAGCATGGTGGGCAGCAATGCCTGCGCCTCCGGTTCGGTATAGTACCGCAGCGGCCTGGAAAGTGCGCCGTGTGTATTCTCATTCAGTTTCTGTTCAAATGCATAGCCCCGGTCTTTGGCATATTTGTATCCGTTCACTTCGAATTTCTGTACCGGGCCAATGATATCGCGCGTAACAAAAGAAGAGAACAAAGGACTGAGCAGGTCGCGCGAAATATCATCCACATATTGCGGGTCGCGCAGGTTTATGGTAGCGCCCTTCAGTTTGCTGTAATACAATTGCCTGAAATAAGCAGCCCCCAGCATACCGCCCGACGCGCCGTTGATCAGCACGGTACGCTGCATCAGTTCACCATGAAAGATACTGTCGAGCCGCTGCAGGGCGTTCATGGTAAAAGCCGCGCTCCTGGCTCCGCCGCCGCTGGTATTGATGATGAACAGGATGGGTTTTTCAGAGGTCTGTCTTGCCTTCCACCTGTTCAGTACACCCAAATAATGTTGTTTGTCTGCCGCCATGGCGGAATCGCCGGCCAGCCGCCAGATATTATCGCGGTTGTAAACGGGGCGTTCGGTAATATTCAGGTAATTGAGTCCGTATGCTTTGTTACGCGGATCGATCCATTCTTTCTGGTAAAAGAAATTGATGACGAAATAAACGGTTACCAGCACCGGCAGGCTCCAGCTGCCGAGAAACATAACGATGGCGCCCGAAACGGCGATCAGTATCGCAAAAAAAACGGTGATACTTGCTGCGGCAGGTATCTGGAAAAGATTGCTGTCGGAAATATATCCCATCAACACCAGGAAAACAAAGGCCAGCAGGATGGCGATCACGGCGGCAAAATGGTGCCGTTTAAAAACCGAATCCAGAAAACCCTGGGTATAGTGTCGTATATCGCGTGGCTTACGCAGCCTGAACTGCGCGCTGAAAAACCATTCCACGTTCATATCCGCTTTCTGTTTGGGCAACACGGCTTTTGCGATCATTTCATTGTAACGGGTGTTCTCTGTTTTGATCACATTGCCGATGCTCCGGTAAATGGTTCTGTCGGCCCCAAAAAAATAAATAAACGAAATGGCGATCGACAGCATACATCCCATCACGAACCCGCCAGCCAGCAATGCGATCTCCAGGCCATGCAGCAACTGCTGGTGAAGCGTGTAGTCAATCGCTTTGTACAGGTAAAAGAAAAGGAACAGCAATGGCAACACGGCGTTGTTGATGCAATATTTCAGGAATGGCTGCGCCGTGGTGGCCAGGAACAGTACGCTGCGGCCATTCAGTATGAACGTGGTGATGTTCCAGCTCATGATAAAAATACCGATGGAAAATCCCACGATCGAGGTGCTGAGTGCGGTTACTTCCCCAAAATATTCGGGTGCCAGAAACAGGGAGTTGGCGCCAAAAGTGAACATAAAATCACCCGCAACGGTAGAAGCAAGTATGTACCAGAAAAGCAGCAATACCTGGTACCGCCTGAAATGCAGCAAAAACAGCTGCACCGGTAAAGAATGCCAGAAACCTACCAGGTACTTTTTCATATGAACAGCGGATAAACGAAAGTAGGGGGATAATTTGAAAATTAGGTGATTTGAAAATTTGACAATGGGAGAAATGGCTATATGGCTGCATGGTTAAATTGTTGGTTCGACAATGCAACCATGTAGCCATTCAGCAAGTAAACTCCATTTTCAAATTACCTCATTCTCAAATTTTCAAATTCCTCCTTACAATATACAACATCCATACAAGCGACAACAACAACAGCATACCCGCCAGCTGGTGCAGCTGCGCCATCCATTCGAACAGGCCCCATCTTCCGGGAACGATTCCCGTGCTGCTTAACACGGTTACAATGCCCAGCACGGCCTGCAGCAGTACGATGACAACCGGCATCCACCTGGTTTTGCGGAAAAGAGCGGTGCCGGGTTCTTTGTACATCCTGGCAGTCCATAGGGCAATCAACACCAGCAGCAGGTAGGCCAGTCCGCGGTGTATAAAATGGATCAGTCCCTTGTTATCGATAAAATTCAGCAACAGGGGCTGTTCGGCAAACATATTTTCGGGTATCCACCTGCCATTGATGGTAGGCCAGCTTGGCGCCGCTGTTGCGGCTTTGTGACCGGCCATCAGCGCGCCGTACAGCAGTTGCAGCACCAGTGCCGCCAGTATCCAGCCGTTCCATTTGCGCAGCGGGGTGCTGTTAACCGTCTGGGCTTTGTTAACCAGCAGCTGCAGGGCAAACCAAAATGTATAACACAGCAAGCCCAACGCAAAAATAAAATGCAGCGCCAGTCGCGTGGGTTTTACGTATACCGCATCACCGGTTAACCCGCTTGCCACCATGATCCAGCCTACGGCACCCTGTAGGGCGCCCAGCAGGAACAGGATCAGCAGGGGATTGATCATCTCTTTACGGAAATGTTTTTTTACCAGGAACCAGACAAAACCGGCCGCAAACACAACACCGATCAGCCTGGCCCATAAACGGTGAAACCATTCCCAGAAAAAAATGAATTTGAAATCGGAGAGTGTGAAATCGAAATTGAGCAGCTGGTACTGCGGGGTTTGCCGGTACTTGTTGAATTCCAGCATCCACTGCTGTTCGTTCAGGGGTGGCAGCGCACCGGTAACCACGTTCCATTCGGTGATGGAGAGACCGCTGCCGGTAAGACGGGTAATGCCGCCCAGCGCTATCTGTATCACCGTCATTCCAACACCGATCAATAACCAGGCGGCAACAAGCCTGCGGGAACGTTCAGCTGCATACATAAGCAATTTTTTATATCCGGCGCAAAGGTACGCTGCTGTTGATAATGATATTTGGAAACTCTGCCACAATCCTGAATTTTGCGTTGTGCTGAGATCCTACTTACAGACCGAATTGCTGGAGGCCGGCGCTGACGAAGCCGGCAGGGGTTGTTACGCGGGGCCTGTGTTTGCCGCAGCGGTTGCACTGCCGGCAGATTTTTACCATCCCCTGCTCAACGACAGCAAACAGGTGATCGAGGAACACCGCGAAATACTGCGCGAGATCATCGAAGAGTCTGCTATCGCCTGGGCGGTGGCCTGCGTAGACAACGAAGCCATCGACCAGCTTAATATACTGAAAGCCTCTTTCAGGGCCATGCATATCGCCATTGCACAGTTACAGACCAAACCCGGGCTACTGCTGATCGATGGCAACCGGTTTACGCCGTATCCCGGTATCCGCCATCATTGCGTGGTAAAAGGCGATGGCATATATGCCTCTATCGCTGCGGCAAGCATCCTCGCCAAAACCCACCGCGATGCCTATATGCGGCAACTGCATAAGGAGTTCCCTCACTATGGCTGGGAAAGGAACAAAGGCTACGGCACGGCCGAACACCGGCTTGCCATAGAGCAATTCGGTTTATGCAGGTACCACCGCAAAAGTTACCAGATCGACCCCAGGGCGGTTACGTTATTTGATGGCATTCCGGATAGTGAGGATGTGGAGGAAGAGGGGGGATAGTTGGGATGGCTGCATGGTTACATTGTTACATTGTTAAATGGTTGAAGTCGCGCCAGCACATCTGGTGTGATCCGCGCACCCAAAGCCATTTAACCATTTAACAATGTAACCATTCAACAATTTAGCCATCACCTACCTAACCACCTACCCTCCGCTCTCCCATTCTCCCGCGCCTTCCCTGAGTACTTCGTATTCCTCCTGTGTGCAGTCGATCACGGTGGAGGGGATCATACCGCCGGGGCCACCGTCGATAACAATGTCCACGAGCTTGTGGAAATTTTCGTACATGAGTTCAGGGTCGGTATATTCCTCCACCATATCGCCCGGCAGCGAAGCAGAGAGAAGCGGGTGCGCAAGTTCTTTTACGATCGTTCTGGCAATATTGTTATCCGGCACACGCAAACCGATCGTGCTTTTTTTGCTGTGGAGTATTTTGGGTACCTCCTTGCTGGCAGGCAGGATAAAGGTATACGGACCCGGCAGGTGGTTCTTCAGTGTGCGGTACAGCGGGGTGGAAATGCTTTTGGTGTATTTGCTGAGATCGCTAAGGTCGTAACACACAAAACTCAGCTGTGCTTTGGACGGATCGATGTGTTTGATACGGGCAATGCGCTCGATTGCCTTAGGCTGAAAGATATCGCAACCCAGTCCGTAGATCGTATCTGTGGGATAGATAATAACGCCACCGTCGGCCAGACATTCCGTAACGGTTTTGATATGGCGCGGATTGGGATTATCGGGATGAATATGCAATAACATGACAGAAAGGTAAGTTTTTGCGCGCAGGTGGGTTACAACAGGCAAAAAGTATACAAAACATGCCGCTGTATATGTTAAAATCCGTTTCCCGGAAACCAAACCCATTCACCAAAAGCCGGGGTTTGTTTACATTTGCGAAAACCTTCTGCCTATGCAATTAAGACCCGTAGACACCGTGGATTCGATCAGTGCCGAAGATTTCAGGAACAACTACTACGACCTCAAAAAACCGCTGGTGATCCGCGATCTTGCCAAAAACTGGCCTGCTTATACAAAATGGAACTGGGATTATTTCAAACAGCTGGTGGGTAACCAGCAGGTGGCCTTATACAACAACACCAAGAGCGACGCCTATACCCCCATCAATACAGCCGACGATTACAAAACCTTTGGCGAATACATCGATATGATCAGCCAGGGACCGGCGGGATGGCGTATTTTCCTGTTCAATATTTTTGACCACACACCCGAGCTGATCAACGACTTTACCTGGCCCGAGCACCTGATGAAAGGGTTTGTCAAAAAATACCCGATGCTGTTTACCGGCGGACAGACCTCCATCACCCATATGCATTTTGACATCGACGTAAGCCATATCCTGCATACGCAATTCGTGGGCAGGAAAAGGATTTTGCTGTTCCCGCTCGAAGAACAGGCAAAACTGTACCGCAAACCTTTTGAAGTGCTGAGTCTTGCGGATTTCAGCAACTATTACGACCCCACCAGAAGCAAGGTGGATTACCGCCAGTTTCCCGCGCTGGAAAGGGCCACCGGTTACGACCTCACCCTGCACCATGGCGACACCCTGTTTATGCCCGCGGGTTACTGGCATCATATGGAATACCTCGACAGCGGTTTTGCCATGAGTCTGCGCGCCATGCAATCTACCATCGGCGGTAAGCTCAACGGTGTATGGAACCTGTTCGGTATGCGCAGTATCGATACCGTAATGAAGAAAACCCTGCCGCATCCCTGGTATGACTGGAAGAAAAAGAAAATCTTTGAACGGGCAGAGAGGGAATTACAAAAAGCATAGAACGGATTTCTCAGATCATAACAAAGGCGGCTGGATAGCCGCCTTCCTTTGTTTGCAACCCCTTGTGAAACTGAATCAGGAAGGCTTTACCTTAACCTTCCGGCCCTAAAACTACTCTTTCGCCCATCCCGGCAAATGCGGCAACTACGCAGTTTTCAGGGTTTTTAAACGGTATTCATTTCGGTTAAAAACACGCTATTTGGGTATCGGTAAAATTTGAATTTTCGCATTCACACAAACCTGCCACATGATAAACGTTGCATTGGTGGATGACCACAAGCTGTTGCGCAACGGACTCGCCTCCGTTATCAATTCATTTGCAGAATACCAGGTATTGTTCGAAGCAGACAATGGCCGGCAATTTACCGAAGTGCTGAACCCCGCATCGCTTCCCGATATCGTTCTGCTCGATATTACCATGCCCGAAATGAATGGCTATGATACGGCTGCCTGGCTGAAAGACAACTACCCGCAGATAAAAGTGCTGGCGCTTACCATGCTCAACGACGAGCGGTCCATTATCAAGATGCTGCGCAACGGCGCAAAAGGCTACCTGCTGAAGGATACCGAACTGCTGGAACTCAAAATGGCACTGGATTCAGTGATCAGCAAAGGCATTTACATCAACGAACTGCTTTACCAGAACATTGTTCAGTCTATGAGCCAGCCGCAGATGGACGAGGACACCGAGCGCAGGAAAGCGCACGATCTTACCGACAGGGAGAAAGAATTCCTGCAATGGCTGTGTTCCGACAAATCCTATAAAGAGATCGCCACCGTTATGAACCTGAGCCCGCGCACCGTGGATGGCTACCGCGATATCCTGTTCGAAAAACTGAAAGTCGCTTCCCGCGTGGGACTGGTGATCTTTGCGATCCGCAATGGCGTGGTGAGGGTATAAAAAACTCCCCAGAACTTGTTACCGCCGCATCTTTGCGGAAAAAATGCATTGACGCAGGGGAGAAACCCTTAAATGATTTCCCAGACTTCTCTACCGCGCAGTAATTTATCCAGGTCGCCCTTGCCTTTTGTGGCAATGGTTTCCTGTATCTGCATAGACATCACATCTTCATAACAGGGACGGTCCGTTTCATAGAAAACACCAAACGGGCGGGGAAAATGTCCTCCGTCTTTGTTGGGGTTATCGAACATGCGCACCAGCATCTGTGCCTTGTAATAATCGCGTTCATCGTGTACCCAGAGATCGTCTGCGCCTGCATTCTGTCCCAGCTCCACGATCACAGGTTTGAATCCGTCCAGTTTGATGCCTTTGTTCTGCGTGGCGCCAAAGACCAGGGGTTTGCCCTGCTCCAGGAACAGGGTCTCTTCAGCCTTGGTGCCTTTTTCGGTAAATATCTCGAAAGCGCCATCGTTAAAGATGTTACAGTTCTGGTATATCTCCAGGAAAGAAGCGCCTTTATGCGCATGTGCCCTTGTCAGCAATGCCTGCAGGTGTTTGGGATCGCGGTCCATACTGCGCGCCACAAAAGTTGCATCCGCACCCATCGCCAAGGCCAGTGGATTGAAGGGGTGATCGATACTGCCGAACGGCGTGCTCTTGGTAACCTTGTTTTCTTCCGAAGTGGGCGAATACTGTCCCTTGGTCAGACCATAGATCTGGTTGTTGAACAGGAGTACGTTCACATCAAAATTCCTGCGCAGCAGGTGCATGGTATGGTTACCGCCGATGCTGAGACCGTCCCCGTCGCCGGTTACGATCCAGACACTGAGTTCGGGCCTGGCCGCTTTCAGTCCGCTGGCTATGGCGGTGGCCCTGCCATGGATGCTGTGCATGCCATAGGTATTCATATAATAGGGGAAACGGCTGCTGCAGCCGATACCGCTGATGATCACAATATTCTCTTTGGGCACACCAATGGTGGGCATCACTTTCTGCACCTGCGCAAGGATCGAATAATCGCCACAGCCCGGGCACCAGCGCACTTCCTGGTCGGTTGAAAAATCTTTGGCTGTAAGAACGGGTGTGGCAGTTGCGGTTTCTGACATGGTAATCTGGAATTGACGGTCAAATAATCGGTCGTAGGTAAAATCAACACTAAAATAACGCATAATCAGGCAATGAAAGCCTAATTCTTTGGGTGGCTCTTACCCTTTCGCAGTCAATTCCTCCCAGTATTCCGCCGCCCTGCGGGTATGGGGTATTACGATCGTGCCGCCAACAATATTGGCCACCGCAAAAATTTCGTACACCTGTTCCGTGGTCACACCCTCTTCGTGGCTTTTGCCGAGATGGTATTTGATGCAGTCATCGCAGCGGAGCACCATACTCGCCACCAGCCCCAGCATTTCCTTTATCTTCCTGTCGAGCGCCCCGTCCTCATAGGTATTGGTATCGAGGTTCCATAAACGCTTCATCACCAGGTTGTCTTTGCTGAGGATGACTTTGTTCATTTTCTCGCGGTAATCGTTGAACTCCTGTACTGACTGGCTCATACAAATCGGTTTTTTGGCAAAAATACAACGGCGGGGGATGAATTGGGGGGCGTAGACTTTTTTACTACGAATAGGCGTCAAACCTGAGTGATCGTGAGTTGACGACTCACGACATACAGCCATCCAGCTCTATCAACCCACCCCCGCCAGCCCCACCACCCAACTCTCTCTTTGAATTCTCCCGTTTGCGGTCTATTTTCCCGGTTGAAACCAACCGTATGAAAAAAATTCTCTTTCTTCTTTTCCTGGGAACGGCCCTGTTTACGCAGGCTCAGAACAGCGGGCAGCTGGTTAAAGTGACCGATATGCTCAGGATCAGGCAGCTGAACAGCGTAACCATCAGTCCCGACGGCAGTAAAGCCGTATTTGTGGTCAACAGTATCGAACCCGAGGCAGATAGCAGGTGGGAATACAAATATGTGAACCAGTTGTATATCGTACCCACCGACGGCTCTTCCGCGCCAAGACAGCTCACACGCGAGCCGGCCTCACAGCCCGCCTGGAGCCCCGACGGCAGACAGCTTGCTTTTGCAAGACCGGTAGACGGCAAGTCCCAGCTATTCTTACTGTCCTTCGATGGCGGCGAACCCGTACAGCTCACCAAATTCAGGTACGGCGCAGCCAGCCCGAAATGGAGTCCCGATGGCCGGCAGATCCTGTTTTCGGCAAGTATATCGCTGAAAGAACTGCTGAAAGATTCGGTACTCAACCCCGGGAAAGAGATTCCCAAATGGCCTTTTGAAAAGCCCGGTTTTGCAGACAACAGCCAGCTCAGCAGCAGCAGCGCCAAACCCAATCCCGACGGCAATACGGAGGAGATCAGGGCCTACCTCGACAACAACGTTACCGACCGCAAAGCGAAAGTGTTCAATAAACTCAATTTCCAGGAAGAAGCCACCACTTCGGCCGAGCTCTCTTTCACCCATTTTTTTGTGGTGGATGTACAGCCAGGTGCGCAGCCAAAAGAACTGACCCATGGCTTTTACCGTTTTACGGGTGTTGAATTTACGCCCGATGGAAAACAGCTGCTTGTCAGCGGCGATATGGACCCCGGCCAGCATCCCGACCGCTCACTCGAGAGTGAGCTGTTTGTGGCAGATGCCAATGGCGGCAACCTCAGAAAAATACTGGGCGAGGAAGGCAAAACCTATAACAGCGCCAGGCTATCACCTTCGGGCAAATGGATCGCGTTCCAGTACGGATCAACCGGTTTTGTGGATGTGCCCACGCTTGCCATCATGCCTTTCAATGGGTCTGCCAAAGACATTATTTCCATACCCTTCGATCGCAGCAAAAGCGGTTTTACCTGGAGCGAGGATGAGCAATACCTGTATTTCTCGTCGCAAAGCAATGGCGGCGTGCCGGTTAACCGGCTGAATATGGCCACCAAAAAAGTGGAAACGCTTACCGATAATAATTCGGGCATCAGCAGTTTTGACCTGCGCGGCAACCGCCTCGTATTCGTAAAAACAGAAGTGGCCAATCCTTTCGAACTGTATGCATCGGATGCCGAGGGCAAAAACGCAAAACGCATCAGCAGTTTCAACTACGACTGGGTAAAGAACAAGACGCTGAGTATGCCCGAGAAAAAAACATTCGTGAACGAAAAAGGACTTACGATTGAGTACTGGGTGATGAAACCCGCCAATTACCAACCCGGAAAAAAGTACCCGGCCATCCTCAATATCCACGGAGGGCCTACGGCTATGTGGGGACCGGGCGAAACCTCTATGTGGCATGAGTTTCAGTATTACTGCGCCCAGGGATATACGATCGTGTACAGCAATCCCCGCGGCTCGGGCGGATACGGCGCTGAATTTCTCCGGGCCAATGTGAACGACTGGGGCGCGGGACCAACATCCGATGTGCTTACCGCACTCGATAAAGCCGTGTCGGAAGGATTTATCGATACTTCGCGCCTGGCTGTTACCGGCGGTTCATATGCCGGCTATCTTGTTGCCTGGATCATCAGCCACGACCAGCGTTTCAAAGCCGCCTGTTCACAGCGCGGTGTGTACGATCTCGGCACTTTTTTTGGCGAAGGAAATGCCTGGCGGCTGGTTCCGAATTATTTTGGCGGGTACCCATGGGAAACGGCAACAAGGGCCAATATCCTTCGTGAATCACCGATCAATTATGTACAGCATATCCATACCCCCTACCTTATTTTTCATGGCGAGAACGATCTGCGCACGGGCGTGATCCAAAGTGAAATGCTGTATCGCAGTTTAAAGGTATTGGGCAGAACGGTTGAATATGTACGCCACCCCGGCGGCACGCACGAACTCACCCGCAGCGGTAACAACCGCCAGCGGATAGACCAGATGCTGCGAACGGTGGAGTTCTTCGACAGGTTTATCAAACACTGACACCAACTAATCTGGAGGCTGACATTGATCGCTGCATTGGCAACGATCAATGTCAGTTTTTTTGATCCCTTACTACGCCTTATTTCAGGTTTTTCAGCCAGTCCGATATGCCCAGCACGATCTTGTTTGCCGTTTCGGTCTGAAAGGCGGGGCTTACGACTTTTTTTTCATCCTGTACATTACTGAGAAAAGCGATCTCCACCAGGCTGTTGATAAAATCGGTGGGCTGGTTGAGCATGAAATTAAAACTGCCTACATTACCAAATTCATCCAGCCTTAGTTCGAGCATTCTTTTCAGTATCGCTGCGGTAAGCGGCCGGTAGCCGATGTGTTTGTAGTAGGTGCTTACGCCTTTTGTCTGCGGGTTACCGCTTGAATTGAGGTGCAGGCTGATCACGATATCCGGGTCTTCGCGCTGGTACAGCAATATGCGGTCTTTGTTGTCGTAGGTGGTATCGTTTGTGCGGGTCATGACGATCCGCTTCACGCCTTTTTTCTTCAGCGCTTTCTCCAGCGCTTTGGCAAACTGAAGCGTAAGTGTTTTTTCGGAAGCGCCGGTACGCACGCCATCGGCGCCGGTATTGGTTCCGCCATGGCCGGCATCGATACCGATCTTCAGTTTTGTCAGATCCGGCTTTGCAGGCTGCCGTTTAACCCTGATGCAGAGCGATTTTCCTTTGTAACCGATGCTGTATCCCCAATGCTGCCGGTGAAGCAGTTCAATGGTAACCCGCAGCACATCGTCTTCCACCTGGTTATAATACACGTTCTTTACCTCTTTCAGGGTCTTCAGCTGCGTGATCCAGTTTGTATTGCTCTGCACACCGAATATTTCCACAACGATCTTTGCCGGGTCGATCTCCATATAACTCTTATAGGGAAGTTTGGCGTCCATGGCAATGAATACGCTGTCTGTGGTAGAATCGCCTTTTGCCAGCATCGAGCCTGTCAGGTAAAAAGGTTTTTCCTGCGGCAGGCTGTCGAACCTGAGAAAGGCTTTGTCTACATACGCCGTATGGTATTTGGAGAGCTGCACATGGTACAAAGCAGCGGTGGAATCGATCACGCGAAACAGCAGTTCTGTATCCATATACCCCATCCTGGCACCGCCCAGCCGGTCATCGCCCAGACCATAGGAGATGGCGGGCAGTTTTCCCACCGATCGTGCCGGAATATATTTCTGTGTTACCGTTTGCGAGCAGGCCTGTATACCCATGAACAACAGGCAGGAAATTATGGCAGACTTCATAAAATGGAAGGTACCCAAAATAATACCAAAATCGGGGCGGCAACCTTTGCCTGTCACAGGAATTACCCGGCAGGGCAATGACATAAAAAAACCTCACCGCCTGGAAAGGCAATGAGGCTTTGTTTTAGCAAGCAACCGTAAAACAAAAACCAAATATTAAAAATCTTTGCGAAAGTTAATAATTTTTTATCAATTTTTATCAGAAATGATAGCCATTATCGGCCACCAGCCGGTCGGCTATGCGGCGGCGGGCAGCCTTGGTATTAAAGGGTTCTGTCTTTGTAAACCGCTTCAGACCAATATGCATCATACGCAGTTCATCGCCTTCGGCAAAACTGTTCAGCGCGTCCTTGCCCGCTTTGTTGATGCCGTCGGCGGCATCGTACAGGTAGGTACGCATGATATCTGCCTGCAGTGCAATGGCATCCTCTCCCCTGGCGGCGGCCAGTTTCATTACCCGTAACAGGGCGCTTTCCGCATGAAATGCCATGATGGCCATATCGGCGATGTTCATCAGCACTTCCTGTTCTTTCTCGAGCTGCATCATCAGTTTCTGCACGGCCGCACCGGCCACCATCAGTATGGCTTTCTTGAAATTGGCGATATACCTGCGCTCCTTTGCAAAAGCGCCTTCGTCTTCCATGCCAAAATCGGGAATGCTCATCAGTTCTTTCTGTATGGCCATAGCCGGGCCCATCAGGTCCAGTTTGCCTTTCATGGCCCGTTTCAGTACCATATCCACGGTCAGCAACCGGTTGATCTCGTTGGTGCCTTCATAGATACGGTTGATGCGGCTGTCGCGGTAGGCTCTCGAAATCGGGTACTCATCGCTGAAGCCGTTGCCGCCATGTATCTGCACGCCTTCGTCAACCACAAAATCCAGCACTTCGCTGCCGAATACTTTCAGCATGGAACATTCAATGGCAAATTCCTCGGCCCCGCCCAGCAGGGATTCGGCAAACGATTTGCCCGATGCCACCAGCTCCGCTTCCTTCTGGTCAATATACCTGGCGGTTCTGTATAAAGCGCTTTCACAAACCCACATACGCAGGGCCATCTCCGCCATTTTATGACGGATGGCGCCGAATTTGGCAATGGGCAGTTTGAACTGCTCCCTTGTAACCGCGTACTGCACCGCTGCCGTTGTCGATCTTTTTGAGCCGCCCAATGCAGCCGCACAGAGTTTCAGGCGACCGATATTGAGGATATTGAAAGCGATAAGATGGCCTTTGCCGATCTCGCCCAATACATTCTCAACAGGCACTTTGCAGTCCTGAAAATACAATTGCACGGTAGAAGATCCCTTGATGCCCATCTTATGTTCTTCGGGCCCCTGGGTAAACCCTTCAAAACCCCTTTCCACCACGAAGGCGGTGAATTTATCGCCGTCGATCTTGGCGAATACGGTATAGACATCTGCAAAACCACCGTTGGTGATCCAGCATTTCTGTCCGTTGAGAAGATAGTGTTTGCCGTCATCGCTCAGTTTAGCCGCTGTTTTGGCGCTGAGTGCGTCGCTGCCGCTGTTGGGTTCGGTAAGACCGTATGCGCCCTTCCACTCGCCCGAAGCCAGTTTGGGAATGTATTTCTGCTTGAGCGCATCGGTGCCAAAATACAGGATCGGCAACGAACCGATGCCGGTATGCGCGGCGATCGCCACGGAAAAAGAATACCCGCCGCCCAGTCCTTCGTTCACGATGGTAGAAGTGACAAAATCTTTTCCCAGTCCGCCGTATTCCTCGGGAAAGGAAGTGGCCAGCAAACCCTGCTCACCCGCTTTCACCAGCAGCGAGGGCATCAGGCCGGGCTCCAGTTTGTCTATACGGTCTACAATGGGCAATATTTCCGTCTCAAGGAACTGCGTACACATATCCATTACCATCCGCTGCTCCTCGTCAAAATCTTCGGGCGTAAAAACATCCGCATAACTGCTCTCTCTGATCAACCATTCCCCGCCCTTGAGGCCGGTTGCTTGTGCTGTGGTTTCCATGGAAAAAAGTTTATTTGTGATTGGTTTTTATTGGTACGATATCAATCTGCTGATCCTGCTCCCGTTTTCGTTTTTACCTTTTCTGCCGGTCATCCCCTATGTCAAATTATCATACACGCGCTGCAATACCTGTTTCACCACTTCGATCTCTTCCCTGTCTATGCCCTGCAGGGCTTCGTTCATGGTATCGTTGGCGATATCAATGGTCTGGTGCTGCAGTTCGCGGGCGGCATCGGTCAGACAAACCAGGTTGATGCGCCTGTCTGTTTTGGATGGCATGCGCTTAACAAGTTTCTGTTTTTCGAGGTTGTCTATCAGCCGCGTGATGCTTGGCTTATCGCGGAAAGTGCGGTTGCACAATTCCTGCTGGTTCAGACAATCCTCTTTCCACAGATGGTATAAAATACTCCACTGCTCGATGGTGATATCCAGTCCGGCCTGGCGAAAATTTTTCTGCAGTCTCCTGGCCACAGCGGTAGACGCCATGCCGTTGATGACACTGTACAGTTCGCCGCGTTTAAATTGGTTGTTTGACATATAGTTAGCTATGCAACTATTTTCAAAATAAGCGTGTTTCCGGGATTTGACCAAGAATACCGCGGGATTTTTTAGCAGGGCCGGGATTTCGGCTTTATGAACGTTCTTTGTGCCACATGTACTGGACGGCCATCATCATTACCGCGGCCCTGCTGCTGGGCTATTGCCTGCTGATACTGATGTACCGCCACTGGTACCTGCGGCTGCCTTTGTTCAGACCCGCCGCGGGGCTACCGCCGCTGCATTCCTTTACCGTGATCATTCCGGCAAGGAACGAGGAAGCCAATATCCGTGACTGTCTTTTGTCGGTGCTCGGACAGGATTATCCCGGAACACTGCTGGAACTGGTAGTGATCAACGACCATTCCACCGACAATACCGAATCTATCGTACGTGAACTGCAGCAGATCCATCCCAATCTCCGGCTGCTGAACCTGGCGGAAATATGGACAGGCGGCGCACTCAACGCCTACAAGAAAAAAGCAATTGAACTGGCCATCGGGCAGAGCCGTCACGACTGGATCATCACCACCGATGCCGACTGCCTGACCGGTAAGAACTGGATAAGTCATATCGATGCGTATATCCAGACCCACGATCCTGTTTTTATTGCAGCGCCGGTAATGTTCAGCAATAACGGGAGCTTTCTGTCCTGTTTCCAGCTGCTGGATTTTATCAGTCTGCAGGGCATTACCGCCGCCGCCGTTGGTGCGGGTTACCATGCCATGTGCAACGGCGCCAATATTGCGTATAAAAAAGCGGCGTTTCTGGAGGTGAACGGGTTTCGCGGGATAGACAATATTGCCAGCGGCGATGACATGCTGCTGATGCATAAGGTACAGCAGCGTTTTCCGGGCAGGCTTGGCTATCTCTTCAGCAGGGAAGCCATCGTAACCACGCCACCGATGCCCGACTGGAACAGCTTTTTCAACCAGCGCATACGCTGGGCCAGCAAGGCCGATAAATACAACGACCGGTCTATCTTCTGGGTATTGCTGCTGGTGTACCTGGTGAACCTGCTGCTGGTGTTATTACTGATTGCCGCCCCTTTTACCCGAAACGGTTTCAGCAACTGGCTGCTGCTGGTGATCGCCAAAACACTGATCGAACTGTCGTTCATGATACCCGTTGCCCGTTTTTTCAAACAGGGAAAAGTGCTGGTATGGTTCCCCGTTATGCAGCCTTTTCATATGCTGTATACGGTTATTGCCGGATGGCTGGGTAAGTTCGGCACTTACCAATGGAAAGGAAGGAAAGTAAACTGATTATTTGATCTCTTCTTCGGGCCACCATGCATAGATCAGCAGGGGTAGCAGTGCAATCAGGGAGATGATAAAGGAAAAAAGGCGTTTCATGGATTTCGTTTTGGTTAAAAACACAGATATTGGTTGCTGTTTGGTTGTATAGACACGAATTTTTTGCCAACGTTTATTCGAACCTGGTTTATTTCGGTAAAAAATCGGTTCTTCTCGGTAAACCCTTTCAAGACAATGGCTGCGCGCACAAACAACAGATCCTTACTGCGTAAACTCTTCCACAGCAAAACCTCGGTATTTGCCTTGATACTGATCGTCATGAGTTTGCTGCTTGCCGGGTTGGGTTATTTTATCGCCCCCGATCCCTCGCCCAATGCCAACAGAATGATTCCTGAAATAGGCAGCAAACAACCCGGCTTCCGTATATCGCTCCTGCGCATCAAACGCGAGAAAACGGCAACGAACCAGTCGTTACTGCAAAGACTGTTAAACGGGAAAGACGAACGTTTTCAGTACCTGCCCGTTACAGGGTACCGGCTCAGGGGCGACAGCATCGTTTACCGGAAATTCGTGGACGAGGGCATTACCGAAACCCATACCATTGCCCGCAGCGCGGCCGCGGAAACACCGGTGGTGGCAACCACTTACTATCTCGGTACGGATAAGTTCGGGCGCGATATGCTGAGCCGGCTCATCATCGGTGTACGGGTAAGCCTGAGCGTTGGATTGATCGCGGTGCTCATCTCTTTAACGATCGGCATTTTGCTGGGCGCCCTGGCCGGTTATTTCAAAGGCCGGACAGACGACCTGATCATGTGGCTGATCAATGTGATCTGGAGCATTCCCACTTTATTGCTGGTATTCGCCATCACGCTGGCGCTGGGAAAAGGTTTCTGGCAGGTATTTGTTGCCGTTGGTCTGACGATGTGGGTGAATGTGGCCAGGCTGGTACGCGGGCAGGTGCTTGCCATCCGCGAGCTGGAATACATAGAAGCCACCAGGGCGCTGGGCTATTCGCATATACGGATCATTTTCCGGCATATACTTCCGAATATACTGGGACCGGTGATGGTGATCGCCGCCAGCAATTTTGCCTCGGCCATCGTGATAGAAGCGGGACTGAGTTTTCTGGGGGTGGGCGTACAACCGCCGCAGCCGAGCTGGGGTCTGATGATCAAGGAGAATTACAATTTCATCATCACCCATAACCCGGTTCTTGCGCTGGCGCCGGGCATCGCCATCATGCTGCTGGTACTTGCTTTCAACCTTCTCGGAAACGGCCTGAGGGATGCGCTGGATGTAAGGAACTGAAGCACGGAAAGAAACCGGATGCTGCTTCAGTTTTGATCTTTTATTGGCAACCTCCCTTCCAGCCATACAGTCATACCCAGGCAGAGCCAGAACAGGCTGCCGATCTTGTCGGTTTCGATCATATCGCTCATACAGTTGATCGTACCGATCATGATCAGTATTACGCCTATGGTAAGCGCCACCGTTTTGTAGAACCGGTCGGGCAGCCGGTGATACAGTTTCTGCGTGTACAGCAGCATACCGATGAACAGCGCGCCGAAAAACAAAAGACCCGGCCATCCCTGTTCAAGCGCTGTAAGCAGAAAATAATTGTGCACCGTTGAATGTTCGGGATTATTGCTGACCCATGTCTCAAAACTGTGTACGGTATAGGGACGGTAATGCAGGTAAAAACTGTTGGGGCCAAACCCTGTTACCGGTTTCTCCGCAAGCATGTTTGCCCCCGCCACCCAGCGGTAAAAACGCTCGGCGTTGGAGATATCTTTTCCTTTCCAGGTGGCGGACAGGTGTTGGGCAAAATCAGTATGGAATACGGTCTGGTCGTGTGCGGGTCTGAAAGCCATAAAATGTTTGTCCTGCACCAGCCAGCAAGTACCTGCGATCAGCACCGCCAGGCAGGCGGCGATGGTTATGCCCAGCCATTTTTTCCTGATCAGCCAGGCGCCGGCCATACCCATTGCCAGCGCCAGCCAGGCACCGCGCGAATAGGACAGCAGCAGGGCCAGCAGCCCGAGCAGCATACCGTACAGTAACCATTTTCTTCGGGGATTCTTTGCCGGCGTCAGTTTCCAGGTGCACCAGGCAAGGGCCAGCAAACACACCAGCATGGCGGCATAATTCACATGGTTGCGGAAAAAGGGGAAGAAGATATGTTTGATATCCCCGAACGAAAACCCGTATGCAGCATGTCTTACCATCGTCTGCAGCACCACCAGACACATGGGCAACAGCAGGTATAAGGCCAGTTTACGCAGCGATCGTTTGTCTGCAAGCAGTTTTTGCGGCAGCAGCACAAAGGGTACGGTGTACCAGGTTTTGGCCAGCAGGAATTTGACGGATAACCAGGGTTCTTCGGAGTAAAAACAGGTGACCAGCACCCAGGCCAGGTGCGCCGCCAGTAAAAAAATCAGGGGGCGCTTTGCCATGGATTTCGGGAACCAGCGGGGCTCATGTATCCATTTTGCCAGCACCAGCACCGTAAGCAGTATCAGCAGCAGTTCATCGGGCAGGTCCATACCCAGCGAAGGCGTAAAACTGATTTCCGAAGACAGCGGTACTGCCATCAGCAATAACCAGAAAAGCGCGGAAGCATGCCTGGTAAGGCCATCGAATGCCGGCGGGGCGAGCACCCAGGCAAAAGGCAGCGCAATCAGCCAGTACTGCCGGAATACGATAGCGGCAACGGAAACAAGCAGAAAAAAAGCAAAGGGCAGAATGGATGCAGGTGTATATGTACGTGCTGTGCCGTTCATATCATACCTGTTGTTGTCTGCTGCGAAACAATACCACCACGCCGCTGAATAAAAACCCTGCGATACAGGCGGCGGTGACCAGGGGCAGTTTCTCGGGTTTGCCGGGCCGGGCGGCCGGCGAGGCAGGTTCCAGCACATACAGCACCGGGGGAGAGGCCTGTTCTGCCAGCGCAAACTCGCCTGCCGATTTGCGGTATTGCCCGATCTGTTCGAGCAGCGTGCTTAACCGGTTTGCAGCGAGTTCTTTGCCGCTGCCGCTCAGGGTGGCTGCGCTGTCGCTGATATGCCGGTATTCCTGTTCCATAGCGTCGATGGTATGCTGCAGGCTGCCGGCGGAGCGGCGGTAATTTTCCTGCCAGATGGCGCCGGCTGTTTCTTCAGCGATCGCGATCATCCTGTTGGCGATGGCGGCCGCCAGCTGCGGTTGTTTCATCCAAACCGATACCTGCAGCTGTCCCTGTTCGTTGCGCAGGAAACCGATATCCCTGCGCAGTTTTTTTACCGCGGCGGAGCGCTGCAGGCCGCGGGTTGTTCCTGTGGTATGGTAGTAATCGATAAGCGAAAATTCATCCACCAGTTTCTGATAGCTGGTATCCATATCGGCGATACCCTGTATGCGGTCAAGATCGTCGCCCGATCCGAAATAGGAATAGAGATGCTGGATATGGCTGTTGAAGAACCGGCCTTTATCGGCAAGCGCCGGGTTGGCAGACACCACGGTTATTTTACCCCGGTAATACTGCGGCACCAGGAAAACGGTTAGCGCGGTAACGGCGCCTGCCAGCAGGGTAAACAGCAGGATGGTTTTCCAGCCCTGTTTCCATGCCTCGCCTGCCTGAACCAGGTTAAGATCGTTTTGCATGCAATGAAAATACGATTTACAACGGCAACCGGGGCGCCCGGGTAAAACTATTCCGGCCTGGCCACCACTACGTTCCTGACAAAGCTTTCTTCGAGGGAGATAAAGGTTTCGGTGCGTTCTATGCCCTTGATCTTTTGCAGTTCATCGTGCAGTACAAAGCGGAGTTCCTGAATGTCTTTACAGATGATCTCGGCAAACATGCTGTAGTTGCCGGTGGTATAGTTGAGCCGCACGATCTGCGGGATCTTCTGCAGTTCTTTGGCAACAGAATCGTAGAGTGAGCTTTTTTCGAGGTACACACCGATAAAAGCGATCACGTCATAGCCCAGTGATTTGAGATCAACCGACAAACGCTTACCTTTAACGATACGCAGTTCTTCGAGTTTTTTGATCCGCACATGTATGGTGCCGCCCGAAACAAACAGTTTCTTACCGAGATCGGCATAGGATATTTCCGCATCCTGCATCATCTCCTGGATGATCTGCAGATCCAATTTGTCAAGATTCAATTTGGAAGACATTTTCTAAATCTGTTTTGAATACATTTCAATAATAAATCAAATTTATTGATAAATTTCTATATTATTAAATTTTTCATTGAAATATTTGTAACAGACGGCCAATTTGCACTAATATTGTATTGTCAATCGCGGATCAGCAGACCCATTGACCGTTGTTCTTTCTCAATACTGTGGGGTGATGAAATTTTTGGCAGACATGCCCTCTTGTCTCGGGGGTGGGGAATCCAGGATAAACGTAGTGTAGAGCCTTCCGGTAGCGATACCGGGAGACCAGGGTCGACCACTGAACTTTGCGCTATAGCTAACTGCCCCGTGGAGGTTCGATCCCTCCCCCTACAGCACGAATAAAAAAGCCACCCGCCTCAGAGGCGGGTGGCTTTTTTATTCGTGAATGGCTGACCTAATAACAATTCACCTAGGCTCCGCGTTATACTGCTACTGAACTCGATTCTTGAAGTTGACCTGCTGACCTTTCCTCTTTTGCATGATAGTATCCATAGGTAACGTTTAAATTGCAAACTTTGCTAAGTGGCAAAATAAAAACACTGCCGTCTATCCCGGATGGCTTTCCAAACGAATTTTCGGCTTCCGTTTTATAACACTTCCTCTTTCGTGCTTCCTTTAAAATAATATTAACCACTGCATCTTGTTCAGAAGAATATTCAAAGCCAGCATAAATTCCTGAATATAAAATATCTTCTTCAACTAAAGCATCAACAAATACAACCTTTATCTTGTTTATTTCAACTGGAACATTAGACTTGTGAAAATAGCGCCCACTGTCTTAACCCCCGATAAACTGGACTGATTTTTCAAAAAGGTTTGCTACTAACTGATCGTTATCCTGGTCACCTGTCAGGCAAAGATAGCCCGGTTCGTCCGCCTTGTCAAGGCTATACAAAGCGGACGCCACGCGCATACCTGCGCTGTCCGGCCTTGACAAGCCAGCCGAACCGTGCTGCGATTGTGGCCTAACAGTTGTCCGGGATAATCCCTGTGCCCATTTTTGCATTGGCGTAATGAAGCCGATTGCTCCGTGTTTTCGCCGGCAGTTATACCAGTGCATGTATTTTCCAATATGTTGTTTGGCATCGTAATAACCTGAAAAGCTATGCCGGTCGATTAACTCACTTTGCTCGATGGCGTGAAAAGCCTCGATGTAGGCGTTTTCTTCAGGAGTGGCCACATGGGTGAACTCCTGGCGGGCTTCCATCGATTGTAAAGCCTCACGCACTTTATGGGCGATAAACTGAGATCCATTGTCATTGCGGATGATTACCCCTTTGAGACCAAAACGAAGATCGAGCCAACGCATCAATGCGATCACATCGTTCTGGCGAACGCTCCGCTGCAAGATCCAGCACAGGATCCTGCGGCTGTAAACATCCATGATAGCTAACTGGTAATACCACCGGCCCTTCCCCTGCACCCAAATGCACTTGATATCCAGGCATAGATACTCCATCGGCCCCCTGGCTTCAATACGGCGATGCCGGACCCATTTTCGTTTGCCTTGAACCTTTATACGCTTCCCGCACAACAAGTGGCTCTCTCTCATCAGACGATACACTTTCTTCGGGTTGATATGGTACTCCATATCCCGAAGTTCTTCGGTCATCTTCCGGTATCCATATACACAATAGTCCATCGACAGCACAACAAGCAATCGAAGCCTTGCAGATAAAAATTTGCAAGGCTTTTTTGTTTTGATGGTCTCTGCTGAAAACTGCCTTCGACATTCCTTATTCATTATTCCTTGTTCGTTATTCGATCTCCTCCAGATAACAAAAACACGGGCCGGGAAAAATCCCGGCCCTGTTTAATAAACCAATCTGCAGCACGAAAAAAATTCGATCGTCCGATCGTATGGTTCGCTGATACGATACGGCTTTTATCTTATCCCCGATCAGTATCCGGGATTCTGCTGCGCCTGTTTCTGGTCTGAAGTCAATGCCGCACCCGATGCCTGTATACCATCGAGATAGGTCTGCGGTATGGGGCGCAGCATATGGAAATCCTTGATATTGGGGGCCGCTTCTGGATTGAACGCCCGGGCCCGGGCCAGCAGTGTTTTTGTACGCGCAAGATCTTCCCAGCGTTTGAACTCGCCGCAAAGCTCTCTCGAGCGTTCGTTCAGCAGAAAGCAGAGCATCCTGTCGTAAGGCGTTGCATAACCCAGTTTGCTGATCACGTATTCATCGCCTGCCGGCAGCGTCGCTGTATTCGTTACCGCCAGGCTGGTGGAAGCGGCCGTGGTTACCGGAATATTGTTGGATTCATAGTAAGAATTCTCGGGGTAATACGAGTTGATCGCAGGGCTCTGGCCCGATGCCGATGCGGTATAGGCCCCGCCGCCGTCGGCATACAGAGAACGGTCTTCGCCTGATCTGTACTGGCCGCGTGCACGCACCGCATTGATGTACGGCAGCGCATCGGCATACGCGCCAACACCGGCATTGGCCAGGCGTATCCTTGCCTCGGCGGCGATCAGGTAGGTTTCGGCCGAACGCGCCAGCACCACATCACGCAAACCCCTGGTTTCGTTCAGCGCTATGCGTGAACCGTCCATGAACTTGCTCAGCGAGGGAAAACGCACATCGGCAAACATGGCCCCGTCTGCCGTAGCGCCCGCGGGGTAAGCCACGTACACATTGGGGATGGTCTTGCCTGTTCTGCCGTATACCACCACATCGTTCAGTTTCATTTTTGCATACCGGTTATCGCCGGGCTGGTTCACCACGTACATAATACCCAGGTCGCCGTTTACGTAAGCACCGGATGCCTTGTTGAGCCTGTGTTTTGTTTTGAAACTTTTCCAGAAACGCGAATCGTTCACCATATCATATATACGGTACATATAATAGGTGGTGGCAAGCCGGCTGTAAGGCCTGTCGCCCGATATATCACGCTGCATGTAAGGCAGGTCATCGTAACGGCCGATATAATACAGGTGCTGTGTATTGGCGCCGCTGGCGGATACATCGGAAGTGAACTGCGCCGACAGGATCAGCTCACTGAGTTTTTCATTGGGTGCATCCGGACCGGTATACTTCCACAGGTCGCCGAAATCAGGTGCCAGCGGGTGATTGGCGATCACCGCATCGCAGAGCGGCACGATGGCCTGCAGGTCGGCGGTTTTGGTAGACGCATTCCAGGAATCGTTGACTTCGCTGGCGCGGAAAAGATAGGCTTTGGCCAGGTAATGCGCCGCCGCATCTTTGGTGATCCTGGAAGGACCACCGGTGTTGGCCAGGAGATTATAGGCGCTCTGGAAATCGGCTATCACCTGTGCATACACATCTTTGGCCGCTGCGCGTGTGAACTCGAGTTCAATACCCGTACTTGGTTTTGTTTTCAAAGGAACGCCTCCATACTGGCTCACCAGCCTCAGGTAATTGTAGGCGCGGAAAAAATACCCTTCGCCCAGCGCCACTTTCTTAACGGCATCCGAGGTAGACGTGCTGGTCGACGCATTCTGGATCAGCAGGTTGGCATACCCGATGCCGATATACGCATTGTCCCACTGCACATTCGCCGAAATTGTATTACCGTTCAGCGCAGGAATGATCGAACGTAAACCTGCATCGTAAGCATTCCATACACCGTTGGATGCATCGCCGCCCACATGAAACTCATCGGTTCCGTAATTGGTATTACAGAAGGTCCATTCGCCGTTGAACGGTGTGTTGAAGACATAATAATAGGTTCCGGTGGCCAGCGATTGTATGCCCGCTTCGGTCTTGTAAAAATCCATGCCCCTGGCCGTGGTCAGGTTCTCATCCAGGAATGTTTTCTTGCACGAAGCCGTTAGCATCAGTCCGGCGGCAAGCAGTATATTGAAGAATTGATATCTTTTCATGATTGAACGTTTTAGGTTTGATTAAAATCCGGCGTTGATCCCAAATGTGAACCCACGGTTGTATGAAGCACTGTTGATATCCATATCCAGCCACTTGATCTTCGAGAAAAGCATACCCGGATTGGCCACCTGGAAATAGGCCCGCAGACTGGACATACCCATTTTCTTCAACGCATTCCCGGTGAATGTGTACGCCATGGAAATATTGCGGATCTTGATAAAGGATGCATTCCTGTACCCCAGGGAAGCGGTATACAGATCGCCTGTTGCCGTTGTATAGATCGGTTTCTGCCACTCCGAATTTTTGTTCAGTTCCGTGTAATAATCGATCTGCCGCTGGTTGGAACGGCCCACCTGCGCTTCACCGCCGGTGCTGAACATATAACCCAGTCTTCCGTACAGGAATACCGACAGTTCAAACCCTTTATAGCTGAACGAATTGGTCATACCAACCACCCAGGTGGGCCTGGTGTTACCGATGATCACACGGTCGTTGTTGGCATCGATCTTGTAATCGCCGTTCTGGTCAACAGGCCTGATATTGCCCGGGGTAAAATTGCTTCCGTTGGCGTTGAACTTGTTCATCTCCACGCTGTCGCGCCAGAGACCTGCAGACTGGTATCCGTATATCACACCGATGGGTTGACCGATAAACCAGTTGTTATTGATATCGTTCTGTTTTCCGTTCGACAGCGATACAATACGGCTTTTCTGCCAGGTCACATTCAACGTTGTGGCCCACTGGAAATTCCTGTTCGAGATATTGATGGTGCTGAGGCTGAAATCAACACCCTTGTTGGCTGTTTGACCGATGTTGGCATACGTAGTGCTGTACCCTGTCACTGTAGGAATGGAACGCTGCATCAGCAGCTCTTTGGTATCGGAAGTATAGGCATCGATGGTACCGCTTACACGCCTGTTGAAAAGACTGAAATCGATACCGAGGTTATACTGTGTGGTCTTTTCCCATCCCAGCGACTGGTTGGCCAGTACCGAAGAGGGAAGCGAGCCGGACGTAATATTGGTCACGAAAGGATAGAACAAAGGCGTAACCGCACCTTTGGTTGCATAGGGATCGATGGCAGAGTTGCCTGTGACACCCGCACCCAGACGCAGTTTCAGGTCGTTGATCCAGGAAACCTGCCGCATAAAATTCTCGCGGTTCACACGCCAGGCCAGGGCGGCTGAAGGGAAGAGCGAATATTTATGTCCCTCGGCCAGCTGCGAAGCACCGTCGAGACGCGCAGATACGGTCAACAGGTATTTATCCGTAAACCCGTAATTCAGCCTGGCCATATACGACAGCAATTGTTTCTCGGTTAACGAGGAACTGTAGCTGGAAAGACTGGCGGAAGGAATATTGGCCTGTGTGAGCGCATTCCATTTCTGCGAAGAGAAAGGAATACCGTTTGCTGCAATGGCGCTCGCCTCGAAATTATATTTGGTAACGCTTTGCAGAAGGGTAAGACCTACGCTGTGTTTGTTAAATACCCTGTCGTAATACAACAGATTGTCCAGCGTATAAGAGAAAGTCTGGTTCTTGCTTAAGGAAGCAAAATTGGCGCCGCTGCTGATCACCGATTGTCCGTCTACATAAATACCGTCGCGGAAATAAGAGAAATCCGGACCAAAATTCAGGCGGTACCTGAGGCCTTTCAGCGCCGGTATGAGGGAGCCGAGGTTTACCTGTGCATACAGGCTTCCGAAAGCGCGGAGTGTTACACGCTGATCCTGTGTAAAATTCCATTCGTCGGCAACCGTTTTAAAAGCCACATCGCCGCCGGGATACTGGATCCTGTTACCCAGAGAATCATACGGCACGGCATACCTGAAAAGCGCCCTCGATGATTCATAGATACCCGAACTGGAAGAAACCGTGGTGGCGCCGGTGGTAGACTGGCCAAATTCCTGCACGCTGTAAGACACATTGATATTGCTTCCCATGGAGAACCAGTTGGTGGGGTTAATATCAACGCTTGATTTAGCAGAATACCTGGTGAATTGCTGTCCGTGCGCCGTGCCCTTGTTATTCAGGTAACCAAAAGAGGCATAGGCTTTGATCTTGTCAGACCCGCCGCTTACGCTGATCGTCTGGTCGGTGGTGATGCCTGTTTGTTTTACCATGGCACCCCAGTCGGTTGTCATCACTTTTGATCCGTCCCAGGTACCACCGGCCCAGCCCCTGGCAATATTGGACCAGGCAGAAGGATCGCTGGTGGCCAGAAATATTTTCTGGTCGTTGGTGATATTGGGCTGATCTCCTCTCGGGTACAATGCCGGGTTGGAGTAATAATACGCCCAGCGACGGAAAGTGATATAGTCCGAGGCATTCATGATCGGCGCTTTATCCCGCAGGTTCTCCATGGTAACCGAACTGTTCAGGCTCAGCACCGCTTTGCCTGCTTTTCCCTGTTTTGTTGACACGATGACCACGCCGTTTGCGCCCCTGGAGCCATAGATGGCAGTGGCTGACGCGTCTTTCAATATATCGATCGATTCGATATCGTTGGGGTTGATATTGTCGATGCCACCCGTCATCAGCGGAATACCGTCCACCACAAACAGCGGCGAATTGGAAGCCGTTAACGAGCGCACACCGCGGATGGTGATGCTGCCCACCTGTCCGGGACGTTCGTTAGAGGTAATATCCACCCCGGCCACCTTACCCTGCATGGCCTGCAGGGCATTGGCAACAGGACGCGACCTGATATCGGTCTGGCTGATACCGGCAACAGAACCCGTAACATCCTTTTTTTTAACGGCGGCATAACCCACCACCACGATATCATCAAGCGCCTTGGTATCCGGCGATAACACCAGGTTGAGGTTACTGGAAGACTCGGTAAGTTTTACTTCTTTGTCTGCATAGCCTGTGTAGGTTAACACCAGCTCTGCATTTTTTCCGCCTGCAACGGCGATACTGAATTTTCCCGCGCGGTCGGTAAGCGTTCTTGTGTTTGAATTTTTAACTTCTACCACCACTCCCTGCAATGCTTCGCCTTTTTCGTTCGAAACCACACCGTCAACAATACGGGATGCGGGTTTCTGTGCGTAAAGGCTCAGTTGGGAAATGGTCAGGAGGAAAACGCATGCGAAGAACATACGCTGAGGCAATGGACACCTTTTTTTCATACGGCAGTTGGTTTTGAAATTGAAGATTTTTTACCGGGCCAGCCAGAAACGCAATTCATGTCTGCGGTCGGCCCTTTTTTTAACAGGACGGATTTCAGGCAACACACCTGAAAAATTCACCAAGGACTGTTTAAAAGGATGACGCTGTGCTGCCAGCGCAGGCTTTGTAGCCCGGAACATTTCTAAACAAGCTCTAAGAATAACAGGAAGATTGTTTGACGGTAATTTCAACGCATGGCGCCGCCGGGAGTGCGGGGGCGGGGGCATTCAGATTATGGTCAAGCAATCTATTGCACAACAATTTAAAAATTCGTACAGCCGCACTATCCTGTCCTGTCATGCCCCGGGCCGGGGTGGCTGTAAAAACCAGGTATACCGCAGCAGGGGTTCTTTTCAAAATTCATCCCGCCTCCGGAGGAGAAGGAACAATAACTGCCTGCCGGCTGGCATAGTTTTGGTGTCCGGTTAGCGGTACCATCTGCGCCTTACCTGCTTGACAAATACGCCATACCAGGGTATTGCGGGATGCTTTTATCGCTCCCAAACAAAGCCTGACCGGTAAAATACCGGGCGCGTGGTGGTTGTCAATGCCCCGATTTATTATCCATCAACCAACCGCCATGCTACGTTTCCTGTTTGTTTTACTGCTGCCGGCTTTTGCCTTACCCGCCCTTTCGCAGCATATGCATCATACGCCGGCCAAGCCTGCGGCCACGCCGAAGAAGGATTCCGTGCAACACGCGCCGGCAAAAATGCCGCGGCACAGAACCATGGATAAACCTGCGGCGGCTCCCGGGAAGAATGCGATGCAACACGAACAGCACACCCAAATGCAGCACAGGAACATGCCGATGGAAGGGCATAGGGGTATGGGCATGTCTCATGCGTTTTCCCGCAACCTGCCCATGACAAGAAACGGCTCCGGCACTTCCTGGCTGCCCGATAATTCGCCGGTGTATGCCTATATGTTCCATTCCGGCGAATGGATGTATATGCTGCATGGCGAAGCCTATCTCCGCTACAATAAGCAGGATCTGTTCGGCAAAACCAGTTCCCGCGGCGGCAACCAGTTCGATGCACCCAATATGGCAATGCTGATGGGACAAAGAAATGTGGGCAGCAGGGGCCTGTTTCATTTCAGTACTATGTTCTCGCTGGACCCGCTGACGGTTGGCGCCAGCGGTTATCCGCTGTTATTCCAGACGGGTGAAACCTATCGCGGGCAGCCATTGGTAGACCGGCAGCATCCGCACGACCTGTTTTCGGAGTTGTCGGTCAGCTATGCATATGCGCTTTCGCCCCGGTCAGATCTGTTCGTGTATGCAGGTTATCCCGGCGAGCCGGCGATGGGGCCCTCCGCCTATGTGCACAGACCATCGGGGTTCTTTAATCCCGACGCGCCGCTTACCCATCACTGGGTGGATGCCACGCATATTACGTTTGGCGTGGCAACGCTTGGGTTCCGCTATCAAAACTGGAAAATAGAAGGTTCTTCTTTTACCGGCAGGGAGCCCGATGAACACCGCTGGGGTTTTGACCGGCCGCGTTTAGACAGCTGGAGCGGGCGTGTGTCGTACAACCCCAATGCCAAATGGGCACTACAGGTGTCGCATGGTTTTATCAGGTCGCCCGAAGCGCTGCATCCGGAGGAAGACATCAACCGTACAACAGCTTCTGCCAGTTTCAGTGCAAAAGGCAACCGTAATTCAATGACGAATATCACCGCTTTATGGGGTATGAACAAACCGGTTGGTCACAGGGAAGAGAACGCCATACTGATGGAAGGCACGCATACCGTAGACAAAACAAATCTGTACGCACGTTATGAGTGGGTACAAAAATCCACGGAAGAGCTAAACCTGAGTCCTGCGCGTTTTGGTGAAAATGTATTGTACCCCATTCATGCTGTAACGGCAGGCGCGGCTTACGATATATTCCAGCATGGCAAGACAAAATTTGCCCTGGGCGGGCAACTGAGTGTCTATTTTCCCGACAACAGGCTGGCGCCACTGTATGGCAGCGCGCCCATGGCCGGCCAGGTATACCTGCGCATATACCCCGCAGCGATGAAATAGCCAGAAGCAGGCTTATGGCCATGGGTAGAGCAGGCTGATCGTTTCAATCATCTACTGAATACAAAGAGGTTGACAGGCAACTTTTGCAAATACAGCAATACGACTACCCAACATCTGCCGCAGAATTGTTTTTAGATACATCCGACAAAATCGAAATGTTGCTTATTATCAATGAGTTATCATCAGAAAACATATAAAAGAAATAACGATGGTTATACCGGCAGGTTTGTTCCGGGGTCCGCAAAAAGAGGAACCGGGTGCGGAACGCGGGTGCAGAAAGGCGCAAAGAAGCAGCGGAATTGCCAGCCCGGCTGCCTTTTTTCGAAGACCTTATTTTGTACATTGCAGGTATCCAATTCCCCCGGTGGAGATAATCCAATGGCATAACTTTTCAAAAACGATACGAAAGTGAAGTTTTTATTAGCTGATGACCACCAGGTAATGAGAAGCGGCATTGCCCTGTTGCTGAAAAACCACTATCCGCATGCAACTGTCACCGAGGTGTCGGACGGCGCCGAACTGCTGCGCGAAGCGGTGCGCGGCACCTGGGACCTGATCATTTCTGATATTTCGATGCCCGGACGAACCGGCGCCGAACTGGTAAAGGAACTATACCAACTGGTGCCCGGCGTACCCATCCTTATGTTAAGCTCCTATCCTGCCGAACAATATGCGCTGCGCACGCTCAAGATGGGCGCATCCGGTTACCTCACCAAACAGGCATCCACCGAAGAACTGATCAAGGCGGTTGAGAGCCTGCTAAGCGGCAAAAAATACATCACCCCCGAAGTGGCGGATATACTGGCCAGCTCCCTGTCGGTTCACGATGACCGGCCCCTGCACGAACAGCTCTCGGAAAGAGAATACGAAGTGTTCAAATACCTGTCGCATGGCAGCAGTGTTTCAGAGATCGCCGAAACACTTTCGCTGAGCGTACACACCATCAGCACGTACCGTACGCGGCTGCTGCAAAAACTCGCCCTGCAGAACAACGCAGACCTGGTGCGGTATGCCATCGAGCACAACCTGTTCCAGAGCATCTGATGTAGTCGGCAGACTACAGCCTGCAACCAACCGGGTACAACAGCATCCCGTAAATGATTAGGGACATCCTCACCGGGCAGGGGTTATTTTGCGTACCGGTTTCGACAATACCGATTTTGACACATGAGCATATAAAGCTGCTCCCCCCGGCAGCAGCAAGCCACGCCTTACGCGTGGCTTTGTTTTTCACCGGTGCGCAGTCGTTTATTCTCTAGGTCTCTTGCGGTTCAGCAGCGGGTTTTCCGCATGGCTGATCTTTCGGCGATGGGCAATACGATTTGCTTTTTTATCGGTAAGGTATTGATCGATGGCCGCATCGCGCCGGTATTTTCTTTCCTCGTTTGTAAGCTTTTTATTCTTTGCGATCGACAGCATCTGCTGCCGGTATTCGTTCCGGATATGTTCTTTGTGTTCGTTATAGGCGGTTTTGTTCTTCTGCGCCGGCAGCGCAGCGCCACACCAGCACAAAAAAACAACCACCAGTGATACCTTTTTTTTCATCCGTTTTTTGAATGAACAAACAATTCCCATGCCCGCACCGCCAGGCGGATCGGCAGGCTGCGGGCACATTATTTGCTGCTCTGAGAAACAACCGGTTTTTATGGCACATCATGCATTGTACACCCAGTTTATTACACATCCGGGTAAAGGGACAGACCTGGTAACGCTGTTGAAAAAAGCGAACGATATCGTTTCCACCGCATCGGGCTGCAAGCTGTATATCATTAACGTTCATGCAACGGATGAGGACTGTATCTGGGTGACCGAGCTATGGGATTCGGAGGAATCGCATGCCATATCGCTTACGATGGACGGCTGCAAGGAACTGGTTACTGAAGCCGCCACCCTGCTTTCCCTGCCTCCCAAGCAGATCGTGCTGAAAGCGCTGGCGGGAAAAGGCAGCTGAATAACCCCTTCGGCATACTAAACGCATCTTATCGGCTGCCTGCCGCGGATCGCAACGTTTGCTTGGTTGCGAAACTTTATTTTTGCAGGATGGGACAAAAAAAACTGATCCGGTTTGAAGCCATCAGGCATTTTGCGAATGTGCTGGAATACCCGCAGAACATGAAAGGAAAATGGCAGGCTTTCTTTCAAAACAACTTTCCCCTTACACTGGAACTGGCCTGCGGCAAAGGGGAATATGCGGTTGGGTTGGGCAGATTATACCCGCAGCGGAATTTTATCGGCATCGATATCAAAGGCAACCGTATCTGGCGCGGCGCCAAAACAGCGCTTGAGGAAGATTTGCGCAATGTGGCTTTTATCCGGTCGCATATCGATAAACTCACCGATTATTTTGAACCGGCGGAGGTATCCGAAATATGGATCACTTTTCCCGACCCGCAATTGCGCGGCTCCCGAGCAAAGAAACGGCTTACCCATCCGCGTTTCCTGCGTCTGTACCAAAAAGTGCTGGCAAAAGACGGCCTGGTGCACCTGAAAACAGACAGTCCTGATCTGTACCATTTTACCCTGGCCGTGATTGATCTGTTCAACCTGGAGATCGTTATACAGTCATACAATGTATATGCACAGGACGATATCAGCCAGGAACTGTCCATCAAAACGCATTACGAAGGTCTTGATATTGCGCAGAGCAACCGCATCCACTACCTCCGGTTCCGGATCAACAGGGATCTTCCTGTTGAAAAAGACGAGGTGTTAAAACAAATGTTCCGTGAGCAAGCTGATTGAGGGAATCGATTTTTACTATAACGAGCAGGGCTTTATGGTGCTGACAGAAAAGTTCCATCTCGAAAAAGGGTTTTGCTGCGGCAACGGATGCAAACATTGTCCTTATGACTATGAGGCCGTGCCGGAGCCGAGGAGAAGCGAGTTGCTGGCTGCCAAGAACAATATTCCGGATTAGCGGATTAGTGGATTGGCGGATTAAAGAACCAACGAAAATCCACTAATCCGCAAATGCGCTAATCCATAATCCACTAATCCATAACCAACAATGGGATTACTCCGGTTGCTGTTAGCCATTTCTGTTGTTCTGTTTCATGCCAACCCCGAAGGGTACCAGTTCGTGGGCGGCGGTGTGGCCGTGGAAGCGTTTTTTATCATCTCCGGTTTTTATATGTCGCTGATCCTCGACACAAAATATACCGGTGTCAACGGAGGGTATGCATTATTTATCAGCAACCGTTTATTGAAACTATACCCTGCCTACTGGACGGTGCTATTGCTTGCGGTGCTGATGCAGTTGTTTTTCTGGTTTGTTACCGGTTCCCCGATCCTGGTGTTTTACCATATTGTTCATTTCAATATGAACTGGCCGGGGATCGCGTTCCTGGGTTTCAGCAACCTGGCCATACTCGGACAGGATATCGTTTCTTTTTTCGGGCTGAACAAAGCAACGGGTGATCTGTTCTTTACCGCAGATTTTATGAAGACCTATCCTTTCCTGTTCAATTTCCTGGTGATACCGCAGGGCTGGTCGCTGGGTATAGAACTGGTATTTTATCTGCTTGCTCCTTTGCTGCTAAAACGTAAATGGTATGTGATTGCGTTGTGTATGCTGGCAAGCTATCTCCTAAGACGATATCTGGTCCATTCGCTGCACCTGAGCTACGATCCCTGGGTATTCCGGTTCCTCCCTTCGCAGCTGCTGCTTTTCCTCGCAGGCAATATTGCCTACAGGTTCTACCGGTTTTTGAAAGCAAAACCGCCTTCGTATCCGCTCAGCCTGGCAATATTTGTATTGCTGACCGGTGTCACCGTTCTCTACAGCACCATTCCCGAGCTGGCGGGTAAAAAAACCGGCTATCTTTCGCTTGTCTTTCTCGCCATTCCCTTCCTGATCAACCTGGCCAAACAGATTCCTTTTGATAACTATCTCGGTGAGCTATCCTATCCCGTATACCTGTCGCATATGCTGGTGTTGCAAACGGTCAGCATGACCAACAGTCAAACCGCCACGCTGAGATCCCTGCCTGTGACTATGCTTACCATCGGGATCACTTTGTTGTTATCGGCGTTGATTAACCGTTACGTGGTAAACCCGGTTAACCGCTTTCGTCAGCAACGCATACGGCATACCGGTTCGTAGCAGTCTTTCTGCGGTGATCAGTCGGGCTTATGCAGGCGGGTCTGGCTATTTTTATTTACGCCCCGCCATGTGTAAATTGCCTTACAATCTCCGCCATGTCCGCCTCCAAAAAAACCACCGGAAAACTGAAGACCGTTCTGCCGAGCGGGAAAAAAGACAGTTCGTTTTTTGAACAGGTATACGATGTGGCGAGACAGATACCCCGTGGCCGCGTTACTTCCTACGGCGCCATAGCCGCTTATCTGGGCGCCAAACTCAGCGCTAGGATGGTGGGCTGGGCGATGAACGGTTCCTTCCACGCAAAACCAAAGGTACCTGCACACCGTGTGGTAAACCGGAACGGCATGCTCAGCGGCAAAGCGCATTTTGCCACACCCACGCAGATGGAAGAATTGCTGGCGAAAGAAAAGATCAAAGTAAAAGACGATACGATCGTTGACTTCGAAAAAAAATTCTGGGATCCGGCTGTTGAGTTGGGGGGTTGGTGAAATGGCGTATTGGCGATTACTATACACAAAGATGCAGAGGAACACGGATAAAAATCTCTGTGCAACTCCGTGGCTCTGTGTTGAAAAAAATCCTGACCATCAGGTTATTGAACCGGGAGGTAGCCGAAACACAGTTTCAACACAGAGCCACAGGGGCACGGAGGAACACGGGGCGATACGAAACGCAAGCTTTGCTATCACCGCGCATCGCTGAAGCCAAGACCCCCGATGGCCTGCATAAACACCAACCAATCCAATGGCACCTTAGTAAAAGATATTTGGTTAAATAAAGAACTTAGAATACACGGAGGGTTGCGGAGGAATTGCCGGATATCACCTGTAATAAGGACTGATCATCAGATAAACAACCGGCCCGGTGACGGCCACATAAAACCACAGGGGCCAGGTGATTCTTGCCAGCTTTTTGTGTTTATCGAATTCCGCCGTAAGCGCGCGGTAGGCTGTATAAAGGATAAAAGGCAGGATCAGCGCCGCCAGCACGATATGCGTTCCAAGAATGAAAAAATAAACGGTGCGCATCCTTCCAACCACGGCCAGCTCTTCGGGTGATACATTGCCGTCGTGATTGGCATCGCCGAATCTTGCATCTCCCGCCAGCAGGTGGTGTGTGATATAGGACAGCAGAAAGAATACCGACAGTAAGAGCGCTGTCATCATTAACTGTTTATGCAGTATATATTTCCCCGATTTCACCGCCCATAAAGCCGCTGCCAGCAACAGTGCGGTAACCGAATTCAGGATGGCGTTGACAAGTGCGAAAATATGCACGTCAAAGCTCAGGTCTACCTCGAGCTTATAACGACCCAGCAGTACGATAACCCCAAAAACAATGATGGAAAATACACCGATCAGCCAGAAGGCCTGTTTATCGTTCTTATCAATGGTAGGAGGAAGCATGGCAATGGTTAATTGTTGGTTGTTGAATAGTTTAACAGTTGAGGGCATTTCGGCGTATCAAACCATTACTCCTTTCTCCGGCTGCGCAGGTACAAAAGAAAGAATATCACAAGACAAACAACCACCAGCCACAGCCAGCTCAGGTCTACGATCTGCTGAAATACGGTGCTTTTTTTCCGATCGTCTTTTTCCAGCATCAGCACGCCGATATCGCGGGCCAGTTTGCCAAGCGATACGGTATCAAGCCCGTTATAGTAACCGCGTACCCGGTATTCCCTGTCGAGCAACACAAAACGGTTGGTATGAATAAAATCCGGGCTGATGGGCGCTTCGCTGTACTTGTCCACTTTCATTTCCTCGAATACGAACCGGTATATCGAATCCCTGTTACCGGTCAGCAGCCACCAGTTATCGTGCAGCACGCCGAATTTGTCTGCATAGTCTTTAAGCACGTGCACACTGTCGTGTTCGGGGTCTATCGAGAAAGACAGGAACTGCACAACGGATGTATCGAGCTTCTGTCTTGGATTTCCGCCGCGTTTGAACGATTGCTGCAGCCGCGACATATTATGCGTGAGCTGCGGGCAGATGCCTCCGCAATGGGTAAAGAAAAAATCCGCAACAATGATTTTGCCGGGTTTATCATACAGGCTCACCGTATCGCCAAGCTGGTTTACGAGGCGGATATTCCTGGTTACATGCCAGGCGGTGTCTTCCTCCAGGCGGCCGTTTACCGTTCGCGTTGTTACCGTATCATAGAAATAATGCCGGGGAATATCAACCGCATCATCGCTGGCATATTTCAGTATCACATAGCAGACAACGGGCAGGAGCAACGCAATAGCCAATCCCAACAATGCTTTTTTGTTCATACTATTTGGTATAAAAAAACCATCGGCATACAGGCGATGGTTTTCATATGATGTATTCCGGTTAAGGCCTGTACTAGTGATGTGCCGCTTCCTTCTGTTCGGGTTTGGCTTCTTCGTGTTTTTCCTCAGCCTTTTTTTCTTCGTGTTTCGCCTCGCCGTGTGCGCCGCCATGTTCTTCGGCCGGCGCTACCTTGATCGTGCTTTTCTCCTTGAAATAAGGATCATAGGTATTACGCAGGTTACGGAAAGAGTTACCATCGCTCAAAAAGGCGATAATGAACCAGATAAACAATGCCAGTGGCACTACGATGGTCATGATCAGGTTCTTGACTTCGTGTTTCAGGTGCATGAAATAACCAACGATATAGAATGCTTTGGCCAGCATCAGTATGATGATCGCGCCCTTCACCGCGAGGCGAAGACTGCTTTCGAGCGGCATACTGATCATCCAGAAACCCAGTGCCAGTTCAATAACCGTAAGTACCGAAAGGATGATCGTTACACGAACGATCTCTTTGGTACCTCCGCCACCGTGTCCGTGCTCTTCGTGTGCTGTAGTGTGTTCCATATAATTTGCTTGATGCGTTTAGTAATGGTTAGATAAGATAGAAACAGGTGAATACGAATACCCATACCAGGTCTACAAAGTGCCAGTACAGACCGGCTTTCTCGATCATCAGGTAGTGTCCTCTTTTCTCGAATTTATCGGTCAGTGTCATGATCAGCATCACAATGTTGATGATCACGCCCGAGAATACGTGGAATCCGTGGAATCCTGTAATGGTAAAGAAGTAGTTGGTGAAATTGGTGGAAGATGCCGTTCCGTCATGGTTAAGGAAAGGATTGTGACCCCACCAGGCGCCTTCGTGGTACAGGTGTGTCCACTCCCATGCCTGGCAGCTCAAAAACGCAATACCGCCGATGATGGTCCAGATCAGGTTCTTTACCACTCCTTTCTTATCCATGTTATGACCGGCATGCACCGCCAATACCATGGTAACGGAACTGATGATCAGGATAAACGTCATCACACTCACAAACACCAGGGGCGCGTGTACGCCTTCGGGTGCAAAGGGGAAACTACGGAATACGGCGTTGGGGTCGGGCCAGCCATTGGTAGAGAAACGGATGGTACCATAAGAGATCAGGAATGCGCCGAAAGTAAAGGCATCACTCATCAAAAAGTACCACATCATCAATTTACCATATTCAACATTGAAAGGGCTTTTTCCGCCGCTCCACAATTTGGTTGGTGTAACTGTTGTACTTGACATGATTCAGTTCTAAAATTTCGTTACAAAAATATTGGCTGCCGTCCAAAAAAGCTGCCCGCCGGGCAACTTTTTCTTGGTTAGCTGATCCAGTTATAAAATACAAAAAGGTATATCCAGAGTACGTCTACAAAATGCCAGTAAGTGGCCGTTATTTCAACCGGAACGGCGCTGTAATGTCTTTGTTTGGCAGCAAATGCCCTGGTGAACACCACCAGCAATGCGATCACGCCACCCAGCACATGCAGCATATGCAGACCGGTTATCACAAACAGGAAAGAAGCGGATGAATTGCTCCTGGCACCCGTTAATGCAATATTGCGTGATTCAAGTTCTGTAAAGCCCAGGTACTGCATGATGATAAACACCAGGCCAAGCAGGGCCGTAAGCGTAATCAGCGCCTTATACCGGCCCAGTTCGCGGGCTTTGAACGATTTTACCGAAAGATGCATGGTAACGCTGCTCAGCAGTATCACCAGCGTTGAATACCAGAAAATACCGGGCAGACTGAACTCCAGCCAGTTGGCCTGGTTCTTCTTTACGATATAGGCACTGGTAAGCCCTGCAAACATCATAATGATGCTTCCCATCGCCACCCACAAAGTGAACTTGTGCGGGTGGATCCTGTTTCTCTCCGTTTGCACAGCGATCATTTTTGTTTAATTAGTAATTAAGAAATCAGAACTTGAATCTCCATAGCGTCAACCTCTTTTACCTTTCAGATTTGATATGTATCCTTCCATGTTCCGCAAAACGCATATCAACTCATGCTTTATCCGCCAGCAATGCCAGCAATACGATCGGCAGGTAGATATAGCTGCTGAACATAACCCTTCTGGCCGCTTTCACATCCATCGATCGGTACAGGCGTAAACTTTGCACTACCATGAACAGGTTTGCCGCCAGTACGATAAACATGCTTACCTGTCCGCTCATTCCAAAATAATAGGGCAGTATTCCCACCGGTATCATCAGCACCGAATACATTACCGCCTGAATGGCCGTAAACCGCGTGGGTCCTTTGTCGGCCGGCAGCAATTTGAAACCCGCCCTGCTGTAATCGCCATGCGCCACCCAGGCAATTGCCCAGAAATGGGGGAACTGCCAGAGAAACTGTATGGCGAATAACACCCAGCCGCCCACGTTCAGGTATTCTCTCCCGTTCACCAATAATGTACCGAAAGGATCGATCATATTGGTGGCGGCCACCCAGCCTATCAGGCAGGGCAACGCGCCGGGAAATGCACCGATCAGCACCGCTATCGAATTGATCTTCTTCAGCGGCGTGTAGATGAACGCATACAGGAACAGGCTGAAGGCAGACAGCAATGCCGCGTTCCAGTTGAACCCGTTTTCCGAGGAACGGAAAAACCAACCCATCATCAGCACACCCACGGTACCGGCTATGGCTGCGAATGCATAGGCTTCTGCCTGACTCATTCTGCCGCTGGCAACGGGCCGCTTGGCCGTGCGCTTCATCATGGCATCGGTGTCTTTTTCCACCGCCTGGTTAATGGCATTGGCGCTGCCTGTTACCAGCATACCCGCAATAAAAAGAACTGTTATCATCCACCAGTCGAAGCCGATCACATTCGGCGCCAACAGGTAGCACACCACACAGGAAAACACCACGGTGAAGCTTAAAGTGAATTTGATCAGTTGAAAATAATCCTTCACTTTAGAAGCTATCGAAAACGATGTGGATGTCTCTGCTGTGTTTACCATGCTTCTCCCGCTCTGCAAACCCTGCTGTTCAGCCGCAGAGTGTATTTTAAAAACAATGCTCCCGATCCGGGACCAGGAGCATTAAGTCAGTTATCATTTTGAAATTGGGAACTGGGAAATTTTGAAATCGATTTGATCTGTTTTTCAATTCCAAAATTTCCCAATCTTGCCTGCCGGCAGGCAGGTTCAAAATTCCAAAATCCTCCTAATGATGACTTTCATCTGCGCCCACCGGTGTGGTCTGCGGAATGAATTCTTTTCCGTCCTTACCATAATCGTATGCCCAACGGTGTACCTCGGGTATTTCACCGGGCCAGTTGCCGTGACCGGGACGCAATGGCGTTGTCCACTCCAGTGTATTTGAACCATACGGATTCAACGATGTCACTTTCCTGCCTTTGAATATGGAATAGAAGAAATTGAACAGGAACAGTATCTGTGTGGCAAATACGATCATGGCCACGGTGCTGATAAAGCGGTTCAGTTCGAGGAACTGTTTAAAGCTCTCCCAGGTTCCGTAATCGTAGTAACGACGCGGCATACCGGCCAGGCCTTCGTAGTGCATGGGCCAGAAGATCAGGTAAGCGCCTACGATGGTTACCCAGAAATGGATATAACCCAATGTATTGTTCAGGTACCGGCCATACATTTTCGGGAACCAGTGGTAGATACCGGCAAACATACCGAACATGGAAGCCACACCCATTACGATATGGAAGTGAGCGATCACGAAATAGGTATCGTGCAGGTGAATATCCAGCGCCGAGTTACCCAGCCAGATACCGGTAAGACCACCGGAGATGAACAGGCTCACAAAACCGATCGCAAACAGCATACCCGGGGTAAAGCGGATATTACCGCGCCACAGCGTGGTAAGCCAGTTAAACACTTTGATGGCGGATGGCACCGCGATCAGCAGCGTCAGCAATACGAATATCGATCCAAGGAACGGATTCAGACCTGTTACAAACATATGGTGCGCCCATACCAGGAAGGCCAGCACGGTGATTGCGAACAGCGAACCCACCATTGCGAGGTAGCCGAATATCGGTTTACGCGAGTTAACGGCCAATATCTCGGATACCATACCCATGGCAGGCAGCAGGATAATGTATACTTCGGGGTGACCCAGGAACCAGAACAGGTGCTGGTAAAGGATGGCGCTGCCACCTTCGTTCGGCAATGCGCCAACGCCTGCGATAAAGATATCTGACAGGTAAAAACTCGTTCCGAAATTCCTGTCGAATATCAGCAGGATAAATCCTGAGAACAATACAGGGAAAGAAAGTACACCAAGCACGGCGGTAAAGAACAGCGCCCAGATGGTGAGCGGCATACGCGTCATGCTCATGCCTTTGGTACGCATGTTCAGGATCGTTGCGATATAGTTCAGACCGCCCAGCAGGGAGGATACCACGAACAATGCCATCGATATCAGCCAGAGATCCATACCCGTACCCGAACCCGGCGAAGCCGCGGCAAGTGCACTTAGCGGCGGATACGCCGTCCAGCCACCGCTGAAAGGCCCGGTGCTTACAAACAGGGAAGATAACATAATCACGCTGGCAGCAAAGAAGAACCAGTAGCTGAGCATGTTCATGAAAGGAGAAGCCATATCCCTGGCGCCCACCTGCAGCGGGATCAGGAAGTTGGCGAACGTACCGCTAAGACCGGCTGTCAGTACAAAAAACACGAGCACGGTACCGTGTGTGGTTACCAGTGCATAATATGCCTCCGGTTTGATATGGCCATTCTCGGCCCATTTACCCAGCAGGGTGTTCAGCCAGGGAAAATTAGACTCGGGATAACCCAGTTCCAGACGGAACAGTACGCTCATCAAACCACCGAGTACCGCCCATACCATACCTGTGATCAGGAACTGCTTCGCGATCATTTTGTGGTCCATGCTGAAAACGTACTTCGAAATGAACGTCTCATGATGATGATGCTCATGATGATCGTCATGCACGCCATGCGCTGTGTCGTGGTGTGTATGCAATACAGCTTCGTTGCTCATACTCTTTGTCTCCTTTAATTAAGTTCTATGCGTCATCCCGCCGAAGCGGGAATCATTGTTTACAATTTTGCTACCGGCTTTGTTTCTGCCGCGGCCATCTTTGCAGCCGTTTTAGTGGAATCCGCAGGTGTTGCCGGTGTTGCGTTGGCCGGATCTTTGTCGGGATTTGCCACCAGGTACTGGGGCTTCTGTTTAACCATCCATACATCGAATTCTTCCTGGTCTACCACCTCTATCACCGCTCTCATCGAATAGTGGCTGTTTCCGCACATCTGGTCGCAGCTCAATTCATATACAAAGTTCGGGTTTCCGGTGATTTCCTTCATTTCCTTGGTGGTATATTTCGGGGTAAACCACAGGGTGGTGGGTATTCCCGGAACCGCATCCATCTTCATACGGAAATGGGGCAGACCCACATCATGGATCACATCCCTGGAGCCGATGATCAGTTTTACCGGTTTGCCTTTTACCAGGTACACGGTACCCTGGCTTACCACGTCATCGTGACCGAGTTTGTCGTCCCACAACTGGCCAAGGGCATTGTTGTTGGCATCATCGATATTTTTGTAATATTTCTTACCCAGCACCCCGTCTTTTCCGGGATAGCGGAAAATCCAGTTGAACTGTTTGCCGGTCACTTCCACCACCATCGAATTGGCTGGTGGCTCGCCGGTGAACAGGAACCAGTTACGCAGACCGATGATCACCAGCACCGTCAGAACGATGGCGGGAATAACGGTCCAGATAATTTCCAGTTTGTTGTTGTGCGGGAAGAAATACACTTTGCGCTTGTCGCTCTCCTGGTATTTGTACGAAAACCAGAAAAGGACCGCCTGTGTCAGTATAAACACGATTCCGGTTACCGCCAGCGTAACCCATAACATGGAATCCACCCTTTCGCCCTCAACACTTGCCGAGCCGTGCGGGAGCAGGGTCTTATGATACAATACCTTATTGCAGTACCATACGCCGATCATACCAAGCACCAGAAATGCAACCATCAGGAATGCATTGATCTTGTTGTTCTGCTTGCGGGCAATTTCCTCTCCCTTCAGCACTGATACGTATTCACTGGCTTTGGCGATCTGGAAGATCACAACAAAGATCAGCACAATCACAGCTATGGTTAAAAACATTGTCATACTACTTTGATTTGAAAATCTGAAGACTTGAGAATTTGAAAATGAGCCGCGCTTCGCCGTTCCTCATTCAAATTGCTGATTCTCCGAATTTTTTCATTTTCTAACTATTATACCTGCTTATATCTTTTAGGCATTTGAAACATTGATTATCCATGTTCAAATTTTCAAACCTGCCGGCAGGCAGGTTGCCCCATTTTCCAATTACTACACCTGGTGTATCACGCTTTCTTTCAGGAACGGATGATACTTTGCGATCAGCGGTCTGCTTGCCAGTGATTTTGCCACACCCAGGATCATGATACCCACGAACAGGCTGAGTATACCGAAATCGAGCCAGCCCAGCGTTACATGTTCTTTCGACAGGCTGCCTATCACCATCTGGTAGAAATCGATCCAGTGGCCGAAAAGGATCAGCACCGACATAAACGTCATCAGCGTATAGTTACGTTTGGCCGAACGTTTCATCAGGATCAGGATCGGGCAAACGAAATTGATGATCAGGTTCAGGTAAAACAGGCCTTTGTAAGGTCCCTGCACCCTATGCTTGAAATAAACGGTTTCTTCAGGAATATTGGCGTACCAGATCAGCATAAACTGTGAGAACCAGAGATAGGTCCAGAAGATCGAGAAGGCGAACATGAATTTACCCAGGTCGTGCAGGTGCTCCTGGTTGGTCAGTTCCAGGTAGCCTTTGTTTTTCAGGTAGATCACCCAAAGCGCTATCAGGGACATACCCGATACAAATGTGCTGGCAAATGTATACCAGCTGTACATGGTAGAATACCAGTGTGCATCGATGCTCATCATCCACAGCCAGGGCACGGTAGAGCCCACTGTCAGCGCAAACCATACGATGAACAGGGCCGCGCGAACCGTGTTACGGAAAATAAAGCTGGTGCCGGTCTGGTTGTCCATCGGGCTCTCGTCAGACTCGCGGCTGAGCTGGCGGATCCTCCAGCCCAGAATGCTCCACAGACCGATGGTGAGCGTTGTCCAGATCAGGAAGAAAGCCGGGTTCAGGAAGCCTGCCTTGCCTTTCAGCAGCGGGTCGTTCTCAACAGCATCCTTATCCAGCCAGTGGTAAATATGGTGGTTATGTGAGAAGATCACATAGAACAGGATAACCATGGTGATGCCGCCGAAAATCGGCACCATGGCGGAGATGGCTTCGCTTACGCGGCGGAAAGACAGCTGCCATCCGCCCATTGCCAGTGTGGTGGCGCAGATAAAGAACATAGCAGCATTACATACCAGGGTCCAGAAGATCGTATTGTACATCAGCGTGCCGATAAAAACGGCCTGCTCATGTTCATCGGAACTCATGCCTTTTGTCACCAGCCCCACTATCAGCGCCACCGCGCCGATACCGATCAGGGCCCATGACCAGGTCTTCATTTTCCCGGGGATCTCAAATTGCTCTCTGAAAGATGCCATCGTATTCAAGTTTAGTTAGCTGCGAGCTCTGTGTCCGCACTTTATAATTAGTTCTTTCTATTTTGCTGTTGCGGCAGCGGGTGCAGCGACTGTTGCTGCCGGTGCCGTTTTCGCTTTGGCTTCCGCCTGTTTTGTCTTGATGTATTTAATCACCATCCAGCGCTGCTTACGGCTCATCTGCGACGCGTAAGAGCCCATCAGGTTCTTGCCATAGGTCACCGAATAGAACATCTGTCCGTCGGGCATGGCAGATACCGTGGCATCGCCGATCAGGTTCTTTGGCGCAGCGGGGTAAGGACCCGAGCCGCCGTTGTACAAAGGACCGTTACCGTCCATTTTGGCACCATGACAGATACCGCAGTTGATCATATACAGGCGCTCCGCCTCTTTTGTATCGGTTTCACTCAGTGAATCGATGGGATTGGGAACGGCCCTGGATGCCACATAATGTGATGAATCCGTGCCCTGGTCTTTGGCGATATGGAAAGGCATTTCCTCCTCGCGCGAGATGGTTCCGGGAACAGGCACACTGGTATAGTTGATATTCTTCTCAGCCAGGTTGCTGTGGTCCGCATAGGTTTCGTAGGCGCGGCTGTTCATCATATCCGGCATATAGGCTACCCCGGGACTATTCTTACCACCGCAGCTAACAATCACTACTGCGGCAGCTAAAACGGTTATGATCGATGATTTTTTCATTTGCTTTCTGTTCTTGATTATGCGGCAACGGTTCTGTTCTCAAATAATACTTCGTTCTTGTCGTAGCTACCCAGCCACCAGCCTGTCTCAGCCACCTGTACATCGATCTCTTTTGCGCCGTTGCTCGACAAAAATCCTTTCAGGTCGTCTACATTGGTCTTATCGGTGCATTCGATCACCATCACAAACAGATCGTCTGTTGCGCGGGGATGGAAATGATGTTTCTTAACAAAAGGTGCCAGCTGGCAGAGATAGCAGAAAGTGAGTACCATTCCCACAGCCGAGAACAATACGGTCAGCTCGAACATGATCGGTATCCACGCCGGCAGCGCAAAATGCGGTTTACCGCCGATGTTCAGCGGCCAGTCGCGCGTAAAGATCCAGCCTATGCCGCTCAATGCGGTGGCGGTGCCGGTGATGCCGTAGATAAAACCGGCAGTATGCAGACTGGTTTCCCGCTCGCCTATCGCATGGTCAAGACCGTGCACGGCAAAAGGTGTGTACACATCGTGGATCTTGTAACCCGCGGTACGTACTTTCTTCACCGCCGGAAACAGCACCGCTTCATCATCGAAACAGCCTACTACGAATTTCTTTTTAGCCATATTGGTTCAATTTGAAGATTCGGCGACCTGCCTGCCGGCAGGCAGGTTTGAAAATTTGACAATGAACAGGTTTTATATTCATTGCGAATTTTCAGATCAAACAAATCAGCATTTTCAAATTTTCAAACTATCTCATTCTCAAATTATCAATGGTGCGTCTGGTCATGCGCAAACTGCTCAAGCGGCTGTGCTTCGTAAACGCCCATTTTGTCTTTATAGGATTCACCTGTTGTTTTCAGTACATACTTGATCTCTGCGATCGCGATCGTCGGGAAATACTTCGCGAACAGGAAGAAGCAGGTAAAGAACAGGCCGAATGTTCCCATGTAAAAACCGATCTCCCAGATGGTCGGATGATAGTACACAGACCAGCTTGACGGAAGATAATCGCGGTACAGCGAGGTAACGATGATCACAAAACGCTCGAACCACATACCCGTGTTCACGATGATGCTCATAAAGAAGGTTACGAACAGGTTCCTTCTCATTTTCCGGAACCAGAATATCTGCGGGCTCAGCACGTTACATGCCATCATGCCCCAGTAGCTCCAGCCATAGGGACTGAACAGGTAGGCACGGCTGTACCAGAAAGTGTATCCTTCGTATTTGTTCTGGCTGTACCAGCCCATGAACAGTTCGGTCAGATAGGCAATACCTACGATGGAACCTGTAAGTACGATCACCTTGTTCATCGCTTCCACGTGACCCATGGTGATGTAATCCTGCAGACCGAATACCTTACGTACCACCAGCAGCAGTGTCTGCGTCATCGCAAACCCCGAGAAGATGGCACCGGCAACGAAGTACGGTGGAAAGATGGTGGTATGCCATCCGGGAATCACCGAAGTGGCGAAGTCAAAGGATACGATTGTGTGTACCGACAGTACCAGCGGCGTACTCAGACCGGCGAGTACCAGCGAAAGACTTTCATGACGCTGCCAGTGTTTGGTGGAGCCTGTCCAGCCGAATGATGCAATACCATACAAACGCTTACGCAGTTTGGTGAAAGCGCGGTCGCGTACGGTGGCAAAATCGGGGATCAGACCTGAATACCAGAATAAAAGTGATACGGTAAAATAGGTGGAGATCGCGAACACATCCCATAACAGCGGTGAGTTAAAGTTCACCCAGAGCGGACCGCGTGTGTTGGGATAAGGCAGTACGAAGAAGGCCATCCAAACACGACCCATGTGGAAGATAGGGAACTGACCGGCGCACATTACCGCAAAGATGGTCATGGCTTCCGCCGCACGGTTCACACCGGTTCTCCATCCCTGGCGGAACAGCAGCAGGATCGCAGAGATCAGCGTACCCGCGTGACCGATACCCACCCACCATACGAAGTTGGTGATATCCCAACCCCATCCTACGGTCTTGTTCAGGTTCCACTGACCGATACCGTAGGTAACCTCCCTGTACACACTGTACACACCAAACATCAGCAGGGCAACGGCCGTAAAGAAACCGATATACCAAAGCCTGGATGGTTTCGCCTCAATGGGTCTAACGATATCTTCCGTTACCTGGTGATAGGTTTTGTCGCCATACACCAGCGGTTCCCTCAGCTGTGATTCGTACTTTAAATGCATCTGGTCTTGTTTAGTTCATCCCCGCAGTGCTGTGGAGATAGTTATTTTTATTGAATCAACTTCCTTTTTGTCAAAAGTTAGATATTAAAGAAAATGCCCCTTCACTTTTCCTTGTCCTTCTACTCTCATTCATTGTCCGCTTCGATCTGCGTCTTTCTTCCATTGAAAGTAGGTGCTACGATAAGCGGCTCAAAAATCTCTTTAATCCCCTTATTTGCTTCCGATAACAGAGCAAATATCCCTTTTACCCCACTCCGCGAAAATAACAAAGCATCATCTCCCCACTTCCAATCTTTCTCATCATGGTCAACCGAAAAATAAACTGGCAACAAGAAATTCACTTTGGCCGAATCTTTTATAAATTGCGAAATACGTTTGTTGCTTATTATTTCTTCTATTGCTTTTACATATATACTATTTCCAGACTTTCTAACTTCAATTTTTCTGCCCTTCAGCTTATACTCAATAAAAACAATCTCGCTAAACTCATTATAGACATTCCTTTTTTCAACCATGCTTCTGCCAATTAGCCTGCGAAGACTTTCTGCAAAAGAATTTTGTGCTTTCGAAAATTGAAAAGCAAAAATGCTACATAAAAACAATATCGTTTTAATTTTTATGGGCATTTCTTTAATAAATAAGTTGAATATCTCGTAGAATCGCTATTATCCCTTCGAGCTATATGCTGTAATATTTTCAATTCATTAGTATCCGATCTCGCTTTCCACGCTGTAGTTTCTTGTAATCCCATCCAAGCTAAAGCTGTCGCCATGCTATCACTAATGTTACTATTAAACCCACTCAAAAAATGCTTGAATTGGCCAATATACCCTTCTGCCATTTGACTATGCTGAGACAACTCTGTGCCCGTTCTTACTCTGTTATAGTCCCAGAAAATAGGAAACATATTTTTAAATTGAACCGAATCAATGTATCCATACCTTTGTTGCTTTCGCCAATAATCAATAACTGCGTGCATCCCTTCGTGTATTAATACAGACACCGTAAATTCCTGACTCGAATTCTTTAACACCCATGGATTCAAATAAACTCTTTCGCTATAAGTAAATGGATCGTTAAGAAAATGTATAGAGTCTGCATAACCGTTCAGCAGGTCGCTCATTGTTAAACTATTGTCCACCTTGTAAATGAGGTCGACTGAACTCGATACATTAAAGGTTCCCATTAGTAACGAATATATTTCGTCGCAAATTCCATTATAATTAAAAATAGAATTCGCCATCGCATTTTGGGCACAGGGGTATCCGTCCAAGGAGTCTATTATCCTTTTGTTAGGTAAATTTGTCAGTCCGTTGGTTCCTGAATGATAATACCCTGGATAATAAAAAGTCTCCGACGAAACCCCTCCTCCTCCTCCTGATTGTGGCAAACAAACTGTAAACGTGGTATAACCGATGGTTTCATAACCGCACTCCATATTATAAGACTGCGATTCTGAAATGCCTACAAATCGACAAATATATTCTCGATTTGGAATCAAATAACTGGCACAATCGTCGGGGACATAAAATTGTTTTCTTGAATTTTGCGAAAGAACGGAATAAGCGGTCTGAGGCTTGCGATAAACTCTAATTGGCATTTTAGCACTAACGTCTTTCCAAATAAAATTCGCTTCCCGACTGCCATCTAATCTATCAAAAAATGAAGCTGCATAATATGTGTCCCCCTTAGAAATCGGCACTGAGGGATCTCTTTTAAAAACAATTTTTATTCGTGCTTCAATTTGGCCATATTCATTTTTTTGAAAAACTAAAAAAAAATCTGCGCTACTTTCTTGGGAAGAGCTATATGGAACATCAAAAAAGTGAAATGCTCCTGATTTGAAACTGCTTATTCTATCCCAGTCTATTTTTTTTTCGTCCTGACCACCGGAATTGTTTTTTACATAAAGAGTTCCTGAGGAAAAATTCAACCCATTTTCTCTTAGCCAAGTTTGTAACTCGGTTTTTTCTATAGAAGAAACCCCTACAACACTTTTGTTACATGAGAACAACATGCAGCATGCCACTACTAAAAAACCCAGTAGCATTTTCACCGCTTTGATTATTGTGTTCATATGCAACTTGTGTAGCATTACTGTTTACTTACTTAAGCCATAGTTAATAGGCTATAGCTATTTTTATTGAATCAACTTCTTTTTGTCAAAGGTGAAAGGGGATTTGTCTTTCACGTTTGACTATGAATGCGCTTCTTTCTTCTCTTCCGCTTTACCATGCGCTTCTTCCGAGTTCCTCACTTTTGCCAGGTAAGAAATACTTGGCAGTACATGCAGCTGCTCCAGCACATGGAAGGAACGGTTCGGGTTGTCTTTTCTCAGTTTGGACACCTCGCTGTTGGGGTTGTTCAGGTTACCGAAAGTGATACAACCGCTGGCGCAGGCCTGCTGACAGGCTGTCTTCACATCTTTATCTTCGAGCGGACGGCTGTTCCGTTTTGCTTCCAGTTTACCTTCCTGCAGACGCTGTACACAGAATGAACATTTTTCGATCACACCACGTGAACGTACGGTTACATCCGGGTTCAGCACCATACGGGTAAGATCGTCGTTCATGTTCAGCACCACATCGCTCAGTATATCCTGGTTATGCGGGAAGCTGTCGGCACCCATATAATCGGCCCAGTTGAAGCGGCGCACTTTAAACGGACAGTTGTTTGAGCAGTAACGGGTACCGATACAGCGGTTATAGGCCATCTGGTTCAGGCCTTCGCTGCTGTGGTTGGTTGCCGCCACCGGACAAACGTTCTCACAGGGAGCGTTATCGCAGTGCTGGCAAAGCATCGGCTGGAATACGGTGTTCGGGTTGTCCATATCACCGCTGTAGTAGCGGTCGATACGGAGCCAGTGCATTTCGTGGCCGCGGAGCACTTCGGGTTTACCCACAACAGCAATATTGTTCTCCACGTTACAGGCCACCACGCAGGCACCGCAACCGTTACAGCTGTTGAGGTCTATGCTCATACCCCATTTGATACCGGGTCTGTCGTATACAGGATATAAGGTTCCTTTGCCTTCAAATTTTTCAAGACCACCCCATGGTTTCAGTTCTTCTTCACGTTCTTCGAGTATTTCGGTGGGATGTTCTTTGTATTCTGCCAGCGTGAGTTCTTTCACCACTTCGGTACGCTCACCCTGTGTGGTGTCGTAACGGTTATGTGTCTGAACAAGGGCCACCGGGTATTTTTCGCCCGTGGCCGTGATGGTAACATCCACATTGGTGTTGCTCACGGTGGTGCCGTTAAAACTCAGCAGCGGGAAGGCACTCTTACCTGACCCAACCACTGATTTACCCATTTTTTCGCTGCGGCCGTATCCCAATGCAATACCGATGGTATCGGGATGTGTGCCTGGTATGATCAGTGCCGGCAGTTCGATGGTCTTGCCGCCTACGGTTACTTTAACAACGGGTTTCGGAGGGTTTACCTCGTAGTCATCGGCCTGGCCGTTATGGTTCAGATCAATGCTGAGCAGTGTGCGGGCCAGCGCAGGAGAAACGATCACGTAGTTATCCCATGTGGCACGGGTAACCGGATCGGGCATTTCCTGCAGCCATGGGTTGGCAGCGCCGGTGGCACCGATGGCCACTTTCTCGTATATCACCAGTTCGGTCTTACCGCCTTTCTTACCCGAAGCCAGGGCCGTCAGCGCAGTGGCAACCGAAGCGCCGTTGAATGCAGCGGCCGAAACGGCAACCGGTGTGGCAGGATTGATCACGCCATCGCGCAATGCTTTATCCCAGCCTGCTTCACCACCAGCCTGTGTTCCCCAGTAATTCTTGAGGTAGGCGAGGTAATCGTTTGTATTTCCTGACCATTTCAGCAGGCTGTCCTGCCACTGGCGTGTTTTGAACAGCGGGAAGATGGTCGGCTGCATAAAGGAATAATGACCGGCTTTTGGCTCGGCATCACCCCAGCTCTCCAGGAAATGGCTATCGGGCAGTACATAACGGCAGAGCTCTGTTGTCTCGTCCGCTTTTGCACCAAATGAAATCGTTGTTCTTACTTTCTTCAGTCCGGCTTTGAATTTCTCCGCATCGTACCAGGTATAGGCAGGATTGGCGCCGTGGACAAGGATGGTTCCCACGGTTCCGGCATTCATGTCTTCCACCAGTTTCACAAAATCAGCATCCACACCCTGGCGGCTATTCACGGTTGCGGTCCAGTCGATCGTTTTACCATTGGCGTCAACGGCTTCGTTGATGGCATTGGTGACGATCTGCGCATTCACATCGTTGCTTCCGCAAACCACAAGGGCGGCGCCTTTGTTTTCGGTAAGCGCTTTGGCGGCTTTTTCGATGCCCGCTTTCAGTTTGGCATCGCTGATGCCGGTTACGCCCTGTCCGTTCACGGCCGATAACAGCGCGGTCAGTATGGCGCCTGTTTCGGAAGGACGGTGCAGGAATTTTTCATCCGCATTGGCGCCGGTGAGGCTGGCCACTGCTTCGAAATGGATATGCCTGCTCATCTCGGGCGCTTTCTCGTTCAGCTTCTTGCCGGTGGCGTATTGTTTGCCAAACTCCACCGGGCTGAGCCAGGTACCGAGAAAATCGGCGCCGATGCTCACAATGGCTTTGGCAGTTTCGAAATGATAGGAAGGAATGGCTTTTTTACCGTAGGTGGCTTCATTGGCCAGCAGCATACCGCTGTAAGAAACCGCATCGTAAGTTACATGGCGGCTTCCGGGGTATTTGGCAATGAATTCGGCAATGATCGCTTTGGTTGTGGGAGAAGTGACAGAGCTTGTGAGGATCACCACCGGACCTGCCATAGCGCCGGCGATGGATTTGTCGATCGCTTCAAAAGTCACTTCCTTGCCGTCAATCGTAGGAAAACGGAGACGGGCGGTATCGTACAGGTCAAGAACGGAAGCCTGAACACGGGCGGAGGTGCCACCGCCGTTGAACGGATCCAGTTCATTACCTTCTATTTTGATCGGGCGGCCATCGCGCACTTTGGCAAGAATGCTCAGCACATCGCCATCCTGCACATAGGTGGTGGCGTAATACTTGGCAACGCCGGGAACGATGTCTTCGGGTTTGTTGGCAAAGGGGATCGCCTTTTTTACGGGCATCTCACAGCTTGCGGCAACGGCTGCAGCGGCAGTGCTGAAGCCAAGGTATTTCAGGAAATCCCTGCGCGGCGCTTTGGCGGCCAGGAAGCTTTTGCTCTCATCGCCCACAAAAGGAAGCTCGTCCCTGAATTCGTCCCTGGTATCTTTCTGATATGCATCAGACTGATTCAGCTCTCCAAAACTTTGCCAGTGCTTTTTTTCCATCGTATTATTTTGAAAACCTGCCACCCGGCAGGCGGGTTTGAGAATTTGAAAATTTGAACATGCATTGAAGCATATTTTCAATTCCCGCTTTCTTTATTCTAAATTTCTGTTGTACTTCGCATTGAAATCAGGCAATCCAAAACCGACAATTTTCAAATCTTTAAATTGTCAAATTGCTTAATAGTGACATTTCTGGCATTCCGTACCACCGATCTTTTCAACCGTAATGCCTTTGGCACTGTCGATCTTTCCGTTTTTCAGGTCTTCGTGGTATTTCTCGTAAATGCTGTAAAATCCGTTGTCTTTAAACTGAACTTTTGTTTCGCGGTGACAGTTGATACACCAGCCCATGCTCAGGTCTGCAAACTGTTTTACTTCGTCCATTTTCTGGATCTCACCATGGCAGGTCTGGCAGGCCACCTGGCCGGCTTTTACGTGCTGTGAGTGGTTGAAGTAAACATGGTCGGGCAGGTTATGGATGCGAACCCATTCAACCGGTTTTGCGTTGGACGGATCCCAGTTGGCCCAGGTTTTACTGGTTTCAAAACCGGCGTATTTGTGCAGTTTCTGGATCTCCGCGGTACCATTCACCTCTTCGCCTTCTGCATTGTACAGTTTTTCGCCGTTGTATTCCGTAATGGCGGCATGGCAGTTCATACAGATATTCACCGAAGGAATGGTGGCCTGTTTGCCCTGGTATACACCAATATGGCAGTACTGGCAATTGATCTGGTTGATGCCGGCATGCACTTTATGAGAGTAGAAAATGGGTTGCGTGGGCTCGTAGTCTTTTGAGCGGCCCAGCGCCATGGCGCCCTTGGCCGTAAGGTATCCGCCGATAACGAACAGTACGATCGTGATCATGGCGATATAGCTCTTGTTTCTCCAGAAAGGCACGGGTTCAACACCGCCATGACCTTCTTTTTCGTCGGCCAGTTTTTTCAGGTTGGCATTTACCTGTAATAAAGTAAGCGCAACCACTGCCAGGATCAGGGTAAGGATACCGAATAACAGGCTGTTATCGCTTTCCTCGCCTTTTTCCGCAACAGGGCCGGCAGCAGGACCCGCTTTGGAAGGATCGGGAACAGTTTTAATATAGTCAACGATCGCGTCGATATCTTTCTCGCTCAGCTGGGGAAAGCCAGTCATCAGCGTAGGCGCATATTCTTTGATCAGACCGGCTGCATAGGCATCGGTTTTGGCAAAACCCGCGGGGTTATGCACCCAGGCATGCAGCTTGGTTTTATCGGGCCAACGGTCTTCCACGCCAGCCAGCGCCGGACCCGTCAGTTTTTTGTGAACCGCGTGACAGGAGGCGCAATTTGTCTGAAATAATGTCTTACCGTCTTGTGCATTTACTGATAAAGTGCCGAATAAGAGGATTGTTCCGGTTATCGTTGTCTTGGCTAAACGTCTAAAAGATATCATATTCACAAACGGGTGATTCTTGGTGTGGAAAAATATCCGTGAACGGGGGCAAAAATATGACAGGAAGCTGACAAAAACCAAACCTCCTTAAAATTTTTTTACCCTTATCCAGCCTGCATTTCAGCGGATTACCGAGGGAAAGATGTGCAAATTGTCATGGAATGGAGCGGAAGAATAGTTGAGCCGCTGCATGGTTTAATTGCTGAATGGCTGTATGGCTTTATTGATGAATGGTAAATTAAATGGCAGATTCCCGCTGGTGGTATGCCGGCAGCAACGCAGCTATTAAACAATTAAACAATATAACCGTTCCCAACCGGGCTTCTCTCTTCAACCTATCAACCTATCAACTATTTTTGCCCCCATGTTCAAACGACTGCAGCAGAAATGGGGGGTAAGCACCCGCCAGTTCTGGATCATCTTTATTGCCTTCGGTCTTACCGGCACCACCGCTGCTATCCTTACCCGCTATATCACCGGCTGGCTCGGGTTTGATGCATATACGCACTGGGCCTGGAAACTGCTGCTCCGGCTGGCGATGCTGCTGGTAGGCTACCAGCTACTCTTATTGTTTTACGGAGCGTTACTCGGACAATGGGCTTTTTTCTGGAAATACGAGCGGAAGCTGCTGGAGAAGCTGGGGATACCGGGAAGACACAAAAAGAGAAAGGAGGCGAAACTGTTTATTCATGAGGCGGTGAATAAGTCTGCAACCTCAACCCCGAGGCCTGCGGAAGAAAGTAAAACGGCGGAAGGAGAAACCCATCCGTCATCCGGGATTCATATCGCCATTTTTGCATCGGGGGCCGGGTCGAATGCGGAAAGGATCATTGCGCATTTCGCGGGAAAGGATTCGATCCGGGTTGGACTGATCGTTTGCAACAAACCGGGAGCGGGGGTATTGCAGATCGCCGCAGACCATGGGATCGAGACCCTGCTGATCGAGAAAGAACGTTTTTTCAGGGGCGATGCCTATGTGCCGGAGCTGACAGCAAGGGGTATCGGCTTTGTTGTGCTGGCCGGTTTTCTCTGGAAAATACCGGGTTCGCTGATCGCGGCTTACCCGCGTAAGATCATCAACCTACACCCCGCACTGTTACCCAAATACGGCGGCAAGGGAATGTACGGCATGAACGTACACGAAGCCGTGATAGCAGCCAAAGAGAAAGAAAGCGGGATCACCATTCATTATGTGAACGAACATTTTGACGAGGGCGAAGCTATTTTCCAGGCCAGCTGTGCCATAGCGGAGGCAGACACACCCGAGTTGCTGGCGCAGAAGATCCACGCCCTGGAACACCTGCATTTTCCGATCGTTATCGAAAAACTTATTTTACAGAGACCGCAGCAGTAACTGCCGGCGGGTTACAGCTTTATTTTCGCCTGAACCTATGAAAAGAACACTGATCGCCCTGAATGCTTTTTGTAAACACCTGATCCTGCTGCTGCGCCCGCATGCCTGGCTGGGATTTCTGCGCAACCCGCTGCTGTTCTTTTCCAATACGCTGGCCTTATCGCGCTGGATAGCCAGGCAGCCAAAAACGGAGTTCAACGATTTCCCCGTTCTGAAACGCAACTACAATAAACGATACGATCTGTACCGGTATGTTGCCGGCCAGTATTCCCTGCTCGATATACCGGCAGATTACCTGGAGTTCGGCGTATTCGGCGGCAGATCGTTCGAATGGTGGGTGAAAGCCAATACCAACAGCGATTCCCGTTTTTACGGGTTCGACACTTTTGAAGGCCTGCCCGAAAAATGGGGCGTATTCTTTGGCAAGGGCGATATGTATGCCGATGTGCCCAGTCTCTCCGATCACCGCGCCAAATTTGTAAAAGGACTTTTCCAGGATACGCTGGTGCCTTTTTTACAGGAGCACCCGATGCACAATAACCGCAGGAAAATCATTCACCTCGATGCAGACCTGTTTTCTTCCACCCTGTTTGCCTTATCCACGCTGTACCCATACCTGAAAAAAGGAGATATTCTTTTCTTCGACGAATTCAACGTACCCAACCACGAGTTCCAGGCCCTCCGGATCTTCACCGAAGCCTTCTATGTACAAACGGAGCTGGTGGGCGCGGTGAATAATTATTACCAGGTGGCGGTGGTGGTTATATAGTTAAAAGGTTGGATGGCTACATTGTTGAATGGCTATTGGCAACAATAAAACAATGTAGCCATCCAACCTTTTGACCATTCCGCTTTTCAGTCCCGCAAATTTTCCTCCTGAAATCCCAAATTCTTCGGAACTTTATACCAGCTCTTACCCATAGCCTCGGACATACGCAACTGACTGTTTTTTGGTAAACCTTATTTGTTACACGAAAACGCTACTGTATGCTGACCGAATCTTCAAGTGCCTACCACTACAATATTTCTGCCCGGGGTATACTGGGCGGATTGTTCGTTGGTATTGGTGCAACCGTTATCAACCTGATCTTCGACTTTGTGTACCGGAAGATCACCGGGTATGAATTCGCCGAATTCATCAACATCAACACCATTATTTTCTTCACCATTCCAACGCTGGTGCTGGGCGGTATTGTGTACTCGCTGATCCTGCAGTTCATCAAACCCGGACTGGTCGTTTACATCGGCCTATGCCTGGTGCTGACGGCTGTGGTGGCGTTTATCCCCCTCGGCCCCTACATGCTCCCCACCGGCGAGCCGATGCCCGAAAGCGCGCGCGGTCTTACCCTCGGCGTGGAACTCATCACCGGCCTGATGGGCGCATTCGCCATCCCCTATTTTGCCGAGCACCCAAAGGTTTGGGGAGACTGAGGGAATATCTCTCGTTCTGATTGATTAATTTGAGGCAAATTGATTTGCCATGAGAAGAATTATCGGTACGGCGTTTACGCTGTTATTTGCATCGGTTATTATTGCGCAGTCGCGAACACTGGTTCCGGCAGCACCGGCTAAAGCAGGATTTTCTGCGGAGCGCCTGCAGCGGATCGACAGGCTGGTGAAGTCCTATATAGACAGTAACTGGATTTCAGGTGCCATAGCCATTGTTGCGAGAGATGGCAATATCGTTTACCACAAGGGCATCGGCATCGACGACGCGGTAAAAAACAACACGCTGCAGAAAGATGCCATCTTCCGCATTGCATCCCAGACAAAAGCCATCACCAGCGTGGGCATTATGATGCTCTACGAAGACGGCCGCTTACTGCTCGACGAACCCGTTTCAAAATACATTTCCGGGTTCCGCAAACCGCAGGTGCTCGATAAATTCAATGCCGCGGATACCAGCTACACCACCGTTCCGGCCAAAAGAGAGATCACTATCCGGGACCTGCTCACCCATACATCGGGCATCGGTTATGCACAGATCGGAAGCCAGCAGATGAATGCCATCTACTACAAACACGGCGTTGTGGGCGGTATCGGTCTTATGGGCGGAAGCAGGCTCGCCGACAATATCAACAGACTGGCATCGCTGCCGCTTGTTCACCAGCCCGGCGAAAAATATACCTACGGTCTCAATACCGATGTACTGGGTTACGTAATCGAAGTGATCAGCGGTATGAGCCTTGATGATTACTTCCGCAAAAAAATATTTGAGCCGCTGGGCATGAAAGACACCTATTTCTATCTGCCCAAAGACAAGCAAGCCCGTCTTGCCATGCTGCACAGCGAAGACGCAAATAAAAAAGTGATCAACGCACCTGAAAAAATGTACCTGAACGGCGTGTTCATCCGTGATTATCCTGCGCTTGCAGACGGAAGTTTTTATTCCGGTGGCGGCGGACTGGTATCCACCGCCTATGATTACGCGGTATTCATGCAAATGCTGCTGAATGGCGGCGATTACAACGGAAAGCGACTGTTAAGCCCCAACACCCTGCACCTGATGACGATTAACCAGATCGGCGATATCAATATGGGCAGGGCGGCCAAGTTCGGCCTGGGCTTCCAGGTGGTGACGGAAGCCGACGAGGCCCGCAGCAATTCACCGCTGGGAACGTTTAGCTGGGGAGGCATGTTTGCTTCATCTTACTGGATCGACCCCAGGAATAAGATCGTTGCGCAATTCGTTTTACAGCAGTACCCCATGAGCCATGGCGATATCGCAGAAAAATTCAAAGTGGCGGTATACCAGGCATTGGAAAAATAACAGCATACCGGCACCGGCCCTGTTATTTTTTTACCGGAGAACCGTTACCGATCCTGCAAACATTTTGTTGTTGAAATTGGTGTGGATGATGTAGTAGTAAGTGGCAACCGGAACGGGCTTGCCCTCGTAGGTTCCGTTCCAGGGTTTGCTGTAGCCCACGGAATAGTAAAGCCGCATCCCGCTCCTGCCGAATATTTCAACGGTGGCGCCGGGGTAATTGTTGAGTTCGGGTATTTCCCAGGTATCATGAATGCCATCACCGTTGGGTGAAAACACATTGGGTATGGCTATCGGCTTCAGCACCTTGATAAATACATCATCGGAAGCTGTGCAGGATTTGTCGTCCGTAACCCGCAGCGTATAGGTGGTGCTCTCCTTGCCGGTAAGCACCGCATTCGGCACCTGGTTACTGCTGAGGTTGCTGTTGGGCGACCATTCATAGCGAACCACGTTGCCGGTTATGGAAGGGCTCAATACCACTTTATCATCGAGAAAGATCATCCTGTCGGCACCCGCGTTCACTTTCGGCGCAGCGTTGATAACGGCGCTTAATGTATCGGCAGCAGCCAGGCAGCTTCCGTTACCGGTTGTAACAAGGTAGAAATTTACTTTGCCGGTTCTGATATCGCGTGCAGACGGCACGTATACCGGCTGCAGATCGCCGTTGCCCGATCTGTTGAAATAACCGGTTCCCTGCGAATACCATTGTGCACCGCCGGCATTGATGACCTTTCCTTTCAGGCTGATCAGCGAATCGTTGGAGCAGATCGCCACATCGGCGCCGGCATCAGCAACGGGCGCATCTGTAATAAGGATGTTGACCGACATGCCGGAAACGGGACAGACCTTGTTATTGGTAGTGACAAGTGTCAGCTTTACGCTGCCGGCTGCCGTATCGCCGCTGCTGGGAATATACCTAGCCAAAAGACTGGTGGTCGACGGAAGAAACACACCCGATCCCGAGCTGGCCCATATTCCTGTACGGGTATCATCGCCCTGTATAACACCCTGCAACTGAACCACGGCATTGTTGGCGCACACGGACTGGTCGCTGCCTGCCATGGCCTGTGCAGGTGCCACCACCGCCACTTTGGTCAGCGCCGTATCGCTATAACAACCGCTGAGGGAAGCCACCACGCGGTAAGTGCCGGAATCCGCCAGGCTGATATTCGTTAACGAAGGATTTTGCTGGGTGGTGCTGAATCCCGATTTTCCCAGCCACTGGAAATTGGCGCCGCTGGCCGATGTGGCAAACAAAAACAGTGTGCCGCCCGCACATACAGGACTGTTACTGGCGGGCGTAGGTACACCGGGTGTAGGTTTTACTGTAACAGGAACGGATGCATTGGAAGTGATGGCACAGCCCGGTGTGTTTGCCACTACAGTATACGTTCCGCTGTATTGAGCGGTGGTATTGCGTATCACCGGGTTTTGTGTTGTTGTTGAAAACCCATTCGGACCGGTCCATTTATATGATGCATCCTGGATATTGTCAACCGCAAATACCAGTGAGTCGCTGGAGCAGATGGGCGCATTGCTGCGGACCTGTGGTTTTGTCGGAGGCAGGTTCACCGTTACCCTTGTTGAATCCGTCAGTCCCGGGCAACCGGCGATGGATGCGGCCAGGTAGTACATGCCTGCATGCAGTTTGGTGCCGGAGGGTATCACCGGCGTTCGCAGCGCCGAGCTGAACCCGTAAGGGCCCGTCCACCGGTAGGTGGCATTGGCAAGCGTACCGGCCGTCAGCTGTATGCTGCTGCCTTCGCATACAGGGCCGTTATTGGTGGCGGTGGGTGCCGCAATCACCGGAAAAACATTGATACTGCCCGCCTGGCTGGTACAACCGTTCACGGTAAGCGTTACGGCATATACGCCGGCCGACTTAAGCGTAACATTCGGCAGCACGGGGTTGCGCTGCGAAGAACTGAAATTATCGGGCCCTGTCCAGGCATAGCTGGCGCCGGTAACAGAAGCGGTTGATAAAGACAGGGTACTGCCCACGCAAACAGGAGAGCTTGCCGTAACACCGGGCGCCGCCGGCGTGGGGTTTACCGTTAATACCAGAGAAAATGGCACGCCCGTGCAACTGCCGTTATCCGGAACGATGGAATACGTAACGGCAACCGGCGTGCTGCCGGTATTGTTCAGCACCTCGCTGATAGAGGTACTGGTAAAACCGGATGCGGCTGCATTGCTGATGCCCGCGATCGTATTTCTCGACCACCGGTACGACACCCCCGCCTGGTCGCTGCTGATCTCGTACAGCATGGGGTAACCGGTACAGACCATAGCGGCGCCGGGACTGTTGATCCTGGGCGGAGGCGCAACTTTTACGGTCACCGGTGCGCGATCACCGGCGCAATTGCTGATAACGGACCGTACATAGTAGGTGGTATTGGCCGTTAAAACAGGCGTGGTATAAGATGCGGCCGATGCCAGCAGGGTTCCTCCCGAAGCGGCATCGTACCATTCGTACACACCGCCGGGTGAAGTGGCAATAATGGTGGCGCTGGCGCCGGTACAGGCTTCTGCGCCCGATACCACAGGGTTTGCCGGTTTGGGTGTGATGAAAACAAGCAGGCTGTCGACCGCAGCGGCACAGGGACCGGCCGGGTCATCGGTGATAAGAAACAGTTTGGCAATCGTTTCGTTCGGCGCGGGGGTATAGCCGGTGCTGAGCTGGCTGGCATTGGAGAACACACCCTTCCCTCCCGACCAGGTGATGCCGGTTGCCGATCCGCCCATCGATCCGTTAAGCTGCACCGGGTTGCCCGCGCAGATCGTTTGCGAAACACCGGCACGGGCGGTGGCGGCGGGATTAACGGTAAGCGTATTCGATGCCGATGTAGCCGCACACCCTCCGGCAGCAGCAATGCCATTGGTAATGGTATAGGTACCCGCGGCAGACCGCGACAGGTCTATCTCACCCGTGCTTGCATCGGCAAACACAAGACCTGCAGCATTTGCCGAGAATACCCCGGCGCTGGCGCCGCTGGCAAAAACCGGTTGGATGGACTGCTGCTGCTGGCAAACAGGACCCGCATAGGAGAACGCGGCATTGGGCGTATTGGTTATCATGATCCTGGACGAGCTGCTGTACACGCAGGCGCCGCTGGTTACAAAACTCAGTACATAACTGCCGGGCGTACTGGCCGCCAGGTTGATCTCGCCGGTGGCAGTATTGCTGAATACCAGTCCTGCCGGCGCCACACTGAACAGACCCGATAACCCGCCGGCGATCGTTGGCAGGGGGTTGGTGCCCGACAGGCAGAAAGTTCCCGAAGCGTATTGAAAAGAGGGGCTGAGTTTGGGTATTACCGTAACGGTTACGGCTGTTCTGGGACCAATGCAACCGGCGCTTACGGATTGTACGTAATAAGTGGTGTTTGCATTGAGAACCGGTGTGTTAAAAGCGGCACCGGTTGATAACAATACCCCGGAAGCAGACATATCGTACCACTCGTATACACCGCCCGGCGCGGTGGCGGTAACGGTGGTACCCGTGCCCTGGCAAATAGCGGTTCCGGCGGCGTTGGGTGCGGCGGGTGTGGCAATCACATTTGCCGTTACCATGGCCATGGGTCCTTCACAACCCGAAACAAAAGCGCTTACATAATACCGTGTTGTGGCCGATAATACGCCCGTTGCATAATTGGCGCCGGTGAACAGCGGGGTGCCGCCGCCTGCCAGTGAATACCAATGGTATACACCGCCCGGCGCGGTGGCTGAAAACAATGCTGCATTACCCTGGCAAACGGTCTTATCCGCCACCGTGGGCGCAGCGGGTAATGGTGTTACTGTTACCGCCACACCGGTTCTTGCACTGGTGCAGCCGGATACGACGGCCTGCGCATAATAAAAAGCGTTGGCGCTGAGCGTGGCGGTACGGAAGGTATTGCCGGTAAACAGAAGATTACCTGCGGCAGCGGCATCGTACCATTCAACACTGCTGCCCGATGAAGCCGCTGAAAGATCTGTTGTATTGCCCGCGCAGATGGTGGTACCCGAAACAACCGGTGCCGCCGGGATAGGCGTAACGGTAACCGGAACGGCTGTTCTGCTGCCCGTACATCCCGAAATGGTTGCACTTACATAGAACATGGAATTACCGGCAAGCACACCCGAGGTATAACTGGTACCGCCGCCCAGTAATGTTCCGCCCGAAGGCGCATCATACCATTGATAAGTGCCGCCGGGCGCTGTGGCGGTAAGCGTTACCGTATTACCCCCGCAGACAGCGCCCGGCGTAACCGAAGGCGCGGCAGGCAGGGCGATCACCGTTGTGCTCACAGCCGCCCGCGGGCCGGTGCAGCCTCCCACGGTTGTCTGCACATACACGGTTTTGCCGGCGGTTAGCGTGGCGGTGGTGTATGAAACGCCAACCGATAACAGGTTACCGCCCGAAGAAGCATCGTACCATTCATAGCTACCACCTGGTGCACTGGCCGTTAAGGTGGAGGTATTGCCTGCGCAGATCGTCATCGGCAACGCGGTGGGTGCGGATGGTAAGGCAGATACCGTTACCGGCACCGCGGTCCTGTCGCTGGTGCAACCATTAATGGAGGTTTGTACATAATAACTGGCGGAGGCTGTCAGCGCCGGCGTCTGGTAACTGGCCGTTGTTGCCAGCTGTGTTCCGCCCGATGGGGATCCGTACCATCCATACGAACCGCCGGGAGAAGTTGCCTGCAGGTTTGCTTTTGTGCCGGTACAGATGGTTACTGCAGCGGCCACCGGTGCGGAGGGAATGGCATTGACCGTTACGGATACTGTTTTCCTCGGACCCGCACATCCGTTTACCACTGTCTGAACATAATAATCCGCGCTGCTGTTCAGGGCGGCCGTAAGATAGCTGTTACCTGATGTAAGCAGGTTACCACCCGAAGCGGCATCATACCATTGATTGGTGCCCGCGCCGGTGGCGGTAAGTGTAACGGTGCTGCCCGCGCATATGCTGGCATTGTTTGCCACGGGTGCCGAGGGTATTGAACTGACGGTAACCCTAACCGTTGTGCGGCTGCTCATGCAACCGGCCACACCGGCCTGAACATAATAGGTGGCATCGGCAGTCAGCACGGGTGTGGCATAGGAAGCACCGGTATAGAGGGCTGTACCGCCGCTGGACACGCCATACCATTCGTAAGGTCCGCCGGGAGCGGTGGCGGTAAGTGTTGTGCTGTTGCCAACACAGATGGCTGCTCCTGCCGCGGTGGGAGGGGCGGGACTATTGGTGATGGTGACCGAAACAGCCGCCCTGGGTCCGGTACAGCCGGATATTGTGGACTGTACATAATAGGTGGTATTGCTGGTAAGCGCGGGTGTGGTATATCCCGTCCCGGTAGCCAGCAATGTACCTGCCGAAGCCTGGTTATACCATTCGTAGACACCGCCCGGAGCCGTGGCCTGCAACGAAGCGCTGGTATTGGTGCAGATGGTGGCCGAAGAAGCCGTGGGCGCTGCCGGTATGGCGTTGACGGTTACCGCTGCGGTTGACCTGCCGCTGGTACAGCCCGACAGGGTGCTGGAAACATAATAATTCGTGCTGGCATTTAATGCGGGTGTGGTAAAACTGCTCCCGGTGAATACCAGGTTACCGGCGGTGGCTGCATCGTACCATTGGTAGGTTCCGCCTGGTGCTGTAGCATTCAGCGAGGCGGCACTGCCCGCGCAGATCGTGGCGTTGTTTACCGTTGGGTTACTGGGTATGGGGTTAACGGTAACGGTAACCGCTGTGCGGCTGCTGCTGCAGTTAGATACCAGTGTCTGCACATAATAGGTGGTGCTGGCCGAGAGTGCGGGGGTGGTAAAGGAACTGCCTGTTGCCAGCAGGTTGCCGCCCGAAGGCGCATCGAACCAGCTATAGGTGCCACCCGGTGCGGTGGCCGACAGCGTTGCGGTGCTGCCTGCGCAGATGGTGACCCCGCTTACCGTGGGTGCTGTGGGCGTTGGCGCTGCGGTTACGGTAGCTGTTTGTGTAATGGGTCCGCAACCGGTGGTATTATCCGACACTGAAACGGTATAGGTTGCCGGTGTAGCGGTAGTGATGGAAGAGGCTGTCTGACCCGAACTCCAGGAAAAAGCATAAGGTGCATTTCCGCCGGAGGCGGTGGCCGTTAAAGTGGTGCTGGCACCCGAACAGATGGCGGGATTGGCGGGTGTGATGGCCACGCTGAGTGGCGGCGTGGTATACACCCTGACGGTATCTGCCCGTGCTCCGGCGCAGGCGGTGGTAGAACCGCTGACCCGGTAATCGATATAGGCCGGTGCACCCACCGGCGGTGTAACCGTAGTGCTGGTGCATCCGCTGGTGCAGCTCAGGTAACTGTTGTATTGACCGGGGGTACCGGTAATCGAGGTCCAGGTAACCGAGGCCGCACTCAACCCCGTTACACTCATCGTTCCCGAACAGCCCTGGCGCAGGGTGATGTCGTCAGAAGCTTTTACGAGTGAAGAAGCACTGATTGTGTAGGTGGGCTTATCATTACCGGTCTTACAGAATGAAATCGACACGGTTGATAATCCTGAGATACAGACCGGCGTTGCCAGTGAAGTAACTGTGCCGCAGTTTACCTGGTAATAAGTAGATGCACCTGTCGGCGCCGGTTTCAGTACGTCAAGGCTAACCCGATCGGATCCGCTGTTTAATTTGATATTGAACACGATACAGTTACTGCCGGAACAGGCGTTGCCATTACGGGCTATATCATCGATAACAACGGTCGTGTCCTTGTTTGCGGAAAGATCAAGATTGATGGTTACCTGTGATAAGGAAGGTGTACCCAGACCCAGCAGCGCTGCCAGCATAATCATGCGGAACCATCTCTGCCCGGCAAAGACGGCCCATAAGGATATCAGTTGATATTTGGATCGTTTTAGGATATCAGTTTTCATCTCCAGGATGCATGGTATATGAACGCCTTTCTTATCCTGTAGTAAATAATGTGCCGCGCTGTAGTCTTTCGGGGGATATTGGATCACAAAAATACTGGTTTGTAAAACACGGCCGTCCCCAAAACCAAAAAGGCCGGAAAGATGATCTTTTCTTCATCTTCCGGCCTTTCCAGCGGTTGGCACCATCTATCTAACCATCTGTAAATCTATAACTTACGATTCCTCCTCCCCGTTCACCCCCATTCTCCCCTTCCTTGCTCTTCTGTTCTTTAATCCTTATTCCCTGTTCCTTATTCCCCATCCTACCCCGGCATTCTTGAAATGTATTTCTCGATCTCCTTTATCTGGTCGACTACCTGCTGGGTTTTGGGTTTGCAGGCTTTGGCTTTGCGGAAGAATTCCTTGGCGGCGCGGAACTCGCGTTTGTTCATGAAGATCTGGCACATGCTGAGGTAGGCAACGGCCTCGCTTTCTTTATCGGGGATACCGGCGCGGATGGCGGCACGGATATAGGACTCACCTTGTTTCAGGTCGCCGCGCTGCATGGCCATCATACCCAGCTGCAGTTTGTTGGCGCCTTCGGCTTCGGGCATGGGGGAGCCGAGATCGGTGCTTTTTTTCAGGTGTTTTTCTGCCGTGGTGAAATCCTGTTTCATCATGGCCAGGTTGCCTTTGATGGTATAGTAGGTAGAGCGCACGGGTTTGAACAGCAGGCCGGGAAACCAGATCGTATCCAGGATCTTCTCCACCGCATCCACATTACCCTGTTCCATCGGTTCCTGGATCAGGCGCAGCGGTCCGATGAAAAAATGGCTGGCCAACCCGATCACCCCAACAAAATACAGGGGGAAACTGGGCCAGAAACCGGTACCCGTCAGGTTCAATACCACGGCGCCGGCGATCAGCACCAGGCTAAGCCAGAAACGGTAACGTATAAGTAGGTTGTAAAACTTCATGCAGGCGAATTTTCGGCTGCAAAAATAGGGGTTTTGGGTGGTTGGATTTGGTTTGTGGTTTGTGGTCTGCAGTTTGGTTATTCCTCTGATAGGAACCACTGAAAGCAGGCAGTCAATCACAAACCAAACTAATCCTTCGCATCATTGATCTCCAGCCAGTACCCGTCGGGGTCGTTGATCCAGATTTGTTTTACCCCATCCACCCTGGTAGTGACCAGCATTTTTTCGCCTTTGGCGTTGACCCAGCCGATCTGGTGTTTTTTCAGTTTCTCCACAAAGCCGTCCACAGACGCAACGGAAAAACACATATGGTTGTTGAGGAAATATTCTTTGGGTTCTTTAGCGCCCTCGATCACATGCAGCGCCGCGCCCGGCCCAATGCGGTACCAGGCATGTTTGTTATCGTGAAAGGGTTCGGGAATGGTATCCAGTCCCATAACATTCGTATAGAAATCCACCGATTTCTGCAGGCTCACCACGAATACGGCAACATGGTTGATATGCGCTTTGTTATCCTGCGAAAAGGCGGCTTTGGCGCCAAAAGACAAGAGAAAAAGGAGCAGCAGCTGTTTCATAGCGGTAATTGAGCACCGAATATACCGATTTAAGCAGGCTTTACCGCACCGGTTTTTCTTGTTCAACTCCTTCCTAACCGCTATTTTTGCCACCCGATTATCAATTTTTGACTGCGAAATTATTAATTGATAAGCCGGTTCCGTAGTTCAATGGATAGCATATCCCCACAGTACTGTGGGGACTAAACTTTGATACAAGTTCTTTTAACAACAAACCTGGTCCCGTAGTTCAATGGATAGAATAGAAGTTTCCTAAACTTTAGATACAAGTTCGATTCTTGTCGGGACTACATTTTTTTCGCGAAAGCGCCGTAAAATCGGCGCTTTTTTCGTTTTTAGGGGTATGGTTGAGATATTGGTTGAAATAATAAAATAAAAAATTACAATATTAATATTCTCTAATTGACCATATTTTTCAGCCCACCTTTTGCAAGCTCGTGTTAGTTGCCCAATCGATCTCGAATAACCTGGCTGACCAATTTCGCGTGAGTATACACCATTAAATGCCCGGCATTTTTTATAATCTTGTCCGCGTTAACGAGACTTATTGGAAATAATCTGTCACTATCACCGTGAATATGGTAGATACTTTCTGGTCTATCTATATTTTTCCAATTAATAATTTCATTTACAGCCCATTTAATGAAAGATGCAGAGGTCGAATGAATAATTGATTTAAGCAATCTTTTGTCTGAAGATTCAGAAATACCAAAGTACCAATTTGTAAAGGGATAAATCTTGTTCAAAAGGAATTCCGGTACAATTCTATTAAATCTTGATTTGGCAAGAACCTTATAATACCACGGAATTTCGCTGATGTTGCTAATACTTGAAAGTAATATGGTTATTTGGGGTTCCAAGATCTTGGCTACTTCTGTCGCAAGAATACCACCAAATGACAATCCTACTAAGCCAAATTCTTGAGATGTATCAATAACTGAAATAATCTTATCTCGATAAGAAACAATTGTTTCATTAGGCAAGATTTTCGGCCACGCGACATGATGAACTTTTATACTATCAGGAAGCTCCAGGCGTTGAAATACTCTTTCATCTGCTCCTAATCCACTTATAAAATATAAATTCAATTTTCAAGTTTAGATGGGTTACTGCTAACTCTCAAATATACGACACCCCGTTAAAATCAACTTGCGCAAATCCACCCTCCACAGGAAGCATATACGCAACTACAGGCTTCCTTAATCTACTATAAAACATACAGGTCGATCTAAAACCAATATTAAATAAATAGGATTATCAGATTACACGCTAAGCCAGCCGCAAAGTCCATTCACCTTCCAGAAATTTTAGAATCTTCTCCATTGAAGTTAAAAAGTATAACTAAGGCAATGCAATGAGCCGCCCATTTTTGCCAACTGATCGCAATTAATCGTTTTTATCTCAAATCCCAAGTTGGATAATATTTCTGCATTCCGCGTGTTATAATACTTTGTCTCCTTGGCAGTTGGCAGATTGTATTCTGGTAGAATAACGGTGTTGTTCAGCCGCAGAAAATTAATGTAATTACCTCTTGCAGAATAAAGGCATGCTTTTTTCTTATTACGATAACACTCACATGGTACTATTTCGTCAATAGGCCGATCATAGAAGTCTATCACCTCGAATTTCTCGTCTTCAAGCCTCTTTCTGACCTCATAGATAAATTCAATATCAGCTTTTAAAAATGGCAACGAGGGATAGTTTGAAAGCAATACTTGCTTTTCAGAGAGGAAACTGATAAACCCATCAGTATGACCAATTGTATCTGTCTTGCTTCTTTCAATGATTTCAGGCCGCAGGGAAGTAAAATCCTGCAACATATTCACGATTTCCGATTTGGATAGTTCACGATTATCTTCCAATATTCTGTTGGTAAGAAATACGGTTGTCGAGTTATTGGAAAAATTACCTCCATCCATTATTAAAGGCAGATGAGATATTTTCTTCTGTAGGCACTCTTTTACGATTAGCCTCGATTGCTTATTGAGATGTTCGAAATAATCCTTATGTCGGTAGTGGGTGCAGTATTGGGGGTGATAGAACGGTTTAACTACCGATTCGCTGGTATTTATTCCTATACAATCTCGCAGCCAGATTTCGTCCCAGTGCTTGATTCCGATGGTATTCACCTTCTTGTACTGATACCTACTATCCAGTTTTTGACAGGTAGCCTTATTGTTCGTTACCAGCCACAATTGGATGTTATTTGGTATTAGGTCAATTAGCGAGTCATAGAAGGGTGTCAGTGATTCATATTCGTTGTAGAAACGCTCAGGATAGGCAAGAATAAGATTCTGAACGTCCGAATAGTCTGTGTAGACCATTTGCAATGAAAATTTGTGACGCAAAGGTACGAAGGGGTTCGTTGGAGAGATTTTAAGCCTTTCGCCTCAATTTAAACGGTGTTCATTGTAAAAGTTACTATTATATTAGTTGCAAGGTTATGCGACGTGCCTTTATAATTTATGTAAATTGTAGAAGTTAAGAGTTGATCTGACATTTTGGGGTTATTAAATAAGTGTCGTTACTTAAATTTAATCCCAATTGTCAGATCAACTCTTAACTTCTACATATTAATTTTATACCGAAATAGTTTAATAGGAGATTTGCCAATCTATTCCCTCACCATAAAAATCAATAATATTCTTTGTAACCTCAGCCATGCCCGTAATCTTGCTGTAGCAATATTGTCCCTATACATCATAAATGAAAATATCTACCTTAAGATCAAGAGTTTGCGATTTGAATTTGTATGTTCCAGGCTTTTTATCGTAGAAGGTATTTGACGAAGTAATCTGCTCCATTAGCGTTTGCTTTCTGTTTGACGATTCGGTAAGAGATATTTCAATAGAGTTATTTTTTTTCTTGATCGTACCGGACGAAGAATAAGTTGGTGAATAATGAAGGCTATTGCCACCTCTTTGTGCAAATGAGAGTATAATAGAACTCCGAACCGAAAATGTGTCTTCTCCTACTATTTTTTTTAGAGATATAGTATCAATACTGCTTAAAGCAATATAACCTCGCCCTATATCTTGGAGTTTGTAATGGCCAGATTCGTCAACTGTTAATGATAATGTAAATGCATTGGAAGGAGTACGATTGTAGAAACTTAATAAGTCAGATGGATTTCCAATAAATTTTGCGCCTTCCGAAATCTCTTCTCCTCGAAAAATGCGCTTATCTGATATAGATTTTTTCACATTGTGAATTCCCTTCTCCTCAGGGTGTACTTAAGCCACCTAAAAAGCGGGAGTCTCCGCGGGGTCTCTCGAAGAGGACCCTGCGGCGCACACACAGCAACCCTGCATGCTGTAAAACACGGGTATAAGCCGAAATAATTTATTTTGCTCTAGGAGATAACTTGCTTTTCAAAAAGTATTGTGAGCGTAAGGCGGAAAATTCATGAAACCAATGGTGTTTTCTTTATCACTTTCACATGTGCCAGGTGGTTGCCATTATTTGAGATGGCGAATGGTTACGATTCTGTGTATAAATGGTTTGATTGCCTGAAAAGGGCCGGACATCATATCGTGGGCTATGTAATCATGCCAAGCCATGTGCATGCAATGATAGCGTTTAAGGAGAGCAGCACATCTATTAATACCATTATTGCCAATGGCAAACGTTTTATGGCATATGATCTGGTAAAACGACTCGCACAGCAAAACAAAACAGAAACTCTGGGCCAGATGGCTGGATGGGTAAACAAAACTGACCAATTAAAAAACCAGAGGCACGAAATGTTTGAACCGTCGTTTGACAGGAAAGAATGTTTCAGCATCAAGTTTATGGAACAAAAGACGAGTTATATGCACCAGAATCCATGTAAGGACGGTCTTGTGTGCTTGCCGGAGGACTATATGCCTAGCTCAGCTAAATATTATTTTACTGGTAACCAAGACACGTATCCGGTGATTACGTACATGCAATTACAGGAAATTGATTTAACTTCATCTCCGTGCTGAATGGCCGTCTTTGAGCCAGTTGACCTATGCGCAGCACCGCAGGGTCCTCTGCGAGAGACCCTGCGGAGAACCGCAATGGTTGTAATGTGTTGGACACCCTGCGGAGAATGAAGTCCTGCAGCCTAACTTTTTTTATCAATATCCTATAAAAACCAAAAAAGAAAAATCCTAAACTGTCAGATCAACTACTAACTATTACACATTAAAAGATGCTGTTGCAATAAAGCTCTAACCCCTGACGAACAAGGCAGCTTTACAACGCATGGATCCTTTTCATCACCCTTTCCGTCAGCGCATCGCAATAGATAAGGTTGAATTCGAACAGTTCGGCTGCGGAATACGATTTCTCGATTTCGTTCCGTAACATCGCTTTTGCCCTGTTCAGCCTGACTTTTACATTGGCCTCACTGATATCGAGCAGGCCCGCCGTTTCTGACACATTCAGCCCCGTCACTTCCCGAAGGGAAAACACCATGCGATAGGCTTCCGGGATACCGGCAAGCGACTCCTCTATGATATGTCCCAGCTCGCGGTTATGCATCTGCCTGTGGGCATCGTTGTTGGAATTGGCATACATGGGTACTGCATTTTCTCCGGCGCTTTCGGCCGCGTATTCATTTTTAAAACCCTGTTTCTCTTTCTTCCGGTAGCAGTTGTTGAGCATGATGCGGATAAGCCAGGTTCTGAAACCCGACCGCCCCTCGAAACGGGCCAGGTTTCGGAATGCATCGATATAGGTATCCTGCATCAGATCCTGCGTATCCTCGTGGTTATAGTTGTACGACCTGCCCACCTTGTACAGGTAAGGATTGAACCGTCTTACAATGATTTCATAAAGCGGTTTCTCGCCGCACAGTATGCGCCTGATAATCTCCGTTTCCGAAAGTTGTTCAAACTGTTCCATACGGATTTGCTACGGGTTTGCTACAAGTTTAGACAGTCTTGCCATTGAGAACGCGGCGATGGCCATCACGAGGTCGCGTACGGCTACGTCTGCATACATAAAACCAAGCAGCAAAGTTAAGGCGATAACCGTAAGCCAGGCCGCCACAATATAACCGCCAATGGCTGGCTTTTTCAGAACAATGATCCCTGCGGCTATCTCTATCACGCCAACGATCATCATAAACGAAGCTGCAGAAAAAGGTAAGCTACCCGCCAGTGTGGGATTGAGGTATTGCTCCCAGTGCGTGAGCAGGTTGGTGAACTTGTCTGCGCCTGCAACGATCGGTACGATAACGAATGTGTACTTCAGCAGGTTGACTGTTTGCTTCAGTGTGGTTGTGTTTTCCATTTTGCCTTTTATTGATTGGAGTAGGCGGGGAAGGAAAAGGTTACAACAGCCGTACTCTGGAACCGATAACACGGTATTTTCCTCGACCAGCTATAATCGATTTTGTCTTTAATACTGTCGTTATTTCCAAAATGTCGTTTATAATCGATTTTATCGGTTTTTTGTCGCCACAATCAGGTCATGGAAGCTGACCTTATCGAAAACCAATTACTCTGAGGTTCCTCCCGAAAAAAAGAATTGAAGGCGAAAACTACCTTCCTCCGGCGATTTTTGCAAAATACTGCCGGGTTTCCGCATCAGCGAAATATACATAACAGCCGCGCATGCCCCTGGTCATCAGTGTGCGGTAGGTGTTTTTGACGATCCTGTCAAGGGTTTCCTTTGCGAGTGCCGGATTTCTGACGAAAAGATTTTTATACCCTTTGACCGAGGTATCCGATGATGCCCGTTGTGCTGTATCGGTAACGACCTGTCCATTCCGCACTACCAGGTCAGCGCCAACGATCACGCCCACATAATCCAATTCAAGACCCTGGCAGGTATGGATGCAGCCAATCTCCGAGACCGAATTGGGGCTGATGATCCATTTACTGCCGTCTTCTGTCAGATTCCATTTGGCTGCGAAATCGAATTCCGGAAAAACGATATCAAAAGCATCTGTATCTTTTTTGCTTTTCCATTTCCAGCAATACCCGGCAACCATGCGTGCACGGTTACCGGCGATATTCTTTTCATAGATGAGATCCCTTAATTGCGAAGGAGAATCCATGACCCTGAAATCATAGGCAATATCAGAAATATCCTCATTGGCTGTCTCGCGTATCTGTAAAAAATTATCCAGCCAGGCCAGGTAGCCATCGGAGCCATTGCACCGGAACTGAGAGCTGAGTTGCAGTTCCGTCACACTGGCTCCCGCTTTATGCGCCCATATTTCAATCTCCCGCTTGGTACCGATGTCTTTCAGGGTGACCCGCTGATCTTCGTCGATAAAAAAAACACTGAATTTAGCGGCTGCAATAATTTCCTTTACCTGGTTTTCTCCCTGGTTGCTATATAGCCCACTGAAGCGGTTTAAGCGGTGTGCCTCATCAACGATCAATGCATCAAACTCGTTCTGCGCGGTTTCTACGAATGCACCCGAACCGCGGAAGAGATTGCGTATCACTGTCGGTTTTACAGTACCCGTAAGTTTTGCCTCGTACACTGCCCTTGGTGCCGCATTTTTTGAGACGTATTGCGCCAACATTCCTGATTTTGTAAGTTCGGCAAGAAGGTTAATGGCTACAACCGATTTTCCCGTACCCGGGCCGCCTTCAACAATCAGCACCTGTTTGTTTTTTTCAGACGCTTTTTTTGCCAGCGCCATTGCATTTTCAAATACAATCTTCTGATCGTCGATCATAACAAACTCGCGGTTACCCTTTAGCATTCTGCCAACGCTGTCGGCCAGCATTTTTGAAGGCCTGATCCTTCCTTCATCAATGCGATACATAAGGTTGGTTTTATCCCCTGTCTTTACATGCTTACGGATAAAATCACGCAGTTGTACCGCATCGCTTTTCAGAAACACCGGAGCTTTTTCGATATACTCCGCAAACGTCGGGTTCCTGATCACATCGTCTTCAACATAATTGTGGAGGTAAGCACAGGGATGAAGCGGGATCTTTTCATTGTACACCACTTCATTGAATCCCTGCAATAACGTGGCATAAGACCATGCCTGGTACGAGGGATGGGGATGTTCACCCACCCGGTTACCTACAAAAGTATTTACGACGGCATCTTTGCCTGTCAGTGTTGCCTGCGACCATTGTTTTAATTCGACGAGAACGACACAGGGTTGCTGCCACTCGTTCTGTCCTGTAATAATAAAGTCAATTCGCTTGCTTGTCTGCGGTATCCGGTATTCAATGGCAATGCCGCAATCTTTCGGTATCATCGGATCCCGCATAACGCGGTCCATATATACCAGCGAATGGGCCCAGGACCTGATTTCGCTGACACCGACACCTGTCTGAAGTTTCCGTTTTACATTTGCAAGGACGATATTCTCGATATCGTTTGAAAACACGTCATCCAGAAATTTTTCCTTTGTGGCCTGGTACACGATCATAGCTCGTTGTATTTTTTTGCCGTTCCCTTCGCTTTTTCCACAGGATACTTTAGTTCAGTTTCCTGCAACTTATCTAACACGATCTTCTTTACATCCCAGTTATATTTGTTTGCCAGAAGAATGGCAAATGAAAACACGTCGGCAAGCTCCTGCTTTATCCTGTCAGGATCGGCATCTGCGGGATCCTTCCACAGAAACTGCTCCAGCAGTTCGCCCGCTTCTATGGAAATTGCCAATGCCAGGTCCTTGGGGTTATGAAACTGATCCCAGTCTCTTGCATTGGAGAACTCCCTTAACGCCTGGGCGATATCCTGTATGTCTGTCATCCTAACAAGATACAGATTTTGCAATACAACCAGTATCCTTTCGCCTGCCGCCGATACGAAGCGGATCATTTTCGCTGCTTGGTGCCTTAACATTTTATTGCGTTTTTTTTAACTTCTGGCACCCGATTGGCACAGTAATTGAATTCAGGGTACTGTTATCCAAGTTTTAAACCTTAAACAATTTATCCCTATGAAAATGCTTATCAGGTCTTCACTGGCAGTGGCTGCTTTGTTCGGTATCCAGTCTGTACAGGCACAGCTCAGTCTGAAAACGGCCGCCGGTGCCACCACCAACGCCACCATCAACACCACACGCGCCACCAATGCCGCTGTAAACGCCGCAGGTAAGGCCCAGGTTGCCACGTCTAAAGCGGTTTCAACAGGCGTATCGGCCACTAAAAAAGCCGGTTCGGCCGCAGTTCAGACCGGCAACCATGCAGCCGGCAGTGTCAACGCAAATGTTTCCACAAGCGGTAACGCCGCTGCGGCTGCCGGTACACAATCGGGTTCGGGTAATGCCAGCATCGGCGCTTCTTCGCAAACAGATGCCAATGTTGACGGAGCCACACTGAAGAGCGAGATCAAAAACGACGCTAAGTCTGCAGCGGGCAAGGCAAAAGCCACAGGAGAAAAAACGAAACAAGCGGCTGCATCCACAGAAGCAAAAACAAAAGACAAACTGAAAACCGCAGAACCTTCCATTAAAGCAGAAGGCGAGGTGAAAGCAAAAACAGCCGTTAAAACCGGCAACCGGTAATTTCTCGTAAATACATACATTTCGATGCCCGGCTGATATGGTCCGGGCATCGTTCGGTAAAAAGCAGGTATATGAAAGATTGTTTACCCAGGTTTCTGCTGCTGGCTTGCTGCTGCATTCCCGGTCTCTTACAGGCGCAGGATTCCACACAGACCGATCGGTTCAACCTGTCGGCAAATTACCAGTCGGCACTGCATTATTTTGGCAGAACAGACAGCCTTAAAAGCAGCGGTCTGTTTCCTTCCATCGGTTTTCAGTCAAAAACCGGTTTGTATGCGCAGGGGAATTTCATTTTCACGCAAAACAAAGCCACCCCGCTCGCCTACACAGGCACCACGATCGAGGCGGGGTACCGTTTTCCACAGCGCGGTGGCTGGAGCGGCAATATTTTTTACACGCATTTTCTGTACCGCGACAAAACCACCCTGGTTCAGTCTGCGCTAAACTCGCAGGCCGGGTTCAATATCCAGTACAACAACCCCGTGCTGAACATTACCGCCGGCGCGGATGCAAAATTCAGCAGCCAGACAGATTTCGGCGTAACAGCGGGTGTTGACCATCTTTTTCTCTTCAGGGGGCAACACCAAACGGCATTTGCCATAGATCCGTCGTTTTACCTGTACGCGGGCACGCAGAAATTTACGCAGCGCTACTTTGAAAAAGCCGGCCTGCCCCTGTTCCCCTTCACACAAACCAGTTCGCGGGAGGTAACAAAATTCAACATACTTTCCTACGAGGCTTCCATACCCTTTGTTTTTGTGGCGGGTAAGTTCAATGCGTCGGTAACACCGGCCTACGTGCTGCCGCAAAACCTGGTAACCGTTGCAGGAAGACCCGACCTGTCGGAGCGAGGCAGAAATATGTTCTATGTTACCGTAAGTGCGGGGGTAAGACTATAGACCGGCACCGGTTATTCTTTAAACAAATTTTCATCCGGATCTGCATCGGGCGCCCCGTAAAACGCGGTTATTATCCTGCCGATAGTTGTACCTTCAACCGATGCAGACCAGACCCGGACTTTACCAATTGGCATCCCAGCTTGCCGGACTCGGTATCTGGGAGTACAATCTTGAGAACGGCCAGGTCTATATCAACGATATTGTCCGCAATATTGTTGAGCTGCCCGGAACGCAGCAACCTTCGCCGGATGCATTTCTCGGCTTTTTTGAAGATGCTTCCACCATCCGCAGTCTTACCGGCGAGGTAACCCGCACAGCCAGTCCCTGCATGATAACCACCCGGCTGATCACCATTACGGGCCAGCGGAAATGGGTGAAGCTGCGGATACAGGGCAGCTACGAACAGGGTATGTGCCGGTTTCTGTACGGCACGCTCGAAGATGTGACCGTTGAAGAAACCCTGCAGCGTTTACTGGAAGAAAGGGAACAGCGGTTTTCGCAGGCTTTCAACAATGCACCGATCGGTATGGCGCTGGTAGGACTGTCCGGCAGCTGGATAAAAGTGAACGCCAGTCTCTGCGAAATGATGGGATATCCCGAAGACGAATTCCTCAAACACACTTTCCAGGATTTTACCTATCACGCCGATCTTGAAATCGACCTCGGTTATGTAACACAGCTGCTGGCGGGCAGGATCAAATCCTACAGTATGGAGAAACGCTATCTCCATCGCAACGGCAACCTTATCTGGGCCCTGCTGAATGTTTCGCTGGTTAAAAGCAGCAGCGGCGAACCCCTGTATTTTGTATCGCAGATCAAGGATATCACCGAACAAAAAAGAAATGCCGAAACCATCCGGGCGCAAAACGACAGGTTGCTCAATTTTGCGCACATTGTTTCACATAACCTCCGATCGCATACGGGCAATATCAAAGCGCTGACCGATCTGGTGCTGCGCGAAGCCAACCCTGCGGAAGCCAGCCACCTGATGAGATTATTGTCAGACAGTGCCGACAGTCTGCTCGAAACCATCAGCGACCTGAACAATGTGGTGGTGATACAGGAAAAAACTTCCGTTGAAAAACAATGGCTGGTGCTGTCTGAAATGGTGGAGCGTGTGCGTACCATTCTCTATGCCTCCCTGCTGCAGGAGCAGGCCGAGTTGCGCAACCAGCTGCCTGCCACGATACAGGTGCTGTTCAACCCCGCCTACCTTGAAAGTATTTTTGTGAACCTGGTCAGCAACAGCCTGCGCTACCGCCATCCCGAACGCCATCCGGTGATCGATATCACTGCCACGGAAACCGGCGACAGCATCCAGGTAAAAGTGTCCGATAACGGACGCGGATTCGATATGAAACTGTATGGCAGCAAACTTTTCGGTATGTACAAAACTTTTCACGGGCATCCCGACTCGAGGGGCCTGGGACTGTTTATGGTGCGAAGCCAGGCAGAAGCCATGGGCGGTTCCGTTACGGCCGAGAGCGTTGTAAATACAGGCACCATCTTTACCATTGATATTCCAAAACCACGGCATGAAAAATATTGACCTGGCCTGGCTGGTTGACGACGACAAAATATATACCTATGTCATGACCAGACAGCTGCAGCAACTGGATTGCTGCGGCAAGCTGGAGACTTTTGGTAACGGGCAGCAGGCCATCGATGCCCTGCAATCCAACAGCGGCAACGCCGGGGAGCTTCCTTCGCTTATCCTGCTCGATCTGAATATGCCGGTGCTCGACGGTTGGCAATTCCTGGATCAGTTCGCGGAGCTCCGGCTCAGCAAGCGGGTATGCATCTATATCGTCAGTTCTTCCATCGACCCCCTGGATCATGACAGGATACAGCAGTACAACTGCGTTGCCAATTTTTATGTGAAGCCGGTAAAAAGAGACGATATACAACAGATCATTGCAGAAGTAAAAAGACTGGTGGATCAGTGACCGGGCGGTTTTCTGCCAGCCGCGCTCTTGCCGAAAACAGACAGCGTCTGCAGCAGGCAATAAAAAAGCCGGCCTCCCCTTGAAGCCGGCTCCAAACTACACTATATCTATCCAAAACCGTATCATCGCCAACCGCCGCCAAGATCGCGGTATACGCCCACGACCGCAGCCAGCTGTTGTTTTTTTGTTTCGATCAGTTCGAGTTTCGCCTCCAGTGCATCGCGTTGCGTCATCAGTACTTCTAAATAATCAGCCCTGGCGGATTTGAACAGGTCATTAGAGATATCGATGGAACGTGTTAGTGCATCCACCTGTTTTGATTTGAGCTCGTAACTCTTCTGCAGGTTGCCGATGCCGGACAGCTGTGTGGACACTTCTATGTACGCATTCAGGATCGTACGTTCATAGTTGTAGATGGCCTGCAGCTGCTTTGCATTGGCATTGTAGAATTCCGCTTTGATGGCGTTCCTGTTGATCAATGGCCCTGCCAGGTCGCCCGCCAGCGAAAACAGCAGTGACTCTGGAAATTTCACCAGGTAACTCGGCTTGAACGCCTGAAAACCCAGGGCTGCCGAAATACCGAACGAGGGATAGAACTCCGCACGCGCCACTTTGATATCCAGTTTTGCCGCAGCCAGTTCCAGTTCCGCCTGTTTGATATCGGGCCGGTTTACCAGCAGCTGCGAGGGAATACCCGACTGTACCGCTGCCGGCGACAGTGCCAGTATATTACCCCTGGTTCTTGCAATCTCCTGCGGAAAACGGCCGAGCAGCAGGTTGATCCTGTTCTCTGTTTCCCTGATCTGCTGCAGTATATCGTATTCGAGGCTTTGTGATTTCAGCACCTCTGCTTCAAATTTTTGCACGGCCAGCTCGGTTGCCCTTGCCGCATCTTTCTGCACTTTTACGATACCCAGTGCATCCTGCTGCAGTTTGATGGTTTGTTTTACAATATCGAGCTGACTGTCCAGCGCCAGCAGTTCGTAATAAGAACCCGCCACTTCCGAAACAAGACCGGTGAGTACGAAATTTTTCCCTTCCACCGTGGCCAGGTAACGGGCGATGGCCGCTTTTTTGGCATTGCGGAGTTTTTTCCAGATATCCACTTCCCAGTTGGCATAGGCGGCGGCTCCCCAGTCCATCAGCACTTCCGGCACCAGTTTGCCCGGTACGATCTCTGCAGATGCGTCGCCCGCACCCTGACTGGTGTACCGCCCCACTTTCTCTACGCCGATACCTGTTCTTACACCAACAGAAGGCAATAATGCGCCCTGTTTACTGCGGATATCATTCCTGGCGATTTCTATTTCCTGTAAAGTGATCCTGAGCTCCTGGTTATTCTTCAGCGCCGTATCGATCAGGTTTACCAGATGGGCATCGGTAAAGAAATTACGCCACTGCACAGCCGCGCTGTTGGCGCTATCGCTGCTGCCTGCATATGCCGTGGGTACCGATCTGTTTTCCGACTGTTCAACGATCGCCGGTACTTTGCAGCTGACTGCCACCAGGCAAACAGCCAGTATACCCATCCCTATTTTCGGTCTATACATTGTTATCGATTTCTTCGGTTAATGGATTTTCTTCCTCGTCTTTTATCAGTATTCTTTTCTCTGCAATCTTGCCGAAAATGAAATACAGTCCCGGTATCACGATCACGCCAAACACTGTTCCCAGCAGCATACCGCCTGCCGCGGCGGTACCGATGGTTCTGTTACCGATCCGGCCCGGGCCTGTTGCCACCACCAGCGGTATCAGTCCGGCGATAAAGGCGAAGGACGTCATCAAAATGGGACGGAACCTCGCTCTCGACCCTTCCATGGCGGCCTGCAGCACCGTTGCACCGGCACGATGACGCTGCACCGCAAACTCCACGATCAGTACCGCGTTCTTACCCAGCAGACCGATCAGCATCACCATGGCCACCTGTGCATAGATATTGTTTTCCAGTCCCAGTAATTTCAGTAGCAGGAATGCGCCGAAGATACCCGCGGGCAAAGAGAGGATCACAGACAGCGGTAGAATGAAACTTTCGTATTGTGCGGAAAGGATCAGGTATACAAATCCCAAACAGATCAGGAAGATCCATATAGCCTGGTTACCCTGCGCCACTTCGTCTTTGGAGATACCCGCCCAGTCGATGCCAAAACCTCTCGGCAATGTTTTCTGCGCCACTTCATTGATCACGCGTATCGCTTCGCCGCTGCTGTATCCCGGTGCGGCCGCGCCACTGATCTCCGAGGCATTGTACATATTGTGCCGGGTGATCTCTGAAAGCCCGTATACCTTCTCCATTTTCATAAAGGCGGAGAACGGCACCATTTCGTTTTTATCGTTCTTTACGTACAGTTTGAGAATGTCTTCCGGCAGGGCCCTGTATTCAGGCGATGCCTGTATGATCACTTTATACTGCCTGTCGAATTTGATAAAGCTGATCTCGTAGTTACTGCCTACCATCGTAGACATGGTACTCATGGCATTATCGATACTCACCCCTTTCTGCTGCGCAATATCATTATCGATACGGAGCATGTACTGCGGAAAGCTGGCGCTGTAGAAACTGAATACGGAAGACAGTTCTTTGCGTTTGCCCAGTTCCTTTACAAACTCGTTGCTTACGGTTTCCATCTTCTTGTAATCGCCCGAACCCGCTTTATCCAGCAAACGCAGTTCAAAACCGCCCGCTGCACCGTACCCGGGTACGGCCGGCGGCTGAAAGTATTCGATGGTGGCGCCTGTAATGTCTTTTGATTTCTCTTCGAGTTCAAGAATGATCTCCTGCACCGAATGCCTGCGTTCTTCCCATGACTTGAGGTTGATCAGACAGGTACCCGAGTTAGAACCGGTGCCTTCTGTCAAAATCTCGTAACCCGCCAGAGAAGAAACCGAACTCACACCTTCGATACCTTCCGCCACTTTCTGCAAACGTTCGGCTATCTCGTTGGTTCTCTCGAGCGAGGAACCCGGGGGTGTTTGAATAATGGCGTAGAACATACCCTGGTCTTCGTTCGGTATAAAACCCGAAGGCACTTTGCCGTTGAGATACCATACACCCAAACAGAATGCCACCAGCACCCCGAAGGTTACCAGTCTGCGGGTGATGATCCTGCCAAGCAGACCCTGGTAACGGTCGGCTGTTCTCTCAAACCTGCGGTTGAAGCTGTCGAGGAACAGGTTGACCGGTGTTTTTCTTTTGGGCTTGCCATGTGTGTTCTTCAGGATCATGGCGCAGAGTGCCGGGGTAAGTGTAAGCGCTACGATACCCGAGAGAATGATCGCCGTGGCCATGGTGATGGAGAACTGGCGGTAAAAGATACCGACAGGCCCCGACATAAACGCCACGGGTATGAACACCGCAGCCATCAGAAAGGTAATGGCGATCACCGCGCCGGCGATTTCGTGTATCGCCTTGCGGGTGGCCTTCAGCGGTGAGAGATGTTCTTTCTCCATTTTTGCATGCACGGCCTCTATCACCACGATGGCATCATCTACCACGATACCGATCGCCAGCACCAGCGCAAACAGGGTGATCAGGTTCAGCGTAATACCGAAGAACTGCATAAACACAAACGTGCCGATCAGCGAAACAGGCACCGCCATGGCAGGGATAATGGTAGAACGCCAGTCGCCGAGGAACAGGAATACCACCAGTCCCACCAGTATAAAGGCTTCCATCAGTGTGTGCACCACTTTTTCTATGGAGGCATCCAGGAATTTGGATACATCGTAGCTGATCTCATAGTTCATTCCCTTGGGGAAGGAAGCGGCTTTTATCTCGGCAAGTTTTTTCTTCACGTTTTTGATCACCTGGCTGGCGTTGCTGCCGTAGGATTGTTTCAGTACGATGGCCGCCGAAGGCTTGCCGTTGAGCGTGGAGTAGATATCGTACATCGAACTGCCGAATTCCACCTCTGCCACATCTTTCAGCCGCAGCAGTTCGCCGTTGGCGCTGGACCGTACCACCACGTTTTCGTAACCTTCCTTGGTGGTAAAACGGCCGGGGTATTTCAATACGTATTCAAAAGACTGGGACCGCTTACCCGAGCTTTCACCGGTTTTTCCGGGCGAGGCTTCAAGGCTTTGTTCGTCGAGCGCTTTCATCACTTCATCGGCAGATATCTTGTATGCCAGCATGCGATCGGGTTTGAGCCAGATACGCATGGCATATTCGCGGTTACCGAGGATGTCTGCAAAACCAACACCATCCACGCGTTTGATCTCGGAAAGGATATTGATATCGGCAAAATTGAACAGGAATTTCTGGTCGGCATTCGGGTCATCGCTGTACAGGTTGATGTACATCAGCATATTCGATTCTTCGCGCGTGATCTTCACACCTTCGCGTACAACCAATGGCGGCAGTTTGTTTACAACAGAAGCCACGCGGTTCTGCACGTTAAGCGATGCCTGGTTGGGATCGGTGCCCAGGTTAAATACGACCTGGATATTTGCCTCGCCGTCATTACCGGCGTCGGATGCGATGTATTTCATGCCGGGTACGCCGTTGATCGCTCTTTCGAGAGGGATCACCACGGATTTGATCAGCAGTTCATTGTTGGCGCCGGGGTATTCTGCGATCACACTCACTTTGGGAGGAGAAATCGAAGGAAACTGCGTTACCGGCAGTTGCACGATCGCCAGCACACCCAGGAATACGATAATGAGTGAGATAACGATCGAGAGTACCGGTCTTTGTATAAATTTATTGAACATGGAATTTTACGGTTAAGGGACTACAGTGCTGTTTCATCGATAATGATTATTCCGCTTTCAAACGAAGACGTGAGAGCACTTCTTCCGGTTTTTTGAACTCGAATGCAACCTTATCATCGTCTTTTACTTTCTGTACGCCTTCAAGCAATATTTTGTCATTTGTTTCAAGACCTTTTTCCACCACATACAGATCCGGGAGCCTGCCTGCGATGGTGATATTCCTCGAATGCACCACATGGTTGTTATCGATCACAAATACATAGATCTTATCCTGTATCTCGTAAGTGGCTTTTTGTGGAATGATCAGCGCGCCGCGGAACGGAACGGTCATCATTACCTTACCGGTTTCTCCGTTCTTCAGCAATCGCTCCGGGTTCGGGAACCTGGCGCGGAAAGCGATATTGCCCGTTTCGCTGTCGAATTCGCTTTCAATGGTTTCCACATCGCCTTTGTAGGCCAGCGGTTTGTTGTTTGCCAGCAGCAGGCTCACTTTGCTGTTTCCCCGGTTCTTTGTGTTGGTCTGGTAATCGAGGTATTCGGGTTCGGACACGTTGAAGTAGGCAAACATCTGGCTGTTATCCGAAAGACTGGTCAGCAACTCCCCTTCATCGATCAGGCTTCCCAGTTTTTTGGGGATACGGTCAATCGTGCCGTCGAACGGTGCCCTGATCTCTGTAAAGGAAAGATGCAGTTTGGCAAGCGTCATCTGCGCTTTGGCCTGGTCCAGTTTTGCCTGTGCCATGGCCTGTTCATTTTTTGACACCACGTTTTTCTGCACCAGTGCGCGGGTATTATCGAGTTCTATTTCGGCCACTTTTACTTCGGCCTCTGCTTTCTGCAGCTCTGCCTCATAAATTTTGGGCATGATACGAAACAGTAACTGGCCGGCTTTTACAAAGCGGCCTTCATCAACATAAATGGCTTCCAGGTAACCTTTTTCCTGTGCTCGTATTTCGATATTGCGCACAGAGCGTATCTGCGACACATATTGTTTTACAAAAGAAGTATCCATCCGAACAGGGGTAGTGGCAATGTACTTTTCGGGTTCTTCTTTTTGTTCCCTGGCCTGTTTACAGCCTGTTTGGCCCAGCAGCGCCACAAGGCCTGCGAGCAAGATCATTTTTTTCATGACAGTTGTAATAAATAATAAGCGATGCTATGCCCGGTGCGGGCAATTCAGTTCATGGCTTACGCAATCGGGGTGTAATGGATAGAATAAGGTGTGGGATCAGATGCGCAGTACCCGCTGAACAAGGTATTTGTCGGATGACAAACCGCCCATAGGCTTATAAAATGCCCGGCAGTTATAAAGACGGCTTAGCGCAAACAGGTACGATGACGTGAGCGAAGCCCTGAGCAGGGACCTGAGTTTGCGTGCAACGGTATCATTATTGTCTTCTTCGTCTTCAAAGTTGTCGGCAACCAGGTATTCGGCCTTGGTATCGAGATAGATGGATTTGAGCAGGGTCTGGTCCTGCGCTATGCCCGCCGTCTGTGCAGCGGGAGCCTGAAGGGCAGTTACCGCGTTCCCCGAAAATACCGGCATTGCGGCAGCATAATTGCCACCACTGAGCAGTAGTATCAGGAATACAAAGAATGCGGTTGCCTTCATTTCGGGCCCGAAAATAGAGAAAACCCGGGAGGAGAAAAAAAATGCATATGTACCAACAGGTGAAATAAAGCTTAAATCTCGGCCCGTGATGGGAACGGATGATCGGGAAAACCGCTGCCCGACCCATGCTCAGCCGCCGCTCCGTTCCTTGTTCATCTGTTCCTTGTTCCTTCTTCATCTGTTCCCCTTCTCCTCTGTTCGCACTGCCTTTCTGACGGCGGGCACCACTATTTCCCCAAACAGCCGGATGGATTCCATGGTTAGATGGTGGGGTACGGGGCCTACGCTGTCCTGTGCAAGAAAACGGGTGTTGCCGAAGAGTTCGTACTGGTGCAGTATCTTATCGATGACCTGCTGCGGGCTGCCCACCATCAGTGCACCCTGGGGCGACCTGGCAAATTCGTATTGCTGCCTGCTCAGCGGAGGCCAGCCACGGTCGCGGCCCACACGGTTCATCTGCGCAGCATAATAAGGGAAGAAATCATCGGCTGCTTTCTGCGAGTCTTTCCCGATAAATACATGGTTGTTCACGCCAAACTGCAGCTCAGACAATTGCCTGCCCGCGCGAAGTGCTGTTTGTTTATAGAGATCGATAAAACCCCTGAACTGCTGCGGCTGGCCGCCGATGATGGCCAACATCAGCGGCAAACCCAGGTTGGCAGCGCGCACGGCGGATGCGGGTGTACCGCCCGCGGCAATCCATACGGGCATCGATGCGCCGAAAGGATGCGGATATACCTGTAACCCGCGGATAGCAGGGCGGTGCCTGCCCTGCCAGCTGACAGGCTCATTTTTGTTCAGCTGCAGCAATAACGTCAGTTTTTCGCTGAACAGCTCATCATAATCTTCCAGGTCGTAGCCGAATAAGGGATAAGATTCAATAAAAGAGCCGCGACCTGCCATGATCTCGGCCCTGCCGCCGGAGAGAAGATCAACCGTGGCAAATTGCTGGTATACCCGAACGGGATCGTCGGAGCTCAATACCGTTACCGCACTCGATAACCGGATATTCTTTGTAATGGCTGCCGCCGCCGCCAGTACCACGGCAGGTGATGACACGGCGTAATCTTCGCGGTGATGTTCCCCAATGCCAAACACATCCAGTCCCAACTGGTCGGCAAGACGGATCTCCTCGAGCAGGTCCTGGATACGCTGCCGCCCGTTACTGCCTTTCCCTTTTTCTGTTTCGGGTTGCATATCCGCAAAACTCATGATGCCCAGTTCCATAGTCGCTGTTTGCTGCAAAGTTCGGTAAGACGGTCGTTACGGCAAACACCTGATCGGCCCTGTGCAGAACGCCATTTGTAAAAATACCAACGACTGTTTTCGGGATAGCCGCCCAGGCACCCCATCCTGTTTTGTAAAGTGCAGGTCGTGGTATTACGACAAATTTACCGTGCGTTCTTATGCCGATGGATAGACATTACCAGCATCGTGTCGCAATCCGTTTACAAAAAGTCTTCCGGTAAGACGACAGACCAGGGTGAGGACCTCTCGGAAGCGTCAAAAAGCCTGAACTTTTTGCGTCAGTTTTTCACTACAGGCAGTTTCATTTTGTAGACAATCTGCATGCAGCTTTATCACGTTTTTGGGTTTATCGTTATTACAGGCAAATGGTAGATACACTATTTGCAGGCCGCCGCTGTTTCAGTCACTTTATGAAAGAAATAAAGGCTTATGCAGAAAGGAACCAAAACTACCGGCAGAAAGGCAATTGTCATCTCTCTTGTGGCTATGCTATATGTGCTGATGGGCTGCAGCAAAAATGCAGACCTGGTTATGCCCGCGCAGGCAGTGAAGCCCGAAATGCCGGCCGCCGTTGGTTCTCCGCAATTAATCGCATCCGCATCACGCATCGCGCTGCTGCAGGGTAATGCCAAAAACATGGCGGCGAGGTTCAACTGGTCAAAATTTGCCTGTCCTGATAATGTGATCATGTCGTATACGATCGAAGCCTGTGTATCGGGCAATGCTTTTACCAACAGCGTTGCCGTTGCCAACTGTGCCGAAGGCGAAAGCGTATCGGTTTCTGTTGAAGAACTCAATGATCGTTTGCGTTCTATCTTGATCACCGGTGCGGAGGCACGGGTTGATTTCAGGGTGCGTCTGAATACCAAATCAAATGCCGCTATGTATTCGTATCCGGTGGCGATGGAGGTAACCACCTACCAGCCTTTCCAGGATTTTGAAGGTAAAAACATCATCCGTATCCCCGGCAATTACCAAAGCTGGAAAGTGAGCCAGGCGCCGATGATGGTATCTGCCAAAGCAGACAGGGAATATGAGGGCTACGTGAATTTCAGCAATGCCTACGCACAGTTTCTGCTGGTGAAAAGCGTAACCACCTGGGAAGACGGGTACACGTTTACCGATATCGGCGCTGGCAAGTTCGGCTTTAACGGAAAAATGTTCGCGGTATGGGAAGGTGCCGGTATTTACAAATGCAATGCAAGCACCAATACCAATAAATGGACCTGCACACGTATCTACAACTGGAGCGTAACCGGTTCCGCTGCCGGCAACGGCGATGCGGAGATGGATTTCGATGCGGCAACGCGGACCTGGAGCCTTACGGGAAATTTTGCTGTGGGCAATTTTATATTCCGTGCCAATCATGCCGATAAGATCGCACTCGGGCATAACGAGGCAGATGCCACCGGCAGCGTTGCCTACAATGCGCCGGCTATTTCCATCCCCGTGGCCGGCAGGTACAAGATCGTGTTATCGCTGCTGAATGCAGGCAATTATTCATACGGAGTGCAAAGAGTAAGCTGATCGTTTGTTGTCAATGATAGGCCCTCGGGCCATTTAACATCCATTTCCAACGCAAGGCCGGCCATAAGGGGATGCGCCGCCTTGCCTTTTTAATTTCTGTTGCTCCCTATTTACCGTTTCTTTTACTGTTTTTCCGATGCAAACAGGGGCCAGTCTTTGTTGGGATGGTGCGCCTCTTTCATCATCCCGGCCATCTGTGCAACGATCTCAGGATGCTGCCTGGCCAGGTTGTTTTTTTCGAAGGGATCGATTTTCAGGTCGTATAATTCAACAGGTGCACCGGCATCTGCCAGCGTACCGTTTTTCACGGCTTTCCACTTACCCCATCGCAGCGCCTGCTTGCCGCCGGCTTCGGGAAGTTCCCAGTACAGGTAGTCATGGTGCTTTTGTTTTTTACCTGCAAGCAGGGGCACCATAGATACGCCGTCTGTTGGTTTGGCGCCGCGTATACCGGCAAGTTCCAGGAAGGTATCGTGAAAATCCCATAGCGCAAACGGGTGATCACTGGCAGCGCCGGCCCTGATATGACCCGGCCACGCCATGATCATGGGGTCTCGTATACCACCTTCGTACAGATCGCGTTTGATGCCGCGCAGACTGGCTGTATTCTGAAAAAATTCGGGATCGCCGCCACCTTCTTTGTGCGGGCCATTGTCGCTGGTGAAAATGATCAGCGTATTCTTATCGAGTCCTTTCTTCTTCACCAGTGCCACCACTTCGCCCACATATTGATCGAGCCGGCTCACCATGGCCGCAAATGCCGCATGCGGGTAGGGCTCGAAAGGTTTGCCTGTTGTATCGTTTTTGGCCACAATGGTTTTAGGCGGTTCGTTAAACAGCTTTACATAATGTTGATACAGACTGTCGTGCGGTACGGTCAGATCAAAATGCGGTAAGGTATACGGCAGGTATAAAAAGAAGGGGCGGCTGCCATCCTGTTTTTGCAGCGTTTCCAGCGCTTTTGCGTGAATGATATCCGCTGAATAATCGCTGTGGAGATACGGGTTGCCCGGGTAGTCGATCTTTGTATGATTGAACCAGAGATGATCGGGATAATATTTGTGTGCCAGCCGCTGGCAATTGTATCCGAAGAAATCATCAAACCCTTTTTTCTGCGGATCGCCGCTTGACCCGATAAAACCCATCGACCATTTGCCGAATGCCGCGGTATAGTAACCGCTCTGCTGTAACAGCATCGGGAAACTGATGCTTGAATCAGGCAGCGGGTATTGCCCTTCGGGCGGCAATTCCCTGTTGCCTCTTATGGGTGTATGCCCGGTATGTAATCCGGTCAGGAACGCAGAACGTGCCGGAGCGCATACCGTGCTCCCGGAATAATATTGGGTAAAGCGTGTTCCCTGTCTGGCCAGGGCATCGATATTCGGTGTTTTGATCTTTTGCTGACCATAACAGCCGATATCCGAATAGCCCAGGTCATCGGCCAGGATAAAAATGAGATTGGGACGGCTCCGCTGTGCGCCGGCAAAAACAGAGACAGTGAGGGCAACAGCAGACAACAGCAGGCCGGACAGGTATTTCATGGCAGGTAATTCAGGTTGTCAAATTACGTTATTACGCGATAATGGTCTGCCGTTTTGCGGATAAGGTGGGCAAGTTATCCAAAAAAAAAAACGCAACAGCGATGCTGTTGCGCGTGTATATAACCGGGGGTATTGATTCAGGAAACCGCTGATTTTGCCTTTTTAAACAGATCGCCCGTGGCATTGCAGATCGTATCGCTCAGGTCATTGACCTGGGTTTTGAGATCGGTTAACATTTTCTTGCCTTTATCTGTTCTGAGCAGGTATACGACTGTAACACCGGCCGCAATTCCTAATAACCATTTCATATGATGTATTTTACGTTGTTGACAATTCTAGGGAAGCGGTTCTTCCGTTATTCCAACGATCATGATCCTTTCCTCTTCCGGCATGGCTTCTTTCTTACCGATGAGCGATTTCGCTTTTTCGGTGACGGTATCGGCCATTTCGGAAAAGCTGTCTGACAAATCGTTTACGTCTTTGCTGATCCGGCGCCGCAGTGCGTACCCTTCTACAGAATCGAGGTAATGCACTATGATACCTCCCACTGCTGCGCCCAATAAAAGACCCAATGTGAATTTCATAACATCTGTTTCCGGATACGGTTAAATAATCGTACCAACACCCGCCGGTCTGAGGATTGGTAAAAATTTGCCCCATAACAGCCAAAAAGGCGTTTGCAGAGAAAAGAAAAGGAAGGTTTTGCAAACCTTGCAAGCTATCCGCAAGGCATCAGGGGTAATTACGGATATGGGCAAAACGGTAATTGGGTTTTGACCGGAGTTTATCAATAAGTTGCTTCAGCGCGCTTTGTTCCCATTTTTTCCGGAACATTTCGTCGTGGATAAGCACAACGATATGATCCCTTGTGAATGTCTTTCCCTGTTCCAGTCTGGTTTCGATTTCCCTGGCCATTTCGTCTGCCGACTGAACCGGCGACCCGTCTTTGGGATGATGAGCCCATTCAATATCCCAGCCATATAACCGGAATCCTTTTTGCGCCAGCATATCCGCGGCCACTGATCCGCTGGCAAGATCATCCCGTTTGCGATTGCCTACGCGCCACATATTGCGTCCGGGCAGGCGAACAATGCGGTACCTGAGTTTCAGCACCTGTTCGTTCATCTCTATATCGGCTACCACCTGCCGGGGATTGCTGTAAAAAGCCCTGTACCTGTCGTGTGCGTGTGTAAAGCTGTGGTTATATGATTCCACAAAGGGGTTCTGCTCGTACATTTTATAGTACAGTCCCAGTTGCCTGCTTCTGACGGCATGTTCGCCAACAAGAAAAACACTGATGTTCAGTTTCTCGGCAAGTACCACGCTGTCTATGTTCTCGCTTCCCTCCAGAGGGCCGTCGTCAAAACTGAGGTAGATGTATCGCAAAGGCTGTATGGCCTGGGGGAAAGCCGGGCCGGCAGCCATAGAAAGCATGCCAATCAATACCCAGCGGTACCAGCGGATGTGTTTCATATGCGTGCATTTGTACCGAAAGTTCGGATAAGATGCTGAAAAAACTGCATCGTTATTCATCGGATGCAAGCCGGAATCCGATGCCGCTGTTCACCATATTTTTTTCCACTCCCCTTCTCCCTGAAACACGTGCACTCCAGGAGCTAAGGTTCCAGGAGCCACCGCGTAATACCTTCTGGCTGCCTTCTTCAGGGCCAAGAGGATTGTTTTTCGTGCTGTTGAGATAATATCGCTCTATATACCAGTCTGAACACCATTCGGCCACATTGCCGCTCATATCGTATAACCCGAGATCATTCGGTTTCTTTTGTCCAACCGGCTTGGGTTTGCCAGTGCCGTTATCCTTGCTTAGTGAAACTTCGTTAAAATCATCACTTCCCGCAAATCGGAATGTTTTGGAAGCTGATTTACCGCCACGGGCTGCGTACTCCCATTCCGCTTCGGTGGGCAGCCGGTATTTTTTTTCAGAGATGGAATTCAGTCTGCTCAGAAAAGCGATGGCCGTATCATAGGTAATGCCTTCAACCGGGCAGTCCATACAATCCTTGAATTCGCCATGGTTATCGCCATCCATGATGGCTATCCATTGCCTGCGCGTAACCTCAAATTTACTGATGGAAAAATTTTTCACCGATACCTGTATCGCGGGTGTTTCTGCTGCTACGCAATCGTTTTTCTGATCTTCGGTGCAACCCATGGTAAAATATCCCCCTTCCACTTTTACCATACCTGCTTCGACGGATTTCAGCGCGTTCAGCATATCGTCTGTACCATCGTTTAGATCGTAACCGGATGACTTCAGTATCTCCTTCACTCTGGGATTGGATATCCTGGTAAGTACATACTTCAGGTTATGTCTTTTCTCCTTTGGCGAACTAAGTGTTGGAACAAAAGCAGCTTTGGCATCCGCGAGCACTTTTACCGTGTTCTCATCGCCATTAATACAGGCAACGGCCATCGGTGTTTCATATATCTCTCTGTTATCTGCGAAACGTTTTCCGAAATAGTTTACTTCTGCCCCTTTGTCAACCAGGTGCTTCAATATTGAATAATGCAACTGTTTTTTTATCGCATACATCACCAGGTATTCGCCTTCTATCTTTTTTTCATTCACACTGTCGGCCTGAATAAAATAACCGAGATCGTTTGTCCGTGCCTTTTTTAGCGCGGTCATCAGATCCTGGCTCATTGCCTCCCTTCCTGCCTGCACATTCTCGATAAACTTGTCACTTCTTGTATTGAATTTATCTTCCTTCGTTTTCAGCTGTCGCAGAAATGTCTCTTTCTTCTCTTTGTCAGCCGGTAAGGACGCAGAATCAAGGTATAGCTTCCTTATATCGGCAAAGCGTGTGCGCAGTTTTTCCAGCTCTTTCCCCTTACCGATAAATCCGGCATCAAACTCTTCGCCGCCGTTCCTGATCTGTAATATCGACTTCTCGATGCTCGCCTGTAACATGAGTATTTCATCTGCTGTGCCCGTGAGGCCGTCTTTTAAGACCTGCAGGTTATTTTCATGTGCCATTCGCATGACTTCTGCAGCCTGAGCCCGGATAGCACTCAGGCTGTCTGCTGAAGCCTTTTTCTTTCTTGCTTCCTCCAGTTTGATGGCAGCGTAATTGATCTCGGGAAAACTGATCGCTATTTCCCTGCCCAGATCGTTTTCGCCGATAGAAATAGTGCTTTCCGTAATATTTCCCTGTTTATCATCAAGCTTGTAATTGTATTGACCGGGCTTCAATAACAATCGCTTACCCATTGTCGGCTTTACCTCACCGCTTAATGTATCGTTAATATTATAGACAATAGCCGATTGTTTGTTTGCCTTAATAATTACCGCAGCATACAATGGCGCTGTCCGTATTATTTTGGTTTCGGTGGATTTCGTCTCAGAACTGCCGATCAGACCAGCGGTTGGCTCTCTGCTGCCTGCCGCCCCGGACAACAAAGTTTCTGTTTTGACTGCGGGCATTTGAACACTGGGGCCTTCCGCATCCTTTTTGGGCGGATTGACGCTTGTAACTGGCGTTTCAGTATTGGCGGCAGGCCTAGACAATGTTGCCAGTGTTTTAGTCTGGGCCTCCAGCAATATCTCGGACGCCACCGCAGGATCACAAAACAGCTTATGCTTACCATCTTTATAAACGATCAGGGCAATTACGGTCTTTTCCAACTTCATATCGATGCCGTTGACGTTTACCGATACCGAGGCGTCCTCCTCCTTCACGATATCACAAACAAGTTCCTTTTTCTGAGAAGTAAATATCCTGTCCTGCCTGTTGCCAGCCGGGGGAGCCAGAAAATTTCCGATAGCGGCGGAAGCGAGCGAACCGGCCGGCTCTACTTTGTCAAGTACCAGGAAATTGCCTGTTTCACTGAATACAAATAATACCTTGTTACGGCTGACGGAATATACCGGTCCGGGGTTCAGCGGGTTTTTATATCGCACTTTATCATCGGTTACTTCGATGACTTTCCCGTCCTTTTGCTCTTTATCGAGGTAAATCCGGTCCTGCGCCCGGGTGCTGATACATAACAGTACCGCTACTACCGGCAGGAATTGAGGGGTCATGCGCATCTTGTCAATGTTAGTTTCGGTGGAGCTGGCAACAGGCTAAAATAGGGCAAAAAGCAATATGGCATTGCGTTATATTCAAAGAATTAAGCGATAATTTGATTGGAGAAATACCAGCTAGCAGGTATTTTTACAATGCCCTGGATTCGGTATATTGAATTCCTTTTATCACCAAGACGTTCTATAGAACCGTGAGATTTCTGTTAACTGCAATGCTTTGGATCCTGTTGGTGCAATATACCGCAGGCCAGGATACCGTTCGTATGCGCAATCATTCGTACGTAATCGGGGAGACCGTTGATGTTGACGAGGACTTTATCGTTATACTGACGGGAAGCGGGGAAACCAAAAAACCACAAAAAATCGGCACCGAAGGCATACAGTATGTACGGTACAAAAACGGGTTTCTGGAAAAATACCATGAGGCGGATATTATAAAGGCCGATACCATCCAGCTTGTCAATTACCAGGTTATCACCGGCAGTATCGTGGAAGTGGGCGATTCAGTTATAGCAGTAAAAACAGGCGATGCTGCTGGCCAGGTGAAAAATATCCTGATGGACTCCGTTGCCAATATTGCTTATGCAAACGGCTTTAAGGAAAAATACAATGCGTTGGCCGTTCAGACCGTTTCAGGCGCAAGCGTAAAAATAGCACCTGATCAGAAAAAAGACTTGCTGATAACGGTTGAGGGACTTGAGTACAACGGCTTTGTATCGGAAATAACCGACAACTCGGTTAAGCTGGTCATACCGGAGGCCAGGGTTCCGGTAATGGAGATGAACAAAAACAACGTTGCCAAAATTGTATACGCCAATGGCTATATAGAAAATTTCAATGTTCCCAGAAAAACGGTGGTCACAGACAGTGAAGCAAAAATAGAATCGGTCATCACTGCAGAAGATAAGGCAGAGGAGGCCAAAAAAGTGGTTGCCAAAAAATCGAGAAAAAGAAGAACAGATGAAGTAAAAACGCCGAAAGAAAGGATAGAATCTACGGATCTCAAGGAGTTATTGGCTATACCTGTATTTAAAACGCTCGGCGCCAATACGCTCACCGTTCGGGCGGCTTACCTTAATAAGCCCATTCTAAAAAAGGTGCCTGATGGTCTCGCCTCTTATAACCAGCTTTCGGTATTGGATCTCAGTAACAATGTACTGAAGGAGATGCCGGAAGAAGTGTTGTCGCTTCCCAAGTTGGAGCTATTGCGGATTGACAGCAATTATATCAAAGACCTGACTGTGAAATCGGACGTTGCCGGTTCTAAAATCGCGTATGTCTCAGCCTCATTCAATACGATAAAGTCGGTGGATTCCAAAATACTAACGCTTCCCGCACTGAAGACGCTGGACTTAAACAACAACCAGATCACCGGTTTTTATGGATTGAGGGCAGCAAAGGAGGATATCAATATCCATATCGATGGAATCAATCTTAATAACAACCGGCTGAAAGATATTCCGGAAGAGTTGTATACGATTCATAATCTGAAACGATTGCACCTGGCGAATAATCTGATCAGAAATATAGAGATCGACAGCTCTATGTTCGGTGAGCTTGAATACCTGAACCTTAACAGCAACCCCATCACGAGAATAAAGGATGAGTTCTTTCAGTTGAACAGCCTGCAAACCCTACTGCTGCACGATACAAAAATCGAACAGCTGGATTCCATTGGTAAGCTCACGGAGCTTCGGGTGCTGTCGCTCCCCAGTTCATTGCTGGGACTTCCCAAAAGCATCGTCCGCAACGAGAACCTCAGGGAACTCTATCTCTATGCCAATCCCTATACTACCAGCTTTCCCGACCAGGTGCTCAGCCTAAGCAAACTTGAGCTACTCAGTCTGAGTAATACACCGGTTAAAACCATCCCCGCGGGCATCGGTAATTTAAAGCGACTGAAAACATTATATCTTTCTAATTGCGGTATCACCACAGTACCGGAAAGCTTATTCCAGCTGCCGAGATTGAAACAGATCCACCTGAATGGGAACAATATCACCACGTTTCCAAAAAATCTTGGCGATCTTGCACAATTGGAATTGCTGAATATGGAAAATTCTCCATTGACGGGCGAAGCATTGATGACTTTACGCAAATCGATTCCGTTTGCCTACGTTAAATATTTCAGCACGGAGCTCGGGCTCAACTTTGAAAGCAAGCCGCTTACACAAGACGAAGAACCGCGATTCCAGGCCCTGATGAACAAATGCCTGGGCGGCACCGGTGACGCCTGTTATGAGCTGGGGGAATTCTTTGAAAAAAGAAATGACTATGGATATGCTTTTAAACTGTACTATCTTCTCGCCACCAAATTGACGAAGGAAGGCACAGAAGAGTCGGCTATTGCATACAGTAAGATCGCCGACATGTATAATGACAGGAGCAACAAACGTGCATATAACTCCATTTACAAAGCAAGAAATTATTCTTCCTACAGCGACTACACCCAGAATATCAGCAACAACACGGCACTGAATATTTACTGTAAGCTATGCGATAATGCAGCCTCGGGAGTAAAAGGAAAGCCGGTTATCAAACGCGCCTGCGCTAATGCATCGCTTATTTACAACGAAACCGTGAGCAACCTGAAAAAGTTGTTTGAAGACAACGGACGCGAGATCCAGCGGCTGATCGGTGGTTCAGGCACCATGAACAATATCTCATCTGCAGGAACGCAACTGGCCAATGCGGCACAGTCCAATACAACCACGCTGCTGGGTGCGGGGCTTTCTTTGTTTGGCAAAGTTGCCGCCGACGCAAAAGAGACAAAGGCCGACAGAATTCAGAATGAAAACAATAACCTGAAAAGAAAAATAGAAGACCTGAATAATACCGCCAAATATTACCTGAACAAAGCAAATTAAGTTACTATGAAAAAAAACTTACGCAAACCTATCGCTCTTTCCGCAATACTGTTCTGCTGCCAAGTGGTTTTTTCGCAGGCTTCTATGACCGAAGTGCTCAATGCGCGGTTACCCCAATTTCCTTACAGCGTTGCCGACAATAGCTGCAAACAGGCCGTGGACAAAAAATATTCTGAATATAAGGCACAGGATCAACAAAACAGCAAGCTGCTGACCAACCAGCTGCAAAGCCACATGAATGGCTGGGTTGAAATAAATCCCGGCACCTGCAATGCAGGTGGGCCGCCGCCTATCTGTCCGGTAAATCACTGGGTAAAAGATGGCAGTTCCATGCAACGATGGACTGCAGAGCAAAACGCGGTACGCGTCAATCGAGAAATAGAATTAAGAAGGATACTGGAAAATTGTAACACTTCTGTAAGAACCAAGCAGGAGAAGGAACGACAGGCGTATGTGCAGGCGGAAAATGAACGCGTTAAAGCGGAAAATGAAAGGATACTTGCAGAAGAAAGAGCAAGGCAGGAGCGCCTGGATAACGCCTTACGCGGTTTACAGAACGATATTGCCGCCAATAACCGCGAGACGGAAGATGAACTGGACCGCGCACGGGAAAAAAATACCCTGAATACCAGCAACCAGGGAGCTATTAACAAGGCGAAAGACATATTAAATAACGCAAAAGTTACGGCAGGAGAAGTTTTTGGAGATGCGTTAGGCGCATTAAAAAATAAATTCAGCGAAGAGGATAACAATTCGATGGATAATATGGGTGCATCGTATAACGATTACGAACGTTCAGGAGGCGAAAATTACAGTTATGGAAAAAAGATTGCTTCCAAAATACTGGGCATCTTTAAACCTAAGCAGGATACCAGGGTGGAAGACATCCCTGATTACGGCTATAACACCGCTGATGAAAGCGCTTCCAAAACCAGCCGGATCAGCAGTATTTTCTCTTCAATAAAAGAAAAGGCATCCTGGCTTAAACCCACGCTGCCCCCGGGCATGGTAACTACCATTTACAGGTCCTCGCTCGATCAGTTGCGAAAAGCCAGTAATGGAGAAGAACCGATTGATGCAGATTATGTTACCAAAGTAGGTGGAACGGGTATCGGAAATTTTATCGGCATGGGTATCGTCGGTGCAGGCATTTGGGGAGCTACCACGATTGTAACAGCGGGCGCTATTACCGCAGCACCGGCTATCGCAGTGGGCGGGGCCATCTACCTGATTTATAATGAAGGGAAAAAGCTGAAAGATTTCATTAAAGAAAACCCGCAGGTCACACTTCCCAATCTTTAAAACAAAGGCTATGTGCTATTTCAAAATCAATAAAAGATCACTGTCAGGATTTCTTATTCTGTTATGTGTATACCCCTTCCAAAATTCATTTTCGCAAACCAACAATGAACTGGCAAAACTGATCAGCCTGAAAAAGGGATTCAGGGTATACGATCTTCCGCAAAGTAAAATACCAGCCGCCGGCTTTTTTGTACTGGAGCCTGGTGTTGCGGTAGTTCCTTCGGATGGTGGTCTGTTTATGCCCGCCATCAAAAAGTGGCTTATGCTCCCCGGTCTGCCAGGTATTGTTTCTGCCGACCAGGTAATCGACAAAAAAGATTCAGCGCTTGCATTGATCAAGGTGGACCCCAAAAACAGCCGTATACTTCTGCAAAAGAACTACGCCCTCCATCTAAACGACTCTTCCGGATCGCTTGCCAAGATGCCATTCGGATTCTATGACCTGCGTGTAGCCGCCAGTAACCGTTACTATATATGGGGCGCGGAACCAGCCGGCTCAAAACTGTATGTATACGATAATATCAAACTGAGAATGCTATACAATTCTGCCAAAAACATCAAGGAAATAGATCTTCTGGATGAGAACAATGTGTTGATGATAGAAGATAACAATGTTCTTGCAGTGTCTTTTAACCAACCGCCAAAAACATTACTGAAAATAGACCAGGAAATCGATGGCATCGCAACGGACTCCGATGGGTCGGTATACATTAGCACTACCAAAGGCATTCTACATTATGCCTCACTTGATGATGACGATTTCGATATTGTCACCAATGTGATACACGGCAAACTGCGTATTTACCGTGGCAGATTGTTCATATTATGGAAAGAACAGGGAAAGATGGTGGAGATAAAATTGAAGTGACGGAATCGATCCCACTTTTTGGTAAATACCATATTGCCCTGAAGAATCCAGATTTAACCATCCGGCACCGAATTCTCATTACAACCTGTTCCCCTCTTTTGGAAAAACAACAACCGGCTGCCAGTCCTTTGCCTCTTTGACATCGATCAGCCCATAGCTGATGATGATCACCACATCGCCTTCCATGCCTTTACGCGCCGCGGGGCCATTCAGGCAGCATACGCCGCTTCCGCGGCCGCCCGAGATCAGGTAGGTCTCTATCCTTTCCCCGTTGTTCACGTTCACCACCTGTATTTTCTCGTTGACAAACATACCAGCGGCATCGATCAGGTCCTGGTCGAGCGTAAGACTCCCTACATAATTCAGGTTGGCTTCGGTAATAACCGCCCGGTGCACTTTAGATTTCAATACCTGTATCTGCATGATTCCAAAATTTTCGCAAAGGTAGGGGGTATGGGGGGAACTGTTAAATGGCTAAATGGTCAAATTGTTGCCTGGAAGGTATTACCAAAATAATATAAGACAACAATACAGCCGTTTAACCATTTAGCCATTCAATTATTTACTAATATCGCCCGCACTACGACCCGCAACTTACACACCCATCCTGCATGGTACATACCGGCCCGTCTGTCTGCGTGGGTTCGATATCGTGGGCGCTGCCGGGTTTTGCTGCTGTCTGCGGAATCACCGGGTTGGCTTCATGGCTGCCCTGTTTTTCAACCGTGAACTGCACCGCCTGCGAGGCAGCCTGGGTGCGGAGGTAATACATACCTGTTTTCAGTCCCTTTCTCCAGGCATAAAAATGCATGGAAGTAAGTTTGGAGGTGGTTGGACTGTCCACGAAGAGGTTCAGCGATTGCGACTGGCAGATATAGGCACCGCGGTCGGCAGCCATATCAATGATGTTACGCTGTTTGATCTCCCACACGGTTTTATAAAGCTCTTTTATATCGGCCGGTATCTCTTCGATCTGCTGTATCGACCCATTGGCGGCGATGATCTTGTTTTTCATGGCATTGGTCCATAAGCCAAGACTCACCAGATCTTTCAAAAGGTGCTTGTTCACGATAATGAACTCCCCGCTCAGCACGCGGCGCGTATAGATGTTCGAGGTATAGGGTTCAAAACACTCGTTGTTACCAAATATCTGCGAGGTGGATGCGGTAGGCATCGGCGCCACCAGCAGCGAATTCCGTACACCATACTGCACCACTTCCGAACGCAGTGTTTCCCAGTCCCAGCGGTCCGATGGCGTTGTATCCCACATATCGAACTGGAAAACACCTTTCGACAGCGGCGATCCGGCGAATGTCTGGTAGGCACCCTGCTCCCTGGCAAGATCCTTGCTGGCAGTCATGGCGGCAAAATAGATGGTTTCGAAAATATTCCTGTTCAGCAGTTTGGCCAGATCGCTCTCAAAGGGAAGACGCAGCATGATAAACACATCCGCCAGCCCTTGTACGCCCAGTCCCACGGGCCGGTGTTTCAGGTTGGAATTACGCGCTTCCTCCACGGGATAATAATTGTTGTCGATCACCGCGTTCAGGTTCTTTGTTACCTGGTAGGTCACTTCATACAATCGCTGGTGATCGAACTTGCCGTCAATCACAAATCTCGGCAAGGCCAGTGATGCCAGGTTGCATACCGCCACCTCGTCAGGAGAGGTATATTCCAGTATCTCCGTGCAAAGGTTGCTGCTTTTGATGGTGCCCAGGTTCTGCTGGTTGCTTTTGCTGTTGGCGGCATCTTTGTACAACAGGTAAGGTGTGCCCGTTTCTATCTGCGACTCTACGATCTTAAACCAGAGATCCTGGGCTTTTACCGTTTTGCGCGCCCTTCCTTCCGATTCGTAGCGGGTGTACAGCGTATCGAATGCAGCACCCCAGCAATCACTTAATCCGGGCGCTTCGTTGGGACAGAACAGGCTCCATTCTGCATCGGCTTCCACCCGCTTCATAAAAAGATCCGAGATCCACAATGCATAAAAAAGATCGCGCGCACGCAGCTCTTCCTTACCATGGTTTTTCCGCAGATCCAGGAACTCGAATACGTCTGCATGCCAGGGCTCCAGGTAAATGGCAAAAGCACCTTTTCGTTTTCCGCCGCCCTGGTCAACATAACGTGCGGTGTCGTTAAACACGCGCAGCATGGGTATGATACCATTGCTGGTTCCGTTGGTGCCGCCGATATAACTGCCGGTTGCGCGGATATTGTGTATCGATAAGCCGATACCACCTGCGCTCTGTGATATTTTTGCGGTTTGTTTGAGCGTATCGTAGATCCCATCGATGCTGTCGTCCTTCATCGCCAGCAAAAAGCAGCTGCTCATCTGCGGTTTGGGGGTTCCTGCGTTGAACAAAGTGGGCGTGGCATGCGTGAACCAGCGTTCACTCATCAGGTGATAGGTCTTGATGGCCGATTCAATATCCTGTTTGTGAATACCCACCGCCACCCGCATATACATGTGCTGCGGACGTTCGGCAATCTTTCCGTTGATCCGGAGCAGGTAGGATTTTTCCAGTGTTTTAAAACCGAAATAATCAAACGCATAATCGCGGTCGTAGATGATCGTGCTGTCCAGCAGATCGGCATTTTCCTCGATCAGCTGCATGACATCATCTGCAATCAACGGCAGCTTCTTACCGCTTACCTCATCTACATAATTATACAGTTTCCGCATTGTTTCTGAAAAAGACTTCACAGTGTTCTTATGCAGGTTACTCACTGCAATGCGCGAAGCCAGTATGGCGTAATCGGGATGCGTGATGGTCAGCGAGGCGGCTGTTTCTGCGGCCAGGTTATCAAGCTCCGTGGTGGGAACACCTTCGTATATGCCTTCAATCGTCTTCTTTGCCACATCGATCACATTCACCATCGGACTGAGGCTGTAGGAGAGTTTCTCGATACGGGCCGTGACTTTATCGAATTTAACGGACTCGCGTTTTCCGTTTCTTTTAATTACAAACATCGGGATAGAATTGTATGGTTAGCTGTAATGGTTATTCGGTTGTATTTAAAAATCTTCATCGGTAGAGAATACCTGCGTGTCTTTTGACGCCATTACGCCTGCTTTCTGATAATCACCCACTCTTTTCTCGAAGAAATTGGTCTTGCCCTGCAGCGATATCATCTCCATAAAATCAAACGGGTTGGCTGCGTTGTATATCTTGTCGTACCCCAGTTCCGACAGCCAGCGGTCGGCAACGAATTCTATGTACTGCTGCATCAGCCGGGCATTCATGCCTATCAGGTCAACAGGCAGGGCCTCGGTGATGAATTGTTTCTCGATCGTAACCGCATCGGAAATGATTGCGTACACTTCTTCCTGCGATAATTTATTTTTCAGCATGCCGTACAGCAGGCAGGCAAACTCGCAGTGCAGACCTTCATCGCGGCTGATCAGTTCGTTGCTGAATGTAAGCCCGGGCATGAGCCCTCTTTTTTTCAGCCAGAAGATCGAGCAGAAACTTCCGCTGAAAAAAATACCTTCCACCGCCGCAAAAGCCACCAGCCGCTCGGCAAATGTGCCGTTCTGTATCCAGCGCAATGCCCATTCGGCTTTTTTTGCCACGGCAGGTACAGTATCTATCGCATGAAAAAGTTTGTTCTTCTCCTGCGGATCCTTCACATAGGTATCTATCAGCAACGCATAGGTTTCGCTGTGGATATTCTCCATCATGATCTGGAAACCATAAAAACACCTGGCTTCCGGCAGCTGCACTTCGCTCATAAAGTTCACGGCGAGGTTTTCATTGACGATGCCATCGCTCGCGGCAAAAAAAGCCAGCACATGCGAGATAAAATGGCGCTCGCCGTCGTTCAGGCTCTCCCAGTCTTTCATATCGCTGCCCAGGTCAATCTCTTCGGCAGTCCAGAAACTGGCTTCATGGCGTTTATAATGTTCCCATATAACGGGATAGTTGATGGGCAGAATGACAAAACGGTCCTTGTTCTCCTTCAGGAGAATCTCTTCAGTGTGTTGCATAATTAAACGCTGGTCTGTGCTGTTGGAAGCCGGGGTGCTGAAGCCTGACGTAAATCGACAGTGCTGCCAGTACACCTGCTTTTCCTCCGAAAGCGTGTTACATAATGGATCCTGGCAGGTCTTCTGACTTACTCTCCGCGGGGCCTTCCCATAGTGCAGTCGGCACTACAGTGGCTGGGGTATCCGGGGAAGTGCAAAAAATAACGATAACCGACTCTTTTGCACTGATGAGCTTACAGCTACGGGGATAGTCCGGGATTTGCACCCGGTTCCCTTTTCATGATGCTGCGATACTGCGGCATCAACCAAAATCTCCTGTAAAATAAACCGCTGCCGTTCAAACTTCAGGATTTGGTTATACACGCTATGTTGACAAATGGGGAAAACGCAGCAGGGATAAGGGATTGGGGAGATAAACCGGTCAATCTTTCCGCGCCGCCGCCGATTGTGCTGTCCGGCGGATCTTGAGCAAATCCGCCGGAAGACTTGGTATTGGTGTAAACTTAATAGTGGCGGGTATTGCCGTTCCTGCTATTTTTTGCCGTGAGCCAGTTCAGCCATCACGGGAAAATGATCGGAGGGCATCCTTGCTATGAATACATTGCGTGTATTGGCCGGCAGACTGTCTGTACGCCTGGCGCGATAGGTATCTGTAAGGATCCCGTATCTTTTTGCCGTAAATGCCTTGCTGACAAAAATATGATCGATGCGGCTCTCCGTTCCTGCATCGGGATCAAATGAATTGAAGGTGCCATTGGTGGCCAGTTTCACAGGGGCCAGGTCATACACATCTTTCAGTATGCCTGAATGGTTGATCAGTGCATAGCTTTCATTATGCTGATCCACGTTGAAATCGCCTGTGAGTATGACCGGTATGTTTTTCGGGAACCCGCTGATCTTCTGCAGGATGAGTTTGGCGCTTTCGGCCCTTGCCTTCACACCCACATGGTCCATGTGCAGGTTGAACATATAAAACACAAACCGGGTTCCTTTCTCCCTGAATTTTCCCCAGGAACAGATTCTGGGCAATGCTGCATCCCATCCTTTGTTGGGATGATCGGTCTGGGTTGAGAGCCAGAAATCACCGCTCTCCAGCAGGTCAAACTTATCGGTACGATAGAATATCGCGGAATGCTCGCCCGCATGCCGGCCATCGTCGCGGCCAACACCGATATAGGTATAACCGGGCAGGTTGTTTCTGAGGTCTTCCAGCTGCTGGTACAGACCTTCCTGTGTGCCGAAAATATCCATTGCATGAAAACGGATCATGCTCACGATAACAGGATAACGCTGACCCCAGCCATTGTTCTTCGCAGAATCGCCATGGTTGGCGTAACGGATATTGTAGGTGCCTGCGTTGAAGGATTGCGCCGAAAGCCGGTGGCCGATGCAAAAACAAAACAGAAAAAGAAACCAGTTTGCTTTCATGAATGAATTTTTGTGGTGTTGGGGAGCAAATTACTGTTCACAAAAGTTATCACCGCAGGTTTGCAGGTATTTTTATCTGCTGCAAACCCGCGGTGATATAATTTATTGCCATCCCGCGTTCTGTTTCAGTTTGGGATTGATCTGGAGATCCGCATAAGGAATCGGGTACAGGTATTTGTAATCCTGCCAGTCCCTGCCGATATTATCCAGCCAATGCAGTTCTCCCGAAGTGCCGTTCGACAATTTCTGCGGATCGTTGGTTACATTCACATACGTAACACCCGGTACGGTTGGCGAAGGCAGGGTATTGCGATAGAATGCCACATCCATGATACCGTCGTTGTTCAGATCCATCGGTGTATTCAGAGACGGAACATAGAAACCATTCCACTGTTTCAGCAACAGGTCGCCGCGTTTCCATCTTACCAGGTCATGAAAACGGAAGCCTTCCAGTGCAAGTTCGATGCCTCTTTCCCGTCTTACCTCGAGTATGGCAGCACTGGTGATGTCGGGAAAATAATTTGTGGTGAGATAGGGATCGGCCACAACCGGTAAGGTGGTCAGACCGCCCGTGATGCCCGCTCTTGCACGCAGGGCGCCGATGGTTGCCGACCAGTCGGCAGCTGTGATCGCACCCAGTTCCGCCTGCGCTTCGGCATAGTTCAGCAACACTTCTGCATAACGCATCAGGCAAACAGCGTTGGTGTTCAGTGTGCCCGCATCGTAGTACATATCATCCAGACACCATTTAATGGGCTGGTAGCCCGTATAGGTATAGGAGAACACCGGCGGGCCGGGTATCAGCGATCCGCCGCTGACGCGTTTGTAGCCGCCCATGCGTATGGTCTGCTGCAGCCGGAGATCGCGGTTCTGCACTTCATCGGAGAACACCGTGGTTTGGTAACCCGTTTTATCGGTGAACGGCGTGCCGTCGGTATTCAGGTAAGTGTTCACAAACATGCGTGTAAAGCTGAAACGGGAGCCATAGGTTGCACTCGTATAATACCAGTTGGCATCGTTGTTTTTACCCAGTGCGCTGCTGGTTATGTTCGCCAGCATCACTTCGCTGGCCACGGGCGCTGCGCTGATGAACAGGTTGCGATAGGCAAGGTTGCCGCCGGCCGTGTTCAGGCTGTATTTCTTACTGTCGATCACCGCTTTTGCCGCTTCTGCCGCCATCTGCAGAAATTTATCAGCACTGCCCGTGAGGCCGAATGAGGTCTGGTATTTCCGGAAGGTCCCTTCGAACAGGCATACACGCGATTTGAATCCGTATACCACCCATTTGGTGATGGTGCTTCTTGTCTGGTCATCGGTGGCAATGATTTTAGACGCTGCATAGTCGAGATCGGCCACCACCGAATCCATGATCATGGTGCGGGGGTCGCGCGGTTTATACAGAGCAGAATCGGTTACCTCCAGCGGCCTGTTATACCAGGGCACATCGCCGAAACGCTTTACCATTTCAAAATAGAAATAGGCGCGGAAGAAACGGGCGATGCCGATGTAGTTTTCCCTGACAGCCAGCGGCAGGGCAGGGTCATTACAGTTATTGATAAAATAATTCACATTCCTGAGATTACCCCATGACCATCCCGAACTCTGGCGCGAAGTGAATGCACCCGTACGCAGAAAATCAGGAACAGTGGTGGTGGCACCGAAATCTGAAAGATTGCAGTCCGTGCGGAAAGCGGTGTTCAGATCGGGCAGCATGTTGTAGAAGGAAGTGGTGTACAGTTTCAACCCGTCTTCGCTTCCGAATACAGCACTCTTGCTGGCCGTGCTTTTGGGTGTCTGGTCCAGGTTCTTTCCGCAGGAAGCGAGCAGCAACACAAGACCCGACATAAGGATCAGTTTATTATAAGCTATACGCATGATCGTAATTTTATTCGTTATCATTAAAAAGTAACCGATAAACCAACAGTGAAGCTTTTCATGATCGGGTAGTTGTTACCGTTGCCCGAGTTGGAAGAGCCCGTGAGTACCACATCCGATTTACCGATGCTCTCCACGTCGAGGTCTTTTGTCAGTTTATACAATGGTGATGCAGACCAGAGGTTTTCGCCGGACACATAAATCCTGGCACCCGTGATCTTTACTTTCGCCAGCAAACCTGCGGGCAGGTTATAACCCAGCTGTATATTTTTCAGACGGATATAACGCACCTGCTGCAGGTACCTGGTCTGCGCATTAAACAGTTCTCCCGAACCGTTCTGTGCCACATAACCGCGGTACCTCGGGAAGTAGGCATCCGGGTTGGACTCAGACCAGATCCTGTTTACCTGGTACTGCATCAGGTAGTTGTACGGGCGGTTGTATTGTCCCCAGAACACATCAGACTCCGAACCGGGCCACCAGTCCTGTTTGCCCACACCCTGGAAGAACGCACTGAAAAAGAAATTGCTGTAATCGGCCGCCAGCGTAATGCCATAGGTATAACGCGGCAGCGAATTACCGATCACACGCCTGTCGCCGGGATTCGCCAGCGTGTTATCGCCGTTGTTGATCACCCCGTCGCCGTTCATGTCTTTGAATTTGATATCACCCGGCAGCCAGGTACCCGAATTGGATGCCCTGAACAGGGGCTGCATGGCTTTTGCCTGGGATACATTGTCTTTTGTCCAGTAACCATCGTTGGTATAACCCCATATCTCACCCAGTTTCATACCGGGATAGTAGTCGGTAAGGGTATTGGTTGCGTTGTTGTATTTCTCGATAACCGCCGTGTAGTCGGCCAGGTTGAACCCTATACTGTAATGCAGGGGTTTGGATCCCAATTTAAGCTGGTCTTTCCAGTTGATCGAAAGTTCCCAGCCGGTTGTTTTCAGATCGGCATAGTTGCCTTTTGGCACCGAAGCGCCGAATACCGCGGGCAATGTCATACCCACCGTGAACATGTTCTTTGTACGACGCTCGTAGATATCGCCGGTGAACGTGAGCTTGTTGTTAAAGAAGGAGGCATCCAGACCCAGGTCTTTGGAGATCGCTGTTTCCCAGGTAAGGCCGCTCGGCAACACACCCGGTGCACTGGCATACTGCGGTAATACACCGCCGATCACACGTCCTGACTGTGTAATGCCAAACTGCTCCTGGTAGGCATAAGAACTGATATTACCATTACCCAGCGAACCGTAGGAAGCGCGGATCTTGAGGTCCGATATCGCCCTTGGTGAAATATTCCAGAAGGCTTCTTTCGAAACACGCCATCCTGCAGAGGCAGAGGGGAAGAATGCATACCGCTGGTTAGAAGGAAATTTGGAAGATCCGTCGTACCGTCCGTTCAGCTCTACCAGGTAACGGTCTTTAAAAGAATAGTTGATACGTGCAAATCCGCCCAGTATCGCCCATTTCTCATAACCGCCGTTGGTGGTAATGCTTTGTCCCAGCGCCAGGTTGATATCGGTGGCGTTGGCATAGATCAGGCCGTTGCGCGTGGCAGAGAACCCGTTGTAAACAGATTGCTCATAATTATAGCCGGCCAGCACTTTGAAATAATGATCGCGGTTCAGCGTTTTCTCATACTCTGCATACAGGTTAGCCGCAAGGTAATTGGTTTTGTTGCTGATCATGGTAAGATCGTTGTAGGAAGTGCCTACATAGTTAACCACACCGGGCGCTATGCTGTAAGGCACCTGCACACGCACCTGTTTGTTCGAAACGGTGGTGTTCTGGAAGGTGAAATCGCCTTTCAGACGCAGTTCGTTACCCAGTATTTTGGCGGTAAAGCCGGAAGTGTTCCGCAGCACCTGGTCGTTGAGATCGATGCCGTTCTTTCCGTATACAAAATCACCCACGGTATAAGCTGCAGAAAATGTTAGACTGCCATCGGGATTGAACAGCATGGAAGAAGGGTGGCCTTCGTCGGCAAGGTTACGCCAGATACCACCACCCTCACCCACGTTGAGCGGGTTATGGTAAGAGCGGTTATTGTATTGCGTGGTGTTGGTGATCGTTAACCAGGGATATACCTGTGCGGAACCTTTGGCAGTAAGGTTATACATTTTATAGTCGTCGGTATTGTAACGGAAAATACCGTCCTGACCATAGTAGCGGCCGGTGATATAAAAACTGGTTTTGCCGTTGCTGCCGGATACCGCCAGGTTCTGGTCGATGGCGCCTGTGTGTTTTTTGTAGAGCAGGTCGTACCAATCGGTATTGCCGTAGTACACGTAGTTACCGTTGCTGCCCACTTCCACTTTCGGCAGGCTTGGATCGGCATCTCTTTTTTTGTACTCAGCCAGGTAGGCGGCCGAGTAAGGCTGTGTTTTGTTGATGTTCTGCGGAACCTGTGAATAATCGTTCCAGGCCCTCCAGCCGGAATCAAACATCAGCGTGTACTGGTAACCGTTTGAAACGATATCCGGAACCGTGGTGGGTGTTTTCAGCGAATAGTTGGAAGAATACGTGATATTCAGACGGTCACGTGCGGGGTTCTTGGTGGTGATCAACACCACACCATAGGCGGCCCTTGCACCATAGATAGAGGCAGAAGCCGCATCTTTCAATACCGATACGGAAGCCACGTCCATCGGGTTCAGCAAGGCCGGGTCTCCCTGTACGCCGTCTATCAGCACCAGCGCATTACCGCCCTGGCCAATGGAGGTGGTGCCACGGATATTGAAGGTGGGCGACTGGATCGGTTTACCATCGCCCATGGTAAGGTTCAGGTTGGGGATCACACCCTGCAGACCCTGGGCGATATTGGAGATGGAGCGGTTCTCGAGCACCTCGCCCCCTGCCTGCGCCACCGCGCCCGTAAGGTTCAGTTTCTTTTGTGTGCCATAACCCACCACCACCACATCGCCGAGATTATTGGCCGCGGTTTTCAGTTTCAGGGAGATGGTAACGGTATGACCGTCTTTCAGTTCGTATCCGGTAAGTACCTGCGTCTGGAAACCAAGTGAGGTGACCGTAAATGTATACGGACCGCCTGCAGGCAGTTTAACAAAACTGAAATTACCCAGGGTATCTGTCTGCGTACCTGAGCCTGCATTGGTTCTGGTGTTTTTGGCGATGATGTTTGCGCCGCGGATGGGTTCGCCTTTTTCGTCCTGTATCGTACCCGTTACACTCCTGCCGGTCTGCGCATGCAGTTGGGGGAGGTACCACATTGAAACAAGGAAGAAAAAAAGAAACCGGATCTTGTTTATCATAACAGTTGTTTTTCTTTGGTTTGTGGCAATACAATGCCGGTCGCATAAAGCGATACATTGAACAGTATGTTATTATTGGAATGTTTATATGGGATTACCGGACGATCAATCCCGAAGGAAAATCCTGTTTTTCATTCTCAATGGATAACGCAAATAACGATGACAAGCTGCGTAATTCGGGTGTAAAACTATCATCGTTACAGGATTGTGAATATTATGAAATTGTAAAAAAACAAACCGAAATTATTCCTACCGTTTGAAAAGATTACTTGTTGTTTTGACATTTAAAATGTATGGAAGAAAAAATACCGCATGCAGAAAAAAATCTGTGGACTGTGCCGGTCCCCGAGGCAGAAACAAAAAGGCCAGTATAGACATACCGGCCGTCGATTGCTTGCCATATAAAAGACGCCACGGATGGATTCGAACCATCGTAAAAGGTTTTGCAGACCCCTGCCTTTCCGCTCGGCCACGCGGCTATAGTTTGTACCTGTTATCGTATGATCAGTACGGTCAACAACCGTAGATAAGCGGCGCAAAATCGCCGTAACAGAAAACATGCGCCGAGCCGGTTGCATGGATCGACCCCGGTATCGTTTCGGTGTTCCGCATCAATGGGTATCGTATTTTTTTTCACCTGCCGTGATGCTTATGGGCAAGCTGTTCTCTTTGGGTGGCAAAGGACAGGTTGCATACTCGGTAAACGCGCAGGGAGGGTTATAAGCTTTGTTGAAATCGATGATGGTCTTACCGGATGCATCCGGTTTTGTAACGTACAGGAACCTGCCCGAGGGATAGGTCTCCGTGCTGTTTGTCTGATCGGCAAAGATCACGAACAACTGGTCGCCCTCGTCGAGCGCATCCAGCCGGTAGGTTCTACCATCGATGGTGAACGCCAGTTTACCGGCCGATTTCTGCAGGTTGGTTTGCCCCAGCACATTGGTGATGCTGATGCGGTCGGGGAACCCGCTGGTCTGCAGCGTAGCTTCCAGTTTCCACCGGGTGTCTGCGGGATAGCGTTCTATTCCTTTAAAAGAGGCCAGCGCTGCGGCGTTTAGGTCGCGGAGACGGATACCTAACTTCTCATCCCGTTTGATGATGCTCCAACGCAAAGACCCCGCAGCCGCCACCGGTACCCGTGCCGAATCGGGGTGGTAAACAATAGAGGCCATTCTGTCCGCGCTGCGTTTGTTCAGGGTAATACCGCTGTTCTCTGCCGGCACCAGCACAACCATATGGTCTTCCCATTCAACATACCCCGCTTTTGCGGCAATCGGGGACCCCTTCGGAAAAACAATATCATTGGAAGCATCCGTGCCAAAATAATTCTTACCCGGTTTCAGCCAGTACAAACCCACCAGGTTCAGCCAGCCGTTCTCTTTTTTCAGGCCTTCCACTCTTTCGCTGTGCCACTGTTCAATACTGCCGGCATACCCGGCGGCCTCCTGCGCATAGGTGCCCGCAGACACCACCAAAACCATCGCCAGCAAAATGATCCGTATCCCTTTCATAGTGCGAAGTAAGGATAATTTTATTAGTCTACCAAATTAGTAGGAAATAAATGATTGCCTGCATTTTTTCAAAACGCCCATTGCAATTGCTTAAATTATATTACCACCTATCACACGCATCAGCTCGGCCTTATAGTTTTCGCCGATCAGTATTTCCGTGTCTACATCCTTCAGATGAATGGTATTGCCCTCGATGCCGGTGATATTGTTAATGGGAATGATAAAGGATTTGTGCACACGCATAAACCTGTCGGCGGGCAGGTGCTCCTCGATCTCTTTCATACTGGCGTACACCAGTATTTTCTGTTTGCCGCAGGCAAATGCCACATAATTCTTCATGCCTTCGATATAGCCGATCTCGGCAAAACTGATCCGCTGCAGTTTACCCCTGGTGCCTGTCTTAACAAAAATATGGTCCGGTGCCGGGATAACCTCCGCCGCTTCCTTTTTGTCACCGATACGGGCTGCTGCCTTTTGTACGGCCTGCAAAAAACGCGGGAGGCGAATGGGTTTTACGAGATAGTCCACCACATCCAGGTCGTATCCTTTCAGCGCAAACTCACTGTACGCCGTGGTAAGGATCACCTGTGATTTGCCGTTGATGGCGTGGATAAAATCCATCCCCGACAGCTCCGGCATCTGCACGTCCAGGAACACCAGCTGTATATCGTCTTCCGAAACCATCTTCAGGGCTCCGAGGGGGTTTGTGAATGTGCCGGCCAGCTGCAGCAGCGGCGACTGGCTTACATAGGTAACCAGTACATCGATAGCGGGTTGTTCATCGTCGACAATGATACACCGGATCATAGCGGGTCAATGGTTAATTCTGTGGTATAGAACTCGGCTTCATCATGCACCTTATACAGGAAATTCTTTCCGTACACAATATCCAGTCTCCGCAGTATATTCTGTAAACCGATACCGGTTGAAATCTCCTTGAAGCCCGGGTTCTTTTTATTACGGCAGTAAAAATACAAATGCTTTCCCTCTGTTTTAATACGGATGATGATCGGGTGTTCCCTGCTCCTGAGGTCGCCGTGTTTGAATGCATTTTCAACGATGGTGATCAGCACAAAAGGAACGATCATGGCGCCGCCCACCTCGCCTTCCACCTGGAACTGTACGTTCAGGTTATTGCTGAAACGGAGCTGGTTAATGCGTATCACATTGCCCAGGTGTTCTATCTCATCGCGCAGCAGCGCTTTCTCGTCCTTACCGCCCTCGTTGAGTGCATAACGCATGATATCGGACAGGCAGAGGATGCCTTCGGAAAGTTCCTCGCTCAGCGGCAATGCCTTGGCATAAAAAAAATTCAGTGTATTGTGCAGGAAATGCGGGTTGATCTGGGCCTTGAGAAAATTAAAGTTCGCCTGGGTGTTCTGCATTTCCAGTTCCATTTTCTGCTTCTCCAGCACTTTACGCTGTTTGGCTTCGTCACGCAAACTGGTAAGGTAGGCGATCAGCATCGAAATACCCGTCATCAGCGTGCTGGTAACGATGATCGAGAATGTCATAAGACCCACCGTCAGCTGCGGCATTTTATCCATCTTCCGGCTTACCATGAATGTGGCGATATTGTATCCTGCATAGGCCAGCAGGGCCAGCACCGTTACCGGTATGTATTTGGTAAACGGTTTTCTGCCGCTCACCAGCGTATAGAACCTGTTGACGGTAATGTAATAGAACACCGACATAAAACCGAAAACCCCAAGATGCGAGAACAGCGAGTACCAGCTGATGTATTTTTTGATACCCCCCGCTTCATTGGGCACCAGCAGCAATGCCAGGAACTGCAGTATGATGAGGAAAACGCAGGCTATCGCCGTTACCGTCATTACCTGCCTGAATGAATATCTTTTCTCAAGTGCCACCGGGATGTTTTTATAAAAATAAGGAATATGACCCGCCATAACCGACTAAAAAATCCGTGTAACCATGCGCATACTGCATCAGGCTACACGGATCGATCGTTACCGGAAACGGGTAATTACTGTCCTACGCTGATACCTCCGCCGCCGGATGATACACGTTTGTTCTCGTCTTCAGAACCGCTGTTGCGCTGGCGTGCGGCTTTTACACCGTTGTTACCAAAACGATAGCTGAAGTTGATACGGAACTGGCGTGTTTCGCCCTGCTGTACCAGGTCGGTATGCTGTCCGGAGAAATTGATTCCCCCGCGGAATTTCAATGTATTGAACACATCGCTTACGGCGATCTTCACAGAACCTTTGCCGCCCAGCACCTGTTTGGAAAGACCCGTGCTGATGCTGTACAGCGATTTACCTTCGAAGCTTCCCATATACACGGTTGGTGCATTATAGAAGGCTGTGAGTTCCGCCATCCATGTTTTGCCAAAGCGCAGGCTGTTCTGCAACACCGCATTCAGGCCAAAGGCATTCAGGTCAACCACACGACCCTTGCCGTAATCTGCCTTATAGAACGAATAGTTGCTGTTTACACTGCTGAACAGGCTGTAGTTACCCTTCTGAAAAGGATAGCTGATGCCCAGGCTGATGATATCCTGCGTGGCCAGGTTCTGCTTGGTTACAAAAGCCTGCGATTTATTGGCCGTATCAAACAGCATGGTGAACAGATCTTTTACATGGCTGTAGCTGAGCGTGGATACCAGTTTGCCTTTGAACACATTGGTTACGCTGAACGCATCCGTATACTGCGGGCGCAGGTTGATATTGCCTTTCTGCGAAGTGTATTCATCCAGTTTGTTCTCAAAAGGATTCAGGTCCTGGTAGGCCGGCCGGTCTATACGACGGCTGTATGCCAAAGTCCACTGGTTCATCGGGTTCTTGATAAAGCTGACCGACGCACTCGGGAACAGGTCGGTATAATGCCTGCTGAAGCTTGAATCGTAATTCAGATAAGTGCCGCCCGCATTCTTCAAACCGGTTGAACGGCCATCTGTATTGGTATTCTCCACACGAACACCCACCTGTACCATCACGGTTTTAAACGGATGTGCATAGCTCAGGTAAGCGGCGTTGATGTTTTCCTTGTAGCGGAAACGGTTGCTCCGGTCTCTATCCAGCTGTTTGCTGCTGTTGATGACATCGTAACGCTGAAAATCGTTATCGGTATGAACAAAAGACGTTTTACCGCCAAAACTCAGTTTGCCTTTCTTCAGGTTCTTATCCCAGTCGGCCTTCAGCGAGTTGATCTCCACATCGGAAGGTGTCATCATCTGGTAAATCACGCTGTTGAGCAGGGCATTGGTGGAAGGGTTCAGGTAATAGTTGGGCTGAAACTGGTTGCCATCGATACGATAATTGCCATGATCCGCATTCAGTGCAAACACGTTGCCGTTTGTATTGGTATAGGTGTAGTTCAGGTTTTCGTTCAGGTTGTTGCGTACACCGGTGCTCCTGTTTTCGGCAACCAGTATGCGGTTCACCACCCCGGTGGGGATATAGGAAATAGGCGTGGTGCTCCGGCTTTCAAAAGTAGGATCGGTGAACGAACCGTTGACCATCACGCCCAGTATGCTTTTCTTGCTAAGGGTATAGTCCATACCCGCTTTTACGTTATGTGTTTTCATGTTCATCAGAATATGGTTCTTCTGGTCAAACAGTGAATCCACCACCGTTCTGCGCAAAGACATATTCTGTTCGTTGATACCCGAGTTGTAGCTGTAGTTGCCAAAGATGTTCAGCCTGGCATCGCGGTAGTTGAGTGAAAGACCCGCGTTGTATTTGGCATAGGTGGCTATGCTCCAGCCCGCATTTACGGTGCCATTGGTACCCAGTGATTTGTTTTTTTTCAGTTTGATATTGATGATGCCCGCATTACCCGCCGCTTCGTAACGGGCCGATGGGCTGGTGATCAGCTCGATGGATTCGATCTGGCTCGATTGCAGTGTTTTCAGATAATTGGCAAGATCCTGTCCGGCCAGCGGCGACGGTCTGCCGTCGATATATACCTGAACGCCCGATTTACCGGCCAGGCCCAGGTTATCGTCTTTATCCACCGTAACGCCGGGCGATTTGCGCAGCAGCTCCATGGCATCCGAGCCAATGGCGTTGATGGTAGACTCCACATTGACCACCATCTTGTCTGCTTTCACTTCCACCAGCGGCTTACGCGCGGTAACCGTTACATTACCCAGGTTGCTGGTCAGCCTGGCGAGCTGCATCTCGGGCAGCCGGCTGTCTGCTCCATTTGCCGCAAATGGCGCTGAAAAACCTGTCTGTAAACCGGTATAAGCTGCACTGACACGGTAATTGCCGGCAGTAATACTGTTGAACTGGTATTCACCCTTCTCGGAGCTGACCGCAAATTTCACTACAGCGGAATCTTTTGCACGGAGCAGCGAGATGGTAGCGCCTGCAACAGGCTTGCCGGCATCGTCTTTTACCAGGCCGGAGGCCGACTGGGCAAAAACGCCCGGTATAAACAGTGTCTGGAGTAACAGGATGGTCAGAAGTTTTGGCATAAATCGGATATTTAAGGTGTTTTTGATCATTTGATAGGTCAAACTTAGACCGGTGCCGGGGCCTGGTACAGAAAATTATACGAAACGGGTTATTGCCGATACGAGAGGGGTATACCCGCCTTGCGGGCGTGGATGCAGGCATGAATTTTTTATGTCTTGCAGCATGATCGCGTTTTTACGCCAACACTTACATAGGGGCTTTACCGGAAAATACCTGGTGGTATTGTTACTGCTTCTGGCAGCAGACAGCATCCATGCCCAGGTGCCGGATCATAACCAGCCCTTCAGCCCGGACAGCATCAAGATCAGGAACCGGCGTGTTATGACACCGCAGAAACGTTTTGGCAGGTCCATGATCGAGCTGGGACTGTCCGAATCGCTGGTATGGGGTTACGACCGCTACCTGAAAAAAGCCGACTGGGCCTATATCAATTTCCAGACGATGGCCTCCCACCTGTCGCCCAAAAGCTGGGAATGGGACAATGATCCTTTTCCCACCAACCAGATCGGGCACCCCTTTCATGGCAGCATCTTTTACAACAGTTTCCGTTCAAACGGCTATAATTTCTGGCAATCCATGCCGGCCGCTTTTGCAGGAAGCTATCTGTGGGAAACCTTTTCCGAAACCCAGCCACCTGCGCCCAACGATTTTATCAATACCAGTTTCGGCGGGATCATACTGGGCGAAGTGACGCATCGCCTCGCTGAAAAAATACACAACAGCCGGCGACGCGGGTTTGCCAAAAAAGCGGGTGAGGTGTTTGCCACGCTGATTAACCCGATGGACGGGCTGAACCGCGTACTCGACGGTAAATGGGGCAGTTCGCCTACGGCCGAGCAGAAACAGGAGCTGCCGCCGCTTACCATGGCCATGGAGCTGGGTCTGCGGAAATTCAATGTAAACGATAACAAGATCCTGGAAAAAGGCAAGTTCGGCGTGTTCGGCAGGCTTACGCTGAACTATGGCTCGCCGGGTGTGGACTATAAAACACCTTTCAGCAATTTTTCGATCGTAACAGAATTCGGGCAGGATGATTCCTCGCTGCTGAACGTGGTAAGCGTACAGGCATCCGTAACCGGCTGGAAGCTGAACATGCTGAACAATGCGCATTTTGCCATGGTAACCGCCAACTACGATTATATCAGGAACGAGGCATTCTTCTACAGCGCCGAAGCGGTAAAGATGAACCTGCTTACGGAATACAATCTCGGCCGGCGGAAAAAACTGAACACCTATTTCGGTCTCGGGCCAATCCTGTTATCGGCCATTCCCAATCCGCACAAAGATTATTATGGGCGCAATTACGATTACGGCACGGGTCTGGCTTTTCATGTGGGGGGCATTCTCAATTTCAACAACCGCTTTTATTACAACCTGCGTTACCGCGGCGGGTGGAGTTATACCATCAACGGCGGCAGATCGGATTATTACCTGAGCGCCTTCACCAATGAACTCGGCTGGCAGTTTGGCAAATACTGGGGTATCAGCGCCGAATCGGGCTTCTTTAAACTAAGGGGTTTTTACACGGATCACGGGGATATGATCAGGAGTTACCCTTACCTGCGGCTCACCTTAAAATGCACGGCGCCAATATAATGCCATTACATCAGGATGCCAGTCCCCGGTTGAGACAGTCAGCCGGTTGCATACCTGTAAAACACGTTTGCCGGGCAGGTTCTTTTGTTTTCGAAAAATATTTGCGCCTAACTTTAAGGTTGATGACATCACTACTGAAGGCAGGGCCAAGGTTATACCGCGCTGAAACAACCGGCGGATGAAGCGATACAATAATACCCCTGACGGAAAAGCTCCCAAAATCCAATCATTCCCCGCATGAGGCAACCGGTCACAACATATACTTCGGGAAACAAAGTATCGCTGATAAAAGGAGGCAAACCTTATTTCGATGCCTTGCTGCAACTGATCAGCGAAGCAAGGTGGATCATTCATGTGCAGGTATATATTTTTGGCGATGACGAAACAGGGCACAGAATCGCGCATGCTTTGAAAGAAGCGGTGCAGCGCAAAGTGATCGTGTACCTGCTGGTGGATGGGTATGCCTCACAGCATCTGTCGAAAACATTTATCCACGATCTTGAGCAGGCGGGTATTTCGTTCCGTTTTTTTGAACCGCTGTTCAGGAGCAAACATTTTTATTTCGGAAGAAGGATGCACCATAAGGTAGTGGTGGCCGATGCGCGGCGCGCACTGGTAGGCGGTATTAATATCGCCGACAGGTACAACGATGTACAGGGTATTCCCGCCTGGCTTGATTTTGCGGTCGATGTGCAGGGCACCATTGCAAAAGAACTGCATATGCTCTGCTGGAAGACCTGGAACGGCTTTCTCGCCAAAAAAGATAAGGGACTGTACCTTAACCAACCCCCGCCCGAAATACCCGAACCCGAACGCACAGCTATCCGCATGCGCCGCAACGACTGGGTGCGCAACAAACTGCAGGTCTCCTCCAGCTATATAGAACTGCTGAAACAGTCCCGGCACGATGTGGTGATCCTCTGCAGTTATTTTTTGCCGGGTAAACTGATCAGGCGGCAGATACGCAAGGCGCTGATGCGGGGTGTACGCATTCGTGTGATCGCCGCCGGTGTGTCGGATGTGGTGCTGGCCAAGGAAGCGGAGAGATGGCTGTATGATTGGATGCTGCGCAACGGTGTGCAGTTGTACGAATACCAGAAAACCGTACTGCATGGCAAACTTGCAGTATGCGACGACAGGTGGATGACGATCGGCTCCTACAATGTGAACGATATCAGCGCCTATGCCAGTATAGAATTGAACCTGGACATACGCAACGACGATTTTACCCGTAACACAAGAGAAATCCTCGAGACGATCATCCGCGAAGACTGTGTGGAAGTAACCGCCGAATACCACAAAAAAACCGGGAACCTGTTCAAACAGCTCTACCGCTGGTTCTCGTACCAGTTTATCAGGGTCGTGCTGTTTTTGTTCACCTTCTATTTCAGGAAGGAAGCGTGAAGCGTGAGTTGTGAGTCGGCAATTGGCAATCGCAAATCGACCATCATTCTTCTACCGCAGCTTCCAGCCACTATGCATTTTCGGTGTAAGGAGCAGGTTGGCTTCGGTGTCGTTTTTGAATTTTTCCTTCTGCGGATCCCATTCCAGCGGGCGCCTGAGCCAGTAAGCGATATTGGCCAGCGCGCATACGCTGCTGGTACGGTGACCTGTTTCCACATCGGCTATGGGCTGTTTGCCGGTTTTGATCGCATCCAGCCAGTCCTGGTAATGATTGGCACTGTTGTACACCCGTTTTGCATCGGGCGCCAGTGTGGCTGTGGCAATATTGGCCGGGTTACTGTCGAGGAATTCGCGGCTTACATCGATGGTGCCTTTTTCGCCGATAAAACGGACAGCATATTTCCTGCCGAAATCAACATGCTTCATCACAATGCCGTTCGCATAGGTCATGGTAAGACCTTTTACCGCATTGTCTTTGGGCGCATCGAATTTTATAGGGCCGCTGCTGTCCATATCCAGCGCCCACTGCACGATATCGAACATATGTGCACCCCAGTCGCTCAGAATACCGCCGCCGTATTCTTTGTAGTTGCGCCAGTGCGGGTAGATATCCTGTTCAATGGGTGGCGACAGTTCGGTATGGTAAGGGCCGTGTACGGAAGGACCGCACCATCCGTTCCAGTTAAGGTAATCGGGAACGGGCATACCCGGAAGATCGAAGGGAACCGCGGGATCGCCCACGGTAACCAGCACTTCCTTTACTTCGCCGATATAGCCATTGCGTACCAGTTCCACGGCCGTGCGGAATTTATCCCAGGAACGCTGCATGCTTCCCGTCTGCAGGATCACTTTGTTCCGCTTCATGGCATTGACCATTGCGCGACCCTCGCCCACACTGTGCGCCATCGGTTTTTCACAATACACGTGTTTGCCGGCATTGGCCGCCATAACAGCCATTACGGCATGCCAGTGATCGGGTGTGGCAATCACCACGGCGTCGATGTCTTTGCGCTGTATCAGTTCCCTGAAATCGGGATAGGGTGAGAATGGTTTGTACTGCAGTTTGTTTTCTTTCTGTGCAGCCAGTTTTTCGGCATGCTTATGAAACGCCTGCAGTTTTTTACTGTCAACATCCGATGCAGCCAGTACAACGGTCTGCGTATTCTTATGGAAATAATCCAGCAGGATATTACCCTGTTTACCGGTGCCGATAAAACCCAGCGTAAGCATATCGCTGGGCGCGGTATAACCGCGACCCATTACAAACCTGGGAATAATGGTAAATGCCACAGCAGCCCGCAGGCCCTGTTTCATAAATTGCCGGCGGGTGTTGAGGGGCAACTGTTTTTTTTGCATGGTGCAATCGGATTGAAAATGTGCTAATGCTTCAAATTAGCACATTTTCATTTCCGATGCCAATTAATTCTTGAATACCAGCCTGTCAACAGAATACCTGCCGCCGCCGGTGACGATCACCACCAGGCTCAGCAAAAGAAAGACAAAGGGCAGTTCCTTCACAGAAAATTCGGCGTCCTTAAGCGCCACGAAATAGGCAACAAACATGGTAATCAGGATGGGCACCGCGGCAAACCTTGTGAGGAAACCGATCAGTACCAGGAAAGAGCAGAAGAACTCCGCGAAGATCACCAGGTGAAAAGACAGTCTGGCGCCGATACCGATAATGTCTGTGAACTGCGGAAGAATCGTATGGTAGTTAACGATCTTGCCGTAACCATGGTACATCATCATACCACCCAGTATTAACCTGATCAGCAGGATAGCGCCGTCGTTGCCCCAGGAATAGGAGCTGAGGATTTTTTTCATACTATGCTTGGGTTTATTGTTGAAATACACCGAGAATATTCCCTGCCGGATCGCTGAACCTTGCGGTAATCTCCGGCGCATCCATCCCCACCGGCTGTACGATCTGCCCGCCATTGGCAACGATCCGTTCCAGCGTTGTGTCCATATCGTCCACCATAATGTACACCAGGATACCCGGACCGGCATTGGCCGTAAAACGCTGTGTCCAGATACCGCTTACCTCTCCCACGCCGTCATCAAAAGCCAGCGCACCATCGCCGCGTTCGCGTGTTTCCCACCCGAATACCGCATGGTAAAATTCGGCTGATGCCTGTATGTTTTCCGCAGGCAGCTCAAGGTAACAGATCTTGCCGTTACCCAGGGTGGGATGTTTGTCGGAATGCATTCTCAGGATTTGTATTTGATGTACACCAATTTCATACCAGCAAACCGGTTACTGCGGTCAAACAGTTGCAAGATAGGCTTCAAGCCTGTCCATGGTCTGTTTGTTGCCTTCGATGGCGCCGTATTCCCTCACTACAAAATCCCTGGCGGCGGCTGTTGCAAACAGCATACGCATGGTAAGCAGGGTCTGCGCTCCCCTGTCTTCAAATTCAACCGTTACCTCAAAACCGTTCGGGTCGCCGGGTTCGTCGGAGCCATGCCACCAGCTGAGTTTCTCAGGTGCAATCACCTCGCGGTAAAGGATGGTGTTGGGATAGTCCCTGCCGTCGGGCCCGTGCATCGTCAGCAGCCATTTACCGCCGGGTGCAACCTGCATTTCGTGGATGGTATTGGTAAACCCCTCGGGGCCCCACCATTTGGCCACATGCTCCGGACTGGTCCATACTTTAAATACCAGTTCGCGCGGGGCGTTCAGCAGGCGTGAAAACCGCAGCTCACGGTCTGCGTTTGGATCCTGGTTTGCCATGTTTTTTCTTTTTTTTGCCGGTGGCCGACAGGTTTTCAGACTGTAATTCGTCAAGATAGGCTTCGAGTGCATCGAGGCGTTTGTTCCAGAAAGCGCGGTATTGCCCTACCCAGTCGGACACTTCGCTGAGTTGGGACAGTTTGGCCTCGCAATACCGCTCCCTTCCCTGCTGTTTGATGACCACCAGACCGCATTCCGTCAAAATCTTCATGTGTTTGTACACCGCCGCACGGGTTACGTCAAACCGTTCAGATACGGTGTTCACATTCAGCGGCTGCCGGGCGATCATGCCCAGTATCTCCCGGCGGGTGGGGTCTGCTATGGCCTGGAAAACGTCTCTTCGCATAAAATGAAACCAAAAGGTTTCACGAATTTAGGAAACCTTTTGGTTTCACAAAAATTCCGGTAAACTTTTTTTTACCAGTCCAGCACACAGCAGGCAAACCCCTGGTCGGCCAGCAGCCGTATCACCGTTTCCGCACAAACGGCTTCCGCTTCCACCCGCAGCACCCTGTCGCAATCCTGCAGATCCACACTGATACGCCCGCCCGGAAAATGCCGCACCAGCAAACCGGCTATATGGCTTGCCTGGGCGGAGGAGCTGATATCGGTTTTGAATACTTCGATCATGGGGAGTGGGAACGGGTGAACAGATGAGCAGGGAACAAGGAGCAGATGAACAAGGAATGGAGATCGGGGAGGAATCAGGCGGTTTTGTTTGGGCTGCGCCTTGTTCTGTTATTCATTTTTGGGGCTGCTGGCCCTGTCGTAGTTCAGCATCCAGCGGATACCGAACCTGTCGTTGAATACACCAAAGATGGCGCCCCAGCATTCTGTGCGCAACTGGTGGATCACCTGTCCGCCATCGGATAGTTTTGTGTAAAAATCGCTGATCTCTTTTTCGCTGCTGCAGCTAAGACTCAGCGCCATATTGTTTCCCTGGTAAAAGCCATCGGGCCCCGTCATATCCGACCCCATCAGCAGCAGGCAGTTCTTCTGCAAAGTGCCGTGCAATATATAATGTCCCATGGCAGAGGGGCACTGGCTTTCCATGGCCGAGCCTTCAACGGTTTGCAGGGTAAGCTCCGCGCCGAGGCATTCCCTGTAAAACTCCATGGCTTCCCGGCATCTGCCGTTAAAATTCAGGTAGGCGCTGATATAGGTCATACAGAACATTTAGACTGTAAAACTACCCGCACCCTGCCTGTTCCAACGGGTGCAAAACCGGCAATTAAAGGGGTTGATTGCGACAGGCGGGGTGATTACATTTGTGGAGGATTAGCGGATTATCGGATTATGGGTTGGCGGATTGGGGAGATAAGATCGGGAGGAAAACGGGGAGTTTCGCAGAGCATACCCGGTCAGCAACTGATTCGACTCTTGCATGCACCAGGCCGGCGTCAAAAAAAATCCAATAATCCGCTAATCCATCAACCTCTCTAACCTGATTTTATGAAACAAGTAACGATCCTGGTACCTGAATCGGCCGTACTGGCCAGCGTGGATGATCCGAGGCATTTGTTTGCCGTGGTAAACGGTCTGCTGAAAGAAGCGGGCAAAGAACCGCTGTTCAAAGTGCAGATGGCGGGAATGACGCGTGAAGTAAAACTGCACGACGAACGCTATACGGTGCATACAGACATACTGGTCAAAGACATCCGGCAGACCGATATCATTTTTGTGCCGGCGCTGGCGGGTAATATGGAAAAAGCGCTGGAAAAAAACAGTGCGCTGATGCCATGGCTTGTCAGACAATACGAGCAGGGAACCGAGATCGTAAGCCTTTGCGTGGGTGCTTTCCTGCTGGCTTCAACAGGATTGCTCGACGGCAAGAAATGCTCTACCCACTGGAAGCATGCCAATACCTTCCGCGCCATGTTTCCACAGGTGAACCTCGTAGACGACAGGATCATTACAGAAGAAGAAGGCCTGTACTCGAGCGGCGGCGCCACTTCTTACTGGAACCTGTTGCTGTACCTGGTTGAAAAATATGTTGACAGACCTACGGCCATTCATGTGGCCAAGATCTTTGCCATTGAGCCGGACCGCGTATCGCAATCGCCTTTTATGATCTTCAACACGCAGATCAAACACAACGATGAACCGGTGCGCATCGCGCAGGAATTCATCGAAAAGAATTTCGAGGAAAAGATCACGGTGGCGCAGCTGGCCGCCATGGTATCGATCGGCAGAAGGAATTTCGAGCGTCGGTTCAAGAAAGCCACGTCCAACACGGTGGTGGAATACATGCAGCGTGTAAAGATCGAAGCGGCGAAAAAGAATTTTGAAACCAGCAGGAAGAATGTGAATGAAGTGATGTATGATGTGGGATATTCGGATGTCAAAGCCTTCCGCACCATTTTCCGGAAAGTGACAGGGCTCTCTCCTATCGAATACCGGAACCGGTATCACAAGGATGCCATTGCGTGAATGTATAGCGGAATGCACTGGGGTGTGGAGTTTTTTTAACACAGAGACACCGAGATACAGAGGAACACGGAGGGGACTCTGTGCAACCCTGTGCCTCCGTGTCTCTGTGTTGAACCCGTGTCTCCGTTCACCTCTGTGTCCATCTCCATTCAACTCTGTGCCCCTATATCTTCCTCCCCGTATTAATTACATTCACACCATTGAACCTTGTTGTCGGACATCCATGCGATACGGCGCTTACCTGTGAGGGCTGTCCCTTGCCATCTGAGAAAGAACCACCGAGACGGTAATCGCTTTTATCGCAGATAGCGCCCACGGAGTTCCAGAATTCCTGGGTATTGGACTGGTAAGCCACATCTTTCAGCATACCGGTTATCTGCCCGTTCTTTATTTCGTAACAAAGCTGTGCGCCAAACTGGAAGTTATAGCGCTGCTGGTCTATCGAATACGAGCTTCGGCCCAGCATATAAATACCTTTTTCCACGCCTTTGATCATATCCATCGCGCTCATTTTTTCCCTGCCGGCCTGCAGCGAAACATTCGGCATGCGCTGAAACTGGATGCTGTCCCAGTTATCGGCATAAGAACAACCCTGTGATTGTTTCAGGGCGAGTATATGTGCCTGGTCGCGCGTGGCCTGGTAGTTCACCAGAACGCCGTTACGGATGATATCCCATTCGCCGGTTTTCACGCCTTCGTCGTCGTAGCCCGTTGCGCCCAGGGAACCGGGTTCTGTTTTGTCTGCCACAAAGTTCACGAGTTTGTTACCGAAATTGAACTGCCCTGTCTTCCATTTATCGAGGGTGGCAAAACTGGTTCCCGCATAGTTGGCTTCGTAACCGAGCACACGGTCGAGTTCGGTGGGATGACCCACGGATTCGTGTATGGTAAGGAATAACTGGCTGGGATCAATCACCAGGTCGTATTTACCCGGTTCCACGGGCCGCGCCTTAAGTTTTTCCGCGGCCTGTTCCGTTGCCAGCCGTACGTCTTCGAGGATATGATACCTGTTTCGATACAGGGGAAAATGCGCCTGCACTTCTTCGCTTTTATCGGGCAACAGGTATTCGTATCCCATACCGCGCGGGGCGCTCAATGCATTGCGCGTTTCAAAACGGCCGGTTGTACGATCAATTTTGGTAACGGTGAAAGTTGGCCAGAGGCGGTGGATATCCTGGTCGATATACGATCCTTCGGTGGACGCAAAATATTTCTGTTCGTTCACCAGGAACAACTGCGAGTTGATGAAATTGGCGCCGTTGGTAAGCGCCAGGTTGTTTACACCCAGCAGCAGGTCTATTTTCTCCTGGATCGATACTTCGAATGCATTTTTGATGATCGGCGTTTTCCAGTTTACTTCTCCATACCCTTTTTGCGGGGCCAGTTGCACCGGTTCGCTCATCAGTTTGGCGTTGGCCCTGGCAACGCGCACGGCCAGCTCTGCGGTTTTGGCAATGCTGTCTGTGGTGAGGTTGTTGGTAGCTGCAAATCCCCAGCAGCCATTCACGATCACGCGCACGCCCATTCCGTAGGATTCGGTGTTGCTGATGTTCTGCACCTGTTTTTCCCGGGCAGCCACTACCTGGTTAAGATAGCGGCCGATTCGCACATCCACATACGTGGCGCCTTTTGATTTTGCCGAATTCAAAGCGGTATCGGCCATGCGTTTTTTGAGGACCGTATCCACAGGTATGAGTGCTTCTTCTATACTGACGGAACGGCCAAAGGCGGGCATCGCCGCGGCGCCCAGGCCCATACCGGTAAGATGAATAAAATCTCTTCTTTTCATGTTATCAATTTATGACAGAGAAAATGCAGTTGCGAAATTAAAAAGCCGTCGGGCTGGAACCCAACGGCTTTGGCAATCGGTAAAAAAATTTAAACGGCGTCCGACAGAGAAGTGAAGGTAAAGTCGCGGATACGCATGGCTGGTATCAGCAGGCTTCGTCCCGATTCTGTTCCGATCGTACGTTCCTGTCTGCCGAGTGCATCCACATTGTTGAGCATGATCACCGGGCTTTCGTTGAAACGCATGTTCTTGATCGGGTATTTGATCTGGCCGTTCTCGATGTAATACGTTCCGTCGCGTGTCAGTCCTGTGAGCAGCATGCTCTGTGCATCCACCAGGCGTATATACCAGAAACGCGATACGAGGATACCTTTTTCGGTTCCTTTGATCAGGTCTTCGAGCGAGGCATTGGTTCCGTCCATGATGATGTTCGAAGGGCCCGGCACTGCAGCCACATTTTTGCGCTGCGCCCAGTAACGGGAATAGCCCAGGTTCTTCACCACGCCTTTTTCCACCCAATGCATTTTGTTTACGGGCTGTCCCTCGCCTGTCCAGGTAGATCCCGGCAGATCCGGATGGAACGGATCGGAATAGATGTTTACTTTTTCATCGAACAGCTGCTCGCCCAAACGGTTGGCGCCGCCGGGTTTGCTCATATAGTTACGGCCTTCATCCGCGCTGCGCGCATCAAAACCGCCGAACATGTTTTCCATGATATAAGCTGCGGCCAATGGCTCCAGGATCACGGTGTATTTGCCGGGTTCTATCGCTTTGGCGCCAACAGAACCATTTGCTTTGGATGCAGCCACTTTGGTGGCAGCCAGCGTATCCATTTTGTTTACATCATTAAATCCTTTTGCCGCATAGCCCGAACCTGTTCCGTCTGCGTTGCGCGTGGTAACGGAGAAGTTTACGTTCGTGCTTTTATCATAGGCATACAGTCCTTTCGAGTTCATCATGGCCGAGAACCCCGATGTGTTGACCAAAAAGCCTGCTGCTTCCAGTTTGGCCTCTTTTGCGGCTTTGATGCTTTGTCCTACCATCTCGGCGCGTTTTTCGGGCGTAAGAGCGGCGGTGCTGTTGATGAACTGTGCCGGATTGTCTTTGATATCCTGCGGGCCCAGTGCCGGCATGCGCTCGGGGTTGTCGGGTGCCAGTCTGGCCAGCTCTTCGGCGCGGCGTACCACTTTTTCCAGCGAGGCATCATCAAATTCGTTGATGGATGCGCTGGCTGTTTTTTTACCGTATGTGGAGCTTACAAACAGGCTGAGTGTGCTTACATCGCCTGCGGTGGATACGGCATTCAATGCATAACGGATATTGCCCTGCTCGGAGCCGCTGAGTCTTGCCTCGCATTCTTCGGCTTTGGAGAACGCCATCACTTTCGCAAGCAGCGCCTTGGCTTCTTCTTTCGTGAGTATTGCCATTGTATTTGATTAGGTGTTTTGAAATGTTTTGTTCCTGTCCGGCTTCTGCCGTTTATTAAATTTTCCTCGCTGTATTGATCACGTTCACGCCGTCGAAACGGGTGGTGGAACTGCCGTGTGATACCGCATTCGACTGGCCGGGCTGTCCCTTGCCATCGTTGAATGCACCGCCCAGGCGGTAATCTTTTTCATCGGCGATGGCAGTGCAGGAATTCCAGAACTCGCGTGTATTTGCCTGGTAGGCCACGTCTTTCAGCATACCCGCGATCCTGCCGTTTTTGATCTCGTAGAAGGTTTGTCCGCCAAACTGGAAATTATACCGCTGCTGGTCGATGGAGAAAGAACCGTCGCCGATGATATAAATGCCTTTTTCCGTGTTTTTGATCATATCATCCACGCTGAGCGGTGTTTTGCCCGCCTGCAAAGAGATATTAGGCATACGCTGAAACTGTACATCGTTCCAGCTCTGTGCATAGCAGCAGCCATGCGACTCCTTCATGCCCAGGATATGCGCCTGGTCGCGGATGGCCTGGAAGTTAACAAGTACGCCATCTTTGATAATATCCCATGTTTTGGTTGCCACGCCCTCATCATCATATCCCACCGCACCAAGTGAGCCGGTCTGCTTTTTGTCTGCCACAATGTTCACCAGCTTGCTGCCGAACTGGAAGTTCTTGCTGTGCAGCTTGTCGAGTGTGAGGAAGCTGGTGCCCGCGTAGTTGGCTTCGTAACCGAGTACGCGGTCGAGCTCTGTGGGGTGTGCCACAGACTCGTGTATGGTGAGCCAGAGATGCGATGGATCGAGGATCAGGTCGTATTTACCCGGTTCTACGGATTTTGCGCTGATCTTCTGCGTTACTTCCGCGGTGGCGTTTTTCATATCCTCCATCAGGTCGTAACGGTTCTTGTAACGTGTTACCACGCCGCCCACTTTATCGGCATCGGTGGCAGACAGGTATTCATAACCCATGCCTACGGGCGAGCTCAGCGCCTTACGTGTTTCGAATTTACCGCTGTTGCGGTCCACTTTGGTTACATTAAAGCTCGGGAACAGGCGGTGGATATCCTGGTCGATATAGGAACCATCTGTGGAGGCAAAATATTTCTGCTCGTTGATGGCCAGTATCTGCGAGTTCACAAAATTGGCGCCGCCTGCCATAGCAAGCGCGTTTGCCGCCAGCAGCAGGTCTACTTTTTCCTTGATCGGCACTTCAAACGCGTTGGTAACGATCGGTGTTTTCCAGCTCACTTCGCCGTAACCTTTCTGCGGCGCCAGCTGTACGGGCTGGGTCATGATCCTGGCATTGGCCTTGGCAACCGCCACCGCTCTTTCCGCGGTTTTGGCAATGGCTTCTTTTGTCACTTCGTTGGAAGCGGCAAAACCCCAGCTGCCATTGGCGATCACGCGTATGCCTACTCCATAGGATTCACCATTGGCGATATTCTGAACGCGGTTCTCGCGGGTAATGATGAACTGGTTCAGGTAACGGCCAATACGTACGTCGGCATAACTGGCGCCTTTGGCTTTGGCGGCGGTTAGAGCCACATCGGCAAGCTGTTTTTTAAAGGCCGCATCCGGACCGGGGTTCAGCAATTCGGCGGCATCCACCGAACGGCCAAAAAGGGAGAAATCGGGCAGGAACATAGCGCCCGCTCCCATGGCAGTCATTTGTAAAAAGTCTTTCCGTTTCAAATTACCTCCTGTTTTGGTTGGGTTCGTAATATATTGAACCCGCTTTGTTTAAAGAAATTTTTACCCGGTTTTATGGACGAATGGGTGAATGGAAAACAGGCATCGCCGGGAGCTCACCATCCGGCGTTTGGCGCGGTACCGATTTTATATTATCATTACAGGAAACCCGGTTTATGATCCAATACGCTTCTGATCTGATTTCGATAGATTATATAGAATCGCAGAAGCTGATCATGCCCAGGTGGACAGGTAAGGAAATGACGGCAGAGACATTCATTGGTGAAATGAAGCAGTATATTCACTTACTGGGAAAAGCCAACCCAAAACGCGCTTTATGGGATCATACGGATTTTCATTTCAACATACCTCCTGCGCTGCATGGCTGGATAGACGAGCAGGTAAACGAACCGGGTAACCGGGCAGGCATGCACAAACTGGCATTCGTACTCGGCAGTGATGTAATGGCGCAGCTGTCAACGATGGATGTATTTGAGGAAGGAAAGTTTGCTTTTTATCCCCGCTATTTTGGCAGCGCCCATAAGGCGATGGAATGGATAACAGCCAAAGAAGAAACGAATACGCTGCCTTTCAGCAAGGAAATCAATTTACTGATCGATCATAAGCTGGGGGATGAATCTGCCACGATCAGACTGGAAGTGGATCTTGAACAGCTGCCTTTTTATTTAAAACGGCTGCGGAACCTGCTGCATCCCAAAAATCTTTCGCATGAAAGCTACCGGCGGTTTATGCAGCTGACCCTCCGCGAGCGGGAGATACTGGTTAAGATCACCGGCGGTTACAGCAGTAAACAGATCGCGGATGAATTATTTCTCTCCCAGCACACCGTGCTTACGCACCGGCGCAATATTCTCCGCAAGCTTGACTGCAGGAATATGGCGGAACTGGTAGGGTACAAGGTGTTTTTCGACCTGTAACTGCGGCCTTCCCCCGGTAAGCGAGGGCATATAAAGCAGGTATGACAGGATAATAATAGAAAATACCTTCCTGGGCTGCATATTCCGGCGCAGCCGCATACCCCACATACTTTCCTTCTTTTTCACAATAAATTCGGTTAAAATACAGAACGCGAACTTACACCATACGCAGAGGGTGGCAAATACCCACTAGTAGGTATATTGTTTCCGACGGGTGCTTCAGGAAAGGAATTTACGCTCCGCCCATAAAAAGCCTGCCGCCAGCAGGAACAGACCGATTAGCCAACACGGGTTAAACGGCCGGGGCGTATACGGCAACGCTTCCTTACCCCACCGGGTCTGCCGGCTGATCCATTCCTTTGTAGCGGTAATATGCCGGTATGCCCGCACCATGGGCCAGTCGCTCTTACCGAAGACATATACCTCAGCTGCCGCCTGTCCGCTGCCGATACGCTGCCATCCCTCGTGCAGGGGCCAGAAATCGCCATGCAGCAGATAGGGCACACGGGTATCCCTGGCGGTATGTACGCGAATGCCCTCATCCGTCACCAATAAACCGGTATCGGCATTGCCGGCAGCGACAACGGTAACCGGCACAGACCCGCCCAGGCGGTAAAAACCCTGCGGTATCGTTATAAGACCCGATGGCGTTTGCTTTCTTGCAAGCTGTTCGAGCAGATAGGTCCAGTAAGCGGCATAGGCAGCCGGCTGACCCGCGAGCTGCCAGTTAAAAGTGTTTGCAAGGGTACTGACCGTTATACGACCCGTTCCATATAAAGCGGATGCAGCGAGCAAATGGCCTTCCTTATCGCCGATCAGCTGCTGCAGCTGGTCTTGGGGCTGGATGGAGAGAAACTGGTTAAGGGAAACTGCGGGCAGCGAGTCTGATGTCTGGGTAAGTACAGCAACCAGCTGTTGCTGCCTGGGTACCACAGACCGGAAACGGAACCCCTTTGAATAAAACGCTTTTTCCGTAAACGCCGTGTCCGTGCGTAGCAGTAACCCGAGCCCTTTGTCGCCGACCTGTTGTCTGACGGCGGCTTTTTCATCGGAGGCAATATTATTCAGTGCCGCTTCGTCGGCAAGCAATACGTCAAAACTATCCAGCAGGGAGACAGAGAGTTTAGAGAGCGGGAATGCGTTCCTGTTGATAAAGGACTGCTGGTATTTGTTTTTGCTGGTGGCGGTACGCACCACGGCGGTAAAACCGTTTTCGCCAAGCCAGCGCTGCAGAAAGCGGTATTCGAAATCGGGCGAAGACGCCAGTACGAGTACCCGTATCCTGCCGGGTTCCGTTACCAGGAAGGGAACGGGGTTGTTTTCGATAAGCTCCTTCCCGTTTTTTAACTGCAGGTGAAATACAGCGCGACCTGCATGCTTCACCGCCGATCGCAACCGGAAATCGATCTCTTTTCCTGCGGGAATACGGATGCTGTCCTGTAGGGCTGCATAGCCTTCGAGTGCCAGCTGCATCTCTTTCCCCGTTCGGTTAAAGCAATGACCCTGCACCTGCAAAGACCCGCCCGGCGCCAGCTGCTGCTGCCAGCCCGCCGAACGGATACCGGCTTTGGGTTCTTCGTAAATATGACCGGTGATCTCGGGCTTCAGGTATTGCAACTGTGCTTCCGAGAGTCCGTAGCCTGTTACCAGCCATTTCCTCACCGAGGTATCGCCCGAAGCCAGGTAGGTTTCGTAGGTGTATTGCCTGGTTGCTGAACTGCTTGTGTCTTTGGCACCTTCTGTTACCATAAGACCCACAACGCCTGTTACCGTTTTCCGGGGCAGGCCCATGCCCAGCAAGGCAAGAGAGACCGATGCCATTGTGATCGCGAAGATGCGCATCCCTACATAACTCCTGTTTGGCCTGCGCCATTCCAGCCAGGCAAACAACAGCCAGACCGTTGTCATTGCTGCTATTACCGCTGTTTCATGGCCGTTCATAGGATCGTTGCTGTTGTAAATGTTGAAAATAATCCCGCCCTGCCTGCTGCATCGATGTTCCGGGGTGATAGGGTGCGGGCAATCCTGCACCGGTCAGTTGCTGCAATGCTTTTTGCGTTTGCAGAACATCCGTTTTTGCGGCCGGCTGTTTTTTTGCCGCGGCATCCTGTATCCGCCTGACCGATGCGAGCGCGGTCAGGTAGGTGGAGGGCGCCGAAGCCGCCGCATTGCTGATGTATCGGTAGGCCATATTCATCGATGGCGGAAAAAGCGCCTGTCCCGACAACCGCATCTTTTCCAGTTCGGCCATGGCGAGTCTTAACTGCCGGGTATCTTCCGCGGGCAGGGTCAGCGTTTTCTGCCAGAGCGGTTCCTGTATCTTACTGAGATCGGCGGTGAGCCGTTTTTCCGGTTTCAGCGGAGTGGTTCGGGTGCTTGTCTTGGCAACATATACCCGGTCTTTCTGCTGCAGCTCTTTCAGCAAACGCAATGCCTTGTATTCATAAGGCAGTGCTTCCCGCGGTTTGTACAAACGAAGGTTCAGCTCTGCATTCCACATTTCTGCCAGCGTGGCTTTCAGCTGCGCCTTTGTTTCGGCGGAGAAAAATGTGGCGTCTTCGGCAATATCGTGTTTGTGCGAGAAGGCGTCGAGTATCTTTTCTGCATTGCCAAAATCCGCCGCCTCGTTGCCGCCGCCTTCGTGGTCGTGGTCATCGGCAGCTGCCCCGTCCAGGTTATTTTCTTCGCCCAGGAATTTACCATACCGCATCCGCAGCAGTTTCTGGTCGATACCGAGGTTATTGCTTCGCTCCCGGAAACGTTCCGTACTGATCGTATCCCTGTCGCGAAGCAGCTGTTCGGTTTCAATGATGATCTGCCGCTGGCTGCGGAAGAAATCGGGTTTTACGCTCATGCCGATCTGCAGACCGCTCAGGCTCATCAGCTGCGCGGTATCCGCCAGCGTGATCAATGATATATCTGAACGCTTTTCGTGCCCGGCATTGTCTCTGGCGAGGATATAAAAATAAAGTTCGTCACCGGGTATCATTTTCAACGCCGCAAGATCGATCGTTCTTTCCAGTGCGTACTGTCTGGCATGAGCGGCAAACGATACGGGAAAACGCAGCTGCTCTTCACGGAATTTCACTCCTTCCCCGCTGCCGCTGGCAATGGTTGCCATAATCCAGGCTTCCTGTACGCCATAATCATCCGTTACCGTTGCACGCAAACCGGTGCGCAATGGCATGCCAAAATCGATTACCGTGCCGGCCCTGGGCTGGTGTACGGTGATGGAAGGCGATTCATCGGGCACCATATCGATGCGATACAGTTCCGACAACAGCGAATCCGCTGCCAGCTGGTAAAAACCTGTTCGGGTAATCTGTTTTTCCAGTTTCCAATACCTGTGTGCCGTATCGGGCTGAAGTGGCAGTTTTACCGAGTCGTTGAATACAAAATACAGGTTTGCTGCCCGGTAATTGGTTTGCACCGTCCAGTAAACCCCGCTGTTTTCTTCCACCGTCAGGCCAAACTGTTTCTGTTCCCTGGCGGCGTTTCCTGTATACACGGGCGGAAGAATGCGCACCCGCACAGAAGATACGCCCTGCGGATGCTTTTCAGGTAAGGAAGCCGTGTCTTTGCTGTTTCCGCCTATATTGTTTTTCAGCGGCGTAAAACAAACCAGCAGAACCAGCAGCACCGAAACACCTAATGCCGCGAGTGATTTTTTCAACGGCGATAACCATGGCTTCGGCATATCGATCGTCTGCAGAACGGCGGTAATTCTCTGCAACTGCAGGCCAGGCAATACGCCGGTTGGTGGATTCAGCAGCAGGATGCAGCTTTCTTCCAGTGCAGGTTCTGTTTTATCAAGGTAACGCGCCACATCGTTTGCACCGATACGCCAGGAGCGGTTTAGAAAAAGAAAAACGATGTACACAAGGGGAATGAAAACGACCAGCCAGAAAAGTGATACCTGCCATAACCGCCACAACAGCACACCCAAAGGCATGGAGATGCCGATGGCCCATAGGCTTCCCGCCAGCAGTATCCTGCGTTTCCATCGGATGCCGATGCGATGGAGCATATAGGCGGGATGATCAGGCTGCATCCTTTTTCCGTTTATATGATGAGAGCCAGCGCTCGGCTGCAAAACAGGCAACCAGTAACCACCAGGCGAAACCGCTTACCGGCATTTCTTTTCCCGCGATCGTTTTGGTATGATTAGCGAGCGGTGCAAACACCAGCTGGCTGGCATCTACCTGCTGTGGGGTGGCGTTTGTGTGTTCCGGCTGCAGCAAACGGCTGATCAGTTCGGGAAAAGAAGCATCCCAGACCAGTCCGTTCCAGCCCGGATCAAAGCGGGTATACAGCAGCAGTTGCCTGTTCATTGCATCAAAATCAAGGATTGTGTTTCCGTAGGCGTCGGTCCATAGGGGTTTATGCGGATTATTTTGCGACAGAACACGCCGGTAGATCAGCAGGGGGTTGGTCATACCCGAAACCCGGTTAATGACCAGCGGACTGTTTTCCGAAACCGTCTTTCCTGCTGCATACCTGATATAGAGCGCCCCGGTATCCCGGTAGGCCGGCTCTTCCTCCGACAGCCAGATCACCAGGTCCTGCCCACCGCTGGTCACCGGTTCGGTAGTCTGGTGCACCACCAGGTTTTGCTTCAGCACAGAGCGGATGGTCTCCAGCGCAGCACCCAGGTACCTGGCATCTTCGCGGTGCCGGTTATCGTAATACAAACTGATGTGCAGGGGTAAGGAATCGGAACGCGCCCTTGTATACAGGTCCGGTGCCGGATCTGTTTTCCAGGTTACCGCGATATCCAGCGCCGGTTTTTCACCTGTAAAACCGGCTATACCGCCTGGCGTATACACATATACCGGCCAGCCCGCGGGCAGCACCCCGTTCAGCTGTGCTATCCTTTGCCAGTAAGAAACATCGCTGCCCGAGGCATCCTGCACCTGCTGTGATACCGAAGCCTCATCGAAAGGGAAATTGAAATGATGAAATGTATAGCCTTCGTTCAGCAGGGAATCTATTTCGTGCCGGAAAGAGGGATATACGGTCGCTACGGATTCGCGCGGTACCAACACCCAACCTTTTCCTATCTGCGCCGGTGACCGCCGCCATACCGGCTGCGAAAGAAACAGGGCCAGCAGTAATACCAGAAGGCAGCGCAGCAACAGCAGCAGCCATTCGGTGATCCTGATCTGTCTTGCTTTTTTCTGAACCGACTCGGTGATCAGCGAAAGACTGCCCACTTTCAGGCGTTTGCCTTTGCGGATGTTCCACAGGTGTATCGCCAATGGTATCGCCATCGCGGTTGCCGTATACATCCATATCGGTTGCAGTAATTGCAGCATGTTGTCGGTCTCAGGCTTTGGTCCTGTTTCTTTGTTTGAGGAAATCACGCAGCAACTGGTCAACAGGTTCGTCCATCACCACCAGGCGGTAAGCAATATTTCTGTCGAGCATGGCCATGCGTGCTGCAGACAGCCATTCCTGCAGCCTGGCATCATATTCTTTCCGCAACTGGTTTGCATTGATATCCATCACCGCGCCTGTTTCGAGGTCTTCCAGCGTGGCATATCCTTCGTAGCGGAGCTGCATTTCGTTGGCACCCATGATATGCAGCACCATGACCTCATGTTTGAGTGTTGAAAAAGTATCGAGCAAACGATATATCTCATCCGATTCCTGGTACAGATCGGTTACCACCATCACCAGTTCCCTGCGGTTACTGCCTGCCAGTATTTCCTTGAAATGAACCGGGTTGGTCATTTTTCCGCCGGGCGCAACCTGTTCCAGCTGGTGGTATAACCGCCACATATGCTGGTGGTCATTGCGGGAAGGAAGTGCATACAACCCGTTTTCCCCGCATACATACATTCCCACGGAATCGCCCTGCAGGTGCGCCAGCCATGCCAGTGATGCAATGATATACCGCGCATAATCGATCTTACTGATGCCGTCGTCTTCATGCAGCATCGATGCGCTTGCATCCATCACAAAACGAACGGAAACACTTGTCTCGATTTCCGATTCGCGGATATAATACCTGTCGGAACGCGCGTACATTTTCCAGTCCATCCAGCGCAGGTCGTCGCCGGCCTGGTAGCTCCGGTACTGGCTGAACTCGAGGCCCGGCCCCTTCACCTTGCTCTTGTTGATACCTGCCATAAACCCATCGATCGTTGTCCGCGCGGCCAGTGCCAGGTTGCGGATGGCGATCAGGTTTTTTGGATGAAGCAGATGAGACAAGGGAAATGATTAATCGTTAATAAAAAATAACCCGAACAGTTTTCAATTACAAAGTCCGCCTATCCCAGGATCGTTGCGGGACGTTTTATTTCTTTCAGGAGCATTTCGGTTACCTGATCGGAGCTGATGTTTTCCGCATCTGCCTTGAAATTCATCAGTACGCGGTGACGCAGCACCGGGTATGCCATCGCGGCGATGTCTTCCGTCAGCACTGCATAACGTCCTTTGCAAAGCGCTCTTGCCTTAGCTGTGAGAATTAGGCTTTGCCCTGCTCTGGGGCCCGCGCCCCAGCGAACCCATTCCTTTACAAAAGTCACCTGGGTATCGTCGGGCCTGGTGGCGCGAACAATATCACCGGCATACTGTACCAGGTCGTGGTTAATGGTTACCTCTCTTACCAGTTGCTGCATCTGCTGTATCTCTGCGGCGGTGAGTATGGGCCGGATGGTTGCTTTTTTTGTACCGGTTGTATTGCTCAGCACCTGTATCTCTTCCTCCCGGGAAGGATAGGCGATCTTTACATATAAAAGAAACCTGTCGAGCTGCGCTTCCGGCAGGGGATAGGTTCCCGCCTGCTCGATGGGGTTTTGTGTGGCGAGGATAAAGAAGGGCCTGTCGAGCGGGTAGGTCTGGCCCGCATAAGTCACTTCAAATTCCTGCATCGCCTCCAGCAGGGCCGATTGTGTTTTGGGAGGCGTGCGGTTGATCTCGTCCGCCAGGATGATATTGGCAAACAAAGGCCCCTTGTTGAATTTAAAGAAACGTTTGCCGGTGGTATGGTCTTCTTCGAGTATTTCCGTTCCTACAATATCGGTGGGCATCAGATCGGGCGTAAACTGTATACGCCGGAATTGCAGTGCCAGCGCCTGCGAAAGCGTGCGCACCATCAGTGTTTTTGCCAGACCGGGTACGCCTTCGAGCAAACAATGTCCGCCAGCCAGTAATGCCACAATGATCTCATCCAGCACTTCATCCTGTCCTACGATCACTTTTTGAATTTCCTTTTTCAGCTCCGGCAGTTTAGCCAACAGATCCGTTACCGTTTTTGCAGTACTGTCCAATGCAACGATTTTTGAAGTAATTGAATAATTGTTCCCTGAAGGCAGGCGGCGACCGATATTGATCCGTCCATCATCGAACCGTTGGAAATTAGAAAAAAAATGCGATAATTGAGGGTATGGCAACCGGTCGTTGCGGATAAAAAGGATAAATGGCTGAAGAAAGAATGATACCAGTTAAAAACAAGGCGCCCGACCGGTCGAAATTTACCTTTATGCGGCTTCGTTACCGCTCGGGCGATTGGGACACCGACCAGCGTATGCCCTCCAATGTGCTCAATTCCCTCATCGAATACACCACCATTCCCGTAGCCATGCAGGAGAAAGTGGCGGATCTTTCCAGCGCGGAGGTATTCCGTTATCCGTTTGCCTATTTAAGCGGCCATAAACTGGTACAGTTCGATTTTCAGGAAGCCGCGAATTTTAAAAAATATGTGCAGAACGGCGGTTTTGTTTTTGTGGACGATTGCAACCATGATATAGACGGGTTGTTTGCAAAATCTTTCGAGGCGCAGATGAACGCATTGTTCGGCAGCGGCGCTATGAAAAAGATCCCGAACACACACGATATCTATCATTCCTTTTTCCGGTTTGAAAAAGGGCCGCCCAACACCGGTTTTGAACTGAATGGCTGGGGCGACGACCTGATCCATGACTACCTGAAGGCGATCGAGATCAACGGCCGTATCGGTGTATTGTACAGTAACAAGGACTATGGTTGCGAATGGGACTACGATTTCCGCAACAAACGATTTCTATCCGAAGACAATACCAAATTCGCTGTTAACATCATCCTGTACGCGATGGGATTATGAACTGGCGGTATTAAAAACAATCCATAGCTGTCAGTCCTTATCACCGGTGGGGTGATGCGTCTGCGCGCCAAATCCGCCGAATTCGTTGTTGTAGATACGGATCATGAGCATGAAATAGCTGATCAGCAAAGGGCCGAAAATAAAACCCCAGAACCCGAACAGCTGCAACCCCACGATTACGCCCAGCACGGTGATCAGGGGATGCACATCGCCTATCTTTCTTAATAAAGTGATGCGTGCCAGGTAATCTACATTGCCTGTAACAATAAGGCTGTACAGCAGTAAACCTGTGCCGTTGAAGGAGCTGCCGGTGGAATACACATAAACCACCAGGGGCACCCAGATGATCATGGTTCCCACCAGGGGAAAGAAGGCAAACAGACCGGTGATAAATCCCCACAACACAAAATCCTTTACACCGAAGATCCAGTAGCCGATCATCGCAAATACGCCCTGGATCAGCGAGATCAGCGGTATACCCAGTGCGTTGGCGCGGATCATGTTTTTTGTTTCACCGGCCAGTATATGCACGTTCCTGCTTTGTAAGGGGATAAAACCTTCCAGCTTTTTTTCCATTACCTGGTGATTGGTGAACATGAAATAAGCGATGAACAGCATCAGCGCCAGGTTACTCAGAATGGTGAGCGTGCTGTTGAGTAAGGTAGGGATGTATGCCGTGAGTTTTTTCTGGATATTGACAATATTGGCATCGGACAGCAGCTCCTGGCCTGTCCATTTATGTATCTGGGCCGAAATGGATTTCAGGCTTTGCATGATCGCTTCCTGGTTGTTAAAGAGCGACTGAACACGCGGAGACAGGATATCGACCGCTATCCATACAGGCAGGCCGATGCATAACAGGAACAGTAAAATAAACAACAGGGCGCTGGCGCCCCGCTTCCATTTTCTTTTTGTGGTAAGATAGATATACCGTTCGCGGCTGATGATATACAGCGTGATCGCCCCGAGAAATGCCGGGATAAACTCCGACAGCTCGATCAGCAGCACCAATGCCAGTCCCAGCAGGATGAGCAAAAGGATTACCTGTCGTATCTTGTTGTTAAAAACATGTTCTACGGGCATGGTTTTTTGGGATTTGACAGAGTGAAAATAAAACAAAACTCCCTTAGCGCATAACCATGGACTCCATTACCCATATTGCCCTGGGCGCCTGTATCGGGGAAGCTTTTTTTGAAAAAGGGTTTGGCAAAAAAGCGATGATCTGGGGAGCGCTGGCCCAAAGCATTCCCGATATCGATTTCCTGGCGGCGTTCTGGCTCGATCCCTCCGCCAACCTGCTTGCACACAGGGGTATCACGCATTCCCTGTTATTTGCCGCGGTGATGATACCGGCATTTGCCTTTACCGCCGATCATGTACACCGCCCGCACGATATCTCTTTCCGAAAATGGCTGTTGTTTTTTGCAACAGAAATACTGGTGCATCTTTTCCTGGACGGGTACAACAATTACGGTGTGGGCTGGTTTGAGCCTTTCAGTGATATACGCTTCTCGCTCAACGCCATTTATGTGGCCGATGCATTTTTCTCGCTATGGGCGGGTATTGCCTTTGTTGTGCTGGCTGTGCTGAACCGGTTCCATCGTCACCGCAGGTTCTGGTGGCGGTTCGGGGTATTTCTGCCGGCAGCTTACCTGCTGCTCTGCAGCTACAACAAATTCAGGATCGACCAGGAAGCCAGGGAGATATTCGCCCTGCAGAAAATTCCGCACGAGCGGTATTTTACCACGCCCGCTCCCTTACAGAACTGGCTATGGTATGTTGTGGCGGGTGACGACAGCGGGTATTACGTGGGGTTTCGCTCGGTACTGGATCAGAAAAAAGAAATACGGTTCAATTATTTCCCCAGGAACGATTCCATGCTCAACCCCCTGATGCTGCGGGAAGATGTACAGCACCTCGTAAAATTTTCGCAGCAGTTCTATACTGTGGAGAAATGGAACGATACCCTTGTTTTCAACGATCTCCGTTTCGGGCAGATCATCGGCTGGGACGATCCCAAAGCCCGTTTTGTATTTCATTATTTCTTACAACCCGCCACCCGCGATCTCGCGTTTATGCAGAAAGGCAGACTGGAAGGATGGAACCGCGAGGTATTGCGTAAATACTGGCACCGCATCTTCGGCAACTAACTCCGTGCAACCTCTGTGCCCCTGTCATCCGTAGCGATAGCATGTTTGCCGCGCGGCTAATTTTTTTTACACAGAGGTCGGAGAAAAATCTCTGTGCAACTCCGTATCTCCGTGGCTCTGTGTTGAAAAAAATCCCGACCATCGGGTTATTGAAACCGGGAGGTAAATGAGACACAGTTTCAAAACAGAGGCACAGGGGCACGGAGGTACACAGAGGGATACGAAAAACAAGTTTTACTATCACCGCGCATAGCTGAAGCCAAGACCCCGATGGCCTGCATAAACCAACCTATCCTAATGGCACCTTTAACAAAAGATATTTGGTTAAACAAAGAACTTAGAATGCACAAAGGGGGATCAGGAAAACAGGAACTCTTTCAGTGCGGAGAACTCGGGGTTTATGCGTATGCTTTTCTTTTCGCGGCCAAATAACTCCCGTGCTGAATCGGGTACGGGAATTTGGGCGCCTGTTGCGGCTTCCACTGTTTCGGGGAATTTAACCGGGTGGGCCGTTTCCAGTATCAGTCCTTTTTCCAACGGGTTATTTTCCTGGTATTCCTGCAGGGCATGGTAGGCCACGGCGCCATGCGGGTCAAGTGTATACCCTGTGGCGCGGTATACTTTTGCAATCGTTTCTTTTGTTTGCGCATCGCTTACCGAATATCCCTTTATTTTCTGCGCAACAAGGTGGTGATCGTTTTGAAACAGCTGCAGTATGCGTACAAAATTACTGGGGCTTCCTACATCCATCGCGTTGGAGAGGGTGGCTACCGCTTTTTTTGCCGCATACCGGCCGGTATTCAGGTAATCAACCACCGCATCGTTTGCATTGCAGGCTGCGATGAACTGCTTTACCGGCAAACCGCTGCAATGTGCCAGTAAGCCTGCACAAAGATTTCCGAAATTACCGCTGGGTACGGAGATCACGGGCGGGTGATCCTTGTCCTTCCATTGCCGCCAGGCAAAGAGATAGTACAACTGCTGTGGCAGCCAGCGCGCCACGTTAATGGAATTGGCCGATGTCAGCTTCCGGTGCGTCATCAGGGATGCATCCATGAACGCGTCTTTCACCATCGCCTGGCAGTCGTCAAAACTTCCGTCCACTTCAAGCGCGGTAATATTCTGACCGCAGGTGGTTAGCTGCAGCTCCTGTACGGGACTTACTTTTCCCGAAGGATACAGTATCACCACATCCACGCCGTCCACACCCAAAAATCCATTTGCCACGGCGCCGCCTGTATCGCCTGAAGTGGCCACCAGTACCGTTGTTTTCTTATCCGTGTCTCTGGAAAAATAGCCCAGGCAACGGCTCATAAACCTGGCGCCCACATCCTTGAAGGCAAGTGTGGGCCCATGAAACAATTCAAGCGATGCAATGCTGCCCGTAATATCCACCAGCGGAAAAGGAAAGCCGATGGTTTCAGAAACGATACGCAGCAGGTCTTCCTCCGGGATCGTATTGCCCGTATATGGCCGCATAACACGGAATGCGATCTCCGCCGGGGAAAGCGATTCGATATGGAAGATAAAGTCTTTTTCGAACACCGGTATGGATTGCGGGAAATACAAACCTTTGTCGGGCGCCTGTCCCTGCAAAGTGGCATCCCTGAAATCAACTACCGGCGACTGTTGGTGTAAACTGAAATAATTCATGTTGGATTCAATAACAATGGAGAATAGGCATTCGTCAGTCGTTCATGACCTCAATGCCCGAAGGATGAATGGTGGTAACATAGGTATGGTGCGGCAAAGACAGACGGTCGTATACACATTTCATTTCCTGTTCTACCTGTTTTGCCGTAACGGCATCTTTGCTCAGCATGCATATCGAAGGGCCTGAGCCCGAGATACCACCGCCGAGCGCACCTGCTTCCCTGCATTTTCTTTTCACTTCGTCAAAACCCGGTATCAGTATGCTGCGAACGGGTTCGATCAGCACGTCCTCCAGCGATCTGCCGATCAGGTCGTGGTCGTTTTGCAGCAGTCCGGCCACCAGTCCGGCGATATTACCCCATTGCCTGATCGCATCCTTTAACTGTACCTGCTGCTTCAGTATGCTGCGCGCATCGGCGGTGCGCACTTCAATCTGCGGGTGAACAATGGTAACGAACAGCTCGGGTGATGCGATCGGAATGATATCCAGCGGATGTATCGAACGTATCAGCGTAACGCCGCCATAAATACAGGGTGCTATATTATCGGCATGCTTTACGCCCGACGCAAGTTTTTCTCCGTGCATGGCAAAACGGACCAGGTCTTTTTTGTCGAACAGGTTTCCGAACAAATGGTTCGCTGCCACCACAGCACCCGCTGCGCTTGCCGCGCTGGAACCTACGCCGCTGCCGGGCTTGATGTGCTTTCTTATCCTCAGGGTCAGACCTGCCTCTATTTCCACTTCTTCCAGCATGGCCAGCAGTGCTGCGCCGGCCACATTTTTCTGAGGGTCTGCAGGCAGTCCGAAATCATCTTCGTTAACGATGCTGATACCCGGCGTATCCGAAAAGCAGATCCGCATTTCGTCGTAAGGTTCCCTTACTGCAAAACCCAGCACATCGAACCCGCAAACCATATTGGCAACGGTAGCCGGACTGCGTACGGAAACGGTTTTATTATGTGGAGATACCATGGCTTGATTTGTTAACATTGTTTTTAGCTCGTATAGAAAACCCAAACACTGCGCATTTTTATCATCCTATCCCGCCACCCTGATAATATCCGCAAATACACCCGATGCCGTTACATCGGCGCCGGCGCCGGCGCCTTTGATCACCAGCGGCTGTTCGGGATAGCGGTCTGTGTAGAACAAAACCAGGTTGTCTTTTCCATACAGGTGGTAAAAATCTGAGTCGCCTGGAATATGCTTCAGCCCAACAGATGCATGGCCGTTCTCGTATGAGGCAACAAATTTCAGTTTGCAGTTCTCCGCCGCAGCCGAATCGTACAGGGCCCTGAAATGTTTTTCCTGCCGCCCCATTTCTGCGTAGAAGTCCTCCACGCTGCCTGCAAAACAAGACTGCGGCAGAAAATATTCGTTGTGGATATCCTCCATTTCCAGCTGCTGGCCGGCTTCCCTGGCAAGGATCATGATCTTGCGCATCACATCGGTGCCGCCCAGGTCAAGCCGCGGATCCGGTTCGGTATAGCCTTCATCCTGCGCCTGCCGAACCACTTCGGCAAATGGCCGTTTGCCATCGTAATGATTGAATACAAAATTGAGCGTGCCCGATAACACCGCCTGTATCCTGTTTACTTTATCGCCGCTCCGCAACAGGTCGTTCAGGGTGCCGATCACCGGCAGACCCGCGCCCACATTGGTTTCGAAAAAGAAAGAAGCGTTGTATTCTCTCGCCAGCGATTTCAGCTGTTTGTACGAGGCATACGACGAGGAGCAGGCTATCTTGTTACATGCCACCACGGAAACGCTTTTCTCCAGCAGTTTTCCGTATACCGATGCCACTTCGGCATTGGCGGTGACATCTACAAATACGCTGTTACGAAGATTTTTACGGATGATCTGCTGTACAAAATCATGGATATTACCCTCTCCTGAAGTTTTTAACTGCTCTTTCCAGTTAGCCAGATCGATGCCTTCTTCCTCGCAAAGTATCCTGCGGCTGTTGGCGATACCGATCACACGCAGCTGCAGCCTCAGTTCGTTTTGCAGGAACGATGCCTGCTTGGCTATCTGTGCCAGTAATTTGCCGCCTACATTTCCGGCGCCCGCAATAAATACGTTCAGCTGCTTGTAGGTTGTTTCAAAAAACACTTCGTGTAATACGTTGATCGCTTTACGCACATCGGGGAAAGAGATCACCGCCGATATATTCTTCTCCGAAGAGCCCTGCGCTATCGCCCGTACATTGATACCGTTACGGCCCAGCGCACCGAACATTTTACCGCTGATGCCGGGATGGCTTTTCATCTGTTCGCCCACCAGCGCCAGGATCGACAAACCCAGCTCCACTTTCAGGGGATCCAGCTGGGCGTTCTTTATCTCGTAGTCAAATGCGCCGTCAACGGCCTGTTTGGCTTTATAGGTGTCTGCTTCGTTGATCGCAACACAGATAGAGTGTTCGGACGAACTTTGGGTGATCAGGATTACGTTCACATTTTCATTGGCCAGCGCTTCAAACAGGCGTTTCGAAAAACCGGGTATCCCGATCATGCCGCTTCCTTCCAGGCTTAGCAGGCTTACCGCGTTGATGCTGGAAATGCCACGGATGATGCCATCCGATGCGGTGGTTTTGTTTTCTATCAGCGTACCGTAGGCGGCGGGCTCGAAGGTATTCTTCACCCATACCGGTATATTCCTGTTCATCACAGGCTGGATGGTGGGCGGATAAATGATCTTTGCACCAAAATGCGAGAGCTCCATTGCCTCCTGGTAAGAGATCTGTGCAATGGGTCTTGCATTCTGAACCAGTCGCGGGTCTGCCGTCATCATCCCGCTTACATCCGTCCATATTTCCAGTGCCGATGCCTGTACCGCCGCGGCATATATGGCGCCTGTATAGTCTGAGCCACCGCGACCCAGCGTGGTGGTATTGCCATGTGCATCGCTTGCAATAAACCCGGGCGCTATATACAGCCGGTGCCTGTGCTGCGAAAGGTATTCACTGATTCTTTTTTCTGTGGCCTGGTGATCCACCGATGCATTGCCATACCGTTCGTTGGTAACGATCAGCTTTCGCGAATCAAGCCAGTGCTGGTTGGTCTGCAGCGACTGAAAAGTGGCGGATATGATGAGCGAAGACAGCAGCTCTCCATAGCTTACGATCCTGTCTTTTGTTCTTGCCGACAGTTCTCCGAGAAGGAAAACACCGTCGCAGATATTATCCAGTTCGTTGAACTGTTGTTTTACCAGGCTGAGTGTGGCGCTCTGGTGCTGTATCGGTAACAGTTCGCGAACTGTATCAAGATGCCGCAGCTCCATTTCTTTGAGAGATGGTTTGTAAGACTCATCGGCATGCGATGCCAGCTCGCCGGTTTTCAGTAACAGGTCGGTTACGCCGCTTAGGGCAGAAACCACCAGGATCACCGGTTCTTTATCGACCAGTTCCTTAACGATCGATACTACTTTTTGTATGTTGGCCGCGTTCGCAACGGAACTGCCGCCGAATTTTACTACCTGCATGTTGTGTTAATGTGAATAAAGAAAAGAGAGACCCTTTGTCGGAAAACAGCTGTGAAGCCCAGACGATGATATGAAAATGTATAACCCTTTACAGGGTTGTTGTAGATGTAATCGTAATAATAGCAGCCGCAAACAGGGAGACTGTTTGGGTAGAAATACGGTTGTATGACTGCTGCTGTATCATTGTCTACCGTGAAGATAGGGAATTAAATCTAACAACGAAATATATTTTCTCTGTTTATACAAGGTATCCGAACAGGTTATCATCCTGTCTTAATTCCGTAAAGTTGATCTGGTACCGCTGCATGTTCGCCAGCAGCTTTTCATAATCGCATTTGGATTTCAGTTCAATACCCACCAGTGCCGGACCTGTTTCCTTGTTGTGCTTCTGCATGTATTCAAAACGGGTGATATCGTCGTCGGGACCGAGCACATGGTTCACAAATTCCTTCAATGCCCCCGGGCGCTGTGCAAAACGTACCAGGAAGTAATGTTTCAGTCCCTCATACTGCAGCGAACGCTCTTTGATTTCCTGCATGCGATCGATATCATTGTTGCTGCCGCTGACAATGCAAACCACATTCTTTCCCCTGATCTCTTCTGCATAATCGTCCAGTGCGGCTATCGACAGGGCCCCGGCGGGTTCCACCACGATCGCGTTTTCATTATACAGTTTCAGGATCGTAGAACATACTTTCCCCTCGGGAACAAGGTGCATATCGTCCAATACTTCCTTACAGATACTGAATGTAAGATCGCCCACGCGCTGTACTGCAGCCCCGTCCACAAAACGTTCTATCTGTCCGAGTGTTATGGGGGCGCCGTTTTCGATGGCGCGTTTCATGGAAGGTGCGCCCTCGGGTTCCAGACCGATGATCTTTGTTTTTGGGGAAAAGGTCTTGAAATACGTGCCCACCCCCGAACACAGTCCGCCTCCGCCGACGGGAACAAACAGGTAGTCGATATCCGGCTGATCCTCCAGTATCTCTATGCCTACGGTTGCCTGTCCTTCAATGATCCTGATATCTTCAAATGGCGGGATAAATGTCATGCCGTGTTCCGCGGTAAAATGCTTCGCGGCAACCGCGCAGTCGTCAAAAGTATCGCCTACCAGTTTTACTTCTACGTTACCATCCCCGAACATTTTTGTCTGGTTCACTTTCTGGTTCGGAGTAATGATCGGCATGAATACCACACCTTTCACATCCAGTTTTTTACAGCTATAGGCAAACCCCTGTGCATGGTTACCGGCGCTGGCGCATACCACCCCTTTTTTCAGCTGCGCCTGCGGCAAACTGTTCATCATATTGTAGGCCCCGCGCAGTTTATAGGAGCGCACCACCTGAAGATCTTCTCTTTTCAGGTAAACATTGCACTGGTACCTGCGTGAGAGGCTGAGACTGAACGTAAGCGGTGTACGCGTGGCAACGTTCTTAAGCCGCAATACGGCCGATTGAAAATCGAGCTGCGGAACCGGTAGGGTGTACTGTTTTTGCATTTTGTTGTCTGCGGTTTCAGGTACTCTGCGGGCAGGGTAACCGGCGATGGTGCCCATCCACAGACTTCCTGCCGACAGGAAGAGAGAAAAGAAGGCCATAGGTTTTGACACCCGTATCGCCTTCTTTTCCGGTGGATTTGCTTATGGGTTTATGCTCAGGAGGCAGCCTGCTGGTTTTCGGGACGCAGGCCTCTTACCGTTTTGCCTGCCTGCCACATTTCGCTTTCGCGGAGTTCTTTCAGTTCTTCTTCCAGCTTCTCGCGGTAATCTGTTTTGCTGTTGCTTTCGATAGATTTACCGGCTTCCTTGCCTGCCGCCACGCTTTCATACAATTCGGTGAATACGGGCAAAGTGGCGTCGCGGAATTTTTTCCACCAGTCAAGTGCACCGCGCTGCGCGGTAGTGGAACAGTTTGCATACATCCAGTCCATACCATTCTCAGCCACCAGCGGCATCAGTGACTGCGTAAGTTCTTCAACGGTTTCATTGAATGCTTCCGAAGGCGAATGCCCTTTGGAGCGCAGCACCTGGTACTGAGCCGCAAAAATTCCCTGTATCGCTCCCATCAGCGTACCGCGTTCGCCGGTAAGATCGCTGTACACTTCTTTTTTGAAATCGGTTTCGAACAGGTATCCGCTGCCGATGGCGATGCCCAGTGCCACCACTCTTTCATATGCACGGCCCGTGGCATCCTGGAAGATGGCGTAGCTGCTGTTCAGACCGCGGCCCTGCAGGAACATCCTGCGCAGCGAGGTACCCGAACCTTTCGGTGCCACCAGAAACACATCCACATCCGCAGGAGGTATGATGCCTGTCTGGTCGTTATACGTAACACCAAAGCCGTGGGAGAAATACAGCGCCTTGCCCGGCGTAAGGTGTTTTTTTACCGTGGGCCACATAGCTATCTGGGCAGCGTCGCTGAGCAGGTAACAGATGATCGTTCCTTTCTCGAGCGCTTCTTCGATTTCAAAGAGTGTCTGCCCCGGTACAAAACCATCTTTCACGGCCTTATCCCAGCTTTTGGAATTTTTACGCTGACCAACGATTACGTTGACACCATTTTCTTTCTGGTTCAATGCCTGGCCGGGTCCCTGTACGCCGTAGCCGATCACCGCCACTACTTCGTTCTTCAGAACTTCCTGCGCTTTTGCCAGGGGAAACTCATCGCGAGTCACAACATTCTCTTCCACTCCGCCGAAATTTAATTTTGCCATGATTAGGTCTTTTTTGTTTGTTGATTACTTGTTTATTGATTGCCAATTTGTTGATTGCCGATTGTTACCGACCTTTCTCACATCGTAAACACTTCGTCCTGTTTGTTCAGGAATTCATTCTCCACCACTTCCTGGCCGGGTTCTGTTTCTTCGAATTCCTTGAGTTTTTCGTGGAAGCCTTTGCTGTTTTTGATGATGGCCACGCGTGCGCTTCTCACAAATTCTATCAGTCCGTACGGCGCCAGCACATTCACGAGTTTATCTGTTTCTTCCCTGTGGCCGCTGGTTTCGAAAATGGTATAGTCTTTTCTGATCACAACAGCCCGGGCGCCGTACTCACGAAGCAGGCGTTCCACTTTTACTTTCTCGGCAATCACGTCTGTGGGCACTTTATACAATGCCAGTTCCTGCCATACGATTTCCTCGCCGTTATTATAGTACACTTTCAGTACCTCAACCTGTTTTTCTATCTGGCGCGCCAGTTTGCGCACCACTTCCTCGGTCTCTTCGATCACGATGGTGAGGCGGTGTATGCCTTCTATTTCGGAAGGCGATGTTCCGAGGCTCTCTATATTGATCTTTCTTCTCGAAAAAATCGTGGCCACACGAACCAGCAGGCCGATATGGTTTTCCGCGTAAACGGTTATGGTGAATTCCTGTTTCATGCTGTTTATTTTAAACGTATTTCGCTTACACTGCATCCCTGTGGCACCATCGGGAAAACATTGTTCTCTTTTCCCACCATTACTTCGAGCAGGTAAGAGCCTTTGTGTTCCAGCATAGTCTGCAATGACTGTCTGAGGTTTTTCCGATCGGTTACTTTGTTTCCGTCAATACCATATCCTTTGGCAACCTGTACATAATCCGGGCTGGTAATATCCACGAAAGAATAACGCTTATCGTGGAACAATTGCTGCCACTGCCGCACCATACCCAGGAATTCGTTGTTTAGGATCAATATTTTCACATCGAGATCCGTCTGCATAATGGTTCCCAGTTCCTGTATCGTCATCTGTACGCCCCCATCGCCGATGATGGCTACCACCGTTCTGTCCATGGCCCCGAATTTGGCGCCTATCGCAGCGGGCAGCGCAAAGCCCATCGTACCCAAACCACCCGATGTGATATTGCTTCTTGTCTGGTTGAATTTGGCATACCGGCAGGCCACCATCTGGTGCTGGCCCACATCGGTGACAATGATCGCATCGCCGCCGGTGAGTTCATTCAGGTTACGCAATACCTCGCCCATGGTCATCTTCTCCGTAGACGGATGCAATTCTTCAAACACCACTTCCTTGTTCTCTTCCTGCTCGTAGGCGCGGAATTTCTCCACCCATTTTGGGTACACCCTTTCCTCAACCAGTTTGGTCAGCATAGGCAGTGTTTCTTTACAGTCGCCCCAAACGCCAACGGTTGCTTTTACATTCTTGTCTATTTCTGCGGGATCGATATCAAGATGAATGACTTTCGCCTGCTTTGCATATTTATCGAGCCTGCCGGTAACACGGTCATCGAAGCGCATACCGATGGCGATCAGTACATCGCATTCATTCGTCATCACATTGGGTCCGTAGTTGCCATGCATACCAAGCATACCCACATTCAGCGGGTGATCGGTTGGCAAGGCACTCAATCCGAGTATTGTCCAGGCCGCCGGGATACCTGATTTTTCCACAAATGCGCGGAATTCTTTTTCCGCCTTACCCAGTATCACACCCTGACCGAATACAATGAACGGTTTTTCCGCCGCATTGATCAGCCTGGCCGCTTCTTCCACATATTCTTTGCGGACGATCGGTTTGGGGCGATAGCTGCGCACATGGCAGCTCTTTTCATATCCCTTGTACGCAAACTTCTGCAGCTGCGCATTCTTGGTGATATCGATCAGCACCGGCCCCGGTCTGCCGCTGCGCGCGATATAAAATGCTTTGGCCAGCACGGCAGGTATCTCCGTTGCATCGGTTACCTGGTAATTCCACTTGGTAACAGGCGTGGTGATATTGATTACATCTGTCTCCTGGAACGCATCCGTGCCGAGCAGGTGTGCAAACACCTGACCGGTGATGGCAACCAATGGCGTACTGTCGATCATGGCATCTGCCAGTCCCGTTACCAGGTTGGTGGCACCGGGTCCGCTGGTGGCAAACACAACGCCTACCTTACCCGACGACCTGGCATATCCCTGCGCTGCATGAATGCCTCCCTGCTCATGACGGACCAGGATGTGTTTCAGCTTCTCGTGGTAGTCATACAAAGCATCATAGATAGGCATGATGGCACCGCCGGGATAACCGAAAATGGTATCCACACTCTCGGCTATCAATGCTTCCAGCACAGCCTGCGAACCCGACAGTTCTGTTGTTGCTTTAGCGGCTGCAGCGGGTTTGATGTCTTCAACTGTATTCATAGCTTTTTTAATTTGAAAATTTGAGTATTTGAAAATTTGAAAATGGCTGCTTTTTATCGGGCTGATGATATGACCATTTTCAAATTTTCAAATCAGTTTTCATCTGTCACGCATCCTTCTGATGCGGGACGTACCAGTTTTGCGTATTTATATAAAACACCTGATGTTGCTTTCAGAGAAGGCTGTTTCCATTCCTTTTTACGTCTGGCGATCTCTTCATCGGGCACTTTCAGCGTAAGGCTGTTTTTCACTGCGTCTATCTCTATGATATCGTCGTCTTTTACCAGACCTATCAGGCCGCCGTCAAATGCTTCGGGGGTGATATGTCCCACCACGAATCCATGTGTGCCGCCGCTGAACCTGCCGTCGGTGATCAGCGCCACCGATTTACCCAGTCCGGCCCCAATAATCGCGCCGGTTGGTTTCAGCATTTCGGGCATACCGGGCGCGCCTTTGGGACCGATATTGCGGATCACCACCACATCACGGGCATGCACGCGGCCGCTTGCCAGTCCGGCAATGAGCTCATGCTCCCCGTCGAATACGCGGGCCGTTCCTTCAAAACGCTCGCCTTCTTTACCGCTGATCTTGGCAACACTGCCACCCTCGGCAAGATTGCCGTAGAGTATCTGCAAGTGACCGGTTGCTTTCAATGGTTTTTCCAGCGGATAGATGATATCCTGCTTTGTAAAATCCAGCACCGGGGCATTGGCCAGGTTCTCGGCAACGGTTTTTCCCGTTACGGTAAGACAATCGCCGTGCAGCATACCCTTGCTCAGTAAATACCTCATCACCGCGGGTACGCCGCCATGCGCGTGCAGGTCTTCCATCAGGTATTTACCGCTTGGCTTGAAATCGGCCAGTACGGGCACTTTGTCGCTGACAGCCTGAAAATCATCCTGCGTAAGCTGTACGCCTACGGCTTTGGCCATGGCGATCAGGTGCAGTACGGCATTGGTGCTTCCGCCCAGTACCATGATCACCGTAATGGCGTTCTCGAACGCCTTACGCGTCATGATGTCTTTGGGTTTGATATCTTTTTCGAGCAATAACCTGATCGCTTTGCCAACCTCCGCGCATTCTTTCTGTTTTTCCTCGCTCATCGCAGGATTGGAAGAGGAATAAGGCAGGCTCATACCCAGCGCTTCAATCGCACTTGCCATGGTATTGGCCGTATACATACCGCCGCATGCGCCGGCGCCAGGACAGGCGTGACGAACGATGCCTTTAAAATCGCTTTCATCGAGCGTGCCGGCTATTTTCTGTCCCAATGCTTCGAAGGCAGAAACCAGGTTCAGGTCCTGCCCTTTGTAATGCCCCGGCGCAATGGTTCCGCCGTATAACATGATCGACGGGCGGTTCAGCCTGGCCATGGCCATGATCGATCCGGGCATATTTTTATCACAGCCGGGGATCGTGATCAGCGCATCATAATATTGTGCACCAGCATTTGTTTCGATACTGTCGGCAATCACATCGCGGCTCACCAGGCTGTAGCGCATGCCATCCGTTCCCATACTGATACCATCGCTTACACCAATGGTATGAAAACGAAGACCGATCAGTCCCTCCACTCCGTTCACGCTGGCGCGTGCTGTAGTGGCCAGGTCGTTGAGGTGCATGTTACAGGGGTTGCCGTCCCATCCCATACTGGCAATGCCTACCTGTGCCTTCTGAAAATCTTCGTCTTTAAAACCGATCGCGTAAAGCATCGCCTGCGCGCCCGGCTGCGTCACATCCTGTGTGATCGTTTTGCTGTATTTGTTTAACTCTGCCATCTTTTTCTGTTACCCTCTGCGTTACGCAGAGATTTTATTCAATCCCTGTTATTTCATTTACCAATTCCGTCTTATTCTCCACCACCAGGTTTTTGTACGCAATCTGTACCAGCCTGCTTTGCGTTTCTTCCCATGGCATTGCAAAACCAACATCATCCAGCGACTGAAAACCCACCACTTCTGCAGCCGTTCCGCAGAAGAAAGCGGCATCCGCGCCGTATAGGTCCTGCTGGGTAAACTGCCCTTCCACAACGCGTATGTTCAACTCATCGCACAGTTCCAGCACCGTGGCCCTTGTAATACCTGGCAGTATGTTGCCAAGCGCAGGGGTATACAACACGCCTGCTTTTTCGAAAAACACATTCGCACCCGGCGCTTCGGCTATTTTATCGTTCATATCGAGCAGCAGGGCTTCATCATAGCCTTTGCCTTTTGCTTCCTGGCTGGCCAGGATCGAATTCACATAATGACCTGCCGCCTTGGCATGTATCTTAAATCCTTTGGGATTGGGACGCTGGAAAGACGATACCGTCACACGCAGCAGTTTCTCTCCCAGGAACGGCGCCATCTCCCATGCCTCTATTACGATCAATGATTCGGCGTTCGGGTTGAACGACATATTTGCCGGCGCATAGATCACCGGACGTATATACGCATCGCCCAGTCCGTTTCGGTTCAGCACTTCGTAAGTGATATCAGTCAGCTCCTGCGTATTCCATGTGTAAGGCAGGTTCAGCGCCGCGGCAGAAGCCTGCAGCCTGTCGTAGTGTTCTTTTACCTTAAAGATCTTTGTTTCACCGTCTGCCGTCCTGTAGGAACGAATGCCCTCGAAAACAGAATAGCCATAGTGCAGCGACTGGCTGTAGAGGTCCATTTTTGCATCGGCGGCTTTTACAAAAGCGCCGTTGTGATAGATCACCGTGTTGTTGTCATAATAACTTGCCATATACATTGTTTTTACCGGGCGAAAACAAAAAACCCCGCCTGGTGGAGGCGGGGTTCGTATGTTGGTTCGCTTTAATCAGCAATGAACGCCTCCTCCATGCAGTACAGGGACAATAATGACTACCACAATAATAATTACCGTAGCAATACCCATTACCGTATGTATCCTGTTTCTGAACATAAAAGATTTGTCAGAACGAATATACTCCCGCCTTTTTAAAAAAACAAAGAACTGTACCACAAATCGCGCAGGTTTTTTACAAACATGCGTTAGTTGTGTTAGATGATCGTCGACTGGTTTACGCTGGCATGATGGTTATGCCTGCTGTGCCGTTCAATATGATCGCTCACCAGGTCGCCGATAGCGGTGGTGGAATAATTATTGACAGGATCGATATCTTTTGAAACAAACCCATTGGCCAGCGTCCATTCAACCGCTTTACGCACGGCTTCTGCTTCTTCTGTCAGCTGGAAATGATCCAGCAACATCGCTGCAGAGAGAATAGATCCCAGCGGGTTGGCTATGTCTTTTCCCGCAGCCTGCGGATAAGACCCGTGTATCGGCTCGAACAAAGCGGTTTTATTGCCCACAGATGCAGAAGGCAATAACCCGAGTGATCCGCTCAGCACACTTGCCTCATCGCTGATAATATCTCCAAACATATTTTCTGTAAGCACCACGTCAAACTGCGATGGATTGAGTATGATCTGCATGGCCGCATTGTCCACGAACATGTAATCCACCGCCACATCACTGTACTGCGCCGCTGTCTCCTGCACCACTTTTCTCCACAAACGCGATGTCTCCAGTACGTTTGCTTTGTCTACCAGGGTCAGTTTGTTCTTTCTTTTTTGCGCATATTGAAATGCCAGATGGGTTACCCTTTCGATCTCCACTCTTGTATAGGTGCATTCATCAACAGCGCTTGCACCATCCTCGCTTAATTGCTTTTTTCCGAAATAAATGCCGCCTGTCAGCTCTCGGAATACGATGAAATCCACACCGGCCAGCTGCTTTGCCTTTAACGGCGATAAATGCTGCAGGGCCGCATAGGTATTTATGGGACGGATATTTGCAAATAACTGCAGCTCTTTGCGCAGCTTCAGCAAACCCTGTTCCGGACGGACTTTTGCCGTCGGGTCGTTATCGTATTTCGGGTGACCGATGGCGCCAAAAAGAATGGCATCGCTCGCAAGACAGACAGCGATGGTTTCATCGGGAAGCGGGTTGCCTGTTTTGTCTATCGCATCGGCGCCCATGATCGCTTCGGTATACTGAAATACATGTCCGAAACGTTTGGCGATCGTATTCAGCACCTTGATCGATTGTCGCGTGACCTCGGGACCGATCCCGTCTCCTAAAATGACTGCAATTTTCTTTTCCATCTTGTATAGTAGTTTCAGTTAGTTTTCTAAGCGGCTATTTTTCCCTGCTCCAGTTTCAGCGTATGCGTTACGCAGGGCGGTATTTCGGCTTCGTAATGACTTACATAGATCAGCGTTTTGTTCAGTTGCACACATATGTCATTGATCAACGCGATAAACTGCGCGGAAACGGTTGCATCCAGTCCCTGGCAGGGTTCATCAAGTATCAGCAGCGGCGGATTTTTAACCAGGGCCCTTGCCAGCAATACACAACGCTGCTCTCCGTTCGACAACCGGCTGAATACGCGTTTTTCGAACTGCCGGATATGCAGCAGCTCCATACATTCCTCCACCGTTTTCTTCTGCGCTTCATTCAGCTGTCTGAATAAACCGATGGTATCAAACAATCCCGAAGCCACCACCTGGAAACAGGAAATACCCGGCTCGAAATAATGGTGCAGCTCCGGCGACACATACCCTATTTTCTGTTTGATATCCCATATCGTTTCGCCTGTGCCTTTTTTTCTGTCGAACAGATAGATCTCGTTGGCAAAAGCCTGCGGATTGTCGCCGTTCACCAGGCTTAGCAATGTGGATTTGCCCGATCCGTTATGACCCGACACATTCCAGCATTCCCCTCTCTTCACTTCCCAGTTGATATTGTGCAGTATTTTTCTGTCGTCATACACCACATTCGTGTCCACCATTTTGATGGCAACAGAGAAATCGGCGTCTGAAGACGGCCGCCAGCCGGCGAGGTTAACGGGGCGGAGGGGATAAGAAACCGCGCTGGCGTTTTCCTGTTTAACGGTGTTAATCTGGCCCGCAGGAAGAAAAGCACGCAGTTTACCCGCATTAAGCAATGCAACATGTGTGATACACGACGGCATATCGGCTTCGGAAGTAACCAACAGTATGTTCATTCCACTTTCTGCCAGCGAATCGATGATATGATTAAGGGTGGCCCTGGCTTTCGCATCCAGGCCGGTGTAAGGACTGTCGAGCAACAGCCAGTCAGGTTTTTTTAATAAGGCCTGGGCCAGCTGAAATCTTTTGTGCTCGCCGTTGGACAACTGTATCAGGCGTGTGCCGGCTACATGTGTCATACCCAGCTGTTCGAGTTGTGATTCTATTTCGCCACCCGAAAAACCTTTCGACAGCAGGTCTTCCTTTACCGTACTGCTGTCCTGCGAATCAGCGGAATTGAACCGCTGCTGGTAATAAAAAGAGCTGAGATTGGAAAGACTTTTGAACTGGTGGTGCTGCGTGATCACCGCTATCGCAGGTTTTGCGTCGCCGGCGAAATGTATACTGCCGTTGGCAAAACATTTACCCGCCAGTGCATTGATCAGCGTTGTTTTACCGCTGCCCGAAGGGCCAACAACAGCCAGGTGTTCTCCTTTTTGCAGCGAAAAAGAAATACCCTCCAGCAAAGCGCTGCCAGACAGTTTTACCGCCAGGTCATTCACTTGCAAAAGGGTGGCTGTATGCATAGCGGATCAGTGTGCCTGTGCTTCGAATACTTCGATCGCCGGCTTTATGCTTAATAAATAATCGATATCATCGTAGCCGTTCAGCAGACAGGTTTTTTTGTAAGCGTTGATCTCAAAGTCTTCGCTTTTTCCTGTTGCATCGATGGTGATGGTCTGTTTATCGAGATCGATGGTAAGTGTGGCCTCATTACTCTGCGCAAAAACAGCTGTCAGGAAAGCCTCACTCACTGTTACCGGCAGCAGGCCGTTGTTGAGCGAGTTGTTCTTGAAGATGTCTGCAAAAAAACTCGATACCACCGCTTTGAATCCATAGTCTTTAATGGCCCATGCCGCATGTTCGCGCGAAGAGCCGCAGCCGAAGTTCTTCCCTGCCACCAGTATCCCGCCGTTGTATTGCGACTGGTTGAGCACAAAATCTGTTTTGGGTCTTGCTTCGTCGTCGTTCTCATAACGCCAGTCGCGAAACAGATTTTTACCGAACCCGTCGCGCGTAGTCGCTTTCAAAAAACGCGCGGGTATGATCTGGTCCGTATCCACGTTTTCCATCGGAAGCGGAACAAACCGGCTTTGTATGGTCTTTAATGCATCCATTGTAAAATTTTAACAAGGAGACACCGGGTCTCCGCTATTGGTCATTAATTACTGGTTCCCCATCAGTTCCCGCACATCCGTTACCACGCCGGTGATAGCGGCCGCTGCCGCGGTAAGCGGGCTCGCAAGCAATGTTCTGGCGCCTGCGCCCTGCCTGCCTTCGAAATTGCGGTTACTGGTGCTGATGCAGTACTCGCCTGCAGGTATCTTGTCTTCATTCATACCCAAACAGGCGCTGCATCCCGCCTGGCGTATTTCAAACCCTGCTTCGGCAAATACCTTATCAAGTCCTTCCGCCTGTACCTGCTTGGCCACCTGCTGCGAACCGGGAACGATCATCACCTGCACATGTTCATTTTTCTTCCTTCCTTTCACCAGTGCGGCAACCTGCCGCAGGTCTTCGATGCGCGAGTTGGTGCAGCTGCCGATAAACACATGCTGCACGGGCATACCCAATAAGGATTTACCTCCTTCGAGTCCCATGTACTGCAGTGCCTTAACGATATTCTTCCGCTCGCCTTCATCGGCTATGGAATCTGTTGCCGGCACCTGGCCGTTGATTGCAATACCCAGTCCCGGATTGGTGCCGTAGGTGATCATGGGCTGAATATCGGCCGCATCGATATTGAGTTCGGTATCGAATACCGCATCTTCATCGCTGTGCAATTCTTTCCATTCAGCAAGTTTTTGCTCCCACTGGCCGTTGCCCGGTGCAAACAACCTGCCTTTCATATACGCAAATGTGGTTTCGTCGGGTGCGATCATGCCCCCGCGTGCACCCATTTCGATGCTCATATTGCAGATGGTCATTCTTGCCTCCATCGACAGTGCGCGGATGGCAGAGCCTGCGTATTCTACAAAATAGCCTGTGGCGCCGCTTGCAGTGATCTTTGAAATGATATAAAGAATGATGTCTTTCGAAACAACGCCCTTCGGCAATTCACCGTCGATATTGATACGCATCAGTTTGGGATGGCTCTGCAACAGGCACTGCGAGGCAAACACCATTTCCACTTCACTTGTGCCGATGCCGAATGCGATGGCGCCAAATGCACCGTGTGTGGAGGTATGGCTGTCGCCGCAAACAATGGTCATACCCGGCTGCGTGATGCCCAGTTCGGGACCGATCACATGCACAATACCCTGGAAGGGATGACCCAGACCGTATAATTCTATGTTGTGCTTTCTGCAGTTCTCGATCAGCTGCTGCACCTGCAGGCGCGATAACTCGTCTTTGATAGGCAGGTGCTGGTTGATGGTAGGCACGTTGTGATCGGCCGTTGCCACTACCTGCTGGGGGCGAAACACCTTAAGTCCTCTTTTCTCCAGCCCTTTGAATGCCTGCGGGCTGGTTACTTCATGAATAAAATGTTTGTCGATATACAATACGGAAGGCCCGCCTTCTATCTGCTGTACAACGTGCTTTTCCCAGATCTTGTCAAATAATGTCTTTGGCATAAACGAAGATTCAAATTAAGCGTGACGCAGAAGCGCCACGCTCTCAAACTAAAACTATACTGATGAGAAAATCCTAAACTGTTGCCGGCTCCTGTTTATATGCACGCGCCAGCTGGTGCAGGTCTTCCTCTTCCACTTCTTTCTTACTGTCTGCCACCCGCAGGAATGATTCGTACAATACATCCACATCGTTCCTGTTAAAGGAATAACCGATCTTTTGCAAACGGTGCGCCAGCGCACTGCGGCCGCTGCGTGCGGTAAGCACGATCTTGCTGCCATCGGCGCCCACTTCATCGGGGTTGATGATCTCGTAGGTCTGTGAGTCTTTCAGGAATCCATCCTGGTGAATACCGGATGAATGCGAGAACGCGTTGCCGCCCACGATTGCTTTGTTAGGCTGAACCGGTACACGCATGGTATCGGCCACCTCGCGGCTGATGGGGTTCAGCATCTGCGTATGGATATTGGTGTACAAACCAAGGTGTTTGTGCTGCTTCAGTACCATCACCACTTCTTCGAGCGATGTATTGCCTGCTCTTTCGCCCAGACCGTTGATGGTACATTCTATCTGTCTTGCCCCTGCAACCGCGCCCGTAATTGAATTGGCGGTGGCCAGGCCCAGGTCGTTATGACAATGACAGGAGAGAATGGCTTTGTCGATATTCGGAACATGGTTCTTCAGGTAAGCCATCTTCTGGCCGTATTGCTCGGGCAGGCAGTAGCCGGTGGTATCGGGAATGTTCAATACCGTGGCACCGGCCCTGATCACCGCTTCGATCACCCGCGCAAGGTATTCGTTATCGGTACGGCCCGCATCTTCTGCGTAGAACTCCACATCATCCACAAAATTCCTGGCCCATTTAACCGCCTGAACGGCGCGCTCGAGAATTTCTTCCCGCGTGGAATTGAATTTGGACCTGATATGGAAATCGGAAGTGCCGATACCGGTGTGGATACGCGGCTTTTTGGCATGCTTCAATGCGGCCGCGGCCACTTCGATATCTTTCTGAACGGCGCGGCTCAGTCCGCAAACCGTGGCATTTTTGATGATTTTGGAGATCTCTTCCACCGATTCAAAATCGCCGGGGCTCGAGATCGGAAAACCCGCTTCAATGATATCCACTCCCAGCGCTTCCAGTTTCAATGCCAGTTCCAGCTTTTCCCTGGTATTGAGTTTGCAGCCCGGAACCTGTTCGCCGTCGCGCAGTGTGGTATCGAAAATATAGACCTGCTCCATGGAAGTAAAACAGTTTTTTGAATCGTTAGATAAAAAAAGGCAGGCTATTTATTTTTGTTACCGATTGCCTTTAATAACAAACCTGATAGCCTGCCATATCGAATATACTCAGGTACACATGCCCGAAAAGATCAAAATTGGGGGTATTTTACGGTCTATAAACCGACCAGCCAATACTTAAGTTATTGATTTTGATTTATTTGTAGTTAAATGATTTACGATGCCCAACCGCTCCACCGATATGCTTTTTCAACTGGTCCAATCGCTGGAAAGGTCAGAAAAGCGCAATTTCAAACTCTATATGACGCGCAACTCCGGTTCGGGCGATCTGAAAGTGGTGCAGTTATTTGATGCGCTCGACAAGATGAAGCTGTACGATGAAGAACAGCTGCTGGCCAAAAACCCCGGTATTCAGAAACAGCAGCTATCCAATCTCAAAGCGCATCTGTACAGGGAGATACTGAGCAGTCTTCGTTTGCTTAACCCCGAAGCGAATATAGACCTGGCCCTGCATGAGCAGCTGGATTATGCGCGGATACTGTATAACAAGGGACTGTACTACCAGAGCCTCAAAACGCTGGACCGCATAAAGGAACAGGCAAAGGCAAATTACCAGGCCACCTACCTGCTGCAGGCATTGTTTCTGGAGAAGAAAATAGAATCGCTGCATATCACCCGAAGTATGCAGGACAGGGCCGAGACCTTAAGCCGCGAGGCGGAGAATGTTACGGCCAGGCTGAGCCTGGTAAGCGGACTGTCGGATCTTTCGCTTGAACTGTACAGCTGGTATATCCGCAATGGACATTCGCGCAATGCGGAGGATACGGCGGAAGTGGATAGTCTGCTGCTGAAAGCCGCGGTATTGCAGGCCAGGTCCTGCGAAGGGTTTTACGAACGGCTGTACCTGTACCAGTGTTACTGCTGGCATGCCTTCATAACACAGGACCTGCTGGTGTATTACCGTTACTGCCAAAAATGGGTGGATCTTTTCCATAACGATCCCAAGATGATCGCGATAGAGACGGCGCATTATATCAAGGGCATGCACAACCTGCTCAGCGCGCATTTTGACCTGCGCAATTACCAGAAGTTCAACGAAGTCATCAAAGCGTTTGAAGCATTTGCCGAAACCGATGTGGTACAGCAGAACCGCAACAACGTGGTGCAGACATTCGTATACATTCAAACGGCGCGCATCAACAAACATTTTCTCGAGGGCACGTTTACAAAAGGACTGGAACTGGTTCCGGAACTGGAAGAAAGACTGCAGCAATACGAACTGTACCTCGACAGGCACCGCATACTGGTTTTTTATTACAAGATCGCATCGCTGTATTTTGGCAGCGGCGATTTTGGCAGCAGCATCGATTACCTCAACAAGATCATCAACTGGAAGATGGACCTGCGCACCGATCTGCAATGTTATGCGCGGCTGCTGCACCTTATTGCCCACTACGAGCTGGGACATTTTGACCTGCTCGAGTACCTGCTGAAATCCGTTTACCGTTTCATGGCCAAAATGCAGAACCTGGGGGCAGTGGAAGAACAGGTGTTCCGTTTTTTGCGGCAATCGTTCCATCTCACACCCCGGCAGCTGAAGCCCCAGTTCGAGTCCCTGCTTGCAAGCCTGCGGCCGCTGGAAAAAAACCGTCTCGAAAGCCGTGCGTTTATGTACCTCGATATCATCTCCTGGCTCGAGAGCAAGATCAACCATACCCCCGTACAGGATGTGATCCGGCAAAAATTCCTGGAAGGAAAAAGAAGGGTGGAAACGCTGGGAGAATAAGCGCAGGCCTATTGCGGCCGCTTCCCCGCCGCCCTGTTAAAAATGGATAAGGATAGGTTAATCAGTAAGCACCCCCTGCTTTCAAAACACGATAATTTGCTTTGTGTTGAACCAACCCGATGGGCAACAGCGCGCTCCTGCCCGATCCGCTTTGTCATACCTAAACCTTTCTATATGCATGTTTTTTTGCGGCGTTCTTTGTTGCCGGTATTGTTTACCGCAGCTGTTATACAAACAAAGGCCCAGCAGATCACGGCGGCCGGACAACCTGCCGAACTCAATATCAGACAGGCCACGCCTGCCAGCATCCGTGTTACGCTGAAGCCATTGGGCTATACAGGCGATTTTCCGTTTACGCCGGCCCTGGTAGAAAAAAAATATCCTGCACCGGCCATCACCATCTGCAGCCTTGATAAGCCGATAAAAAAACAGGTTGGCAATCTTACGGTTGAAATTAAACCCAATCCCCTCACCATAACCATTACCAACAGCAAAGGCGAGCCGGTGCAGGAACTTCGTTTTCTGGACGACGGCCGCCTGGCTTTCCGGCTCGATACGCAACCGGTATTGGGAATGGGCGAGGGCGGACCCAAGCCCGAACGCGGTGTCAACTGGCGGCAACAACCCATACAATTCGATCGGAGAGGAATGATGGACAGTATGCAGCCGCGCTGGCAGGCCGATGCCTATGGTTCGCGCAACCCGGTGGCCCTGCTGCTGGGTACGGCCGGCTGGGGTTTGTTTGTGGCTACGCCCTGGGTGTTGGTTGATATGCAGCACAAAGACCAGGGTTATTTTATTCCCTGGCAACCCACTGCTTCGGTCAACGCCCCGCAGACCGCCCGCAACCAGCAACTGAACCAGGGCAAAGGCATTCATCCCGCAGAGAAACGCGTAGAAGGTCTCTATGATTTTTTTGTGTTCGATGCGCATGACCCCGCCGTCTATATGAAAGATTTTTCCTCCATCACCGGTCCTGCCGCCATGCCTCCCAAATGGGCATTGGGATATATGCAGTCGCACCGCACCCTTATCGATGAAAAACAGATGCTGGGGATCGTGGACACTTTCCGCAATAAACAGATTCCCGTTGATGCCGTGATCTATCTAGGCACCGGTTTTGCGCCGGTGGGATGGAATAAAAAGCAGCCTTCTTTCGAATTCAATCCTGAAGTTTTTCACCGTGAGCCGGCACAGTTTGTAAAAGATATGCACGATAAACAGGTAAAACTGATCCTGCATATGGTGCCGTTTGACAGGGATAAGCTGCCCAGTTTGCAGGGATCCATTCCCGCCAAAGCCGGCGAACCCGATGATGCCTCGCATATCAGGAATTACTGGCAATACCATGTGCCGCTGGTAAATGCCGGTGTTGACGGGTTCTGGCCCGATGAGGGCGACTGGTTCAATCTCTTTGAAAGGATCAAACGGCACCAGTTGTATTACCAGGGCATGCTTTCCACCCGCCCCAATATCCGCCCATGGAGTTTGCAGCGCAACGGGTATCCGGGTATTGCGCAGTGGGGCGGCTGGGTTTGGTCGGGCGATACGGAATCTTCCTGGAAGACACTGGAAGGACAGGTTGCCGTAGGCATCAATTATTCACTGAGCATCGGCCCGTACTGGGGTTCCGATATCGGCGGGTTTTATTCCAATACCGAACTGACGGGCGAGCTGTATGCACGCTGGTTCCAGTTTGCTTCTTTCTGCGGTTCTTTCAGATCGCATGGCAGAACCTGGCGCACAAGGCTTCCCTGGGGATGGGGTTTATCGTATATGGGCCCTTCTGAAGACAGGATAACACCGCTCATGTCGGAACTGAACAATCCCGCCATAGAACCGATTGCCAGGAAATACGATGAACTGCATTACCAGCTCCTGCCTTACACCTACACACTGGCATGGGAGGCACGCAATACCGGTATGCCGCTGATGCGTGCCTTATGGCTGCACTATGCCCACGATAAACAGGCCAGCGCCATGGGCTCTCAATACCTGTGGGGCCGCGACATGCTGGTTGCACCCGTATTTAAAAAAGGCGTTACCAGTTGGGATGTATACCTGCCGGAAGGCAACGACTGGTACGATTGGTGGACCAATGAAAAAAAGTCCGGAGGACAAACCGTTCACCGCGCGGTGGATCTTGCCACCATGCCTGTTTATGTGAAGGCGGGCGCCATTATTCCCTTCGATCCTGTACGGCAGCACACTGCTGAAACGGTAAAAGAGCCTACCATGCTGAAAGTGTTCAGCGGGGCCAATGGTTCTTTTACGCTGTATGAAGATGATGGCATCAGCCAGGACTACCTGAAAGGAATTGCTTCGCTGACCACCATTGCCTGGAACGATACAGACAAAAAGCTCACCCTTACGCCTTCGGGAAAACAAGGCAATACCCCGCGGGTATTTAAACTGCAGCTTCTGCCGGCAGGAACCATTAAAGAAATCCGTTACGCGGGCAAACCGGTAACCATACAATTCTAACCCTTCAACAGATGATGTCAACCATGAAACTTCCGGTAAAAAAATGCATTGTCTTTGCCGTATTCGGCGTTTGCTGCTCCTGTGTTAAAGCGCAGCAGCCCCTTGTGAGGGAGTATGCACAGGCCATGATTGCGCCGCCGCCAGCCACGATAAGCGTGGACACCTTCTATAAAAAATATGCAGACGCTTTCGGCATCCCCATTGTTTCGTCGGCAAAAGTGCCGGATGATGCCCTGCTGATAGCGCGTGATATCGTAAACTATATGCTGGTAAAAAGACCCGATATACGTGCGGTGCTGGTGGCAAAAAAAGCGCGTGTGCTGGTGATGGCGCAGACAGAAATGGAAACCGATCTGCCCGAACGGAGCAACTGGAAGAAACCGGCCAGAGACGACAGGCGTCTTACACCCGGCGAACGGGAAAACTACGATAAGCCCGGCGGTATAGCCGGCATGACCGACAGGGAATACTGGAATCGCCGCGCGCGTGGTATGGGCGGCACCGTTACCTCCTGCGCCGAAGAGAATTTACTGGGTTATCCCGGCACCAGGTATTATGGTGAAAATATCCTGGTGCATGAATTCAGTCACAATATCATGGGCGCCATGCGCACCGCAGACTCTGTTTTATACCGTAAGATCGAACTGGCATATGAAGACGCCAAAACCAGAGGGCTTTACAAAGGCCAGTATGCGATCAACACGGTAGCCGAATACTGGGCCGAGGGTACGCAATGGTGGTTCTGGTCGAACATCGAATTTTACGACGGCCAGACAAGGGTTCAGACACCGGAAGAACTGCAGGCCTACGACCCAACGCTTTACCAGATTCTTGGTGAAGTGTATCTGAGCCACCGGGTGCCGGCAGATATCTATTACGGCAGAAATGCGCGCCCTGTAAAAAGAAACGGCAATTAGGCAAAGGATACACCGGTTATACCGCAGGTTGAGGCAAGTTTTTATCTTTAGGTCGAAACCCGCTATATGTTCAGGCACCAGGGCAAAACACGAACCTTATACCATAACCTGCGTATCGCCTCCCTGTTGTCTTTCATCGCAGGTATCGTGAATGTGGTGGGCTTTTTTGCGGTTCAAAGGCTAACGACGAATGTAACGGGGCATTTTGCCTATTTCATGGACGAGTTCGTCAAACTGAATTTCGGACAGGGGCTGGTTTATTTCCTTTACATAGTGTTCTTCTTCCTCGGATCGTTTGCTTCCAATTTTATCATCGAGTCGGTGTCGAGAAAAAGCGAACGGTATATGTATGTTGTTCCCGTGGTTATCGAATCTGCGCTCCTGTTCATCACCGGAACCCTGCATGCCGGTTGGGTATCGGCTCATCCCGATACCATTGCCTTTGGCCTGCTGTTCGCCATGGGTCTCCAGAACTCACTGGTCACCACCATTTCCAATGCTCATGTCAGAACAACGCACCTGACGGGTTTATTCACGGACCTGGGAATAGAGTTGTCGCAGTATTTCTTTTACAAAACCAGAGAACACAGACAAAGACTTGTTTCGTCTATGCGGCTTCGCCTGACCATCATTGCTTTCTTTTTTACCGGCGGCATCGTAGGGGGTATTGCCTACGCAGGGTACGGTCTGCAGATACTGGCTGCCGCTGCCGGCATTCTGCTGCTTGGGCTTTTTTACGACAGCCTGAAGTTCAGGGTGCTGCTGCTTCGCAGGAAGATAAAAAAAGGATAATTCGGGAAATAGTTAATTTCAGTACCATGTTAACAGCCATCCATCCGAAACTGCCTATGCGGGATAAGCAGCTGACCAAAGCATTTTATATTGATACACTCGGTTTCAGCCAGCTGGGCACAGCGGATTATCCAGAATACCTGATGGTGAAAAAAGATGCCATTGAGATCCATTTCTTTTTGTTTGCTGCGCTGGATCCTAAGGAGAATTACGGGCAGGTGTATATCCGTGTAAACGATATCGACCAGGTGTACAGGCAGCTGCAGGAATCCGGCGCAACCGTACACCCCAATGGCGGGCTGCAGCAAAAACCCTGGGGACAAAAAGAATTCTCACTCCTCGATCCCGATAACAACCTGCTGACTTTCGGCGAAACAGTCTAAAATTAACCGCTGGCCACAGGCATACAGCAGGGATTTCCGGTAACGGCAATACAGGGGTATTTGAAATACCGGCAGGGTTGCTTACTTTGTTGTTTGTAAAACCCAATTATCCATTTAAACCACTTACTATGAAGCGTCGACTGTTTCTCCAGTTTCCCCTGGTTGCCTCTGCGCTGGCCGCGCAGGCAAAAAACCCCGCTGGCGACAGGGGCAAGAAAGGGTTTAAAATCGCCGCCAACAAAGACCGCTACCAGGAAGAGCTGCAGATCATGGGCGGCAAATTCGACTGTAAGATATCATCCAAAGACACCGATGGCGACCTGCTTGTATACGACACCGTACGCGAAACAAAAGGTGGACCGGCCATGCATGTTCACCACGAACAGGACGAATGGTTCTATGTGATCAAAGGTGTTTTTATGGTGAAAGTGGGAGAGGAAACCTTTACCCTTAACCCCGGCGATTCCGCTTTTGCACCGCGTAAGATCGCGCATGCCTTTGCCAAAACCAGCGAGGGGGAGGCACAGATGCTTGTGCTGTTTCAGCCCGCAGGCACCATGGAAGATTTTTTTCTGCAGATGGCGAAACTGGGTAAGGACATACCAAAGAACCAGGAAAAAGAATTGAAGGAACTATGGAGAAGCCACGGCATGGAGATCGTGGGCCCGCCCCTCAGCATTTAGGCAGCGGTAAGGCCTGTTATCGTTTTCACAATTAACCGCCGCTTAGAAAAATGGTTCTCTAAGTTTGTTGTCACAGATGCAAACACGTTCAACCCTTAAATGGTATTTACTGATCCTTGTTGCCGGTGCCATGTCGTGCCGCGCGGTACGGTTTTACAACGATCCTTCCAGGCCGTTCTACTATGCCAGTCAAAAGGATTCATCCGCACAGGCCGCAGGGGCCGATTCGCTGAACATCGTCACCTTCAACATTAAAAAAGCCGAGAAGATAGACCTGGCCATTGCGGAGCTTCGCCGGTTTGGTCAGCAGAAACCCATCGATATTTACCTCTTGCAGGAAATGAACGAGCAGGGTGTGGAAGCCATCGCCGCGGCACTCGGGCTGAACTATCTGTATATCCCCATCGTACATGACAACGCAGACCACAAAAATATCGGCAACGCCATCCTTAGCAAAGGAGCGATCGAGAAACCGGAGAAACTGATCCTGCCACATGCCAAATGGCAGAACCAGCAGCGCCGCGATGTAACGATCGGCGAAGTGACCATACACGAGAAAAAGATCCTGGTATACAGTGTGCATACCGAAACTTTTTCGATGAAAAGAAGCAAGCGTATGGACCAGATCGATACCATCATCAGCCATGCCAGGATGCAGTGTCCTGAATACGATTATGTACTGATCGGGGGCGACTTCAATACCATTTTCCCGAAAGACGGGAACAGGGTGGTGGAAAAGTTCAGCGGCGGCGGTTTTGAATGGGCCACTTCAAAAGTGGGCAGTACCGCGAGGGCCATGATGGGAATGGTAAAACCCAGACACGACTATGTATTTTCAAAAGGACTGAAACTGGCAAACGCCTACAAAATAGAGACTTCGAGATCGAGTGATCACTACCCCGTATTCGCCACTTTCCATTACGGCGACAGAACCACGCTTACCGCGCGTAAATCGGAATAGGCGCCCCGTTATTTTCATTTATTTCTTTTTGCAGGCAGGTGCATAACGGCAAACAGCCGTATTTTCACTTATTTGGCACTTCTAACCAGACTGCATAATGATTACCCGCATCTTTTGCCAGGCAAGACAATGGCTACCCCTGTGTATCGCATCCCTTTGTTTATCGCTGCCGGTATCGGCTAAAAAAACCGGTGTTTATAACGAACCCGATTCGGTATACCTGTTCTCCTACGGCATCAACGGCCTGCGTTTTGCCTGGAGCCAGGATACCCATAACTGGCTATCGATCGGCAAAGGTCATGCCTATATCGTAAGCGATTATGGCCGCTGGGGCGCTGAAAAGAAAATGGTGACGCCTTACCTGATACAGGGCAAAAACGCCTCGTGGCAGCTGGTTTGGAGCCTGAACAGTTACACGCCGCAGTTTGCGCATGCCAGTTCGAACAACCTGGTTACCTGGCGGGCGCAGAGCTACCCCTATGTATATGGCGGCAGAAATGTACTGCGCCCGGTGATCTCCTACGATAACAAGCGCGATCTGTATACGGTTGTATACACAGATTCGGTACGGAAATATTACCAGACCACCACCAGGGACCTGCGGTCTTATACGACCGCAAAAGAAGTTACCGCCGCGCAATACAAAAACGCAAGCATCACGGTCAGGATAGATACCGCTGCGGTGAGCGGACAAATGCACAAAGTGCCCTGGGCGGTTGTACGCGAACTGATCAGTGCCTATGAGCGAAGACAATATGCCAGCAGGCTGAACGCCGAAACAGCCCGGGAGGATGCACAACGGTTTGCAGGATTAACCACCGTAGACGCCGCCATACATCTGCAGCCGCAGAAAGCAAAACCCATCAGCACCCTGCTGACAGGTGTTTTTTTTGAAGACATCAATTATGCGGCAGACGGCGGGCTGTATGCCGAGCTGGTGCAGAACAGGGGATTCGAGTATCGCCCATCGGATAAATCCTATCGCGATAAAAACTGGACGCATACATTCGCCTGGTCTCTGCGCGGCGAGGGCACCGTTTTTTCGATCGATTCTGTCTTGCCGGTGCATGCAAACACGTCTCATTATGCGGTGCTGACCGTAACTACGCCAGGAAGCTCTCTCACCAACAGCGGGTTCGACGGAATGGCCGTTAAAAAAGAAGACAGCTATGCATTCTCCGCTTTTATCAGGCAGCTTTCCGGTAACAACACGGTGCTTGTAAAACTGGTGAGTGCGCAGGGAGCCGTGCTGGCGCAGCAAAGCATTGGCGATCTTTCTTCCGCATGGGAGCGCAGAAAAACGGTACTGACCCCGTCTGCCGATGCGGTCGATGCACATATTGAACTGGAACCCCGGCAACCCGGCACACTGGCATTCGATATGGTATCGCTGTTCCCGGAAAAAACATTCCGGCAAAGACCCAACGGTCTGCGAGCAGATCTTGCCCAGGCGATAGCCGATATACATCCCAGGTTCGTTCGCTTTCCGGGCGGATGCGTTGCACATGGCGATGGCATCGGCAATATCTACCGGTGGAAGAATACGATCGGTCCGTTGGAAACACGCAAACCCGACCGCAATCTCTGGAACTACCACCAGAGCATGGGACTTGGTTATTTTGAATACTTCCAGTTCTGTGAAGACATCGGCGCCGAGCCGGTGCCTGTGATCGCTGCCGGCGTGCCCTGCCAGAACTCCGGAACGGGCGGCGGCGGACAGCAGGGCGGCATTGCCATGAGCGATATGCCGCAGTACATACAGGACATCATCGATCTTATCGAATATGCCAATGGCGATGCCCGTAGCACCTGGGGCAGAAAAAGGGCGGAAGCCGGTCACCCCGAACCGTTTCATCTAAAATACATCGGCATCGGCAACGAAGACCAGATCACCACGGTGTTTGAAGAGCGTTTCAGGATGATCTACCAGGCGTTGAAAAAAACGCATCCCGAAATCACCGTGATAGGCACGGCAGGACCTTTTTTTGAAGGAACGGATTACGAAGAGGGATGGCGGATCGCATCCGAACTGAAAGTGCCGCTCATCGATGAACACTATTACCAGTCGCCGGGATGGTTTATCCATAACCAGGATTTTTACGACCGTTACGACAGAACAAAATCAAAAATATACCTGGGCGAATATGCCGCCAGCCTGCCCGGCGGAAACAAAACTTACTGGGAAACATCGCTTGCCGAAGCGCTGTACCTTACGGCCATCGAGCGCAACGGCGATGTGGTGAGCATGGCCTCCTATGCACCGTTATTGGGTAAGGAAGGACATACGCAGTGGAACCCGGATATGATCTACTTCAACAACACAACCGTTACCCCAACAACCGGCTATTATGTGCAGCAATTGTACGGCCGTCATGCAGGAAACCAATATATACCGGCAACCATACAACTCTCTCATACGCAGGAAGCGATCAGCAAACGCATTGCGTATTCGGCGGTAACCGATACCAAGACCGGCGAACTGATCGTAAAACTGGTGAACATGCTGCCGGTTGCGGTAAACAGCCGCATCGACTGTAACGGAATGCTTGGCAGCGAATACCTGGCCACCAGAACGGTCATGAGCGGAAAACCTTCCGACAAAAATGTGGTTCCGGTAACCGAAAGGCTGTCTCTAAACGGCAGCGCCCCGCTGCTGGAACTGCCCGCCTATTCATTTACGGTGCTGCGGTTAAAAACGAAGTAATGCCAGGGCGCCGGCCGCGGTAAATTTCACGGCACAAATAGGCTGCGGCAGCGGTTATTCGCCGGCGTATAAATCCATCCTGAAAATAAGCCGGTGCATCCGCTATAATTGTATCTTGGAAACAGAAGTTTGCCGTACTATGACAAATACCCCGCTCCCCAGTAAGCCCCATTACCAGGTCCTCGACGGACTGCGTGGTGTGGCCTCCATGATGGTGGTACTGATGCATGTTTGCGAGGCGCATGCAACCAGTCACCTGGATATGTTCATCAACCACGGATACCTTGCCGTTGATTTCTTTTTTGTGCTCTCCGGTTTTGTGATCGGCTATGCATACGACGACCGCTGGGGCCGCATGCGCACTGGCGGTTTTTTTCGCCGCAGGCTGATCAGGCTGCACCCCATGGTGGTGGCGGGTATGATCGTTGGCGCGCTGCTGTTTTATTCCCAGGCAGGCACCCTGTGGCCGATGATCAGCGAAACCCCTTTCTGGAAGATGCTGCTGGTGACGGTCATCGGGTTAACGCTGGTGCCCATACCTTCCTCTATGGATATACGCGGCTGGCATGAAATGCACCCGCTGAACGGACCGGCATGGTCACTGTTCTTTGAATATGCAGCCAATATCCTCTATGCTTTTGTTCTGCGGAAATTACCTGACCTGGTACTTGGTATCCTCACCGCCATCGCGGCACTGGCATTGATACAGCTTGCCGTTACCAGCCAATCGGGCGACCTGATCGGCGGCTGGTCGCTGGATGCGCCGCAGCTGCGGATCGGTATTACCAGGCTGCTGTACCCTTTTCTGGCCGGGCTGCTGCTGTCGAGGATCATACGACTGAAAAAGATCCCGAGCGCTTTTACCTGGTGCAGCCTGCTGACGGTTCTCGTCCTCGCCATGCCAAGGATCGGCGGTGCAGATACACTGTGGATGAATGGATGGTATGATGCGCTTTCCGTGATCTTGCTGTTTCCGCTGATCGTTTTTTTAGGTGCCGGCGGCGAAATAAAAGGGAAGACAGCAACTGCGGTATGCAGGTTTCTCGGGGATCTTTCCTACCCGCTGTACATCACCCATTACCCCCTGGTTTACCTGTATACCGCCTGGGTGGCCGAACACCGCACGGAAACAGGTATGGCAGTTGTATGGGGAATCGCTGTGGTGTCTGCGGCCATACTGCTTGCCTATGCCTGCCTGCGCTGGTACGATATACCGGTAAGAAAATGGCTTTCGAAAACGGTGCGGCAGGATTGATCGGGTGAACCGGGCTGCATGGCTAAATGGCTTTCTTATAGCAGGAGGGAAATCTCTGTTATTCGGCGCCGTAACTGTGCAACCATTACACTTATCACCTTACAACCTTTTACGACCATGAAGCTCACCGACACACTTTCGCAAAACCTATTACAGGTACTGACGGGTCCCAACTGGACAGATGTTTCGATAGAGGATGCCATCCGCGATCTGCATTTTGAACAGGTTACCCTGCGAACGCCGGCTTCGGCCAATACCATTGCGGGGTTATTGCATCATATCACTTACTGGAACCATATCATCCTGCAGCGGCTCGATGGCGAAAGTCCGGCGATACCGGAATCCAACGGATTTGATGCAGGACCGATCAGCAATGAATTCTCCTGGCAGCAGCTGATCGAAAAAACACGCCATTCATTCAGGGAACTGTCGCATAGGATCCAGTTGCTGCCGGACGAGAAATGGCAGGCGCCCGTAAACAATGGCAGGTCTACTGTTGCGGCCAGTGTATTCGGCATCATTGAACACGGCTATTACCATCTTGGCCAGATCGTACTGATCAGAAAATGGGTAACGGGTGCCGCCCGGCAGTGACCGTACGCTTTGGCAACCGGTCCTGCATCAATAACCCGCTGCCGCTGCCAGCCACCGTATCAACAGAAAGGACCCATAGCCCAATGCGGCCAGCGCGGTAAATAAAAGCAGCAGCAGCGGTAACAGCAGCTTCCATGCGGAACCGCGGTGTTTTCCCTTCTGCGCATATTCCTTTACCAGTTTCAGGTTGCGCCGGTTGGCTTTGTACGCAAAATCGAACAGGTCTCCAACTACCGGTATCGAACCGATGACCGCATCAATAAAAATATTGAAGATCATCCGCGCCAGTAAAAAACCGCTTGCGCCGGCGTGTGCCAGCAATACCACCAGCAGGGCGCCCGCAGCAAAACCCGCCATATCACCAATGCCCGGTACCAGCCCCAGCAGCGGGTCTATGCCAAAACGAATACCCGTTCCCGGTATCCGGAACTGGGTATCCATCAGTTTTACCAGTCGCTCGGCATACTGCATCGCTCTTTTATGGTGGTTGACTGGCCGCATAGCGCATGTTGTACCAATTTAATGCCATGCCCGGGGTAGGAGGCCGTTAAAAAAGTATGTACCTTACTACGCAATTGCTTTGCATGGGTCCGAGACCAAGAATACAACTCACACAAACCAAAGCCGATCGTGTATTGGAATGGTCGGGTATAGCGCTGCTGCTCTGCCTCTGGGCGTTTGCTGTTTTTGCCTACAGCAGGCTGCCGGATATCATTCCCACCCATTTCAATTTCAAAGGTGTGGCAGACAGATCGGGTAACAAACGCAGCATTTTTATCCTGCCGCTGATCGGTTCTTTTTTGTTTTTTCTGCTGACACTGATCAACCGGTTCCCGCATATTTTCAATTACCCGGTATCCATCACGGGGGCAAATGCCGTCAGGCAATACACACTGGCAACAAGACTGATCCGTTACCTGAAGACCCTGTTGCTGGTGCTGTTCCTGATCATACTTGTGTACACTTATTTTATTGCAACCGGAATAAACATACATATGGGCACATGGCTGATCCCGATAATCATTGTGTTTATGTTTGTACCCGTTCTGTTTTTTGTGGTCAGGTCCCTGCGTTCATCCAAATCCGTTTAAATGAAAAAAAATCATGTCTGGCTGCTGCTTGCCGCAGCAACCATGGGTTTCTGCGCCCCCGCAGGCAACAACCCCGGCAAAACAGCCCGTCTCTCACACGCAGCAGACGATAAAGAAAGTTTGTACAAAGAAATCGTGAGGGCCGACAGTCTTTTCTTTGATGCGTATAACAACTGCAAGATGGCGGTGATGGACTCGATGATCTCGGCCGATATTGAATTCTACCACGACCAGGGCGGACTCACCACCAACAAACAGGATATACTGACCGCACTCAGGAACAATATCTGCGGAAAAGTGACCCGCGAGTTAAAACCCGGCAGTATAGAAGTGTATGCCATTCCCAATACAGGCGCCGTGGAAATGGGTATGCACGGGTTTCATAATAACCAGGAAAAACCGCCCCCGCAAACACGTTTCGCCAAATTTGTTCAGCTCTGGCGCAAAGAACACGGAAAGTGGAAGCTGTCCAGGGTGATCAGTCTTCACTGACCAGGATGTCTTCGGTCAGCGGGAAACGAATGGTGATATGGCAGCCATTGCCGGGAGAGGATTTTATTTCCGCTTCTGCATTGTAGAGATCCGCGCGGCTCATGATATTGTAGATGCCGATGCCTTTTTTGTGTTTCCCGGTATCAAATCCAACGCCATCATCTACCACGGCAAGATGAATAAACGAGGCATCTCTTGTTAAGGTGATGGTTACCGTACTGGCTTTTGCGTGTTTGATGATATTGTTCATCACCTCCTGCAGGATACGGAACAGGTTCAGTTTAAAATCGTACAGGATATCCTCTTCGTAAAAACTGTCCGCGTTGAAGTCTATATGAAAATTATTGACAGCGGAAATATCGTCCAGCAAACCTTCGGCGGCTTTTCCCAGGCCAAAATGTTTGATCAGCGGGGTAACCAGGTTCTGCGATAGTTTGCGGATCTCTTCGATGGCGTTAAGGATAAACGACGAGGACTGTTTCAGCAGTTCGGTGTTTTCAGGACTTCTCTGCTGGGCCGAGGCTATGTACATCATGGCCACCGTCAGTTGCTGGTTTACGTTATCATGCAACTCGGAGCTGATATCGTACCGTTCTTTTTCCTGTACGCGTATGGTGGCTTCGGTGATCTCTTTCTGCTTCATCAGGCGTTCCTCTTCCAGCTTTTCCTCCAGCCTCACCCGTTCCGTGATATTGTTATGGATGGCCAGTATGGCAGTGCGCCCCTTGTAATCGATCCGGTGCGATGAAACATCCAGCACCATCAGTTCGCCGTTCTTCCGCAACTGGTGCCAGATCGCTGATTTGCGCGCAACATCCGACAGCAGGAACTCCTGTGCAAACGCTTTGGTACGTTCATGATCGGTGCTCGGCCTGAAATCGGTGATCTTCATCGTGAGCATTTCGTCCCTGGTGTACCCGTATTCTTTCTGCGCCACCTCGTTCACTTCCAGCACGTCCATGGTATGAAGATCCCAGATGAAGATGGGCATGGGGTTATTATAGAACAGGTTCCGGTAGCTCTCGTTGCTCTCGCGCAGGCTTTCGCGGATGCGGTTGCGTTCGATGCTGTACTGGATGGATTTTGCCAGCAGGTGTTCATCGAACTCGCCTTTGATCAGGTAATCCTGTCCGCCGCTGGCCATGGTTTCGAGTGCAAGATCCATATCGGCCAGACCGGTCAGCACGATGATGGGAATGGCGGACGCGTGTTCATTGATCTGCTCGTAAGAATTAAACCCCGAGCTGTCGGGAAGCGAAAGGTCCAGCAATACCACATCAACCGTATGTTCTCCCAGTATTTTGATCGCATCCGTGGCGGTATGCGCTTTCCATACCTTGCCAAAAGGAATACGCGTCATACCAAGCGTTTCTTCCAGCAGGAACATGTCTCCGGGATTGTCTTCTACGATCAGTATGTTCAACTGATGGATGTTCTCCGATATGTTCGCGGGCTTTTCGTTCATATACCTTGCTGGCTGCTGGCCTTGTTCCTGTTTATGTATTGATCAATTCAGTTTTCCGTCAAGATGTTTGGCAATAGTAAAGAAAAAAGTGCTGCCTTTACCGGGTTCGGATGAAACCCAGATCTTTCCATGATGTCTGTCAACGATCTTCTTGCAGATAGCCAGCCCTATGCCGGTGCCGCTGTATTCGTGTTTATGGTGCAGGCGCTGGAACAGCACAAATATCTTTTCAAAAAAAACGGGTTTGATGCCGATACCGTTATCGCTTACGCTGAACTGGTAATGGTTGTCTTCTTCTTTTCCTTCTATCTGTATCACCGGCGGTTCTCCGCTGTGGTATTTCATGGCGTTGCCGATCAGGTTCTGAAAAAGCTGGAACAGCTGCGTCCGGTTTGCTTTCAGATCAGGCAATGCGTCTACAGTAATGATGGCACCTGTTTCTTCCAGGGCCGCTAAAAATACGTTCACCACTTCATCAAGCAAGGCATTGGTATTGATTTCCTCGAAATTTTCCTTGTTGGAGCCCACGCGCGAATATTGCAGGAGATCCTGTATCAGTTTTTTCATCCGCTCCGCACCGTCTACCGCAAAATGGATGTATTGTTCCGCTGTTTCGTCTATCTGGTCTTCGTATTTCTTCTTGAACAGCTGCAAAAAGCTGGTGATCATCCGCAACGGCTCCTGCATATCGTGCGAGGCGATATAGGCAAACCGTTCGAGCTCCACATTGGAGGCCGACAGTTCGTCTGCCCGTTGCTTCAGCCGGTTATTGAGTTCCAGCAGCAGCGCCTCGCTTTCCTTTCGTTCCGTGATATCCCTGGTGGCACCGAGTACCCGAACGGCCCTGCCGGCATCGTCGCGGATAATGTATCCCTTGTCGTGCACATACGCATAGATGCCGCTCTTTTTCAGGAAACGGTATTCGTCTTCCCAATACATTTCCGCGGGGTTCTCCAGTATCCTTTTCTGTTTCTCAAATACCTGGCCAATATCATCCGGGTGTATGCGTTTGTGCCAGAAATTCCCGTCGTCCTGCGATTCCTCGAGATCGTAGCCAAACAACATTTTCAATCCCTTGCCCGTACGGGATACCATATCCGACTCGGTGTCCCAGTCCCATATCGCATCGTTGGTGGCAAGCGCCACCATATCGTAGCGCTGGTTGCTGTGCCGTACGGCCTCCACCGAAAGTTTGTTTTCGAGAATGATCATCAAAAGGTTCTTAACCCTTTCGAGTGTGTATTCTTCGTTGGGTGTGGGTGTTTTATTGGTTTTGTAATAGATCGCAAACGTGCCCATTACCCTGTTATGCGAGTCTATGATGGGAAGCGACCAGCTTGCTTTGATCCCGCTTTCTGCGGCCTCGGGCCAGGTTTCCGCCCATTGCGGATCGTTTTCGATATCGGTCACCACCACTTTCTCTTTTCGGAAAGCCGAAGTGCCGCAGGATCCCGAGTTTTCCGCAACCGGAATGCCTTTCTGCAACCGCTCCCTGACAGGTTTCGGCAGGCTCGATCCCGCCCATTCATATAGCATATTGCCCTTGATACGCATTACCGAGCAATACATGCCCTCGTGCAATCCTTCGATGGCGCGCAGGTAAAAATCAAGCGTGTTTTCGATATTGCTGTTCGGGCGGGCATTCATCTCCAGCACATCGCGCTCCAGTTTCTCCAGCGTTCGCAGGTTCTTGACCTCCGTCACGTCTTTCACGTACACCGAAATATATTTCTCGGAAGGGTAAACGCTTACATCCGCCCAGATATGGTATTCGGGAAAAAAATCGCGGAAACGGATAGAACGGTTATCGTCCACCAGGTGATGGAAATAATCGTGCTGGGACAGTTTGATGAATTCCGGAAACTCATCCCAGATATTCCTGCCGATCACTTCTGCGGCGGGGCGGTGCAGTATTTTTTCAATGGCGGCGTTCCAGAAAAGGATCGTGAAGTTGCGGTTAAGGATAAAGAAGCCGTCGGTGAGACTGTTCAATACATTTTCAAGCAGCGCGCGGCTGTCCTCTTCTTTCCGGTGCAGCACAGAGGCGCCCTTGATGATATCGGCTGCCGGACCAAGTGCTTTATCCGATACCTCGGTGGCAACGGTACAGGCAAATTTCTCGCCTTTTTCGTCTTCGACGATCACGGAAGAAAGCTCCATCGGAAACCGTTCGCCATTTTTCCGGATACCGGTAATCACCCCTTTGACGCTTCCTTCTTCCTTGCGCTCGTGCAATAACATGGAAAAATGCAGACCGGAGGTATCGATCACCTGGTCACGGTGCAGGCCAAACATCTCCTCCCTGGTGTAACCAAACATCAGGCAGGCTGCCATATTTACCTCGACCAACCTGCCTTCTTCAGGTCTTGCAATAAAGAATGCATCGAGTGATTTCTCAAACAGCGATCGGTACGAATCTATACTTACCAGTAATGGCATTGGAGCAGACGGGTTTATTCTTACTGCTGGTTGCAAGTTGTCTAAATTCGCTACATTTTATTTAACCGCCAAGATCATTTTTTTTCGGTTGTGGGATACGTGATGCCCAGTTGCTCGAGATAGGTTCTGTATCTGGACGGATCGTAATAAAATTTCTTCATCTGCTCGCGGTAGGTTCCCTGGATCTCCTTATTGAGAAAAACCGGTGCAGGATCGGTGTTTTTGATAAAGGGTTTGTATTGAACATCCTTTGTCTGCACGTTCAGAAAATACTCCTTTGCCTCTGCCAGCACCTGCGGATCGGTAAACAGATCGATCAGTGTAAGCGCGGTGGCTTTGGCCCCAGCCAGGGATCCCTTGTGTGCGATAGGGGTAGCCATGGCGATGGCATCGGCCCAGTGATGGCCTTTTGTGCCGGGTATATTGGCCGGGTACCGCAATACGATGGTGGGCACATTCCATGCAATATCCGCAATATCGTCAGAGCCGCCGCCCCAGGAGAAGGGCACGGAACCTTTTACGGTGTCGATCTTTGATTTCAACCCGTCGATGGGTTTTCCCTGGTTGTCTTTTTTGGGCGCTTCCACCAGTTTCTGCACGGCCCGGGCCATCTGCTGATCGGCTTCGCTCCATTGCGGAAAGCCCACCGTTTTTATATTCTTATGCATGGCAATGGCCAGCGCCTTGTTGAAATGCCCGGGCCATGCGGTGCCCAGTATGCGGTAATTCATTTTTGTATCGGTCATGGTAGCCGCACCCTGCGCTATCTTTACGCCTGCATCATACAGGCCCTGTATGTCCTCGTAAGTGCGCTCGCGGAAATAATACCATACGCTTGCCTTGGAAGGCACCACATTGGGCTGGTCGCCGCCATCGGTGATCACGTAATGCGATCGCTGTGTGGGTTTGAGGTGCTCGCGTTTGAAGTTCCAGCCGATATCCATCAGTTCCACCGCATCCAATGCGCTTTTGCCTCTCCAGGGCGCGCCGGCTGCATGGGCCGCATCGCCTTCAAAAGAAAACTGAACGGATACCAGTCCGTTATTACCCGGATCGCCGTAGTCGGCGGCAAAATCGCTGCTCACATGCGTGAAGATGCAGGCGTCCACATTTTTAAAATAGCCGTCGCGTATATACCAGGCTTTACTGGCCACCAGTTCTTCCGCCACGCCGGGCCAGATCACCAGGGTGCCGGGTATATTGTTTTTCTGCATCAGCTCCTTGGCCGCTATGGCCGCATAGATGATCACGGCCTGACCGGAGTTATGTCCCTCACCATGACCGGGCGCGCCTTCCACGATAGGATCTTTGTAGGCAACGCCCGGTTTCTGGGAAGCTTTGGGAATACAATCGATATCGCTGCCCAGTGCAATTACCGGGCTGCCATTACCCCAGCGCGCCATCCAGGCAGTGGGTATACCGGAAATATTCCGTTCGATGGCGAACCCGTTCTTTTCCAGAATGCCTGTGAGGTATTTTGATGTTTCCGTTTCCTGAAAGCCCAGCTCGCCGAAGCTGAACACCATATCCACCATTTCCTGCACCGCTTTTTCCTTGCCCGATACAGCTGTTAACGCAGCGGCTTTCAGTTTGCCGACAAAAACCGAATCATATTTTTTTACCGGCTGGGCGCATAAAACCGTTGCACCGCATACCGTAAATAACAAAGCCGGCATCATCCGGCGAAGCAATGTGGACATAGCAGAGATGTTTTAGTTTACAATAAGAAAATACCGATTACCGGGCGGGGGAATACCGATCTGCAGAAATCAATACTGCGACATTTGCTGTTCCCTGTTCAATATCCGATACTCCCTCACCCGTATATTCGCTCAATCGCTTCCCTGAATTTCTCCATCACCACCTTGCGTTTCAGACTCAGCTTGGGTGTCATCTCACCGGTTTCAATGGTCCATTCCTGCGGAAGGAGTTCGAATTTTTTGATCTGTTCCACATGGTTAAAGACCGCGTTATTGTCTTCCACGATCTGTTTGTACAATGCCAGTGTCTCAGGTTTATGTATCAGTTCTTCGTTGGTTTGAAAGCTGATGTTTTTTTCTTTTGCCCAGTTTTTCAGCGAGGTGAAGGAAGGAACGATCAGGGCCCCTACGAATTTCCTTTCCGCGCCCACCACCATTACCTGCTCCACAAAGGGGTTTTCCTTGAGTTTGTTCTCGATCGGCTGCGGCGCCACGTATTTGCCGCCGCTTGTCTTGAACAGTTCTTTTTTTCTGTCGGTGATCTTCAGAAATTTGTTTTCGTCCCATACGCCGATATCGCCGGTATGCAGCCACCCGTTGATCACCGCATCTGCCGTAAGATCGGGGCGTTTGTAATACCCCTCCATTACACAGGGGCCCGACACGCATATTTCACCGTCTTCTTCCAGCCTCACCTCGATGCCTTTGATGGGCGGACCCACGGTGCCGAATTTTGTTCCGCCTGCTTCTTTTCGGTTAACCGAAATCACAGGACTGTTCTCTGTAGGACCATACCCTTCGTAAACGGGGATCTTTGCGGCGTTGAAAATGCGCAGCAGTTTTACCTGGCAGGCCGCACCGCCGGTTACAATATAGGACACTTTGCCGCCCAGCGCCTCGCGCCATTTGCTGAAGATGAGTTTATTGGCAATGGCCAGCTGCATATTGTACCAGGCGCCGCCGCTGACGCGGTTATCGTATTTCTCTCCCAGCGCCACCGCCCAGAAAAACAGTTTCTTTTTGATACCTGTTAGCTGCGAACCGGTGTGCATGATCCGCTCAAAAACTTTCTCCAGCAAGCGCGGTACGGTGGTAAACCCGTCGGGTTTTATTTCGCGCAGGTTATCGCCGATGGTTTCCAGGCTCTCTGCGTAAAAAATACTGATGCCGCTGTACAGATAGATATAAGAAACCGTTTTTTCGAAGATATGGTTCAGCGGAAGAAAGCTCAGCACACGGGTTTGCGGCGCGTCTTCGAACGGGAAACTCTGTTTTGAAAAATACAGGTTGCTGTAAATATTCTTATGGCTCAGCATCACCCCTTTGGGCGTACCGGTGGTGCCCGAAGTATAGATGATGGTGGCAAGATGTGTTACGGGGATTGACTGCCTGATCACCGCCACCTGCTGCAGCGCGGCTTCGTCGGCCAGTGCGGTTACTTCGCTCCAGTGTTTTGCCCCATCGATAGGTTCAAAAGTATAAATGCCCTGCAGAGAGGGCACTTCTGCGGTTATGCTTTTTACTTTTTCGAGCAGGTCGTGACTGCTCACGAACATGTATTTCACCGCGGCATCGCGCAGGATAAAAGCCAGTTCCGCAGGATTGGTGGTTGGGTAAACCGGAACCAGGATGGCCCCCAGCTGCTGCGCGGCCATATCGGTAAAGATCCATTCGGGGCGGTTATTGCTGATGATGGCGATCTTATCGCTGTTCTCTGCACTGAAATCGCCGCCGCTTACACCGAGTTTCAGCAGGCCTGCGCTGAAGCGGTTCACGATATCGGCCACCTGCTGCGTGCTGTAGTTCACCCATACTCCTTTTTCCTTGGCGTTGAGCATATCGGGTTTGGGAAAATGCTCCAGCTGGTAATCGATACAATCAAATAGTCTCCTGGTGGTCATGGCAATCGTTAATCAGATCAAAGAATAGCAGATCAGGCTCCCTGGTCGCGTTTCAGTCGCTCATATTCCTCTTCGGCAAGGTCTTCCTTACTTCCGCTATAGGCATCAAAATACTGGAAACCCAGCGCAACGCCCCAGCCCAGCATAACCCATACAGGCCATGGGTGGCTGCTGAAGCCCTGTGTGCGCCCGGTTGTGATCCACCAGATTGCCCAGAAGAAAGCACAGATCACCAGGTAACTGTATAATGATTTCTTGAAGCTGGCTCTTTTCTGAGCCATTCGCCAGAGACGCTGATCTTTTGACGGTTCCATAAAAAGGATTTAGAACTGTCAAAATAAGCAAAAAAGCTGAGATAACTATAGCAGGCGGATGGACTGTTACGACTTGAAATAATACTGTCCCGCAGGTATCTTGAACACCTTGCTTTCCTGCAGTTTTTTAAACCCGTCTGCTTCTTTTGCGTGGGTGCCCTGCCAGCTCTGGTAAGCAGCTTCATTGGCGGGTGTATGGAACAGCCAGTAGTTATAGGCATCGAACAAACCATCGCCGATCAGTTGCTGCCCGTGTTCGAATAAACGGTAAGGGTATTGTGTCCGTTTGATGCGCACCCAGTCCTGGATGAACTGTTTGCGCATGGCGGTGATGCTTTCAACCGTGCCGCCGTCTTTTACTGCGGAAGCGGCCTGGACAAAAGAGGCGAGTACCTCTTTCTCAAAATCGGAAAGACCTTTTGCCTGCTGCAGGTTGGCAAGTGCCCCCGGCGCGAGCGCTTTTTTATAAGCATCGAACAAAACGGATTTTATATCATCGGAACGTTTTGTAAAACTTTCGAGGTTGAGGAAATTCTCCCCGTACAAAACAAGCCTGGTCCAGTTCATGGTACGGCTGTAATACATGGCGGCATTGTAGTAATTGCCGCTGTAATTCGGATCCTGGCGAATGCCTTTTTCCCATTCGCCGATTGCGTCATCCAGGTTCTTATCCATGGCCAGCAGCTCACCGTATTCGTTATAGATCACGCCACTGTTGGGAAATTTCTGCAACGCGGTTTTGTACAGTTTCGCTGCTTCCTTGGCAGAGGCGGTGGCTTTGTAGCAAAGACCGAGTATCTGGAACGATTGCTGGTCTGCCTCCGGAAGCTCCACCATGGGTTTGCCGGTTTCTATCGCGGCACCGAAATCTCTTTTGAGGAAATAGGTATAGGTAAGGTCTTTCAGCACTTCAATATTGTTCGGCTCTGCCTGTCTTGCCTGGTTAAGCGTGGCAATGGCTTTGTCAAAATCGCCCTGCTGCAAAGCCGTTCTCGACTGCTCGCGCAGCTGGGTTGTGTTTTGTGCCTGTAATTGAACAGTTGCCAGTGTGGCGAAGAGTATGATCGCGAAATATTTCATGTGAAAGGGTTTCCGGGTTTATGCCGATACCAGGAACCGGCTCAGGGTAACTGAAAAAATCGTGCCTGTTATTCGTAAATAAGGTGTGTAAGCAAGCCATCCCGGAGTTTGGGTTCAAACCAGGTGCTTTTGGGAGGCATTACATTGCCGCTGTCTGCTATATCGAACAGCTGTTCGATGGTTACGGGATACAGGCTGAATGCCACGGCCATTTCGCCGCTGTTGACCCGTTTTTCCAGTTCCTGCAATCCGCGTATGCCGCCAACAAAATCAACGCGTTTGTCGGTACGCGGATCTTTGATGCCAAGCAGTTTATCGAGTACGTTATTCTGCAGTATCGTTACATCCAGCACGCCTATCGGATCGGTGGTATAGCTTGTTTTTTTGGCTTCGAGCCTGTACCATTGTTTGTTCAGGTACATCCCGAACTCGTGCAGTTTTGCCGGTTTAACAGCGCCCTCGGTTACCGGTTCTGCCGTGAACTGCCGGGAGAGTTCCTTGAGAAACGCTTTTTCCGTCAGGCCGTTCAGGTCTTTCACCACCCGGTTATAGTCCATAATGTACAACTGGTCTGAGGGAAACAGGGTGGTCAGAAAATAATCGGCGCCCTCGCCGGCCGCCACCTTTCTTACCTTGGCTGCCGATGCCGCCCGGTGGTGCCCGTCGGCGATATAGGTAAAGGGGACATTCTTTTCAAAAACCTGCGCAATGGCTTCGATGGCCGCATCGTCGTTAACGATCCAGACTGTATGCTGTATACCATCGTCGGCGGTAAAATCGTACACAGCGGATTTCTTTTTCTTCCAGTCGCCGATCAGTTCATCGAGTGCCGCATTGCTGCGGTAGGCCAGGAAAACATTCCCGGTCTGCGCCCCCGATACCCTGATATGGCTGATGCGATCCTGCTCTTTTTCAGGCCGGGTAAATTCATGTTTTTTAATGATATCGTTCTCATAGTCATCAACACTGCTTACACCCACCAGTCCGGTCTGGCTGCGGCCATTCATCACCAGCTGGTAAATATAAAAGCAGGCTTTGTTTTCCCTGAACAGCACATCGCGCTGGATAAAAGCGGAGAGGTTCTTTTTTGCCTGCTCGTATACCGATGCATCGTGTACATCGGTTGTATCGGGAAGGTCTATTTCACTTTTGGTGATATGAAGAAAGGAATTGGGGTTCCCTATCGTCTCTGTTTTTGCCTCGGTGCTATTCAATACATCATATGGGCGACTTGCTACCTGTTTTGCCAGCTGGGCCTGCGGTCTCAACGCCTTGAACGGTTTTACGATTGCCATTGGACAAATATCCGCAATTAATTACAAACGAAAAGTCAGAACGGGGCGGAAAAATAAAACATGCGAAAAACGCTGAGGCTCAGGAAATTTTTTTGACGAATCCGGTCACAAATCGCTTTACCCAGGTTTCTCTCTGTACCGATACCCTGAATACCAGCAGGCTGATAATGGCACAACCGATGCCTGCAAGCACGTCCAGCACATAATGATGGCTGTTGTACACCGCCGCAAACCATATTCCCAGCATAACCATGCCGAAAAACAGGTTAAACCATTTTGCCTTATACACAATACCGTAATACAGCACGATCAGCGGATAAGAAGCATGCAGCGAAGGCATGGCGGCAAACACATTCGAGCTCTTACTGTAAAGTGACTGAAAAATACCCGCGCCGAAAAAAAGATCGAATTTCTCGAGTCCGCCCGTATTGCCCGGTGTATTGGCGATAAAAGCAAACCCGTGCTGCTGCACATACCAGGGCGGCGCCGCGGGGTAGATATAGTAGACCGCAAATCCGATCAGGTTCACCAGGAAGAAACTAAGCGAAAAATGCAGAAAACCCATCCTGTTCTTAAAAAACAGGTATACGGCAAATGCCAGCGGAACGGGCACCCAGCACAGATAAAATATACCCGTGATCACATCCAGGAAACTGCGGCTGTGCAGCGCCCAGTATTCATTGGGCGTAAGGGTTGCACCCTCACCTGAAATTCCAAACAGGTTTTTCTCGGCCTGGTACAGATCGGCTATATGCACCTGGTTATACCGGTAATTGGGAAAAGCCTTCATATAATCGAAGATCACCCAGTACACGATAAAGATGGACAGTCCGGTGATGAACTTCCTGGTTGTGCGGGATATAAAATAAAAACTGTTGAAGAATACCACCAGGTATAACTGATCCGGCTTATACCCGATCAGCAGCCAGGAAAGCAGCAGGTAAACAGCCGATACCGTACAGGCAATAAGAAAACTCTTCCCGGTATACAGCGATTTTGTTTCGGTGGTTGCGGACATATCAGGGTTTGAATCTTTCCATCACCTCTTTGCCGGTTTCAGGATCGATCCCTTTTTTTTCCATATAGACAACATTGGGCGACCAGAACGTTCCTCCGTCCACCTGTATGAATACCCTGGTGAGCAGGGCCTGTTTCTGGTTGATGGTGGCATATACATGGTATTTCCCGTCTTTGGGAGAGCGCGCCAATGTGAATTTTTGTTTTTTGTACGATACAAATGCAAACTCGTAGCTGTCGTCTGTTTTAGGCCACACTTTCACGCCGTAGGCAAACACACGCTGGATATAATTGAGTTCTTTTTTTTCGCCGCCATCGGCATACCGGATCCAGAACGGGTGTATCGGTGCATCTTCATCGAGCCGGCCCGGTTTTTCATAATTCAGTTCGTAAACGACCGTATTGGAATTGGCGTTTCGCTGCAGGTAAAACAGCTGGTTGGCATTACCGGCGGGAACAGGGAAATTATCTCCCGGGTCTTTGGCCGATACGACCGATTGCGTTGCAACGGGCAGCTTACGGCCATCGTTTTCCTTATAGGTAAACCCCATTCCGCCAAGCACGATGAGTGAAGCGGCCACTATTATTTTTTTACCGCCCGCATCGCGCTGGTCGAGGGTTTTCTTGGCGCCCAGCAGCCTTTTGAGCGCGGTGATATTGGTCAGCAGGGCCATCAGCACAATAGGCATCGTAAAAATAGACATGGTTTCCAGTACATGGAACTTCACACCCGGTATATACCATTTGTGATCGCCCCCTATATAATGCGCAGTAATGCCGCATGCCATGGCAGATACGCCGATCAGTATGATGCGTTCGGGCCGCTGCATCAGACCGTCTTTGCAGTCAATACCAAGCCCCTCCGCCCTTGCACGTGTATAACTCACCATCATGGATCCGATCAGCGCAATAAATGCAAAGATGGAGCTGAAGAAATAATGGTGGCCCACCAGGTAATAACATATACCGAAAAACATCACCATCTCGCTGTACCTGTCCAGCACCGAATCGTACAAAGCGCCAAAGGAAGAGCTCATGTTGCCCAGTCTTGCCACCTGCCCGTCCAGCATATCGAACAAACCCGCAAACAATATCAGTCCGCCTGCCCATCCCACATAGGAAAGATCGTTGCGGTTACCCGCTTCGGCGCCAAGTATAAAGATCACCGTAACACAGATATTCAGTATAAACCCGATGGTGGTAACCGCATTGGGTGTCAGACCGCACTTGATCAGGAATTTTACAAACGGATCGATGATACGGTAGATACCGTGTTGCAATTTTGTTCTGAGAGATATATCGGCCATTTCCGTTTGTTTCAATCGGCAAAAATAATTAAAATTCAAATTTGAACCGGGCACGTACGCCCAGCGAGGATACTCCGGGGTGATCGAGGTAGTTGAACCTTTTCACCAGGTCTACCCTGAACAGCTTAAAAATATTGGCAACACCCACACTGCCCTCTATATACGGTGTTTTATCCAGCGCATAGGTAGCGGGTATACCGCTCACCGAGGGGTACTGGATCAATGTGGGGTCTTTGTAAGGGTTGTTCTCGTTGCGCACACCGCCGTACAGTATTTTGGCGGATACCACTTCCCGCAGTTTCAGTTTCTTCAGCAGCGGAATGCGGTTGAAGAAAAGACCGTTGAAATGATGGTCCAGGTTCACCGCAACAAAATGATCGCTCGCAAATTCCTGGAAGTTCATCAGGTTATAGGAATTCAACTGGTAGGCATAGGTCTGGTTGGCGCGGTGCACCGTCATCAGCGGATAGGGCAGTTTGCCGAATATATACCCGCCCTCGATCACGATATCGTTGTACCCGAGCTGCGACATATACGCCCTTTTCTCCACGCGGAAGTTCAGGTTCTGGTAATTGTATTCTCCGTTTACCAGCCCTTTGATACCCGCAATAAAGCGGAGCGTAACGATCGGGTATTTGTTGATGATGGGTATGCGGTACACCTTGCCCTGGTAAAACTGTTCGTTGGGCGCCCAGCGGAATTCTGCAGAAAGTTCGGTGGTGGTCAGCCTGTCTACGTTAACCATGCTTCCGTTCTGCTGCTTGGCGTACACGATAGACCCCGCGGGATCCTGCTGCCAGTTCCTGAAACCCAAGGTGTACGATTTATGGTTGCCGAATTCGTGCACATACTCCAGTCGTATGTTGCGGTTGTATAACCATTTGTCGTTGGTGCCGCGTTTAAACGAAAGCAGGAAATTGTCTTCCGAAACAAACTGCAGTTCCTGCCCGGGTATCTTGGTATCGTACTGGAAACTGGCCCGGAGAAAATTCAGCGGGTAGGTATAGATCGACTTGTTATTGAGCGAATAGGTGGTGCTCAGAAAACCTTTCCATTTCTCATCCTTGAAGCCATACGCGCCATAGGTTTCGAAATAAAGACGCTTGTTGAATTTGGGTGTTGTTCTTCCGCCAAAACGAAGTTTGAAACCCTCCACAGGGTTAAAACTGTAGAATGCCGCCGCGGGACCAACCTCAAAATACGGACCCACCGAAGTATACCCCGAGAACAGGAACATGGCGATCGCCATCGTTCTGCGGAAGGATGGCATTTTTTCGAGGCTGTCGATATTGCTGTACACCTTGGCCTGGATATTCGTCAGCGTATCATGGCGGTTGGCCGTCCAGAATGTATCCGTTCTTTGTTCTGCTTTCTCCTGTTTTACCAGGTCGGCGCCGGCATATATGCTGTCTGGCTGCGGCTGGTTGATGGTAAAATTCCGGAACGAAACGGTGCGCTCGCCAAAGAACCCGGTGCCGGTATTCTTGGTTACGCTGGCATCGGCCATCACATTGCTTTTGATCAGGTGATAGCGGCTGTCGGTGCCTCTTTCAAAATCAAGATCGATATGCAGCTCGCGCACCCAGTTCAGGTTGGCATTCTTGCTGAGGAACATATTGATCTTCTGCACGGCATAGTTACCGTCGAGCGTTACGTACATATTACCCCTGAACAAAAGATCGTTGGTATTACGGGGCGTAAAGTACAGTTTGATCAGTTTCAGTCCGCTTGCATCGGTAATGGTATCGCGGATATAGTACATGTAAAAGGTAGGGCCCAGATCGGAGATAGGGCTCAGGAACTGGTAGGTAAACAGGGGTATATCGTTGTCATAGATATCAACATCCATATACAGCCTGTTGAGGTAGCTGCTGATGCCTTTGTTATCGATATACTCCCCGTAGTTCACCCTTTTTTCACCGGTTACCACGGTCTTTGTTTTTTCGGGTTTGCGGCGGTAGTATTTTTTGGAGGTGGTTTCTTCCAGGTATACCGGCAGCAAGGTTTTTCCTTCAAGCGTGGTGCTGTCCTTGTTATCGAATACGAACTGGTATCTCCGAAGCAGTTTTGAGCTGGTCAGTTTCTGCGAAGGGTTGCTGATGGATACCAGTATTTTCTCGTACTGGTCGTACTCCACATAATCGTAATGCTCCACACGGTTAAGGGATTTGTTCTCGATCACACGCCTGATGAGTTCCACTGCGGGATTGCCCTTGTTGCGATAGGGTGCGCGTTTGTTGGTGCTTACGGTAACGTTGTTGATGGCCCTGGGATCTGTTTCCAGCTCAAAATCCATATGCTGGGTGGTGCCCGGCACTATCGTCTTCAGTATTGCCTTATATCCAACATAGGAGATCTGTATGGAACTGCCGTTACCCGAAGAACGCAGTGTATACTGTCCCAGACTGTCGGTAACCGTGCCGCGGCCGCCCTTGAATACCACGCTTACATATTGCAGCGGCTGTTTGCTGACCATATCGCGGATAACACCCTGTACAACGGTCTGTGCAGACAATTGCATCATTCCCAGAAGCAATAGCAATGAAACCAGTCCCCTCCTTATCATCTGTCTATTTTTCATTCATCCGCCTGTTTAAACACAAATCTTTTTTGCAGTGTATAGTTATAAAAAAAGCCCACGAACAGCGATACGGTAATTTTGGATACGAGGTAACCGATCTTACCGTAATCCGTCATCAAAAAAACACCCAGCGACACCAGTACCAGGTTACCCACCCATACCAGCACGTATTTCACCGCCTGGAAGAACATTTTCCTGTTGTGCGCCGCAAATACCCACCTGCGGTTCATGCTGAAATTCACGATACCGCCGCTGACCGTGCCCAGTATGCTTGCCAGCAGGTACCAGCAATGCGCCCACTCTTTCAGCACCACCGTTACGGCAAAGTCTGTTGCCGAAGCGGTGAATGATGAGGCCTGTGCCCTGATGAATGTGCGGTAGTTAAACATGCAAGGTGTATATCAGCAGTTGCAAAACAAGGTTACTGTACACGCCGGCCAGCACATCATCCATCATTACACCCCATCCGCCGGGCAGCACTTCGGTTTTCCTGATGAACAGCGGTTTCAGGATATCAAAAAAACGGAACAGCCCCAGTGCCATCAGCACATGCACTGTGGTTACGGGAATAAGCAGCAGGCTTATGCACATGCCTGCCGCCTCATCTATCACCACACGGCTGCTGTCTTTTCCCCAGTCTTTCTCCACCCGGTGAGCCGACCATATTCCCATCGCCGTAATCGCGAACGTAATAATGACCAGTATGTTCTCCGCGCCGCTGTCTGTCTGAAAAAAATACCAGAGCGCACATACCACTGCCGCCGTCAGGGTACCGCCGCCTTTGATAAGGCCGATACCCAGGCAACTGGCGAACAGTTTGTGCAGTTTTATCATAATGCCTCCACCAGGTCCTGGTAATAATCCAATCCCAGGTGCGTGATCAGGTCTTCACCCATCATATGCCTGAGCGTGTTCTGCAGTTTGATCAGCTGTTTGAAGATATCATGCTCGGGACGCAGACCCGGCGCGGTTTGCGGCGATTTGAAATAGAACGACAGCCACTCCTGTATACCGCTCATATTGGCGCGTTTGGCAAGGTCCATGAACAGCGCAAGATCGAGCACGATCGGTGCGGCCAGGATGGAATCGCGGCAAAGGAAATTGATCTTGATCTGCATGGAATACCCCAGCCAGCCGAATATGTCGATATTGTCCCAGCTCTCCTTGTTATCACCGTGCGGAGGGTAATAGTTGATGCGCACTTTATGGTACAGATCGCCGTACAGACCCGGGTTGATATCAGGCTGCAGGATGTCTTCGAGCACACTCAGTTTGGAAACTTCTTTTGTTTTGAAATTATCAGGATCATCCAGCACCAGTCCGTCGCGGTTGCCGAGGATATTGGTGGAGAACCAGCCGCGCACGCCCAATGCCCTTGCATGCAAGCCGGGTGCAAGAATGGTTTTCATCAATGTCTGACCGGTTTTGAAATCCTTACCGCTGATGGGCGTATCTGTTTCTTTTGACAGCTGTATCAACGCGGGTATATCGCAGGTGAGGTTGGGCGCGCCGTTGGCAAATGGTACGCCGAGTTTCAGGGCCGCATAAGCATAGATCATGCTGGGTGAAATGGCGGGGTCGTTATCGTGCAAGCCTGCTTCAAATGCCTCTACAGACTGGTGCACATCGGTTTCTTCCAGGTATTTTTCAGTGGAACCGCACCATACGATCACCACGCGGCTGCAGTTGTTCTTTTGGCTGAAAGTTTCGATATCGTTCATTACCGCCAGGGCCAGGTCGTGTTTGCTTGCGGCTTTCTTTATATTGTCTCCGTCGAGGTTTTTGATATAGGATTTGTCAAACACCGCTTTCATGGGAACAATGGCTTCGAGTTCGGGCCTGATGGCATCGAGCAGCGAAGACTCCAGCACTTTTGCCTTGCTGGCCGCTTCGTATACATTGTCGGCATATACATCCCATCCGCCAAATACCACATCGCTCAATTCTGCCAGGGGTACAAAATCCTTTATCAGCGGATACCGGTTCTCTGTTCTTTTTCCCAGCCTGATATTACCCATCTGGGTCAATGCACCGATAGGTTGTGCAATTCCTTTGTTAACTGCAATCACTCCCGCAATAAGCGTGGTACCTACCGCACCCAGACCGGGCAGCAAGATGCCCAGTTTACCCTCAGCAGATTGAACTTGTTCTTTCATGTTTGGTTGTTTTTATAGTTATTGTGCAATGTATCAGGCGAATGTTCTGCGCTTGCTGCTTTTCAGCCCGCGCATCATAATGCTCATGATCGACTCCATCCTGGATTCCAGTCTGGCGTATTTGCTCTCTGTGAACATATCCCTTTCCAGCCCGCGCAGCGAGCTCACCATCACCGAAGGCAGTATATCCAGCTCTGCCGCCAGCTGTTTATCAAATTCCCCGTTACTGATGCCGAACCGCAGAATATTCTCCACCAGCCTGGTCTCGCGCGTATCGTATTCGGTATGCAGGTGCTTGATGCAGTGCACCGCTTCCTGCATTTCGCGGTTAACGATCTTGTAAAGGGTAACTTTTTTCTGAACGGCCTTGATGCGCGTCAGGGTAAACGCTTTCAGCTTGTCTTCGGCGCTCATGGCTTTTTCAACAGCCTGCTGTACGTTGGTGAATACCTCGGCCATTTCCTTCATCACCACGGCGTCAAATATTTCTTCCTTGCTGCTGTAGTAGTAATACAGCGTGCTTTTGCCTTTGCCGATGGCTTTGGCAATATCTTCCATGGTTGTTTTACGCAAACCGAATTGCCTGAAAAGCTTCTGCGCTTCGCGCAGGATGTCTTCCCGGATGATATCGTCTTTGGATGGTTGCATATAATTTTCGACCAAAATCGTTTTCCGGTCCAAAATTAGGGGAAAATACTTTCTGTCTGCTTTCAGTCGGTTGATCAGCCATGTTTAACGGCGAAATCCTTCATCAGTGTGCAAAATGCCTGAACGCTTTCGGGGGCAAGCGCATTGTACATGCTTACACGTACACCGCCAACGGTACGATAGCCTTTTACGCCTATCATGCCTTCTTTTTTACAGAGGTCCAGGAAGGGGGTTTCGAGGGCAGGGTCTGTCAGAAAAAAAACGGCATTCATCTGGCTCCTGTCTTCTTTGGCCACCTTACAGGTAAAGACGGGCAGGGTATCGATCGTATTGTATAAAAGATCGGATTTTTCCTTACTTTTTTTACCCATCGCTTCCAGCCCGCCTTCGGCGAGTATCCAGCGCAGGGTAAGCATGCTCACATATACGGCAAATACCGGCGGCGTGTTCATCAGCGAGCCCGCTTCTATGTGTTTGCGGTAGTCCATGATGATGGGTATGCGGCGCTTCACCTGGCCCAGTATCTCTTTCTTCACCACCACCAGGTTTACCCCCGCGGCACCCATATTCTTCTGTGCGCCTGCATAGATCAGTGAAAATTTCCTGAAATCAACAGGTCTGCTGAAGATATCGCTGCTCATATCGCCTATCAGCGGCGCGCCGGCAGATGGGTAGTTATGCCATTGTGTGCCCTCCACGGTATTATTGGTGGTGATATGCAGGTATTTTGCGCCTGCCGGCACATCAAAATCCTTACCTATATAAGTATGTCCCTTATCGGCAGAATCGGATACAACGGCGGCGGTGCCAAACACAGCGGCTTCCTTGGATGCCTTGCTTCCCCAGATGCCGTTTACGCAGTAGGCTGCGGCATCGCCGGTATCCAGCAGGTTCATCGGCACCTGCATGAACTGCGTGGTAGCGCCCCCGTGCAGGAACAGCACCTCGTAGGCATCATCCAGCTGCATCAGCTTCTTTACCGAAGCCACCGCTTCGTTCAGTACTTCCTGGAACCAGGGCGTACGGTGCCCGATCTCGAGTATCGATAAACCCGTACCGTTAAAATCATGAATGGCTCTTGCCGCCTCATCGAGTACCGGCTGGGGCAGAATAGAAGGCCCTGAATTAAAATTATGCAGTTTCATCCCGTTTGCTTGCGGCTGCAAGGTAGGGATTTTTGGGCGGGGGGTGACACTGTTTCATGGCTGCATGGTTTGATTGCCGTTTGGCCAGGCAGCGCATTATTTTTTCCCGGTCTGCGGTAAAACAATATAACAGTGCAGCCATTAAACCACCCTCTCACTCATGCACATCCGTGACCCCACCCGATACGGTATACTTCATGGCGTCCACCGCGCTGATATTGGTGAGCAGCCTGACCCTGCTGCGGGGAACCATATAGGTAATACCTGAAATGGCATAAGAGTGTGGCACATAAACGGTTACATGCTCCGGCAGACCAAATTCGTGGGCATTGGGCTGGGTGATAAAACCGATACGCCATACATCGGCCCCATCCACATTGACCAGTACGGGTTTATCGAATTTCTTTTTGTTGCCCGCAAAAGCTTCGAAAAAATCTTTTACAGAGGAATAGATGAACTTGATACCCGGCGTTTTCTCCAAAACAGCATCAAAAACAGAAACTACGCGTCCGATAAAAAATAAAGAGGAGAGCCATCCGACTATCAGTACAAGCGTTACCACCACCACAAAGCCAAGACCGGGTATGCTGTTGATATTACCGTCGGCATCCCTGGGTAAAAGGCTGGGGGCCACGGTATGGATAATATTGGGCAGTATATTATCTACAAGACTGAACAGACCAATGACAACCCATAGCGTAATGCCGATGGGCGCCAGCACCACCAGTCCCTGGATAAACAGCTGGAGCAGACGTCTGAGGTAAAAACGAAGGGTAGGGTTGTTGGTTTTGGCCATGCGTGGTATTGCGCTGTAAAATAAACAAGAAATCAGCAATCGCCGCTGTAATTCATTTACTTGTCAGTGAACCAATCAGGAAAACTGACAGCGATAAGCATTACAGCGGGAATTTGTTTAGGGGCGATCGTTTACCGTTCAACACAAATTCATAAAAAAATAGCGTTGGAAACTCTAACCTCAAAATAAGTTTCCATAGTTTTGCGTCCTTCTATATGATTATGGAACCACAGGAAAGAATTGTCAGCAAAGCCCATGAGCTGTTTATGCGTTACGGCATACGCAGCGTAAGCATGGATGAGGTGGCCAACCAGCTTGGTATAAGCAAGAAAACCATTTACCAGTTTTATACCGATAAAGACGCGCTGGTGGACGATGTGATCGATATCGAGCTCGCAGACAGTGAGAAAATGTGCAAACAGCACAAACACAAAAGCGAAAACGCGGTACATGAAATATTTATGGCCATGGATATGGTACTGGATATTTTCAGTCGCATGAACCCTTCGCTGATCTTCGATATGGAGAAATACCACCCGAGGGCTTTCAAAAAATACAACGATTACAAAGATAAGTTCCTGTACACCATGGTAAAGGAAAACCTTGAATCGGGTATCAGCGACGGGCTTTACCGCGAGGATATACAGGTGGATATCCTCAGCCGTTTCAGGCTGGCGTCGATATTCCTGGTATTCAACCCCGAGCTGTTCCAGGCCGGCAGGCATAACCTGGGCGTGGTGATCAAGGAGATCACGGATAATTTTTTATGCGGACTGGCCACCGCAAAGGGTCAGAAATTGATTCAAAAATATAAGCACCAAAGACAAAAACCACACACCTTATGAGCAACAGACGAATGAAAAGTATCATGATGCTGTGCGGCTGGCTGCTGGCAATGTTTGCCGTTCAGGCGCAGAGCGACAGCAGTACCCGTCACGAATTCACAGTACAGCAGGCGGTGGAGTATGCAAGGAAGCATAATGTACAGGTTAAAAATGCCTTGCTGAACTTGCAGATTCAGAAGCAGACCAACAGGGACATTACTTCCGCCGCTTTACCGCAGGTATCAGCCAATATCGGCGTTACCGATTACCTCAAAATTCCCACTTCACTGATCCCGGGCGAAGTGTTCGGTCAGCCGGCAGGTACCTATATACCTGTGCAGTTCGGCACCAAGTACAATGCCAACGGCGGTATTACGCTGAACCAGCTGCTGTTCGACGGACAGGTGTTCATCGGGCTGCAGGCAAGGGCCACATCGCTTGATTTCCAGCAGAAAAATGCAGAGGTTACCGAGGAGATGATCAAGGCAAATATCCACAAGATCTACTACCAGCTGGCGGTGAGCAAAACACAGATAGAACTGCTCGATGCCAATATCGCCCGTCTTACCAAACTGCAGAGCGATGCAGGCGAACTGTATAAAAACGGTTTTGCCGAAAAACTGGATATCGACAAAGTATCCGTGCAGCTGGCCAACCTGCAGACAGAAAAGACAAAAGCGCTGAACAGCATCTCTGTGGGCTATATCGGCCTGAAAACACTGATGGGTATGCCTGTAAAGGATACGCTGGTGCTTACAGACAGGATCACAGACGACCAGGTAAAAAGCGGTATACTGGCCGACACGGGCTATGCCTATAACAACAGGAAGGAATACCAGTACCTTTCACTGGGCAGAAAACTCAACGAGTTCAATATACGCCGTTACAAACTGGCCTATCTGCCAACGCTTTCCTTCAATGCCTCGTACAGCAAGAACGCACAGCGCAACGATTTTTCCTTTTTCAAGGGCGGCAGCAAGTATCCCTGGTTCACGACTTCGTATATCGGGCTGAGCCTGTCTATTCCCATCTTCGACGGGTTTGCCAAAGACGCACGCATCAGGAAGGCAAAACTGGAGATGCAGCAAACGGATAACCAGCTGGACAACCTGCGTTTAACGATAGACAGCGAAGTGGAAACCGCGAAGATCAATTTCAGCAGCGCGCTGGCGACAATGGATTTCCAGAAACGCAATATGCAGCTGGCCGAGAACGTATACAGCCAGACCAAAAAGAAATTCGAAGCCGGTACCGGCTCCAATACGGAGATCAATGCAGCGCAGACAGACCTGGTGACCGCGCAAACCAATTATATCAATGCACTTTATAATGCCATCATCGCAAGGGTTGATTACCTCAAGGCGACGGGCAAACTCTAATTAACCAAAACTTCAAAACTCAGTATATGCAAAAGATAGTACAGGTGATTTTTATGGCAACGGCGCTTACGGTTGCTTCCTGTGGCGGTGGTACAACCGATACCAATACCCTTGCAGGCAAAAAGACCGAACTGGAGAAATTGAAAAAAGACCAGGCCGCTATCGGCGACAAGATCAAAACACTGGAGCAGGAGATCGCCAAACTCGATACATCGGCCGCGGGCAGCGATGCAGCCAAACTGGTAACCACCGCCCCGCTGGTGCTGCAGCCTTTTGCTCACTATATAGACCTGCAGGGACGTGTTGAATCGGACAATATCTCTTATATCGCCCCCCGTATGGGACCTGCACAGGTAAGGGCCATCTATGTAAAACGCGGCGACAGGGTACGAAAAGGACAGCTGCTGCTGAAACTGGATGATGCGATCATCAGACAGCAGGTAGCCGCTTCAAGACAGAATACCGAAACCATCAAAACACAACTGTCGCTGGCGAAAGATGTATACAACCGCCGCAACAATTTATGGAAACAGGGTATCGGCACCGAAATAGAACTGATTACCGCGCGCACCAATGTGGAAACACTCGAAAAACAGCTGGCCGCCGCCAATGAAAGCATCAAGGTGCAGGAGGAACAGCTGAGTGGCTATAATGTTTACGCCGATGTGGATGGCGTTGCCGATGAAGTGAACGTAAGGGTGGGCGAAATTTTCAGCGGTGCAGTAGGCACCACGCCGCAGATCAAGATCGTAAATACCAATAACCTGAAAGTGATCACCGATGTACCCGAGAACTACAGCGGTAAAGTGCGCCCCGGTTCGCAGGTGATAGTAAGGCTGCCCGATGTGAACAGGACCTTTACGGTGGCGATCACGCTTTCCGGACAGGTGATCGATCCGAATAACCGCTCGTTCCGCGCGGAAGCCAAACTGCCGGCGGATAACAATATCCGCCCGAACCAGATCGCAGAAGTGAAAATACTTGACTACTCTGCAGCCAATGCCATCGCCGTTCCCGTAAATACAGTGGGCACCGATGAAAGCGGCAAGTTTGTGTTCATCGCCGTAACCGAAGGCGGTAAACTGGTGGCCCGCAAAAAACATGTGGTGGTTGGCGAGCTTTACGGACAGGCAATCGAGATCAGGAGCGGCCTGATCGCCGGACAGCAACTGATCACCGAAGGATACCAGAATATTTACGACGGACAGGTATTGCGGAAATCCTAACAGTCAAATGTGAAAAGCAGCCGGCCGGCTCACGGGCTTTCAACCGCCTGCCTTTCACTTTACCCGAACCAATAGCTGACTACTAAAAACAATTATATGCACCAATTCTTAGAAGGCATATCAAAAAAATTCAAACAGTTCAAGCCAACCAGCTGGGCTGTTGACAACCGTACGGCCGTCTATATCATTACGATACTGATATCGTTATATGGTTTGACAAAATTCAATACGCTGCCCAAGGAACAGTTTCCGGATATCGTGGTGCCCACCATCAGCGTTACCACGGTATACTTTGGCACTTCTCCCAAAGACATCGAGAACCTGGTTACCCGGCCCATCGAAAAACAACTGAAGGGCATCAGCGGTGCAAAAGTGAACAAGATCACTTCCACCTCGCAGCAGGACTATTCGCTGATCATCATCGAGTTTGATACGGATGTAAAAACGGATTTGGCCAAGACCAAAGTAAAGGATGCCATCGACAAAGCGCAGACCGATCTTCCCAACGATCTTACCCAGCAGCCCAATGTGCAGGAATTCGATTTCAGCGAAATGCCCATCATGTACGTGAACGTGAGCGGTGATTTTGACGGAATGACGCTGAAGAAATATGCCGACAAGATGCAGGACAGGTTCGAAGAGCTGAGCGAGATCAACCGTGCCGATATCGTGGGTGCGCCGGAGCGTGAGATCCAGGTAAACGTGGATCCATTCAAAATGCAGGCCGCCAAACTTTCCTTTACCGATATCGCCAATGCCATCAACTACGAGAACCGCGATATCAGCGGTGGTCTTGTGGAAGTGGGTGAAATGAAAAGAACCATCCGTGTAAAAGGCCAGTTTGTTTCCGCATTCGATATGCAGAACATCGTGGTAAAAAATCTGCAGGCGGCGCCTATCTATCTCCGCGATGTAGCGCAGATCGTTGATACCGTAAAAGAAACCGAAAGCTATGCGCGCCTCGACGGCAAGAACGTGGTTACCCTGAATGTGATCAAGAGAAGCGGTGAGAACCTGATCGAAACGGCGGATAAGATCAAAGCCGTTGTTGCCGATATGAAAACCAAGGGCGAACTGCCTCCCAACCTGAAAGTGGTGATCACCGGCGACCAGAGCGTACAGACAAGAACCTCCTTCAACGACCTGGTAAACACCATCATCATCGGTTTTGTACTGGTATTGCTGGTACTGATGTTCTTTATGGGCGTAACCAATGCGTTCTTCGTTGCCCTGAGTGTGCCGCTGAGCGTATTTGTGGCATTCCTCTTTCTTCCGGTGGCGGATGGCATTGTGGGCACGCATGTAACGCTGAACTTCATTGTGCTGTTTGCGCTGCTGTTCGGCCTGGGTATTATTGTGGACGACGCCATCGTGGTGATCGAGAATACACACCGTATTTACCACAACGGCAAGGTAAAGATTGAACGCGCCGCAAAAGAAGCTGCGGGTGAAGTGTTCGTTCCCGTGCTGGCCGGTACACTTACCACGCTGGCACCCTTCTTCCCGCTGTTGTTATGGAAAGGGCTTATCGGTAAGTTCATGATCTACCTGCCCACCATGCTGATCCTGACGCTGGCGGCTTCGCTGATCGTTGCATTCATCATCAACCCCGTATTCGCGGTGAGCTTTATGCGCCCCGAAGGCAGGGAGTTTGAAGAAGCCAAGAATAAAATATTCCGTAAACCGCTTTTCTGGGTAACCATCGCATTCGGTTTGTTGTTCAACCTCTTCGGATGGCACGGCTTCGGCAATTTCCTTTTATTCATGGCGCTGCTGATGGTGCTGAACCGGTATGTACTGCGCGGCATCATTCATTATTTCCAGGAAAGGATATTACCCGGACTGATGAACCGGTACGAAAAACTGCTGCATTGGGTGCTGAAAGGTAAACGTCCGGCAAGACTGCTTGTGGCCATGTTCCTGCTGTTCCCTGTTTCGCTGGTATTGCTGGTGATCCGTAATAACCCCAAACCCTTCTTCCCCAGCGGCGATCCGCATTTTGTATATGTTTACCTGAAAATGCCCATCGGTACAAAAACGGCCACAACCGATTCGGCACTGCGCATACTCGAAAAACGTGTGTATACCGTACTGGGTAAAGACCAGCCCGGCGCACCCGGCTCGCTGGTGGAAAGCGTGATCGCCAACGTGGCGGTGAGCGCCAACAACCCGCGTGATAACAACAGGAGCACACAAAGCCATCTCGGTCGCCTGCAGGTATCCTTTGTTGAATTCAAGGACCGCGATGGCAGGTCAACCGCACCGATCATGGCTGCGATACGCGAACAGATGAAAGGCATACCCGGCGCCAGTATAGAGGTTGGACAGGAAGACTCCGGTCCTCCCACCGATCCTCCCGTGAACATCGAGATCAGCGGCGATGACTTTGACCAGATCGCAAAAGTGGCGTACGACCTGCAGAACCACCTCGACACCAACCGCATCTACGGCATCGAAAGCCTGAAGATGGATGTGGACCTGCAGAACCCCGAGATCACCATCAATATCGATCGCGAGCGGGCGCTGCGTGAAGGACTGAGCACCGCGCAGATAGGACAGGAAATACGTTCGGCCGTATTTGGCCGCGAGGCAAGTAAGCTGAAAGACGGCGAAGATGAATACAAGATCCAGATCCGTTACGATATGCTGCAGCGCAACAATATCAACGACCTGATGAATATGCGCCTTACTTTCCGCGATATGGGAACCATGGGCATCAAACAGGTACCGTTGAACGCGGTGGCAACGATCGACTATACCAATACCTCGGGCGGTGTAAAGAGAAAGAACGTAAAACGCACGATACAGTTGCAGTCTAACGTACTGGACCCTTCACTGACGGGCCCGGTGAATGTGGAACTCGCCAAGAAAATCGCAGAGTTCAAGCAAAAGACCAGGATACCTGCCGATGTAACCATCAAACAAACGGGCGAAAGCGAGCAGCAGGCAGAAACCATGAGCTTTCTCGGAACCGCGCTGATGACCGCGCTGCTGCTGATCTTCCTGATCCTGGTGCTGCAGTTCAACAGCCTGAGCAAACCGTTTATTGTACTGACAGAGATATTCTTCTCCATCATCGGTGTATTCCTGGGCTATGCCTTTACAGGTATGACGATGGCAACGATCATGGTGGGCGTGGGTATCATCGGTCTGGCGGGTATCGTTATCAAGAACGGTATCCTGCTGATCGAGTTCACGGATGAACTGCGCGGAAGAGGTTATAAAACAAGAGAGGCCGCTATCGAGGCGGGTAAGATCCGTATCATTCCTGTAATGCTTACCGCTATTGCAACGATGCTGGGTCTGTTACCGCTGGCCGTTGGCTTCAATATCGATTTCGTGGCGCTGTTCCGTGACCTGAACCCGCATATCTTCTTCGGTGGCGACAGCGTGGTGTTCTGGGGGCCGCTGAGCTGGACGATCATCTTTGGTCTGCTGTTTGCGTTCTTCCTGACATTGGTGATGGTGCCAAGTATGTATATCATCAGCGAACGCCTGAGAAGACCGATGGCCAGGTTCTACGGAACCAAGTTCGTAGCACTGTTGGGCTTTACAGGTCCTTTCTTCTTTATCCTTGTCGGTGTAATGTTCTTTGTGAAATGGATACAGGGTAAACGGGTATGGATGGGTAAAATGAGAGAGGTAAAACGCATAGCCTAGTTTCAGTTGTATATTTGGTTGAATAATCAGACCGCCCCTAGCAACAGGGGCGGTTTTTTTATCAGGTATAAATACCCTACCCTACTTAAAAAATCTGTGGTAATCTGTGCAATCTGTGGCAAAAAAAATCCCATGTCAACATCTTACCCTCTTCAACCCGAAACCCGAACAATCATAGGTGTTGCATTTGAAATACATCGCATTCTTGGAAAAGGATTCCTGGAAATCGTCTATAAAGATGCGCTGGAATATGAATTCAAAAGCGGTCTCTGTCATATGAAAGAGAAAAGGAATAGCGTATACAGTACAAGGGTTATACACTGCCTCATAAATTTTTCGCAGACTTTGTTGCATTTGCCAGTGTGATTGTTGAAGTAAAGGCTCAGGAGGGCATTGCAGACATACAATATTCGCAATTACTGAATTATCTGCGTGTTTCCAGGTGCAAGGTGGGGCTTGTAATAAATTTTGGGGAGGACTCATTAAAGATAAAGCGGGTTGTACTATAGTTTATGCCACAGATTAGCACAGATTTTTGGGATGACATGTAATAAAATCAGCGCAATCCCTACTAATTTCACACAAACCATTCCCCATGATACGAAACCACGAGATAGACTACCGCATTTTTGGTGAGGAGATGCAGTATGTAGAAGTAGAACTCGATCCAAATGAAACCGCCATAGCCGAACCGGGCGCCTTTATGATGATGGATGAAGGCATCGGCATGGAAACCATTTTCGGCGATGGCAGCCAGCAGCAGAACACCGGGCTGCTGGGCAAACTATGGAATGCGGGTAAGCGCGTGCTGGTAGGGGAAAACCTGTTCATGACCGCTTTCACCAATATCAGCCACGCCAAAAGACAGGTAAGCTTCGCTTCACCCTATCCTGGCAAGATCATACCGGTTGACCTGCAGCAGCTGGGTAACCGCATCATCTGCCAGAAAGATTCCTTTCTGTGCGCCGCCAAAGGCGTAAGCGTGGGCATCGAATTCCAGCGCAGGCTGGGTACGGGTCTTTTTGGCGGAGAAGGTTTTATTATGGAAAAGCTGGAAGGCGATGGCATGGCTTTCCTGCATGCCTGCGGACATGTACTGCAGAAAGACCTGCAGCCGGGAGAAATGCTGAAGATAGATACGGGTTGCATCGTTGGCTTTACCGCAACGGTTAACTACGATATACAGTTCGTCGGCGGCATCAAGAATACCATCTTCGGCGGAGAAGGACTGTTCTTTGCCACACTGAGAGGACCGGGCAGGGTATGGATACAAACCTTACCGATCAGCCGCCTGGCCGGCCGGATACTGCAGTATGCCACTACCTCACGGCGTGAAGAAGGAAGCGTACTGGGCGGTCTGGGCAATTTACTGGACGGTGACGGATGGCGGTAAGAGTAGTGAGCAAGGAACAGGGAATGTTGCGGGAGGGCAGGTAGTAATGACATTACACAGGCTGAAAATTTTTGAGCCCTGTAATTGCTCTTTCGAGCGTGGCTTCTTTTTTTGCAAAACAGAAACGAAGCACTTTATTGTCTTCTGCATTTTTATAGAATGCAGAAACCGGAATGGCCGTTACACCATACTCTCTGGTAAGCCTGGCTGCCAGGTCTTTATCGGGTTCCTGCGAAAAATGGCCGTAGCTGTAACACTCAAAATAACTTCCGTGCGAAGGAATGCACTGAAAAGGCGTTGCCTTCATCAGCTCGCGGAAAAAATCACGCTTCTCCTGCATAAAGGCCCCGAGTGAAAGATAGGCCTGTTCGTTGGCCGTGTAAGCCGCTATGCCCACCTGTTTGGGCGTATCGCAGGAAAAACAATTGAACTGGTGCACTTTCCTGAACTCCTTCATCAATGCAGGCGATGATATACAGTAGCCCAGCTTCCACCCGGTGCAATGGTAGGTCTTGCCGAATGAAAAACAGACAAAACTTCTTTCCAGTAGATCGGGATAGCGAAGCACACTCAGGTGGCGAATGCCATCAAAGATCAGGTGCTCATATACTTCATCGCTCAGGATAAGTATCGATGTATCCCTGACGGTTTTGCGCAGTTCTTCGATATCCGATTCGCTCAATACACTGCCCGTGGGGTTGTGCGGTGTATTGATCATGATCATCCTTGTCTTTGCCGTGATCTTTGCGCGCACCTCTTCCCAGGGTATGGAATAGGACGGGAATTGCAGCGATATGCGAACCGCTATGGCGCCGTTCACTTCTATATTCGGGATATAACTGTCGTAGGCCGGCTCAAATACGATCACTTCATCGCCCGGCTGCAAAACAGTTGTCAGCGAGGTATAGATCGCATACGTACCGCCGGGTGTGATCGTGATCTGTGTTTCGGGATCAATGGAAGCCCGGTATAATTTTGCCGCTTTCTCTGCAAGTCTCTCGCGCAGCAGCGGAACACCGTTCATATGGGCATACTGGTTGTACCCGTTTTGCATTGCTTCGGCCACCAGCGAAGTCAGCTCCCCGCTCATAGGAAAATCGGGAAAACCCTGTCCCAGATTAACCGCGTTGTGTTCGGCTGCCAGTTGACTCATGACCGTAAAAATGGTTGTTCCTACCTCGGGCAGTTTTGACGGTATTCCAATCATGGTTATCTGTTGTTGCGGTGTGGACCGCCGGTAAAAAATGATACCGGAAAGATATTCACTTCCCGGTATCATTTTGCAGCAGGAGCCGTGGTTATTGTGGCGTTAAGCGGTTAGACAGCCTTTTCAGTTCCACCTCGGCCACTTTGGCCAGGTAATTCAGGTTCACAAGCCGGTATCCTTCTGTTTCAAAAGATTGCTGTGCAAGCTTTACTTCCACCAGCGTACCCACACCCTGCCGGAAACGCTGTAAGGTAACATCCAGCAACTGTTTGGCGATATCGTAGGTCTGTTGCTGTGTTTTCAACTGGCCGATGGCATTGGCATAGGCCTGGTAATTACGCAGCGCGCTGTTCTCGAAGCTGAGGTAAAGATCATCGCGTATAAGCGCGGCATTGCGGGTGTTGATCTCCGCCACTTTCTGCTGACGCTTGAATATAGTGCCATTGTAAATAGGCACCGAAAGGTTCAGGCTGATGAATGGCCCGTAGCTCTGGTTCAGCAGGCTGAAGCCCGCCGCACTCTGCGAACTGTTGAAATTGTAACCCGTGCTGGCGCGCAATGTAGGGTACCGTTGTGCCGCCGTTTCTTTTTCGATCAGCTCGCTGATATTGACCTGCCGGTTAGCCGCGATCAGCTGTGGGTTTGCCTGCATGGCTGCTTTCACGCTGTCGAGGTTCAATGTCCTGTCTATCGTTATCAGCGTATCGGTAATACGAAGCATGCTGTCCGGTTTCACAGACAGCAGCGACTGCAGGTCGGTCTTTGCGGTATTGATCACCAGCTGCTGGCTTTGCAGCGACTGCAGCAGGGCGTTCAGGTCTATCTGCGCCTGAAACAAATCTGCATTGTTGGCCAGGCCCACTTCCCTGCGCGCTTTAACGATATCAAGTCTCTGCTGCGAAGCGGTGATGGATGTCTGGATCGTGTTTAACAGGTTCTGCTGTCTTACCACATCGTAATACTTCGACATCACCGCAGCAATTGTGTTTTGCACCTGTGCGTTCAATACCTGCTGGTTCTGTTTTTCCAGTTCTTCCAGCCTGTGCTTGGTGGCAACCACCCGCCATCCATTGAACAGCAGCATGCTTCCGGTAACACCCATGGTAAGGTTGTTAGAGCCTACGTTGCTCCGGCTGGTATTGCGCGAGGCATCGTTGAACTTCTGGTTGATGGTGGTGATCTGCTCGTTATCGTTGGCCGTGGCGGTAACGGTAGGCAGCCCGCCGGCAATGCCGATATAGTTGTTGACGCTGCTTATCTCCAGGTTGTTCCTGGCTATCTGGATATCATAACTGTTCTTAAGCGCGGCGTTGACCGCGTCTAACAGCGACAAGCTTTGTTGGGAATAGCTCTGCAGACCAAGCAGGCAAAAAGCAATGACAAGGCTTTGTTTCATGTTCCGTGAAATTACCGACAGCACCAGGGATTGATTCTTTTTTATGACGAACGGGTGATCAGCTGACCAGCGTGCCTACATTCTGTCCTTCCACCACTTTCAGCAGGTTGCCCTGCCTGTTCATATCAAACACGATAATCGGCAGTTTGTTCTCCATACAGAGCGTAAAAGCCGTCATATCCATCACTTTCAGATTTTGCGTGATGCAGTCCTGGAAGCTGATCTTCTCAAATTTTACCGCATCGGGGTATTTTTCGGGGTCGGCATCGTATACACCGTCCACGCGTGTTCCTTTGAGTATCACATCGGCTTTCATTTCGATGGCCCGCAGGGAGCCGGCGGTGTCCGTGGTGAAATAAGGGTTACCCGTTCCGGCGCCAAAGATCACCACCCTTCCTTTTTCAAGATGGCGTAATGCCTTGCGGCGTATATAGGGTTCGGCCACCTGTTCCATATTGATGGCGCTCTGCAAACGGGTATAAACGCCTATTTTCTCCAGCATCGCCTGCATGGCCATGGCATTGATCACCGTGGCCAGCATACCCATATAATCGCCATGCGCTCTTTCGATACCGCTGTCGGCTTCGTTCATACCGCGGTAGATATTACCTCCGCCGATCACGATCGCCACCTGCACACCCAGATCGGTTACCTGTTTGATATCCTGTGCGTACTGTTCGATGATCTGAGGGTTAAACGGGTCACCGTTTTTCTGATCGCCCAGCAGGGCTTCCCCGGATAACTTGAGGAGAATACGTTTGTACTTTGGAAGCATAGCAGGTTATTGATGAATTGACTGCAAATAACCTGATTTTTTGGGCAAATGCCAAGAAGAAGGCAGAAAGCGGAAATAATCGGTGAAATGGGCTTAGGCGATCTTCTTTAAGATGGTCGTGGCATAATCGGGCGAGTCGGGGTTTACAGTCAGCTTCTGCCTCAGCGGATTGATGAATACGTCCAGGTCTTCCACCGGAATAGCGCCAAGCAGCGGTTCCGCATCGCCTGGCAGCACCAACGCGTTGCAGACCGTTTTCCGATTTTCGAACCGGAGTTCAACGGGTCTCCACTACATCGCACCAGATAGATTGCTCGTTGGCCATCCTTGCTTTGCGGCTGTCAATAACAGGCAATTGAAGTATCTGCTGTATATTTTCGTTAATTGCGAGCATATAGGAGCCGGTATCCACCAATACACTGATATGCATTTTTTTGATCTCATCCTGGTCAATATGCCCCCTTCGCTGCAATGCCATATCATCTGCATTGATCAATTCGATATCGGCGTAAATCATGCCCATACTGTCTTTTTCAAATTTACCTATCCTGCTGGCTTTTTGATTAGGTATTTATCGCAGGGTCTATTTTTTCTCTTCCTTTATTCTTTCCAATAACGCTGCCAATTCCTTTACGATCTCCGGGTGTTTTTCCGCTGCATTATGCTGCTCCTGTATATCATTTTTCATATTGTACAGTTGGGGCTGCGGCAGGTTGCCCAATTCAATGTTCACATCCTTAGCCAATGCTGCACCGTTGTTGGGCGCTATGTATTTCCATTCGCCTTTGGTGATAGATAATCCGCGCGCCTCTTCTATAACAAAGGGCCTGTCCTCAGCAGTTTTGCCCAGCAGGGCATTCAGCCTGTCGAAACTGTCTGCACCATCTCCTTCTTTCAGTGATTGCCCGGTAAGTTTAGCAAGCGAAGCATACAGATCCACCTGGCTGAAAAGCGTATTGGTGGTTTTACCTGCCTTTACCTGCCCTGGCCATTTTACCATAAAAGGCACTCTTGTACCTGCTTCAAAAATGCTGTATTTACCTCCGCGCAAAACGCCGGCAGGCTTGTGATCCCCGAGATTTTCAACCGACCCATCCAGGTAACCGTCGTTTACAACAGGCCCGTTATCACTGCTGAAAATAATCAGCGTGTTTTTTGTCAACCCAAGACTGTCGAGCGCATGTACGATCTTTCCCACCGTCCAGTCGAGTTGTAATATGGCATCTCCCCGTAAACCCATTCCACTTTTGCCCCTGAACATGCTATGCGGATAACGCGGCACATGTATATCGCCCGTGGCGAAATACAGGAAAAATGGTTGCGTGCGATTCTTTCCAATGAATGTGATGGCTTTCTTGGTAATATCACCGGCAATGTCAGCATCTTTCCACAAAGCGCTGTGGCCACCACTCATCCAGCCAATGCGACTGATACTGTCTACAATCGTTTGGGCATGGCCCTGGTTTGGATCGGGTTTCATACGAAGCTTCTCGGGATTTTCTTTTCCCGTTGGCTCACTGCCGATCTTTTGTTTATAATTCACCTCGATAGGATCGTTCGGGTCGAGGTTCACTACATGATGATTTTCTACGTAAACACAGGGAACCCTGTCGAGTGTGGCCGGCATAATAAATGAATAAGTAAACCCCACTTCATTAGGGCCCGGTTTAATCTCTCTGTTCCAATCTATCGTACCATTATTACCCAGCCCGAGATGCCATTTGCCGATGGCGGCAGTCCGGTAACCCGCATTCTGCAAAGCGGCAGGCAGGGTACCTCTTTCCAACGGGATGATCAGTGACGCATCGCCCGGCGCCACGCCTGTCCCTTTTTGTCTCCATGGATAACGTCCCGTGAGAATGCCATAACGCGATGGCGTACATGTTGCGGAAGTTGTATGCGCATTGGTAAACTTCAACCCCTGCTGCGCAAGTCTGTCTATGTTCGGTGTTGTAATCCCCCGCATACCATAACAACCCAGGTCTCCGTAGCCAAGGTCATCGGCATAGATAATAATGATATTAGGCTTTTGCTGCGCTGATATGATTTGCGCCAATAGAAGAGCAGCGATTACTGATAGCTTTTTTGGCCGGATGAAATAGCTGGTCATTTTGATAAGGCTTGATTGTACAGCTAATATAATGAATACAGCCCCCTATAATCATTGCAAACGATTGTCTTGATGTATACTCACTGCTTTAGTTATTCCATTCTCCGCATGGACTACGTTACCGACACAACCAATTCTTCGCAGATGTATGTCTCTCCAAAGGAGGGCGCTGTGCTTAGAACGACAATATATCATCGGTCAATATGATAATAGTAGCAAAAAACAAAGCTCAGATGCTTAAGATAAAATACCATTGCCCGTCATAACCTGGTCTCCAAACAGCAAAGTCCTCCTCCGGAGAGACATCCGCGGAGGGCTGTGCCTGCGCGCTGCCCTTTCATCCCGATATACAATCGCCGGAAAACAAAACGGGAGCGCAGTTGCGCTCCCGTTTGTATATTCTTTCCGTATGGATATTATCCCAGGGCAACGCGTTTGAACACGGTCACTTTCAGGTTTGAATTCACTGATTTCAGGTAATCAGCCACGCTCTGGCCGCCGTCTTTTACAAAAGGCTGCGCCAGCAGGGTCTGCTCTTTGAAGAATGCATTCAGTTTGCCTTCGGCGATCTTGGCGATCATCTCATCAGGCTTACCCGCCATTTTCGGATCTGCTTTCATGGTTTCCACCACGATCGCTCTTTCCCTTTCCACTGTTTCGGCAGGAACGCTGTCGGCATCAACTGCCACGGGGTTCATAGCCGCGATCTGCATGGCAACATCTTTGCCCGCTTCTTCCGCAGCTTCCGACAGGCCAACCAGTACACCCATGCGGTATGCACCGTGAATATAGGAAGCCACATAAGGCGCTTCAATTCTTTCAAACTTGGCAACACCGATCTTTTCACCGATGGCAGCCAGTTTATCATTGATCAGGTCGGATACTTTTGCGCCGTTCACGCTTACTTCGTTCAGTTCTTCTGCACTCTTTACATCGTTTGCCACGGCGGCATCTGCGATGCTCTGGGCAAAGGCTACAAAATCTGCATTTTTAGATACAAAATCGGTCTCGCAGCTGATGCAAACGATAAAACCGGTTTTGTTATCGGCAGATGTTTTTGCAATGATCACACCTTCTTTTGCTTCGCGGTCGCTGCGTTTTGCAGCCACTTTCTGACCCTGTTTACGCAGCCAGTCGATAGCGGCTTCAAAATCTCCGTTCGTTTCTGTCAGGGCTTTGCGGCAATCCATCATACCCGCGCCGGTTGCCTGGCGGAGTTTGTTGATGTCTGCGGCGGTTATTGTTGCTGTTGACATGTTGCTTTTCTGATTAATAATTAACAATGAATACGCAGTAATGATAATCAGTAATACGGCAATAACCGATCGCTCAATTATTAATTATTAATTACCAATTACTGATTCAACCTATCGTGGGCCACCACCCGCCGGTCTGCGGTTGCCGGGTACACGACGTTTGGGTCCTGCAGGCGCACCGCCTTCTGTATTGGTGCTGCGGCTGCGGCCACGGCCGCTTTCAGCCTGGGCTTCTGCTTCGAGCCGACGTGCTTTTGCTTCGTTCTCATTGTTCGCATCGTCTGATTCCTCTTCGTCTTTGGAAGCCTGACGCTCGGCCAGACCTTCTGCGATAGCGGCAACGATGTAATTGGTTACGATAGCAATTGATTTGGTAGCATCATCATTCGATGGAATGGCAAAATCAACTTTATTGGGATCGCAGTTGGTATCAACCATACCAAAAGTAGTGATGCCAAGACGTTTTGCTTCTGACAATGCGATATGCTCATGACCGATATCGATCAGGAACAATGCTGCGGGCAAACGGCCAAGCTGTGCAATACCACCCAGCACTTTCTCCATTTTATCTTTATCACGGCTCAGGGTCAGACGCTCTTTCTTGGTCAGGCTTTCCGCACTGCCGTCGTTCAGCATTTTTTCGATGCTCTGCATTTTCTTCACGCTCTTGCGAACAGTGTTGAAGTTGGTGAGCATACCACCCAGCCAGCGTTCTGTGGCAAACGGCATGTTTACGCGGCGTGCGCATTCGCTCACGATCTCTTTCGCCTGCTTTTTGGTAGCCACGAACATGATCTTCTTACCGCTTTTCGCGATCTGCTTGATAGCGGCTGCCGCATCCTGCAGGTGATCAACGGTTTTGTTCAGGTCGATGATGTGGATACCTTTCTTTTCAGCAAAGATGTAAGGCAGCATCTTTGGATTCCACTTCTTTTTCAGGTGACCGAAATGAACGCCGGCCTCCAGGAGTTGTTGTTGCAGTGAAGTGTTATTTTCCATCTTTTGTTATTGTAATGATGATCAATTAGGGTTTGTTGTCTGTGGTCTGTAGTCTATGGTTGTAAAACAACAGACCATAGACCACAAACAATAGACAGATATTAACGTTTGCTGAACTGGAAGCTTCTGCGGGCTTTCTTATGACCGAATTTCTTACGTTCAACACCACGCGGATCGCGCTTAAGCTGACCGGCAGCTTTCAGTGCAGGACGGAACTCGGGGTTTACTTCGAGCAGCGCACGGGCAATACCCAGTTTGGCTGCTTCGGCCTGTCCTTTCAAACCACCGCCCTGGGCATTGATAACGATATCAAATTTGCCCAGTACATCAGCAGTTTTCAGAGGCGCTTCTACCTGGTTCTGCAGGTAAACGAGTGGAAAATAAGCTTTGTAATCTTTGTCGTTCACAGTGATCTTGCCTTCACCCCTGGTAATAAATACACGGGTAACGGCTTCTTTACGGCGACCAACGGCATTTTTTTGTTTTTCCATTTGTGTATGCTTGGTGCTTAGTGCTTGCGCAAAAGCAATGAATTAAAATTTGAAGTCTTTGGGTTGCTGTGCAGTGTGCGGGTGGTTAGCACCTGCGTACACGAACAGTTTTTTGATCATCTTACGGCCCAGGCGGTTCTTGGGAAGCATGCCTTTTACAGCCCTTTCCATAACCACTTCCGGACGGCGACGAAGCAGGTCTTCTGCCGCTTCTTCTTTTTTACCGCCGGGATAACCGGAGAAGTTGATATACTGTTTCTGCTCGCCCTTATTACCGGTGAAAACAACTTTCTCGGCATTGATAACGATCACGTAATCGCCACAGTCAACATGCGGCGTGTAATACGCTTTGTTCTTACCACGAAGAACAGAAGCAATCTTTGAAGCGATACGACCCACGGTTTGATTAGTACCGTCAACCACATACCAGTTGTGCTGTACGGTAGCCGCATTCGCATGCTTGGTGGTGAAATGAAGTTTACTCATGATTATCTGTTTTAATGACCCGGCGCTATCCCACCGGTTGAAAATGGACGGCGAAGGTAGCGGCAGAATGATCATTTTTCCAAAGATTTTACACTGTATTTTTTATCGAACCTTTGTATTTAATTGATTTTCAATAAATTTTTTGACTGTTTTTGATCAACGGAATCGCCGCGGGTGCCGCCGGCTGCCATTTTCTACCGCCCGCCTGTATACATTTGCAGCATGAACTACCGGAAATTTCAGGCAGACCAGGTATTTACCGGAACGGAAATGATGGGCAGCGGCTTTGTTCTTATTACAGACGGAAAGGGAACGGTTGCCGACCTGGTACCCGCCAGCCAGGCCGGTGAGGATATCCAGCAACTCGGGGGTATTCTCTTACCCGGTCTTATCAACTGTCATTGCCATCTTGAACTCAGTCATATGAAAGGACTGATCCCTGAAAAAACAGGACTGGTGGATTTTGTGTTTCGGGTGGTTACCGAGCGCCATTTTTCGGAAGAAGCGATCCTGGACGCGATCCGCCTGGCCGAAGACGATATGATCGATGCGGGCATTGTTGCCGTAGGCGATATCTGTAATAACATGCACACACTTGCCCAGAAACAGCAGGCGCGGATGGCCTATTACAATTTCACCGAAGTAAGCGGCTGGCTGCCCGAAGCCGCTGAGGCCCGGTTTGAGCGGGCCCAGGAAACAGCAGCGGCTTTTGAACACGGCCTGCTGCCAGGCAACCGAACCAGTTTATCGCCCCATGCCCCGTACTCGGTATCGGAACAGCTATGGCAACTGATGCAGCCGGGATTTGCCGGGAAGACGATCACCATACACAACCAGGAAACCCCTTTTGAAGACGAGCTGTTCACCAGCGGACAGGGAGATTTTTCGCGTATGTACCAGATGATGAAACTGGACACTTCTTTCTTTACCCCGCCGGGAAAGACCAGCCTGCAATGCTACCTGCACAAACTGCAGACTGCCGGGCAGGTATTGCTCGTGCACAATACATTTACCGGCGAAGCGGATATCGCCTGGGCGGCGTCTGTACCTGTTGCCGCCAACTGGTGCCTGTGTGTGAATGCCAACCAGTATATTGAACAGTCACTGCCCCCGGTTCAGCTGCTGCGCCGGTACGGTGCAAGGATCGTAATAGGAACAGACAGCCTCGCAAGCAATCACTCGCTAAGCGTACTAGACGAACTGAAAACGATACACCGCCATTTCCCCGGAATACCGGTGGAAGAACTGCTCGGGTGGGCCACCTATAACGGAGCCCTGGCCCTGCAGCTGCAATCGGCATACGGCAGTTTTGAAAAAGGAAAAACGCCCGGCATCAACCTGCTGCAGGGTTTAGCGGATAACCGCATCGGCAATTCCACAACCATTCAAAAACTGCTGTAACCACGCTGCACGCAGCTGTATGCGATACGTTTCAGGAAAGGATTTCCTGCAGTATGGGAAGACTGCGCATATCACCGAAATCGGCGATATGCAATGCCAGATAGGTTTGATAAGCCTGCAGCAGATCCCGCCGTATGGACCGGTTCAGGGTAATATGATCCAGGTCGCTGTAGAACTGCAGCGACAGTAACTGCGAGGTTGCTTCCGCCTGTTTTCCCTCGAGAAAATACGGATGCGATGGTAAGGCGGTTACAAAATTTCCGTCCTGAAGGTCAAGATACGGTGTGTTTACAGCGTAGGTTCCCTGCATCTGGAACCCGAGCTCGCCAGCCAGGTGCAGGGTGAAATAAAGCGGCAGGTTGCCCGCCAGCATATCCGTTCCGCGATCCAGCTGTTTCAGCGTGTCTTCGATCAGGTAGAACAGTTCGGGATTGGCTTCGGGCTGTTTCAGGCTGTGCTGCAGCAGTTCTATCACATACATGGCAACGGTATTCCGCACCACATCGGACATCACTTTCTCATACAGGTAACTCCAGCGGTATTCTTTGATAAACTGCAGCTGCTTCAGCTCGTTGTGGTATACTTCCATCTCCAGCATGGCCGAGGGCTGAAAGAACCCGGCTTTACCGCCCGATTTTTTGCTGCTCTGTCTTACCCCTTTCACCAGATAGCTCTGGATGCCGAAAAGCTCCGTATATACGGTTGTGATGATACTGGTATCACCATATTTTACCGTTCTCAGTACGATGCCTTTGGTGGTGTGGACCATGAGAGGTGGGGGTTATCGTAAGTTATCGTGAGTCGACCTGAGTTGATGTGGATTGGGATGGTGTCGTAATAGCGATTTTGCTGGCTTCCGACAAACTCACGATAACTCACGCCAACTCACGAGTTCCCCTCATCCCACCACGCCGGTAAACTGCTTTAAAAAGCGTACGTCGTTTTGGGAGTAGAGGCGGAGATCGTTGACCTGGTATTTCAGCTGGGTGATGCGTTCCACGCCCATGCCGAATGCAAAACCGGTATACCTGTTGGAATCGATACCGAAATTTTCGAGTACGTTCGGGTGCACCATGCCGCTGCCGAGTATCTCCACCCAGCCGGTATGTTTACAGATATTGCAGCCGCTGCCGCCGCAGATCAGACAGCTGATATCCATTTCAGCGCTGGGTTCCGTAAACGGAAAATAGCTGGGGCGGAACCTGACTTTTACATTTTTGCCAAACATTTCCTGCACAAAAAAATACAGGGTCTGTTTCAGGTCTGCAAAACTCACGTTCTCGTCAATATACAAACCTTCCACCTGGTGAAAGAAACAATGCGCCCTTGCGCTGATGGTTTCGTTGCGGTATACCCGACCCGGGCATATCACACGGATAGGGGGTTTCTGTGATTCCATCACCCTGGCCTGCACACTGCTGGTATGCGTACGCAGCAGCCAGGAGGGGTTCTGATGGATATAAAAAGTATCCTGCATATCGCGGGCAGGATGGTCTTCGGGCAGGTTCATGGCGCCGAAATTGTGCCAGTCGTCTTCGATCTCAGGTCCTTCTGCAACGGCAAAACCCAACCGCCTGAAAATGGATACGATCTGGTTGCGAACAATATTCAGGGGATGGCGGGTACCCACCGGAACAGGGTTACCCGGCAGGCTCCAGTCGATCGAAACGGTATCCGCAGCCTGCTGACCCGACAGGTTTTCTTTTAACGTTTCGTATTTGTTCTCAACAAACAGTTTGAAATCGTTCAGTACCTGGCCGAATTCCTTTTTGCGCTCATTGGGCACCTGTTTCATCTCGGCCATGATGTTCTTTACCAGTCCTTTGGTACCCAGGTACCTGATGCGGAATTCCTCCACCGCCTCGGGTGTGGCAGCTTCGGCAGCGGCTATTTCCCTGCGGTGATCTTCGATCTGTTGCACTAACTGTTCCATAAGGCGAAGGTAAGGAAAGCGGCCTGCTTTCAGGACGGACAGGACCGGCAGACCGGCCAAATAAAGCGATCTCTGGGTCACCAGCCGCTAATTCCGTACATTTGTCGTTCTCACAGAACATTTATGGAGTACAATACAGAAAGAAATTACCTGGGAATGCGTGAATACGGCCGTCATGTACAGAAGATGGTGGAACACCTGCTGACCATCGAAGACCGTGAAAAGCGCCAGCAACAGGCACAGTGTGTGATCGAACTGATGGGTTTTCTTAACCCGCATCTCAAAAACGTGGAGGATTTCCGTCATAAGCTTTGGGATCATCTTTTCTTCATCAGCGATTTCCAGCTCGAAGTGGATAGCCCTTACCCTATTCCGAAACGCGAAACCTACAAGCAAAAACCCGATCCGCTTCCTTATCCCAAAAGCCATCCCAAATATGCACACCTGGGCAAGAACCTGGAAGTGGTGATCGACAAGGCGCTTCGCGAAGAAGACCCGGAGAAAAAAGCAGGTTTTGCACACGCCATCGCCTATTACATGAAGCTGGCCTACAGCAACTGGCACAAGGAATTGGCGCACGACGATACCATCCGCGCCGAACTGAACAATATCACCGGCGGACAGCTTGAGTTCAGCAACACGCCGTATATCAAACACCGCAACCAGAATTTCGAGCGCGACGAGTATTCCTCCGGCCGCGGCGGACGCTGGCAGCAGAATTTCGGTGGCCGTAACCAGGGCGGCAACAGGGGTAATAACCGCAACAACAGCAATAACCGTAACAAGAACAACAACCGCAACAACAACAACAACAATAATAACAACAACCGCGGCGGTCAGTTCAAGAAAAGATTTTAGCGATCTGCCGGTTGGTTTGTGGCTGGTACATAATTTTAAGGCGTCGTAAGATGCCTTTTTTATTGGATTGTGACCAACCCGAAGAAAGGACCGGCACAACCCCTAAACCATTCAATCATGAGTTCATTTGAAGTGATCGGCGGAAAACAGCTCAAAGGCGATATCGTTCCGCAGGGAGCCAAGAACGAAGCGCTGCAGATATTATCGGCCGTATTGCTGACAGCGGAACCGGTTACCATTTCCAACATACCGGATATACTCGATGTAAACCTGCTGATCGAACTGCTGGGAGATATCGGTGTGAAGGTGACGCGCACCGGCAACGATACCTGCGTATTCCAGTCCGATTCGGTGGATGCAGACTATCTCGCATCCGAGGCGTTCCGCAGAAAAGGGGGCAGGCTACGGGGCAGCGTTATGCTGGCCGGCCCTATGCTGGCCAGGTTCAGGCGTGCCTATATACCCAAACCGGGCGGCGACAAGATCGGCCGCCGGAGACTCGATACCCATATCATCGGTTTTGAAAAACTGGGCGCTGCCTATGCCTACGACGAAGATGCCGGTTGTTTTAAACTGAGTACACACCAGCTCAAGGGTACATTCATGCTGCTCGACGAGCCCTCTGTTACCGGTACCGCCAATATCGTAATGGCGGCCGTACTTGCCGAAGGCACCACCACCATTTACAATGCAGCCTGTGAACCCTACCTGCAGCAGTTATGTAAAATGCTGAACAGGATGGGCGCGCGGATCAGCGGCATCGGCAGCAATATGCTGGTGATAGAAGGTGTTGCCGTACTGCATGGCACCGAACACCGCATGCTGCCCGATATGATCGAAATCGGCAGTTTTATCGGCATGGCGGCGATGACGCAAAGCGAGATCACCATCAGGAACGCCGGTGTGGAGCACCTGGGTGTTATCCCTGAAAAATTTGCACAGCTCGGCATCCGCTTCGAGATAAAAGGAGATGATATCTACATACCGTCGCAGGATGTATACGAGATACAGACATTCCTCGACGGCGGCATACTCACCATTTATGATCATCCCTGGCCCGGGTTTACGCCCGATCTCTTAAGCATCGTACTGGTGGTGGCCACACAGGCAAGAGGCAGTGTGCTGGTGCACCAGAAGATGTTTGAAAGCCGCCTGTTCTTTGTAGACAAACTCATTGATATGGGCGCGCAGATCATTCTCTGCGACCCGCATCGCGCTACGGTGATCGGTCTGGGCAGAAAACACAAACTCCGCGGTATTACGATGAGCAGCCCCGATATCCGCGCCGGCCAGGCCCTGCTGATTGCAGCGCTGAGCGCCGAGGGAAAAAGCGTGATCCAGAATATCGAACAGATAGACAGGGGCTACCAGTTTATCGATGAAAGACTGCGCAGGCTGGGCGCCGATATAAAAAGGGTCTGAAGATATACGGCACTCCTATCAATGAACCATTCCTGCCGCTTTTCTGTCAGCGGCGGCCTGGCCGCCAATACGCTGTTAATGCCGGTGTGCGGCCTTTTTTTCCCGGTGGTTTTTCTGCTTTAACAATCTCAGGCACGCGTATTGCCGTGAGTTGCTCAGAAAAACCTGCAATATGAAAAACATTTACACACATAAGCTCCTGCTGAGCGGTCTGCTGGCCGCGGTAAGCCTTGGGGCAGCAGCACAACGCCATGAAGGCGGTCGGGAGGGCGGACCAAGACAAGGTGGCGAAGGAAGACAGGGCAATCCCGGCCGCAATTTTGAAAACAGACGCGATATGCAGCCGCAAAACGAAAACCGCCAGCGTGAGTGGCAGCAAAGACAGGATGCGCAGCGCGGAGCCGAAATGCAGCGCCAGCAGAACGATGACAGGCAACGCGAATGGCAACAAAGACAGCAGGCCCAGAATGATCAGCGCAACCGGGAGATGCAGCGGCAAAACGAAAACCGCCAGCGTGAGTGGCAGCAGAGACAGGAGGTGCAGCGCGGGGCCGAAATGCAGCGCCGGCAGAACGATGACAGGCAACGCGAGTGGCAGCAAAGACAGGATGCGCAGCGCGGAACCGAAATGCAACGCCAGCAGAACAATGACAGGCAACGCGAATGGCAGCAGAGACAACAGGCCCAGAACGACCAGCGCAGCCGGGAAATGCAGCGCAACAACGACCGCCAGCGCCAATGGGAGCAGCAGGACCAGCGTATGCAGCGTACACGCGAAGCACAGCGGGGCTACGACAGGTCTTACGATATCAGAAGACAACAGGCCCGCATCGATAACCGCCGGATGGAGCGCATGGGCAGCGCCGTTACTTTTCCCAACAGAACCTATGCCTATGGCTACCACCCCCGGTATTCGCGTCCTCCGGTAATATGGAACAACCGCAGGTATTATTCATTCTATAATTACAATTACCATCCTTACCGCCCGTATTCTTACGGATCGTTCTTTCATCCCGTAGGTTATTTCAGGATAAACCTGGGGCCCGCCGCCATCAGCGTAATACTGAACGGATCAAACTACTGGTATGACCAGGGCATATTCTACGAACCTTACAACAACGGATACCAGGTGATACCTGCGCCCGATGGTGTTTATATTTCACACCTTCCTGCGGGTTATACCACCATTAACCTCGGCGGCAACCTGTATTATTATTTTGCGGGAACATTCTACGCCACCAGCGCACGCGGGTTTGTGGTAACGGAAGCGCCCCCCGGAGCCATCGTGTACGATCTTCCCGAGGGATGCGATGAAATAAGGGTCAATGGCATGGTGTATCTCGAATACAACGGCACACTTTTTCAGCCGATACTCATAGATGGAAGGGACGCATACGAAGTGGTGGCGCTGGATGACGACTATGATGACGACTATGATGATGATTACGATCAGTAAGATATTCCGTGTATCGACAATAAAAAGCCACCGTATACAGCGCGGTGGTTTTTTATTTCCTGCCCGCGCAGGTACCTTTGCGGCATGAATGCATCATTTGAACAGTTATCGGGTATCATCCGCAAAAGAAGAAGCGTTAAACCCGCCGATATGAACGGTGTTAGCATCGATAATGGCCTGGTACGGCAGTTACTGGAGCTTGCCGACTGGGCACCCACACATGCAAGGACCGAGCCCTGGCGTTTTGCCGTTTACGAGGGGAAATCCAAAAAACGATTTTGTCTTGATCATGCCGAATTATACCGCGCCCATACCAGCTCAGATAAATTCATGCAGGGCAAATACGATAAACTGAAAGAACAGGCCGATACACTCTCGCATATCATCGTGGTGTATATGAAAAGAACACCCGGCGCCACCATCCCGGTAGAGGAAGAACTGGCTGCCGTTGCGGCCGCCACCCAGAACCTGTTGCTGGGCGCCGCAGCGCTGAACATCGCCGCATTATGGAGCACAGGCGGTATGACACATCACCCGGCCATGAAAACCTACCTGGGTATGGCACCGGAGGATATCGTAATGGGTTTATTGTTTCTTGGCTATACCGACAAACCGCTGCCTCCGGCAAAAAGAAATATACCGCTCGCAGAAAAGATCCGCTGGCAATAAACCGTGCGGGATCCTTCTTTGCATTTGCTGTTTTAATTGTTTCTTTGCGCATGTCTTCCCAGGAAAATAAACTGATCATTCTGACAGCCCCCTCGGGTGCGGGCAAAACATCGATCACACGTTTTCTGATCGATAAGTTTTCCAGGCTTTCTTTTTCCATTTCTGCCACTACACGGCTGCCCCGCGGAACGGAAAAGAACGGTGTTGAATATTATTTTATCAGCGTGGACGATTTTCATGAAAAGATCCATGCCAACGCCTTTATCGAATGGGAAATGGTGTACGAAGGAAAATACTATGGCACGCTGAAAGCAGAACTGCAGCGGATCTGGGACGGGGGAAAAGTGCCGGTACTGGATATAGACGTAAAAGGCGCCATTCATGTGCAGGAACAGCTGGAAGGTGATTGCCTCTCCATTTTCATACAACCGCCTTCTATCGATGAACTGAAGCGCCGCCTCGAAAGCAGGGGAACGGAAAGCGCCGAAAGCCTGGCCACACGCATCAGCAAAGCCAGTTATGAACTGTCTTTCAAACACCATTTCAACCGCATCATCGTTAACGACCACCTCGAAAAAGCCTGCGCGGAAACAGAGGCGGTGATCAAAAATTTCTTAGGCTGGTAATGGTCTTTTGCTGACATTTATTGTATAACCGCAGTATATGTCGTTCCGCAACAAAACCGTTTTCATCACCGGGGCCAGCAGGGGCATCGGTAAAGCCATGGCGCTGAGACTTGCCAAAGAAGGCGCCAATATTGTTATTGCCGCAAAAAGTGTGGAAGAAGACCCCAGACTGGGCGGCACCATCTTTTCTGCTGCGCAGGAGATGGAAGCGGCGGGCGGTAAAGCGCTGGCGGTACAGGTAGATATCCGGCAGGAAGAGCAGATTGCTTCTGCTGTGCAGCAGGCCGCAGACACATTCGGCGGAATCGATATCGTGATCAACAATGCATCCGCCATACAGCTCACGGCTACGGATCAAACCCCTTCCAAACGTTTCGACCTGATGCAGAGCATCAATGTACGCGGCACTTTTCTCGTGGTACAGCATTGCCTGCCTTATCTCAGAAAGGGCAGCAACGCGCATATACTCACTTTGTCGCCGCCCGTAAACCTGCACCCCAAATGGATGGGCGGACATATCGCCTATACCATTACCAAATACAGCATGAGCATGCTGGCACTGGGATGGGCGGCAGAATTCAGGAAAGACGGAATCGCGTCCAACGCGCTGTGGCCCCGAACCACCATCGATACCGCCGCGGTAAGAAACCTGCTTGGCGGGGAAGCGCTTGCCAAAATGAGCCGCACAACCGATATCCTCGCAGATGCGGCTTACTATATCCTGCGCAAACCCGCCGCCGATTGCAGCGGCAACACATTTATCGATGAGCAGGTACTCGCTGCCGAAGGCATTACCGATCTGGAAAAATATGCAGTTACGCCGGGCGGCCAGTTATACCAGGATCTGTTTGTGTAAGCGTATGCAGCGCTGGCAGTTGCATAAACACTGCAATGGTTTTATTGTTACCAGTTACTTAACCATTCAACCATAAGACAATGCAGCCATATACCCTCCATCTCAGGTTGCCTTCTCCACAACCCTCCTGTACACCTCCATATCCACGGCCTTCTCGCTGCGCGCGATGACTACGGTGGCAATGGTATTGCCGATCATATTGGTCAGGGCCCTTCCCTCGCTCATAAAACGGTCAACGCCGATCAGCAGCGCCAGCCCCTCGATCGGTATTACATGCATAATGGTAAGTGTGGACGTAAGTACGATAAACCCGCTGCCCGTAACACCTGCAGCGCCTTTACTGGTGATCATTAAAATACCGATGATGGTTAACTGCTGCGCAAAACTTAACTCTATATTGAATACCTGCGCCAGGAACAGTACCGACATACTGAGGTAGATGGTTGTTCCGTCCAGGTTAAAACTGTACCCTGTTGGAATGATCAGGCCCACCACCGTTCTGTCGCAACCCGCTTTCTGCAGTTTCTCCATGATATTGGGTAATACCGATTCGCTGCTGCTGGCGCCCAATACGATCAGCAGTTCTTCCTTGATGTATACCAGCAGCTTCCATACACTGAACCCGTAATACCTGCCGATAAGATTCAGTACCACGAATATGAACAGCAGCGAGGTAATATAAAATGCGATCATCAGTTTACCCAGCACCAGCAGGCTGGTAAACCCGAATTTGCCGATGGTAAACGCCATACCGCCGAAAGCACCTGCAGGACTCAGCTTCATCACAAAATGGATCAGTTCGAAGAATGCCTTGTTGAGGTTTTCAAAACTGGCCACCAGTTTATCGCCGGCCGAACCGATTTTTGAGATCGCTATCGCAAACAGTATCGCAAAGAACAGCACCTGCAGCAGATCGCCCTTGGCAAATGCATCGAGTATATTGGACGGAACGATATGGGAAAAAAATTCGCCCCAGTTCATTTCTTTGGCGGCGGCGGTATACTTGTCGAGGTTTTCTTTCGGCAGGTGGTCCGACGGGATTCCCGCACCCGGTTTCAGTACATTGGCCACCACCAGGCCGATAACCAGTGCCAGCGTTGTTACGATCTCGAAATAGATCAGTCCCTTACCGCCGACCCGACCCGCTTTTTTCAGGTCGCCGGCACCCGCAATACCCAATACCACGGTCAGGAAGATCACCGGTGTGATCACCATGCGGATCATGTTGATGAAGGTATCGCTGATCAGTTTGGCGGTGGAAGAGAACCCGGGAAACAGCCAGCCAACCAGCACACCGAGGCAGATACCGATCAGCACCTGTATATACAATACCTTGAGATATTTCATGCAGCGGGTTTAGTGGCCTAAACTAAGGGAATATCGACTATTGAACAAGGGGTAGTGGATTTGCGGATGAATAACTGGCACCGCCAGGCTACCTGCGTGTAAGCCTGGTATTCCACAAAAAATCCGCAAATCCGAAAATCCACTAATCCGCGAATAATATCTCCCGCACGCTGATGTCTTACCCCTGCTTCTCCGGGCGCATCTGCGGAAACAGCAGCACGTCCTGGATGGAGGCCTGGTTGGTCATCAGCATACACAGTCTGTCGATACCGATACCGATACCGGATGTGGGCGGCATGCCGTATTCGAGTGCGCGCAGAAAATCGTGGTCGATGAACATGGCTTCGTCGTCGCCGCGCTCCATCAGTTTCACCTGCTCTTCAAAACGTTCGCGCTGGTCGATGGGGTCGTTGAGCTCGCTGTAGGCATTGGCGATCTCCTTGCCATTCACCATCAGCTCAAAACGCTCCACAAGACCGGCTTTGCTCCTGTGTTTTTTGGTAAGCGGACTCATCTCCACTGGATAATCGATGATAAAACTGGGCTGTATAAAAGTGTGTTCGCTGCTTGCGCTGAACAGTTCGTCGATCAGTTTGCCTTTGCCGATATTATTGGGCACATCTATCTTCAGTTCACGGCAGGTTCTGCGCAGTGCATCCTCTTCCATTTCACTTACATCGATACCGGTATTCTCCCGGATGGCATCGTAAATACTGATCCTTTTAAACGGCGCTTTAAAGCTGATCGTTTTATCGCCCACTGTTACGTCTGTTGTGCCATGCAGGGCGATGGCGATCTGCTCCATCAGCTGCTCGGTGATCTCCATCATCCAGAAATAATCCTTGTAGGCAGTATACCATTCCAGTACGGTGAATTCAGGATTATGCGTGCGGTCCATACCCTCGTTCCTGAAATTGCGGCTGAATTCATATACCCAGTCAAACCCGCCTACGATCAGTCTTTTCAGGTACAGCTCATTGGCGATACGCAGGTAAAAAGGAATATCCAGCGCATTGTGATGCGTAACAAAGGGTCTTGCCGCCGCACCGCCGGGGATGGACTGCAGCACGGGCGTATCCACTTCCAGCGCCCCCTGTGCATTCAGGAAATCGCGGATGGTATTGATCAGTTTTGTACGCTGTTCGAATGTTTTCTTTACCTCGGGGTTGATCACCAGGTCGGCATAACGCTGGCGGTAGCGGAATTCGGGATCGGTAACGGCGTCAAACACATTGCCCTCTTCATCGCGTTTTGTTACGGGCAATGGCTTCAGTGATTTTGCCAGCAGGGTCAGCGTTTGGGTATGGATGGAGGTTTCCCCGGTTTTGGTGATGAATGCATACCCCGTTGCACCGATGAAATCGCCCAGGTCGAGCCCGTGTTTCACAAGTGCATCCCAGCCTGATTTATCCTCACCCGGATACAGCTCATCGCGTTTTACATACAGCTGGATGATGCCTTTGCTGTCCTGCACCTTGATAAAGAATACTTTTCCCTTATCGTTGATGCTCATGATACGGCCCGCCACGCAAACGGCGGCAAACTGTTCTTTTGTTTCCTCGGTATACTGTTCTTTTATGTCAACCGAATAATGCGTTACCGGGTACAAAGGCGCAGGGTAAGGGTCAATGCCTGCTTCCTGCAGTTTTGCCAGTTTCTCACGACGGATCAGCTCCTGCTCAGACAAATGGGATAGGCTCATAATTGCTTTTTAAGAGGGATGCAAAGATAAGCGGTGGAAAAGAAAACACATGCATCCGCTGCCGGCGCTGTTATCGGCTGTATACATCGGGATTATGCAACTGCATAAAACGGCCGGCTATTTCTTCGGGTATCGACGTCCAGCCAAATTGCCGGTAAAGACCATGAGCATCCTTTGTACCCAGCAGCCACCTGCGCAGGCCCTGCAGATCGGGGTGGGCATGGATCTCGGACACCAGCCATTTGGACAAACCTTTTCCGCGGTGCCCGGGTAAAATAAATACATCGGCCAGGTAAGCAAAAGTGGCCCTGTCGGTAACCACCCTGGCAAAACCCACCTGCCTGTCTGCGGCATACAGACCAAAGCAGAGTGAATGGTTGATGGATCTCTGTACCGTTTCGATCGGTATGTGCTGCGCCCAGTAAGAATCGTTGGACAGGTAACCATGGATCACCGCTATATCCAGTTTAGCAGAATCGGTGCTGATGGTATATTCATTTCTGGTTGCTTCCGTGTACATTGAACAGTTTTTGGTGGACGGTGTTTCGGGAGATCGCTGACATGTCACCCGGTTGCAGGGAGCCGATATCGAGCTGACCGATGCGGTAACGTATCAAACGCAAGGTAGGAAATCCTGCTGCTGCCGTCATCTTTCTCACCTGTCTGTTTTTACCTTCTGTCAATATCATGCGTATCCAGGGCGCGGGTATTTCTTTCCGGAACCTGATCGGCGGATTTCTTTCGCTTACCTCCGGCTCACCGTCAAATAAAAAAGCCCGCGCGGGTTTGGTGCGGTATGGTTTACCGTCTACCGAAATACCCACTCCTTGCCGCAAAGACATCAGCGCATCTTCGGTAACGGCGCCGTCTACCTGCACCCAGTATTCGCGCTCATGTGCAAACAGGGGATGAAGCAGGCGATGGTTAAGGTCTTTGTCATTCGTCAGCAGCAACAGTCCCTCGCTGTCGTAATCCAGTCGTCCTACCGGGTACACATCCCGCGGCACATCAAAAAAATCCGCGAGCGTTTTCTTTTGCTCCGAGGGAGAAAACTGCGAAAGTGCCTGGTAAGGTTTGTGGATGAGGAAGTAAAGGTTCATACAAAACAAAAGTCCCGCAGAAGCGAGACTTTGTATATGGATGGGTTAGTAAGTACGGGAAAATAAATTTCCCATCACAATATTAAAAAGAGTTTTAACGAATGCAAAAAATTTTTTAAACAATTTTATTAACATTTTCCGGCGCAATGTGAATTGTATTGCCAGAATCTGTATGTTACCCATAATGGTTTACTGCTCTTTAATCGCCGCAGTTATGATCAGTGCATCGTTTTCATTTCGCTGAAAGGCCGATGAATAAAGGGTTTCAGCGAAATCAATTTTTTTGTTCCGCGCAAAGAACAGCAACCTGCAACATCAGCGCGCAGTCTGAAAACAAGGTTCCGGAACCGTTATCCGCAGGTTAAAAAAATTTCCGGTCGGTTGGAGGTATTACCTTTGATTTTCACCAAAAGGAGGCAAGATGAAGTTTCCCGCTCCCGTTTCAGTGCAATGGATAGCCGCATTGATCAATGCAGAAACCGCCGGTAATACATCGGTTCAGGTAACCGGAATCAACGAGATTCATAAAGTTGAAAAAGGCGATCTGGTTTTTGTTGATCATCCTAAATACTATGATAAATGTCTTGGCAGCGATGCAGACGCCATCATCATCAACTCCGGTGATGTGCAGATCCCCGAGGGAAAAATCATTTTCATCGTTGACGATCCTTTCGAAGCATACCTGCGTATCGTTCATCATTTTCAGCCGGCGGCAGCGCAATCCGCATCCATCAGCAGCGATGCTGTGATCGGAGAAAATACGGTGGTCATGCCCAATGTATTCATTGGTCATCATGTAACGATCGGTGATAACTGTACGATACATCCCAATGTTTCGCTGCTGCCTTACACCCGCATCGGCAACAATGTAGTGGTGCAGGCCGGCAGTGTTATCGGCAGCGATGCTTTTTACTACAACGGCAAGAAGAACCGCGATACCTGGTACAAACGCATGGAAAGCTGCGGCAGCGTGGTGATTGAAGATGAGGTGGAGATCGGCGCAGGCTGCACCATCGATCGCGGTGTTACCGCAGAAACGCGTATCGGCAAAGGAACCAAGATGGACAATATGGTGCATATCGGCCATGATGTAACCGTTGGAAAGAACTGCCTGTTTGCAGCACAGGTGGGCATCGGTGGAGGAACCGTTATTGAAGAAGGTGTGGTGTTATGGGGACAGGTTGGCGTAAGCAAAACGCTGACCATTGGCGCCAACGCGGTGGTGCTTGCGCAAAGCGGTGTGCCTTCTTCGCTGAAAGGCGGTAAAACCTATTTCGGTTATCCCGCAGAAGAAGCCAGTGTTAAAAGACGCGAACTGGTTTGGATAAAACGCATACCCGAGCTGTGGAAGAAAGTGATGGAATAGCCTGCCGGCCAGTACTGACGCATCAGGGGGTTTCCATGGGCTTTTTGCTGTTACGGCCCACCGCATAATGCGGCTTCAGTTCCTTATAGATCTTATCGAGTTGTTCATTACCCGATTCCGCCGCATTTTTTGAGTTCTGGAAATAGGCCCTTGTCTGCTTCATGATCTCGTTGCCGATCACCAGCTTGGCGTCTTCGAGTTTTGTCTTAACCTGCTCCAGCTCTACCAGCAATTCTGCATACTGCTGGTACAGGTGCACATAATTGTTGCAGATGGTCACGTCAATAAACGTTGGCACCGTTGTGGGGTTCTTGCGCATATAATTGACGGCTTTCTCCACAAATGCATGGCGCTTGGTGTTCAGCTTGAACATGCTCCGGCGCTCGCTGGGTTTCAGAATAATGTTGTTGGGGATCATATTGCGCACGGCGGCTATGTTCTGTTTGATAGACATAAGCTCAGATGCGACAAAGCTTCTGAAAGGGGTCATGGTGTAGTTGGTTTTGGTATAACGCTTTTTTGAAATAGAAAATTGCTGTTTCTGAAAATCAAAGCGCGCTGAAAACCAATTTACTCAGATTTTCCTGTTTTATAAAGGGTTTGGGGGCTGACCAGCGTTTTTTTTGATCAAAAAGGCAATTTCCGCAGGTATCCGAGCGTTATCAGTGCGCATTAACAACCTAATTGAAATGAAGATGAAGGCAAAACTCTACCTTTTGGCGGCAGCCATCCCCTTTGTGCTGTTCTCCTGTGTAAGTACCAAAAAACTTGATGCCGAAAAAGCCAAGTATGCAGAATTGAGCGGCAATTACCTGGACCAGCAGGCCAGGCTCCGTGAAGCCCAGGACGAGATCAAACGTTTACAGGCTCTGCTGGACAAAGCCAACGGTCAGCTCAGGGACCAGAAAGCAAGCTCGGAAGCCACCATTGCCGATCTGAACAAACAGATCGACTACCTGAAGCAGAACAACAATACGGTGCTGAACCAGTTGAAAGACCTTTCCGTGGTAACCGGTGCCCAGGCCGAGAGTATCAAGAAATCGCTGGATAACATCGGCGCAAAAGACCTCTATATTAAAGACCTGCAGGGCTCCATCGCGCGGAAAGATTCGCTGAACATGGCGCTGGTGATGAACCTCAAGGGAGCTATCGGCAACCTGGATGACAAAGACATCAATATCAAAGTTGACAAAGGCGTTGTATACGTAGACATCTCCGATAAACTGCTGTTCAAAAGCGGAAGCTACGATGTAACCGACCGTGCAAAGGAAGTGCTGGGTAAAGTGGCCAAGGTGCTGAACAACCAGCCCGAGATCGAGTTTATGGTGGAAGGACATACCGATTCGGTTCCTATCAAAAGCGCGGGCATACAGGACAACTGGGACCTGAGCGTAAAACGCGCCACCACGGTGGTACGCATACTGCAGGATACCTACGGTGTTGACCCCAAACGCATGACCGCCGCCGGCCGCAGCCAGTACCTGCCGCTTGCCGACAATGCCACCATCGAAGGCCGTTCGGTTAACCGCAGAACAAGGATCGTGATACTTCCGCAGCTTGACCAGTTCTTCAAGCTACTGGAGACAAAAAAATAAAGCAGGCCCGGCCTGTACGGTGAAATGTGAAAGGATAGTCAATAACATTGGCCCTTTCACATTTTTCTTTTTATACCCTTTCCGGTTTTGCCATCCGGCTTTTCCGCTTCCTTCCAGGCCTCGAGTATCTCTTCCGCATGCTTCTTGCTGCGCGGCCTCGTGATCACTTTCGCAATCTTTCCTTTTTCATCGATCAGGAAAGTGGTGCGGTGGGTGCCGATATAGGTTTTGCCCATAAACGTTTTCCAGTCCCACACCCCATATTTTTTTAATATGGCCTGGCTGGTATCCGCTACCAGCGGGAAGGGCAGGTTGTATTTTTTCTCGAATTTTTTATGGCTTTTCTCATCGTCCTCGCTCACGCCAAGGATCGAAAGCCCGTGCGACTGCAGCAGGGCATAATTGTCACGCAGGTTGCAGGCCTGGTCGGTGCAGGTGGGTGTGTCGTCGTGCGGATAAAAATAGAGTACGAGTTTTTTTCCTTTGTAGTCGGCCAGGGAAACCGTATTGCCATCCTGGTCTTTGCCCTTAAAAGCCGGCGCCTTTTTTCCTTCCTGTAATACCATACCGCAAAGATAGGCCAGGAGCAATTGCCGAAGGGGGATTGGCGATTGCCGATTGAGATTGACAGCAGGTGGTCGATATAATGTTATCTTTCTGGCAGGTGGTTATATGTAAAAATAATCATATAAATAACTGGCCAAAGCCAGCGAATAACGGTTTGCCCTGACCATCACCCCTTATCCCCAATCGGCAATCGGCAATCCCCCTATCGTCCATCCAAAAATAACCTCGTTTTCTGCGTGCACTCCCTTACATTTGCAGAATTTATTTTTTTGCAACCATGCCCAAAGACAATTCCATCAAATCCGTGCTCATCATAGGTTCCGGACCGATTATCATCGGACAGGCCTGTGAATTCGATTATTCCGGCTCCCAGGCTGCGCGCAGCCTGCGCGAGGAAGGTATTGAAGTGATCCTGATCAACAGCAACCCCGCCACCATTATGACCGACCCGATGATGGCAGACAAGGTGTACCTGCTGCCATTGACGGTGGAAAGCATTGAGCAGATACTCGAAGAGAACAAGATCGACGCCGTGCTGCCAACCATGGGCGGGCAGACCGCGCTGAACCTCTGTAAAGAGGCCGATGAACTGGGTGTATGGGAAAAATACGGTGTAAGACTGATTGGTGTGGATGTGGCCGCGATTGATACAGCGGAAGACAGGGAGAAGTTTCGCCAGCTGATGGTGAGGATCGGTATCCAGGTGGCGCCCAGCCATGTGGCCAACAGTTTTCTCGAAGGAAAAGAATTTGCACAGCAGATCGGGTTCCCGCTGGTGATACGTCCATCGTTTACCCTGGGCGGAACCGGTGGCGGTTTTGTACACAGCAAAGACGAGCTGGATGCTGCACTGGAAAGAGGGCTGAAAGCTTCGCCGATACACGAGGTACTGGTAGAAAAAGCCGTGCTGGGCTGGAAGGAATACGAACTGGAGCTGCTGCGCGATAAAAACGATAATGTGGTGATCATCTGTACCGTGGAAAATCTGGACCCGATGGGCGTTCATACCGGCGATTCGATCACCGTTGCGCCCGCCATGACCCTGAGCGATACCTCCTTCCAGGATATGCGTAACAAAGCCATACTGATGATGCGTTCGCTCGGCAATTTTGCAGGCGGCTGTAATGTGCAGTTTGCACAGAACCCCGAAACAGAAGAGCTGATCGCCGTGGAGATCAATCCGCGTGTAAGCCGTTCCTCGGCGCTTGCCTCCAAGGCAACGGGTTACCCCATCGCCAAGATCGCCGCCAAACTGGCCATCGGCTACAGCCTGGATGAACTGAAGAACCAGATCACCATGACCACTTCCGCCTATTTTGAACCGGCGCTGGATTATGTGATCGTAAAGGTGCCGCGCTGGAATTTCGACAAATTCAAAGGAGCCAACGATACACTGGGTCTGCAGATGAAAAGTGTGGGCGAAGTGATGGCCATCGGCCGCAGCTTTGCCGAAGCCATCCAGAAAGCCTGCCAGAGCCTGGAGAACGAAGCGCTGGGACTGGGTTATTACGGCAAGAGCCTGATGAAGAGCGAAGAACTGGTGGAATACATCAAGACCCCGAAATGGGACCGTATTTTCCGTATCAAGGATGCGCTGATGCAGGGTTCCACCGTAAAATCCATTGCGCAGGCAACACGCATCGACCGCTGGTTTATTTACCAGATACAGGCGCTTTGCCATATGGAAAAAGAAATTGCACAATACTCGCTGGAAACACTGCCGACTGAATTGCTGAAAGAAGCCAAAAAGAATGGCTTTGGCGATGCGCAGATTGCACAGATCCTGCAGGGCAACTGCACCGATGAAGAAGTGTATGAAAAACGTAAAGCCCTTGGCATTACCCGCGTGTATAAAATGGTAGACACCTGCAGCGCCGAGTTTGAAGCCAAAACCCCGTATTTCTACAGCACCTTCGAGGGATAATATACATTACAGCGAAAGACCGGATAGGAAAGATCTCCTGTCCGGTCTTTCGTTTCCTTTTCACCGGTACTTTTCGCCGCCTGCTTTCCCCGATTTTCTTTACTTTGCAGCACTTTTTACTGTTTACTGCAAACGTTCTTCATGAAATTAACAGACATCAAGGTATTGAATGAGAAAGAAACCCGTGGCGGTTTCGGAGAAGGCATCCACGAAATCGGCAAGGAAAATGAAAATGTGGTGGTGCTCACCGCAGACCTTGCCGGCTCATTGAAACTCGGTCCTTTTATCAAGGATTTTCCCCAGCGTTTTGTTCAGTGCGGTATCGCGGAAGCCAATATGATCGGTATTGCCGCCGGTATGACCATTGGCGGTAAAATTCCTTATACAACCACATTCGCCAATTTCAGCACCGGCCGTGTGTACGACCAGATACGCCAGAGTGTTGCCTACAGCGGCAAGAATGTAAAGATCTGTGCATCGCATGCCGGACTTACCCTTGGCGAAGACGGCGCCACGCACCAGATACTCGAAGACATTGGCCTGATGAAAATGCTGCCGGGCATGACCGTGATCGTTCCCTGCGATTTCAACCAGACAAAAGCCGCCACCAAGGCGGTTGCGGCGCTGAATGGCCCTGTGTACCTGCGTTTCGGCCGTCCGAAATGGCCCAATTTCACCGCCGAAGACGGCAGTGATTTTGTGATCGGCAAAGCACAGAAACTGAGCGAAGGATCCGATGTATCCATTTTTGCCTGCGGTCATATGGTATGGAAAGCGATTGAGGCGGGACGTATACTCGAAGCGAACGGCATCAGCGTTGAGCTCATCAACATACACACCATTAAACCGCTGGATGAAGAAGCGGTGCTGAAATCGATCAGCAAAACCAAATGCGCGGTAACCGTTGAAGAACACAATGTGCTGGGCGGACTGGGCGATTCCATCGCACAGGTTGCTGCAAGACATATGCCGGTGCCCATCGAATACATCGGCACAAAAGACACTTTCGGCGAAAGCGGTAAACCCGTGGAGCTGCTGACCAAATACGGCCTCGACACGCCTTTTATCGTTGAGGCAGCCGGAAAAGTGATGAAACGGAAATAACCAGCGAATCGATCAATTCAATATAGAACCGCAGTATGAGCTGCGGTTTTTTTATTGATTACCGGCAACCGTATGCGGCAGGAAATATTTTGCCTGCGATGGGTGTTTTTTGGGAATTTTGACTTCTAAATTTTATACCCTATGAATCCGACAACACTCGAAATAAAAGCCGGTCTGCAGATAGCCCGGCCCGTACACCAGGTATTTGACAGTATCGTAGACCCGGCGGTCATGTGTAACTATTTCATCTCCTGGGGATCGGGGCGGATGGAAGAAGGCCAGACCCTACAATGGCGCTTCCCCGAATTCGACGAAACATTCCCCATCCGCGTGGGAAGCATACGCAATAACAGTTATGTGTCTTACTACTGGGCCAATGGCGACAAGGAAACGCTGGTGGAGATTACGCTTACCGCGTATAAGGAAACCGATACCGTAGTGACCGTTACCGAAAAAAGTATGTCCAACGACGAAGCGGGTATCAACTGGCTGAAAGGCAATACCGAAGGCTGGGCCAATTTTCTCGCCTGCATGAAGGCCTGGCTCGAATACGGCGTACACCTGCGCAAAGGCGCTTTTGATTTCCGTTTCGAAAAACCGCAGCAAAAAGAAGCCTGATCATTCCCCGGCCCCGGTGGGGCAATATCGAATATTGAACAAGGAGTGTAGAATGTCGATCAGATGGCAACTTTTCCATATCCGATCGACATTCTACACTCCTTGTTCGTTATTCGTCTGTTCCCCTTCCCATCATTCGCCGATTTTAAGTTTCTTTTCAGAAACAGTACACGAGATTTGGTAGGATTTCGGCGTCCGCAACCCTTTTTATCATTTAAAAACAACACCATGAAACCTATCTCGACACAGGTGAGACCGGCTTTCGTTTTTGTTTTGTGCATGTTTGGCGCCGCTATCTCCACCCAGGCACAGCGTGGAAGAAACTATTACAGGCATGCCGCTTTTTATCCCGCTTACGGGCAACGCTTTGTCAGTATGCCGGGCGCGTATGTCAGCCTCAATTTCGGCGGCAATCCTTATTACTATGCCGGAGGTAATTTTTATCGTCCCAACGGGGGTTATTTCCAGGTAACATTCCCGCCTTTTGGCCTGCATGTGGGCATACTGCCCACGGTATATCACCCGGTGATCTGGGGCGGCAATCCCTATTACTACTCGAACGGGGTTTTTTACCGTCCTTCTCCCGATACGCGCGATTACGAAGTGGTGCAGGCGCCCATCGGCGCTGAGGTTCCTTTCTTACCGGCAGAAACAAAGACCATGGTGATCGACGGCGAGAAATTCTATTCGCTGAACGGCACCTATTTCAAAGACCTGGTAAAACCCAATGGCGAATTATGGTACAGGGTGGTGGGCAAGAACGGCGTACTGAATACGTTCAGGAACGAGGATAACTACCAGCAGATGCCAAGGCCGGAGTATCCGCAGCAGGAGCCGCAACGGGGTTACCCGCAACAGGCACCGCAAAATTACCCGCAGCCTGCGCCGCAGTATTCTTACCCGCAACCCCGGCAGGAGCAGCAGCAGCCGGCCCCGGTTCAGCAGCAACCCGTGATAACACAACCGGCACCAGTGCAGCCAGCTGTTGTTGTACCACAGTCGCAATCCACCCAAACGGTTAACGGCGTTCGCGAAGCGGTGCGTCGCAACCAGCAGTCAAGACCTGTTACAGAAGAAGATGAGGATACCTCCGATTCAACGCAATGGAGCGCACCCGATCTGATACTGCATGATAACCCGGGACTGGGCTGGGTGGTTGACAGGTTACCGAAAGACTGCAAAACGGTAACGATCAATAACAAGAAGTATTACCTGGCTCCTGACAATACCTATTACGAAGAATTTGTAGACGGCAGACAGGTACGCTACAAAGTGGCAGGAAAATAAACCGGAGGTACGGTTTGCGGGGTAGGGCAGTTTGATCCTGCTTTGCAAATCGTACCTGTTTTAGGGTGCCAGGCGGGCCACCGTCCACCCGCCCGTATCCTGTAAGCGGTATACCAGCCTGTCGTGCATACGGCTGGGGCGTCCCTGCCAGAATTCGATCATTGTGGGTGTAACAAGGTAACCGCCCCAATGTTCCGGGCGGGGAATATTGCCTGATGCAAATCTTGCCTGCATGGTTTCGTATCTTTTTTCCAGTTCTTCGCGGTCTGCCACCACCGTGCTTTGCGGCGATGCCCATGCACCGATACGGCTGGCTTGTGGACGCGAGTGGAAATACGCATCGCTCTCGGCAGCATCCAGTTTGGCAACGGTTCCTTCAATGCGCACCTGTCTTTCCAGGTCTTTCCAGAAAAATACCAGCGCGGCAAACGGGTGGGCGGCCATATCCCTGCCTTTCTCGCTGTCGTAATTGGTGAAGAATACAAAACCGTTTGCGTCGTAATCTTTCAGCAGCACAATACGGGCTGCGGGTTTCCCTTCAGGCGATACGGTGGCCAGTGTCATGGCGTTTACCTCTTCCAGCTGGCTGTGCATGGCTTCCTTCCACCAGCTGCCGAACTGTGTAATGGGATCCGCCGCAACATCCGTTTCGTTCAGTGAGCGAAGCCGGTAGTCCTGGCGTATGTCTGCGATGGCGTTGTTCATACCTTCTCTGTGTTTATTAAGGTAAACACAGGCCTGGGCAATGGTTATTCGGTGATCTCCGTTTTTTCCGCCTTATGTTTTCCTGATACAAAGGTATATACCGCAGGGATAACAAACAGCGTAAGGATCAGCGAGAACAGGATACCGCCCACCACCACGATGCCCAGCGGTATACGGCTGGTGGAAGCTGCACCCAGGCTCAGTGCAATCGGCAATGCACCCAGCGAAGTGGCAAGACTGGTCATCAGGATCGGACGTAAGCGCTGCTGCGAGGCTTCTATCACCGCTTCCATTTTGGCCATACCCATTTTTCGTTTCTGGTTGGCGAATTCAACGATAAGGATGCCGTTTTTGGTTACCAGGCCTATCAGCATGATCATACCGATCTGTGAGAAGATATTGAGTGTTTGCCCGAATATCCAGAGACTCAGCAAGGCACCTGCCAGCGCCAGCGGAACGGTAAGCATGATGGTGAACGGATCGAGGAAGCTTTCGAACTGCGCCGCCAATACAAGGTAGATCAGCACCAGCGCAAGACCGAATGCGAACATGATATTCGAGGAGCTCTCCGCATAATCGCGCGATGGACCGTTCAGTGCGGTCTGGTAGGTTTCGTCGAGCAGGCGGTTAGCGATGGCCTGCATGGCTTCAATACCGTCGCCGATGGTTTTTCCTTCTGCCAGCGAAGCAGAAATGGTAGCCGATTTATACCGGTTGAAATGGTAGATAGTGGCGGGACTGGTACTTTCGGCCAGGTGCACCACCGCATCCAGCGGTATGCTTTCGCCTTTGTTATTCCTTACATAGAGGTTACGGATATCGCTCGGGTTATTACGCATATCGCGTTCTACCTGCGCCACCACCTGGTACTGGAATCCGTTCATGATAAAATAAGCCATACGTCCGCCGCTGAATGCCGCCTGAATCGCCGCCACCACATCCTGTGTTGACAGGCCCAGGTCCTTTACCCTCATCCTGTCGATGGTAAGCTGTATCTCGGGCTTATTGAATTTGAGGTTAACGTCTACGTTGGCAAATGTTTTGTCCTTCCTGGCTTCTTCGAGGAACCTGGGGATCATGTTCTTCAGCTTGGCCAGGTCCTGGTTCTGCAGTATAAACTGCACGGGCAGCGACCCGCGGGAACCGAGTCCCACGGCGATGGTCTGTTCCTGAACGGCAAACACACGGGCATCGTTGAACCTTGACAGTTTGCGCTGCAGGTCGTTGGCAATATCGTTCTGGCTGCGTTTGCGCTCGGCGGGGTCCACCAGCGCCAGCCTCGGCTGCGAGGAGTTGGTTCCGCTTGAGCCAAACCCGCCGCCCACGCGTGCAAACACAAAACTTCTTTCGGGAATAGAATCGTACAGGTAATTGGCGATATTATCTGTAAGATGCTGCATATAGTTATAGCTGGTGCCTTCTGCCGCAGTAACCGTAAAACGGATACTGCTCCTGTCTTCCATCGGCGCAATCTCGCTCTTGAGCGAACTGCTGACGAAATAAATGATGCCGCCGCAGATCAGTACCAGCACCCAGGCCATCCAGCGCAGTTTCATGAAACCCGATAACAGCCTTTTGTAACCGCTCTCCATACCTGTGAAGAAGGGTTCTGTTTTGCGGTAGAACCAGCCTTCCTGTGCATGCGGCGTACTCAGGTATACGTTCAGCACAGGGGTGATGGTAAGCGATACGAAGGCGGATATCAGTACCGCGGCGGCAAGTGTAACGCCAAATTCGCGGAACAGTCTTCCCACAAAACCTTCGAGGAAAATCACCGGCAGGAATACAACGGCCAGTGTGATGGAGGTGGATATCACCGCAAAGAATATCTCCCTGCTTCCCTCCAGCGCCGCTTTTCGTATCGGCAGCCCCTCTTCCAGTTTCCTGAATATGTTTTCCGTGACGACGATACCATCGTCTACCACCAACCCTGTTGCCAGTACAATACCCAGCAGGGTGAGGATATTGATGGAAAAGCCCGCAATGTACATGATAAAGAAAGTGGCCACCAGCGAAATCGGGATATCTATCAGCGGGCGCAGCGCCACCAGCCAGTTGCGGAAGAAGAAGAAGATCACCAGTACCACCAGCGAAAAAGAGATGATCAGTGTTTCCTTTACCTCCTCCAGCGAACGCCGGATATTGACCGTATTATCGATCAGTACATTGAAGGTGATATCCGATTTGTTTGATTTTTCGATCTGTTCAAGACGTTTATTGAACTCGTTGGCGATCTCGATATTATTGGCGCCGGGTTGCGGCACAATGGCAAGACCCACGGCGTTCACACCATTGTACTTCCATGACTGTTCCAGCAGCTCGGGGGCCATTTCTATCTTGGCAACATCGCCCAGGCGAATGATACCGCTGCTGTCCTGCCTGATGATCAGGTCGCGGAACTGCTGTTCGCTGGTGAGTCTTCCCAGTGCGCGTATCACCAGCTCGGTATTGTTTCCATAGATCTTACCCGGTGGCAGTTCAATGTTTTCTGTATTGATGGCGCTTCTGATATCGGTAAACGCCACCCGGTGTGCATTCATTTTATCCGGGTTAAGCCAGATGCGCATGGAGTAGCGTTTCTGTCCGAAAATATTGATGGAGCTTACGTCTTTAATGGTCTGCAGCTGCTGCTGTAATACGGTCTCGGCATAATCGCTCAGTTCCATCAGGCTTTTGGTGCGGCTCTGGATGGCCAGGATCAGGATAAAATCGCTGTTCGCATCCGCTTTGGAAACGATGGGCGGCGCATCGATATCCTGTGGCAATGCCCTTTGTGCCTGGCCCACTTTATCGCGCACATCGCTTGCCGCGGCTTCCAGGTCAACACCCAGTTCAAACTCGATGGTGATATTGCTGCTGCCCAGCGAACTGGAGGAGGAGATGGAACGGATACCGGGGATGCCGTTTACCTGTTTTTCCAGCGGCTCCGTTATCTGGCTTTCGATAATGTCTGCATTGGCGCCGGTATAGCTCGTACTTACGTTGATGATGGGCGGATCGATAGCGGGATAATCACGCACCGCCAGGAAAGTAAATCCCACCACACCAAACAGGATGATCATCAGGTTCATCACTGTTGCCAGTACCGGCCGCTTCAACGATAACTGCGAAATATTCATATAGCTGCGCTATGCTGTTTTGAGAGAGCCTAATGCTTAATTGTTGAGTTGCTCGAGTGTTTTTACACTGCGCACTTTCAGGGGCGCTTTGGGTCTTGCAAACAGCACGCCCGTTACCACCACGGAATCGCCCACGCTGATGCCTTTGGTGATCTCTGCATTATTGGCCTGTCTGTCGCCGGTTTCCACATTCACAAAGGCCGCTTTGCCTGCTTTTACCAATACCAGCTGTTTGTTCTTATCGTCGGGTATGATTGCATTGGTTGGCACAAAAATGGCTTTGCCGCTGCGGTTGGCGGCAACCGTTACTTTTACAAACGCACCGGGGTTTACCTTACCGCTTTGCAGCACCGCGCGTATTTTCAGGTTGCGGGTATTCTGTATCACCTGCGGCTCCGTTGCAATGATCACTGCCCTGGACATGCTCTTGCTGTTTGCATCCAGCTGCACATCCACGGCGGCACCTTTGTGTATCAGTTCGCTGTATTCTTCGGGGATGGTGAAATCGATCTTGGGTCTGTCAACCTGCTGTATGGTGGCTATGATCGTGGTTGGTGAAAGATAGGCGCCCAGGCTTACCTGCCGCAAACCCACCAGGCCGCCGAACGGCGCGCGTATCACCGTTTTATCGATCTGTGCCTGGGTAAAGCCGATATCAGCCTTCAAAGTGCTTACCTGGTTCACCGCCACATCGTAATCTGCCTGGTTCAGTCCGCCGATATCGATCAGTTTTTTCAGACGCTGTTCCGTTTTCTGCGCCAGTTCCAGCTGTGCCCTTGATTTTGCCAGTCCGGCTACATAATCCGCATCGTTGATCTTTGCGATGACCGTACCTTTCTGCACATACGAACCTTCGGGAACGTTCAGGTAAACAAGTCTTCCGCTGATCTCCGTCCTCAATTCCACGTATTCATTGGCCACCACCGTACCGTTGGCCTCCACCCTGCTGCTTACCTCCTGGGCCTGGGCTATGATCACATCCACCACTACCGGTTGCTGGGAACTGCCCTGTTGTTTGGGGGCTTCCTTCTCTTTCCTGCCCTTGCAGGCCACTGCGAAAATGACTGCAAAAACAAAGAGGTATTTACTTTTCAAAGGCTAAAATTTATAGGCGGCTAAAGATAGCCATATATTCATTTCTACCCGTTTTATGGCTGACAAACGGCTAAGATGCAGGAATTAATCGGCGAAGAAAAGAATTCGCGAACCGGTTGGTTTGCATATGCCGGGAATAGACGGTTATTGCGAGCGCGTGGTCTTCGCCTTATCTTCTCAGCCCACCCTGCCATTTGTTCTTTTCAGACAGGTACTGTTCGTAGCACTTCTGGATATAATAGCCGAATTCGAGGTCGTTCAGCAAGAGCACCATCTCGTAGGAAGGCCGGTATTTGGTCATAAAGACTTCCAGTTCGGGAGATTCCAGCTTCGTGATCTTCCTGACAAAAGGTTTGCTGAAGCGACGGTCCACATATTTGTTCTGCTCCTCATCGATCAGTCTTTTTTGCAGGAATGCCATATTGCGGTTACGGCGCGTGCGGAACATATTGATGATCTCGTCAAGATCAAATGCAGCGGTGAGTCCGCCGGGATTATAATTCGGATTATTGCTCAGGCGGAGTGTTGGTTTTTTGAAATTGAAATATTTCGCGTAGTCCCTGCGGTTCTCTATGGAATCGAGTTTGTAATAATTATTCCGCACCCTTACCTCCGGAAGCTGCGTGGCGTATACATGGATCATTACGTTGAAATTATCCATGTTCTCGATCGTATCCACCGGGTATTTCATGGTGGCTTTGCCGATCAGCGAAAACCAGAGCGAATCTTTCCGGGGAACCATGATGGAATACCTGCCCAGGGAGTCGGTGATCGTACCCCGGCCCGAAGTACTCAGTACGGCAACCGCTTCAAGGGGACGTTTGGCGGTAATATCGTATACCGTACCGCTCACGATTACCGTTTGCGCCTGCAGTTTAATGGCAGCGCCGGTAAGCAAACAAATAACAATAAAAGCAGATAGTAACCCTTTTCTCAAACCCTTTATTTAGCGTGTAATATTAAGACAGCCACCGCAGAGTTCAAGCGCCGGGGGTTGAATTAACGCTCCTTTTGCAGATAGGGAGCGGGAGACGTTTTGGATTGTCGATGTTTGATTGCCGATTTATTTCTTCCGACTCGCGACTGACGTCTCACGCCTTCTCAGAACTTCGTATCGATGATATAGGGCAGCATGGTGCGCCAGGTGGGCCAGTCGTGGGAGATATCGCCGCCCCAGATATCCAGATCGTACCAGATACCCTTATCGTAGAGGATACCCGCAATACGGCGCGAGGCGTTGGGGTCTTCGTAAGAGCCGCTGCCGGTGTAAATATGAATATGGTGACTGGCTTTTATCTTGCCCAGGTACCATTCGTCGTTCAGGTTGGGCAGGTAATGGGCCGGACTGTTATAATACACCTGTTCGTCAAAAAAACCTTTGGTGTATTCTGTCAGATCGTACACACCGCTCATACTTACGGCACCATTGATGATATCGGGACGTTTCAGAAAAAGGTTCATGGCATGCAGGGCGCCGAAGGAGGCACCGCAGGTATAGATCAGGGTGTCGTTGCTGGTGGCATTGCGGATAAAGGGCACCACTTCGTTGAATACGTATTCGTTGAACTGGTTATGACGGATGGCTTTGTGTGCAGGCTCCATTTCATTGTTCATCCAGCTTTCCCTGTTCATACTGTCTATGCTGAACACCCGCAGTTTGCCTGCGTTGATATACGGCGCCAGCGCATCGATCAGCCGGAACCGTTCATATTCCAGGTAATCCGCAGCCGCGGTGGGTATGAGCAGCAGCGCAAAGCCGTAATGACCATAAGAAGCGATCGGCATTTCCCGGCCAAGGGCCGGACTGTGCCAGGAGCTGAGTTCTCTGTTCATACACAATGCATTTACGGCTGATCAATCAATACATGTCTTGCGGATCTCCTTCCACAGATCCCTGAAACACTGGGCTGCGTAACTGCTGGGCGCATAGGTTTCCAGCGGCGCCTCGTGCACACCCATTTTCTCCACATCGCTGAGATAGGGGATATAGTTCTTGAAAAAGAATTTGTCCTTATAAAAGCTGTGCATCACCTCATGGTGCAGATTCTTGCGATGATCCACCATGCTGAAAAAACATTTCAGCTTGCCGGCATCGATATCATTTTCCCTGAAATAATCGCGCACCGTCTCGTAAGAGCGGATGGATAAGGTGGTGGGTATATTGGGCATCAGCACCCAGTCGGCACCGGCAAATACCGCCTCGTGCAAAAGCGAGATGCCCGGGGAGCAATCGAGAAAAACGATATCGTATTCTTTTTTCAGCGGGTTCAGCAGCGAAGCGATTTTTTTCTTCGACTGTTTCATATCGCTCAGCAGGATATCTGCATGGCGCGCAGAAAGGTCGGCAGGTATCACATCGAGGTTGGGATAGGGGCTCGACTGGATCAGGTCTGACAACTCCTTATCGCTGCTGAACAGTTTTTTGGTATCGTTGCCGGAGCCGGCGGAAACACCCAGGTAAAAAGAAGAGGAGCCCTGCGGGTCCATATCCCATACCAGTGTTTTATATCCTTCTTTTGTCGAGAGATAGGAGAGGTTGATCGAGGCGGCCGTTTTTCCTACACCGCCTTTGAGGTTGTAAAGTGCGATAGTGACCATGACTTAAATATACGGCAAAGCCATGAGCAATGAAGGGTTTCGACGCTTTTTATCGGTGCAGGATGACCATGATACCCCGAATGAAAGCCAGGTACCGGCTGTTCAGCCGGTGTTATATCAGCCATCCCAGCAACAAACAGCCCAGCACGATAAACGGCGCGGGTATTTTACGGATGCCCAGCAGGGAAAAAGTGACGACCACGATCAGCAGGTCCCAGATGCCGATGGATTCGCCTCTTACCAGTGAAAACAGGAAAGTGTCTTTCACCAGGTAGCAGGTGGCGCCGGCCATGATGCCCACTACGGCCGCATTGATACCCTCGAGCGAACGGTAAATAACTGCGTATTTTTTCAGGTTATGCCATACGGGAAAAAAGAACAGCACCAGTAAAGCGCTTGGCAGGAAGATAGCAATGGCGCCTACGATACACCCGATCAGCTGCATGGTTCTGCCTTCGTCGCGCAGCACCATACCGCCCGTAAAAGCACCCACCGAAAACACCGGGCCCGGTATGGCGCGCACCATACCCGAACCGGTGAGAAAATCCTCTCTCGACATCCGCAGTACTTCGCGGCCTGTTTGCTGCACCCGTTTGGTTTCGGGGCGGGTTACATATTGTTCGTACATCAGCGGCAGCAGCACATCGCCACCGCCGAATACCAGGCTTCCGAAACGGTAGGCATTCTCGAAAAGGTTGATGGCTTTGCGGTGCTTCCAGTTCTGCTGGCTGGCCGTTTCGGAGAGGTATCCCGCCAGACCGAACAAGGCCAGGAAGATCAGGATATTGCCCCATTTGATCTTTTTCGGCGGAACACCTTTCTGCGGTATCCGTTTATCGCTGAAATTGGTAACGATACCCCCCAGCACGATCAGTACGGGAAATACCCAGGGCGACCGGAACGCAAGAAATGTGGTTATGGTGGCAACCACCATGATCACCTGTGTAATGGTATTGTGAATGGCTTTGCCAAAAATGCGGAAAGTGGAATAGGCAATAAAACCGATCGCCATCGGCCGCACAAACTTAAACACCTGTACGCTGATGCCCATATCTGCCAGGTAATCCAGCAGGAACGAAATGGAACCCATAATGGCGCAGGCCGGAAACATCCATATCAGCAGCGTAAGCACCGCAAGCGAAATACCGCCTCTTTTATACCCGATCAGCGTCAGCGTTTGCGTGGAGGATGCGCCGGGAAGCAGCTGGCAGAATCCGTTGTATTCGATCAGTTCGGTCTCTGTCAGATCGGCCCGCTGCTGAACAAAAGTGCGCATCATCATACCCATATGTCCCTGCGGACCGCCAAACGCGGTAATACTATGCCAGAAAACGGCTCTCAAAAAAGCAGTATGACGGTGTAATGGCAACAGGGTATCGTTAGGGTACCGGAAGTTAGGAAATGAATATCGAATATCGAACAGGCGAATAATGAATAAAGAAGTATGGGCGGGATCCCGGCATCCGGTATTCGTCTGTCCTGTATTCAATATTAAATTAACGCAGCTTCTGCAAAGCGGCCTCCAGTTTGGAGAACATCTCGGGTATCTCTTCTTTTTTGCAGGTGCCTACGCTCAGGCGGTACCAGGGGCTGCTGCTGCCCGCACCAAATGCGGAGAAGGGAACCACCGCCAGTTTGGCTTCGCTGAGTATATAGGAAGTTACCTCCTGCTGCGTTTCCAGTTTTTTACCTTCGGCTGTTGTTTTACCGGTAAGGTCTATTTTAACAGTAAGATAGATTGCAGCCTGCGGGGTTACCGAATCAACGGAATACCCTTTTTGCTTCAGCGCGATAAAGCCCGCGTGTATTTTGCGGAGTCTTTCTTCTATCTCCGATTTGAAATGAACAAGGTACTGGTCGATGGCGTCTTTCTCGAGCAGGTATTTTGCAACCGCTTTCTGTTCGGCCATCGGGGCCCAGGCGCCCAGATGGCTTAGTATGGCCTTCATTTTGGCGATCACGGCCTCCGGGCCCAGTGCCCAGCCCACGCGTACACCGGTGGCGGCAAACACTTTGGAGATACCGTCAACAAAAACGGTATACGGTTTCATATCAGGACGCAGCGAAACGGGATTGGCATGCACGGTATCGCCAAAAGTCAGCGTCCAGTACATCTGGTCGAACATCAGGTATAATTTCTTATCATTTTCCCCGCGTTGATGATTTTCTTCGATGATCAGGTCGCAGATCTCGGCGAGCGACTGCCCGGATAGGGTGGTGCCGGTGGGGTTTTGGGGTGTACAGATACAGATCAGCGATGCGCCTTTGATGTTTTTACGGATATCATCGGGCGTTGGCATAAAATTGTTTTCGGGGGTGCATTCTATCACGCAGTGCTCCGCTTCGGTCATATGCGTATAGTGGTTGTTGTTCCAGGAAGGAACGCCATAGATCACTTTATCGCCCCTGTCAACGATCGCCTTGAAAACGGTATAGATCAGCGGCCGGCCTCCCGATGCAATCTGTATTTCGTTTGAATGGTACTCTATCCCTTCTCTTTCCTTAATAAACCGGCTTACGGACTGCCGGAGATCAAGCACTCCCTCTGCCGCCGGATAGCTTGTATTGCGGCTTTTGTAAGATTCGATGATCAGTTCCTCCAGTTTTTCCGGTATAGGGAAAATGGCGGGATCAAAATCACCGATGGTAAAGTTGTATATCTTTTCGCCGTTGCGGATGCGCTCGCTGATGGCATTTCCGAGTTTCACGATCTCGCTGCCGATCAGCGTGCCTGCGAGATGACTTAATTTTAGCTGACTCATAATCTTATCTTTCAGGCTGCAAAATTACGGTAAGCCGGAAGAAAATAGCCCACCGGCCGGTGATAAACACCGTTACAGCGGAGGTAATTCCGTTATTCGCTGATCATCTGTTCAATATTCGATATTTTTAACCCTAAAGCCGACTAATTGCCATCTGAAACCAGGTTTTATAAGGGTACTGCTGTACAGACAGGCCTGTATGCCGCGGCAGCCGCTTTTCTTACCTATACCGTCATCTTCGGTTTCCGGAAATCCTATACCGTATGCACATTTGATGGATTGCGTTTTGCGGGACTGGGGTATAAAACACTGCTGGTGCTAAGCCAGATGATCGGTTACCTGCTGGCAAAATTCTACGGCATCCGCTTTATTGCCGAGCTGAAACGATGGGGCAGAAACCGGATCATCCTGCTGCTGGTGGGTATTGCCTGGGTTGCCTGGTTCTTTTTTGCGGTGGTACCCGCCCCTTACAATATCGTATTCCTTTTTCTCAATGGTTTTCCGCTGGGTATGTTATGGGGCGTGGTGTTCTCGTATATAGAAGGAAGACGCAGCACGGATTTTATCGGCGCGGCGCTTGCCGTGAGTTTTATTTTCTCCTCTGGCTTTGTCAAAACGGTCGGCGGATGGCTGATCCTGCATTTTGGTCTGTCCGAATTCTGGCTGCCCTTTGTAACCGGGGCGGTATTTGCGCTGCCGCTGCTGCTGTTTGTATGGATGATGGAACGCATACCGCCGCCAGATGACGCCGATATCGCCTCCCGCATGAGCCGCCAGCCCATGGCAGCCGCGGAGCGGAAAAAACTGGTGCACAGTTTTCTGCCCGGACTGATCGCTTGCATTCTTATCTATGGTTTTGCCACGATCTTCCGCGATATCCGCGACAATTTCAGCGCCGATATGTGGAAGGAAATGGGGTATGCCAACCAGCCTGCGCTTTTCTCCACTACGGAAACACCCATCACGCTGATTGTACTGGTGCTGATCGGCAGTATGGTGGCGATCAGGAACAGCTACCGCGCATTTATGGTGGCGCACCTGTTTATTATGTTGGGTTTTGTGGTGGCGGGTTTCTCTACCTGGCTGTTTATGCGGCAACTGATACAACCCATCTGGTGGATGACCGCGGCAGGACTGGGTCTGTATATGGTATACATACCCTTTAACTCTGTTTTCTTTGAAAGGTTTATCGCGGCATTCCGCTATACCGGCAATGTGGGCTTTCTGATTTACCTGGCCGATTCATTCGGCTACGCCGGCAGCGTAGGGGTATTGCTGAGCAAAGAGATCTTTAGGGTAAAACTCAACTGGGTCCAGTTTTTCTCCAACAGCGTCATCATCCTCTCCGTCATCGGCGTCTTTCTCACCCTGTTCTCCATCATCTATTTCTCCCGAAAAAGAAAACCCACCACCCACTCCTAACCTAACCATTCATCTCTGTTCCTTATTCGGCCATTCCCCTCAATATTCAACATTCCTTGTTCCTCTGTTCCCTGCTCCTCTGTTCCCATTCCTACTCTCCTTTCTTGTTCTCATACTCCTTCTCCGCCGCTTTGGCTTTTTCAAAATCCAGCACCACACCATTGATGCAGTAACGCAACCCGGTGGGAGGCGGTCCGTCTTCAAAGACATGACCCAGATGCGATTTACAGCGGCCGCATTCCACTTCGGTACGCTGCATGCCATGCGTGTTATCGGGCAGGTAAATGATAGAGCCCTTGGAGATGGGTTCATAAAAACTCGGCCAGCCGCAACCGCTTTCAAATTTGGTATCGCTTTTAAAAAGTGCGTTGCCGCATACCGCGCAGTAATAGGTTCCCACCTCTTTTGAGGTTTCGAATTTGCTGGTAAAAGGCCGCTCCGTGCCTTTTTCGCGGGCGATATAATATACATCGGGCGAGAGAATATTCTTCCATTCATCCTCCCGTACCACCACCTTACCGCTATCGGTGCGGGAGTAGTATTTATTTTTTTGTGTGCTCATAGTATCTGCATGATTGCCCGTTGTTTTGCTCTGCGAACAACCGGCCAGGAATAAAATTGATAAAAAGAGAGTCAGTAACCATTTCATACTAACACTTGTTTGATTTCATAAAGATACGCCGTATGCCACGGATCGGTTTTCTTATCGTAAAGACGAAAGGGGGCCCGACAGCCTTACAATGCAGCGTTTTCAAAGCTTTTCGTCGATTGTTAAACAATTTTTAAAAAGCAGCGCGTATATTTGCCACTCACGCAAGGTTTAGCAAGTACATGTTTAATATTATCCTGTTTGGTCCTCCGGGCAGTGGAAAAGGTACGCAAAGTGAGAAACTGATCGCTACCTATGGGTTGAAGCACCTGTCTACCGGGGATCTTCTCCGAAGCGAAATCGCAGCCAGAACACCGCTTGGTCTCGAAGCCAAAAACATTATGGACCGTGGCGAACTCGTTCCCGACGAGGTAGTGGTGGGTATGATCAGCTCTGCGCTGGATGCCAACCCCCAGGCAAAAGGCTTTTTGTTTGACGGTTTTCCCCGTACCGAGGCCCAGAGCGAGGCGCTGGATAAGCTGCTGCGCTTGAAAAATACAGAAATAGGTGTAGTATTGGCATTGGATGTGAGCGAGGAGGAACTGGTGAAGCGGCTCCTGAACCGCGGTCTTACCAGCGGCAGAAGCGATGATACCAATGAATCCGTGATCAGGGCCAGGATTACCGAGTACAAAAAGAAAACAACCGTGGTGGCAGACTACTACCAGCAGTTCGATAAAGTGGTGATTGTGGCGGGCGAAGGAACCGTGGAAGAAATTTTTTCCGCGCTTTGCAGCGAAATCGACAAACGCCTGTCTTAATATTTAACAACTCTTTTCTACAACCAATAACCAACCTGCTGTCCCGCCCCGGCTAATACCCTGGAGCGGGATTTTTTTTGCCGCCCCGGTCCTGCGATTTATCTTTTTGTATTTCAGCTTCTCAATCCTACCAATCGTTAGCTTTGCTCACTAATCTTGCGTATGCTAACCATAGAGAATTATATCCGGGGACAGTGGGTAACCGGAGACGGCGAAGGACAGCTGTTATACAATGCCGTTACCGGCGAACCGATTGCCAGGGCATCGGCAAAAGGACTGGACTTTGCTTCGATACTGCAATATGCCAGGGAAAAAGGAAACCCGGCCCTGCGGAAAATGAGTTTTCATGAACGGGGACTGATGCTGCGCGCGCTGGCCCTGCATCTGCGCGAACACCTCGATGAGTTTTACCAGGTAAGCTACCGCACCGGCGCCACCCGGGCAGACAGCTGGGTGGATATCGAGGGGGGCATCGGCAATCTTTTTTCCTATGCCTCACTTCGCAGAAAATTTCCCGATACGGCTTATTGTCTCGACGGGGAGCACCACCCGCTGGGTAAGGCCAATACCTTTATGGGGCACCACCTGCTGGTACCCAAGGAAGGCGTGGCCATTCATATCAACGCCTTTAATTTTCCGGTATGGGGTATGCTGGAAAAAATAGCCGTGAACCTGCTGGCCGGTATGCCGGCGGTGGTAAAACCGGCAACCATTACCTCCTTTCTCACCGAAACCGTGGTAAGAAGGATCGCCGCCTCGGGTATTCTGCCCGAGGGCGCTTTACAACTTATCTGCGGCAGCGCAGGCGATATGCTGGATCATGTTATGGCGCAGGATGTGATCAGCTTCACCGGGTCTGCCTTCACCGGCCTGATGCTCAAATCTTCGAAAAGCATCCTCGAAAACAATGTTCCGTTTACCATGGAGGCGGATTCGCTGAACTGTATCGTATTGGGCGAGGATATAACACCGGGCATGCCCGAATGGGATATTTTCGTCAAAGAGGTCAGAAAGGAAATGACCACCAAATGCGGACAGAAATGTACGGCCATCAGGCGAATATTTGTTCCGGCCGGTAAACTGGAAGACCTGAGGACGGCATTGGGTAAAGCGCTTGCCCAGACCACCATCGGCAACCCGCTGAATGAAAAAGTACGCATGGGCTCACTTGCCGGCGAATCGCAGCGGAAAGAAGTAAAGCAGCAGGTACAAAAACTGCTCGCCTCCTCCCAACTCATTTACGGCTCGCTCGACAGCGTGGAGCTGATCGACGCCGATGCATCGCGGGGCGCTTTTATCAGTCCTTTGCTGTTGCTGAATGAAAACCCTGCTTCCGCCAGAGAGGTGCACGAGGTGGAAGCCTTTGGCCCGGTGGCCACCCTGATGCCTTACCGTTCTGCCGAAGAAGCCATCCACCTGGCAAAAATGGGGAAAGGATCCCTGGTAAGCACCATCGTTACAGCCGATGCACAAACTGCCAGAAACTATGTTATCGGCGCAGGCACCTACCATGGACGTATCCTGATCCTGAACGATTCGTGTGCGAAAGAAAGCACCGGGCACGGTTCGCCCCTGCCATTGCTGGTACACGGCGGACCCGGCCGCGCAGGCGGCGGCGAGGAAATGGGCGGTATACGCGGCGTAAAACATTATATGCAGCGGGTGGCCATACAGGGCTCTCCGGATATGATCACCGCCGTGAGCCAGGTATTCCAGCCGGGCGCAACCGGTAACACGGACACCGTACATCCTTTCAAAAAATATTTTGAGGAACTGCGGGTCGGCGACCAGCTGGTTACCGAAAAAAGAACGATCACGGCAGAGGATACCGACCGCTTTGCCGATCTCAGCGGTGATCATTTTTATGCACACCTGCGCGGCACGGATTTTTCCGGCACCATGTTCGAAAAACAGGTGGCGCATGGTTATTTCCTGATCAGCGCCGCCGCGGGTCTGTTTGTTGACAGTTATGAAAAGAACCCCGTACTGCTGAACTACGGCATTGACGAACTGCGTTTCACCAAACCGCTATACCCCGGCAGTACCATGTATGTTCGTTTCACCTGCAGGGAAAAGATCGGCCAGGAAAAAAAAGAAACCGCCGATATCGCCAAAGGCATCGTAAAATGGCTGGTGGAAATCTTCGATGAAACCGATGAACTGGTTGGGGTGGCTACGATTTTAACCATGGTGGCAAAAAAATTTCAATAACCCCTCTGTGACGCTGTGTTGAAACTGTGTCTCCGTTTCCCCACAAACCCGTCCTGCCGCGGGCTGAGTTTTTTTTAAACACCCCTCCTTCACCGGGCGAATCACAGGGATACAGAGCAACACGGGAGAACAATTTTGGCTAACTTCAATGTATCTTAGTTAACGGGATTTATATGGTAGAAGAGATCAAACAAGGGCACGTTAAAGTTGAGCGGGAACACGGCATTGCTACAATCGAATTTTTTCATCCGCAGGGCAATTCACTGCCAGGACAGCTGCTGCGTGCCCTGGCCAAACACATACACAGCGAGGGGCTGAACAAAGAAAACAAAGTGATCGTTTTGCGTTCGGGCGGGGAAAAAATATTTTGCTCCGGTGCTTCTTTTGACGAGCTGGCCGCCATCGGCAGCCAGGAACAGGGCAACCATTTTTTCTCCGGTTTTGCCGAAGTGATCAATGCCATGCGCAAAACGCCGCAGTTCATCATTGCACGCATACAGGGCAAATGCATCGGGGGTGGCGTAGGACTTGCCGCCGCGGCAGATTACGCGATAGCCACCGACGGCGCCGATATCAAACTGAGCGAGCTGGCTGTTGGCATCGGACCTTTTGTGGTGGGTCCGGCCGTTCAAAGAAAAATCGGGCTTGCGGCTTTTTCCGAGATGACCATCGACGCCGGTACCTGGCGTCATGCCGACTGGGCCAGGAGAAAGGGTCTGTTTTCCGAAATACACAGCAGTACAGAGCTGATGGACGATGCCATTATACGACTGGCCAATACCCTCTCGCATTCCAGTCCGGAAGCGATGTACGAGATCAAGAAAATGTTATGGCAGGGCACCGAGCACTGGGATCAGCTGCTGACCGAGCGCGCCGCCATCAGCGGCCGGCTGATCCTGGGAGACCACAGCAGGCAGTTCATCGCCTCCTTTAAAGCCAAACAGAAACCTTAGTGCACTCGTTCTCCGAAGCAGACCTGGAACCTGTCTGCAACCAGCTCGCAAAAAAAGACCCCGCGATCAAACGGATCCTGCAACAGTATGGATACCCGCCGTTATGGACGCGCAAACCCTCTTTTGAAACGCTGATCCATATTATACTCGAACAGCAGGTATCGCTTGCTTCGGCAAAAGCGGCACTGGTAAAACTGAAGGAAAAACTGGGCCTGGTTACAGCTGCCCGGCTGCTGCCGCTGACCGATGCGGAACTGCGGGCCTGTTATTTCAGTCGCCAGAAAACCGGTTATGCCCGCTGCCTGGCAAATGCCGTATGCGCAAAACAGCTGTCGATCGGTAAACTGCGGCATTGCAGCGATAAAGAGGTGCGGGAAGCGTTGACGGCCATCAAAGGCATCGGCAACTGGACGGTGGATGTGTTTCTGATGATGGCCCTGCACCGGCGCGATCTTTTCCCCGTGGGCGATATCGCGCTGGTCAACAGCATCCGTCATGAAAAAGCATGGCCCCATGCCACAAAAGAAGAAATACTGGCATTGGCAGAGAACTGGCGGCCCAACCGTACCGTGGCAGCCTATATTTTCTGGCATGCCTACCTGCGAAGAAAGAACATCAGCTATTGAACGACACTGCCGTTTGAATGATTACCCTGCCAGAGATGGTGCAGTTTCCGGTATTCTATTTCCTGCTGCGTTTCCTCGATATCCATTTTGCAGAAATCGTAGGAAACATTCAACCCCCGGCAGGAAGCCAGGTGCTCGGTGAGCCTTGCCAGCCTGTCTAACAACTCCTGGTCGGTCAGGTGTCTTACAAGTTGCTGCATGCGGTTCAAATTGGTCCGGTTAGTCCTCCAAAAAAACCATACTAAGGGGTTTGCTGCCGATACCTGTGGTGCGTATTGCTCACTTGCTTAAAAAAATGGTAAAATTGATGTTGATTGTTTAAACAGTTTTTCGAATGGAGCGGTGTTTGCTGCATTATCCCTGGCTTAACCAAAAATCCTCACCAGATGAAAAACGCAACCCTCCTGTTCATTGACGATGACGAAGAAGACCTCAGTTTTTTTTACCAGGCCGTAAAAGATATCGACCGCAGTATCCATTGCTTCCTGCACAAAGACAGCCAGTCTGCCATGCAGTTGCTGGAACAGGACCTGGCTTTACGACCTGATCTTATTTTCCTGGATCTGAACATGCCCAAGCTTTCGGGGAAACACTGCCTGACCATGATCAAGAAAATGACGCGGCACAAGAATACGCCGGTGATCATCTGCACCACTTCCTCGTCTGAAAAAGACATGGACGATACCTGGGAGCTGGGCGCTTCTTATTATATGACAAAACCGCCCACCGTTGGCGACTGGAAATTTGAGGTAAGCGAAGTGCTGAGCGCCTTCCTGAAAGACGAATTCGGGCAGCTTGGTGTTGACGGTATGACCGGCGGTTTTCATCATTCCGGCCCCAGCGCCTGAGTGCCGGTCTTTTACAGGTCGTCGTACTCGTACATCGGATCGATATGACTGCCTGATTTCATGTGCAGGATGGGCTTGATGATCCCGTCTTTCAGCCCATATACCCAGCCATGCAGATCGGGGCGCTGTTTATTTCTCCAGGCCCGCTGTATGATGGAGGTTTTGGCAAGATCCATTACCTGTTCCTGTACATTCAGCTCCACCAGCCTGTCAAAGCGTTCGTCTTCCGTAGACAGCGCATCAAGCTCCTCGCGGTGCAGGCGATACACGTCTTTGATGTTGCGCAGCCACATATTCAGCACCTGCTTGTAATCGTGGTTATTCATCGCCGCTTTTACACCGCCGCAGCCATAATGACCGCAAACGATCACATGTTTTACATCGAGATGTGTAACGGCGTATTCCAGCACGCTGAGCAGGTTTACATCCGTGTTCACCACCATATTGGCGATGTTGCGGTGAACAAATATCTCACCGGGCTGTGTGTTGGTGATCTGGTTGGCCGGCACACGGCTGTCGCTGCAGCCTATCCACAGAAACTGGGGTGTCTGCAAATGCGCAAGGGTGTCAAAAAAGGCAGGGTCTTCCTGTTTTTTGCGATCGGCCCAGGTTTTATTGTCGGCAAGAAGTTTTTCGTACGATAACATAAGTAAGTGAATTATCGGTGTAAAGATACTATACAGGCGGATACCCGGCGGCCCGGTTTGCCGATACAAAGCAAACAGCCGCAGACCACAGACGGGTCATCCGTGGCGGTCTGCGGCGATAAACAGACGTCAATGCGCTTTTACGATGGCTGCGGGTTCAATAAAATTGATCGTTTGCACCGTAATGTTCTTGCTTTTTGCGTGTGCTTTGAATTCCATGATCATTTCCACCACATCATAGGCAATGGATACGGACCGGCTGCAGTCTATCACCACTTTTGTATTGGCAGGGATGGCATCCAGCGAATTCAGTACGCTGGCTTTGTTAAAGAACGACACTTCTTCTGCCAGTACCAGGTGATGCGTTTCCTGGCCCTTCTCCGAGCTCACCACTTTTTTCAGGTGGTGCGAGTTGCGGAAACTGTGACGCAGCGTGTAAAATATACCGAACAGGATACCTACGGTGATCCCCTTCAGCAGGTCGGTGGCGAGTATGGCCACAACGGTGGTGATGAATGGAACAAACTGCTCCCATCCCAGCTTATACATCTGTACAAACAGGGAGGGTTTGGCCAGTTTATACCCCACCATGATCAATACGGCCGCAAGGCTCGCCAGGGGTATCCTGTTGAGAAATGCCGCGATGGTAATGGCGCTCAACAGCAGCCAGCAGCCATGGAGTATGGTCGATAATTTTGATCTTGCCCCGAAAGTGATATTCGCGGAACTGCGTACGATCACCTGTGTTACAGGCAGCCCGCCCAGCAATCCCGATACCAGGTTACCCAGTCCCTGGGCTTTCAGTTCCCGATTGGTGGGTGTTACATTTTTTTCCGGGTCGAGTTTATCGGTAGCCTCCACGCTGAGCAGTGTTTCGAGGCTGGCGATGATGGCGATGACAAACGCTGTTTTATACACATCCGGGTTGGAAAATGCCGTAAAATCGGGCAGGGTGAACTGTCCGAAGAAAGCGCCGATATTTTCCGGCACGGGTATCCTGACCAGCTGGTCGGCCTTCAGCGTAAAACTGAGTGCACCGCTCTCGAAAAGTGCGTTGAAAATAATACCCAGCACCACCACCACGATGGGGCCCTGTATCAGCTGGAACAGTTTTCCTTTTTTGGAAAGCACTTTATCCCATAAGATCAGTATACCCAGCGAAACCAGTGCGATCATTACCGCGCCGGGTGTTACAAATTCAAAAGCTTTTTCGATGGCGGAGAAAGTGTTGTTGCCATCGGCCTGAAAGAATTCATCATCACCCTCAATGTCCTTATCCCATCCCAGGGCATGCGGTATCTGTTTCAGAATAATGAGCAGACCGATGCCGGTAAGCATTCCCTTGATCACCGAAGAAGGGAAAAAATAACCGATAAACCCGGCTTTCAGGTACCCGAGTACGATCTGCAGCACACCTGCCAGCGCCACGGCCAGCAGGAATACCTGGAACGAACCATGAAAAGTTTCATTGATGGCCGTCATAACGATCACGGCCAGTCCGGCTGCCGGACCGCTTACACCCAATCTTGAACCGCTTGCGGCGCCCACGATGATACCGCCGATGATACCGGCGATGATACCCGAAAAAAGCGGTGCGCCCGAGGCAAGCGCCACACCCAGGCATAAGGGCAGCGCTACAAAAAATACAACGATACTTGCTGGAAGATCGCTTTTGATCTCAGCGAAAATGTTTTTATTCGATTTCATGCTTGCTTGTGTTTATTCGTGGAACTGCCCACGGCAGTATGCATACACCAATACCAGGATCGGCCTCGGGAAAAGCAGGCGTTGCCGCCTGCTTCCCTCAGCCTTGTGATCCACTCCTGTTGTTCCTCAAAAGTTCAGGGTAGTAACCCCGGATGCTTAGTGAACGGCGAGTTCTGCATCCATGATATAATATGTTGGAAGATCGCTCTGACCCGAGATGGTGGTCTCAAGATCGTTGAGTATACCGCTCCTGAGATCATATACCAGCCCATGCAGGGAAAGGGGTTGCCCTTTTGCCCAGGCATTCTGTACGATCGATGTTTTGCTAAGGTTCAGTACCTGCTCCATCACGTTGAGTTCAACAAGGCGGTTGGCTTTTTTGTCCTTGTCCTTGATCGCATCCAGTTCGCGCTGGTAGAGACGGTACACATCTTTGATGTTGCGGAGCCAGTTATCAACCAGCCCGTTCTGTTTTTTTCCAAGTGAAGCAATCACCCCGCCGCAGCCATAGTGGCCGCAGACAATGATATCGGTTACCTGCAGCGCATTCACTGCATAGTCTACCACACTCAGCATGTTCAGATCGGTATGCACCACCATATTGGCGATATTGCGGTGCACGAATATTTCACCGGGCAGTGTTCCGGTGATCTCGTTGGCAGGAACGCGGCTGTCGGAGCAGCCGATCCATAATACGGGCGGCTTTTGTCCTTTGGCCAGTTTCTCAAAAAATTCAGGATCGCGGGCAAGCGTGTCGTCCACCCATTTCCTGTTTCCCTCAAATAATTTTTCGTATGTCGATTTCATAATATCTGTGTTACGGTCCGGTGCACACGGAACGCATGTACCGGCCCTGCAGCGGACCTTCGGTAAAAAATAAAGTAAGTAACCTGGAATAAAGACACCGGCTGGATGAACCAGATACCATCAATGACAACGGGATGTGATAAGCCCTTAACAGGCCATCGTCACCACAGGCATAAGCCTGTATGGATACCGGTATGTGTTACACGAAGTCTGGAGGAGGGGAGAGAAGTTCTCCGTAAAAAGCAGTGTAAGTGGCTACCTGCTCTATTTTGTATTCGGCTGAAAGCTCGGTAAGAAAGTGGTGTTCGGCAGCGTGCGCATCGTGAAGGTATTCTTCGGAGAACATGCTGGTGTTGCTGCTGGTTTTTTCTTCTGTGGTATTGGTCAGCGGGTTGGAGTCATCTGCCTGGTCCGAAGCACTGGCGGCCGCTGCCATTTTTGCATGGAAGACCTTCTGCGCTTTATATACAAAGGGCAAACTCACCGTAAGCCAGGCCAGTATACCCACCATGCAAATACTGGTGAGGTATATTTTAAGGGTATATAGCTTACGGCTGCTCATGTATTTATCTCGATAATCGTACAACGATGTGTACGATGCAAACAAAAATAGGCTGGCAGAATGAATTTACGAAGCCATAAACAATTCTTTAACATATTGCCCATGGCTTCGTAACCGTCCGGTTAAATATTCAGGCCGCCGCAAACGCTGAGCACCTGGCCGGTGATATAGCTGGCCATATCGCTTGCCAGGAACAGCGTGGTATCGGCTATCTCTTCCGCTTTTCCGAAACGGCCCAGCGGTATCTTTTTCAGGAATTCGGTGGCGCCTTCTCCCTCTTTCAGGTAATGTGTCATATCCGTTTCCACAAAACCGGGTGCAATGGCGTTGCAGCGTATGTTGCGGCTGCCCAGTTCCAGCGCAACCGATTTGGTGAAACCGATGATGCCCGCCTTGCTGGCTGCATAACTGCTCTGGCCCGCATTGCCGCGAACGCCCACAATGGAACTCATATTGATGATGCTGCCCGATTTTGCTTTCATCATCGGGCGTATCACCTGCTTGGTCATATTGAACACACTTTTCAGGTTCGTATCCATCACATCATCCCATTGCTCGGCATTGAGACGCAGTAACAGGTTGTCTTTGGAAATACCGGCATTGTTCACACACACATCCAGTTTACCAAAGTCTTTCAGTACCTCGTTGACAAACACTTCGCATGCGGCAAAATCGCCTGCATTGGTCTGGTATGCCCTGGCTTTTACACCAAGTGCTTCGATCTGCTGCGCCAGTGCGTTGGCTTTCTCCGCACTGCTGTCGCTCACATAGGTAAACGCGATATCGCTGCCATGTTCGGCCAGTTTGTATGCGATAGCTGCGCCAATACCGCGGGCGGCGCCGGTAACAATGGAAACTTTTCCTGCTAATAATTTCATATCGGTCGGTTAAAGTGAAGGATGTGTATAAAAGCGTGAAAATACATAAAATACAGTGCCCGTTGCATATCGTTTCAGGCAGGATGAGCATGCGCTGCAGCGGTGGTGGCGATGGGATCCGGATTTTTTGCGCAGCTGTTCCGGCTGGTATTGTATAGCAGAAATGCTACCCGCGCATCATGGGTTTGATATCGTCGATATAGGTGCGGTCGTTGCTTAGTCTCGGCACTTTGTGCTGGCCGCCGAGTTTGCCTTTGTTCTTCAGCCATTCGTTGAAAACGCCTTTCTGCAACAGGTGAACGATCGGCATCGTAAGCGCCAGGTCCTTATACCGCTTGGCTTCGTAATCGCTGTTGAGCGATTTCAGTGCCGAATCCAGTTCGTACGCGAACTGATCTGTGCTTGATGGCGCCTGGTCGAATTCGATCAGCCATTCGTGTGCGCCTTTACCGTCGCCGTCAAAATAAACCGGCGCCGCGGTGTAATCGCTGACCATACTGCCTGTTCTTGCGCAGGCGATGGCAATTGCCTTATCGGTATTGTCGGCGATCACCTCTTCACCAAAAGCATTAATGAACTGTTTCAGCCGGCCGCTTACTTTGATACGGAAGGGCCAGGTAGAGGTGAACTGCACGGTATCGCCCACAAGGTAACGCCAGAGCCCGCCATTGGTACTGATCACCATGGCATAGTTCTTACCGGTTTCAACCGCTTTCAGACCGATGGTCCTGGGCGATGGTTTGCCATATTCCTCGATGGGCATGAATTCGTAAAAAACACCATGATCCAGGAACAGCAGCATGCCTTCTTCATCGGGGTTATCCTGTGCGGCAAAGAATCCTTCGCTTGCATTATACATTTCGAGGTAATGACAGCCTTCGCCGATGAGCTTACGAAACTGCTCGCGATAGGGCAGGAACGACACACCGCCATGTATATAGAGTTCGAGGTTGGGCCACACATCCTTGATGGTACGTTTGCCGGTGATCTCGAGAATTCTTTTCATCAGGATCATCGTCCAGGTAGGCACGCCCGAAACAGATGTCACATCTTCTTCTATCGTTGACCTGGCCAGGCGTTCGATCTTGCTTTCCCATTCGTCCATCAGGGCAATCGACAGCTCCGGCGTGCGTATCCAGCTGGCCCATACGGGTGTATTCTGGAGCAATACGGCGCTGAGGTCGCCGTATTGTATGTCTTCATTCAGCCTGCTGATCTGGTGGCTGCCGCCGATCACCAGTCCTTTGCCCGTAAGCAGATCGCTTTCGCTCCGGTGGTTGTAATACATGGTAAGCACATCCTTCGCCGCCTGAAAATGGCAGTCCTCCAGGCTTTCCTGTGTAATGGGGATGAATTTACTCTTGTCGCTGGTGGTGCCGCTGCTTTTGGCGAACCAGTTAACAGGCGTGTTCCACAACAGGTTCTCCTCGCCCTGCATCAGCCTGTCGATATAAGGTTTGAGGTCTTCATAATCCTGGATGGGAACATGCTGCTTGAACATGCGTATGCTGAAGATCTCTTTCAGACCGTACTTACGCCCGAACTCGGTGTACTGGCCGTGGGTAACCAGGTCCTGCAGCACTTCGCGCTGTGCGGCAACTGGATCGCTGACCCATTGCTCGATCCGCCAATGCCGGAACCGGGCCAAACGCGATATTGCAGGACTTAGCAGCTTCATCGTTGAATAACAGCAAAATAGGAATAAAAGACCGTTTGGCCGGAAAGAATATCGGCTTCGGGCAGCCAGGGGGTTAAGCCCTCAGAAGAAACCGGTATGCTATCCCCCGTTGTCACCCTTCTGCATATCAATGATCCAGTCTTTCCGGCGCAGTTCAAAATTGGTGCCGAGGTACAGCCGTCTTACCTGTTCATTGCCTGCGAGTTCTTCGGCGGTGCCGTGTTTAAAGATCTTGCCTTCTATCAGCAGGTAGGCGCGGTCGCAGATGGACAGGGTTTCGTTTACATTATGATCTGTGATCAGGATGCCGATGTTCTTGTACTTCAGTTTGGCAACAACCGTTTGTATATCTTCCACCGCTATGGGGTCTACGCCGGCAAAAGGTTCGTCGAGCAGGATGAATTTGGGATCCACCGCCAGCGCCCTGGCTATCTCCGTTCTCCTGCGCTCACCGCCGCTCAGGCTGTCGCCGTTGTTCCTGCGCACATGGTGCAGGTTGAACTCGTCCAGCAGGGATTCGAGTTTGTGCTGTCTTTCACCCTGTGTCAGCCCGGTCATTTCCAGCACCGCCATGATATTGTCTTCCACGCTCAGTTTTCTGAACACACTGGCCTCCTGGGGCAGGTAGCCGATGCCCATCTGGGCCCGTTTGTACATGGGCAGTTTGGTAATATCCTCTTGGTTAAGGTATACCGTGCCCTCATCGGGTTTGATCAAACCCACCACCATATAGAAGGTGGTGGTTTTACCGGCCCCGTTGGGGCCCAGCAATCCTACGATCTCTCCCTGCTGCACGCTCACAGATACCTGGTTTACCACCGTTCGTCCCTTATAGCTTTTAACGAGGTCTTTTGTATGGATGATCAGACTCAATGCGTAATGTTTGCTCAAAAATAAGACTTAGATAAGTACGGTTTGCGAAGTGCATGGCGCCGGCGCTGGCAAATCCTACCTATTTCACCTTATCTTAGCAGCCGTTTTAGCATTCCTACAATGAAAATTACAGAACATATCCGCCAGGCAAAAGATTCCCTGATTTCTTTTGAGGTGCTGCCCCCGTTAAAAGGCAAAACCATCGCTTCTTTGTACGATCACCTCGATCCGCTGATGGAATTCAAACCATCCTGGATCAATGTTACCTACCATCGCAGCGAGAGTATGTTCAAGAAAAAGACCGATGGCACTTTTGAGAGAGTGGAAGTGAGGAAGCGCCCGGGAACGGTGGGTATCTGTGCGGCCATCATGAACCATTACCAGGTGGATGCGGTGCCGCATATCATCTGCGGCGGTTTTACCAAGCGCGAAACCGAAGATGCGCTGATCGACCTGGATTTTCTGGGGATCGACAACCTGCTCATTCTTCGCGGTGATGCCGCCAAGAACGAAGCCGCATTTGAACCCGAACCCGGCGGTAATAACCTGGCCATCGATCTGCTGCAGCAGGTGAATAATATGAACGATGGTATTTACCTGGATGAGGATATCAAGAACGGCGGCAAAACCAGGTTCTGCATGGGTGTGGCGGGTTACCCCGAAAAACATTTTGAAGCGCCCAACCTCGAGATCGATATGCAAAGGCTGAAAGCAAAAGTGGATGCCGGCGCCGAATACATCATGACCCAGATGTTCTTCGACAACCGGAAATATTTTGAGTTTGTGACCAAATGCCGGGAGATTGGCATTACCGTACCCATTATCCCCGGACTGAAACCCATTACCAATAAAAAACAGTTGTCGGTTCTTCCCAGGATATTCCATGTGGACCTGCCCACAGAACTCTCACAGGCCATGCTCAAATGCAAAACCGATGCAGAATGCGAGCAGGTTGGCACCGAATGGCTGATCCAGCAAAGCCGCGAACTCAAAAAATTCGGCGTACCCGTACTGCACTACTACACCCTCGGCAAGCCAAAAGTGATATGGAACGTGGTGAAAGAACTGGTGTAGCATAACGAACAATAAAACAAGGAACAAGGAGCAGGGAACAGAGGATCGGAAGGTTTTGAACAATAGAACAAGGAGCAAGGAACAGATCTGTTCATCTGTTCCCTCCCCCTTCCTTTCCGATCAACATTCGCTATTCCTTGTTCCTCTGTTCATTATTCCCTCCTCCTTTCCGATCGAAATTCGCTATTCCTTGTTCCTCTGTTCATCTGTTCCCCACCCCTGCTTTCCGTTTTGTTTCTATCAGTTCATTAAACTGTTCCAGGCTGAGGTGTTTGGCGATGATGCGTTTGTCTTTATCGAGTAAATAGATCGTGGGGGTTTTGAAGATATCGTATAACTGGCGGTAATTGGCCTGCCCCGCTTTCTCGGTTGCGGTTTTTGCCTCTTTTGTTTCATAGGCCTGCACCCATTCTCCGGAAAGGTGTTTATCGGCGATAAAACGTTTCCAGGCGGGTATCTCGTTCTCGTAAATGTTGACTGAAAAAACCGCTACGCCATAATTCTTCCATCTTGCCTTATACATCGAATCCAGGCGGGGGATCTCTTCCTTGCAGTGCCCGCAGTTGGGATCCCAGAACGCCACCACGGTAAACGGGGCATCGATGCCGTATAAAGAAGCCTTTTTCCCGAGCGTATCGGTCAGGTTTAACTGCGGCGCGGGCTGACCCAGCTGGTTGGCCATCAGGCTGTATGCCCTGTCAACAATGGTTTTGCGCGATGCAGGGTTGAGCAGCGTGGTATCTCCTTTTGCGTAATAATTCTCGAACAGGTATACAAATACTTTATCCTGCCCCATGATCTCGGGGTTGATGTATTTGTTCGTGAATTTGGTGAGCAGGTAAGGATAGATCTCCTTGCCCGTTCTTGCAAACAGCAGCATATAGTTTACTTCCCTGATGATCGAATCGGGTTCAGGATAAACCATCGTTTTGAAGTATTCATCCAGTTTCTTTTCAAAAAAAGGTGTGCGCAGCAACCTGTCGTCGTTAAAGTTCACATCGTCCCAGTAATGTTCTTTCACAAAACGGTATGGGTATGACGAATCGGCTTTGCCGTTCACAACAGGGATAGCCGGGGTTTCCGGTCTCCGCATCGCCGCCAGCAGCGCCGCCAGCAAAGAATGGGGGCTTTTCTGAATAATACCGGCCTGGTAATCCTTTACTTCCTTATTGATTTTTGCGTACTCGGTGCGCACCCGGGCCGAATCTGCGGTTGACCGGGCGGTACCCGAGGTAAATTCCTTCTCCAGTTCCGCCATACGCCTGCCTTTATCGTCCATAAACACTGCGTAGCTCTTATACAGATCGTTATCGGGCGAGCCGGTAATGATGGATTTTTCCTTGACAGCCGTATCCGCCTCTATGCTGAACCGCTGGCCGTTATCCATCAGAAAATCGAACTGGCGGGTATACTGTCTGGTCACCACGAAATAAATGCCTCCCGTATATTTCGGCGACCCGGTAAATACACCGTGGCTGTTGGCATCGAGCATAGCCGAATCCACCAGCACCATACTGTTGCCGTAATAGCTGCCGAGATAGATCTTCTCGTTCCGGATCGGCTTCAGCGTAATACTGATATACCTGGCTGCCTGGCTGGCAGCCGCTTTGGCCGGAGCTTTCGCCGCCGGTGTTGTTTTTTTCTGCTGGGCAAGACCGCCGATGGCAGCCATCATCATAACGGGGAACAGTAAACGCTTCATAAGAAAGGTATGATGCGTAAAAATAACCAATAAAATGCCTGCAAAACCCCAGCCCCTTCAAAGCGGCCGGTCGCTGCAAATTTTAACAAAGAGGATGAAGGATTGATAAATTATGGATTCGCGGATTCCGGATTAGTGGATTTTTAACTTGGGGATGATTGCTGAGAAGAAAAACAGGACAGCCGATTATTTCAAAAAAATCCGCGAATCCTGAATCCATTAATCCGGAATCCGAAATCAGCGTACCTTACCTTTGCGCCGTGAGAAAACAGAAAAAACAGGTCATACTCGAGAATATCACCGTGGAAGACTATGCAGCCGAAGGCAAATCGCTGGCCAGGGTGGATGGGAAAGTCGTTTTTATCGAAGGAGCCGTGCCGGGCGATACCGTGGATGTGCGTCTGTCTAAAAACAAAGCCGACTGGGCCGAAGGACAGGCGGTGGCCATACGTTCTTTTTCGCCCGATCGGGTGGATCCGTTCTGCGCGCATTTCGGCGTTTGCGGAGGTTGCCAGTGGCAGATGCTGCCGTACCAGAAACAACTGCAGTACAAACAGCAGCAGGTGAGCGATAACCTGACACGCATCGGCCGCATTCCCTTACCGGAAATGATGCCCATTATCGGCGCGGATGAAACCCGCAGGTACCGTAACAAGATGGAGTATACATTCGCCACCGGAAAATATATACCCGATGCCGAGTTCAGGCGAATGAAAGAAGCCGGTGAATCTTTTGACGGACCCGGCGCTGCAGGTTTCCATGTGCGTGGTTTTTTTGATAAGGTGGTGGAGATCGATACCTGTCACCTGCAGGAAGAACCCACCAACCTGATACGAAAAGCGGCAGCGGCATTTGCCATTGAACACCAGCTGCCGTTTTACAATATCAAACAGCACCATGGCTGGCTGCGCAATATGTTTGTACGCAACAGCAGCACCGGCGGGCTGATGATCAACATCATGCTGGGCTACGAAGATGCGGATCACAGGCAACAACTGCTCGACCGGCTGCTTCGCGATTTTCCACAGATCACCACACTGCTGTATACGATCAATACCAAGCGCAACGACAGTCTGCAGGGACTGGAACCACAGACCCACTCCGGCAAGGGATATATTGAGGAGAAACTCGAGGATTTCCGGTTCATCATCAGCCCGAAATCGTTTTTTCAGACCAATACAAGGCAGGCAGAAAAACTGTACCGGGTAACGCGCGATTTTGCGGAACTGGACGGCACGCAAACGGTGTACGATCTTTACTGCGGCACCGGCAGCATCGGCATTTTTGTCAGCAAACAGGCCGCCAGGATCATCGGCGTGGAAGTGGTGGACGATGCCATCACTGATGCGAAGAAAAATGCGGAGCTGAACGGCATCACACACGCCTCATTTTTTACGGGCGATGTGATCGATATATGCGATGATGCATTTTTTGCGGAACACGGCAGACCCGATGTCATCATCACCGATCCTCCGAGGGCGGGCATGCACGAGAAACTGGTGAAAAAACTGCTCGAAATAGCGGCGCCCACCATTGTGTACGTAAGCTGCAACCCCGCCACACAGGCCCGCGATCTGGGTCTGCTGGCAGAAAAATATTCTGTCGAAAAAATTCAGCCGGTTGACATGTTCCCGCATACCTTGCATATAGAAAACGTGGTTCAGTTAAAACACAAAGCCTAATGGAGTTCCGACCCAGTCGATTTGAGATATTGCCGCCGGCCATTAAAAATCTTTTGATCATCAATGTGCTGTGTTTTCTTGCGCAGCAGACCCTTGGCGGACCGGCCACCGGGTTTTCCATTGACGATACGTTTGCATTGCACGCATGGCAGAGCCCGCTGTTCAGACCCTGGCAACTGGTAACCCACCTGTTTATGCATGGCGGGTTCTCGCATATCTTTTTCAATATGCTGGCGTTATGGATGTTTGGCTCTGTACTAGAGAATGTATGGGGCACCAAGCGGTTTATCATATTTTACCTGATCTGCGGTCTCGGCGCAGCGCTGATACACCTGTTGTTCCTGAGTTATGAAATGATACCCATCCTTAACGACTATGCCGCCGTGGTACAGGAGCAAACCGCCGGCCGTTCCAATGATGCGCTTATCAGTTTTATCGCCCGGTACGACGATATCGGTTTTGTGAACAGGGGCGAGCTGATCCAGGCACTGCGGATGGGCCCGGGCAACAGTATGGTTTCGGGCAAGGTGATGGAAGCAGTCACTTCGTTTTACGAAGGCAGGATCAATTCAGCCACCCTCGGTGCAAGCGGGGCGGTGTTCGGCATACTGGCGGCTTTCGGTTACCTGTTTCCCAATACCTATCTCTATATCTACATGCTTTTCCCCATCAAGGCAAAATGGTTTGTGCTGATCTATGGGGCATTTGAATTGTATGAGGGTATCAGGAACTCGGCGGGCGATAATATCGCTCACTGGGCGCATATCGGCGGCGCGGTGGTAGGTTTGCTCATCGTGATCACCTGGAACAGAACAAACCGCAAAACCATGTATTAGGCACTCAATGTTTTTACCGATGGTAACATCTGCTTCTCCCAGAAAAAAGAAAACCCTGCTCGGGCAGCCGAACAACGGTCTTGTATTGTTGTTTGCGGCCAATATGATCATGTTTGTCATCATTCACATGGTCAGCGTTATTTACCAGCTCTCCGATATTCCCATGGAGCAGTTCCACCGCCAGGTGCTCAACTGGCTCGTACTGCCTGCTTCCGCAGAAGCATTTGCAGCCAGACCCTGGACCCTGCTCACCCACCTGTTTACCCATTTTGGCTTCTGGCACCTGGTAAGCAGCATGGTATGGCTCTGGTTCTTCGGCTATCTTTTGCAGGATATGATCGGCAACAACAAACTGATCCCCGTATACCTCTACGGCGCCGTTGCAGGGGCCCTGGTATTTTTGCTCACTGCCAACCTGGTACCCGGCAGTAACAGCGCCGATAGCGTGATGGGCGCAGGCGCCGCAGTAATGGCCATCGCCATCGCCATTACGGTGATCGCACCCGATTACCGCTTTTTCCCGATGATCAACGGAGGCATACCGCTTTGGGTGATTACCGTGGTGTACGTGCTCATCGATTTCTCCACGATGGGTAAAGGCAATATAGCCATCGCGGCCTCGCATACCGGTGCGGCGGCAACAGGTTTTCTTTTTGCCAGGCAGCTGCGCAAAGGCAGGGACTGGAGCCTGTGGATGAACCGGTTGACAGACTGGCTCAACGATCTCTTCAATCCCGAGAAAAAAAGCGGCGGACAAAAGAACCGGCTTTATTACCGGGCCGACCGCAAGCCTTTTGAAAAAACCGCCAACATCACCCAGCAGCGGCTGGACACCATACTCGAAAAAATCCACCGCCACGGCTACGACCAGCTTACAGACGAGGAAAAAGCATTCCTCGAAAGGGCCAGCCGGGAGGATTTGTGAGGGGTGAGCGTGAAACACAAAACGTGAGTTGGCGTGAGTTGGATTGGAGGGGTTTCAGTGTTCCGGAAAGCAGCCAGGCTGACAGATGAAGTCTTGATCGCTACTTATTCCTATTTCCGATCAACATTCGCTATTCCTTGTTCCGCTGTTCAATATTCCCTCCTCCTCCTTTCCGATCTACATTCGTTATTCCTTGTTCATCTGTTCTTCTGTTCCCCTGTCCTTTTCTTCTATCGCCGGTTTTAACTAATTTTAGGTATGGCCAGGAATTTCTTTCGCCGCGCACTGAAAGCGATAACCGTTGGTGTGAATATGCTGGTAAGCCTTGTTTTTCTGCTGGCCTGCCTGACACCTTATGTAAACCCCAACAAATGGTGGATCACCGGTTTTGCAGGACTCGCCGTTCCTTACCTGATCCTGGGCCTGGTATTTTTCCTGATCTTCTGGCTGATTGTAAAACCCAGATGGGCATTGCTTTCCCTGCTTACCCTGGCCATCGGCTGGCAGCAGCTGGCCGTGGTTTTTGCCTGGCATCCCGGTGCGGGCTTTACCAAACGCAAACCGCAGAACGCCCTGCGTATTGTTGACTGGAACGTACAGAGCTTCAACGGCCTCTCAAACAGCCGGGAAGCCCGGAAGCTTGCCCCCAACGAACTCGCCGCCAGCATACTGAAATACGAGCCCGATGTTATCTGCATGCAGGAGTTCAATACGGCTGCGTCCGCAGACAATATCTCCCTGTTCCGTAGGCTGTATCCCTATCATTATTTTTCACGCGATTACCAGCGCGACAGCGGCCGTTATCTTTCGGGCTGTATTATTTTCTCCAAATACCCCGTTATCGATTCGGGAAGGATCAAATACCCAGTTGCCGAGAGTCTGATTTATGTTGACCTGGTAAAAGGCCCCGATACCATGCGCGTGTTTACCACGCACCTGCAGTCGTTCAAATTCAAACCCGAGGACTACAGCGACCTGGAGAAGATACGCGAACAGGAAGACGGCAACCTGGCCGCATCCAGGAGCCTTGCGCGAAAAATGCGACTTGCCTTTGTACGCCGCGGCACCCAGGCCACCATGGTAAGGGAGGAAATGGATAAAAGTCCTTATCCCGCCATCATCTGCGGCGATTTTAACGATGTGCCCAATTCATTCGCCTATTTCCATATCAAAGGCGGGCAGCAGGATGCTTTTCTGCAAAAGGGTTTTGCGATCGGCAGAAGCTTTATTTCCCTTGCACCCACACTTCGCATTGATTATATCCTCGCCTCGCGCAGGTTCGAAATAAAACAGTTCGATATGATCGATGAGAACCTGAGCGATCACCTGATGCTGGTGTCCGACATTCTGGTTAAAAAATAATACCTTCGTTACACTATGAGACAGATTCACGCATACGCCTGTTGTTGTTGCTGCTGATGCTTCCGTTACCGGAAAAGTTCCTGTATTGATCTCCTAACGTCTCAAATTCAAACAATGTCACTCAAAGTATACAATTCCCTCAAGCGCCAGAAAGAAGTGTTCACACCCATCAACCCGCCCTATGTGGGTATGTATGTGTGCGGACCAACCGTAAGCGGCGAGAGCCATCTCGGGCATGCCCGTCCGTATATAACCTTCGATGTATTGTACAGGTACCTGATGCACCTCGGGTACAAGGTGAGGTATGTACGCAACCTCACCGACGCCGGCCATTTTGAAGAAGAAGGCCGCGAAGCGGAAGACAAGATCAGTAAGAAAGCCGTTCTTGAAAAACTCGAACCGATGGAGCTGGTGCAGAAATACACCAGGCTGTACCACTGGGCAATGGAACGACTCAATAACCTGCCGCCCGCCATCGAACCCACGGCAACCGGACATATCACCGAGCAGATCGAAATGATCAAAAAGATCATTGCCGACGGATACGCCTACGAAACAAACGGCTCCGTGTATTTTGACGTGGAAAAATACAACACCGATTTCTCCAGGGAGGGTCAGCCCTATGGCATCCTCAGCGGGCGCATACTCGAAGACCAGATAGAAAGCACGAGGGAACTCGATAACCAGGATGAGAAACGCAACAAAAGCGATTTCGCCCTCTGGAAAAACGCGCCGCCAGAACATATCATGCGCTGGCAAAGTCCCTGGGGCGAGGGTTTTCCCGGATGGCATATCGAATGCTCGGCCATGAGCCGTAAATACCTAGGCGACGAATTCGATATCCATGGCGGCGGAATGGACCTCCAGTTCCCGCATCATGAATGCGAGATCGCCCAGAGCGCCGTATGCAACCACAAAATGATGGCGCGCTACTGGATGCACAATAACATGATCACCATCAACGGTAAGAAGATGGGTAAGAGCTACAACAACGTTATCAAACTGACCGAACTGTTCAGCGGCGAACATCCCCTGCTTACCCAGGCATATGCCCCGATGACGATCCGTTTCTTTATCCTGCAGAGCCATTACCGCGGCACACTCGATTTCAGCAACGAAGCTTTACAGGGCTCCGAAAAAGCATTGAAACGCCTGCTCGAAGCACATGACTGGCTGGCCCAGCAACAGGGGCTTGGTAACGACGATGCCGCTGCAACCGATCCGGAACTGAACGGTAAAGTTGACAAACTCCTGAATGAATTCACCGAGTTCATGAACGATGATATCAACACGGCCAAGGTTGTGGCCAATATGTTCGAGCTGGTGTCTGTGATCAATGCCATCAAAGACAAACACCTGCCCGCAGCGGCGCTGCGCAAGGATATTGCCGCACAGCTGCAGCAGCAGATGAAACTGTTCGTGGAAGATATTTTCGGACTGAAGAACGAACGCGCAGACAATAACGGCAAACTGGACGGTGTGCTGCAGCTGCTGATCGATATCCGAAAAGACGCCAAAAGCAGGAAAGATTTTGTTACCAGCGATAAGATCCGCAACGAGCTGTCCGCGCTGGGCGTGCAGCTGAAAGATGAGAAAGACGGGGGAATGAGCTATACGGTTGCGTAGGAAATATTTGAACAGATGAACAAGGAATAGCGATGTAGATCGGAAAAGGGGGGGCTGCGGCTGAATACTGGCGGGGGTTTCAGGGGGGAGCCGGATTTCGGTATTTGATATCGCTAATCAATATTAGGTATTTTCCTCCCGCCCCATTGACATCCCCTTTTACAATCCGTAACTTTAAAAGGTCCTAAAAACCGTCGCATGTCCGTCTCGTCAACTTCTAAGAAAGAGCGCCAGGGCTTTATCACGTACCGGCAGCTGTTTGAAGACAGTCCGGCACCCAAGTATATCTACGACCTTGAGACCTACGAATTCCTGGAGGTTAACCGCGCCGCATTGGATCAGTACGGCTATACGCGGGAAGAATTCCTGTCGCTCAAAGCAACCGATATCAGGCCGGCAGAAGAGCTGCCTGCCTTTCTTGAGGTGTTTGATGATATCGAGACCACACCCTATTACGATTTTGGCGCATGGAAACACAAACGCAAAAACGGAGAAGTGTTCTGGGCGCATATATACGCGCATGGCACCCTGTTTGAAAACCGGCGTGCAAGAATGGTGCTGGCAATCGATATCGACAAAAAATTAACGGCGGAAAAAGCATTGCAGGAAAAAAGCGCCGACATCGCCAATATCCTGGAAAGCATCACTGATGGTTTCTTCGCCGTTAACAAGCATTGGGAAATGATCTATATGAACCATGCCGCAGAACAGGTGCTGCACTGCGAACGCAAAGACCTGCTGGGAAAAGGTCTTTGGGATTATTTTTCGGCCGCCGTCGGCAGCAGGTCTTATATCGAGTACCACCATGTGATGAATGACCGGGTAAGCAGTCATTTTGAAGATTACTACGAGCCGTTGGATCTCTGGGTATCCATCAGGGCCTATCCCACTACGGAAGGCGTGGCCATCTATTTCATGGATATCACCGAACAGAAAAAAATGCTCGAAAAACAGGCGCAGGATGAACGGAATCTCCGCGCCATCATCAACAATACACAGGATACGATCTGGTCGCTCGATCACGATTACAATATTATCATAGCCAACGAACCTTTTTACCGACTTATGGAAGAACTGACCGGTAACAGGATCACGCGTATCCAGAGCAGTCATTTTACAAAGAATTCTTTCCGGATATGGAATGAGCATTACCAGCGCGCATTGAAGGGGGAGTCCTTTAAAGTGACCTGGCATGATAAAATCGGCCGGCGCGATATCTACCAGGAGGTCAGTTTCAATCCCATAACAGACGAGAACGGAACCGTTTCAGGGGTCAACTGCATCTCACGTGATATCACCGGGCAGTATACCTACACCAAAAAAATAGAAGCCCAGAATGAAACCCTCCGAAAGATAGCCTGGATACAGTCGCACGAAATACGGGCGCCGCTTTCCAATATCCTCGGGCTGGTGGCCCTTACCAAACAGGGGTTCGCCACCGAAGTACAGGCCCAGGAAGTGACCGCGATGCTCGAAAAAGCCGCCAAGCAGCTCGATAAAGTGATACAACAGGTGATGAGTGAGGCGAAAGGGTAGGGAACAGATGAACAGATGAACAGGGAATAATGAATGTCGATAGGAAAAAGTGTTATTTTCCGGTCATCTGTTCCTTGTTCATCTGTTCATCTGTTCATCTGTTCATCTGTTCGATATTCGTCAGTGATCGCAGTCGTCTGCGTGGGCGTGGTTGTGGCCGCGGCAGAGGCGGTAGTTGAGGTAGTGGGCGGTGATGATGGCGCCAACTGCCGGTAACAACAGTGCCAGGTTCCACTCGTGCCAGATGATACGGGCCATCAGCAAAAGAATTCCGGCGGTAAAAACAAGGATCGGCAGCCACCGGTGGTGGTGCTTCCTTTTTCCATGATACAGCGAATACACGCCAACACCCAGCGCAATCAGCGCCATCAGGAATTCAAAACCGGTGTTCTCGATGATGTTTACCCCGAAAACCGGCAAACTGGTCAGAAATAATGGCAGCAGCGCGCAGTGAATGGCGCAGGCCAGGGAAGTGCTGATGCCCAAAGCATCCCAGTTGATCTTTGTAGGTGTACGCATGGGCGGCAAAACTACACTAATGCAACATTGTTGCAAAATTTAATTGTGCTTTCAGGTTCTTCTCTCTCCGGGCTGTAACTTTGTGGCCTAATCTGTGGAAATGAACAAGAAAATGCTGGGTTATCTGCTGTTTTTCATCGTATTGGTACTGGGATTCTATTTTTTCCTGTTCCGCGGCAACGATTTCTGGAAAGCCAAACTGCCCGTGATCAGTTATGTAAAACCGTTCCGGTTTACCACGCAGGACGGGCTGCCCTTTACCGAAAAGGATATGCTGGGCAAGGTAAGCGTGGTGGAGTTTTTCTTTACCACCTGCAAAGGCATCTGCCCGAAAATGAACTCGAACATGAAAACGGTATACGAAGCCTACCGAAACGAACCCGATTTCATGGTGGTGGCGCATACCTGCGATCCGGAGAGGGACTCTGCGGCGCGTTTAAAGGTATACGCCGATTCCCTGAAGATCGATACGCACAAATGGGTGCTGCTGACGGGGCGGAAAGACAGTCTCTATTCGATTGCCCGCAATGCCTACCTGCTCGACGACCCGAAGAACGATTTGCAGAAAATAGAAGACCAGTTCATCCATACCCAGTTCTTTGCACTGGTTGACCGCGACGGTAAAGTGCGCGGACAGGTATACGATGGTTTAAAGCAGACCGAGCTCGACAGACTGAAAAAAGATATTGCCAAACTGCTGGCGGAAAAATCCGACCATGTGAACATCGTCAGCGAAAAGAAATAAGAAGATCGTATGCTATACGGCGTAACAGATTTATTGAAACGTAACCAGCTGAGCGTAACCGACAGCCGCAAGAAAATACTCGAGTTGTTTATGCGCTCCGACGGCGCGCTGGCGCATGCGGATATTGAACACCACAGCGGCACCGAGTTTGACCGCGTAACCATCTACCGCACGCTGCAGACCTTTGTTGAAAAAGGCATTATCCATACCATCCCCACCTCGGATAATTCCGTCCGCTACGCTTTGTGCAAGGACGAATGCAGCGAGGGCCACCACCACGATGACCATGTACATTTTATGTGCGACGGCTGCGGCACCACCTATTGCCTGGATCATGTAACCGTTCCGGCCATTGCATTGCCCCAGGGTTTCCTGGCTTCGCAAACCGATGTGGTGATCAGCGGCAAATGCGATAAATGCGGGTAAATACTACGTATTAATACCTAATCTTTGAAAATATCTAGACCGTATCTTCGTCCCCTAATCATCGGATTATGGTATTGGTTACAGGCGCAACCGGCTTACTGGGTTCCCATCTGGTCAAACGACTGGTGAAGGATGGAGAGCAGGTAAGGGCATTGTACCGTTCCGCCATTCCTGTATTTGACGGATCCGATAAAGTGGAATGGATCAGGGGCGATATACTCGATGTGGTACAGCTCGAAAACGCCATGATGGGCGTGGAACAGGTTTACCATTGCGCCGCCATGGTGAGTTTTAACCCGCGCAGGAAAAAAGAGATGTACAAGATCAACGTAGAAGGCACGGCCAATGTGGTGAATGCCTGTTTATCGGTTGATGTAAAACGCCTGCTGCATGTAAGCTCCATCGCCGCCATGGGCAGGATACGCGAAGACAAACCGATCAACGAAGCGATGATGTGGTCGCAGGAGACCAGCAACAGCGAGTACGGCCGCTCCAAGCATTTGGCCGAACTGGAAATATACCGCGGCATCGGCGAAGGGCTGGACACCGTGATCGTTAACCCCGTGATCATACTGGGTTCGGGCGACTGGCACAGCAGTTCCACCGGTATCTTCCGGAATGTTTACAAAGAATTTCCCTGGTATACAGAAGGAAGGGGTGGCTTTGTGGATGTGCTGGACGCAGTAAATGCCATGGTATTACTGATGCGCACCAAAAACATCATCTCCGAACGCTTTATCCTTTGCGGCGTGAATATGTCTTACGCCGAACTCTTCGACAGGATAGCTGATATCTTTCATAAAAAACCGCCGCATAAAAAAGTAACGCCCTTCATCGCCGCCCTGGTATGGCGATGGGAAGCCGTTAAATCCTGGTTCACGGGTCATGATCCCCTGCTGACCCGGGAAACCGCGCGCACCGCTGCCGCCAAAATAGTGATCGATAACCGCAAACTGCAGCGCTATTTCGTCAATTTTCAATACCAGCCCATCGGGCAGTCCCTCAAACGCATCTGCGGCGAACTGGAGAAAAGGTATAACCTGTCATAACGGTCTGCACCCCCGCATTCGGTTAGTGTATAGGCATACTTACCCTGTGATCCTTACCCGCAACAACCCCTGCCCCGGATCCCGGTGTCACCGCATATAAACAACCCTACTTGTCTGTGGTATCATCTCCCGAATTTCTTCTTCAAGGCGCTCAGCGCATCGGATACACTGAGTGAACTGAGATCGGTTTCTTTTGCAGCAGGTTTATTGCCCGGGTGTTTTTTCTGGTTGCCCGAAGATTTTGTCGCCGCGGCATCCTGTGTCTGTTTGATGGATAAAGCGATGCGCTTACGCGGAATATCCACTTCCAGCACTTTTACCATCACTTTCTGACCCAGTTTCAGGGCCTCGGAAGGGTCGCTGATATAACGGTTCGCCACCTCGCTTACATGTACCAGTCCATCCTGCTTTACACCGATATCAACAAATGCGCCGAATCGGGTTAGGTTGGTTACCATACCCGGTACGATATCGCCGGGTTTTACATCTTCGATTTTATAGATATTGGCAAATTCAAACTGTTCCAGTTCGCTTCTCGGATCAAGACCGGGTTTGCTCAGTTCGGCTAGGATATCCTTTAATGTCAGTTCCCCGAATTGCTCCGATGCATAGGCCGCCGGTTTGATCTGCCTGATCAGCGTATCGTTCCCGATCAGCGAAGCCAGTTCAACGCCAAGATCGCCCGCCATTTTTTCCACCACCGGGTAGGCTTCCGGATGAACCGCGCTTGCATCAAGCGGGTTGTTTCCTTCTTTGATCCGAAGAAAGCCTGCGCACTGCTCAAAAGCCTTATCGCCAAGCCGTGTCACTTTCAGCAACTGTTTCCTGTCTGTAAACCGGCCTATCTCATTCCGGTATTTAACAATATTGTCGGCAATGGTTCCGCCGATACCGCTCACATACGATAACAGGTGTTTACTGGCCGTATTGAGGTTTACCCCAACGCTGTTTACGCAGCTTACCACCGTTTGGTCGAGTCTTTCTTTTAAACGGAACTGGTTCACGTCGTGCTGGTACTGACCCACGCCGATACTCTTGGGGTCTATCTTCACCAGCTCCGCAAGCGGATCCATCAGCCTGCGGCCGATGCTTACAGAACCCCGAACCGTAACATCTTCGTCGGGAAATTCTTCGCGCGCCGTTTCCGATGCGGAATAAACGGAGGCGCCATCTTCATTCACCATAAACACCGGCAAACCCAGGTTCATTTTTTTGATGAACTGTTCTGTTTCCCTGCCCGCGGTTCCATCGCCTATCGCAAATACCTGTATACCGAAGCGCTTCACCAGTTCTTTAATGGTATGTTCACTCTCGTACACGCGGTTGGGTTCATGCACAAAAATGAGCCCGGCATGCTGCAGCTCGCCTTTTTCGTCGAGGCAAACCACTTTGCAGCCCGTACGGTAACCGGGATCGATGGCCAGTATTTTTTTACTGCCCAGTGGCGCGCTCAGCAGCAGCTGGCGCAGGTTCTCTGCAAACACATTGATCGCTTCCTCATCGGCCTTCTGTTTTAACGCTGCGCGGAACTCCGATTCAAGACTGGGCTGCAGCAAGCGGCGGTACGCATCCTTTATGGCTTTCCGTAACTGGTCGCTCCAGGCATTGATGCCTTTGATATAGGGCTCTTCCAGTATAAACACCGCATCCTCTTCAACAGGCAAAATGGAAATACGAAGAAATCCCTCCATAAAACCGCGCAGTATGGCAAGTGTTCTGTGCGATGGTATTTTATGAATGGGCTCCGAAAAATCAAAATAGTCCTTGTATTTGATGCCTTCCGCCTCCTTATCGCTCAGCACTTTGCTTTGCAGCACCGCGCTGTTTTCAAACAGCTTCCTGAGTTTTGCACGAAGCTGCGCGTCTTCATTGACCATTTCGGCAACAATATCGCGTGCGCCCTGCAAAGCTTCCTCCGCGGTTTTTACATTCTCTGTAATAAATCCGGCGGCTTCAGACATAATATCCGCCTCCTGCTGGGCCAGCATCATCGCCGCAAGCGGATCAAGCCCGTTCTCACGCGCAACCTGTGCTTTGGTGCGGCGTTTGGGTTTGTAGGGAAGATAAATATCCTCGAGGGTGGTTATGGTAAACGCTTTATCAAGTTCTGCCTGCAGCGCTTCTGTCATTTTACCCTGCTCGGTAATTGTTTTTACAATAAACGCTTTCCGTTCGGTGAATTCCTTCAACTGTTTGGAAAGATCCTGTACCTGCTGTATCTGAACTTCGTCAAGACCCCCTGTTTTGTCTTTACGGTAACGCGCGATGAACGGGATCGTTGCGCCTTCTTCGAATAAACTCAATACGGCTTCCACCTGTGCTGTTCTCAGGTTCAGTTGCGGCGCAATAACGGGTGCGAATGTGGTCATAGGATGCTTGCTTACAAAATAAGGATTGCGAATGTAGGGGGCAGGGGTAAAAGAAAAAAGCAGGACTGGTAATTAATTTGTGCACATGCACAGATCTGTAGGAAAGTTGCCACAGATTACACAGATTTTCACAGATGGATTTGCAGGTTATTTCTGTGAAAATCGGTGTAATCTGTGGCGATAAAAGTTTCGCAGCCAAAAAAACTGCGAACCCCCGGCCCGGATATAGCCGCAGATTCGCAGATATCGCAGGTCAGGCTATTTGATCTCTTTCAGCAATTCCCTTACCGCCGCTTCCAGCTGCTGGTCTTTTCCTTTGATCACTAAATCATATTCATTCATCAGCTGTATATCGGGAACGGTCTGGTGGTTCTCGAGGTACCGGTTGTTCATCATCTTCACACCCAGCGGCGGCACGCCCCAGCGGATGGTATTATCCTGCAGGCTTTCCCACCCTGCAAATGTACAGGTGCCCGGTACGGGCATGCCGACCAGTTTACCCAGTTTCAGTTCCTGGTAGGTGTAGGCATAACAATGCCCGTCGCTGTAATTGGCTTCGTTGGCGATGGATATGCTGGGTTTCACCCAGCGGAAATTGGGCTCGTAGCCGTTGCTGCGTGTGTCGGTGGTATAGTCCATGAATTTTTTCCCGCTTAAAAACATGGCAAGATCAGCCACCAGGTCTCCGCCGCCGTTAAACCTTGTATCCACCACCATTCCTTTCCTGTTTGCATACTTGCCCATCATTTCTTCATAGGTGGTGCGATAGGCGCCGTCGTTCATACCCGGTATGTGTACATAGCCCAGCTGCCCGTTACTGAGGCGGTCCACTTCTTCCTGGTTGCGGCGCACAAACCGTTTGTACAGCAGTGTGTTTTCTTCTCCTGTCGTAATGGGTTTTACAATGATTTCTCTTGTAACACCATTCTCCGAAACAGTCACCAGCGTATTCCTCCCCGCTTTTCGGTTCAGGTATTGCGCAAAATCCCTGTCGGCGGTCAGGTTCTCCCCGTCGATAGCCGTAATGAGCATACCGGGTTTGATGTTGAGCCCGGCCTTATCCAGCGGACCCTCCCTGATCACTTCCACGATTTTCATGCCATTGCCTGTAAACGTGTAATCATAGAATGCCCCGAACGATGCCGTTGCATCGCCTGTTGCAGAACCACCACCATAACTGGCGCCGCTATGGCTCACATTCAGCTCGCCCAGTAACTCGCTCAGCATCTCGGAAAACTCATAGTTATTGCTGATATGCGGCAGGTATTTTTCGTAATCGGGTTTGTAGCTGTCCCAGTCCACACCATGAAAACTGGCGGTATAAAAAGTTTCTTTTGTTCTTCTCCATACATGCTCAAACATAAAGCGGCGCTCCGCATCCGTATTCAGGTTCATTTCGCCGTTTATACTGATGGCATCGCGTTTGCCGCTTACGGGATCTATCTTTGAAATACCTCCGTCTGTTGCCAGGAAAATAGTTTTCTGTTCCTTATCCCATGCCATGCTGCCACCGCCTGCGTTGAGCTGTACCAGCATCCTGGTTTCTTTTGTACGCAGATTGGTGGTCCAGAGATTGGCGCCTTTTTCAAACCGCGCGAGATAGTAAAGCGTTTCCCCGTCTTTACTCACCAGCGCATCGCTTAGCGAAGAAGAATGAATGGTAAGCTTGGCTTTACGCTGGGTAAGCCCATCCCAATCGATCAGCACCGTATCTTTTTTGATTTCTTTTTTCTTAACGGAATCCGCTTTGGCTTTGCTGTCTTCCATCTCTTTCTGCAGCGCCGCATCTTCCTTGCTCAGTTTAAACCTGTCAAATGCCTCCTGCGTAAAAAACATGGCATACACATCGCTCTGCGCGCCGCCGCTCTGTGCCACGCTTTTCAGTCCGTCGCGGTTACTGAACCAGAGCATCGCTTTACCGCCCATGATCCATTTGGCGCGGCCATCGTTAAACCCGCTTTCCGTCAGGTTGGACACTTTGCCTTTGCCATCGGCGGCAATAATGCCCACTTCGCCCGGTGCAATGCCGGGTACGGCATAATCGAACAAGATCCACCTGCTGTCGGGGCTCCATTGAAAATACTGGTCGTTATCGCCCATGGAGAACAGCTCCTTATCTGTCAGCAATACACGCGACTGTTTGCTGGCGATATTGTATATCTTAAGGGTGGTGCGGTTCTCGATAAAAGCGATCTCTTTTCCATCTGGGGAATAAACGGGCTGGTAATTTTCGTTGTTGTTTACGATCACCGGCGTTTCCTTCAGCACCGTTGATGCATAGAAATAGGGTTCTTCCTCCCGCTGTTTTTTTGTCTCGAATATCTTCCAGCTGTTACCGCGTTCGGAAGCATACAGCAATGCTATTCCGTCGGGAGAAAAACTTACCAGTCTTTCCTGTTCGGGTGTATTGGTGATGCGTTTGGTAACGCCCCCTTCCACGCCGGTGACAAATACTTCTCCTCTGAAAACAAAAGCCACTTCTTTGCCGTTGGGAGAAACGGACATATCCCTTGCGCCGCCGCTCACCGCCAGCACCCGCTCATTGTTGCTCTTGGCATCGGCGGCAATGGTGACGGCCAGTTTCTGTGGTTTGCCCGTTCCTTTCATCGTATACAGCTCGCCATCATAGCCGAAACAAAGAACCCCGTCGTTCGACTGACTCAGGAAACGCACCGGATGTTTTTTGAACGAAGTGAGCTGCTGTGATTTTGCCCCGTCCAGGCCCATTTTATGTACATTGAATGAACCGCTTTCTTCGCTGAGGTAATAAAATGCCCTATCGTTATCGGCAAATACCGGCGACCTGTCTTCGCCTGCAAAGCCGGTGATTTTTTTATGTGTTCCTGCCTTGGTATCGTACAGCCAGATATCACGCGCTATGGCAGACGTATGGTGTTTGCGCCACTGGTTCTCTCCGCCTTTCTTGTCCTGGTACAGCATATACTGCCCGTCACTGCTGAATTTGACTTCTTCCGCAGGTGTGCTCAGCAATTGCGCTACGCGGCCACCGTTCACCGGTACGCTGTACAGTTCGGGTTGCGAACCCGTGGGAAACGTGCGGTTGGCTGCAAGATCCATTCTTACCGAACCGAATACCACGCTCCTGTCATCGCCGGAAAAGGTATACGGCAACTCCGGTGAAGAATGATACGTGATACGCCTGGCTTCGCCTCCCTCAGCGGGAATAATGAATACATCAAAGTTTCCGTACCTGTCGCTTGCAAACGCGATCGATTTACCATCATGACTCCATACAGGCATAAAATCGTGCGCTTCGTGAACGGTAAGCGCTACAGCGGTGCCGCCGGTGGCGGGTACACGGTACAGGTCTCCCTTGTAGGTAAATACAATCGTTTTGCCATCGGGAGAAATAGCCGGGTAACGCAGCCACTGCGGCGTAATTTGCCCAATGGCCGACAAGCCGGCAAAGACTGCCAGCAGCACAAGTAGATGTCTCATAAGCGGTAGTAGATTGAAAAAGAAAGATAGGAAATTACGCAGCAAGTACCATGCGGGAAGTATGAATGGAAACAATATGTCTTTCAGTCCTGTCCGTACTTCGTAAATTGTACCTCCGTATGCAGTCATCCTATCATATCTATCCCTGCGGCGATCACGCCCTGACCATCGAGCTGGGCGACAGGATAGACACAGCCGTTAACGACAGGGTAATTGCTTTGTTCAGTCATTTACGCATGCTGAACAAACAGGGCATCATGGATATTATCCCTTCGTATCATACGGTAACCCTCGTTTACGATCTTGCAGCTTTTCCGGAGGCTGAAGACGCTACGGTATACGATCAGCTTAGCAACTGGCTGCATACTGTTATCAAACACACCGATGCGATCAGTATCAACAAACGCCAGATCAGCGTACCTGTTTGTTACGATGTTTCGCTCGGCTGGGATATAGCCCTGCTGGCCGAAGAGCGTGGGTTAACGGTTGAAGAGGTGGCGCAGATACATCATTCCGTTCCTTACCGTGTTTACCTGGTAGGTTTTCTTCCCGGTTTCCCCTATATGGGAACGGTTGATGCGCGTATTGCGGCACCCAGGAGGTCATCGCCAAGAACAAATGTACCCATGGGCAGTGTGGGTATTGCCGGAACGCAGACAGGTATCTACCCTTTTGATTCGCCCGGCGGCTGGCAGATCATCGGGCAAACACCGCTTCGCCTGTTCGATGTACGACGGCCGCAACCCTGTTACCTGCAGCCGGGTGATGAAGTGCGTTTCCATCCTGTCAGTCTTACCGAATTCAAACAAATGAAATCGCATGGGCATACGCATCATTAAGCAGGGCCTGCTGGATACCGTGCAGGACCATGGCCGTTACGGGCACCAGCACTGGGGCATCAATCCCGGCGGTGCCATGGATGCCGTAGCCATGCGCGTGGCCAATATGCTGGCGGGCAACGAATGGAACGAGCCGGTGATCGAAATGCATTTTCCCGCAGCAGAACTGCTGTTCGAAGAACCCGCACTGGTTGCCGTTGCCGGCGCAGATTTCAACGCGGCGTTTAACGGCATGGCATGCGACACAAATAAACTCCTGCTGGTACGAAAAAACGACAGGCTGCATTTTACGGCGCACCGCAAAGGTTCGCGGGCATACCTGTCGGTGAAAGGCGGCATCGTTGCCGATGAATGGCTCAACAGCTGCAGCACGCACCTGAAAGTGCAGGCTGGCGGTTTTGCGGGAAGGGCTTTGCATAAGAACGATACCATCCGCTATAAATACGCTTTTAAGCAAGCGGAAAAATATACGGCACAACCCGCCTGGCGCGCGGATGTACAGCACCTGTATAACGGGCGGGCCATCCGTTTTATTCCCGGGGCCGAATACCATTTGCTTGACGAGGCATCCAAAGAATACCTCCATAACGAACCCTTTCTGCTGGGCCGGAAAAGCGACCGCATGGGATACCGGCTGGAAGGTGTTTCGCTCGGCTACAGCAATCACCAGCAGATCATATCCACCGCCGTAACAAGAGGTACGATACAGCTGTTACCCGATGGACAGCTGATGGTGCTGATGGCCGATCACCAGACCACAGGCGGCTACCCGCGTATCGGACATGTGATCGGTGCGGATATTTCTTCCCTGTCGCAAACGGTGCCCGGCAGCGAGATCCGGTTTTCCAAAACAGACCTGGCCACCGCGGAAAAATTATTCATCCGCCAGCAAACCGATTTGCGGCTGCTGCAAAATGCCTGTACCTTACGGCTAACAGACTGGCTGCAGCAATGAACCGGCAAACCATCGATATCAATTGCGATATGGGAGAAGGCATCGGCAACGATGCACTGCTGATGCCCTATATCAGCAGCGCCAATATTGCCTGCGGGTTTCATGCGGGCGACAATGAGACAATGCTGCATACCTGCGAGCTCGCCATCCAATACCAGGTTGCCATTGGCGCACATCCGGGGTTTGCCGACAAAGCCAATTTCGGTCGCACGGAAATGCAGCTGCCTTTGCAGGAAGTGTATGATATGGTATCCGAACAGGTATTCCGTCTTCAGCAAATTGCCCGGCAGCTGGGCGCAACACTCAGCCATGTAAAACCGCATGGGGCCATGTACAATATGTCTGCAAAAAATGCAGCGCTTGCGCATTGTATTGCAAAGGCAGTGAAAGAGGCAGATGCCAGCCTGGTATTATTCGGTCTGAGCGGCAGCTGCTCCATAAGCGAAGCCGCGCAGCTGGGATTGAGCACCGCCAGCGAAGTGTTCGCAGACCGCAGTTACCAGGATGACGGAAGTCTTACGCCAAGATCACAGCCCGGCGCACTGATCACCACCACGGAGCAGGTGTTGCAGCAGGTGTTGCAAATGGTGCAGCAGCATTCGGTAACCACCGTAAACAATACAACCGTTCCCATTGTTGCCGATACCGTCTGTATCCATGGCGACGGAGCCCATGCCGCAGCTTTCGCAAAATCCATTTTTCACACATTACAACAGCATCATATTGACATCGCAAAAAAATAAACTGCCTTTGTTCAGCGGCGTAGGACTGGGCGCTGCTTTCCTGATGGCGAACTCATCCATCGGGCCTGGCTTTCTGACACAGACCACCGTATTTACGCAGCAACTGATGGCCAGTTTCGGGTTTGTGATACTTGTATCGTTCCTGCTCGATATCGGCGCGCAGGTAAACACCTGGCGGATACTTACCATCAGCGAAATGCGTGCGCAGGATATTTCCAACAGGTTGCTGCCGGGTCTTGGCTACCTGATTGCCGTGCTGGTGGTGCTTGGCGGCTTTGCCTTTAACATCGGCAATATTGCAGGATGCGGGCTTGGTGTGAATGTGATCACCGGTCTTTCTTTCCAGACAGGTGCCATCATCAGCGGCATTGCAGCACTCGCTTTGTTCTGGATTAGGGAAATGGGAAAGATGCTCGACAATTTTACGAGGATCGTAGGCAGTGTCAAAATACTGCTCACACTGATCATCGCCATCAGTTCGCATCCACCGGTATGGGAAGCGATACAGCACAGTTTTATTCCCCAAACCATCAGCTCGCAGGCAATCGTTACCATTGTTGGCGGCACGGTTGGCGGGTACATCACCTTCTCGGGCGCACACCGTTTGCTCGATGCGGGTATCAAAGGCCGGGATCATATCGCCGAAGTAAACAGAAGCGCCGTCAACGGCATCGCCATTTCGGGTGCCATGCGTTTTATCCTGTTTCTTGCCGTGCTGGGTGCCTTATCACATGGCGCCGTACTGGATCGCGATAATCCCCCGGCCAGTGTGTTCCTGTTTGCGGCGGGCGAATTCGGTTTTCGCATATTCGGTATCGTATTATGGAGCGCCGCCATTTCGTCCGTGATCGGCGCAGCATACACTTCCGTCTCGTTTCTGAAAACACTGCATCCCTTTATTGCCAAACACGAGCGTCTGTGTATTTCCATCTTTATCGTTCTCTCCACCGGCATATTCGTGGCTATCGGAAAACCAAGACAGTTGTTATTACTCGCCGGACTGGTAAACGGCTTTATTCTTCCTCTTGCGTTAGCGGTATTGCTGGTGGCCTGTACAAAACCCAAACTGATGAACGGCTACCGGCACCCGCTATGGATGCAGGTGGCCGGCTGGGCCGTGGTGGCGGTAATGGGATGGATGAGCTGCGCCGCGGTGATCGAATGGTCCGGACGATAAAAAACGATTCCTCAAAAATCACCGGCGGTGCAACCCGGCTGTTGTTTTGGTATGATGATTGTACCTTAGCAAATACCTATTTACCGGCATGAAAAAACTTCTGATCATACGTCACGCAAAAAGCAGCTGGGCCATACCGGGGCAGGATGATTTTGACCGCCCGCTGAACGATCGAGGCCATCGCGATGCACCGGCAATGGCTGAACGGATACATAAAAAGAACGTGGAGATAGATGCGTTTGTTTCCAGTCCCGCCAACCGGGCGTTTACCACGGCGCAATATTTTGCAAAAGAGTACCGCACAAAGAAAGACGCTATTGCGCAGCACCGAGAGCTGTACCATGCCATGCCCGGCACCTTCTTCGAAGTGATCGGCAAACTGGACGACAGGGATAAAACGGTGGCGGTATTCTCACATAACCCGGGCATCACGGCTTTTGCCAATCTGCTCACAGAGGCACGCATCGATGATATGCCCACCTGCGCCATTTTTGCCGTAAAAGCGGACATCAAACATTGGAAAGATTTTAAAGACGCGAAAAAAGAATTCTGGTTTTTTGACTATCCGAAGAGTGAGGGGGCTGAGCAGTAGCATGGCTAAATTGCTAAATGGTTGTACGGCCATCTGGCCAGACGCAGCCGCTGAAAATTTCTCCATTCAACAGGATAAGTGTCTGATCATCGTCTAAGCACCCTGTACCGGTGACGCTTTTTTTACATTGACAAGATACACTCCTGCAAAGATCAGCAGGGCTGCCATGAGTTTCCTGAGACTGAACTGTTCTCCTGCAAAGAATATGGCGATCAGCGCTGCAAATACCGGCTGGGTGTAGATATAAGCGCCGGTTGCCGAAGCGCCTATCACGGAGATGCCGTAAACATTCCACAGGTAGGCAATAAATGTTGCGCCCACTGCCACAAATGCAAGTGCAAGCCAGTGCGAAAAATGGAACAGGGACCAGTCTGTTGCCGCAAAATCCGGTATGCATATCGGAATCATGATCACCGCGCCGATCGTAAACAACCAGCGCAATACCTGTACGCCGCTGTATTCAGCCATCAGCGGTCTTACGAGTACCAGGTAAAACGCATACGAGATCGCATTGATGAGCACCAACACATCCCCCAGTAATACATCGCTGCCCGTTTGTGAACTGTCTTTCAATAAAACCAGTATCGCAGCGCCACCAATACCCGATGCCAAACCGATGCCTTTCAGCCAGTTAAATCCTTCCTTCAGCAACCAGGCCGCAATGATGGTGATGAATATCGGCGTAGCCAGCGACAGCAGCGAACTATGGATGGAGGTGGTGAGTGAAAGTCCTTTGATAAAAAAGAACTGGTTGATCACCACACCCGTCATGGCACACACAACGAACCTGGCAATATGCCGGCGCTTAATGGTATTGCCTCCTTTCTTAAAAAGAAAAACAAACCAGAACAAAGCCAGACTGGTAATGATCCTCACCATATTCACCCCGAACGGGTGAATAACAGAGGGGGTAATGTATTTCACCACCGCGTAATTGGCGCCGAAAATAAAATTGGCCCCCAATACCGCAGCATGCGCTTTGTTGGTTCGGGTCATTGCAGGACAAAAATAGAACGGGGCGGGTTATAGTTGTGTGATAAGCTGCATTTGTTTTGCTGTTATACTGAAATATCCATTGCGCAATGCATCCAGCGACGCTGAGAAAACCTGTTTCCGTTTCAGAGCTGCTGCAGCAACTGCTGTATCTCGGAAGGGTCGAATACCGTTATGCCGGCTACCTTCTGTTCGTAGGCTTTTGCGGCAGCAAGATGCACCTGCATGCTGAATGCTTCCTGCGATACCGAATAACAAGCCGCTTGCCGGTGCAATCTTGCCGCAAGGTATTCCTGCTCCGTTTGTCCGGGCGTAGGAATGAGCAGGGCTTTTTTCTGCATCGATACCAGCTCCATCACCGTAGTGTACCCGCTTCTGCTGATGACCAGACCGCTTTGTTGGATCGCTTCCTCCATCCGCTTGCCGGGTAAATGATTCACAACGGTTACATTGGACGGAACCGCGGGTATACCGGTTTCGGAAGGCAGCCCCCTGACCAGCAGTACCGGCCCGGGTACATCCCGCAATCCCCCGATCACTTTCTTTTCCAGTATGCTACGCTGCGGCTCGGGACCGGAGAGCAGGAAACAGTAATCATAAACGATGGGCGCCGGTTTTCTGTTGAAACGTGATAGCAACCCAATATACCGAACGGGTATAAGCGGTTTTACCGCAGGATGCGCGAGCAGACCCGCAAGGTTGTTTTCCCCGCCGGTATCCGGTATCCAGCATGCGGTAAACCGGTTGATATAGCGATAATTGACCTGCTGTAATTTTTTTTCCAGCCATGTAAACGGGGCTTTGATCGTTAGCTGGTGCGTAATAAAAATACAGGGCCGTTTCTTCGAATACAATCCGTACCGGTTATCCGAGATCACCAGGTCTATACGGTGTTCATCGATCACCCGGTCGAGCCATGCATGTTCTTTTTTAATGATACGAAACAGGCCGGGCAGCTGCCAAAGCATGCGGAACGGCAGCCACCGGCGCGAGCGGCTGTAACGTACGCGGTACCCCTGCAGCGGCAGACAGGGCAGTTGCGGAAATTCGGCCTGCAGCAGGGAAGCCTGTGCATTCTCCGCAGCCAGCACCACTTCATAACCATGGCCAAGCAGGGCCTGTATAACCGGAATGCACCTGGTGGCATGACCAAGTCCCCAGTCGAGCGGGGCCACCAGCACTTTTCGTATGTTAAAATTTCCGGTCAGCTTGCTCGGTTTGACGGCGATCGTATTGAAAGCTGTAATTTAGAACCAGATTATGAAACTGAAAGTAAACCAAATCTTCGTTATCCTGTTATTGCTGATGATGCTGAGCACCACGTCCTGCGGTATCTTCCAGAAAAACAACGGAACGAAGTTCTGCGGATGCCCCAGTCATAAGTAAGCAAAACGATCAGGGATGAATGGCTTTTCCAGGGATCTGCTTCTGGTATCCGCCACAGCACATACCAGTGCCGCGGAATTCGACAGGCAGCTTGATAGGCTGAACGCCGTGCTGTATCATGTGGAGAACTGGACGGCATTCTGCACCGCCAACGAAATCATCCACCTCCGCCGCCACAAAATCATCCGCAAACCCCATCACATACAGGCCATCCTCCGCGAAAGAGCAGGAAAAGCGTTTGTATTCGTCTACAATAAAAATTAACCCAACAGTCACCCCCGCCAACCCTGCTCCCTGCTCCTTTCTTCCTTTTCGATCGACATTCAACATTCCTTGTTCATCTGTTCATTATTCTCTTCCCCTCCTTTCCGATCGACATTCGACATTCCTTATTCCTCTGTTCCCCGTTCCTTGTTCCTCTGTTCCCCGTTCCTTGTTCCTCTGTTCCCCTGCTCCCCCGTTCCCTCCCTATTTCTTCAGCCCGATCTCTCTCAACCGCTCATCCAGGTATTCTCCTGCCGTGGCGTCGGGATAGGCTTTGGGATGGGTTGCATCGATGCAGCTGCCGAGGCAGGCAAGACTCATTTCGCTGCGGGGATGCAGGAAGAAGGGCATGGAGAAACGGCTGGTATGCCAGAGTTCTCTCCGCGGGTTCACCACGCGGTGGGTGGTGCTGCGGAGTTTGTTATTGGTGAGCCGCTGCAGCATATCGCCCACATTCACCACGATCTGCTCGGGCAGGGAGGTAACGTTCACCCATTCGCCCTGCTTGGTCAGAATCTGCAGACCATCGGCAGAAGCGCCTACGAGTAAGGTGATCAGGTTGATATCCTCATGCTGTTCGGCGCGGATAGCGCTTTTGGGTTCCTTGGTTATGGGCGGGTAATGGATACAGCGCAGGATGGAATTACCGTTCCTGATATGCGCATCAAAATATTGTTCTTCCAGGCCAAGGTACAGCGCAATGGCCCGCAACAGTGATTTCCCGCTTTTTTCAAAAGCACGGTAGGCATCGAACAGCGTTTTATTAAAGGGTTTGATCTCTGCCACCTGTACGTTGTCGGGATATTCCTCTTTGATGGCATCGCTGTCTTCCACGGTCTGACCGTACTGGAAGAACTCTTTCAGATCCGGCGCCTCGCTGCCCTTGGCATGCTCGCGCCCGAAACTGGTATACCCGCGCTGGCCGGCAAGTCCCTCGATTTCGTAATGCAGTTTTTTCTCCAGGGGAAGCGAAAAAAACTGCTGTACATATTCGTACTGGCTGGCGATCAGCTCGTCGGGAATACCATGATTCTTAACCGCCACAAAACCCACCTCCTCGTACGCTTTGCCGAGCAACTGTACAAAATCTGCTTTCTTGCCCGGATCCCCGCTAAGGAAATCCGCAAGATCAACCACTGGAATAGCCATAAACTTTGGTTTTAATTGAATAAATACCCGAAAATCAGCCTGGAAAAGTAGGCATTTTGGATCGATTATTGGATTAGTGGATTATGGATTCGCGGATTACTTACTCTGCGTGACTATGTCACTCTCTGCGCCTCTGCGGTAAAAAAACTTGTACCACTCAGATTGATGGCAATCAGCAGATTCTCACCGCAGAGACGGTGAGGAGCAGAGTCCCGCAGAGAAGAATTCCCAATCCGCGAATCCATAATCCGCCAATCGCTCCAAAAAAAATGGCCCTGCCGAAGCAGGACCAATATGCATACCCCCAATTGAAGAAGACTTACTGTTTATCGAACCGGATCGATTTGATAAAAATATCGTTGCTGAAAGCATTCAGTACATAACGGCCCGATACGAGATCACCCATATTCAGTTCCAGTTGCTGCCTGCCTTCGTTTACATAGGCCTGTATTGTTTTGGCAATACGCCCTTCCAGGTCCAGCACTTTAAAAACCAGGCGCCCGTTCTTCTGCGCCAGAACGGTCACATAACTTATGATATCGACCAGCCCGGGTTGTAGGTTCTGTATGTACATATTTCCTCGATTAAGCCGTTATAAAATGTGGTCCGGGGATGTTGAAAAGACACCCTGCCGAACAGTTGCGCTGCTTCTGTATGCATACAACTTTGGTGCCAGCCTGTTAAACCGGTTTAACAGGTGATGCAAAATTTACAGGAACACATCCGTCCCACAGGCCAAAGTAACCGAGACCGGACTGGTTGAAACAGGGGAAATTTCCCGTATTTGAATATACGGGGCAGTATTGTCACAGTTTGAGGAAATGGCAGTCAACCGGGCCGCAACCCCGGCTACCGCCTTTTTTTCAACGCGGCGAGTTCTGTCCTGATCTTTTCGATTTCTCTGTTAGCGCGGCCGATCAGCTGGGTAAGGTGGTCTATTTCGGACCGGGATACGGCGCCGTATCCAACAGCGGGCTCTCCTGTTTCATTGGGGGATGCGCCTGTGCCGCCGATCAGGCTGGCAACGGATACGCCGAGTATGTCTGCGATATCGTGAAGGCGGGTAAAAGAGGGATCGGTTTCGCCGCGTTCGATCTTGGCATACGCGCCTCCGGTTATACCCAGTTCCGCCGCCATATTCTCCTGTGTAAAATCGCGGCTTTCCCTGAGTTTCCTGATACGGTATCCAAGCTCTTTTTTCACGATCCAAAATTCAAGAACCGATTGTTTTGTTTCTGTCTTTAAAGTATAGTAATTGCACTTTTAAGTACTTTTACTGTCTTTATATAACAAATCTGTCGTTTAGCGACATTTTCAGACGGAAACCAACTGCCGGATGCCCACACTTCACTGGATAGGAAAAGAAAAGGTGATGAACCATCACCGGGACGTTCCGTTCAGGGTATTGCAGCACCGGTACGGGTTTGACAGGAACGGTGAAACCGCCGAACCGGCCGGCAGCGGCAATAAGATCATACACGGCGATAACCTCGAAGCGCTGAAAGCCCTGCTGCCGGAATACGAAGGCAGGATCAAATGCATTTACATTGACCCGCCCTATAACACCGGCAATGAGAACTGGGTATACAACGACAATGTGAACGACCCCAGGATCAAAAAATGGCTGGGCGAAGTGGTGGGAAAGGAAAGCGAGGACCTGTCAAGACACGACAAGTGGCTTTGTATGATGTATCCGAGGTTGCGTCTGCTCTATTCCTTGCTTCGCGAAGACGGTGCGATATTTATTTCGATTGACGATAATGAACAGGCAAATCTGAAACTTGTTTGCGATGAAATTTTTGGGACCGCCAATTTTGTCAACAACATTATCTGGCAGAAAAAATTCAGTCCGCAAAATGATGCCAAATTCTTTTCCGATAACCATGATTTCGTGGTCTGTTATGCAAAAAACAAATCATTATGGCGGCGTAATCTTTTAACCAGAACCGAAGACCAGGATTCCAGGTATAAAAATATTGACGAGGATCCACGTGGTGTATGGACATCCAGTGATCTGACTGTAAAAAGAGAAACGCAGAAAGACATCTATCCAGTACTGTCTCCTTCAAAAAAGGAGTTTTATCCTACAAAAGGCAGAAGCTGGAGTATTTCCAGGGAGAAATTCCTAGAATTCGATAATGACAAAAGAATATGGTGGGGTGAAAACGGATCGAATATGCCCAGACTGAAGCGTTTCCTGTCTGATGTGCAAGATGGTATTGTTCCCCTCACAATTTGGCCTTATACCGAAGTCGGACATAACCAATCGGCCAAGCAGGAATTAAAAAAAGTGTTTCAGGATGCACAATCACCCTTTGAAACACCAAAGCCTGTTACGCTGATCGAAAAAATACTTTGGATCGCTGTATCCTCGGATGATATCATACTCGATTCCTTCGCAGGTTCCGGAACAACCGGCCATGCTGTGATAAACGCCAACCAACAGGATGGCGGCAACCGCAAATTCATCCTGATCGAAATGGAAGACTATGCGGATACCATCACTGCCGAAAGGGTGAAGCGTGTGATCAGCGGTTACGGCGATACGGAAGGCATCCCCGGTGCATTCGACTTTTACTCGCTGGGCAAACCGCTTTTTGCCGGGGAGAACCAGGATTTCCTCAACGAATCCATCGATGCCGAAAAGATCAGGGAATACATCTGGTACAGTGAAACACGCAGCCGGTACACACGCCATGCAAACGGCAACGAACCCTACCTGCTGGGCACGAAAGAAGACACAGCCTATTATTTCATTTATGAGAAAAACGCACTGACCACACTCGATTTCGACCTGCTCGGCACCGTTGCCACTAAGGCGCTGCAGTATATTTTTTATGCAGACAACTGCCTGCTCTCCCCCGAATTTATGCTTGAGCGTAATATCATTTTCAAAAAGATCCCGCGGGATATCAAACGCTTTTAGTCATGGAACTGAAAAGCTACCAGCAAAGAGTTATCAAGGACCTGGCGTCGTACCTCTCCTATCTGGATAAGTACCTGAGCACCGCGCAGGCGTTCAATACCTATTGGGAAGACAGGATCGGCCCATACAACCCTGTTTCGGGTCAGGGCATGCAGCCGTACAAGAATACGATTCCCAATGCCGCGCATATCTGCATCAAAGTGCCCACTGCCGGCGGTAAAACCTTTATCGCCTGCCATGCGCTGCAGACGATCTTCGGTCATTTTCCTATATCGGCCGCCAGGCTGGTGGTTTGGCTGGTGCCCTGGAGCAACCTGCTGGACCAGACGGTAAACAATCTTCGCAACCCCGATCATCCCTACCGGCAGAAACTGAACAGCCTTTTCCGGCACAGGGTGGAGGTATACGAGAAAAAAGATCTTTTGCAGGGCGCCAATTTTAACCCCACCGTGGTAAAAGACCAGCTGTCGATCGTGGTGATGAGCTTTGCCAGCCTGCGGGCGCGCAATAAAGAAGACAGAAAAACCTACCAGCAGAACAGCCAGCTCTCCTCGTTTACCGCCCGGTACACCAGTGATACCCCGCTGCTGGAAGACGCAGATGAAACCTCGCTGGTTAATGTGATCCGCAGTCTGCAACCCGTTCTGGTGGTGGATGAAAGCCATAACGCAGAAAGCGACCTGAGCGTGGATATGATGAAATCGCTGAATCCTTCTTTTATTCTCGATCTCACAGCCACACCAAGAGATAACAGCAATATCATCAGCCTGGTACCCGCTATCGAGCTGAAGAAAGAACATATGGTCAAGCTGCCGGTGATCGTTTACAACCACCATGACAAGACCGATGTGATCAACAGCGCGCTTCACCTGCAGCGCAGGCTGGAACAGGCAGCGGTGGAGCAGGAAAAGAACGGCGGCCGCTATATACGGCCCATCGTGCTGTTTCAGGCGCAGTCAAGGACCAGCGAAGACAATACCACTTTTGAAAAAATAAAGGAACAGCTGCTGAAAATCGGTATTCCAGGAGAGCAGATCAGGATCAAGACCGCAGAAAAAGACGAGCTGAAGGGAGTGGACCTGCTGTCGAAAGACTGTCCCGTAAGATACATCATCACCATCAACGCGCTGAAGGAAGGATGGGACTGTCCGTTTGCCTATGTGCTCGCGTCGCTTGCCGACAGGTCTTCTGCGGTGGAAGTGGAGCAATTGCTCGGGCGGGTATTAAGACAGCCCTATGTAAGCCGGCACAGCGAAACCCTGCTGAACGTATCGTATGTACTTACGGCTTCGGCGCGTTTCAACGAAACACTTCAGAACATTGTACGGGGCCTGCAGGCATCGGGATTCAGCGAGAACGATTACCGGCAGTGCGATACCATGCAGGAAGAAGAGAAGAAACAGGTGGTGCAGAAACCGCTTGACCGGTTTCTTTTTCCCGAACAGAAGAACACCCTTGCGGAACCCGATATCGATATCGGGAGGATATCCTACCAGCCGGCAAACGGCGGCGCGGTGAACGACCAGGTGGTTTCGGAGATAGCAGGAATGGCTGAACAGCAGGAAAAAGAATTCGAGAAGGTCGTGGGCGCCAACAATCCTGATGAAAATTTTTTCCAGGAAATGCCCAATAAAGTGCCCCATTACCGGATATCGGAAGCCAACAGGTTGCTGGCTGCAGACATACTGCTGCCGAAATTCTATCTGGAAACACCTAAAAACGACATCTTCGGTACGGGTAAGGTATTGCTGAACCAGGAGTCGTTACTGAAAGATTTCAGGCTTGGCAACGAAGATACCAAGATCGATTTTGAACAGGCCGCTTCCGATCTTTTCAAGGTAGATATTGAGCAGACGGGTGTTAACGAATACACGCCCAAGTATACCAAGATCGCAGATCCGGATAACAGGAACCCGATCATCGATTACATACTCGCGCAGCCAAAAGAAGGACAGGTTAAAAATATCGCACACCTTGTTATGCAGTCAATCGGAAGTTTATACCCGATTGCCGACCAGGAAATCTCCACCTATGTAGCGCGGATCGTCCAGAACCAGTCGCCGGAAATTCTGCGGGATATGATTGTACAGCCTGCCAATTACGCTTCGAAGATCCGTTTCAAGATCAGGGAGCTGGCAGACCGTTACGCAGAGCTCAGGTTCAACGATACGCTGAAGCTCAGGAAAATACTTGCAGCACCCGAATGGAAATTCCCGGAAACACTTGTCCCGGGAAGACTTGGTCCCGCCATCGGCAAATCACTCTATGAGCAGGAGGCGGATATGAACCATTTTGAAGCGGCCGTGATCGCAGATATTTCCAGTCTGCCGAATATTGCATTCTGGCACCGCAACCTCAGCCGCGGAAAAGGGTTTGCCATCAACGGTTTCAAAAGCAACCACTACCCGGATTTTATCATCGTCACCACATCGGGTAATATCATTGTGCTCGAAACAAAAGGCGATGACAGGGATAACTCGGATAGCGCCGCCAAATGCAGGCTGGGCAATACCTGGGCCGAAACCGCCGGTACCCGTTTCTACTATTTCATGGTTTTTGATACCCGCCAGGTGGAAGGTGCCTTCAAAGTTGACAAGGCCAAGGAATTGATCCGGCAATTATAAGCGAGGTTATTCCCCATCCCTTACGCGGTCTTTTAACGTCTGCCACGTCACTCAGCATTTGCCGCGGCCTCAGCGTTTGCCGCGTCATTCAAAGTTTGCCGTAACATCTAGCATTTGCCGGCCCATTAAGGTTTGCCGCGGCCTCAGCGTTTACCGCATCATTCAAAGTTTGCCGTAACATTTGGCATTTGCCCGGCCCTTTAAGGTTTGCCGGGCCTCAGCGTTTACCGCATCATTCAAAGTTTGCCGTAATATTTGGCATTTGCCCGGCCCTTTAAGGTTTGCCGCGGCCTCAGCGTTTACCGCATCATTCAAAGTTTGCCGTAATATTTGGCATTTGCCCGGCCCATTAAGGTTTGCCGCGGCCTTTAGGCCGTGGATAAAGAGAAAGCTAAAAAAATTTTGACCGGCGCTTTAGCGCCTGATGTTACGCCTATAGCTGATAATACTGTTATCCAGGTCCTTAATAAACAAATATTCCCTCATCAACTCATCATATTCCTTTTCAAATGTCTTAACAGCATGATGTGCTTCCTGGTTATCAATATACTTCCTGACAGCAGACAATCCTGAAAGACTCACAGAAGCCGCAAAATAACTTTCCTGCCATTGCAGTTTAGCACTGTTTATACCTGACAGAACATTGAACCAATAGGCAGACTCTCCTTTCAATTGCTGCGCCACCGAAGCCAAAGATTGCGCGGGCTGCAGCCAAACCAGGCAATGCACATGATCTGTATGGCCATTGATCCTGTCGAGATGTATCCCTTTGAGTAAAGCGTTTTCCCGGATATGTGTAAACAATTGCCCTCGGCAGGGCATGACCAGTGTGGGGCGGCGCGATCGCGTTGCCCAAACATAATGTATGCATACCTGGGTGCAGGACATACCGCAAAGCAAATAAAGATTTGTTACCTGTTTTAGCGTATTTATACCTGATGTCAGCAGTAAACAGACCCGGCGCCTGAAAGCGCCGGGAATAATTTTAAAGAGAATCAACATCCGCGGCTCTGAGGCCACTCAATCAGGTTAACAAAAAGAATCGCATGCCATCAAACCGGAACCTGCGCAGCGGAGCCTTACAGCATTCAGCGACTGTTATCAGTTCCCGTACACACTCAAAAACTTGATCCGCATCAGCTTCAGCTGCTCCCAGTTGAAATTATGTTCCTGGAGTTCTTCGAGCGCCAGCTGTAAGGAAGAAGTTTCGCAGTTCTTGAAGTATTCGATCACATCTTCCTGTTCGTATTCGTCCAGCCATTCATCGATGGCATAGTCGAGGTTGAGACGGGTGCCGCTGGCGGCAATGGTCTCCATTTCCTCGAGCAGCTCGTCGAGACGAAGGTCTTTGTTCTTGGCGATGGTTTCGAGCGGTATTTTTTTATCAACGTTCTGGATGATATAGATCTTGTTGTTGGCGGCATTGGCCACGCTCTTCATCACAAAGTCATCGGGTTTTACGATATCATTCTCTTCCACGTATTTCGCGACCATCTCCACGAAGGGTTTGCCGTATTTCAAGGCCTTGCCCTTGCTTACACCCTGGCATTTCTCAAGCTCCTGCAGCGTGGTGGGATAGAGGGTAGCCATATCCTGCAGCGATGTTTCCAGGAAAATAACAAAGGGCGGCAGCGATTTTCGCTTGGCCTCTTTCTGGCGCAGCTCTTTCAGCATATTGAACAGCTTCTCATCAGCTGCCGCACTGCTCTGCGATCCGCCTTCGTTTTCGTCCTCATCGAACTGCGCATCTTCAAAAAGATTGTTCAGTACGATCTTGAAGGATGATGGTTTCTTAAGGAATTTCTCTCCTTTTTCCGTAAGCTTCAGCAGACCGTATTCTTCGATGTCTTTTTTGATCAGGTTCTCCAGCAGCATCTGCCTGATCAGGCTGTTCCACAAATGGGGCTCCTTATCCTTACCGATACCAAACACCGGCAATGCATCATGACGGTACAGGTTGATCTGCGGCGTAGGCTTGCCCATCAGCACGTTCACCACATAGTCTGCGGTAAACCTTTCATCGAGCGCCCTGATCACTTTCAGTGTTTTGACAACTTCTTCCTTCGCTTCTATTTTTTCTTTGGGGTGCAGACAGTTATCGCAGTTACCACAGTTGGGTGTGTCCCATTCTTCTCCGAAATAATGAAGCAGTATTTTACGCCGGCAAACGGAACTTTCCGCATAGGCTACCGTTTCATCGATCAGCTGCGCGCCCACTTCTCTTTCGCTGAGCGGTTTATCGCGCATCAGGTGCTCCAGCTTGGACACGTCCTTATGCGAATAATACAGTACACAGAGGCCTTCCATGCCATCGCGGCCCGCGCGGCCGGTTTCCTGGTAGTAGTTTTCGATCGATTTCGGAATATTGAAGTGGATCACAAACCGGATATCGGGTTTATCGATGCCCATACCGAATGCGATCGTGGCTACGATTACCTGTACATCTTCATTCAGGAAGGCATCCTGTCTGTCGGCACGCAGTTTCTGGTCAAGTCCGGCATGGTAGGCCACGGCCTTGATGCCATTGGCTACCAGTATCTCCGATAATTCTTCGGTTGTTTTCCTGTTCAGCGTATAAATGATACCGCTTTTGCCTTTATGACCCGCGATGAACCTGACAATGCTTTTCACCGTCTGGTCTTTGGTGATCTTGGGTTGTATTTCGTAGTACAGGTTGGACCTGTTGAAGGACGACTGGAATACATCGGGCTCGCGCAGACCCAGGTTCTTGATGATATCGCTTTTCACTTTCGGTGTGGCCGTTGCCGTCAGCGCCACTACCGGCACCTCGGGGTTAATGATGTCCATCATCTCGCGCAGCCTGCGGTACTCGGGCCTGAAGTCATGACCCCATTCGGAAATACAATGCGCTTCGTCCACCGCAAAAAACGAGATCGGCAGATCGCTGAAATATTCCAGGTTCTCCTGTTTGGTAAGGGTTTCGGGTGCTACATACAGCAGTTTGGTCTTGCCTGCGGTGAGATCGTCCTTCACCGCTTTGATCTGTCCCTTGTTAAGCGAAGAGTTCAGGAAATGCGCCACTTCGTCTTTTTCGCTGTAGCCGCGCACCAGGTCTACCTGGTTCTTCATCAGCGCAATCAGCGGCGATACGATGATGGCGCAGCCGGGAAGGATCATGGCGGGGAGCTGGTAGCAAAGGCTTTTGCCGCCGCCGGTAGGCATGATCACGAACGTATCTTTTCCGTTGAGTATGCTGTTGATGGCGGTTTCCTGCGTTCCCTTAAAATCCCTGAAACCGAAATAGGTCTCCAGTGCGGCATGGATGTCGTGTAAATGCTTCTTTTCCGTCTTTTTCGCCGGCTTTTTTACCGCTGCGGCTTTTTTGGGCGCAGCAGGCTTAGCCGATTTCCTCGTAGTGGTTGCCATGTATGATCAGTTTTTTCCGTCCGGGGAACGGACACACGTTTACGGCCCTATTAATATAACTCTTTTTCTGAATTTTCCCCAATTTCTGGGCTACCCTGTAAAGGCTTCAGGTAAGATCAACGGATCGCGGAACGCGTCTTTTGTAAAGGATGGCGAAGTTACCAAAGTATACACGCATTACCCGTAGTTTGACGTTAAAGTTTACCTTTGGGTCAATGAATTCTTCCATCGGTCAAACCGCGCTGCATACCATTGATTTAGAAGCCAGGTCGGTGGCCGGACTGGCTGCTTCTATCGACGGGGCTTTTAACAAAACCGTTGAACGCATCCATCAATCCACCGGGCGCCTGGTGATCAGCGGTATCGGCAAAAGCGCCATTGTTGCCCAGAAAATCGTGTCCACCCTTAACTCCACCGGCACGCCTTCACTGTTTATGCACGCGGCAGATGCCATTCACGGCGACCTGGGTATGATCGGCCCGGAGGATATTGTCATGATCATCAGCAAAAGCGGGGAGAGCCCCGAGATCAAGGTGCTGGTACCCCTGGTAAAGAATTTTGGTAACACGCTGATCGGCATGGTGGGCAATACCGGCAGTTTTCTGGCGCAGAACAGCGATCATATACTCAATACAACGGTAAGCCAGGAAGCCTGTCCCAATAACCTGGCGCCCACCAGCAGCACCACGGCGCAGATGGTGATGGGCGATGTGATAGCGGTATGCCTGATGCAGCTCAATGGTTTCAGCGGAGAGGATTTTGCCAGGTTTCATCCCGGTGGCAACCTGGGCAAGCGTTTGTACCTGCGCGTGGGCGATCTCAGCCGTGCCAACGGCAAACCGCAGGTATTGCCAGATGCTAACCTAAAGGAAGTGATCGTTGAGATCACCGAAAAAAGACTGGGTGTAACGGCGGTGGTGGATGGGGCAGGCCAGCTCTGCGGCATCATCACCGACGGCGATCTGCGCAGGATGCTGGAGAAGAACGATGATATCCGGAACATACAGGCAGCAGATATTCTGTCGCCCTCACCCAAAACCGTGCCTTCCGGTTTACTGGCGGTTGAAGCGCTGGACCTGCTGCGCCGGTATGATATCAGCCAGCTGATCGTTGCCGACGACGGTATATACCAGGGTATTTTACATATCCACGACCTGGTAAGAGAGGGTATTGTATAAGTAAACAATCCATGACCGATGGCCGTTGCCGATTGGGAATTTGGGTCTATCATTGCAGCAACGATTTTTAAAAACTCCGAGAAAGATGAACGAGCATCATTATGTAGCGATTATGGCGGGCGGTATCGGAAGCCGGTTCTGGCCCAGCAGCCGCACCAGCTATCCCAAACAGTTTCTGGATATACTCAACACGGGCAAATCGCTGATCAGGTGGACCTACGAGCGGTATACCGCATTTATCCCTGCAGAAAATATTTATGTGGTTACCAGCGCAGAATATGTTGCCATTACCAGGCAGCACCTGCCCGAGCTGCCGGCAGAGAACATACTCGCAGAACCCAGCCGCAAGAACACGGCGCCCTGCATTGCCTATATTTCTTTTAAACTCCTGCAAAAAGATCCGGAAGCTTCGCTGGTGGTGGCACCCAGTGATCATATGATCCTCGATAACGAAAATTTCCGCAATACCACGCTGCAGGCACTGGAATTTGTAGGCCATATCAAGGCGCTGATAACCCTCGGCATCAAACCCACGCACCCCAATACCGGCTACGGGTATATACAACACGAAAGCCTGCCCGCGGCAGACAATATTTATAAAGTAAAAACCTTCACGGAAAAACCCAACCTGGAGCTGGCCAAGACTTTTATCTCCAGCGGCGATTTTCTGTGGAATGCCGGCATATTTGTATGGCAGGTAAAAACCCTGATCAAGGCATTCGAAATTTACCAGCCCGAAATGTTCGAGCTGTTCGATAATGAGAAGGAAGATTTCAATACGCCGAAAGAAAAACAGGCGATAGACCGCATTTACCCGCTTTGCACCAATGTATCCATCGATATCGCCATTATGGAGAAAGCGGATAACGTGTATGTGATCCCTTCCTCTTTCGGCTGGAGCGATCTGGGCACCTGGAACAGCGCTTACGATAACCTGGAAAAAGACTACCTGGGCAATGCCGTTGCCGGCGATAACGTGATCGTGATCGATGCCACACGCTGTATGATCTCCTCACCCAAAGAAAAACTCGTTCTTCTCCAGGGCATCGACGATGCCATTATTGTAGACACACCCGATGTGCTGCTTATCTGCAAAAAAGAAAAGGAACAATCCATCAAGGAATATGTGGCAGAAGTAAAAAGAAATAAGGGAGACAGGTATTTGTAATTGAGAACCTGCCTCGCCGGCAGGCGGGTTGGGAAATTTTGGAATTGAAGTTGTTCATAGCAATTCCAAAATTTCCCATTCTAAAATCCAAAATCCTAATACCCTCTTACATTCTTCCCGTCCATATAGTTCAGGAAAGCTTTATTGACTACGCGGTTGCCGCCGGGGGTGGGGTAGTTGCCGGTAAAATACCAGTCGCCGGTATTGGTGGGACAGCTGTCGTGCAGGTCTTCAATGGTCTGGTAAATGACTTCAACCGGAATATCCAGTCCTGCCGGTGTAATCAGCTGGGCGATCTTGGCCGAGATCTCTTCGGGCGTGAACGGTTTGTAGATCTGTCTTACCACGTTTTCCGTATGCAGCTGGTTGGTGCGCTGCATCTCCCTGATCTTTTCGTGCGCATCTTTCATCACATGCTCCATACCGCGGTCTTTCAGCAATTCCGTGGCCGCACGGAAGGCGATGAAATCACCCAGTTTGCTCATATCAATGCCGTAGCAGTCGGGATAGCGTATCTGCGGAGCGGAAGAAACAATGATGATCCTTTTCGGTCTCAGCCGCGCAAGCATGCGAACGATGCTTTCTTTCAGCGTGGTGCCGCGAACAATGCTGTCATCGATCACCACCAGTGTATCTTCGTTCCGTCGTACAGTTCCGTAAGTGACATCGTATACGTGTTGCACCATTTCATTACGGTTGGCATCCTCGGTAATGAACGTGCGGAGTTTTACGTCTTTGATGGCGATCTTTTCCTGGCGGATCTTCCGGTTCACCATTTCTTCCAGTTTCTCCGCGTTGAAATCGTTGCCCCAGCTCAGTATGCGCTCTACCTTTATCTTGTTGAGGTATTCCTCCATGCCTTTCACCAGGCCAAAAAAAGCCACTTCCGCCGTGTTGGGTATATACGAGAATATGGTGTTCCTGAGATCGTAGTTAATGGTTTCGAGAACGGTCTTGCTGAGGTGGTGCCCCAGCGCAATGCGTTCGCGGTATATTTTTTCGTCGCTGCCGCGTGAAAAATAAATGCGTTCAAAACTGCAGGCCCTTCTTTCTTTGGGTTCCAGCACCTGCTGCCGGGTGTAGTTGCCTTTATCGTCTACAATAAGGGCCATACCCGGCATCAGCTCCAGCACTTCATTTTCGCCAACATTGAAGGTGGTGCGGATGGCGGCACGCTCGCTGGCGGCCACGATCACTTCATCGTTAATGTAATAATAGGCGGGACGGATACCATGTGCATCGCGCATCACAAAACTGTAGCCGTTACCCAGTAAACCGCCAATGGTGTAACCGCCGTCGAACAGCGGTGTGGCTTTTTTCAGTACGGCAAAAACATCGGCCGCATTCGGACTTCTGTCGTCTTCCTTACCCAGGAAATGATGGATCACTTCCATCATCGCGGCCAGATCGCTTTGTTTCTGGAAATCGCCCGGGCTCATATTGATCAGGTCGAAGAGCTCATCGGTATTCACCAGGTTAAAGTTCCCCGCCAGGGCCAGGTTCTTACCCGGCATCAGGTCGCGTTTGATAAAGGGGTGACAGAACTCCACATTGTTCTTGCCCTGTGTGCCATACCGTAAATGACCCAGCAGCAGTTCGCCAAGCACATCCACATGGCCCTTCATCAGACCGGGGTGCTGTTTGATATCCGGCTGGTATTTTTCGAGTTCAGTTATTTCCTGGCCTATCCGGAAGAAAATATCGGCTATGGGCTGGGGCGCGTTGCTGCGCATGCGGTGAAGAAAGGGGTTGCCCGGCTCGGTATTGATCTTTACGGTGGCAATGCCGGCGCCGTCCTGACCGCGGTTATGCTGTTTTTCCATCAGGAGGTACAGCTTGTTAAGGCCGTACATCACCGTTCCGTATTGCTGGAGATAATAGGAAAAAGGCTTTCTCAATCGAATGTAGGCCAGGCCACATTCATGTTTGATTTCGTCGCTCATGATGGTTTCAAAAAGAAGTGGCGAAGGTACAACTCCGCCACTTTTTTTATTCGTTAATTATAAGAATCCGCCAGCTGCGGCCTGAGGGCCTCGGCCAGCCATAAAAACTCGCTGACAAACGTTTGCACAGGTTTTTCGAAGCCGGCATCTGTTAAATTTCCCGTTTCATCGAATTTGGCGGTTACCTGCGGCACAATCAGCATATAGGGCGATGCAACACCGAACAGTGCCGGTATCAGCAGCAGCATCTGCTGGCTGGCCCGCATACCGCCCATCATGCCCGCCGAAGCGGTAACAATGCCAAATGGTTTATGCACCTGTTTGGGAAAATGATCCAGCAGGTTCTGCATGGCCGGGGAATAGCTGCCGTTGTATTCGGGCGTTACCAGTATAAAAGCCTCTGCGCCAAATACCCGCTCCGCCAGCGGCCTGAATTCCTCCGGTGTTTTTTCCACGCTCTGAAATACCTGCTGCAGCAGGGGCAGGTTGCAGGTACGCACATCAATGATCCCCACAGAATGGTTGGTATGTTCGGCCAGGTACCGCTGCAGGAACAGAGCCACCCGGTGAGAGGTACTGTCTTTTCTGGGACTGCCGGAGATGATTTCTATTTGCATTGTCGATATTTTGGGAATCGTGAGACGTCAGACATGAGTCACCGTGAGTTGGCGTGAGGAAGAGAATGAGGTTTTTAACTCACGTCAACTCACGATAATATCTCACGATAACAACTCACGAATTCACAAAGTTACCCCTGTTTTACCATTTGCACGGCCAGGTGCAGTTTTACTTCGTCGCTTACCACTACGCCGCCGGCTTCGGTAACAGCGCCCCAGCCGAGGCCGAATTCTTTGCGGTTGATCTTTCCGCTGATCTCAAAACCGGCTTTTACCTGTCCCCAGGGGTCGGTCATGGTGCCGCCGTATTCCACAGCCAGGTCAATGGTTTTGGTTACATCGCGTATCGTCAGGTCGCCGGTAAGCTGGTACTGGTCGTCGCTTTTCTTTGTAAGGCTTTTGGAGACAAAACTCAGTTTCGGGTATGTTTCAGCCGCAAAGAAATCCTCGCTTTTCAGGTGACCGTCGCGCTGTTCGTTATTGGTGGTCACGCTGTCCACATCCGCTTCGAACGAGATCTTGGCGTCGCTGAAATCAGCGGCATCGGCTTCCATGGTGGCGTCGAACCTGGTAAAGCTACCGGTTACATTGGTGATCATCAGGTGTTTCACTTTAAACGTGATTTCGCTGTGTGCTGCATCGATTTTGTAAGTTGACATGTTGATAAGTATTAGATTGTTTATGTATTTGAGTGATTGGTTCAATTGGCGATCGACCATTGCCCATTGATCGATTTTCTTCCTATTCCTCTATCAGTACCCCCATCTTTCCCATCTGGTAGTCGCGGAATGCCTCCATCAGCTGGGTCTGGTTGTTCATCACAAACGGGCCATGCGATGCAACGGGTTCATTCAGTGGTTCGCCGGTACCGATAAAGAGCCGTGTATCTTCCAGCGCGGTTACCTCAAATCCTTCGCCGTCGTTATTGAATATCGCGGCATAGTGGCCCTCCACTTCACCCTCGCCGGTTACGGCAAGCTTTCCGTCGAGTAAATAGATAAATGCGTTATGCGATACCGGAACAGGGAAACGGTATTGGGCTCCTTTTTTCAGTTCCGCGGTAAACGTGTTCACAGGTGACAAAGACCTGATGGCGCCTTTTACCCCGTTCAGTTCCCCGGCGATGACCTGCACCGTTGCCAGTCCGTCTCCGGAAACGATTACCGGGGTTTCAGCGGCGGTCAGCGGCTGGTAATCGGGTATATCCATTTTATGGCTTGCGGGCGAATTCACCCAAAGCTGGATCAGCTCCTGCCGGCCACCGGTTTCCTGTATGTTTTCAGGGGGCCGTTCGCTGTGTATCACGCCCATACCTGCATTCATCCACTGGGTGCCGCCGGCGTAAACGATGTTGTCGTTACCGCGACTGTCGCGGTGGTGCACGCCGCCTTTGAAAATAAAGCTCACCGGGGAGAACCCGCGATGCGGATGCGGACCCACACCGGCATGTTTTACATCCGTATGTTCCGGAACCCGGCTGTCTGCATGGTGCAGCAGCAGGAACGGATCGATCTGCTCCGCTTTATGCGATGGAAACGGCTGCCTGATGGCCAGGCCGCCCATATCCATTGGCTGGGCATATAAAATGCTTCTGATGGTTCTGTTCGTTTTCATGATCAACCTCCTATTGTCATGGGTACATCAATGAATAATAATTGTGCCTCACTGTCTGCCTTGATGCTGATGGTATCCGCACCGGTTATGCCAAGACCATCGCGTTTGTTCAGCGCCTGCCCGTTCACCGTAACATCGCCTTCCAGCACGAATACATATATGCCGTTGCCGTTTTTGTGCAGGGTGTATCCGATCTCATTGCCGGCAGAAAGATCAGCAAGAGAGAACCAGGCATCCTGGTTGATCCATACGGCGCTGTCGTCGTCGGGAGCCACCACGGTAGCTATGCTGTTTTTGCGGTCTTCGTGTGCAAAAGATTTCTGTTCGTAGCGGGGAGCTATGTTTTTCTCTTTGGGAAACACCCATACCTGCAGAAACTTCACGTCCCTGTCGCTGTTTGCATTCATTTCGCTGTGTGCAATACCGCTGCCGGCGCTCATGATCTGAACATCGCCCTGGCGGATGATCTTATCCCTGCCGGTGCTGTCGTTGTGGTGAAGGTCTCCCGACAAGGGTATGGAAACGATCTCCATATTATCGTGCGGGTGTTTGCCGAAACCCATTCCTTTTGCCACGGTGTCATCGTTCAATACCCTGAGTGCACCAAAATGCATGCGTTCGGGATCGTGGTAGCCGGCAAAACTGAATGTATGGTAACTGTTCAGCCAGCCATGATTGGCATGCCCGCGGGTGGCTGCTTTGTGTAAGATGGTTTTCATATAAGCTCCTTTTTTTATTTAGATGTATATACATCTATTTAGGTAAAAAAATTTATCCTTCGTTACTGCGGATCTTTTCCAGCAACTGGTTCAGTTGCTGCGCGTCGTGTTCGGTTACCGTAAGGTTGGCATCGGTTACGCGGTTAACCGCATGGGTAGATGCTTCCAGTATGGTGATACCGCCCTGTGTAAGGCTGATCACGGTCTCCCGTTTGTCCTGCGCCGATGTTGCGCGCTTCACCAGTTTCTTCAGTTCCAGCCTGTCGATGATACGGGGAACATTGGAGTTCTTTTCGATCATCCTGCAGGCAATATCGCGCACGCACATCTGCTCGGGATGCTTCCCTTTCAGTATGCGCAGCACATTGTATTGTTCATGGGTCAGCCCAAACTCCTTCAGTTCCTTGCTCATCACTGTTTTCAGCCACCAGGCTGTGTACAGGATATTCAGTCCCGCTTTATGCACTTCACTCTTGAATTTATGGCTTTGTATCGCCTGTTCTAATTTCACAACACAAATATATGTACATACATTCAATTTGCAAAATTATTTTTTCCGTTTTTCCAATATATTGATTTTCAGTTATTTGATAGGGGAATGGGAGTTTGGGAAATTAGGGACAGGTGTGGGAGTTGCCTGGTTAAATGGCTGTATGGTTTAATGGTTATCACTGGCGCTGCGCATCTCTGCTCCTTCTGCGTTTCTGCGGTGAAAGTTTTCCGGAACGTTTTTTTACCGCAGAGACGCGGAGTCAGGGGAGTTTCGCAGAGAGGTAATCCGATATAGCCATTTAACCATACAGCCATTCTCAGCCATCGCCTTTACTTAATTCCCCTGGCCTGTTGCGCGCGGGCTGCGGCAAGGCGCCATTCATTAAGACCCTTGCATCCGCCAAAGTCCTTGTCGATAGAAATAAAATAGGTGGGTATATGGTCTTTGAACCATTTTTCCAGTACGGAACTCTTTTTTTCCTCCAGTGCACGCTGTGCAATGCGGTTATAGTCTTCGTTGAGGTTTTCGCGGTGGGGGTTGGTCCTGTTTTTCAGGTACACGATCCTGACCATTTTGCGGTTTCTTTCGTCGACATATACCTGGGGCTGTGAGTACTCACCGGGTTTCAGGGTGGGCAACAGCACGGTCAGGTCTTTATCGAGCTGATCGATGGTAAGAAAATTGGTGGGGTTGCCCGCCGCATCGCGGCCGGAGAGTGCACCGGCTGCATACTTGGTGCCTTCGTCATCGCTGTATTTGGTTACGGCCGCGCCAAAAGTCATGGTACCCGCCACCACCTGTCTGCGGATGGAGTCGAGATGCGCTTTCGCTTCCTTTATCTCATCATCGGTTACGGGCGGAATGCGAAGTATGTGTTTTACGATCGCTTCGTCGCCGGACCGCGCCACCATCAGCAGGATATGCAGGCCGAATTTGGATTTGATCACGGGAGATACCTGTCCATCCTTCAGCTTGAAAGCCGCAGAAAGAAAAGTGGGATCCCAGGAATTTTTGTCGTTTCTGTTCAGCGTGTATTGTCCACCGTTCTCTTTCACCGCAGGGTCTTCGCTGTAGGATTTTGCGAGCTGGTCAAAACGTTTGCTGCCGCCGCCGTTTTCCACCTGGCGTTTGTAATCGTACAGTTGTTTGGACACATATTCCTCCACATCCTTGTTGGCTTTGGGATATACCACCAGCTGGCTTACTTCTATCTCGCTTTCATAGTATGGCAGACTGTCTTTCGGGATCTTTGCGTAGTACGCTTTCACTTCGCTTGGCGTGATCTTGATACCGTCCACGATCTTTTTCTGCATTTCCTTGGACAATTCTCCTTCGCGTATGCCTTCCTTGCTGTCTTCCTTGATCTGGTAAACGGTTTTACCGGCAATTTCTTCCAGCACTTCTTTTGAGCCGTAGCTCATGATGAACTGGCGTATGCGGTTATCGAGAATGCCTTCGATCTCGTCTTCACTTATCTGGATGGAATCTTTCTGCGCCTGCAGCACCAGTGCTTTGCGGATGAGCTGGCTCTCCAGTATCTCGCATTCCGAAGGAAGCACCACGTTTTCCTGGCCGCGTGTCTGGCGTCGCAAATCGGCCAGTGCATTGGCGATATCGGACCGCAGGATGATTTTGTCGCCCACCTGTCCAACGATCTTATCTGCCACCACTTTTTTTGTCTGGGCAGAAGCGATGCCACCCGCCAGGATACCTATTGCAATCAGGAAAATTGACTTATTCATAAACTTCAATATCGATCAAAAATACTCAGGGTGAACAGGTGTAACGGTAAAGGAGACGTTAAAGTTGAACAACAACCGGATCAGCGGATTGGGGGTCAGCGGATTTGCCTTGTGCCACCATCCATTACTCCATCATCCGTCAATCCCTGATTGCTACAGCGTTCTTTTCACTTCCTGCTCTTCAAATGCCTCCACGATATCGCCCACTTTGATATCGTTATAGTTTTTGATGGTCAGACCGCATTCCATATTGGTGCTTACGTCTTTCACATCGTCTTTAAAACGTTTCAGGCTGCCCAGTTCCGCGGCCTGGCCTTCTCCCTTTGGATATTCCACAATACCGTCGCGGATGATACGGATCTTGCTGTTGCGCGAAATCTTTCCGTCGAGCACATAACAGCCGGCAACCGTGGCTTTATCGAATTTGTACACTTCGCGCACTTCCACGTTGGCGGTGATCTTTTCTTCGAACTTGGGTTCGAGCAGACCTTCCATGGCGCTTTTGATCTCTTCGATGGCGGTATAGATGATGGAGTACAGTCTGATCTGAACACCTTCTGTCTCTGCCAGCCTGTTGGCCTGCATCGAGGGTCGTACGTTAAAGCCGATGATGATGGCATCCGATGCGGTTGCGAGCAATACATCGCTTTCGGATATCTGTCCTACGCCTTTGTGCACCACGCGCACCGCCACTTCTTCGGTAGAAAGTTTCTGCAGTGAATCGCTCAATGCCTCCACGGAACCGTCCACATCGCCTTTGATGATGATATTGAGTTCTTTGAAATTACCCAGTGCCAGTCGGCGGCCGATCTCATCCAGCGTAATGTGTTTTCTTGCGCGGAGACCCTGTTCGCGCATGATCTGTGCACGTTTGGTTGCCACTTCTTTTGCATCGGATTCGTCTTCGTACACTTTGAATTTCTCACCTGCCTGCGGGGCGCCGTTCAGACCCAGTATCACCACCGGTGTGGATGGCGGGGCTTCTTCTATGCGCTGGTTACGCTCGTTGAACATGGCTTTTACACGGCCAAAATGCTGCCCGGATACGATCAGGTCGCCCTGTTTCAGGGTGCCGTTCTGTACCAGTATGGTGGCTACATAACCGCGGCCTTTGTCGAGCGAAGCTTCGATGATGGAGCCGCCGGCTTCCCTTTCGGGGTTGGCTTTCAGATCCAGCACTTCGGCCTCGAGCAGCACTTTCTCAAGCAGTACGTCTACATTCAATCCCTGTTTGGCCGATATCTCCTGGTTCTGGAACTTACCGCCCCAGGCTTCCACGAGGATATTCATCTGCGACAGCTGCTCGTATATTTTCTGCGGATTGGCTCCGTCTTTATCGATTTTGTTCACGGCAAAGATCATCGGCACCCCGGCGGCCTGCGCGTGGCTGATCGCTTCTTTTGTCTGGGGCATCACGGCGTCGTCCGCGGCCACAACAATGATGGCAATATCCGTTACTTTGGCACCGCGGGCACGCATCGCGGTAAACGCTTCGTGACCGGGCGTATCCAGGAAGGTGATGGCTTTACCCGTGGGCAGTGACACTTCGTAGGCACCGATGTGCTGCGTGATACCACCGGCTTCACCGGCAACTACGTTGGCATTCCGGATATAGTCGAGCAATGAGGTTTTACCATGGTCAACGTGACCCATGATCGTAACGATCGGCGGGCGTGGCACCAGGGATTCTTCATCGTCCACGTCTTCTTCCTCGTCAAATTCTTCTGCGTCTTCCAGACCGATGAATTCCACTTCAAAACCGAATTCGCTTGCCACCAGTTCGATCACTTCCGCATCGAGGCGCTGGTTGATGGATACCATGATACCCAGGTTCATACACTTACCGATCACATCGGCAAAGCTTACGTCCATCAGGTTGGCCAGTTCGCTTACGGTTACGAATTCCGTTACCTGCAGTTTGTTGTCCTGCATTTCCTCTCCCATGGCTTCTGCGGCTTCGTCGCGTTTGGCACGGCGCAGTTTGGCCTTGGTATTTTTCTTACCGCCGCTGCCTGCCAGTTTGGCCTGTGTTTCGCGGATCTTGTCCTGTATCGCTTTCTGATCGATCTCTTTTTCTTCGCGTGGCACAAAACGGTTACCGCCGCCACGGCCGCCGCCGCCACCGCGGTTCTGCTGTCCGCCGCCGCGGTTGTTGTTGTCGCGGGTAAAACCACCGCGGTTATTGGCCGGAACGATCGGTCTGTTGGGACCTGTCATCGGTCTGCCCTGTGCATCCAGCTGCGGGGGTGCCTGTACATCGCCTTTGCGGTCTACGGGTATGCGTTTGCGTTTGCGTTTTTCATCGCGTGCCATCGGTTTGGGACGCGTATCGCTGTTCACCGGCAGTTCTATCTTACCCAGGATCTTGGGACCCTCGAGTTTTTCTGCCCGTATGTTTTCGATGGTAGGGGCTTCTTCCGTTGCGGGGGGTGCTGCCGCTGCGGGCGCCGCTGCTTCAACAGGAGCCGGCGGCGGCGGGGCAGGTGTTTCTTCTTTTACCTTGGCCGCGGGCTGTTCTGCAGGGGCCGCGGGAGCAGGTGCTTCCTCTTTTTTCTTCGGGGCCGCTTTTTTGGGTCTTGTGGAGGAGTCGATCGCTGAAAGATCGATCTTATCCAGTACCACGGGCGCTTCGATTTCCGGCGCTTCGATCTTCACTACATCGGCTTCTGCGGCGGCCTGGGGTTCTTCTTTTTTGGGCGGAGCGGGCGCCGGCTGTTCTGCGGGCTTGGGCTCTTCTTTTGCGGGGGCCTTTTTTTCTTCCTTGCTGCGGAAGCTGATCTCCTCCTCGTCTTTCTTCTTCTTGGCTTCGGCCTGTGCGCCCTTGGGTATTTCTACCAGGTCTGCTTTGTTCTTGGCTACTTTATCGCTCTGGAACTCTGCCTGCAACGCATAATACTGCGGCTCCGAAAGCTTGGCAGTGGGTTTCAGTTCGTCCCGGCTAAATCCTTTCTTCACAAGGAATTCAATAAGGGTATCCTGCCCGATATTAAACTCCTTGGCGGCTGCTAACAGTCTGGGTAATTTCAGTTCTGACATTCAGTTTTTTTGCGTCCATGTTCCATTGTTGCACGTCCATGGACTATGGACTAAGGGTCCATGGACTGAATTAATGTCTTTCGCCTCTAAGCCGGCTCGTCTTTTCCCCGACAAATATACCTGCTTAATTGCTGCTTATTCTTCCCTGTCAAATTCTTCTTGCAGAATTCTTCTTACTTCTTCGATGGTTTCTTTTTCCAGGTCTGTCCTTCTCTCCAGTTCGTCTGAGGTCAGTTTCAGGATACTGCGGGCGGTATCGCAACCGATACGCTTGAGTTCCTCGATCACCCATGGTTCTATCTCGTCTGCAAATTCGTCCAGGTCGATATCGAATTCATCGGTCACTTCCTCGTCTTCACGGAAGACATCTATCTCGTAACCTGTGAGTTCGCAGGCCAGTTTGATATTAACGCCCCTGCGGCCGATTGCCAGGGAAACCTGGTCGGCTTTCAGGTACACTTCGGCGTGTTTGTTCTCATTGTCCAGGTCCATATAGCTGATCTTGGCAGGCGTAAGCGAGCGCTGGATCAGCAGCTGGATATTGCTTGTGAAATTGATCACGTCGATATTCTCGTTCTTCAGTTCGCGTACGATACCGTGGATACGGCTTCCTTTCATACCCACACAGGCGCCAACGGGATCGATGCGGTCGTCGTACGATTCCACTGCCACTTTTGCCCTTTCTCCCGGATCGCGTACGATCTTTTTGATGGCGATCAGGCCATCGAAGATCTCGGGTACCTCTATCTCGAGTAATTTGGCCAGGAACAGCGGGCTGGTACGGGAAAGAATGATCACCGGAGAGTTGTTCTTGAGGTCCACACGGGCCACAACGGCACGGATGTTCTCGCCTTTTTTGAAATAATCCTGGGGTATCTGCTCTGATTTGGGCAGGATCAGCTCGTTGCCTTCTTCATCCAGCAGCAACACTTCTTTTTTCCATACCTGGTACACTTCTGCGCTGATGATCTCGCCGATACGGTCGCCGTATTTTTTAACCAGTACATTCTTTTTCAGGTCGCTGATACGGCTGGCCAGGGTTTGTTTGGCGGCGAGGATGGCGCGGCGGCCAAAATCGTCGATCTCCATTTCCTGGTACAGTTCCTCGCCTACCTCAAAGTCGGGTTCGATCTTCACCGCTTCTGAATAAGCCACTTCTGCGAGGGGATCAAGTACTTCACCATCTTCCACGATCATACGGCGGCGGATGATCTCGAGGTCACCTTTTTCCGCGTTTACGATCACGTCAAAATTCTCATCGCTTCCGAATTTCTTGCGAAGCAGGGTTTTGAATACGTCTTCCACCACTTTCATCATCGTGGGACGGTCTATGTTCTCTGCGTCTTTGAAGTCCTGGAATGCTTCGATCAGGTTGATACTTGCCATATCTGTGTTTTTTAGTTCCAAACTTCAGGCCACAAGGGCCGAAGCTGTTTTAAAATTTAATTTGAACGGTGGTTGATTTTATGTTACTGAATGGTATAAGGGCCTGCTGTGTGACCGCTTTTTTACCCTTACCCTCGGTATGCTCGAGCAGGATATCGTTTTCGGTCACGGCAATGAGCTTTCCTTCTTTACGGGTATCATCGGCGAACACCACTTCCACATCGCGGCCGGTGTTTTTTACGTACTGGCGGTGCATTTTCAGGGGTTCGTCTACCCCGGGAGAAGACACTTCCAACGAAAAATCGTCTGTGGGGAACATACCGCTTTCCTCTATCAGCTTATACAGTTTACGGTTAACCTGCACGCATTTTTCGATAGTGATGCCGTTATCGCCGTCAAGGAACACTTTCAGGTTATTGGTGGGTTTAACCCGCATGGACACCAGGAAATACCCCTGCTCATCGGCCAGTACCTGCTCCAGCAGCTGCTCCACCTGTTGTAATACCGCTTCGTTCGCCATATAAAAAAGGAGAAGGGAACGGCTCCGTTCCCTTCTGTTGGTTCATTTCTGGTGCAAAAGTAGGAAGAAAATTCAAAAATCAAAAGTCAAAAGCCAAAAACAGTCCAGCCAGCATGTATTTGACTTTTGAATTTTGACCCTCGGTCCTGTAATATTTTAACAGCCTCCCCTACCAATAGGCTCTATCTTTGTCGATTATGTCCAGATTCATCCTTTATGCGATCCTGTTTTACCTGCTGTACAGGTTTATCGTGGATCTGCTGATCCCTGTGGGCAAGGCCAGCGCCCAGGTAAGAAAGAATGTACAGCAGATGCAGCAGCAACAGCAGGAATATGCCCGTCAGCAACAGTTCCAGCAGCAGAAACAGGAACAGCAGGCTGCCCGCCAGGCTGAAGAAAAAGCGGCCGAGAAGGATTATATCGATTTTGAGGAAGTCAGGTAAACAGGCGCCTTCCCTGCGCCTGTCTTTCATTCCCGGTTATAATGTCCAGCCAATGCTGACCCCCAGATTACTGAATTTGTATTCGTCATTGGTGGTTTTTCCGTAATAGTATTTACCGGAGGGGTCTTTATTGTAGGTGATCTCATGCCCTTCCTTGTTCTTGGTGTAGTCTTTTCCATTGATCGAATACAGGTGGTACTGTACGCCTATCGACAGCTTTGTTTTTGGTATATTCAGCGTTGCGCCGAAGGTGGTTTTGGTTCTCCACAGGGGAATCATGTCGAGATCTTTCAGCGTGAAATCGTTCGTAAGCAGTTTTCTTCCTGTTGAAATACCGTCTACCAGGTCTATCCCGTACATGGCATTCAACACAAGTGGCTTCAGGGGTATATTGAGTCCTACGGATCCGCCGGCCATCAGACAGGTGTTCTGTATCTGCACCTTATACGGTGTGGCGGACTGGTATCTTTGAATGGTATATTCATAAATGGGGGATTCCGTATAGCCTACGCGGATTTCCCAGGACAGAAATATCCTGTGCACGATAACGGAAAGATAGATATCCACTGGCTTCTGCAGGGAGGGGTTCATGAGCTTGGTGTATCCGCCGGACAGCCCCGCATAGTTAAACAGCATAAACCCGGCTTTTGTTTTTTCGTGCGGATCGGTTGATTCTGCAATATTCTGCAGGGAGGTTGCCAGGGCGGTGCCTGCGTCGGCCATGCCCACCCAGGTAGCGCTTTTTATGTGGTCTATTTTGGCTTGCACATCGTAAGAATAGGATTCTCTTTGCGCAGCCTCGTATTTTGCTAACGCGTCCCGGTAATTAGATTCGCCTGCAGCGTATAACTTATCTCCTTCGGCTTCGATCGATCGGGCAATAACCTGGTGATAGGCGATATTTCTTTGTATCTGCTCTTCCGTTAATCCCCCGCTGCCGGAATTAGAGGACTTGTTTTTGGTTTCTTTTTTAGGCTCTTTCGATTCGATCACCAGACCAGAAAAGCCGGAGGAAGATTTGCTTGAAGGTGCCAGCGCCGATAACATGTCTTTTATTTCGCCCTTTCGATATACGGGTACATACAGTGGCGACAGCGGCAACAATTTTTCATAGGAAAAAGGAATATGTTTCGATTTGGATGGGTCATAATAGGCATACCCGCTGCCGTTTTCTATACCGGTATTGGGTGTGAAATCCACCTGGTATATTTTGTATCCCTCCCTTTTGTAGCGGTTTATCAGATTTGTCCTGATCTTTTCGATTGCGGATAAGGTATTGTCGGAAGACTGCAGATCGTTTTCACGGACCGTGGTGGCATTCCAGCGCAAAAAACCACCCCCAAGATCCTCAATAACCGGGCTCCCCAGCATAACATTATCATAATCTGCGGAAAATTCTCTTTCGTCCCGATTGATAGGCTCAATCAGCTGGCGGAAGTCGAGGAATATCGGTGCCTCATCGATACCGATGGCCTGGTCTAACAGGTCAAAACGGAAAATATTTTTTGCAATGACCATCACCTTTATTTTCTTATCTGATATCCTTTCGCCGGTAACATAGGGAAAGAATACCCAGCGCTCATTTACGGGCATTGACTTCTGCGCGTTCAATAGGGGTTGAAAAAAAAGGATCAGCAGAACAGCAGGTATTACTCTGGTCATGGCAATTAAGTGCTTGGGTTCGACAAACTAAATGCAAATCCACGGCTGATTACACAAGCAGGGATGGAAAAAATAAAAAATACCGAGAAGTAGGTAGGAAGGGAATAGAGAACAAGGAACGGATGAACAAGGAACAGGAGGGCAGGGAACGGAAGAGCAGGGAACGGAGGAGCGGGGAATAGAGAGCAGGGAATATCAGAGTGTCAGATCGAGTACGGTTTGGGGTTTGGGGAGGTGGATGGTTTGCAGACCCAGCTCTTTGGCGGCCTCTATGTTTTTGAGGGTATCGTCGATGAACAGGGTTTCTGCTGCTTGCAGCCCCTGTTCTGTAAGAATTGACTGGTAAGATTGCGGGTCGGGTTTGCGCAGGCCCATTTCATGCGAATAATAGGCTTTCACAAAAAGATCGTTGAAGTCCCTTCCCTTCAGCGTATAGAACTGTTTTGCAAATTCCTGGTAGTGGATGATATTGGTGTTGGAGAACAGGAATACCTGGTACTTAGCCGTCAGCTTCCCGAGCCAGTCTATCTTGGCGGGATCGAAACCGATGATCAGCGCATTCCAGCAGCGACGGATGGTTTCATCGCTCAGCGGGCACCCGCATATATTGCGTATATGATCAAAGAACTGCTGTGCGGTCTTTTCCCCTTTTTCAAAATCCACAAAAAAAGGCGAGGCTGCCTGCTGGCTGTAGAGGCGTTCAAACCCTTCCACACCTTCGAGCTCAAATGCCTGGTGGGTAAGGGCGAAGTCTATATCGAGAATAACGCCGCCGAGATCGAAAATAAGAGACTTGGTCAATTTGAAAATTTGAGGACCTGCCTCGCGGGCAGGTGGATTTGAAAATTTGAAAATGGTTCCGGTTAGCCATTCAAAAACCGTGCGACAAGGTAGCCATTTTTAGCGGACAGGTTTGTGGAAGGGCTTTCGCAAACCCGGTTTCTTCAAGTGGATTAACCAAGTTCATACATATTTTAACCGATACAGGCGCCGGTCCGGAAAGCTGCTTCATTAACGCTACATTCATTTCCATTACTGATCTAATACCGGAACCATGACTGCAAAACGGGTCTTCAGGGTGTTTGTACCCATTTTTTTTCCTGTTACATTGATGGCACAGGGCAATGGCGGCAGTACCGCAGCACCCGAGCCCTATGCAAGGATCAAACTGGCCGGCGAAAAAGAACTCTACCTACCCGGTAAAGTGTACCGTACACCCGACAGGAACAATTATTTCAGCGATACCAGCGAGTTCAGTTTTTCCAGAATGGCCGAGTCAAAGAACATCGTGGTGTTCTGGTCGAAGGAATTCGGTAAGGACCCGATGGCCAATCCCGATGAAAAAAAGCGTTTCGATGTAACTGCAGCCCTCCCGGAGCTGGAAAGGTTTTACGATTACTATGTCAACGACCTCAAACTGGTGCAGAAGGGAAAATCGCTGACCGATCAGTACAAAATGATCCTGTACGTGATCGGCGGCAGCGGCGCAACGGCATTTGGCGGCGGCACCGAAAATAAGATCGGCATGTTATGGACGCCCGCCGTGCGGATGTCGAAAGCGCCCTATGGCGCCCTGGCGCATGAACTGGGCCATTCCTTCCAGTATATGATCAGCGCCGACAATGGCCGCGGACCCAGAGGGGCCATATCTGAAATGTCTGCACAGTATATGCTTTGGCAGGTATATCCCGAATGGATGCGTTTCGAGAATTACCACCTGAAGGATTTTATGAAGCAAACGCATTATGCTTTTCTGCACCCCATCAATATGTACCATTCGCCCTATGTTTTTGAATACTGGTCGAATAAGCACGGCATCGAATTCTTCGGCAATTTTTCAAGGGCCACTTTACCCGGCGAAGACCCGGTAACCACCTACAAACGCATCACCAACCTTACACAGGAGCAGTTCAACGATGAAATGTTCGATGCCTGCCGCCGGTTTATTACCTGGGATATGAAGCGTATCGAAGCCGTTGCCCGGCAATATGCCAACCAGCATACCACTTCACTTACAGCCAAAGAAGGCTGGTTCACCATTTCCCAGGCAAACTGCCCGCAGAACTACGGCTACAACGGCATTCAGCTGAAAGTTCCCCGGGCAGGAACAAAGGTTACTCTGGATTTCCAAGGTATTGCCGGCGCAGCGGGTTTTACGGCGGTGAAAACAGATAATGCCGGCTGGCGCTACGGGTTTGTTGCCTACCAGAAAAATGGCACCCGGGTATACGGCGCAACCGGTAAAGACGCAAACGGCCGTATGGTATTCCAGGTGCCGAAAGAAACGGAATACCTGTGGCTGGTTGTGATGGGTGCGCCTACCGAGCACTGGCCGGTTGCATTGGGTCGTCAAAGACAGGAGACCGATGCCAAACCGCAGGAAGAACAATGGCCCTACTGCTTCAAAATAACGGGAACCGCACCGGTGGACAGCATTGTCCGGGAAACGGCGGTCGCGCAAACTTTTTGAAAAATGGCACTCTGTCAAAACTTCATCCCGCCCAGCCCTTACTCGTAATCGTATAGCGTGATTTTTTGTATGGTGTACTCGCCGTGGCCGATCCGGATATGTCTTCCCTGGTGTGTCTGGTCCCCATTGAGATGTTTCAGCACTTTCCAGGTTCCGTTTTCGAATATGCCTTCCTCTGTTTTGAGTATGCCGGTGTTCTTTTTCCGCTGGCGGAAATTTTTACAGGTGATCACCACACCCGATCCCGCAATGTAAAATTCATTGGCGGCGGTTTGGATGATGATGGCACCGCCAAAATCCCACTGTTCGCCGGCAGCACCCGCTTCCCAGCCAAGCGTATAGCTGTTCTTACAGGAGAATTCGTAATTGCCCAGCACCACCGTCGATAACTGCTTTTCTTTATCCAGTAACACGGCATCGATGCGTTTTTGGCCCTGGTGCGCGCTGATCAGCGGCTGCAGACGGCTAAGCAGTTGGTAGGTTTTTGCCAGCACTTCGCGCTCCTGTTTTCCGCCGTTCTCAATGCTGAAGGGAGAAAAACCGATGGCATCATAATGACCGATGGCAAACAAGGCTTTGGGACCAACCGTAGCATCAAACCGGTGCTCGGGGATGAACAGCGGGTTGGATTGCCGTGTATACAGATCGTTCCATTGCTCAAAATCGGGGTTGTAAAAATCGGGCGATAACATATCGATGTCGGGCGCGGCCGCCTTCCAAATATCCATCAGGTGCGGAAGCGGTCCCGCGCTGGGGTATTCGCCGGGTATCTTACCGGGTCTGATCAGCGCTGCGTTCACAAACATGGGCAATGGATATACCGCTTTGCCCGCTTTTACGATCTCGTTGGTGAATCTGGCAAAATGCCATGCCATAAACAATTCGTCTGCCTGGTAGCCATCACCAAAAATCTCCTGCCAGCTGCCGCTGGTCTTATACCCCTGTTTCTTCCACCATGCACTTAGTTCGGGCACCAGCCCGGCCCGGTTTTTCAGCAGGTATTGCATCAGTTCCGCGGGCACGGCTTCGCTGAACAGTTTATCGGCCGCGGGATGGTAATCGCGGGCCGATGGCAACATACCGATTTCGTTTTCCGGCTGCACCATGATCACCGTGTTGTTTTTACCGTCTGTCTCTTTCAGGTATTGCATCAGCGCCGTAAACGCGTTTTTATCAGCCTGCAGGTTGGCTGCGCTGAAAGGACTCAGTATCTCCTGGCTCGTACCTTTTTCGTCTTTGGCCCTCGGGTATTTTACCGGGTTGGTCTTGATCCAGGCGGGCGCATGACCGGACATGCTGTTCTTCCAGGAGCCGAACCAGAGCAGCACCAGTTTCAGGTCCTGCTTCCGCGCTTCCGCGATGAGTTTGCCAAGCAGCCCGAATTCGAATTTCCCCTCGGCCGGTTCTATCAGTTCCCAGTAAACCGGGGCCAGCAGGGTGTTTACGTTGAGCGCTTTTGCCTTCTCCCATACCGGCGCCATATTTTCCACACTGGTAAACGTGGAGTTACCCAGCTCGCCGCCCAGTATCATAAATGGTTTTCCGTGTACGACCAGTTGCGTGGCAGGGGCTTTTATTGCCAGATGCGGGATCTGCGCCGTCAGGTTGGATATCATGGCTGCCAGCGCAGCAAAAAAGAACAGGCAATATTGTTTCATATGACGTTTTTATGCGCCGGATAAAGATAGGAAAGACAGGAAAGCGCAGCACGGAAGCGGAAACAGGGTTAGAAGCCGCCGGTTTGCTGAAAAACTGCGGTAATCAAACAGCGGAGACTGGCATTTCCGCAGTATTTCCGGTTATCGTAACCCATTTTTCCCGATTCTTATGCCGGTTTATGCGGTGAACGCCCAGTTTTGCGCGCAATTTATCTATGTATGAGAATAGTGATCTTTATAGTATGCCTGGCCATCTCCCCGCTGGGCGTTTTTTGTCAGCAGTCAGTTTTTACCGTTTCGGGAACGGTAACCGCTTCCGACGGCGTGCCTGCGCCTTCGGTGACCGTTCGGTTAAAAGAAAATAACCGCACATCGGTAACCGATGTCAATGGCAGGTACCATTTTTCTTCGGTTCCTGCGGGCAGCTATACCCTGCTGGTATCGATGATCGGTAATAAACCGGAACAGAAAAGCATCCAGGTGGTCAATGCAGCTGTGCAGGCGAACATCAGCCTGGAATCCGCATCCAGCCAGCTGACCGAAGTGATCGTTTCGGCGGGAAGGGTTCGGGAAACCATCGATGAAGTGCCGTCGTCCGTAGTGATCCTTGGCAGCAAAACCATCGAACAGAATATCAATATCACCACCAACCTGGGCGATATCCTGGAGAACCGCGTATCCGGCCTGGCGCCGAGTACAGGACTCAGCAGCAATTTTGGCCAGACACTTCGCGGCCGCAGCCTGCTGATCATGGTGGATGGCATACCGCAGTCAACACCCCTGCGTAACGGCGCCATGGACCTTCGTGCGCTCGATCCTTCGGTGATCGAAAAGGTGGAAGTGGTAAAAGGCGCAACAGCCATATACGGCAACGGCGCCGCGGGCGGTCTGATCAACTATTTCACCAAAAATGCAAAGACGGATAAAGTGCTGAACAGCCTTACTTCGGTTGGCATGACGGGTTCGCTTGTAAAATCGGCCAACAGTGTGGGCAGCAGACTGAGCCAGACATTCTATGGCGATAAGAACAAACTCAGCTATGTGGCAAGCGGCGTTTACGAGCAGACCGGTGAGCTGAAAGATGCCAAAGGAGATGTGTTGCCCCCGGTTTACGGACTGGGCGAAACAGATTCGTATAACGCATTTGCCAAACTGGGTTATGAGATCAATGCGCGTCACAGGGTACAGGCCAGCTATAATTTTTACAGCAGCAGGCAAACCACCAATTACCTGACCGTTAACGGCGATTATAAAAACGGCGTAAAAACAACGGCGGTGCAGGGACAGGCCAAAGGCGTTCCGCAGGGCGTAAGAGGCAACCATAACCTGAGCCTGCAGTTCAGCGGCGAAACCGGTATTGCCAACACACATTACGATGCGGATATCTATTACCAGAGCGTAGACAATATTTTCTTTTATTCCGAAGCGTTTGTAGACGGCGGTATCTCCCGCATCCTTTCTAAAAAGAACGGTGCGCGTGTTGTTTTCAATACGCCTTTTGTTGGCAGGAATATGGATGCCAACCTGACTTACGGACTGGATGCCCAGCGCGATATCACTTCGCAGCCGCTGGTTGACGGACGCATCTGGGTACCGGAAATGGATATGTTTAACCTGGCGCCGTTTCTCCAGACAAAATTCAACCTGTTCAGCAAACTGGTGCTGAAAGGCGGCGTGCGTTACGAAAAAGTGAGCATAGGCGTATCCGATTATGCCACTTTACCCTCGAGGAATACCACCACCGGCGTGGTGACGCCTTCTATGAATGTAAAGGGAGGAACCCTGCGTTACAACACCTGGGTATTCAATGCAGGCGCCCGTTACCATCTTTCCGATTATTTTCAGCCCTATGTGAGTTTTTCACAGGGATTCAGTGTATCGGATGTGGGACTGGCATTGCGTGCGGCACGCGTAAACGATATTGCCAAGATCAATACCGAGGCGGTGATCGTGAGCAATTATGAGGCAGGGTTTGTAAGCAAGTTCAACAAATTCCGTTTTGAAGCAACCGGCTATATCAGCAAATCGGATCTGGGCGCCAACAGCGTATTCCAGAACGGTATATTTGTCGTGGTAAGAACACCCGAGCGTATCACCGGTTTCGAATTGTCTGCAGACATGCAGGTAAGCAAAAGGCTGCAGGCGGGTGTATCGTATACATATACAGAGGGTAAACTGGACGGCGATAACGACGGTTCTTTTAACGGCAAGAGCGATGAATACCTTCCGGGCCAGCGTATTGCGCCACCCAAGATCACCGGTCATGCAGACTATGCCATCATTCCGGGCAAACTGAATGTAATGTTGCAGTACACAGGCATCTTGCGCCGCGATCGATTTGCAAGAAATGCCAGCGGTTCTTATGACCCGTACAAGGCACCGGTAAATCCTTACCACCTGTTCAATTCAGTTATCAGCTACCAGGCAAACAGTTCCGTTTCGCTGAACCTGGGTCTTGAAAATATGTTCAACGCCGATTATTTTACCGCGCGTTCACAATGGGGTACGTTTAACGACAGTTATACCAAGGGCAAGGGCGCGGCCTACCGGCTGACGCTGCAGGTAAAGCTCTAACCCGGCTCAACAGCAAAAAAACGGTTGACTAAAATGACATTGAAGCAGCTATCGGGCAGGATCCATTTATGGTTAGGTCTCTCTACAGGACTGATCATCTTTATCATCGCAATTACCGGCGCATTGTACTGCTTTGCGCCGGAATTGCAGGACCTGCAGCCCTACCGCCATGTAGCCGAACGCAATGCTTCTTTCCTGCCGCCGTCCGTACTCAAACAAACCGCAGAGCAGCAGGTGCCGGGCAAATTCGTTTTGCGGATCTATTACCTGGAAAAAGATAAATCGGCGATGGTATTCCTCTTTAAAAAAGAGGAATACAGTTATTCGGTTTTCATCGATCCCTATTCGGGCCAGGTATTGAAAGTGCGCGATAACGACCGCGACCCGATCAGTGTGATCCTGAAAATACACCGCACCCTACTGATACCTTACGGACATGATGTGATAAAATGGTCGGCGGTGATTTTCTTTTTTATGATCGTAAGCGGCATGGTGCTCTGGTGGCCGCGCAACAGGGGTGCACGCAAACAGGGTTTTACCATCCAATGGAATGCATCGGCCAAACGGCTGAACTACGACCTGCATAAAGTGCTTGGCTTTTATGCCTCCTGGCTGGTGATTCTTACGGTGATCACGGGACTGTTCTTTGCCTTCGAGGGTTTTGCCGGTTTTGCTTACCGGCTTGCAGGGTCCGGCAGATCGGTTGTACATCCCAAGCCGCCCGTATCGGACACCACGCATGTGCTGTCGGCAACCGCAGCGGAAGATATTGTTTGGAACAAACTCAGCAACCAGCTGCATGCGCGGTATGCCTCGTTTATATTTGTATTCCCCGCCAATAAAACCGCTCCCTTACTGGTTCGCGCAAACCCCGACAGGAAAACATTGTACAAAACAGATTTTCTTTTTTTCGACAGCTACAGCGGAAAGGAAATACCGGGTTCGTATGTATGGGGTAATTACAGCGATACCAAAACTTTTGCCGATATCATCAAGCGCACCAACTACGATGTGCATACCGGCATACTCTGGGGTTTACCCGGCAGGATCGCACTGTTCTTTGCAGCCCTGGTTGTTGCCAGTTTGCCAATAACCGGTTTTTTGTTCTGGTGGGGACGCACGAAAAAAGCAAAGGAGTGATCTTACAGCACAGACCGGCTGCATACGCAGGAAGGTTTTGCTACGCACTGCTATCTGTCCACCGTATAATTCAGTTCGGTTACGCCGCAATCAAATGGCCGGGTGCTTACCCGCTGCAGTTTTGTTGTGTTTTTGATACCTGCAAACAGGGGAATGCCCTGCCCAAGGATAATCGGGTTCACAAACAGCCAGTAGCCGTCTATCAGATCCTGTTGCATAAGTGAATGCGTTGCGGTGGGGCTGCCGAAAAGCAGGATCTCTTTCCCTTCCTGCTGCCTTATTTCCTGTATCCTTTCGGAAAGGTTATCACTGATAATGGTGGTGTTGGGCAGGTCCGCGTTCTTCATTGTTTTTGATAACACGATTTTGTGCACTTTGCCGTACCACTTCGAATGTTCGATCTCGTGCCTGGTGGCGTTGGGTTTGTTACCTGCGGTGGGCCAGTAGTTTTCCATCATCTGGTAGGTTACCCTTCCGTATAAAGCCGTATCGCCTTCGCTGATCCGCTTACCGACATAGTCAAAAATTTCCTGCTCGGCTTTGATCCAGTTCATTTCCCCGTTCGGTCCTGCCACAAAACCGTCGAGCGAGAGGTGCATAAATGAAATTATCCTTCTCATAATCGTTTTTGTTTATTCTTTTACCGGCGGGTGCCTGTCGTTGATACCCCTTCCCGATTCTTACCTTGCGTCAGTAAATCCCAGTTTCCTGACTTCGCTTATCTGAATAGAAGGCTGGATATTGGTATATTTTTTTATGTCGCTGCGAATGGTATCTATGTTTTGGGCAATCGCCTTATTGTATTCGGCCACATCCGTCACGAAAAAATAACCTATCGCCACAAAAGGCGCTTTGTCGTTTGCCGTTCTGCCGGAAATGCCCTTATCGATCTCGTAAAATTTCAAATTTTTTCCCAGGAAGCCGGCTACCATCGGCATGTGTTTGTTCTCATAATAATCCATATCGAAGTTTTTGTCCTCCCCGCCAGGATATAGTATCGCCACTTTAAACATCCCCGTCTCCGGCAGGGGCGACTGTTTTAGCCGGCTCGTTTTGCAGCTTAGCGATGCCGTTACAATGGCAAACAGGAAAAGAAGTTTTACTGTATTCATGCTATGTTTATTTGTGATGGGGAACCGGGTTACAGGTACGCGGCTATCCGCCAAACAGGCCTTTCAGCTTACCCATGATCCCGCCGCCATCGCCACCGCCGAGCATTTTCATGGCATCCTGCAGATCGGTATCGCCGTCGCCATCCACATCAAAAGCGCCGGATCTGAATTTGTTTAACAGTCCGCCAAAATCCAATCCGCCCTGGCTGCTGCCGGACAGCTTTGCCATAATATCCTGAAATCCAAAGCTGTTGTCGCCCGGATCATTGGTCTTGTTCACCAGGCTGGTCATTACATTGGGAATAAGGTTATTCGCCACCGAAGCCGCCTGCCCCTGGTCCAGGCCAAACCTGCCGGCAAGTGATTCTGTAAACCGGTCCTTTGCATTTTGCGTGAGCGGGCTGGCGGCCACATCGCCATTTCCGGAAAACATACCCAGGATATCTTTTAGGCCGCCCCCCGAAGCCGCCTGCTGCAGGCTGGCCAGTATACTGTCGGAAGCCGAAGCCACCGCCGCCTCGTTCTGCTCGTTGGGGATGGCAGGGTTGTTGATGATGGCGCTGCCTGCATGTTGTTTTACCAGGGCGATCAGGTTGTCTATCATATTGGATTGTTTTCCCTAATATACTGCAAATAGCTGTGATGGGGAAGCGGGCAGTGTTATGGTTGCAGGCCCGGATTTTGCTTTACCATACCATATGGGGAGGAAGAAGGTCATACTGATAGAAGATGATCACGCCATTTGCGAAACCATAACCCTTGTTTTGGAGTCGGCGGGTTATGAAGTAACCTGTTTTACCACCGGGGCGCTGGTAACAGATGCGATTATGCCCATCCCCGATCTGTTCATCCTTGACAAAAATATTTCCGGAACCAACGGGATGGATCTTTCCCGGTTCATCAAATCTGGCAACCAGTACAGCCGCGCACCTGTTCTTCTGATAACCGCAAGTCCGGATATAGAACAACTGGCCGAAGCCTGCGGGGCAGATGGGTTTGTACGCAAGCCATTCACCCTCAAGGAACTTCGTGCAACGGTAACCAGGCTGCTTGATAAATGCGGAGATTAAGCCGATTATTCTCCGCATGATTTGCGGTGAATGAACTGATATGCGGAGAATACCGTGTATAGCTACGATCAGGCCAAATGGCCGAATTTTACCTGGGACAGCGAACGGCTGTCTGCACTGCTGACCGAAATCCGGTACAGGCAGGGGAAACGGCCGCAGCACAAGTCAGCTGTTGCGTGAGCATTACTGAAAGACACGGCTAAAAGAACGGGAAATCGTTGCTGCTTCGTCCGATCACCTAAGCTGTTCGGAAGAAACAGGACAAGACATTGGAAGTTCTCTTATCTCTGCGCGGCGCTGCACCTTCTGCGTCTCTGCGGTGAATCGGTATCCTGTTTTCACCGCAGAGGCGCGGAGGAGGTGAGTTTCGCAGAGAGAGCGGTTTCTTATTCAGCCATCCGCGGCTGATCGCAACGGCCTCAGCACTTCCGGAAACTGCAGGTATCCTCAGTTTATTTTCCTGCCGGTTTTATCGATAAAATACGTCTGGCTGCCCAATCGAACCTGGGCTCTTCCATTCTCAAAATCGGTCACTTCGTCGAACTGGGGCGGGATGACCTCTTTGCCTTCGCCATTCACATAACCCATTTTATTATTGAGCAGCACCACGCAGAGACCTTCACTGAAACCGTACAGCCTATCGTATTTCACGGGAACAATCACCGATCCGTCGTTGGCGATCACCCCGATTTTTCTATCTTTCACTGCCAGCACAGCATCGTCCTGCCGCACAAGTGTGTCATACTTCGCCTCTACGGTTTCCCGGCCTTTTTCATCGACCAGCCCCCATTTGTTGCCTACCTGTACAAAGGCATAACCCTCTTTCAGGGTGTACAGCTGGGAATATTTCGGAGGGGCCATTTCCGTCAGCGTTTCGGAAAAAAACCCTTTTTTCCCCTGGCGACCGAAATAAAACAGGGGTTTATCACTGGCCAGCCTTCCCAATTCCTCGTACTGAAAAGGAACTTTGGTTTCGTTGTTCTTGTTGATGATGCCGTATTTACCATTCAGTCTCGCGTAGGCATAGCCATTCACGAATGAGGAGGCATAATCGTACATCGGCTCGATGGCCGGTTTGCCCGACTGGTCAACCCAGCCATATTTTTTTTCAAGCAGCACTTTGTACATGCCGTCCGAGAGCGGCTCCACGGTGCCGTATTTCAGCGGCACCGCCACTCTTCCTGTTTTGTCGACCCGACCTGAAGTGGTTCCTATTCTTACAATGGCGCTGCCATCTTTATCAAATACGAACACACGGTCGTAAATCACCGGAACCACTTCCCTGCCCGTTTTGTCGATAAAGCCCCATTTGTTATTTGATTGCACCCGGCACATACCTCCTGCAAATCCGTCCTCTTCTACGTTGGTATACTTAGCAGGCGTTATTTCCCTTCCATCGAGGCTGAGCGCACCCATCAGGTTATTCTGGTTCATAAGGGCCACGCCGTCGTAAAATGTACCGATCTTGTCGTACATGGCAGCCGTTAACTCCCTGCCGCCGGTAGATATCACGCCGTATCTTTTCTTTAGTCCTTCCTCTATCATGTATACGCGCACCGGTTTACCGCCATCGTAATAGTTATTCCTGATCTCCGCATATTTGAAAGGTGTGAGCTCCCTGCCCCGCCGGTCGATCATCGCCCATTTTGTGCCATCGTTCGTCACCAATCCAAACCCGTCGCTGAATCCTTTGGCGCCCCAGTATTTGAAAGGGATCACTTCCTTCCCTTTCATATCGAGGTATCCATGCATATGTGCCCAGTAATGACCGGTTTTGACAGCGGCAAACGGATTGTTGGAATTATCCACGCTCCTGAGTTCCGAGATATATGCCAGGATCAGGCCATCCTGGTACTGGTTGGCTATCCAGTCGTATTTGGCGGCGGTAAGGGCGTTGCCATTGCTGTCGGCAATCCCGTATTTCTGCTTGCCATCCACCCATTTATCGTACACACTATTTCCCTCCTGGGCAAAAACGGCGCTGACCATACAGGCGATGGTCATTGTCAAAAAAAACTTTTTCATCTGGTATTGATTTTGTTTACCGAAAAACATGCTGCTTGGTTCATAAGGTTAACAATGTTCAGGCGTACTGCACCCACCCGCAAACGGGCTCAGAACAGCGCTATTGCCTAAAATAGGACAGAATCGCTTTCTGAAAACATTCCGAAAAAGGATGCCGGGACAACCTGGATTACACAGCTGCCGGGAAGTTTTTTCCGTTGCCAACCAATATAAGGGCTGCATAACAGGTCAATTTACGGCCCATTTTACCGCAGCTGACCGTTGCCGTAAAAAATACCTAGAAATAGGTACCAGCTATGGTGCACAAAAAAAATGATCAGAAGAACTGATCATACATGCAGGGAAGGTATACATGCTGGCACACGAACCATACCGGCACTGCTTTACCGGCAGTAAAATGGGTTATCGGGTAATGAGGTTGTCTGTCCTCAGAAACCGATCGCATTTCCTCTGCAACTACAGCACCTATTATTATTTTCTGCCGGTCTGATCAAGGGCCGCACGCAATGCATGCGCAAGTTTGTCCGCAGGCCCGGTACCCCAGTAGTGCAGGAAGAAGACTTTGGGTGATTCCTGCACCATATGATTGTGAACCGCCACTACCTCGATGCCGTTTTCCACCAGGGTTTTTATGACAGGTTGCACTTCGTTCTCGAGCATGGTAAAATCACCGCAAACAGCCGCTTTAGCGGGCGTTCCCTGCCAGGCGGCCCAGGTATTGAAGCCCATAAAAGCACTGACAGCTGCGCCATCTTCCAACAGCTGCACATCGGGTCTGCCTATGGTGAATTTATACACGCCTTTGCTCATGTCTCCTTTTGCGCCAATGGCTGCATCCAGGGCGGCGGTGTTCAGCGTATTTCTGACCGAATCGGCTTTGACCGCTTTCGGATCGGCGCCACGAACTTCTTTTACCTTATCAAACACAGCCTTTGCCATAGCGGCTGTTTTTTCCACCGGTCCTTTGCCATCGATGTGCATGAACATAATATTCGGGTGATTACGTACAAAGTGGTTGTGAATGGCGGTAATGGAAAGTCCCTGTTTAATCACTTCGGCCTGCACGGGCGCCAAGTCGGTTTCAGTCAAAATTATATCACCCATGATCATCGCGCCGCTGCCATGCGGCGTAAATCCTATCCAGCTGCCCAGGCCCATTGCAGGAATGATCTTAAAGCCATCTACCACCACATGCAGGTCGTTTTGCGGAACGGTCAGTTTATACTCTCCGTTTTTCTGCACCCCTTTCATTCCTGTAATACGTTCGATGGTTGCAAAATCGAGATCGGTAAACGGTGCGCATTCGAGCACATTCGCTTTCTGATCGGCAATCGTTTTACGATCGCTGTAATAGGAGGTAAGCGCCACCGCAGCAACGACCAGCAGGGCGATAACGGCGAAAGGTTTTATCAGGGTTTTCATGTTTATCGGATTTAGGTATGATTATAATTTGATGGCAATTTTTGTACCCGCCTTCAGCTCTTCGGTAGGTTTTGTTACGACTGTGTCACCGGGTGAAAGTTCACCAAATATCTCCTGTCTGTCACCCAGGTTAAAGCCTGTACGCACGTCTACCCATTGGGTGGCGCCGCCCGAAGCCCTGATCACAAATTTACGTTCCTGTGTGGTTACGATTGCCGAAACGGGTACTATCAGTGACACACCCTTTCGTGCGAATACCAGTTTCACATCTGCATAACTGCCGGCCCTCAGTTCGCCTGCCGGGTTTGGCACCGCAAATTCCCATACCTCGCTTCTTGTTTCAGTGGCGATGCTTCCCGATTTGCGGACAAGCGCTGCCTTGATTTTTTTATCCGGCATGGAGCGTGTTGTCAGATCGCCGGTATTGTTTAACAGCACTGCATTTGTGTAGATTTCGGGAACAGCCACCTGCAGCCGGAGCGTTGTATTATTCTCCAGCTCGAACAATGGTTTATCAGAGGGATTGCCTACAAATGAGCCTTCCACAATATTTCTTTTCGTGATGATACCGCTGTAAGGCGCCACTACGGCCAGGTAATTTCCAACCTGCCGGTACGATCTGGCAGCCAGCATGGCTGCATTGTGTTCCGAACTGTCGGCGAGCAGCTGGTTCCTGGCTTTTTGCAATTCCAGCGGTGCAATCACACCATCTGAATGAGATGCCAGCGAAAGCCGGTCGTAATAGTCTTTGCTGGAACGGTAACGCGCGTCGGCTGCTTTTATTTTTTCATTGAGTTCAAGCAGACGGGTATTGATTTCCGGCGCGTCGATCAGGGCGAGTACCTGTCCCCGGCTCACCCTGGAGCCAATATCTGCCGAAAGGCGGCGCACATAGCCCTGGATTTTTGACCGCACTTCCGCATGTTCGAATGCGATCAGCTCCCCGGGCAGCATAATGGATTTTTTTGCTGAATCCACCGTCAGCACAAACACTTTTACGGAATCGATTTTCGGTTTGTCCGTTACCGAAGCGGTTACCTGCTGCTGGTTGCAGGCCGTTACTAACATGCCGAGCATGCCTGCAATGCCGGCGCTTATGAACGCGGAATGCTTAGCTGTTTTTGTCATAATAAATTGAGTTTTTATCATCAGGGTCTAACGATACGCCTGCCCCGGCCGTTTTTTTGATAAAGAAATCATACACTATCGGTAACAGCCACAGACTTGCCACTATACTGAACAGTAATCCGCCAATCACCGCAATACCCAGCGGCGCCGTTTGTTTACCGCCTTCCCCTATACCCAGCGACATGGGCAACATACCCGCTACCATCGCAATACTGGTCATAATGATGGGGCGAAGACGATTGGCCGCGGCATGCGCACCGGCAAAACGGGTGGCGGGGTCTCGTCGTATATCTTGCGCGTTGGCCACCAGGAGTATGGCATTGGCGATCGCCACACCGATAGCCATGATACAACCCATAAAGGATTGTATGTTTAAACTGTTACCCGTGATAAGAAGCATAAGCAGGGAGCCGGCCAACACGGCGGGAACCACGCTCAATACCACCAAAGACAATTTGAACGACTGGAAATAGGCCGCCAGCATAAGCATGATCACCACAACAGCGAGCAACAGACCAATGGAGAGTTCGCTGCTGATCTGCGATAATACTTCTGATTGCCCGCGCACATACACTTTCACACCCTGCGGCAGGCCGCCAAGCGAACGGATAGCTGCAGTGATATCGGTTATGGCGCTGCCCAGGTCTTTCCTGTGCAGATTAGCTGTAAGCGTAATAAAGCGCTGCTGATTAATGCGATCGTACTCTCCTACGGAATTGCCTTTTTTCCATTCCGCTATATCACGCAGGTAGATTGTCTGGTCGCCAAACTTGCCAACCGGGATCTGGTCTACCTGCTCTGCACTGTTCATCAGGAACTGCGGATACTCCACCTGCACCTGGTACGCATTGCCGGATGCCTTATCCAGCCAGTATACCGGCTGTATCAAACGGCTGGACGAGGAGCCGGCAGTTACAGATTTTCCGGCCTGCTCGATTGTAAGACCCATCTGTCCCGTTCTCACCCGATCATAATTGATCTGGATCGTCGGGTAATCGAGTGGTTGCGCCACCTGCAAATCGCGCAGATAGGACAAACCTGCCAGCGATTTTTTCAGCCGTTCTGCTATATCCCGGCTCTGCTGAAGATTGCGTCCCTGCACCACCACTTCAACGGGGTTGTTTGTCCCGAGACTCATCACCTGGTCAACCAGGTCGGCAGGTTCGAAAGACAATAAACCGGCAGGATTGGTTTTAGTCATCCATCCGCGCAGGTCTTCCTTTAATTTTTCGATACTGAGAGAGGCACCTTTGACCAGGTTTACTTTTATCACCGCCTCATGCGGACCGCTGGTATAAAGAAAAATAGGATTGATGGCATAGGTAGGCGGCTGCAGACCAACAAATGCGGAGCTGATCGCAACCTGGTTTTTACCTGCTATGCTATCGACGGCGCTCAGCAGGTTCCTGGTTATATCTTCCGTGCGTTCTATGCGTGTACCTGTGGGCAGGCGCAGGCGTACCTGCATCTGTCCCGCATCCACTTTTGGAAATATCTCTTTGCCTGTTGTACGATAACCCAGATACGCAAGCACAAGCAGGGCAATGAGCATTACCGGTATGATAACACCTGCTTTTCTGCCCGACCGTTCAATATTTGCCGATAATTTCAGCTTAACCTTTTCCAGCCTTGCCTGCGGCGCTGCATGCGCCGAACGCTTCAGCCACCAGTTTGACAGAACGGGAACCAGCGTCTGGGACAAAAGAAAAGAAGCGATCATGGAAAAGCCCACGGCAAGAGACAGCGGCAGGAACATGGATCTGGGCACCCCGGACATAAACAGCGCGGGCACAAAAACAGCCAGGACACTGCATAGAATCAGCAGCTTGGGAACGGCTATTTCCCTGCAGGCATCCCAGATGGCCCTTGCTTTTGATTTACCCGATTCAAGATGATGGTGGATGTTCTCGACGGTGACCGTGGATTCATCAACCAATATCCCGATGGCAAGCGCCAGGCCGCCGAGCGTCATAATGTTGATGGTCTGACCTGTGATATACAAACCGACCACCGAAGACAAAAGCGCCAGCGGGATGGTTAACAGAACGATCAGCGCACTTCTTATATCACGCAGGAACAACAACACCATAAGCCCTGTGAGAAGCGCCCCGAGTAACCCTTCGACCAAAAGACTTTTGAGTGAATTGACCACGTAACCCGACTGGTCAAATTCGTAAGACACTTTAATATCATCCGGAATGGCTGCCTGCATCTCCGGCAGCGCTTTGCGGATGGACTGTACCACGTCCCATGTTGACGCATCCGCCCGCTTTGTAACGGGAATGTATACTGATCTTTTCCCGTTGATCAGTGCATAGCCTGTGGTGATATCGGCGCCGTTGTCGACTGTTGCGAGATCTCTTACAGATACCACCGTTCCGTCTGTATTTTTTACGGTTACGTTTTCAAGTTCTTTAAAATTATCTACCACGCTGTTGGAAGAAGTGATCACCATTTTATCGCCGGTACGGATATTACCCGCCGGCATGATGGTATTGTTTTTAGCAATGGCTGTCACCAGTTCATCGGCTGTGATGTTATAACTGCGCAGTCTTTCGGGATCGGCCTTTATCAGCACGGTTCGCTGGTTACCACCGAATGGAGGCGGCGCTGATACACCGGCAAGCGCGGCAAACATGGGGCGAACCTTGAACAGCGCCAGGTCCTGTATTTCGTTCAACGATCTTGAAGGACTGCTGAAAACAAGCTGACCCACCGGAACAGAACCCGCATCGTAACGCATTACAAAGGGCGGTACCGTTCCCGGTGGCATAAACGACCTGGCTCGTGTGGCATAGGAGATCACTTCGGCCATGGCAGCGGCCATATCAGTGCCTTCGTGAAACTGGAGTTTGATGAGGGCAAGCCCCTGTATGGATTTACTCTCCACCGCCCTGATACCGGTTATATACAGGAAATGATATTCGTAATAAGAAGTGACAAAACCCTCCATCTGCTGCGGTGAAAGACCGCCGTAGGTCTGCGCGACATAGATGGTGGGAGCATTAACTACCGGAAAAATATCTATCGCAGATTTTCGTATCGCCAGAATGGAAAACAGAACAATGCCCGCTACAACCACTATTACGGTGATGGGCTTACGCAGGGCAAATTGTATCAAACGGAGCATAATTATTTATCGGATTTCGGTTAAGAAAATAGAAAGATCTCCCCCCGCCGCAGCCTGTAACAAAAGCGCTTTCCACGCATCCCAATAAGCCTGCTTCAGATCCAGTTCTGCTTTTAGCAACATGTATTGCGACTGCACCAGGTCGGTAAAATTGACCAGCCCGGTATTGTATCGGATCTGCATGGCGTTGAAAGCATACAGACTTGCTTTTTGCTGTATACCCGCTTCGCTGGCTACCCCAATACTGTTTTGAAAAGTTGTGGCTGCAATACGCCGCTGTGTTGACAGCGTGTTTTTACGCTCGAGTAAGTTTTCTTCGGCAGCTTTTGTCATCAATGACTGTTGCTGCAGCTGCTTTTTTACCTCTCCGTATTTCATGATGGGAAAAGCAAGCTGCACACCTGCGCCATAATTGTAGCGGCTGATACCAAGACCATCCCAGGTTTTGATGCTGCCGTCATTCAGAAAGCCGGAGCCACGTGCAAAAGCGGTTCCCCATATGTTCAGCGTAGGCAGATACGATTTTTTTAATGCTGTTTCCTTTGCGTTGTTCAGCGCGATCTGCTTTTCTGCAGACAGTATGTTTGGATGATTTGCCAAAGAAGAATCCGTGCCGGAATACACGAAAGGCAACTGTTCCAGAAAGCTGCTGTCCGAAGGCAGCGGCAGTTTATCGGTTACAAGCAGTTGCCCGAGTAACAACCGCTCTGTCTGCAGTCCGTTCTGCGACTTCAACCATGCGATACGGGCTTTGGAGAGCTCCGAAATAAAAAGCGCGGTGTCAACACCCGGCTTTATTCCCGTAGTGGCGAGCACTTTGCTTTCATGCAAACCTGCCTGTATCCGTTCAATATTATGCTGGTGAACAGCCACTGCATCATATGCAAGCAGAACGTCGAGGTATTTGCTGATAACGTTAACGGCGTAACCGAATGCGAGTTGTTTATAAGCGGCCGCCTGCGCCCCGGCATCGGCCACCGACACCGCGATCTGCGCATCTCTCTGGCCAAACGTAACTGCCTGCCAGTTGAGAAGAACGCTGGCGGCGCTGCCGGTGGCGGGACTGTAATTGTTGCCACCGGACGGGGGGCCTGTCATCGGGAGAATATTGCCCGGATAAAATATGCCGGTGAGGTTATTGGCCGTGCCAAAACCTGCCTGGTACGACGCATCTATCGACGGAAGCCTGCTATAACTGGTTACAGCCACATGGCTGGCAGCCGCCCCTGCTTCGTATTTTCTGGATTGCAGCAGATGGTAGCGTACAGCATTTGCCTGTACGGCATTCTTCAGACTGATTATTGTATCAACAGGTTGCTGGGCACAAAGGGAGGAATGAATAATTGAAATAGCCGCAAGGGTAAGAAAGGCAGTGAAGGTTCTGTTTTGCATAGAGGCTGCACCTTATTTGTACATAAAGCTACCAGCCAATTTGGGAGAAATTTGGGCGGAAGTGTTATGCAAATAATATGCTTACGGTATGCCAGCCGTTGCTGTGTTCATAACTGATTGTGTAGCCGTATAAAATGCAGATCTCTTTTACCAACGCGAGGCCAAGTCCTGTTGTTTTGGTGCTGTAGGAATCCTTCCTGAAGCGTTCAAACAGTGTTTCGGGATCATACTGTAATACCTTACCCGTATTGGAAATGGAGAGCCTGGACGGTTCAAGTGTCATCCTGATCCTGCCGTTCTCTGTATTATGCACCACGGCATTAGTAAGCAGATTGTAAAGAAGTATCTCTATCAGCGATCGGTTAGCCACAACAGTTAGGTTCGCAGCGATATTGCTTTCCAATGAAGGAAAGGAATCGTAATACTGTTGCAGGTCGGCCAGAAGACGTGGCAGTAAATTGCTGATATTGACCGTTTCCGTTTCGGGGAACTGGTTGTTTTCAATCCTGGCGAGCAGGAGCAGTGTTCGGTTCATCAGGCTCAAACGATCGTTGGCTTCCGTGATATGTTGCAGAATGGCCGCATTTTTTTCGGTGAGACCGGGTTCATTGATCAGCAGTTCCAGCTTGGATCTGATGATCGCAAGCGGCGTCTGCATTTCATGCGAAGCATTTTCAACAAACTGCTTCTGGTTATTATACGCGCTGTTGGACCTGTCGACCAGCTGACCGATCACCTTGTGCAAAGCATTGAATTCTGTAATACCTGTTTCTGCAGTAAGATCGAGTGGCTGGTTACGTGTTATATCATAGTTTTCCATCTTCTGCAACGACGCAGAAAATGGCTGCCACAGTCTTTTTGCGCTGTTTCGATTAAGCACCACAATGGCAACCAGCAGCAGCAATAAGATCACCGCTTCCGCTATAAAAACTTTAACGATCAGGTGCGATATTTCCGTGGAAGAAACATAGACAGTCACCTCATACCCATCCCCATTCCATGTATAACGGCTGGTAAGGGTTTCAAAGGGAAGCAGTTTAGCCCTGTCGGGGTAGTAGAGGCTGGTATCCCGCAATGCTCCCTGCCCTACAGACAAGGTATCACTCCTTTTCACGATATCGTATTCACCCCTGACATGCGGGGCAACCGCGCCACCTGTGCCGGTAAACGAGCTCCATACATTACGCTGCTTTAACTGCAATTGTTTGTCCTGCATGTGATGCGCCTGCATGCGAAGCAGAAGAAAAAAAAGCACCGAACAGCCCAACAGTACCATCGGCAGCCAGGTAAGTAAATATTTTGTATTTTTTTGCAGCAGCGGTTTGCTCATAATGATAATTTGTAGCCCAGCCCGTAAACCGACTGGATCAGGTCTTCGTGCCCTTTTTCCTTCAGTTTTCGTTTTAAATTCTTGATCTGTGAATACACGAAGTCGAAAGAAGGCATATTATCGGATTGATCGCCGTAAATATGTTCGGCAATAGCCTGTTTACTCACTACACGGTTCTTGTTGTTGATCAGATAGACCAGCAGATCAAATTCTCCCTTGGTAAGTGCAAGCTGACAGCCATTACAGGTTGCCACGCGGGCTGCCAGGTCAATGGCGAACATATCAGCAACCAGCACATCGGAAGAGCGCTGGCTTTTTCGCCTGAGCAGGGCTTTTACGCGTGCATTCAGTTCCGATAAATGAAAAGGTTTGGTGAGGTAGTCGTCGGCCCCCAGATCGAGTCCCGAAATTCTGTCCTGGACGGAGTTGCGCGCAGAAATAATGATGACGCCATCGTCCTTTTTCTGCCTGCGCAGATACTGGAGCAGCCTGAGTCCGTTGCCATCCGGCAAATTGATGTCGAGAATGATACAGTCGTATGGATGGTCGTCTATTTTGTTCACTGCGGCAGCATAGGTGGCTGCACCATCGCAGGTGAAGTCTTCCAGCGCAAAGTATTCTCTGATACTCTGCAGCAGTGTTGCCTCATCTTCCACCACCAGTAAGCGCATATCGATCATTACGCAAAATTACCGGCTAAATTGGGAGAAATTTGGGTATTTGTCCTGAAACCAAAAGTGGCCATCTCTGCGTATCCGGTTAACCCGACTATCGACGGTTCACGATCCTCTTATTCCATCCTCTTGCCGTTCTTGTCTATATAGAACTGTGCGCCATTCTGGTATACCTTGACGCGCCCGTTTTTAAAACCGTTGCTCCAGTAGCCGAGCTTATCAAATACAAGTGGGATCACTTCTTCACCTTTTTTGTTGATGAACCCCACTTTTTTGTCGAGCCATACCGCTGCCAGACCCTCGCTGAAATAACCCACATCATCGTATTTGATGGTGCCGATGGGGTTACCGCGTTGGTTAATAAATCCGGATCTCCCATACAGTTTTACTTCTGCGGCACCATCGCGGAAACTTTCTGCTTTTTCAAATTTCAGCGGGATCACCACATTCCCGGCTTTATTGATGTATCCGAACCGGCCTGCATTGTCCTGCACTGTTGCCAGGCTCTCGCTGAACAGGCCAAAGGATTTATACCGCTTCATATCGAGTACCATATTATCCTTACGGTCTATATAACCCCTAGGCGTTTTATCGGCATCGTAAGGTGAACTGTTCACCGCACCCAGTCCTTCGGAGAAATAAAGCGACCCGGTGTATTTGAATGGCACCGCCGTTTTCCCTGCCCTGTCTATTGCGCCCCATGCGGAACCACTTCTCACGGTTGCAAAACCTTCGTTGAAACCGTGGGCCTCATCGAACTGCCTGGGTATTATCTCTTTTCCGTTCCTGTCCACATATCCCCATTTGTCGTTCAATTTTACGGCGGCAAGTCCTTCACTAAAATCTTCTATCCGCTCGTATACCATGGGCAGCACAGTTTCTCCTGTTGCTCTTATCAGGCCGCTTTTGTTTTTCTCCTTCACCAGAAAAAGATCATAGTCATGGTCATCTATCCAGTCGGATTTGATATCGTACACGAATGTTCCCTCGTTGTTGATCAGTCCTTTTTTTCCTTTCAGCACCACCTCCATAAACTCCCTGCTGTGCGTGTACACCTGGTCATACTGGATGGGTATCACGATTTTTCCTTTTTTATCGATATAGCCATATTTTCCTTTGTCGCTCACCAGTAGCAGATCACTTAAAAAAGCGCTGACCTCATCGTACATCGGGGCTACTGTTTCCTTTCCCGTTGAATCCACAAAACCGGCTTTTTTATCCAGGGCCACAATACCAATGCCATCCTTCATATCGAGCGACTGATCATAGTTAAATGCGGTGATCTCTTTGCCCTGCCCGTTTACATACCCGGATTTCCCATTCCTGTACATCGGTAAAACGCCATTGTTTTTAGTTCCCGCGCCATCATACCGGAGCGCTGTTATTTCTTTACCTGCGTTGATATCAAACAGCCCGAGATTCTTTCCTTTTGCCACCACATAAATGCCGCGGCCAAGATTGCGATGACCGTCGTAAACCGGGGGCATCATTGTCTTTCCTGTGGCACTGATGACACCATATTTGCTGCCTTTCACCAGTACCGCCAACCCATCGACAAATCTGCCGATGCCATCGTGCACGGGCGGGATGATCTCCTGGCCTTCTTTGTTGATGGCACCTGCTTTGCCGTTCTTTACCACCAGCGCAACATTGTCGTGGAAGTATTGTATCTCGTCATAGCGTTCGGGCGAAAGCTGTTTACCGGCAAGTGAATAGAGTGATGTTTTACCGCCGCCGGTCACCATCAACACTTTGTGATCGTCCTGCACGATCGCTTCAAACTCCAGGGGAAGTATCTCTTTACCTGTTTTATCGATCACACCATATTTGCCGTTGCTTACCACGGCAACGCCATCCCAGAAATCCTCGCCCAGCGAGTAACGTTGCGGTATGACCATTGTTCCGGTCTTATTGATGTAACCGGTGAGTCCGCTGCTGATCACGGCAGCCAGCCCCTCGTGAAACGAACCTGCGTCCGTGTATTTAAAAGGTATGACCGTTTTGCCGTCTTTACCTATGAATCCCCAGTAGCCGTCTTTTTCCACGCCGGCCAGTCCGTCGGAGAAGAACAGCACCGATCCAAATTCGATGTTGGTGGCCAGTGTGCCGTTTGTGTTGATAAAGCCATACAGACCATGCCGCTTTACAGCAGCTAATCCTTCGGTGAAATCAAACGCCTGATCGTATTGCGCGGGCACTGTCTCGGCGCCGCTGCGGTTGATGTATCCGTATTTGTTCCTGTGTTTCACCACAGCCAGTCCCTCTTTGGAAAAAGGCCTGATACTGTCGTACATCAGCGGCGCGATGCGTTTTCCCTCGGCATTCAGCACTGCATATTTCCTGTTGTAATCGCCAAAATTGTCGGAGACCCGGTTGTAAACGATGCTGTAGCCCTCGTAATTTTTGATATAGTCGTACCTGGCAGCAGCGCCCTGTGTCTGGGCACCCAGTCCGGTCATTAAAAAAATAAACAATACGATAAGCGAGCCTGCAACTTTCATGAAGGGGATTTTTAACAATGATAGATCAGCGGTGGGAGTTGGCGAAAAATTATTTTCAGTAAAGCTGCTCACGGAGGCAAGCCTGCCAATATCCGGCTACCACGAATGTAGGACGGGCATTATTGGAATAAAATACCCACAAGTAGGTATTCGCTGACCCTGCGGGAGGCAGGTTTGTACCGCCTCGTTACTATAATTTAGGGTGCTTCGAAATATGGGAGGAGGTCATTTACTCATTAACTCCAACCTCACATGCGTAACATACAGGGGAAGCTTACAATGCCTTTATAAATTTCATTGCAGAAAATAAGGTCTTGCTATCTAATTACCCATCATTGCCATTCTTAAAATCGGATATTGATTTTCTTTACACAATAAGAAAGAAGCTGGAAGAAGAAAAATTGGAGGTGATTGATCTTTATGATCGCCCCATTGATGAAATCGTTCCCTGTGAATGTTATCGGAAGAACAAAAAAACCTGTCTTTATTCAGCAAGAGGCAATTACATAAATTTTCTGCGGCTGAATAAAACGATCATTTTAACGGAATATACTTTGCCAACCGCTAAAGAAACCAAGTATTACAACACGCAAAACGTTGAAATACTTACCAACTTAGGGTTTGAAGTAAAAACAATTAACTGTGATCAATTGGCAAAGATGGGCGGCTCATTACATTGCCTCAGTTATACATTTTAATCTGCGGAAAAAGTTCTAAGATTTTCGGCGAGGCTGCCGAGGTCTGCCGTAGGTTTAGCGGAGAAGCCGATAATTTTATTTATAAATATTATAGGCAACCAAATAGACAACTATATCTATAAAATCGAAAAAGTGCCGGAAGATCCGGCACTCTCGCGAAATTTTGTGGGCCCACCAGGTCAGGTTTTAACTTGCTGAATTTTGCTGATTTTTTAGATATTTTTTTGTTTGAAGGTTGTTTAAAAAGCAGGTTTTCAAATAGATGATGTTTTTGTAGGAAAATCTTTAAATTCTTCAAAACATTGCGGGACAACCAGAAGGACAACCAATCAAAACATTAAAATATCAGTACAATGGTAATGCCGCTATTCAATTTTTACCTTAAAGATGTTCATGCAAAGACATCTATATCTATCTACATGCAGTCAAAATACAACTGCTTCGAGCGCCTGATGCTTACAACAGGCGAAAAGATTCTTCCAGATCATTGGGATCCTACAGCAAAAAGGGCGATTGTAAAACACAATAGGCTTGAATATCCAGCGATCAATGACTGGCTGAGTAAAATGGAAATGGCTGCAAAGGACTATTTCAGAAGCTGCAAATTTGAAGGATTCGTGCCAACTGCGGCACAGTTGAAGGCTCATTTGGAGCAAAAGTTCAACCTGAATCCCAAACCACCGGTGATTGTTCTCAAGACAGCACCTGTTACAGTTTTAAGCTATGTAGACAGGTTTATCACCAACGAAGTGAATAACAAATCAGAAGGTACTATCTATGTATATAACACCTGCAAAAGGCATTTGACTGGCTTTATCAACTTTCTGGGGAAGAAAGATGTAGGATTTGATGAGATCGATGAAGAGTTTTATAACGGTTTTATCCAGTATCTAAACAGTTTAAATTTTGCTCGTAACACCGTAGGTAAGCAAATAAAAGTGCTGAAAACCTTTTTGAATGCTGCAACAGACAGGGGAATCAATTCAAATCTTTTCTTCAAATCGACGCTGTTTAAAAAGCCATTAGAAGATGTAGATAAAATCGCCCTTTCAGAAGCAGAGATTCAGAGCATCTACTCACTTGACTTAAATGGTGAGGGCAGTATAGAAGCGGTAAGGGATTTGTTTGTTATAGCGTGTTACACCGGCTTTCGGTTCAGCGATTTTTCAACGCTAACAAGAGAACATATTTCTGAAAACTTTATCACCAAAACAACCGTCAAAACAAAGGCCAAGGTTATCATACCTATACATCCTATTGTAAGGGAAATATTGAAAAAGTATGACAATGAAATTCCGCCAGCTTATACAAATGCTCACGCTAATGGTCTTTTGAAAGAGATAGCGCAGAGGGCCAAGATCAATACAGATGTCGAGATAGTTAAAACGATCGCTGGTAAGATTGTGAGAAATGTACATAAGAAATGGGAGTTGGTATCTACACATGCAGGAAGAAGATCGTTTGCAACAAACTCTTACTTAGCCGGCGTACCTGCTATCTCAATCATGAAAATGACGGGCCACAAGAGCGAGGCTGTATTCTTACAATATATCCGTGTAAGTGAGTTGGAGAATGCGGAGTTGATACAAGGACATCCTTTCTTCAATGCAAACACCTTCAGCCAGGTTGCTTAACAGTACAGGTTGCGCCATTAATTTTTGAATTGATGAAAAGAATCAAAGAATTTTCTTTGGTTATTGAAAATATTCTTCCGCTCTTTGTATTGAAACCAACAAGTAGAATGGCGGCTTAACGGTTTCATAATTGTAGAATCTTCACTTCCCCTTTCGGATTGAAGAACAAATTGGTAACGCCGAGTATTAATCATCAGCTATTACAGTTGATACCAATTTGTTACAATGAAAGGGATTTTACTCCAACAAACAGACATGCAGGAATTAGAAACGTTGATACGGGGTATCATACGTGAGGAGTTCTCTGCACTCACCAAAACATCTGATAACAGCGAAGCAAACTCGCAAGTCGAGGAGCCTTTCCTCAATAAAATGGAAGCAAGCCAGTTGCTGGGTGTCAGCCTACCCACTTTCTCCAAACTATTGCATGACGGTTGTGTGAAGAGCTATCAGATAGGCAGAAGGAGAAAGTTTAAAAGAAGCGAACTCCTGGCATCAATTCGTTCAAAAAATAGGCAAGTTAATATGTAAAAGCAAGATGAAAGCGCCCCGCCGATAGCGCCTCTTTTGTCAGTTGTCATGACATGATTGCAAATAAAAATTTAATAAAAATATCTACTGATAATAAAATTTTTATAAATGCGTACTCAAGTCAAATATTCCGATTGGCAGCAATGGACTACTATTTGATTACTTACTTATGTGCTGCAACGAGTAGCAATGTTACGACAGCATATAAGTTCTTTGACATAGAGAATCGGGAAACAGAATGAAGTACCGAGAATTTTTATTTACACAATATCCTGTGTTAAGACCAAGATCGTTAAAAGAACAGATCGGTGGGTATTTTATTAAATAGCAATAAAATGGTTATTAATTTTTCTCAGTATGGCATAAAGAATATTGCTATACTGAGCGAGGTAACGCTCGAACAAACGTATGAGTTGATAAAAGGCAGTGAGTCGTTACAGAATTCAACTGAAGAATTACGCCGCCTTACAGGTAAGGAGCAGGATGATTACAAGATCAATAAGCTACCTTATGTAACATTTGGTGGAACATTCAGTGAACGCAAAGACAATGCCTTAATCCAATCATCTGGCCTTGTTTGCATCGATATTGACAAAATATCTGATGTTGATACAACAAGGAAACAGATACTGGATGGTGGATTGGCAGTGTTCTTATTCATTTCTCCAAAAGGTAACGGTATCAAGGTAGTGTTTGTATGCAACAGTAAGTATCCTTATCGGGAGAATTATTATGCTTATAGCCGCTATTTGGTAGAGCTTACTGGTCTTCCAGCAACTCATATTGACAAAAATTGCACTAATGTTTCAAGAGCATGTATCCTGTGCCATGACCCACAAGCCTTTTATAGTAAGGAAAGGTTGGAGGAACAAATTGCAGGAGTAGAGCCTGTGCTGAATAACAGCTATTTTGAAACAGAGACAACAGTTACACAAGCGGAGGAAATAGACGATGATCCAGTATTGCCATCGATACCATTTTGCTTGCAACCAGCGTTCAGCTATCAACCTTTAAAACTCGACTATCAGAAAAGGAACGGTGATAGGAATTTTGCTATTCTTTGCCGTATCGCATCTCGTGATGCTAATGAGTTTAAGGTAGGCAACAGGCACAATTGGTTGTTAAGGTTGGCTCGCATGTGTGTTCATTTCGGTATGCAGAAGGAATACGCACTTGGGCATTTCAAGAATCTCTTTTCAAATCACCCTGCCGTACTTGATACGGAACATCCATTTGATGAGAAAAATGATCTGATTCGTGTTTTTGATGATGTGTACGAGAAGCAAGCTGAACAGTTTGGTACATGGACTAATCGGAATGAAGAATGGCAGACACCATATATACCCGACAGTGTTTATGAGGTACTGCCAAGGTATATGAAGGATATGGTAGGGCTTTTCCCTTCTAACAGGGAAAGAGATATATTCTTTCTTGGTTTTCTGACATTATTGAGTGCCTGTTTTCCAAGGGTGTTTGGGGTATATGATAGGCGTAGGTATCAGTCTAACCTGTTTATGCTTGTTTCTGGCCCTGCAGGTAGTGGCAAAGGTGTTTTACCTTTTGTAAGAATGCTTGGTGAAACAATCCAAAAGCAACTACTTGAAAACTACAAGAAGGAGTTAGCAGAGTTCAAATCAATGCAGGAGGAGGGAAATGAAGAGAATGATACTGCGTTGACCAAACCCACCATGAAAAAGTTCTTCATTCCGGCCGACAATACATCTGCTAAACTAAAGCAGAGTATGGGAGATAATGGGAACCTGGGTGGTATTGTATTTGACATAGAGGCAGATACTTTGTCAGATGCCAATAAGAGTCAACATGGACAGTTCTCGCATTTATATCGCAAGGCTTTTCAGCATGAGCCTATAGAATATGAACGCAAAGGCAATAATGAGTACATGTCTATTGAACGCTCAGCACTTTCAGTATTAGTATCGGGTACTCCTCAACAGGTTGAAAACCTCCTGCATGATGTAGAAAATGGTCTTACAAGCAGATTTGCTTTCTATTCTTTTAAGGAAAGTTGTGGTTGGAAAGAAGTGTTCCCCGCAAGTAGTCAGGATTTAGGAGTGATATTTAAAAGTGAGGGGATTAGACTGGCAGATATGGTGAAGCACTACCTGTTTGATCACATCGATGCCCCTGAAAGTGATATAGAGTTTAGCCTCACAAACGATCAAAAGCAAAGGTTTCATGAGAAGTTCACCCAAAAGGAAGAGCTAATCATTCAAACCTGTGGCAATGAGGTTGCTGGCTCTATACATAGAATGGGCGTTATACTATTTAGGATTGCTATGATCCTGACCGTGATGAGAAAAACCGAGCAGTTGGATACCGGTGCTGTATTGGCAACGAAGATTTACTGCGAGGATGCTGACTTTGAAATCGCAAATAGCATTGTCGATTGCTTATTACATCACATGGTTAATGTGTTTTTTCAGATCAAAGGCGGTAAACAAGCGAACGTTGTGGGTAGCATTAAAGAGGTGTATTTCGATAGATTACCAGCAGAATTTTCTACTGCACAGGCAGCGGAGGTAGCAAAATTGATACAATTTCCGTGGAGCACCGCAGAGAAATACCTTTCAAGGTTGGCTGATAAGGGAAAAAGGTTGGTAAGAGTCAGAAAGGGAGAATATAAAAAAGTGGCATGAAGAATTAAGTAGAGAATTTTTAGATTCCTCCTCCCTCCAAATCCTCCGCAGGTTTAAAAGGTATAAAAGTCATACAGGCTACATACCATGTTCACAAAAAGGGGCGGTGCAAGTGCCGCCTCTTTTTAATTAAATTTTATGGTAACAAATCATTTTTAGAAATTAATCAATTATGGAAAAAGTAAATTATTCAATGACGGAATTGGCAGTCCATTTGAATATCACATTGGGCCGCTATACCATTGGCAGAAATGTATTAATGGAACATTTAAGGGAGTTAAAGGTGCTTCAAACTGAAGAAGCAAAAAACAAACCTTTCAAGGAATTTTACCAACACCAATTTTTTGATGTTATCACAGTAACAAAAAATAATCGGCATTGGAATAAAACAGTAGTTACTGAAAAGGGAATAAAGTGGTTACAGTCAAAGTATGTAGGAACGATCAAAGAAAGAGAATATCAATATTGGAAAGACTGGTACCCTGATGTGTAATAGTTAGTAGTTGATCTGACAGTTTAGGATTTTCTTTTTTGGTTTTTATAGGATATTGATAAAAAAGTTAGGCTGCTGGACTTATTTGGTTCAGCAGTTTTTGTTTGGCTAAGGTAATTGTT
>NZ_JAACJR010000002.1 GCF_009939225.1 Sediminibacterium soli | reverse complement strand
TCAGAAGGCCTACGCGAGATTTGATTAACTTAGTTTCAGAGTTCATGATCTGACATTTTGGGGTTATTAAATAAGTGTTGTTACTTAAATTTAATCCCATTTGTCAGATCAACTCTTAACTTCTACACCTGATGTTAGTCTTCCAATTTGCTAAAATGCATTTTACACCTACCCGGCTCCCCTCCTAATTCAATAACAAATAACAGCTTCCCTTTTTGATAACCATGCATAGCAATTCGCCCACCATTCGAGTACTTAACTCCTTGAGGCGAGTACCCCATCTTTTGAATTAATTGCTTGTAATTCGCTGCCTGATTTATGTTGTCAAAAAACTGAATGTAGTCAACTTGATGAAACGCAGTACTGTATAAAAGTATTAGCTCATACTTATTTTCACTTTTTGATTCAAAAACCCAGTTTACGTTCCCAGAGTAAGTGGTGTCGCCAGTTAAATGAAAATTGTATTTATTCGCCAATAATTTCTTTGCCGAAATGAGGTCGATACCAGTTGACAATATTTTTTGACCTGTAGACAAATCAAATACCTGTCCACTTCCTGTCTGACATACCGCGATTAAGACTACAATGTACAATAGCTTCATAATTAGTTTTTATTAAGTAAAAATAACGCATATATGCGTCCTTTTGAGAGAAACAATTAGCCCAATTTGGGCTTGTGATAAATGTTAAGAATAAGAAACTGGCCAAAGCTCTCGGTGACCATATCCGTTCACTGCGGCTGCAACTGGGTCTTTCTCAAGAAGACCTGGCGAATGAGGCTGAAATCCCATTATCACAGGTAGGGCGCATTGAAAGGGGGGAAATCAATGCCACAGTATCTACCCTATTTGTTATTGCCGAGGCCTTGAAAACCGACCTAAAAACCATTGTTGATTTCAAAATCAAACGCTAAAGGCGGTTAAAAGAAGTTTTTAGATTCCTCCTTCCTCCAAATCCTCCGTGCAATTTTATTCAATTGTCAGTGATTGGGTTCTATTCCAACTTGCCATAAGGTCTAAAATGTCAAAAAGCTGCTCTAAATCAATAAGCACTTCCGAAAAATCAATCGGTAGGTTTTCGTGTTCAGATTGTAGATAAATAATAAATATCCTACGCAGATGCTTATTTTCCCTTTCCGTTTGAAAATCCTCAAGTACTCTTTTTAGATCATTGATTTCTTCTTGATTCATTGCTTTTTATGCGAAGCTCGGAAAGAGATTCACCTCTCCAAAAGAAGTATTGCATCAGTTACATGTAACTATTCACTAAGCATTTTTAAATCATCAGGTAATATGCAGATTGGCTGTCTTTATAATCATTTGTTTGACCCCTATAAAACATTTCATAAGTTTTGTTTCTTATCGTTACAATCGCGACCTCTTCAATTAACTCGCGAAAGCTTTTTACGGGAAACCCACTATTTGAACGTATTTTAGCTACAGTCGCATTATGCCTCTCCCAAACAATTTCTGTTGTATGATCAAAATCAAAACCTCGCTCACTATCGGGATTTCTTTTGATAAATGGATTCCACTTCTCTCTTTGAAATGGCGAGTATAGCTTACCCTCAATCGGATTCATAAGTTTGTTTGGTATTGCGATTAGCAGTTATGCCTTAATATTATCTATGGGGCTTCGATTTATGACTTACACATCGTCTTTAAAAAATGGATTCTTATCAGAAAAAGGATAATATGTAAATGGATGGCTTAATAAAAGGACTGATAACCCATTTGCAACGATAGAGTGGAATTCTCTGTAAGAACCACCATCAACAATATAAGAAATGGGGTATATGCCTGAAACTAATTTAACTGTCGCTGCGCTCAACTGAAGTGCAGAAAATCTTATCCAGAGACTGTTTGGGTGATTTTTCCATTTCTTTTGTTGTCGTTGAGAGGGTGACAAGGAAATATACTTCTGAATGTCGTCAAGATTCTCATTGATGAACGACATGTGTTTTACATACCCATTTTCTTTCAAGATGACAGCAAGTTTCTGAATTTCTTCAGGCAAAAAATCATAGAAAATTTCTGAATAAGGACCATCTGATTTAGAGAGATAATTTCCTAAACTCATCGTATTTTAAATTTATTTGTCTTCTACTGTAATGAAATAGGGCTGACCTTATTCTTTCTAAATTTTGTAAACAATATGATCTTTAGGTTTGAACCAATTTTTGCTTACCTCATTATTATCACTTTTTGGTTTAGGAATTGCTTCGTTAACTTTGAAAGTCGTTGGTAGATTTACCGCATGTCCAAAAATTAATGCGTGTTGGGTTGGTATCGAAGGCATCCTTCTTAGTATTGTTTCAGAAATATGAGGAGTGATCTGCCTAATATGGGAAAGGTCTTCGGGATTTTGTATTCGATGGACAATAAAATTACTGCATTGAGATAGTACCGTTTTTGAGAGTTCACTGGGTCGTTGAGATGAAATTATTAGCAACATTCCAAACTTTCTCCCCTCTTTGGCTATAAGCTCAAAAATGCGATTTGCTTTTAAGAATGAACCAATAGGAGAATCAGAAATATACCTATGCGCTTCCTCCAAGATTAGATTTACTGGATATGAATTTCTAACAGGAAAATCTTTTATTGCTTCATAAATTATCCTGGAAATAACACATGAAATCACCTCCACGATTTCATCTTCTGCTGAACTTAGATCTAAGATGATGATCTGCTGCTTTTTAGTAATGTTTTTATCATCTCTTTTTTTATTTAACCCCAATATGTTACGCCTATACGATTCAAAATTTGCCTTATCCTGCTTGATGAAGTTAAAATCATCTCTATCCTTAATGCTTTTAATTCGTGTGATTAATGTTGAACAATAATCTCGAATCTGACGATTGCCATGGGCTTCTTCGTAGAGTAGTGCCAAGTCGACAGCGTCTTCAATAATTTCAAAACTGAATTTTTGATTTCTTTCATAAATTGGCATCTTAAACTTGTCCACTATAAAAACAGGATCACCATCAACGTCAGTCTGTTCTAAATAGTAAATTAACTGGGCCAAGCCTTTAATCTCACCAAAATGAACGGTTAAACAATTTCGAATATTGCAATCAAGCCGAATTCCTCTATCAATATAAATTTGATCTTGCTCGCTTCCTTCATCATCTGTATATGTAAATGCTTTGGACAGGGAAATTTCATCAGTATTAAATTTCTGAAGAATTGAAACTATTCTATCTTTTTTAGATGGGCTACTGCTCTCGTCTCTTAAAATTTGTGTTATACAGGTTGCAAGAATGTGGTTTTTTAACTCTCTCACATCTTCATCGGCGGTAAATATCGATGCAAGTCCGAGAGCATTTCTTAAAATTGGTTGTTGTGTTTTTTCAGTTGCTTGTAATAGCAATGCCCATTCATCTATTGTCAAAAACCAATGTGGTAACACAAATTGGTTTACGTCCTCGTCCTCGCTTGAGTCCAAACTATAATTTTTAATTTCAATATCCGAATTTGTATCCCTTAATTTTCCAAAAGCTTGTTTATATTCCCCATTCACATCAAAAATTACAAATGAACTACCAGTTGCACTATATTCCTTGAACCGAAATAAGCCTTGAAGCATCGAGGCAATTGTGCACGATTTCCCACTTCCAGTATTTCCTAAAATCGCTGAATGACTGGAAAAAAATTTATCAATATCAATTTTTACATCATAGTCAGGGAAAATTGTCGACTTCCCTATTGATAGGGTCGTGTACCTTTTGATGCTACAATCGCATTTTTTCTTATGTAGACGTGGTGTTAGGCAAATCGTCTGTTCCTGATTTTTGACATTAAAGATTGCATCTAATTCCTTTTCTTTTATATATAGCGCATCTGTATAAAGTGCTGGATAAACACTTACGCCAAAATCAAAATTATAACTGTTCGGATCATTTTCTTGAGGTTTTAAAGTTCCGATTGGAAGGACTTCCAAAAATTTTCCTGATTTCACCTTACTCAAGAATTGTTCTGTAGGGTTGCTAAAAGGAAGATTTAAATCCTTTTCTCTAACGCCTGCTACTTCAGCAACAATATAATAATATTGATAAGGCAGTATTACATAACTATTTAATTGAGCGAAATAGTGAATATCGTCAAAGCCATTAACATTAAAATTATCAATGCCACTTAACAGTTCGACTGTAAATCGATCAGAATTAATGGCTACTATTTTGCCAATTACCCTTTGCTTATCCTCTTTATTCATTCTCTATCAAAAAGTTTTTTAATTGCGTTTTCGATTTTTTGATCTATTTCATCATTACTTAAATCAGGTAGAATCTGCTCGACAAATCCTTTAAAGTAATGAAGCTTACTTTTATCCGATAGCTCACCGCCAATAATCCAAACCCTTGGATCATCGAGAGACTGAAGTCTTTTAATGTCATCACTCGTATTTTCGTCTCCTAAAACAATTAAGCGAAAAGATGGAATTGTAAAAGCTTGATAAATCAAATTATTTATGTGTTCATCGCTAAAGCTATAGCCAAGGGTTATCAGAACATTATTGTTCTGCATCAACTTTTTCTGAAATTCTCGAAATAAATCTGAATATGGACTCCCCATACTCGCATTTTGCTTTAGTGGAGTTGGGTGGATCATTATTACTTTTTGCTTCTCCAAGTTGTCATAGCTCGTTTCTTGGATTTCTCGCACTCTGAAAAGTTTTGTCTTTTCTTCATCTTGAATCCAATTGAGTGAGCCATGAATTTTGTAGAGATAGACAAAATTGTCAATGACACTCCATTTGCTTTGTGATAAATCCATTTTTTCTGCCAAAGCGTAATTAAAAATAGTGGGATTGAAATATTTCTTTATTCCACCAGAGAATCCATTTACATAATGAATTCCTAATTTGTCTAAGGCAAGTTCTGAATACAGGTCATAGTTGGTCGTAAAAACATTTGGCTTAGGAAGATTAGAATTTCTGTATAAAAGCTTTCTATAAAATGACTCATAAATTTCAATTAGTTCTTTGTCATTGGCTGAATTTCTATTTGTCTCATTTAGGCATTTTCTTAACAAAAAATCTCTTGCTTGTTTTATTATCGCCGCAATTGTAATGGCAGTCTTTTCCTTCTCCTGCCCAGTTGTTTCATAAAAAAAATAAAGGCTATGAAGTGTCCCTAAGAATTTTTCCAGATTGTTTTTGAATCCATCGGCTTCAATATTCAGTTTGAGATTAATGTTTAGCCAAGATTTATCATCAGCAGTAAGTGTTTTAGTATAAAATTCTTTGGCAAGGGAAACCATTGTTGGAATTCCAATGTCAACTTTTTCCTTTTTCCCATCATCTTTATCTCGTTCCACATAGTGAGAAGAACAACCACATCCTAATAAAAAGGAAAGATTTTTTCCATCAAGTACTTTTGTAAAAGCATCTTGTATTTTTTTTAATAGCTCTGATTCAGAAGGGTCATTATCTCCACTTCTGCCTTTTGCTAATACATTTTCCCTTCCCTTGTAGAAATAAATGTTGCTCATAAATCAACTTCTGATTAGTAAATTAGTTTGCTTACTTTTTGATAAATGGTAAAACAGCTTTAAATATTCTTTCTAGGGCATTAACAGAAACATCTTCTTCGCCTTTCACGTCAGCAACAACCGACTGATTGCCAAAATACTTATTTACCAATTCTTCTTTTATTTTTTGCTTTTTGTCTTCTGGCAACAATTCAATGAATGGTCCAATAGAAGCTAACTCCAGTTCAAGGTTCCTGTTTTGTGTTTCTAACTTTCTGTGTTTAGTTGATTCTCTTGCCGCATATACGGCGGGATAAGTAAGAACCGCTGCAGCCAATATTCGTACTAATGATTTATAAAGGTTAAACTCACCGTTTTTGCTTATCTCAATAATTGACCAAATTAATAGGCCAGACATTATTATCATAAATGCTAAAGCTATCGACCTAAAATTATCTGCGCTTTTTTTGTTTTCGTCAGCTATATTCTGATAATTACCTGTAACACCTACATTGCCCACAATGTTTACGATTTTATTTGCTTCGGCTAATTTAGAATTTAAGCTGTTGATAGTGTCTGAAGATTGTTTCTCAAACTGTGCTTTTTGTTCTTCAAAGGATTTTATATTTGCTGCTTTATCCGCATCAAATTGTTCCTTATAGAGTTTTCTATCCGCATCTATCACTTCGTTAAATTTCTTTTTCTCGAGATCTATATCAGTTGAAGCGGTAGTTTTTAGTGAATCGAACTCCGTATTATAACGGCCGAGCACATTTTGAATTTCTACCTCTTTCGCAGTTAATTTTTGCTCGACTGCAGTAAGTTGATTTTGTTTTGCATCAAGATTGGCTTGTGCTTCAGCTAAATCCAGAATTAGTTTTTCGTTAGCAGCTTTTATACTTTCGTACCCGGTTTGTGTCGCTTGCTGAAAGCTTGCGATTGATTTTGAAAAATCAAAATCTCCAGTTGACAATGGGAGTGGAAAATTCCTAACCCTGGTAATAACAGAATTGAAGTTATTTATAGCGTTACTAACGTGTCCAGTATTATTATTGCCTAAGTACGAGTTTATCTGAACCATACCTGCATCAATTTCATTCGCTAAGGATGTCATTTCGGCCTCTGGTAATAAAATAGGAATGGTGAGTTTAAGCCTATCTATTATGTAATTGTATGCAATGTCAAAAAAGGCAGCGTCTGGGACTGGAATTTTTTCTTTTGCAGCATCGGAAGTAAGTATCTGCTGAAGTTGTTGCAATTTTTCAAATGCAAGATGACTTGTGAAATTTTCTGGAGTCATTTTGGTTGTTTTATTATTATTGCCCTTTCATATATCAGAATTAGTTATAACTATCTCTGCGATGGATAGAAGGCTTGGATTTATTTATGTTTAATAATGTATCTGCGAGAGTTGAGTGGGGGGAGACCTGTGGCTGACGTAGACTATCGTGCTTAAATTTACATAAATCCTAAAAACGATAAGACTAATCTTGCGAAAAATGCAATAATAGCCTTTATACTTAATGCCGTTTAAATCGAGAAAAAAGACTTAAAATCTCTCCAACGAACCCCTTCGTACCTTCGCGCCACAAATTTTATTGCAAATGGTCTATACAGACTATTCAACCGTTCAGAATCTTATTCTCGCCTATCCTGAACGTTTCTACAACGAATACGAATCTCTGACATCGTTCTACGATTCGCTAATTGACCTGATACCAAACAACATTCAACTTTGGCTGGTGACAAATAACAAGGCTACCTGCCAAAAATTGGAAAGTAGGTATCAGTACAAGAAGGTGAATACCATTGGGATCAAGAATTGGGATGAAATCTGGCTGCGGGATTGTATTGGAATAAATACTAGGGAGTCAGTGGTTAAGCCATTCTACCATCCTCAGTACTGCACCCACTACCGGCATAAAGATTATTTCGAACAGCTAAATAAGCAATCGAGGATAATTGTAAAGGAGTGCTTACAAAAGAAAATATTGCATCTACCATTAATAATGGATGGTGGTAATTTTTCCAATAACTCAACAACCGTATTTCTTACCAATAAGATATTGGAAGACAATCGTGAGCTATCCAAGTCGGAAATCGTGAATATGCTGCAGGACTTTACTTCCCTACGTCCTGAAATAATTGAAAGAAGTAAAACAGATACAATCGGTCACACAGATGGCTTTATAAATTTCATTGGAGAAGATAAAGTCCTACTTTCCAATTACCCTTCGCTACCTTTCTTAAAATCGGACATTGATTTTCTCTACACAATAAGAAAGAGGCTGGAAGAGGAAAAATTTGAAGTGATTGATCTCTATGATCGCCCTATTGATGAAATCGTACCCTGTGAATGTTATCGGAAGAACAAAAAAGCCTGCCTTTATTCAGCAAGAGGTAATTACATAAATTTCCTACGACTGAATAGAACAATCATTCTGCCAGAATACACTTTACCAACTGCTAAAGAAACCAAGTATTATAATACGCAGAATGTTGAAATACTCACCAACTTAGGGTTTGAAGTAAAAACGATCAACTGCGATCAATTAGCAAAAATGGGCGGCTCATTACATTGCCTCAGCTATACATTTTAGCCAAATGGAAAGAATTCTAAAATTTCCGGAAGTTGAATCGACTTTGCGGCTAGCTTAGCGTATAATCTGACAATTCTGTTTATTCATTATTGATCATCAAGAAATATGCATAAAATTACTTTCATTAGCACAGTTCACAAAGAAATTGGAAAATGCAATGCTGATGAATTGCATAAGATTATAGAACAAGTAAACCCCGAGGTTATTTTTTTGGAAGCTCTCGATGGGTCTTATTCCAAGTATGAACAGATTAATTTCTCACAATTCCAAGTACCTCATAATAAATTGGAAATAGCAGCAATTCAGAAATACTCTGATAAGTATATCCCTGTACTTGATAATAAAATGTCAGACGCTTTTGAAAAAAAATATAGCTCGCTTCCTGAGAACATTGAGCTCCGAAAGTTGCTTGATGATTTTAATTTTTTGGCTAATGAATATGGGTTTCAATTTCTTAATAGTAAAGAAAGTATTATGCGTCAGGAAGAAATGCGCATAATTGAAAGCAGTCTTTTAAATGATGAGAAACTGAATATTAAAGCTAGAGAGGCTATTGATGGTTATGAGGACTCAATGCTTCGCAACATTTATTCTTATTGTAAAAGTAATGAATTCGATAGGGCAGTTTTCATGTGTGGAGTAGCACACAGAAAATCAATCATCGAAAAGGTGAAAAAACGTAACACCCAAGAAGAAATAAGCTTGAATTGGGTAGTTTTCGGGAATTGAAGTATCTGTCAAAATCGCGGAAGCCGATAATTTTATTTATAAATATAATAGACAACCAAAAAGACAACTATATCTATAAAATCGAAAAAGTGCCGGAAGATCCGGCACTCTCGCGAAATTTTGTGGGCCCACCAGGGCATGATCCTGGGACCCCCTGATTATGAGAGCGATTTTTACCCTTTTCTCAGCTTTACCGAACGTTACCTAAATTCACTGAAACCCTTTGCCAGTAAGGGTTTTAGCGAATTTTTAGCACTCCACCTTTACCGGTCAAAAACCGGCTTAATGTACTTTTGTTTGCAAATTGTTTGCACACTTTTCGGCACTTTTCCCTTGGGAAGACCCCCAAATTCAGGCCATTTTGTTTGCAAATTTCAGCCACCTCTATTCACAAACCGATGCCTAAAAATCAGGGGGTCCTATGATTACAGTTAAATTGTTCCATGATACCAGACGGGAAAAAGTTACCGGAACGTACCCGGTTAAAGTCCGTATAACCAGCGATCGCCGGTCGAAATATTATGAAACCGGGGTAAACTTAACCGAAGCAGAGTTTAACCGCATTTTTATGACACGCGTACCGGCGGAGTTGCAGGAAAGAAAGGAAATTCTTGCCGAAGCCGAGTCAAAGGCGGTGTATCTATTAAAAGATATCAAGCCGTTTAACTTTCCGGCTTTCGAACGGCGCTTTCTCCAAAAATCTTTTGACGGATCTTTTGTAGAGACAATATTTAATGAAGTGATCGAGCGGTTCAGGCAGCAAGACCGCATCGGTACTGCGGAAAGCTACAAAGTAGGTCTTCGAAAACTGCTCAAATTTAAACCACGACTTCGGTTTGAGGATGTTGATGCAACCTTTCTATACAAATTTGAAGAATGGATGCTGGAACAAGGGAACTCAATAACTACTGTTGGAATTTACACCCGCGCACTTCGTGCAATTTTTAACGAAGCAATAGAGAGGAATCTAATTTCGAAGGAATATTATCCTTTTACCAAACGTCGCTACCAGGTGCCCACAGGTAAAAGCGTCAAGAAGGCGCTTCCGTTGGCGGATATTGGCAGGATATATCACTATGAGACGAAGACACCACAAGAGGAAAAAGCAAAGGCCTATTGGCTATTTAGTTATTTCGCTAATGGGATGAATATGGCGGATATTGCGCGGCTAAAGTACAAGGATATCTCCGGTGACTTTATACACTTCGAAAGAGCAAAAACCATCCGATCAATGCGGGGCAATCCAAAAGTGATAAGTGTTGTGATGAATGATGACATCCGATTAATTATGAAGAAGTGGGGCAACTGGAACAAAACAAAGGATAACTATATATTTCCGATACTAGAGGCGGGGCTGACTTCAGCGCAAGAGCGAGAGCGGATTAAAGATCTGATTTGGCGAATCAACAAAGGTTTAAAATCTATTGCAACCGAACTGAAGTTTGACAAACCGCTAACGACTTACACCGCACGTCACTCATTCTCGACTGTATTAAAAAGATCTGGTGCAAGCGTTGAATTTATTTCGGAATCTCTTGGCCATCGATCGGTACAAACTACGGCTCATTATCTTGACAGCTTTGAAGACGATATGAAGAAGAAATACAGTGAGTCACTTTTGGGCTTTATGGAGAACTCTATTTCAAAGTCTGCTGATAAGTAGGTGGATCAAAATCCCGCAGGTAACTTGATTTTGTTCAAAGGAAGCGTTGTGCTTTTAGCAGTTATTGCTGTTGCGGAACTGTCTGCCTTAGGTAAATCAGTGATCGTATCCTTATTTGTGTTCCCAAGAAAAGCGAGACCGGTAAAGGCTGCCGCTACAGGTATCAATCGTAATTTGTTCATGAGTATTTGTTTGTTTGGTTTATGATGATTCGCAAGTGGTTTATTTTACCGTATAGGCAATAATTCTATTGCTACTAAACGAAGGAACATACAATGTTTTTGTTTTGCTGTTGTAGCTGATATCATTGGCCATGATTCGGCTTGCACGAGTATCGAGCAATACCTGTTTATTACCATCTGCATTTACATAGTACAGCATACCACGGTAATTGCTTAATATGAATTCATTCTTTGAAAGCATTACAATACCATCAAGACCATTTTCATATCCCTCACCAATTTTTGTAATTTCTTTATTGGCGTTTACTTTTTGAAAGGATGCAGAACCCACAACATATAGATCATCACCAACAGCCATCAAGCCATTCGCGCCGGCGATATTTTCTAGGTAAACGCTGGCTTTGTCGTTTTCGATTCTATGTACTTTGCTGGTTCGGGTGTCGCTTACATAAACAATTCCCTTGGCATCCACTTCCAGATCATTAAGCATTCCGGCACCTTCAATCGGTATGCGTTTGATGATCGTTGCTTTGTCGATGTCGATCACTGCCACGGCTGCTGTTTCCGCCGTATAAAGCAGCCCATTGTAAAAACCCAATCCTTTGTTAGATGTAAGGCCGGTCACCCAATCGCTTTTGATTATTCTCCCATTTACATCCATCCGGACAATGCTCCCGGCATTCATACTTGAAACGTAAATAGAATTGGACTTAGGATCGTAGGTAGCAGATTCCGGTCCTTTTAACGTCACTGAATCAGATTCCCATGCTTTTTCCAAAGTTCGTTGAGCAAAGGGTTGGGAGCAGGTCAGTAAAACGATCAGCGACAGGCAGATTTTTCTCATGGCAGTTGTATTTACAGATTAGGATTGATTGAATTTGTTTATTTATTTCCGTGGTGCTTCTACGTTTGAATAGTTCAAAACAGCTTGTGGCAAGCGCAGCCCCTTTATTGTGATTCCATTTAATTCCTGGTTGAACTGTTTTAATTCATCGGCTGAGAATTTGACATCGGCAGCCCCAACATTTTCCAGTAAGTGGGACATCTGCGTAGTTCCAGGAATAGGTACGATCCATGGCTTTTGTGCTGTAAGCCACGCCAACGAGAGTTGCGCGGGAGTTGCGTTCTTTCGTGCGCCCCAATTTTTGAGCAATTTTACAAGAGCTAAATTGTTAGGCAGGTTTTCCGGTGAAAATCTTTCTTCAATGCCCCTGATATCGCCTGCGGCAAAACGGGTGTTTTCATCAATGGCTCCTGTAAGAAACCCAACACCTAGCGGACTCCAGCAAACAAAACCAATACCCAGTTCTTCACAAAGTGGAAGCACTTCCTTTTCCGGTCCACGCCATAACAGCGAATATTCGTTCTGGATTGCAGTAACGGGGTGAATGGCATGAGCGCGGCGAACGGTTTGAAGTCCCGGTTCGGAAAGCCCATAATGCAAAACTTTTCCCTGTTTGATCAGATCCTGGATTGTACCAACTATATCTTCAATTGGAACGGTGGGATCAACACGGTGTTGGTATAACAAGTCGATGCGATCCGTACGAAGTCGTTTCAGCATCCCTTCAACCACCGCTCTGATTTGCTCGGGCTTGCTATTGGTACCAGGCGAACGCTGACCGGTCTTTTGATCAATGTTCCAACCATACTTTGTTTCAATGACTACTTTATTCCGGAAAGGCTGAAGGGCTTCTCCAAGTATTTTTTCGCATTCCCAAGGGCCATAGGCTTCCGCAGTATCGAACAATGTAACACCGCTGTCGTAAGCCTTCCGGATAATCTTAATCATTTCAGGGCGTGAAGGAATGGTGGTCTGGTAGGTGCGATGCATATTTTGCACACCTAAACCAATACTTGAAACTTCCAGTTTGCCGCCAAGCTTTCGATGGCTTGGCGTCGCACTGGTTTCGGGGGATATTTCTTTTAGCTTATTGGCAAAACTGTTTGATGCAAGTAACGATGTACCAGCAAGCGTTAGACCAGATTTTATCAGATTGCGACGATTCATATTCTCATTGGATTTAATTGCCGATTAAGGCTGTTTCATTTTTACTGGACGGATGAGTGTTGAAAAAGTAAGTGAGCCCATTTTCCATTTGCCATTTTCTTTGGTATAAACTTCTGTAACCATGAATGCATGAACCACATCGTTCCCGCCGACTGATGCCAATAAATCAATATCGTTTAGCAGGATGGCGGTGTTTCCAAAAAAGTTCACGGATGCGCCATACACTTCTGCTTTCTTATACCAGATGCCACCACCTTTGATTGTATTCAACTCCTGTGTTTTACCCCAGCTACCACCCATGTGAACGAACACGCATTTCTCACCAAACAATTCATTCAAAGCGTCAACATTCTTGTCGGCCATCCATGTCCATTTGTTTTTTGAGATATCCAGGATTTCCTGTTCTTCTTTTGAAACCATAGCTGCTGGCGAATTAGGGAGTTTCGCCTGTGCATGAGATAATTGTATGCACGCGATAAAAGTGATGATGGAGATAATTGTTTTTCTCATGTTGATGGTTTTAGAATGGAGATTATCGGTTTATCATTTTTTGGGCCTGTTCGGAATACCGGCTGCCGACAATTTCAATCTCGGCAAGAGCATCACTGATCTCTTTCAAATCCTGGGCATCGAGTACGATATCGGCAGCCCTAACGTTTTCTGTTAGCCGGTGGATTTTGGTTGTTCCCGGAATCGGCACGATCCAAGGTTTTTGTGCAAGCAGCCAAGCCAAAGCGATCTGTGCAGGTGTTACATCCATAACATTTGCGATGCTGCCAAGTCGATCTACCAATGCCTGATTTGCTTTTCGGTTTTCCTCAGAAAAACGTGGAACGGTATTTCTAAAATCTGCTTTATCGAACGTGGTGCTCTCGTTAATTGCACCGGTTAAAAATCCTTTACCCAGCGGGCTGAAAGGAACGAATCCTATCCCGAGTTCTTCCAGTGCAGGTAAAATCTCCTTTTCCGGTTCACGCCACCACAACGAATATTCACTTTGCAACGCGGCAACCGGCTGAACCGCATGTGCTGCCCGGATAATCTGAACACCTGCTTCCGAAAGACCGAAATGTTTCACCTTGCCTTCTTTAATAAGATCATGCACGGTTCCTGCCACATCCTCAATGGGAACATTCGGGTCCACGCGGTGTTGATAAAGCAAATCGATAACATCTGTTCGTAAACGCTTTAGGGAAGACTCTGCAACTGCCCGTATTGTTTGAGGGCTACTGTCAAGACCTGAAGAAGTTTTTCCATCCTTAAACCCAAACTTTGTTGCAATCACAACATCCCTACGAAATGGTTGAAGAGCTTCGCCTAGTAACTCTTCATTTTCAAATGGTCCATACGCTTCGGCAGTGTCGAAAAACGTAACTCCTTTTTCAAAGGCGGCACGTATCAATGCAATACCCTCTTTTTTGTCTGTTGCCTGACCATATCCGAAGCTAAGTCCCATACACCCTAATCCAAGGGCAGATACTTCCAGTCCACTTTGTCCTAATATTCTTTTTTGCATTTGTGTTCTTGTTAAATTCAACTAATCATTAAGCGTTCTTTCACCAAGCCATTTCACCATTTTAGGGTCACGGTGATCGAAGAACAGGCTTTCATTCGTGTCAAGAGTTTTAATTGCATCCATATCATCAATACTCAATTCAAAATCGAAGATGTTGAGGTTTTCTTCCATCCTCTCCTTGCGTACTGATTTCGGGATTGCCACAACGCCTCTTTGTGTAAGCCAGCGAGCAACAACCTGTGCAACTGATTTATTGTATTTCTGCCCGATAGAGGTAAGGAGTTCGTTTTGAAAGAGATTGTTTTTTCCCTCGGCAAATGGTCCCCAGGATTCAATCTGAACTTTGTTTTCAGCAAGGAATTGTTGCGTTTCATTTTGCTGATGAAATGGATGTGTTTCAATTTGATTAACTGCCGGAACTATCTCATTGTGGATGATCAGGTCGGCTAACCTGTCCGGATGAAAATTGCTTACACCAATGGCGCGAATTCTTCCGGCTTTATACAGATCCTGCATTGCCCGCCATTCACCATAAACATCACCATAAGGTTGATGAATGAGATATAAATCGAGGTACTCGAGCTGCAGTCTTTCCATGGATTTTTCAAACGCTTTTTTAGCGCCATCATAGCCATTGGATTGTATCCACAATTTTGTAGTGATGAATAACTCTTCTCTTTTTACACCACTCTTTTTAATGGCGCTGCCAACCGCTTCTTCGTTTTCATACGACTGAGCCGTATCAATCAAGCGATAGCCTGTTTCAATAGCGTCCATCACGCTCCTCTCACACTCCGCCAGATCCTTCACCTGGAACACACCAAATCCGAGAATCGGCATTTCCACCCCGTTATTTAAGATTACTCTTTGCATAGGTCTTTTATTACTTACAGTACAAAGTTCCTGCCCATTATGCGCCAACCGGAAGATGGATTACGGTTTGTTCTACCATTATTACAGGTTTGGGGCTTTTATGACTTATAAAAGTGGAGATATGGCTAAGTTTGGATAGAAAACCGATGGAAATGGAACAAATAATTGATTTTGATACGATTAGTAAATACAATGCTTTCAACAAAAACGAGACAAAACATCCGTTAGTGAGTGTTGTAGACTTTTCCAAAGCTGATCCACGACATGGCGGGTTTACGGCCCTGTTTGGTTTTTATACCGTCTTTTTAAAGGATGTGAAATGTGGTGACCTCGCCTATGGAAAGAACACCTATGACTACCAGGAAGGAACACTTGTTTTTCTCGGACCGGGCCAGGTGTTGACGGCTGCCTACAACGAGGAAGCCTACCAGCCCAAAGGTTGGGGATTGCTTTTCCACCCGGATCTGATTGCCGGAACATCACTCGGCCGTCACATACAAGAGTATTCTTTTTTTGGCTACGAAACCAGGGAAGCACTTCATTTATCGGAAAAGGAAAGAACGATCGTTATGGAATGCTTTGCGAAAATCGAATATGAACTGGATAATAATATTGATAAGCATAGTAAGAAGTTGATCATTGCCAACATCATCCTTTTCCTTGACTATTGTACTAGATTTTACGATCGCCAGTTTATAACCAGGGATAATGTTCACAAAGGCATTTTGGAGAGGTTTGAAACATTGCTTAATAACTATTTCAATTCAGACAAACCTTCTTCAATCGGTTTGCCATCCGTAGCCTATTGCGCAATGGAACTGAATCTTTCACCTAATTATTTTGGAGATCTAATAAAAAAAGAAACCGGTAAAACTGCGCAGGAGTTTATTCAAACCAAGATCATCGCCGTCGCCAAGCAAAAGATATTCGATATCAATAAATCGGTTAACCAGGTAGCACTAGAGATGGGATTCAAATATCCGCAGCATTTTACCCGGTTATTCAAACAAAAGGTTGGTGTTTCACCAAATGAATATCGTTCCCTTAATTAAATTTTATTCGCTCATTTGATCTACGGTCATCAACTACCGAGAAAGTTGTCGATACCACTAAGGATAATTGTTAAATATTAATTGAATAATTGAGTCTTGGAAGTAGACTTAATCACATTTACTTTTCTCAACTTTCCGTCCCTTTACTTTTTTTTACCGTTCAACCACTCCTATGCAGCGTATTTTACCATACGATTGTTAAAGCCATCAAATGTTACCCGCCCAAATTTCGGGCAAGTAACATTTTGTATTCCTAAAGCGCCATAACTTTACATGTCGATTGATTGTGTGATAGGAAATGATGTGTAGAATGGAAAAAGCAAAACTGAACTGGTTAACCCTACTTGCCGTATCTGGCTGTCAATTTCATTCCTCCTCTCTGCTGACGCAAATTTCTTCACCTCACTATGACACCCACTTGGATGTCCTGCATATTACTTCTGTTAACTTGCTCATATACCAGCTAACCTTTTGTGAAATTGATAAATCGTGATGTATGCAGGAAACCCCTATGTTGTTCCCCTATGCTCCAACAGAATTTTGGAAGCAGATCAAGATTGTTGTGTCTGAAGTCGTAGATGCAAAACTTGCCACTTTACATGTTGATCCTCCTTCCGTCAATGACATGCCAGAAAGGACCTTGCTGAAAGCTACCGAGGTCTGTGAAATTTTTCGTGTTTCAAAGCCAACGCTCTACGCCTGGATTCGGCAGAACAAACTGCGAAGTTTCAAGATCCGTTCGCGGCGCTACTTTTCCCGTGCAGATATTGAGCTTGTCATCCGCCAAACACAGTTACAAGCACCGACGCAAAATCCTGCGGTATGAATTGTGAACAGGCGAACAAGACCAGCATGGTTGAGCTTCTCGCGTTGCTTGATTACGCGCCGGATAAAATTCGGGGTAATGACTATTGGTATCGATCTCCATTTCGAGGGGAGCACCACGCCTCATTCAAAGTAAATATCTCCCGTAATATCTGGTACGATCATAGCGAGGGAATTGGTGGGAAGCCGGTGGATTTTGCAATGCGATATTTTAGCTGCGGATTGTCAGATGCATTGATAAAACTTTCGTCAGTAACAAGCTTGCATAATAGCCTTGTTGAAAAGGCCTCACAACCGGCGTTTGTTCCGGTCGAAAATCGCCTGTCAATTATTGATGTAATTCAACCGTTGCAAAACCGGTCGTTATTAGAGTATTTGGAGAAGCGCAGAATAAGTCAGTCAACTGCTCAGAAATTCTGCAAAGAAGTTGTCTATGAAAACAACGGCAAAAGATATAGGGCGATCGGGTTTAAAAATACGGCTGGTGGTTATGAGTTACGGTCAGAAAATTTTAAAGGCAGCAGTTCGCCGAAATATGTAACATGGTTTGACAACTCCGCCAACAGAATTTCAGTGTTCGAAGGGTTTTTCGACTTTCTTAGCTGGCAGACAATTACTGGATCTGCAGGACAAACAACCAATGTGCTTGTTTTAAACTCCCTTTCTTTTTTCACCCGCAGTCTTTTGTTACAGGAAAAACACAACCAGATTCACTTGTTCCTTGACACAGATACGGCTGGTCGGAAATGTGTGGCAGAAGCTCAGAAAAGAAATCCAGGCAAGGTGGAGGACCAAAGCCATGCCTACAAAGGGTTCAAAGATTTGAGTGAATGGCACATGAGTGAAAATTCAGCGCAGGAATTGCGCCATTCGAGAGGGATTAGAAGATGATATTTTTTTGTAAGCAAGCGGTGTTTTTGTTACACAAAAACGCTACCGCTTGCTTTTTCTCCCGTTGGTCGCAAAAGGGAAATAATGCAACAAACATTTGTGAGAAATGGCTAATGGCAAAAGTGGAAGACCTAAAAAAGCGGTGAAAAGAGATGCAGCAACTGGTGTCAGATTCACCAGAGCCGAGTACTTTATTGTTAAACAGAAGGCACTGAAAGCAAACATGAAAATCACTGTATATGTGCGATCAATGTCCCTCGAAGGATATGTAAAGGCGCGGTCACGACCGGCGGATAAACAACTGGAAAAACAACTGGCAGGGATGGCGAATAATATCAATCAAATGACCAAGCTCGCACACCAAAAAGGATTGCTTACTGCACTTCTCTTTTTTGAGAAAATAAGAGTAGAACTGGACGAGATTTTAAATAGACTTCGCGATGATCAGTAAGGTTATCAAACCGGGTAAAACTTTCGCTGGCGCCTGCCGGTATCTATGTGCTGATCGTATGCGGGCAGGGGTGATTTTGTCCGAGGGGATAAGGGACTATGATCATAAGTTAACGGCTGTAGATTTTGAATCACAAAGGCGGTTAAATCCCAACTTGAAATCCCCAGTTCAACATATTATTTTATCCTGGTGTGCCGGTGAAAAGTTAACGGATCAAACGATGGCCGAAATCTGTCTTGAATATCTTAAAAGAATGCAGGTTTCAAACACACAATTTCTGATTGTCAGGCATAAGGATAGGGACAACCCACACGTACATATTTTGTTCAACCGGGTTGATAATGATGGTCGCACAATCAAAGATAATTTCATCGGTTTCCGTGGCAAAAAAATTGCTCAGCAGTTGACACATGAATATGGTTTGATTCCGGCTGTTAAGAAAGATCTACAGCGAACGAAAATGGAACGTCTGAACGATTACGATGCTACCCGTTATGAAATATTTCAGGCATTGAATGATGCGCTCCCTAAATGCAGAACATTTGAGGAGCTCAAAGCTAGATTGGAAAAGGAAAAAATCGGAATGGTTTATAAATACAAGGGCAAGACAAATGAGGTACAAGGGATCAGCTTTGTAAAAGGGGATTACAAGTATAAAGGTTCTGAAATAGACCGATCGTTTTCCTATGGTAATATAATAAAGCAACTTGGTCAGCGGCGGGAGCAAAGCCAGCGTTCAGTAAAAGAGCATCAATTAAGCCATGGCACTGCGAAAGACTGGGCGATTTCACATGCTTTGGATATTGCCAGAGAACTACTAAAACATGAAGAAGAGTACAATCAATTGCCATCAGAATTCTTAAAAAGGAACCGTAAACAACACAGACTTTAATATGGATAACCACGAGCTGAAAGTGAACAGTGAAGACATGTCTCAATTGTTGATGCAATCTATTGTCGATAAGCTGGAAGGAATGGAGCTGCTTTTGCATGCGGCACTTGGCCAAAAACCTGCCATTGATTTGTCGGTCATTACCCGCGAAATAGCAGCTTTCAAAAGAGAGGTTCAGGAAGAACGATTAAAGCATGTACCTGACCGGAATAAACTCGACACACTTAACCAGAATTTAGTAAACCTGGATCAAAGACTGTCGGCTTTAAAGGACATTAAAGTTGAATACAAACACACCCTTCATAAGGGTATCTGGATATCCGCCACCTTGGCATTACTTGCATCACTACTGATAGTGGGCTGGGTTAATACATACAGCAACTTGTCCCGGTATAGAGAAAATGACATCAAATACCGGTATTTGAAAGCGTATGGCAGTAACAGGATTATGCAAATATGCGGACAGATAGACAGCTTATATAAGAAAGATCCTGATGGATTTACCGGCAATACAATTGCTGCAGAACAAGAGTTATTGAGGGTTGCCGATTCAGTTTGTCTTGCCCGTGAAAAGAAAAGAGAAGCGGCAACTGGAACTGGTAGAAAGTAACCGGGCCTTGGCGATTTGGCAGAAAATATTTATATTTGGCTAAAATTATTTCCGAAAATAGTCTTTTTGGAAGAAAAAAATACCTTTTTTCGAGTTTCCTGATCCGTTTTTGCGAAAAAAATTACCATGAATAAGTTGCGTGAAATTATAGTTGGCACGACCGAAACTTCAAAGGAAATCGGAAACCTGGAGAAGAATGGTTTGGTACGTAAAATAGCGCCGAGAATATATACATCCAATCTGACCGATGCGCCGGAAAAAATTATTCGCCGCAATTGGTTTCATTTAATCTCCGATTTGTTTCCGGATGCACAGTTAAGCCATCGAAGCGCATTGGATCATGTTCCCACCCCTAACGGCCATCTTTATCTTACTCGCGACAAAAGAAGTGTGGTTGAACTTCCAGGCCTCACACTTCATTTTATCAGCGGTCCCAAGCCGCTTCAAGATGACTCTTTGTTTTTCGGGAACCTGAGAATTTCCAGCCTTCCGCGAGCATATCTTGAAAACTTTCAAAGAACAAAAGGAAACGGCGAAGAAACCAAAACACTATCACGGGAGGAACTGGAGGAAAAAATAGAATCTTTCATCCGGGTAAAAGGAGAAGAAGCACTGAACCAGGTTAGAGATAAGGCAAAGGAAATTTCCGTTGAATTAGGAATGCAAAAAGAAGCCGAGGAGTTAAGCAAGTTAATATCAGCAATGCTTGGTACAGGACTATCCAAAAATCTTGTCAGTTCGGTTGCAAAATCAAGAGTGCTGGGTGAACCGGTAGATCCCGATAGAGTTGAATTGTTTGAGTCTTTGTATTATGAACTGGTCAGGAAAGAATACCCGGATTATCCGGAAGAAAATCAAACTATTCAATCCTATCAGAACTTCGCTTTTTTTGAAGGATACTTTTCCAATTATATAGAAGGGACCGAATTCACGATTGATGAGGCAAAAAAGATAATTGCCACTGAAATGCCGATACCGGCGAGGGACGAAGATTCACATGATATTTTGGGAACATATCAAATTGTTTCCAACCGAAAGGAAATGGCCGTCACCCCAACATCAGCCGATCATTTTCTTACACTGCTAAAAGAAAGGCACGCAATACTTTTAAGCGCCAGAACATCAAAAAATCCCGGTGAGTTTAAAGACAAGAATAATCGTGCAGGCAACACGGAATTTGTAGACAAGGAATTGGTTCGTGGTACGCTTAAGAAAGGATATGAATGGTACAGCATCCTTCGACATCCATTCGCAAAAGCTGCTTACATGATGTTCCTTGTAAGTGAGGTGCATCCGTTTCTTGATGGCAATGGCAGAATAGCGAGGGTTATGATGAACGCAGAACTTAGTTCAAAAAATTTATCGAAGATCATCATCCCGACTGTGTACCGCGAAGATTACATGGGTACTATTAAGAAACTGACTAAGCAAAGGGAAGGCGATGCTTATATTAGAATGTTGCAGAAGGCTTGGACATTCAGCAGCCAGGTTCACCAGAAGGATTTCAATCAAATGGAGAAATTCCTGACCCAAAGAAATGCGTTCCTCACGCATAAAGAAGGATACTTAAAAATCGAAGAAGAACAGGAATCACAAAGACACAGACGCTCACTGAGAATGTAAATACCCACCCATTTTCAATTCAGTCATAATTGCCGGTGAAAAGGAAAACCGCCTTTTATTCCGGCAGAGAGTGTAAAATAAACTGTGTCAGGAGTTAAGTAATTAACTTTAAAACACAGAAAATGGAAAACAACAATCCTGGAAGCCTCGATTATGAGGCAATGAAGCAAAAGCTCAAAGAGCAGTTCCGGAC
>NZ_JAACJR010000014.1 GCF_009939225.1 Sediminibacterium soli | reverse complement strand
AATGAAAACAGATCTCTGACAGCGCACCGTAAAAAAGAGGCGGTGCCTTGCTCTGTGGATGGAGCCGACACCGCCTCTTTTAAACTATAATCAAGTTATTCTTTGACACAGTTCATTTTACAAACCCTTCCGGCAGTCCGATTATAGCGCAAACCTTAATCTTTGTGCCTTTCATCTATAAAACTTAACTTAGATGAACCGATGTTTACCATCCATAAACATATAACCCCATCTTCACCCTCAAGCAGTTATGTTTGCAAATTGTTTGCACAAGCACAAAAAAAGGCTTCCATCAAAATCGATGAAAGCCTTACTGGTAAAAGGTGGGCCCACCAGGGCATGATCCTGGGACCCCCTGATTATGAGTCAGGTGCTCTAACCAACTGAGCTATAGGCCCGGTTAAGCGTTGCCGCTTAACAAGGCGGCAAAAATAGGCGGATTGGGGGGAATTGGGAAATTTTGGAATTGGGAAATTCTGGAATTTATACGCGTACGATGCTGGAAATTCCAAAATTCCCCAATTCCCCAATTCCAAAATTTTCCAATTCCTCCCGGTTTGTGTAATACCGCAGGGGGGTGCATCATGCAAGCGTCTCATCGCTTATCTTTAAAAATATACACGTATGATGCGCCAAACTGCTGACTCTTTGATGAAATACCTGCTTTTTGCCAGCCTGCTGTTCTGCCGCGCTGCCGCTTTTTCGCAGCAGCCGGCCCCTTTTGCCGGGCCTGAAAAAAACGATACCGCTTCCCTGCACCTGCTGTATGGTATCATCAGCCATAAAAACCCGCCCCTAACCGGGGAGGCCAGGTGGCCGCACAGGGATATGCTGTACAAAGCCCTCGGGCTGAACCAGTCTATGGGCGATTCGGCCATTGCGGGCGCCATGCAGATCGGCTGGCAGCAGCTGGCAGCTGTGCGCATTTCGGATAAGAACGAACCGACGGTTTATTTTCGCGATCTGCTGCGCATCGCCCTGCACGAACGGTTCGGACCCCTGCTGCTGGATGCAGTAAGGTGGGGGGTTGACCTGAACACGATGGACATGGTTGAACACAAAACCCTGCTCGACTGGCTCGAATACGAATACCGCGAAAACGCCGATACCCGGCACGCTGAATGGCTGCGCGAATACAAACAGATCCTCCAGGGCGGAGGCGCAGTGTATTTTACAGAACTCGATTTCCACATGAAACGGCTGGCCAAAAAAAACGAGAAGATCAGACCGCCGGTCTTTGGTCTCTATGCCGTTCGCCGCAAAGGCAGATGGGGCTGGGTGAACAAATACAATACCCCCGTCATTCCGCTGAAGTACGCTGCGGTGCGTTATACCAACGGCAAATTTTTTGAAGTCAGCAGTTCCGGAAATGTTTTTACCTGGATAAAACGGAACTGATGCCGGTTGCGGGGATGTCAGACCGGATCGTTGCCAATCGTTCCCGTTGCAAAAATCAGGGTATCCAGATCAGCGGGTTGCGCACCGGCAGATTGCGGATCACTTCATCCACCTGCGGGTTATGATCGAGTTTTTTCCAGGTATCGAACCAGGCTTCCTCCTTATATACGCCGGCGCCAAACACCAGCGCAGGCTGGGCCACCGGCCATTCGTTCCAGTACATAACATCGGGTTTCAGCGGCCAGCGCGATTTGTCTGCGATAAACGGCTGCAGGTAACGGATGCCTTTCTCCATCGATTTTCCATCGGCTGTTGTATACCGCCACAGGTCATCGTCTTTTGTGGACAATGACTGGCAGATCGTTGCCATGGCATCCAGGTTGAAGATCGAATAGCCATAGGGTTTGGTTCGCTTCAGTTCTCTCGGAAAACTGCCGTCTTTTTCCATTTGCGCGGGAAGCAGCACCGTGCGGAACCGGCTGCGGCAGTAGTCCATGGTCTGTTCATCGCCCACAAATTTGGCGAACACGCCTGTCTGCATCACCCAGCAGCTGCCATGGTTGTTTTCCGCGTTCATTTCATCCTTCCCGTAGGGATGCGTGGTAAGCCAGCCGATGTATTGCCGGAACCAATCCCGGATCTTCTCCATCGATGGCCGATCGATAACACCCGATGCTTCCATCGCCAGCAGACCCTGTACCACTTCCATCAGTTGTATGGTATCGATGATGCCGATGCCTCTTCCGGTAAACCGTCCCTTGATGGCCTGTGCATAGAGCAGGCTGGGGTTCATGCTGGTTGCCGTATCAACAAACCAGGCGCGGCAATGCGCCCATGCTTTGCTTACATATTTTGTATCGCCCGTCAGTTTATAGGCCGACGCCAGCGCGCCCACGATGCGGCTGAAACGGACCATGGCAAGCCGGTGCGCAACAAAATTCTCCGGGTTGGTCATGCCGTCTTTCTGGATATAGGGGCCATCGGGATGGGCAGGATCGGGCCACCAGTAATCGCCCTCGCTGAAAAAATCGTGTTTACCGCCCGCGCTTCTCGGTGAAAAAGATGCCGTAACCGTAACCGGCTGCTGCTGCCATGCCCAGGCGGCTTCTTTCAATATATGATTGCGCAATACACCGGCCACTTTTTGCGCGTAGGGAGAAAGCGTTGGCTTGCCCGGGTTGATAAAGGAAAAAAAAGATACGCCCAGCAGGAGAATGGCATATCGCAGCGCTTTCGGCTTTTTAGTGATTGGCGGCATAATAACGGTTTGGCGAAGAAATCGACACTGCGAATATCGAAAAATAAAGCAAAGTATTTCCCGTTGTCTTTGCCTCAGCTTACTCTGCGAATCGGCGGCTTGTTTCAACCCGGATGATTCCGGTTCATTACTTGTTCATCGATCAACACCGCTGTATCTTTATTTTTTCATCCATTCAGTTCTATGCAAATACAGTCTATGTTCAGCAAACTGCTTTTTATGCTGCTGGTGCTCGTCAACACGGTTTCGGCACAGCAGGCTTTGTATAATCCATCCATCGATATCGTTCATTACCGTTTTGACCTGGCGGTTTCAGACAGCAACGATGTATTGAAAGGCAATACCCGGGTTGTTTTTCATGTGAACACCCAGATGGACACCCTTTACCTGGACCTGATCGGCGCCGGTAAAAACGGGAAAGGAATGACGGTACACAGCGTTATGCAGGACAGCCAGGCTTTGCCTTTTGTACACCGGAACGATTCGCTGCTGGTCGGTCTGCAGGCAAACGCCGGGGAAAACAAGACAATAGCTATTACCTACAGCGGTATTCCGGGTGATGGGCTGATCTTCAGCAGGAACAAAGCCGGGCAGCGCACCATTTTTGGCGATAACTGGCCCAACCGCGCAAGGAACTGGCTGCCCTGCAAAGACCATTTGTCTGATAAAGCCACAGTGGAATTTATCGTTACCGCACCCGGGCATTATAAGATCGTTGCCAATGGATCACTGCAGGAAGAGAAAGCGCTTCCAAACGGCCTTAAACGAACGCACTGGAAAGAGTCCGTTCCCATTCCCACCAAAGTGATGGTGATCGGCGCTGCGGATTTTGCCGTGAGCGATGCGGTACGGGTGGGCCATATCCCTGTTACCAGCTGGATATTTCCGCAGCAACGGCAAGCAGGTTTTACCGATTATGCGCCTGCGGCGGATATTCTTTCTTACTTCATCAGAAAAATCGGTCCCTACGCCTATAGCAAACTGGCCAATGTGCAGTCAAAGACCATTTTTGGCGGGATGGAAAATGCCGGCGCTATCTTTTATGCCGAGAGCAGTGTTACCGGTAAAAACCGCGCAACCGGTTTACTGGCCCACGAAATAGCGCACCAGTGGTTTGGAGACGCTGCCACGGAAAAAGACTGGCCGCATATCTGGCTCAGCGAAGGTTTTGCCACGGAGATGTCGCAGTTATACCTCGAACACCTGTATGGCGCCGATACCATGCGGGCGATGCTGAAGACCAGCCGCAAACAGATCATCGCCTTCACCAGAAAACAGCAGGTGCCGGTGGTGGATACCACAAAGGGAAGGGATATCATGAAACTGCTCAACACCAATTCTTACCAGAAAGGCGGATGGGTATTGCATATGTTACGCACCGACCTGGGCGATGAACTGTTCTGGAAATGCGTGCAGGCCTATTATGCCGCGTTCTGTAATAAAAACGCGTCAAGCGCCGATCTGCAGGCCGTTTTTGAAAAAGTATCGGGTAAAAACCTCTCGGCATTTTTTCACCAGTGGCTGTATGTTCCCGAGAACCCCGCATTGAATCTGAGCTGGAAATATGATGAGACCCAGAACGAAGTTATCATCCGGATCGAGCAGCGTACTGCCTACACCTTCCACATTAACCTTGATCTGGAATTGACCGATGGTAAAGGTCGTTCGATGGTAAAGACAATACCTGTTGTTGAAAAATCCGTTGAGCAGCGTTTCAGCATGGAGGAGAAGCCGGTGAGACTGGAGTGGGATCCGGGGTGTAAGCTGTTGTTTGAGGAGATAAGGTTGTGATGGTAACGCTGCGTGCCGCTGTCACGCTGCGTCTCTGCGGTTATTAAAATGCCATTTCACCGCAGAGACGCGGACATCCACGGATATCAGGCTGTTTCAAATACAGGTTTCACCTCAGTCCAGAAAACATCCAGTGCCATCATCCTTCGCTTAAGAAATGAAATAACCGATGGCCAGTCCGATTCGCGGAATACACTCACATCAGTAAGCTCAGAATAAATACGGCACAGCGTGTTACCGTTTTCATCGGTTGTTTCGCGCAGCCAGGTCCATTCCTCTTCCAGCGCCTGGTGCAGTATTACGCTCATTTGCTGCAGCATATCGTATTGCTGCAAACGTATACCGGCCGATGGGTTGGTCAGTTCAATGGCTATGGAAGCAAATTTTCTTTCCGCAGCCATCCGGAAATAAAGATGCGGGATACCGGTTTTGTAATTGGACCAGTTCACTTTCTCACCCGAAGCCGAAGGCACGGGTTTCATGTACTGCCCAAAACCAATCCAGAACGCTTGCCTGATCCTGGATGCTTCTTCTCTTGTGTACATGGTGGTATGAATGGTTTAATGGTTGTATTGTCTTGGGCCGGTTAGCCATTCAACAATACAACCATTTAGCCATTAAAAAAGGCGGAACATCCGTTCCGCCTCATATAAAATTTCCTGGCCTCAGTATTTTGCCGGTTCGCCGGGTTTGGGGGTTGTTTTTCTGATGAAGCTGCGCAGGTTCTGGTTGCTTTCTTCCAGATCGGGTTTGCGCAGGTACATCATATGTCCGCTGCGGTAACCCTCCCAGCTCATCCTGTCTTTCAGTTTGCCGCCCGGATCCAGCTGCCACATGCTGTATTTCGCATTGAAATAATCGCAGGCGCCATCGTAGTACCCGGATTGTATCAATACATGCAGGTATGGATTCTCGGCCATCGCCTGGCGCAGGTTGTCGCCGCTGCGGTCGCCGGTACGGTCCCAGGGATTAACCGGGCCAAACATATAATAACGCAGGTCTGTCTTGTATTTCAGCTCTTCCCGCAGGTACATATTGATGGCGGGTGTGAAGGAGTGTTCCCAGGAGATCAGTTCCGCATTATAATCCGGCGATTCGCCGCCGTCTTTTTTATCGATCCCCTTGTAACGCGAATCAAGCCGGCCAACGGTATAACCTTTGTCGCGCAGCAGTTCTTTCCAGAAAAGATTGGTGGAAATATCCATATTGTTCTGCTGGATCACTTTTTCAGACAGGCCCGAATAACGCGCCATCCTGGCTGTCATTTCTTTTTTCTTGGCCTCGTCAAGGAATCCTCCCCGGGCGATAGCCGGAAGCAGTTCGTTGATGGTAAACTGCTCCACTTCGGGTAACATGGAAGTAAGGTCTTTTTTCTGCAGGTCGGCGGGCAGGGCTTTATGGTACCAGGCGGTGGCTGCATAATAAGGCAGCCGGAGCGCGGCTTCCACAGGACCGCTTCTTTCAATACCCAATGTGGTGGGAGAAACCAGCACCACGCCGTTAAAGAACATCCAGTGGCTGTTCTGCAGTTCCAGCGCCAGCGCCGATACACGGCCGGTGCCATAACTTTCGCCGATCAGGTATTTGGGAGAAGACCAGCGGTTCATGCGTGATACAAACGTGTTGATCCATTCGGCCAGGTATTTCACATCGGCGCGCACACCGAAGAAACGCGTAAGGGGAATGTCTTTGCTTACCGGTCTGGAAAAGCCTGTGTTAACCGGATCCACATATACGATATCGGCCACATCGAGCAGCGAATGCGGGTTGTCTTTTAACCCATAGGGCTGTACGGGATAGCCCTCATCGTCCACATTCAGGATACGCGGACCGGTATAACCAATCTCCATCCACACAGACGGTGTGCCGGGGCCTCCGTTAAAAGAGATCACCAGCGGTCTGGTGGCTTTATCCTTTACATCCGTTCTTTCATAGTAAGTGAAGAATACGCCGGCCTGTACTTTTCCGTCATCGTCCCATACCGGCATCATACCGGCCACTGTTTTGTAAGGCACCCTGGCGCCTTTGATGGTTATTTCGTGTTCGCTGGTAACCGTCTGGTCGGGATTGAAGGGGATATTGTACTGCGCCATACGGGGATCGGCGCTTGCCGGGGCGGGGGCGGCCGCAACTGTACCCGGGGCAGTGCCCAATCCGCCACCGCCGGCCGTACCGCCGCCCTGTGGTCTTTGCGCAGAAACACCTGCCGCAACAGCTATTGCAAAGCAGGTAAGCATTTGTTTTCTCATGTAGGCAGTTATTTGGGAATGAATGTAAGGGATAAGAAGCAATTTGGAAGGGGTTGGGCCGGGTAATCGGTGGGAGAATGGCTGAATGGTTATATGGCTGCATGGTTGCACGGCGGGTTAACAGCCTTGTAACCATACCATTCCCTCTTACAAAAGTTCAACCCAATCTACCTCAGTTCTCCCGCTGTCTCCGGTGCCTGGGGGGCGGTCCTTTGCGCTGGGGATGGCCCGGTCTTTTCTGGCGGCCGCCATCTCTTCTTGCTTTGGGATTGTAGGCGGGTGTTTCACCAAACTGCTGCGGCACCGGGGCTTTTGTTACGGGATGGCCCAGCAGCTGTTCTATCCTGGCAAATTTGTACTGCTCGGGCTCGCTTACCAGGGTGTAGGCGGTGCCGGTGCTGGCAGCCCTGGCCGTACGGCCGATGCGATGAATATAGTCTTCGCCATCATGTGGAACGTCGAAATTGATCACCAGGTCTATGTCTTCGATATCGATACCGCGGCTTAACACATCCGTGGCCACCAGTATCTTCAGTCTTTTGTTCCTGAAATCGAGCAGTACCTGTTCCCTTTTTTGCTGGTCAAGATCGGAATGGATCTCCTCTATCGAGAAATTGGCGCGCTTCAGCGACTGCGCCAGTTGTTTTACACTCTGTTTGCTGGAGCAGAAGATGATCACGCTCTGGAAGTCCCTGCTGGAAAGCAGGTTTTTGATCAGGGGCATTTTCTGCGGTTCGTACACGATAAATGCCTCCTGTACGATCTGCTCCGGCGGCTTGGACACCGCGATATTGATCTCGGCAGGGTTATGCAGGATCTTTCTTGCCAGCTCCCGCATTTTTGCCGGCATGGTAGCCGAAAAAAGCAGGTTCTGCCGTTTGGCCGGCAATTTGGAAATGATGCGCATCAGGTCGTCGTGGAAACCCATATCGAGCATGCGGTCGGCTTCGTCGAGAACAAGGTATTTGAGCTCCTGGGTTTTTACATAACCCATATTCATATGCGCGATCATACGACCCGGCGTGCAGATCACGATATCGGCGCCGCTGCTCAGTGCTTTCTTCTCCGTAACAAAGGAGCTGCCGTCGCCGCCGCCATATACCGCTATCGAACTAACGGAGGTGAAATAGGATAAGGCCTCGAGGTTTTCGGCTATCTGCACAGCCAGTTCGCGGGTGGGCACAATGATCATGGCATTGATATGGTGCTCATCATGCGACTCGGTGATCAGCTTGTGCAGCAGCGGAAGCAGGAAGGCCGCCGTTTTACCGGTGCCGGTCTGCGCGGAGGCAATAATGTCTTTTCCTTCTAAAATGGGTATCATCACCTGTTCCTGAACAGGGGTGGCGGTTTCGTAGCCCATGGCATCTATCCCTTCCAGTATACGCTCATCAAGGCCAAATTCGGAAAATTGCAAAGCAGGTTTTTTATTGGTTGGCGGCAAAGATACGCAGAACGGAGGAAGGTGAGGCGGGGGAGGTGGAGGTGAGGCGTTAAGTCGAACCTGAGTTGGCGTGAGTTATCGTGAGTTGACGTGAGTTGGACCGGGAGGCGAGGTCGGGAGAAAGGGATATTGTGGGATCGGGCGTAAGGGTATACGGGTGCAAACCGGGCTGCAGAAGTGTAAAAAAAGCAGGATTTAATCCAACAGCCAGAGAACCCCCGCCAGACCTTCGCCAATCCCATCCCAACGCACGTTCGCCTTCACGCCCTTCCGCCCTCTTCCTAAGCTTTTGCTAATTTTTAACCCTTGTATGGGGGCAATTCAGTTAATTTGCGCCCTATTGGCAACCAATGGATAACTAATTAGCATGAAAAAAACACTACTTGCGGCCCTGGGTCTGGTTTTCTCTGTGATGGCGCTGGCCCAGAATGATTCGGCCCGCAAATCTCCTGTCAGGATCGATCTCGGCAACCGTGCGGCAGACCATTTTATGATACAGTTTGGCGGCGACAGCTGGACCGGTCGCCCCGACAGCATTCGTACCACCGGCTTCAGCAGGCATTTCAACGTGTATTTTATGCTGGACAGGCCTTTCAAGACCAATCCCAAATTCAGCGTGGCATTCGGTATCGGTATCGGCAGCAGCAATATGTTCTTCAAGAATACGAGGGTTGACATCAGGTCTACCTCCAGCCGTCTGCCATTTACAAATGTGGACAGCACCGATCATTACAAAAAATACAAGGTTACCAATATCTATGCTGAGATACCGGTGGAACTGCGTTATTACAGCAATCCCGCCAATACCAACCGCTCCTGGAAACTGGCGTTGGGCGTAAAAGTGGGTACGCTGCTGAAAACCTATACCAAGGGCAAAGACCTGGTAAACAAATCGGGCACTTCTATTTACGGTCCAACCTATATCGCCAAAGAAAGCAACAAACGTTTCTTCAACGGCACCATGCTGGCCCTTACGGGACGCATCGGTTACGGTTTTGTGTCGCTTGACGCCGGCTACCAGTTTAACAACGTACTCAAAGAAGGAACCGGCCCCGGCATGCACAAATTTTCACTGGGACTGACGTTCAGCGGACTGTAAGGGGCGTGAGACGTCAGACCTGAGTTGACCTGAGTTTTTTGTGGGGCATTAAATTTATTGAAGAGAGCTTGGCTCTCTTTTTTTGTGTGGAAGGCTCCATCTAATCTGACAGCTCAGGGGTCCCTGCCCAACGCTCACCAATCCCAGCCCACTCAGGTCTCACGATAACACTAACGTTCGCCTCACGTTTCCCTCCTCACGCCTCCCGCAACCCCCGCTTCTCCTATCTTTGCCAAAAAATCAGCATTTTGATAGAGAAAAAGCAGTCACTGGGCGGGGAGGAGAAAACCGTGCTGGTAGGATTGGTTCAGCAGGAGCAGACCAGTGAGCAGGTATCGGAATACCTGGATGAGCTGGCATTTCTGGCCGAGACGGCCGGGGCCAGGGCGGTAAAACGTTTTACGCAGAAACTGCCGCATCCCGACAGCCGCACGTTCGTAGGCAAGGGAAAACTGGAAGAGATCAAACAATATGTTTCGGGGAAAGACATCGGCCTGGTGATATTCGACGACGAACTGACGGGTTCACAGATCACCAATATCGAAAAAGAACTGGGTGTGAAAACGATCGACCGGAGCGACCTGATCCTGGATATTTTCGCCGCCCGGGCGCGCACGGCGCAGGCAAGGGTGCAGGTAGAGCTGGCACAGTACCAGTACCTGCTTCCGCGACTGAAAGGTATGTGGAAACACCTGGAACGGCAGGGCGGCGGTATCGGCACACGCGGACCCGGTGAAACGGAGATCGAGACCGACCGCCGTATCGTGAAAGACAAGATCTCGCTTTTGCGCAAACGGCTTGCAGAAATAGACAAACAGGCATTTACCCAGCGTAAGGAACGCGGCGAACTGATACGCGTGGCGCTGGTGGGTTATACCAATGTGGGTAAGAGCACGCTGATGACCCTGCTCAGCAAGAGCGAAGTGTTTGCAGAGAACAAACTGTTTGCCACGCTCGATACCACAACCCGGAAACTGGTGTTTGAGAACACACCGTTCCTGCTGAGCGATACGGTGGGGTTTATCCGCAAACTTCCGCACCACCTGGTGGAAAGTTTCAAAAGCACGCTGGACGAAGTGCGCGAGGCGGATATACTGCTGCATGTGGTGGATATTTCGCATCCGCAATACGAAGAACAGATAGGCGTGGTAAACAAAACCCTGCAGGAACTGAAAGCCTTCGAGAAACCCGTTCTCACCATTTTCAATAAGATGGATCTTTACGAGGAAAAATACTTCGACAAATGGCTGGCAAGCGAGGTAAAACAGGAAATATGGCGCGATTTAAAGGAGAAATGGGAAGAGGCGACAGACAATAACTGCGTATTCATCTCCGCCGCCGAAAAAAAGAACATCGATGCCCTGCGCGAACTGATCCTGAACAAGGTCAGGGACCTGTACCGCATCAGGTATCCGTACAGAACGGTGCATTTTTAGGAAAATGGCTGTATGGCTGAATGGTTATATGGCTGCATTGCTTTATAGCCATTGAACAATGCAGCCATATAACCATACCTCCTTCCCATCATAAACAAACTCCCATGCCCGAACCGGAATGGAAATGGTACAAAATAAGTGAAAGCGAGGCCGGCCTGCCATGGCAGGATAACCAGATGTGTATTGTAAAAGCGGGTGACAAAAAGCTCACCCTTGCCCGGCTTAACGGTGAGTTATTCGCTTTTGCCTGGAAATGTCCGCATGCGGGCGGCATCATGGCCGATGGCTTCATCAACCCCATGGGACAGGTAACCTGCCCCCTGCACCGGTACCGGTTTGATATGAAAACGGGCAGGAATACCAGCGGCGAAGGCTATTTCCTGAAAACCTACCGGGCTCAAGTCCGGGAAGACGGGGTTTGGGTGGGCTGGGAAGAAAAAAAGAGCTGGTTTTCTTTCTGATTTCCGGCCATTTAGATTTTGCCGGGAAGCATTTTTTCCTATTTTTGCCACCCCTTAGTGAAAACAATGGGGATAAACTCCTCCTTAGCTCAGTTGGTTAGAGCATCTGACTGTTAATCAGAGGGTCGCTGGTTCAAGTCCAGCAGGGGGAGCGGAAGAGCCTTCGCAGTTTGCGAAGGCTCTTTTTATTGGGGATTTTTGGGTTGGGAAATTTTGGATTTGGGTGATGGAGAAATAGTAAAACGCTCGGTTGGATCAAGTCCAGCAGGTGTTCCGAGAATCAAGTTTTCATTTAGCGAATTAACCGGATACTCTCTGCGAAACTCCTTCGACTCCGCGCCTCTGCGGTAAAAAACAGAATACATATTCACCGCAGAGACGCAAGGGGTGCAGAGATTCGCAGAGACAAACGAACATGTCGCTGTTTTACCCGGTTATGGTCATGCGACCAACAACGGCAATAGGCGAGTAGAAATAAATGTAAAAGGGTTATACTTGTGCCGTATACCCCCATTTTTATTTTTAAATAATGGTATGACCAGACAAGCCCTTCTTTCAACCCTTCTTATTGTAATAACTGCACTGATTTGTTTCCGTTTACATGCGCAGAAAACAAACAGCATGTACAGGATTGCTAAGATTAAAGTAGCTGCCAGTCAATTGGGAAAATACAAATCCGCTCTTGCCGAACAGATGCGTGCAGCCATTGCATCAGAACCGGGTGTTTTGTCATACACGGCCGTATCCGATAAAAAAGACACTACATCGATAACAATTTTAGAAGTTTACGCCAATACCAAGGCCTATCAGTCACATATTGTAACACCGCATTTCAGGAAATACAAAGAACGCGTGAAGGACTGGGTGTTGTCTTTAGAATTAATAGATACAGAGTTGGTGGCAAGTGCTAAGAAAAAAGATTTCTGATACTGTTTCCAATTCCTGCCAGAGGCAAGTCCAATGATTTGATTCCCAAATTATTGCAGTCCACAGCAAAACTGATCGCCGCATTTCCTGTTAACAGGACGGGAAAACCTTAGCAAATTGCTAAGGCTTTTTTATTAAAGAGAATGGATAGGTAATCGGGAAACAGGAAGTGTAGTAATTACCGCAAACCACCCTGTTGTTTTGCGGCATCATACCCCGTATTCCGGCAGGGACCCTTCCTGCAAAGCTTGCATTTCAACAAATTGTTGTTTAGATTCACCAAGCCCCGATCAAAACACAGGGTCCATACCTTTCCTGTTTGGCTCTTTTCAGACCATTTAACACACTGTATGAAAAAAACAACCGGTACCCGATTTTGCTTTTTTTCGTTCCTTTTCTTTTTCCTGCTGCTGGCATCCACGAAAGATTTTGCGCAAAACCGGAAACTCGACAGTTTACGGCAGCTGCTGGCGCATTCGAAGAGCGATACAGTCTCTTCCAAATACCTGTGGAGGATCGGACGGTTTTATTTTGAACAGAAAAACGATCACGACAGCGCCCTGTTATTCCTTTCACAGGGATATGCACTGGCCGCCCGGCACGATTTCCTGTTCGGAATGTGGATTAACCTTGGCGAACAGTGTCTGGTATACCAGCGCAACGGCAATTACCAGAAAGCATTGCAGCTTTACCTTGACTTTCTGAAATATTGCGAAGAGAAAAAAGAAATTTCGGTTCGCGCCCGGGTATTGAACTTCATTTCAGACCTGTATATACGGCTTGAAGACTATAGCCAGGCCATCAGCTATGCCCAAAAGAACACGCCCATCATCATCGAATCGCAGATAGGCGGTAGCTGGCTGATGGGCAACCTGTATAATATCGGGATCTGTTTTATTCACCTTAACCAACCCGATTCGGCGCTGGCTTATTTTCAGCAGGGCTTTGCCTGGATCAGCCAGCATAAACCGGACCGGGGCGGACCCGACCGGATCCTTATCGGCCTGGGTATGGCAAATGCCGGGCTGGGCAACCATACGATTGCCATGGCTTATTTTGAAGAAGCCATCCGCAACGAAAAAGAATTCAACACCGATGTACTGTACCTGGCTTACCTGCAAAAAGCCGAACTGCTTCAGAAACTGAACCAAACAGATTCAAGCGCCACCTACTACGAGTACGCGTTGCAGACGATCGCGGGAAATTACAAAGACAGGGCACTGATCTATAAAGCCCTTGCCAATATTTACCTCGCCAAAGACCCGGTGCGGTCTGTAAAGTACTTTGTGCTGGAGCAGAAATTAACCGACAGCCTGTTTGCTTCCGACAAAATAAACGCCATAAGGGCGCTCACGTACAATGAGCAGGAAAGACAAAAAGAACTGGTTAACAAAGCGCGCGAAGAAGCGGAAGAGCACAAAAAAAATATCGAAAACATTTCGATCACCATCGGCATCATCGGTTTCCTGACCCTGTTTCTGCTGCTCAGCCGCACCATCATCGTTAACGGTAAATGGATCCGGTTTTTGGGTGTTATGGGGCTGCTGGTTTTGTTTGAATTCATCAACCTGCTTCTTCATCCGCTGGTGGGAACACTTACCCATCATTCGTCTGTTTACATGCTGCTCATCATGGTGGGCATTGCTGCGCTGCTGGTGCCCCTTCACCATAAAATTGAAAAATGGGTCACCAATAAGATGATAGAAAAAAACAAACGGATACGGATCGCCGCGGCCAGGCGAACCATCGCGCAACTGGAAAAAGACGCTCCGTCTTCTCACTCCGAAACAAATTGAACCCTGGCAGCCAAAAAATTGCTGCCGGCGCAGAAAACCGGCATATCCCTTCCAAAACAGGTTTTTTCTTTTCCGGAACGAAGTTATCCCGAACGCCTACAGCTATCCGGCGCCTCCGCTTTCCATAGCAGGTAACAAACACTGTTTTTCCTGTTTCCGTAAGCCGATTTCCTGATTATGACAGCCGTTCCGGATTTTAGCCCGCTACTTTGCGGGTTCAAAACGAACCGAAATATGAAGCGCAATCTGCACATGAAAAATGTTCTCTTCCTTTTTTTTCTTTTTTCTTCCTTACTCCCGTCCTTAACCATTGAAGCCCAGTCTTCAAAAACCGCACTGGCGGGCCAGGTAACGGATAAGCAGGGCCAGCCCCTGGAAGGCATCACGGTAACCATCAACGAACTGGCAAAAAGCGTAAGTACCGATGCGGATGGCAATTACCATTTTAAACAGGTTCCCGGCGGTTCGTATACCATTACCGTTACGGGTGTAAACGTTACTGCCGTAAAAAAACAGATCAGCATAACACAGGGATCCCGCGCAAAGCTGGATTTTCAACTGGAAAACAGTGTAAAGGAGCTGAACTCGGTTACCATTACCGCAGCCGGTCTGCGCCGGAAAATCTACGATGTGCCCGGCTCCATCTCTGTTATAGACCCCCGCACCATTCGTGAAAGCGGCGCACAGTCGCTCACGGAGATCATCACCCGCATCCCCGGTGTGGTTGCGGTGGACGAAGACGGAAGGGGTTTAAAACCCAATTTCGGTCTGCGCGGACTGGACCCCAACCGCAACAGAAGCGCGCTGATCCTGATCGACGGTAAAATTCCCAACGGCACCATGTACTACGGCGACCCGGGCGGGTATTATATGACGCCGCTTCAGCAGGTGGAAAAGATCGAAGTGATCCGCGGCGGCGCCTCGGTGCTGTACGGCGGTCATTCCGTTGGCGGGGTAATTAACCTGATCTCTAAAAAAGCAACCTCCACACCCTCCACCCAGCTGAACCTGAATTACGGCAGCTGGAACGCGCTGACCGCACAGGTCACCAGCGGCGCCAATAACGGCAAGTTCGGTTATATGGTAAACGGCGTGAGAAGACAGGGCGATGGTTTCAGGGACCGCAGCAAATTTGGCGTAAACGATGTAACCGTTAAACTGGAAAACAGCATCGATACCACCACCAAACTCTCTGTATACCTGAATGGTTTCAGCGAAAATTCCGAGACGCCCGGCGGCCTCACGCAGACACAGTTTGACCAGAACATCAAACAAAGCCAGCATCCGTTTGACCATTTTATTTCGGATCGCTATACGGCCACGCTTTCGCTGGATAAACAGTTACGCAATAGCCAGCAGCTGAATACATCCATTTACGGAAACTATTTCAAACGCAACTGGTATACCTCACGCAAGAAATCGGCTGCCAGCACTTCGTTTGATACGACCATAGCTTTTATCCGCGACATTCACGCCATTGGCGTGGTGGCCGATTACCTGAACAACTCCGCTATCGGTGGCCTGGAAAATGCTTTTGTGGCGGGCGTCCGCATCCATACAGACCGGCTGAACGATATGACCATGACGGCCGGCACCGCCAACCAGGAAGTGGGAAAAGCAAGCGCTTTTGCCATCAGCACCAGTTTTATAAAAGAGCTGTATGCGTACAACACCATCAATTTTCTGCCCCGTCTTTCTTTTTCACTGGGCGCGCGCTACACAGCGGTAACCTATAAAAAAGAAGACTATACCTCAAAGAACCCCCTCACCGGCAATATTGGTTTGAAGGCCGAAAGCACGTCTGATGCCGTTGTATATTCCACCGGACTGGTTTACAAGTTCGATGCAGCAAACAATGTGTTCCTGAATGTTTCCAAAAGTTTTCAGCCGCCGCTTATTTACACAGCCATGGATGTGAATACTTTCTATTATGCCGAAAAGCTTAATCCCGAAACATCCATGAACTACGAGATCGGCGTTCGCACACAACCCGCGGGCTGGCTTAGCGCCAACCTGACCGGCTATATCATCAATTTCAAGAACAAACTGGTGCAGGCACCCACACCCGACGGCAGATACCGGGTATGGCAAAACATCGGTACCTCCAGTCACCATGGTGTTGAAGCAGAAATCAATATCTATCCCCTGCAGCACCTGAGCCTGTATGCCAGCGGCGCCTACCAGGAAGCCAAGCAAACCAGCGGTGCCACCAAAGACAAATACCTGGTGTATGCACCCAAGGTAACTTATACTGCAGGCCTCCGCTACGGCAATAAACTGGGCAGCGGGCAGTTTGCCGCCAACGCCTGGTTTACCTATGTAGGCAAACAATACACCGACCTGACCAATACAGAAGCCGCGGGCGATAACGGCCAGACAGGTCCGGTGCCTGCCTATCACCCGGCCAATATTTCGTTTCAATATACCCTGAACAGCTGGGGCATCAACTTTGTTATGAACAATGTCTTCGATGAAAAATACTTCACCAAAAGGGAAGGTTCTTTCTGGGAAGGAATTGTTCCGATGCCAGGCAGGAATATCAACGTAGGTATTTCTTACCGGTTTTAACAAAACCCCGTAAATCCCAAACCGGTGCAGGCTTCCTGCGCCGGTTTTTATATAACCACCTATACAAACACCATGAAAAACATCCGCCACCTGTTGCTTTTACTCCTGACTGCTGCCGCATTCAATACGGCTTCCGCGCATTATTTATGGATCGAAGCCCAGGACAAATGGGCGGTTGGCAAACCCGGAACCATCCGGATCTATTACGGTGAATATGCGGAAGGCGCCCGGGAAGAAGCGGGAAAACGACTGGAAGAAGCCAACGGATTAACGGCCTGGGTTCTTACTCCGGGCGGAGAAAAAATACCGCTGTCGCTGCAGAAAATGAACAATCATTTTCTTGCCTCGTATACCCCTGCAACAGCGGGCAAATTCGAGATAGAACTGGTTAATACAAGCAGGGAAGTGGTGGACTGGACGCAGTACGATATCGGCATTGTGCAGCCCACCTATTATGCGCACAAACCTTTCTATGCAGGCGGTAGCGCCGTCTCAAAAGCAACACCAAGCCTGTCTTTCCAGATCCTTCCGGCGGAAGAAAAAGCCCCGTTTTCGGTAAACAAATCCATCAACCTGAAACTGCTGTATGGCGGCAAAGACCTGAAAGGAAAACTGATGGTATACGCACCCAATACCTGGATGAAAGAACTGGAAAGCCAGGAAGGCATCTATTCTTTTATACCGCCGGAAAAAGGCATGTACATTATTGAAAGCATCTACAAGGAAAAAATACCCGGAACATTCAGGGGCAAGGCTTACGAGGCCATCCGGCACAGAACCACGTTTACGCTGACAGTGCAGTAAGGATATCACATTAAGGTTGGGTTTCCCCTATCAACCGGCGCTACCGTTTCAGCAGCATGATCACCGACCCGATCAGAGTGAGCACGATGACGATTTTGCGGTAGGTATCGTCGTGTATCTTTTTCACCAGCCATACACCGGTGGTAAACCCCAGTGCCAACGCGGGAATAACCACCGCATCCACCGATAAACTTTTCAGGCTGATATTATGCCAGAAAAATACCTGGAAGGGCAGCTTGAACAGGTTCATGAACAAAAATATCCATGCAGCCGAGCCGATAAAATCGTTCTTGGCAGCGCGCATGGCCAGGAAATACAGGTTGGAAAAAACACCTGCAAGATTACCGATCATGGTGGTAAAACCCGCTGCCAGTCCGGTGGCGGCGGCAAATGCAGGATGGTGCGGCACCTGTTTTGATTTCCGGTATTCCATCCATAATACAATGGCGATGGTTACAAGAATGATCCCTGCCATCGCCTTGCGGAAGATTGCTTCATTCATCCCTTTTCCTGCCCACACACCCACCAGTATGCCCACGATCATCCAGGGCGCCAGCCGACGGAAATGATGCCATTGAGCGTGGCGATGGTAGTAAATAACCGCCGCAATATCTGCCACACAAAGCAGGGGCAGCACGATGCCCGTTGAGGACTTGCTGCCGAATACGATGGCCATGAGCGTTACCGTAAGCATGTCGATTCCCTTGATACCCGATTTGCTCAGACCAATGATAAACGCGGCGGTATAGATCATTACCCACTGCGTAACCGAAAACTGCGAAAAGATCTCCATGAATGGTGTTTGCGTTGCCGAATATAAATAACCTGCGGGGATCGGTGAATAAATTCGCAGACGGATGGCCGGGATGCAGTTACTTTGACGTATTCATGAGTTTTCTTCCGGTCATATTGCTTTGTGTGGCAGTGCTTGCGTTATATGTTGCGCTGTTTGGAAAAAGACACCGGTCTCAGGCTGTATCGCTCCCCCCGTTATATAAAGAGGTGCTGTTGAAGGACGTCGCATTTTACCGGCAACTGAACGAACAGCAACGGCAGGATTTTGAAAACCGGATGGTCCGCTTTCTGGCAGCAACGCGTATCATCGGTGTGGGAACCGATGTGACGGATGCCGACAAAGTATATATTTCCGCCAGCGCCATTATTCCCATTTTTGGATTGGGAGACTGGGAATACACCAACCTCGATGAAATATTGCTGTACCCTGATGCTTTCGGTCATGATTTTCAGCAGACCGGCGACGAGAGAAGTGTACTGGGTGTTATTGGCGAAGGCGCATTGCAACGGGTGATGGTATTGTCGCAGCGGGCACTTCGTCATTCTTTTCAGAACAATACCGACAGGGAGCATACCGCCATTCATGAATTCGTTCACCTGATAGATAAAGCGGATGGCAGTACAGACGGTGTTCCCGAATTTTTTCTGGGACGTGAATATATCAAACCCTGGCTGCAGCTGATCCATAAAGAGATCAACCGCATCCGTGATAACAGATCGGACATCAATCCTTACGGTATCACCAATGAAGCTGAATTCTTTGCCGTGGTATCCGAGTATTTTTTTGCGCGGCCTGACCTGCTGGAAAAAAAGCATCCTGAATTATACCGGCTGCTGGTGCAGGCTTTTCATCAAAATCCCAATGCCTAACCAATCATCAGGACCCGCTACTGGCATTGATAATTAAACCGGGTCTTCCAAAAAAAACGCCATACCCTAAATATCACCCATGACCAAAGCCTCTCTCTTACACGAACTGCAACACGAAATGTATATCGCCTTACAGCCATCACCGGTTCATGGCATCGGTGTATTTGCCTTATGCGGTATTCCAAAAGGATGCAGAAATATCTTTTCAAAAGATACCGGCGAATGGATACGTGTTGGTTTTGAAGACGTAGCTTCTCTGCCGGAACATAGCCGGAACTATATCGAAACCTATTACCTGTACGATGAAACACATTATTTCATCCCCGCACAGGGATGTAAGGTGATGGATATGGCAAGTTACCTCAATCATTCCGCCACACCCAATATCATCTCCATCGAAGAAGGAAAGTATTTTGAAACACTGCGCGATATCTGTAAAGGAGAAGAACTGCTGGTTGATTATGGCAGCATCGCCGATGTGGTGGGCTATGAAAAATAAAACTGCAGGCAGGGTGGGCTGCCTGCAGTTTTATATGGATCAGTTTGGTGAAATAAAACGGGGAAATTGTTCGGCTATCTTTTGTTTCAGCTCCTCGCTTACCTGCTCGATACGGAATTTATTGCTTCCATCCCCGCAGAAGATCAGTACCAGCTTTCCCTGCTGCCGGTTGATCTCTTCGCTGAAGGGCCGCAGCCACATCTGCAAACTGCGGGTGAACATCAGTTCTCTCTCACGCGCTGGGGCCGCTCCCTCATATTCCAGGTGAACATTGTGTATCATGGTGAATATAACATGACCCGCCAGCCGGAGCCGGCGGCAGATGATCAAATAAAATGGCAATACCCTTGTGGTGGTTATGCGGCAGGCGGACCGCGAAGCGGAGATGTCTGGTCAAACGTTTTTGCAACAAATGGTGTTGCATGAACCGTTAAGATATTTGTTGTGTAGAAAACAACCGGAACGCTTGTGGTTACAGGCTCTGTGCTTACGGCGTTGGGATGAAACCGTTTGCTGGGCGCGGTCTTGATCTTGCTGATCAGCGAATGCTTGGCATGCGAAGAAATACGGTCGCCTTTTTCCGCCAGTTGCCAGGTAATATTCAGTTTGCAGCTGCGATGTATCGTTCGGCCAATCTCAAGATTATACTTTACCTGAAAACACAGGAAGCAGATATACATCACCAGCATGAGCAGGCAACCGGTACGTTTATATGTATTGATCCTGAAACGCAGACCGCAAAGCTATTTTAATTTTCCCGGCCGGCAAACCCGATCCGGCCTGTTTTACAAGGGCTTTTGCTGTGTCCATTCCTGTATGAAACCGAGGTACGAATCACTGATCGGGAGCTCGCGACCCCTGTCGAGCAGGAGTTTTCTGTTATGTATCGCCTTTACCCTTCGCAGGGGTATGATATAACTGCGGTGAATACGTCTGAACAAACCGGCCGGCAGTTTCTCCATGATGGCCTTCATCGTCATCAGGGTCAGCACCGGCTTCTCGTTATCGATATGGATTTTCACATAGTCTTCCAGTCCCTCTATATATTGAACCTGCGCACACTCGATCCTGATCATCCGGTATTCCGAGCGTACAAAAAAATGCTGCCCGGTGGCGGGATGAGCGGGGTATCGGAAGGCTTTTAGTGAACCGGCGCGCTGTACCGCTTTGCTGAACCTGTCGAATGCGATCGGCTTCAGCAGGTAATCGATGGCTTCCAGTTCAAAGCCTTCGCAGGCAAACTGTTTGTACGCGGTGGTGAAGATGGTCAGCGGTTTTTTTTCCAGTGACCGAACCAGGTCTATGCCGGTGATATCGGGCATATTGATATCGATAAACAACACATCAACCGGGTACTGCCGCAGGTATTCGGCGCCGCTGATGGCGTCTTCAAAGGTCTGTACCAGGCTGAGTTCGGGAATACGGGCCGCGTATTCGCTGATCAGCGCCAACGCCAGCGGTTCATCGTCAATGGCTATAGAAGTGATGGGCATATATCAGGCGTTTAGGCAAAGTTCTGCGATAAACAGGTCATTTTCCTCCTTTATCTGCAGGCTGTGTCCGGAAGGGTATAAATGCGCCAGCCGTTTACGCGTATTGGCGATGCCGATGCCCGTTCTGTCGTCGCGCCGCTGCATCGGGAACACCCGGTTGGCGGTATAAAAACAGATGCGCCCGGCCTCGATATCAAGACGGATGGTCAGTTCACTAGCCTCCTGTTTGCTGATGCCGTATTTGAAAACGTTCTCAACAAAGGTCATCAGCAGCAAGGGTGCTATCAGCCTGTTATCCGTATCGCCGTTAACCGCATACTGCAGTGTGGTCTTTTGCCCCAGCCGCAGCTGCTGCAGATCGATGTAATCGCTGATACAGTCGACCTCGTTCTGCAACGGCACAAAATCCGAGTTCACATCGTCTGTTACATAACGCATGATATTGGACAGTTTCATCAGCATATCCGCGGTATGCCGGTGGCCTGTTACCGCCATCGAATAGATGTTGTTGAGCGTATTGAAAAGAAAATGCGGATTGATCTGTGCTTTCAGGAACGACAGTTCCGCGTTGGCCCTGTCTGCTTCCGCCTGCGCCGCCCGCTGCTCCGCCAGTCTTGACCTGCGCGAAATATCGATGGCAATACCGAACATGATCACCAGCAGCAGCAGAAAGATGCCGATAATGTCCATCCGGAATTTCCTCGGGCCTTCGAACCTTTCTCCCCGCGGAGACATCTGCGGACGATATCCATCCGGCGGACGCACCCGGTTCTCGCGCATATTCCCGAACCGGAGCTCGCGCTGCCGGAAAGTCATATGATCAAAGGGACGCAGGTATACGGCACTGGCCAGCAATACTGCCATCGAAAGGATATACCCTGTTTTTTTTCCACCGCGGTACAGGCGGGGCAGCAGGAAATACTGGTGCAGGTAAAATACCCCAATATAATAACTGCAAAACAGCCAGTAAGCAGTGGAAGAAAACACCCGTTCCACGGTGCTTCCCGTCATCGACAACAGGAATACCAGCGGCAGGCCCTGGAACAAAATCCAGCCGATGATATGCGTGGCAATAAGCGGCAGCCCGGGGATCTTCATACTGCAAAAGAAACGATTACACCCCGTAAAGGCCGGCCAATTTCGGCAGCTGCGTCATATCCATGGATGAATCGAATAACTGCCGCACACGTAAAATATAAACAGATCATCAATTTTACCCGTCCGGTGGGTTACTTTTCCGGCCCTCATGGTATAAAGGCCAGCAAGTATGTGAAAAAATATGATACAGAAAACCTATTTCAAAACAAAAGACTACTGCAAGGTGAAATTCTCCTTCAGTACGGACCATGCGGAAACAGTGGAAGTATTCGGTCTCAACAACGACTGGGATACCGCAGTGGTTTTGAAAAAGAAGAAGGATGGCAGCTTCAGCGGAGATGTATCATTACCCAAAGATTCGCAGCACGAATTCAGGTACAGGGTCAATACAACAGACTGGATCAACGATCCCGAAGCCGATCATGAAGTGCCCAATATTTTCGGCAGCAGCAACAGCGTGATCGTACTTAACCCCTAAGAGGCCCCTATTGCGCGCCTGCCGCTTACCCATTTTTTATTTCGGGCACCCCTTTTTCCTTTACATTTGGTTACTGCGTATAAAGCAGTCCATTGTAATACCACCGCCGATGATCTGCTGACCAGGGCCCGGATCCCCGTTACGGTTTAGGTCTGATTATTCCCGTTTGCAGCGAACAGTCCGCTGCCGTTTCAATCATTTATATACACTAACTGTTATAAACAATGACAACTTATTCTGATAAGCATAAGAGAAGTTTTTGGTCTTATTTAAAAGAATCGCTCAACAGTGAGCACCAGGATTTTACCAGCGGCAGTATCCGCAAAGCCATCTTCATGCTGGCCGTGCCCATGATGCTCGAAATGGGCATGGAATCGGTATTTGCGGTGGTGGATATTTTTTTCGTCGGAAAGCTCGGACCCAATGCGGCGGCAACCGTGGGACTGACGGAATCGTTCCTCACCATCATTTATTCCATTGCCATCGGGCTCAGTATGGCGGCAACGGCCATGGTGGCCAGACGGGTGGGCGAGAAAGATCCGGGGGCGGCATCCAGGGCGGGCGCGCAGGCGCTGATCCTTTGTGTGGGCATCAGTGTGCTGTTGAGTATTGCCGGCTTCCTGTTCGCAGAAAACGTGCTGCAGATCATGGGTGGCTCGCCCGAGCTGATTGCGGCGGGTAAAACCTACACACGCATCATGTTCACAGGTAATATCGTGATCATGCTGCTGTTCCTGATCAACGGCATCTTCCGCGGCGCAGGCGATGCCAATATTGCCATGCGCAGCCTGTGGCTGGCCAATATCTGCAACATCATTCTTTGTCCGGTCATGATCCATTTCTTCGGCCTCACCGGCGCAGCCATCGCCACCACCACCGGAAGGGGTATCGGTGTGTGTTACCAGGTGTACCGCCTGCTGAAAGGAAAAGGCGTTGTGAAAATACACCTGCGCGATTTTGTTCCCAACAGCGCCATCATCCGGTCACTGTCCAATATCGCCTCCACCGCCACCCTGCAATTTATCGTTGCCTCGGCCAGCTGGATCGTGCTGGCCAGACTGGTGGCGGGTTTTGGAAGCGATGCGGTTGCCGGTTATACCATCGCCATGCGTCTGATCATATTTTTCCTGATGCCGGCATGGGGCATGAGCAATGCAGCGGCAACACTGGTAGGACAGAACCTTGGCGCCCAGCAGCCCGACCGCGCCGAGCAATCGGTATGGCAAACGGCCAAGTACAACGCCATTTTCATGGCCTGTGTATCGTTGCTGTTTGTTGTCTTCGCCGAATTTTTTGTAGGTCTGCTCAACAGCGATGCGGCGGTTGTAAAAACCGGTGTCACCGCTCTGCGCATCGTTAGCCTCGGTTATATTTTTTACGGTGTGGGTATGGTGATCATCAACGCCTTCAACGGTGCGGGCGACAGTAAAACGCCCACCTGGATCAACCTGTTCTGGTTCTGGGTTTTCCAGATTCCTTTTGCCTACCTGATGGCCCAGACTCTGGCGCTGGGCACCACCGGTGTATTCATTGCCATCGTTGTCACCGAAACCCTGATCTCCATCACCAGCATCCTGGTCTTCAGAAAAGGGAAATGGAAGCTGGTGAAGATCTGATTGGATTTTGAATTAGTGGATTACGGATTAACGGATTTCTCTCAGCGGAACGCTGCCTTCTCTGCGCCTCTGCGGTAAAAAACTTTTTGAATTTACCGCAGAGACGCAGCGTTAAGGGGTTTCGCAGAGAAGCAAATCCAACATGCGCAATACGTAATCCGCTAATCCGTAATCGATCCTAAAACCACCCTCTCTTCCTGAACAGCATGATCATCCACACCGGTATGACCAGCATGAGACCGATGGCGATGAAGAAACCGTACTGGTTGTGGATATAGGGTATCTTGTCGAAGTTCATGCCGAAGATACCGCCGATCACCGTTGCGGGTGCCAGCAGACAGGTTACGATGGCCATTACCTTCATTACTTCGTTCATCCGCAGGTTTACGTTGCTTAGGTAAAGATCCTGCAGGTTCATCATCATATCACGGTAGTTCTCGGCAAGATCATTGGCCTGTACGATATGGTCGTATATGTCTTTAAAGTATTTGCTGATCCTTTCATCAAGCAGGTCACTGTCGGTGCGAACAAAGCCGTTTACCAGGTCGCGCACGGGTGTTACGTTCCGCTTTAATACGATCAGTTCCTTGCGCAGGTTATTGATCTCCGCCAGCGCCCTTGCATTACTGCTCCGCACGATCTTTTCTTCAAGCTCCTCTATCCGGTAGCCCAGTTTTTCCATCACAACAAAATAGTGGTCCACGATCATATCGATCAGCGAATAGCAGAGGTAATCCGCCCCCGCCTGCCGCAGTTTGCTGGCCGGCGCCCTTAGTTTTTCACGTATCGAATCAAATACATCCCGGTGCGCATCTTCCTGGAATGTCAGTACAAAATTCTTCCCCAGTACAATGCTGATCTGCTCTGTCTCAACGGCGCCCGAGCTTTCGTTGAAGTACAGCATATTGAGAAGACAGTACAGAACAGGCGGCAGATCGTCCATTTTGGGACGCTGACCAACGCTCATAATATCTTCCACGATGAGGTAATGCACATTGAAGTGGTTACAGATGGCTTCCACATCCGATTTCCTGATGCCATCAATATTCACCCAGGAGATCTTGTCGTTATCCAGGTAACAAAAAGCCTCGCCGATATGATCCAGCTCTTTCTCTTCCAGCGTCTGCTGGTTGTAGTCGAACACTTTGATGGTTATTTCCGAGGCTTCCTCCCTCACCGGGGCGATGGTGGGGTTCACCTTAAAAATATCCCGGGTCCGTTTTGTATTGAACAGCGGCAATACATTGAAGTATTTCAGGTATTTGTTCTGCTGCATGAGATGAAGTTACGGGTTATTGGGGTTAGGGGATTCCGGATTCGCGGATTAGTGGATTAGTGGATTTTTTTGCGGGGTTTGTTCACAGCGCGTAACCTCAAAAATTCAAACCTTTGTCTTTACCGCAGCGGCGCGGAGTGAGGGGAGCTTCGCAAAGACAGGAAGAATAAAATCCGCGAATCCGGAATCCGCAAATCCATACTCATTCCCTCCCCGCAGCGGCTACAACCATCTTGATCTGCGTATAGGTATAGGCATACGGCAGGTTTTCTTTCAGTAGTTTCAGTCTGCCGGGGCCGAATTTGGCGATCGCTTCCCTGATCGTGTTTTCTTTTTCGGGGTTCACGAATTCGCGCAGCCCCAGTTCTCCGCTGGCAACATAAAAAGCGAGATGCGATTCAACCGTCATGGCAGACAGCGACCTTGTTTCCGCTATCTCTTCAATCGTCATGCCCGACCGGTACATATCCAGGCTGGCCTGTTTGGTTTCGGTGGCCCTTTCCTTGGGCATTGTTTTTTTGACGGGCTTTCTTTGCTGTTTCAAATCAATCTGCGATGCCAGCCTGTTCTCATGGCAATAGTCCTGCACGATTTCCAGGAATGCGTTGCCATATCTTTCGATCTTGTAGGAGCCGAAGCCGGATATCTTAGGAAGATCGTCCTTCGATACAGGCAGGTAAGTGGCCAGGTCAAGCAGCGAGCTGTCGCTGAATATCAGGTAAGCGGGTACGTTCTCTTCATGGGCTATGCGGTTACGCAGCTGCTTGAGCTGGTCAAACAAGGGTTTCTCATAAGCATGCGGCTGGTAAATAACCGGCTCGGGCGCCGCTTCCGGCTGCACCGGTGCGGGCAGAAACACTTTTTCTCCCTTGTAAAGCACCGGCTCGCTTTTTTCCGTGAGTTTGAGAACCGGGTATTCTCCCGCAGCCTGTTCCAGGTACCCGTAACGAAGCAGTTCTTTTATATAATGCAGCCATTCTTCTTTCGGCCGGTCTTTTCCGATACCGTATACCGATAACTGCTTATGCTGCTCGCGTATCTTCTCGCCGTTGCTTCCTTTTAAAATATCCGCCACATAACGCATACCGAACGATTGTTTAAGGCGATGAACGGCGCTGAGTATTTTCTGGGCGGTGATGGTGGCGTCTGCCAGCTCGGGTTTCTCCAGGCAAACATCACAATGCCCGCAATAGCTTCCCGACTGCTCGCCGAAATACTGCAGCAGGTACTGGCGCCGGCAGGTTCTTGTTTCGCAGAACTGCTGCATCTGCGCAAGTTTTTCGAGCAGTATGCCGGTTTGTTCCGGGTTATTGTCAACCTGCGCAAAACTTTTCAGTTTGATCGCATCACCAGCGCTGTAAAAAAGTATGGCTTCGCTGGGCAGTCCGTCGCGGCCGGCACGGCCTGTCTCCTGGTAATACCCTTCGATGTTCTTGGGCAGATCCGCATGCATCACAAAACGCACATTGCTTTTGTTGATACCCATCCCGAATGCGATGGTGGCCGCCATTACCCTGATATCGTCTTTCAGAAAAAGATCCTGGCGCTCGTCGCGCAGGGTTTTCTCAAGACCCGCATGGTAAGCCGCCGCGCTGAAACCGTCGTCGCGCAGCTTTGCCGCAAGTGATTCAGTGGCGGCCCTGCTGAGACAGTAAATGATGCCATTGTCTTCGGGATGTTTCTGAAGATAGGCCGAGATCGACTCGTAGGAGTTGCGTTTGGGCTGAACACGGTAAAAAATATTCGGCCTGTTGAAGCTGTTTTCAAATTCGCCGCAACCTGTTATCTGCAGCTGTTCAATGATATCGTTCTTGGTAAGCTTGTCTGCCGTTGCCGTCAGTGCAATGACCGGGACCGAGGGAAAAACGGTTTTCAGCTGGCTCAGCACACGGTATTCCGTGCGGAAATCATGGCCCCACTGGCTGATGCAATGCGCTTCGTCGATCGCAAACAAAGAGGGGCCGATCTCTTTCAGAAAATGCAGAAAAGAAATATCCCCGCCAACCAGTCGCTCGGGCGCTATATACAGCAGCTTCAGCTCGTTGTTTTTTAGCTGTGTGGTGATGGCGCGCTGTTCCTGGCTGCTTTGCGTGCTGTTGAGAAAAGCCGCTTTTACACCCGATAGCAGCAGGGCATCCACCTGGTCTTTCATCAAGGCGATCAAAGGACTCACCACGATGGTAACACCGGGCAAACACAGGGCAGGCACCTGGTAGCAAAGACTTTTACCGCCGCCGGTGGGCATCAGCACGCAGGCATCTTTGCCCTTCAACAAATGATCGATGATCTCCCGCTGGTTATGGCGGAAGCTGGTATAGCCAAAAACCGATTCCAGTATTTCCTGCGGCTGCGCGATAAGGGACATAAGTGCAAGATAGGATGCAGCAGGGTTTGGTGTAAGCGTATTTATACCCGGGGGTGATTGGATTAGTGGATTGATGGCTGCGGGACGCTTTTTTTACCGCAAAGAGGCAGAGAGGCAACGTTTCGCAGAGAGAAAAAAATCCGCCAATCCGCTAATCCGCAATCCCTAATTCAACTCCCTCACCCAGATATTGCGGTAGCTCATGGGGTTGCCGCCGTCTTTGCCATGGTCTTGCAGTACAATGGGCTCTTTGTCGCCGTGCTTCTCGTAAGAAGGCTGGCCTATCCATTGGGTGGACCCTTTTATGGCCACGTTGTTCTGAACAAGTACGCCATTGTGCAGTACGGTGATGCGGGCGGGCGAAAGAACTTTTCCTGCAGCGTCAAAAGACGGTGCGGTAAAGATTACATCGTAGCTCTGCCATTCACCGGGTTTGCGCGATGCGTTTACAAGGGGTATATGCTGTTTATAAATGCTGCCCGCCTGGCCGTTTACATACGTGGGATTATTATACGAATCCAGCACCTGCAGTTCGTATTTGCCCATGAAGAAGATGCCGCTGTTGCCGCGCGACTGGCTGGACCCCGCTATGGCCGAGGGCTCGCGCCATTCAATGTGCAGCTGGCAGTTTCCGAATGCCTGTTTTGTTTTGAGGTTACCCGAACCCTTTACAACCGTCATCGCGCCGTCGCCGTCCAGTTTCCAGCCCGGCGCTTTGTTATCGCTTTCCTTTACCCAGCTATCGAGATTGGTGCCATTAAACAATACAATGGCATCAGAAGGGGCCTCGGATGCGGTGGCGCCGGGTGTTACCGGTTTCGGCACGGGCTGCCACACTTCTGTTTTCTTTGATTCGTTCACCAGACTGTCCTGGTTCACACGCTGCGCAAATGATGCCGTCGTCAGTAATAAAAAAGCGGGAACAAAATAATTTTTCATAATGGTTTGCTTTAATTCGTTGGTTGAGGAAAAATAATCAATTAAAGGATGCGCAGAATACGGATGCGGATTTTTCTCTCCGGGAATCTCCCATCGGCAAATCCGTAATCCATGAATCCGTAATCAATTTATGCCACCAAAAGCGTCGGGTTGCGCATATCTTCCTCCTGCAGCTGAATCCTTCTGGTGATATCATTGAGCGAGGTGAGCCGCTGTACCGTATAGGGTATCGTATCCAGCCCCGACACAAATTTCAATATATAGTTATAGATGCCGATCAGGCTGCCGGCCAGCACCGTTCCGGTGGTCAGTGAATTGGTGAGCAGCAGCGAAATACCGATCACGATCATTACCATCAGCTCCATGATACCGAAGTTCCAGGCTTCCTGGTCGCTGATACGCACCTGCCAGTGGCGGAGGTTGTTAAAATGCCTGGAGATCGCTTTCCTGTCGCCCGAAGAAATAATGTCCACCTGTTTTTCCAGTTCGTCGTTTTTATAACGGTTCAGTTTTTTCATCCGCTTTCCGTAGAAATAACTGATGGCCATAACGGGCGCCAATATCGCCAGACAGAGCAATACCACCGAGCTGTCGTAGAAATACAGCAGCACCAGTGACCCGAACAGGTTGTACAAAGCTTCGATCACATACACCAGGTCGAACTCAAGAAAATCCACAAACTCCCTGGCCAGCGCGGAATGCGCGGTAAGCCTGGATACATCCGAACGCAGTATTCTCCTGGAAAGAAAATTGGTTACCAGCGAGGTGTAAATGGCAGAATAGGTGCGCGTATCAAAGCGGTGCCGCAGCGTGCCGATCACCAGCCAGGCAAGATGCACACCCGATAACAGGAACAGGCCTTGGTAACTTCCTTTCATCAGTCCGTTCACAGCCTCACCCAGAAAATAAGGCCGCATCAGTGCGCCCAGCATTTCCAGTGAGAACAGCGAATAGGTGAACACCAGTTGCCAGCGGTGTTCTTTCATTAATTTTTTCAGAATTGCAAATCTGGACATACTCTCTCCTTCACATTTTTGCATGCAGATCCCTTACCTGCACGCGGTTATACAACGGTCATGCTTCGCTTTAATGGGAAAGTAAGTTTGACGCTGTTGGCGGGAAAATGTTTAAGACCGCTTGGCGGTTTCTCTTGCGGTAACCGAATTGCCGGGAACGCCTTTGATCAGGCCCTGGCAACCGGGTGCGCCGCAATGGCAGGTAAAAGGCTCCATACGGTCATCCAGAAAGGATGCATAGTCAAGGGTTAGTTCCTGGTCCGGTTCGATATCGCGGCTGGCGATCACGTTCAGGCCGTCGTAGATGGTGTTTGGTTGGCAGCTATGGTTTTGCGGAGCCCATGCCGACGGATCATTATCCCAGAGCAAAAATACTTCATTGCTCAGTGGGTACGCATAGCGCCGGAAGATTTCCTGTTGATTATCATCCCAGTTTTTTTCCACATAGCGGCGGGTGATCAAGCGCTGCGACAGGCCTTCTCCGTTGAAAATCACTTCATTAGACCTAATTGCCTGGTTTGCGTAGATACCGTAGCCCGAGATCGCATTGCCCTTGATAGTATATTTTTTCTGCATGCGTTTGTACCGGGCGATGCCTTCGGCGATGATATGCCGGAGAAAACCCGGCTGGCCGATGCCATCGTACCTGAGGATATAATCAGCGGAACCCTCGTAACCGTCTTTGTAAAAAACGGAACAGGTAAAATTGATCTCCAGAAAATACAGCCTGCCCGAAGCATCCATCCTGAAATCCAGCCTGGCATAACCCACCCCGTTAAAACCCCTGAAGATTCTTGCCGCGGCATCGCGGAGCTGCTGTTCAATGGCGGGGTCCGTTACGGGTATATTGGCTTCGGGATGCAGTTCCGATGTTTTTAACGCATAGGTCTTGAAAGCAGACCCTTCGGGAAAAATGAATTCAACGGGTTTAAAAACGGTGGCCGTTTTTCCGTCCTCGTTTGCGGCGATCAGTACGGTGAATTCCCTTCCGTCAATGTACGCTTCTGCGAGCACCTGCGGGTATTCGGGAAGCAGGGCACCCAGCTTCGCCGCCAGTTCCTTTTCATCCCGCACCAGCGATTGCTGGTCAATGCCCAGGCTGTCGCCGGCTTTGGCCGGTTTCAGGAACAAAGGAAACCCGAGCTGCTGAAGCGCTGCGGGAACCGGCTCCTGTTTTTCGATCAGCACATAGGCCGGTGTGGCCACGCCCTCGCAGTACGCCACGTATTTCATGAGCTCTTTGGCGGGGTCGTACAACAGGGTGGAAGGACCGGTGAACGGCATTCCCAGCAGTTCCAGCGTATAGATCACATCGATGGAAGGCACTTCCCATTCCAGGTATCCCTCGCAGAGGTTTACGAATACATCGTAGCCTGCGTGCTGCAGGTTTTTCAACTGCCGGTAAGTGGTAAGTTTGTTGAGAAAGATATGGTCTACCTGCGCATCGGGCAACAGTGCTGAAAGATGGCGGGGCGGATCGTAATATTGATAGTCAACGGCAGTGGTTGAATAATCGGGTTGTAGTACGCAGACTTTCATCGTATCTTTTTTCGCTGGGCCCTTCCGGCAGTCAATGGCACTACCTGCGCGCCGGTTTCTTCTTTTACTTTATGCGGTTGCTGTATATATCTTCTGTAGGCATCGTTGATGATCTCTGTAACCAGCGATGTAAACGAGGCATCGCTTACGCGCAGGATGGCACCGATGGAGGTAAAGTCTTCGTCTTCGCTGATACCGCACTGCGCATTTACTTCGAGCACGAACAGTTTTCCGGTGGCGGCATCCATGCGCAGGTCAACACGCGTATAGCCCGTGCCTTTTACCGAAAGATAGGCGTCGAGACTGGTTTTTTTCAATGCATCGTGCAACGCTTCATCAGGCAGCCGGTATTCATAGAAACAGGCATCCCCGGGCATGGGCGCCTCTTCCTCGTAGATCTCCCAGAGCCTGTCGAACGAAAGAAATTTTTCGTTATCGGGAAGGGATTCGTGGAACACCCTTTCCACCGGCTGGTACACCCTGCATTGTTTGGGGTGCTTTGATGAGCCCACGATGAGGGTGGTAAATTCCGGGCCGGTAATAAAAGCTTCTGCAATAACCCCGTCCGAAGAAAGGTTCCATCCGCGGTAGCCTTCGAACATGTTGGCCAGCTGTTCACGCAGTTGGGTCTCGTTATACACCACATTACGCGTACCCACACCCATGCTGCCTCCCGAAACCGCCGGTTTTACGATCAGCGGCGTACCCAGCCGATCGAATATACCCGATACATCCTGCCCGGGAGAAAGGATCGCCTCCCATTTCGCCGTGGGAACACCCGCTTTGTCGAAAGCGCGTTTCATGGGGATCTTGGAAGTGGTGATGCGGTAGAAATATTCATCGGAGCCCGTGTATACCAGTCCTTTTTCTTCCAGCAGCCTAACCACGGAGATACCCGGCGTGCCATTCACTTCATCGCCGTCGCAGAGATTGAAGACAAGGGGTTCTGTCTGGCCCGACTGTTTTTCCGCAGCGATGCCGTCAATGACCGCCGCATAATCCTGTATCGTTACGGGTTGCCATTGCCAGCTGATACCGAGGGCGGAAAACACGCTGGTGTATTCGGCAATACTCTGGCTGAAATCGTAGTAGTAATCGATATTGGCGTCGTTGGTAACAAGAGACGGTGCAAGCACCCAGACCTTGAGCCGGTCTGCAGGAACGGATGCGATAAAGGGTGAAGCCTTCTCCATGATCTATCTTGCACTCCTGTTTTGAACCTTCTCCTGTATGAACCGCGTAAGACGGTACTGCATGATCTCTTCATCGCGCAGATGCGCCGCGCCCTGTATACGATGCAGACACTGCGGTGTGCCGCAGAAACAATCAAAGGGCTGCGCCATATCCCATTCGGTGGAGGGATAGAAAAAAAGCAGTTCATCACCCGGCTGTATCGCTTTCAGCGCGATAAGCTGCATGGCCGATGTGTCGAAAAAAACATTCGGTGCACAGCTGTGGTTGATGTACTGTAAAAATTCAGGGTGCAGCAGTATGTGCCTGTTCTCCCCCACCTGCACGGTCAGGTAACTGGGTGTGTCGAGCATTCTTTGTCCTTCAAAATCACAGATCACATCTCCTTCATCAAAAAAAGCGGAAGCATGTAAAGATTTTTCGCCGGTGCTGCTGTTTTGCATGATGTCGGCAAAACCATGTTTGCTGACCATCAGGTAGGCCGAAGTAATGGCGGGTACCATGATTAACGAATTAATGGGTAATAAGTAGTTTAAATTTCAATAAAATAAACAGGTATCTACAATCATGGACGATATAATACTCCACATTTAAGGTATGAGTTATTAACAACGCCTGACCATCATCGGAGGTGAGCAGCAGCGGAAAGCTTTCGTAAAAGAAAGCAAGGAAGAAAAAGAAGGATCAGTCGTGGTTGATATAACTGCTTTCGCGTTTCTTTTTGCCGGCGGCGGGCTTCCAGGGATAGGGCGTCTTCCTGATAAGCGTTATGGCAAGCGCATAGAGTATCCGATGCTTTGTTTCGAGGGAAACCGGCTCATGCGTATGGTCTGTTTTTGGTGTCATGGAAGCAGGTACAAGTTACAGAGAAAAACGACTGATATATAATTATACGTCAAAAAATCAGTCAATACCAATGACCTTGTTTCAGAATGACTGGCAAGGAAAAGATATTGCTCCGCTTTGCTTCGCACCTGACAAGGGTCAGACAGGAGAAGGGCTACAGTATCCGACAGCTTGCGGCCGCTTCGGGTCTGGAATACAGCCAGGTTCAGCGCATTGAGAAAGGAAAAGTCAATTTTGCCTTCACCACACTGGTTTCCCTGGCACAGGGACTGGACATAGAGATTCATGTATTACTGGAAGCATACAAACCACCCAGGGTATAAATAACGGTCATTTATACCTTTCGCCTCGCGGATATATAGCAGCCCCCTTTTTCAAAACACCGTGTTTTCACCCTTGTGCAGATAGAAAGCATCCGGTAGCTTTCGGAAAATACCGGTTATACCCGCGTAACGGCAGCCCCTGGTTGCGGCAAAACGGAACCGTATATCTGACACGTAAAAATGCTTTTATGGAAAAACGTAACATCAGGATCCTGATAGCGGATGACCATAGTGTTTTCCGCACGGGATTGAAACAACTTCTTTCGCAGCAGAAAAATATCGATGTGGTGGGAGAAGCGGGCAATGGCCTGGAACTGGTACGGCGCACCGCCGAACTTTCTCCCGATATCATCATCACCGATATCGGCATGCCCGTTATGGACGGTATTACGGCCACGCGCGAGCTGACACGGCGCAAACAGGCCGGGCGGGTGATCGTTATGTCGGCACATGGCCGGGAAGAACCCATTCTGCAGATGCTCGAAGCAGGTGCGCTGGGATACGTGCTGAAAAGCGCCGACCAGGAGGAGATCTCCGAAGCCATTGCCACGGTATTCCAGTACAAACCGTATTTCTGCCGCGAGATCACCGAAAAACTCACCGAGATCGTTTCGCGCAATTACCAGTCCACCACCAAACTGGCCATTCATTTTTCGGAGCGGGAAAAATCCATCATCAGACTGATCTGCCGCGAATGCACCAGCAAAGAGATCGCGCATACCATGAACCTGAGCAAACGCACCGTGGAAGGACACCGCACCCGCATCATGGACAAGATCGGCGCCAAGAGCATCGCGGGTATCATCACTTATGCGGTGGAGAAAGGGATGAATTGAATATCGAGCAATAGAACAATTGAACAGGGGATATCGATCGGAGAAAAATATATCGATATTCGCTATTCCTTGCCTGCCTTCGGCAGACAGGTTCCATTGTTCTAATTGTTATATTGCTCGATATTCCCACCGGCTGCTGTATTTTTACTCAGGATATCAACCCGGTTCTTCTCCGATCGATATTCGATATTCCTCGCCTGCCTGTCGGCAGACAGGTTCTATTGTTCTAAATTCCTTGCTCCTTGTTCAATTGTTCTATTGTTCACCATGACTGAAACATTCGCCGACAGGGTTATTACATTCAACAATACCATCCGGTTTACCGGGGAATTGCCAAAAGGCATCCGTATCATGAACCCTTTCCGGGAGAATAAGGGCATCCGGGAGATCGCTGCGGGTTTTTACAAAAAATACTACGACGATAACCGGCCCAGGCACCTGGTACTCGGTATCAACCCCGGCCGGTTTGGCGGCGGACTGACAGGCATCCCTTTCACCGACCCAAAAAGACTGGTGGAAAAATGCGGTCTCGCTTACCCCGGACCGATGGCCCATGAGCCCTCTTCGGTATTTATCTATGAAATGATCGACGCCTTCGGCGGACCTGATGCATTTTACGGAAAGATCTATATCAATTCGGTGTGTCCGCTTGGTTTTACCTCGGAAAGACCCGGCGGAAAAGAGGTGAATTACAATTATTACGACAGCGGGGAACTGACGGTATCCGTATACGGTTTCATCAACACCAGCATCCGAAGGCAGATCCGCCTGGGTGTGGAAACCGATACCGTATTCTGTTTTGGCACAGGCAAAAATGAAAAATTCCTGCGCGTGCTTAACGGAGAGAAAAAATATTTCAAAAAGATCGTCGCACTCGAACACCCGCGGTTTATCATGCAGTACCGGTCAAAGCAGAAAGACTTCTACATCGCCAAATACCTGGAAGCGTTCGGATCGGTGGGCTAACAGCCGTTTGCCGCAGGGCATCTGCCATTCGGCAAACGGCTGTTAGCTGGGCCGGATTATTTTTTATCGTATGCCGCCTTGGTCGTTACCTCGCCCTGCGGTGTATTGAGTGTGCCGGTCAGACTGAATGTTTTACCGTCTGCGGCGATGGCCCAGGTTTCCGTGCCTTTCCATTCGAATGCATTGCCGTTAAAATCGCCGGAAATAACATAGCTGAGTGTAAAACTCTGTCCGTCTGCCGCCCATTTGAGCGTTGATTTTTTCTTGATGGAGGCGTTGATGGCCACTTCGCTTTCTTTTCCTTCTGTCAGCGTTTCCTTGGTGGTTACCTCCTGACCGCCCATTCCAGCCCGGGTGCGTGTAACCGTCAGAATACCTTCTTTCTGCTCGATGCTGATCTTGCTGTCGGCCATGCGACCGCCGAACTGGCCCAGCTCGCTCTTACTTTCGTTGAGCGACCAGGTACCGGAGAAATCGGCCTGTGCAATACGGAAGGAGAACAATACGGCAGACAAGGCAATAAGCGCTGCCAGCGCCCTGGTTTTTCTGGTAAGCATACTTGTTTTTTTCTAAAACTAATTAATAAGCGCTGAATACAGGATGTATTATTTTTGCGATTGCCGACTCACGACTCAACGCCCATGAACCTCCACCTCAATAACCAGCTATTCATTGTTTGCGGCGCCAGCTCCGGATTTGGGAAAGCCATCGCGGAAGCATTGATCTCCGAAGAAGCATCTGTCATAGCCGTGGCAAGAAGAACCGACAAACTGGAAACGCTGGCATCGCTGGCCCCGGAACGCGTAACCATCGTTGCGGGAGATATCACGGACGAAGAAACCCGGCAGAAAACAATAGCCGCCATCGGCGGCCGGCAATTGCACGGTGCGCTGATCAATGCCGGCGGACCGCCGGCGAAGACGGTGATGGAGACCACCGCCGAGGATTGGGACAATGCCTACAGAACCCTTCTCCGGTGGAAAGTGGCTTTTACCCAGGCGCTGGTGCCGCTGATGCAGCCATACGGCTACGGACGCCTGCTGTTTATCGAAAGCGCTTCTGTAAAACAACCGCTCGAAAACCTGGTATTGAGTAATTCGCTGCGGGTGGCAGTGGTGGGTATGGTCAAAACCCTGTCGCAGGAAATTGCCCGAACCGGTATCACCGCCAATGTGATCGGCCCCGGCTCGCACAATACGCCGGCCATAGACCGCATCTACCATAAAAAAAGTGAACAGACAGGCCTGCCGTTCGAACAGATAAAAACAGCGGCGGTAAACCAAATACCCGTTGGTGCATTGGGTGAGGCGGATGATTTTGCCAGCCTGGCGCTCTGGCTCCTTAGCCCTGCAAGCAGGTATATTACGGGGCAGACCATAACGGTGGATGGCGGGGTGGTAAGAGGGACGCTTTAAAAAATACATTGCCAGAACTGTTGCCGTACGACGCACTCCCGGCGGACAGTCATAAACAATAGACCGGGCGTTTATTCCGGACTCAGTCCCCGTTCTGGGATATGTTCTTTAAACTCAGCTGGTAACGGGTATTCAGCGAAACCACATAGTTATTGGAGGAGATAAGATCGCGGATAACGGGGTCATCCTGCATGGCCACCGCCAGTTCCGGGGCCATGGGAAGATTGCTGATCACATTGGCAACTTTGCCATTGGTAAATTCAATAGAGAACTTGTAGCCGGCCTTGCGCGCGCTTCCGGCCCGTTCAAAATCTATCCGGTTTAAATCGAGGACCTGGTCGCCCTGCGCGGTACGTTTCATCAATATTCTGATAACCGGTATGTACTTAGTCCATATCTGCGTGTAGATAGCCATCCTGTTAAGTATGATCCCTTGTGGGTTTAATAAAGTTCGGGAATTATGCGCAATTATCGCGCCGGTGTTTTACACAAACCATTGCCGGCCGGCTCCGGCACGGTGTACCGCTCATTTCTTTTTGCGGAAAAGACCTGAAATCCCCGTGCTTGCCGGTTTCCGGCGCAGGGGTTCCAGCTCGCGGTAGAAATCGTATTGCAGATCCTCGTGCAGGGTTTGCACGGCGGCCTCGGCTTTTTTGAACTGCTGTTGGTACAGGTTCGCCAGTACCGGGCTATGGCTGAAATCGAGCCCCGATGCGTTCAGTTTCTGGCAATAGTGGGTAAGCAGGCTGGCTTCCACCTGCCTGGAGCCCGTATACCGGATGTATTTATTGACCATCCGCAATACCTTACGCAGCGTTTTTTTGGCAAGGTAAGCACCCTGGGGAAGCGAGGAAAACCCCTCATCGGTCAGCGCTTTCACACCGGCGATATAAGCTTCTTCGTCCTGCGCTTCCAACAAAAGATAGGTCAGCAGTTCTTTGTTCTCCTTCTTAAACCTGGCCAGACGAAGACAAAGCTCCAGTAACCTCGCCTGCGAAACGGACTGCAGCTCCTGCTTCAGTTCATGAATGGTAGCGGTTCTCATGGCTGCAAGGTAAGTCAATCGTGCGCGCAGGGGAAACAGCCGTGCAGGCACCGTTCACCTTAAGCCCCGCACACCACTCATCTTTTATGAGTATATTCATTCCATAAAACGAATTGCCATGCCAACATCCAGAAGATCTTTTCTTCGCAAAACATCCGTACTGATCGCCGGAAGCGGTCTGCTTTCCCGGCAGGTTTTTGCCGCCGCCGCAAAAGAACATATCACCGGCATACAGTTATACTCTGTCCGCGATGATATGCGCAAAGACCCCCTGGCCACATTGAAAGCGCTTTCGGATATGGGTTACCGGTATGTGGAACATGCCAATTATGTGAACCGGAAATTCTACGGTTATACCGCCGCCGACTTCAAAAAAGTACTGGCCGATAACGGGCTCAAAATGCCCAGCGGACATACCGTTATGGGAAGGGACCACTGGGACGCCACCAAAAAAGAATTCAGCGATTCCTGGAAATATACCGTGGAAGATGCGGCAGCCGTGGGTCAGGAACTGGTGATCAGTCCCTGGCTGGATGAGAACCTGCGCAAGAACTACGATGATATGAAACGGTATATGGAGGTATTCAACAAAAGCGGCGAACTGTGCCGGAAATCAGGAATGCGTTTTGGCTACCATAACCACAATTTTGAATTCACGCAGAAACTGAACGACACACTGGTATACGATATCATCCTTGAAAGCACCGACCCCAGCCTGGTAACGCAGCAGCTGGATATCGGCAACCTGTACAGCACCGGTGCAAACGCACTCGAGATCGTAAAAAAACATCCGGGGCGTTTTGTATCGCTGCATGTAAAAGACGAAACAAAATCAGCGCAAAGCAAAGAGATCGGATCGGGGTACGAAAGCACGGTACTGGGCACGGGCGTGGCCAATACCAAAGCCATCACCGACGAAGCCAGGAAACTCGGTACCACACATTTTATCATCGAACAGGAATCTTACCAGGGCAAAGCGCCGATAGATGCAGTGAGCGAAGACCTGAAGGTAATGAAGAGCTGGGGGTACTGACCGGGTAACAGCACTGTTATATGAAAAGCGTTTTTGATACCGCCGTTAAGGAAGAGCTGGTAACAAGGATACAATCCCTTTCCGACCAGAATACCGCGGGTTGGGGAAAGATGAATGTATTCCAGATGACCAGGCACTGCACGTTGTGCGAAGACATGTTCCTGGGGCATATCACCATACAACGTGTCTTTATCGGGCGGCTGATCGGTCCCATGTTCCTGAAAAAGGCATTGAAGTCCGATCAGCCGTTCGGAAAAAACTCGCCCACAAGTCCTGTGCTGAAGACCACGCACGAAACAGGCGACACAGAACAGCAGAAAAAAGAATGGATAAACCGCATCGACCAGTATGCGTGTTTTGATAACCCGGGATACATACACCCTTTTTTCGGACCTATGACAAAAGAACAGATCGGCCAGTTTGCCTATAAGCATGCCGATCACCACCTGCGGCAGTTCGGCGCCTGATGCACTGCGGTCTTATTGGTCCGCAGCACCCGGGTCATATACCACACCCGGAAGCAGCAGGAATTTTTTTATCTCCGCCGCTTCTTTTTTATCGAGGCTGTTGGCCAGGTATTTGGATTGCAGAAACAATACTCTTTTATGCTGCGGGTACCTGGCAAGGATGGCATCGATCATCCTGCCGGTTGTTTCATCTTTTTCATACACCGGTGTCTTCACCACGGGCTCCACGGGTTTATACCGGGTCGGCATTTTCAGTATGATGGCTTCCAGTGTGCCCAGCCAATTCTGGGGAATGATTTTCGACTGCAGCGCTCTCTGGTGTAAGCCCTGCAATTGTTTTTTGCTGAGGCTTCCCCGCTCTTCATACTGGTGCATCAGGCTCATAACGAACAGGGCATCGGGATTGTGCCGGTACAATGCATCCAGTGTTTTTCCGACGATGTCGATCCCGGGTTTTTTCTGGTAGGCCATCCGTTAAAATTACGGTGCATTTTATAGCGGAACCACTACAATTCCCCAAATAGTGGCGTGGTTTCCTCAAATTGGGAAACCGGCGCTGCCCCAGACACCGGATGACCATGGCACTAGCTGGCACGGTATTGGACTTGGTAAAGACATAATAGAATGGTGATTCTCTCTTCACAATCCGCCGAACTTTCTTAACGGAATACTTCGGGGAAAACGTAAAGGGATAAGCATTCTAACAAAAGGTGTACTCCTCCGGGAATACACCTTTCTTTTTTTCGATCGTTTATTTTTGCAGGATAAAATACGATGGCCATGAATGCTTTTCAGGAACTGATCTCATCGGGCAAACCGGTACTGGTAGATTTCACTGCCACCTGGTGCGGCCCCTGTAAAATGATGGCGCCGGTGCTGGAACAGGTAAAACGTACGCTGGGCGAGAAGATCACCATCATCAAGATCGATATCGATAAAAGCCCGCAAACGGCGAGCTCGTTCCAGATCCAGGGCGTGCCCACGCTGCTGCTGTTCAAGGGGGGAAACCTGCAATGGCGGCAGAGCGGGGTCATGGATGCGCCGCAGCTTACCGGTATACTGAACCGGTACCTGTGAGGTTTGCAATACGATGTTAATTCAGTTCGCCACTTTTCTCCTGGTACCGAGTGCGTTTACATAGGTCTCGTCCACGCCAAGATAACCCGCCAGATGCCGTACCGGCACCCGTTCGATCAGGTTCGGGCAATGTGCTTCCAGGTAACGATAGCTGTCTGCGGCGCGTTTGTAGCGCAGGGCTTTGAGCTGCCGGATCGCTTTTACATAATACGCTTCCGTCAGTCGCCGGCCATAATAATTGAATTCGGGAAATGCGGCGTATACATTTTCCAGCGCATCATACGAAATGCTTACGGTTGTGGTGGGCTCTATGGCCCTGATGTATTCATCGGAAGCCTCGCGGCCAAAAAAACTTTCTACCGAAATAGCCAGATCACCTTCCATCAGGAACCAGTTGCAGATCTCCTTGCCCTGCATTTCCAGCGGCAGCGGCATGGGCGGCTCGCAATAGATCTGCACCAGGCCATCGGCAATAAAGATCATACGGTCGCATACCTCCCCGTTACGTAACAGGTACTCATGCGCATCATACTGCTGTATCTCAAAAAATGCGGAAAGATAGGTTTCGAGCGGGCGGGAGAGAGGGCTGATCTCATGCAGCAGTTGCAGGGCGCGCTGTACCGGAACGGGCGTTTTGATCATGGTATTGGATTTCCCCATATGTCCCGAAAACTGTGCCAAACAGGGCACCCAGTATTTTTTGGGTGATTTCACGGCAGGCCCGTTGAAAAAAACTTTGCGTAATTCCCGTCGTAAAAGCGTTGCACTGCTGTAGTTTTTTTATATTGTGTCATGATGACGCAATAAGCTCATCCTGATAATCACCAGCCAAACACAGCACTATGAAAAAAACAGGTATCCTGCTCGTTCTTTTCTGTCTTGCATCCGGCGTTTTTGCCTCGGTCGTTGACTCCGTCAGCATACCCAGCAAAGCGATGCAGAAAACTTACCAGGCCGCCGTTGTGCTGCCCGATTCATACAAGGGCAACAACAGGGCTTACCCCGTTTTATACCTCTTACATGGCGGCGGCGGTCATTTTCGCGACTGGCTTACGCTTACACCCGATAAACAACTGGTGAAGAAACTGGCAGACCAGTATAACCTGATCATCGTAATGCCCGAAGGAGAAACTTTCAGCTGGTACCTCAACAGTCCGCTCGACAAAAACAGCCAGTTCGAGAGTTATATCACCGAAGATGTGATACAGAAGATCGATAACAGCTACCGCACCATCCGCTCCGGCAAGGGAAGGGTTATTACGGGCTTATCGATGGGCGGACATGGCGCGCTCTACCTCTCTGCCCGGCATCCCGATCTTTTCTGTGCCGCCGGCAGTATGAGCGGCGCGGTTGATATGAAAACGGAGAACTGGCGCATCACACCCGAATTCCTCAGCAATGTAAACAGCCGTTTTGAAAAGCTGCTTGGCCGCGATACCAGCAGCACCAATTACTATTTCCAGAACTCCGTGGTTAACCTTGCCGATAAAATGAAGCAGAATGGGCTGCCCCTGATCATCGAATGCGGCGTAGACGATTTTCTGATAGAACCCAACCGCGAGCTGCACCGCAGACTCGTCTATAACAAAACGCCGCACGACTACACGGAACGTCCCGGTGCGCATACCTGGCCTTACTGGGAAAATGCGCTTCCTTATCATGTTGCTTTTTTTCACAGGATATTACTGTCGCTTGGTTCGGCAGTGTCTTAGGTTCTATACCATGCATAAAAAAGTCCCGCCTGCGCGGGACTTTTCTGTTATACAACCCCTGTAATTTACATACCGTTCCCGTTGTCCTGTTTCTTCTCCGGTTTAACCGCGTATTCTTCCATCGGAAGGTTGGCATGTTTTATCTGCAACACATAACCCTTTCCTTTCTGCACAATACGGATGTCTTTGTCCTGGTTGATCGCCATATTCGAATCAAGTGCTATCACCCGTTCGTTGCCGCTGAGCGCTTCGGAAGAAGCGGAAGCATGCGGAAGTAAGATTTCTTTCTCTTTTGGCAGTCCCCGGGTAAGTGAAACCGAAATCGCTGCAACAAGCAGCAGGGCCATGATAAGTACGCGTTTCATCGTTTGCATATGCGTATGCGATTGATACATTGTTCAGGAATTAGGAAGCCGAAACCGTGTAGACGATTTACTACACAAAGCTGCTAAATTTACCAGGTAAATCCAACCGTATTTTTCCCGTATTTTAACCGGCTTAACCCCTGATTTTGATTAAATTATGCTTAAAACACCGTGTAACTATTCTTATTTCTTCTTAGCTGATTGATAATCAATAATTTCTTGTATTTCCGGCCTTGGCACAAAATTTTTTGAACAGCAGGCAAAGAATTACCGATGAGAAAAAACACCGATGCAGCCAGTTCCCCGGATTTTGCCCTGTTCCTGCTGGGTATAGAACAGAAATACAAAGTTCCGCTGAATGAGGTACTGGATGCCGTAACCCGCTTTGGCATCAGTAGGGGAAAGATCCAGGGTTATTTTGAAGTGCAGTCGTACCTGAAGAAAAAAGGATTGACCACCCAGCAAGTAAACGATGGTATGGTGCACAGGTGGTTTCCTGCCTGAGTTGCTTTTACTCGGCCCGATATATAGAGGACTGCCTGTGGCTGTCCTTTTTTATTGCCCTTCGGTTTCAGATAATGGATAGATTTGTTTCTGTAAATCGATGCACATGAAAAAAATATTGCTTGCCGGCTGCTCCCTGTTTTTTACCCTTATGCTGAACGCACAGCGCGATCTCTCTCCTGTGGAAGGAAGATGGGATATCACGGTTCAGAAAGAGGGAAAGGAATTACCGTCCTGGCTGGAGATCTCGCATTCGGGAAACAGCACCCTGGTAGGTCGTTTTGTCTATGCATTTGGCAGTGCACGCCCGGTATCGCATATCAAATCTGCAGGCGGTAAATACCGTTTTTCCATTCCCGTTCAGTGGGAGCCCGCGGGGCAGGATATGGAATTCGAATTCACACATACCGGCGACAGGCTGAACGGCACCCTGGTTTTCAGCGACGGAAAACAATATGAATGGACCGCCGAACGCGCGCCCTCTCTCCGCAGAAAAGGAGAGCCGGTATGGGGAACACCGGTTATCCTGTTTAACGGTAAAAACCTGGCGGGCTGGCATGCAGCCGGACCCAATAACCAGTGGCTGGCCGAGAAAGGCATTTTGCGCAGTCCCAAATCGGGATCCAACCTGGTATCTGACCGAACTTTCACCGATTTCAAATTGCATATCGAGTTCCGCTATCCGAAGGGAAGCAACAGCGGCGTTTACCTGCGCGGCCGTTACGAAGTGCAGGTAGAAGACAGCAAGGGCGAGGAACCGCTGGTAGACCGCTTCAGCGCCATCTATGGTTTTCTGGCGCCGAATGAAATGACCGCCAAAAGTCCCGGTGAGTGGCAGTCTTACGATATTACCCTGGTAGGCCGCCTGGTTACCGTTGTAGCCAACGGAAAAAAAGTGATCTGCGAACAGGTCATACCCGGCATCACCGGCGGTGCGCTTAACAGCAGGGAAGGCGAGCCCGGTCCCATCCTGATACAGGGCGATCATGGCGCCGTGGAATACAGGAATATTGTGATCACACCGGTGAAATAGCCTGTGAGGGAAGAGGTATGGCTAAATGGTTGCATTGTTGCATGGCTATCCAGCCATTGAACAGTTGACCAGTATCTCAATTCAACCATTTAGCCATACAACAATCATCCTTCAATCAACCTTTTCTTATTTTCGGGCTTTATAAAAATTATGTCCGATCATAGCCGCGCTGCATTGCAGCAACTAGCTGTTCATTATACAGGTAATAAAACCAACGGGGAATCATTGGTATTGTCAAATGAGGCGATAGAGCTGCCCGATGTTACATCACGGGAGTTATTGCTCGGGTTCTGCCTGGATTCTTTTAAGTCGGCGCCCTATTGTTCATTTACCTCCACCACCGGCGACAGGGAACTCAATCCCCTGTTCCAGTTTGCAAAAGCGATCTTCGGCAACCGCGACAGTTTTTTTGAGAACAGCCGGAAGATCGCCACACACCTGTACGAGGTTTCTGTGCACCCGCAGATCAAACCGGGTGATCTGTTTATCACCTATCTCTCCTCGCTGGAAATAGACGGCATCGTTACCGATGCAATCGGTATTTACAAATCGGAGAACCGGCAGCCCTTCCTGAAAGTGGCAGCCGCCAGCGGCAGGTTCGAGCTGAAGTTCGACGATGGTATCAGCCTGGAGAAAGTAGACAAGGGCTGCCTGATCTTCAACACCGATGAACAGAAAGGATACAAGATCATGTCGATCGACAAGGTCAGCAAAACCGGCAGCGCGCAGTACTGGAACGATCTTTTCCTGATGCTGAAACCAGCCGATACGGGTTTCAACCATACCAGCGAGATCATGTCGATCACCAGGGACTTTATTACCAAAGCCTATCCCAAAGAATTTGAGGTTTCCAGAACCGACCAGATCGATCTGCTGAACCGTTCCGTTTCCTATTTCAGGACGCACGATACCTATGAGAAAAAGAGTTTTGAGGAAGAAGTGCTGCACCACCCGGAAATGATCGAATCTTTCCGCAATTTCAACGACCAGCACAGTGTAAAAAACGAAATGGATATCGCCGATAATTTCTCCATCTCCTCACAGGCCGTGAACAAACAGGCGCGGATATTCAAAAGCGTGCTGAAGCTGGACCGGAATTTCCATATCTATATCCATGGCGACCGCAACCTGATCGAAAAAGGCGAGGACAGCGGCGGAAGAAAATACTATAAGATCTATTACGAGGAAGAGTCCTGATTTTTTTGGATGGACACAATATGAGGCTTCCTTATCCGTCTGATCCGGAAAATCAATTCCATGTTACTATTACTGACCTGGTTGTTCAGGTCTCTCCGGAAAAAGTTCGGGGTTACCGCGTTCCCGGATGAGTTTATATTATGAGGTGGTACGTTATAATAGTGTCAACTCCGTGCCTCTGCGGTAAATGGTATTTTGTGGCTTTGGTCACTAACTAAGACAACATCGGTATCCAATTACAAGAGCTAGTACACTAATTGTTTAATTAGGATTCCAAGTATCGCTGCGACAAGAATAATCCATGGCTCTTTTATTTTTTTAAACCGAAGCAAGACCAGGATAGTTGCAAATGCCACAGTCATTGAAATCACATCAGTTAATTGCCGCTTTGCAAGTATGACTACAGCCCCCGCAATCGCACCGGTGGCAGCGGCAGTGATGCCATCTACCCATAACTTGACCATACGGTTTTTGCCGTATTTTTTGAAATACGGGGCCGGAAGTATTGTGAACAGGTAACATGGGATAAATGTTGCGAGCGCCGCCACGCAGGCACCCGGAAAACCTGCAATTAAGAAACCAATAAACCCAACGGTAATAACTACTGGCCCGGGAGTAATCATAGCCACTGCCACTGCATCTAAGAACTGTTGATCGTTTAACCAGGCATGTTCTTTAACAACACCGCCATACAGGAACGGAACAATGGCCAAGCCGCTACCGAAAACAAAGGTTCCGGCTTTTAAGAAAAACCACGCTATCCTTTGCAATGTGGTAGCATCGGCAGTTGTCGTAGTAATCTGCAAAAGCACAGGAATGTAGAGCATGTGAGCCGACAAGCGTACGAGCGAACGGGATCGGTACAACCAGTAAATAAGGCCCCCGGAAAGGATTAGCCATATATGTTCTTCCTCAAACCATACGGTAGCAACTGCATTAACGATAAATATGAACCACAAAAGACGATCCTTGCCCAAACTCTTTTTGCTAAGCCGGAATCCTCCAATTGCAATAATGCCTATCACCGCAGCGCCGATACCAAAAAAAACCGCCTGTATCCCCGGTAAGCCTCCGTATTGTATGTAGATAACGGCAAGCACCATCACTATTAAGAACGATGGCAGCACGAAAGCAATACCAGTTAATGTTGCTCCCACGATTCGATAGTGAATATAACCGATATAGATCGCAAGTTGCGCAGCAAGCGGACCCGGTGCCAGTTGGGACAGTGCAAGTCCTTCACGATATTCATCTTCCGATATCCATTTCTTTTCTTCCACCAAATCGCGGTGCATGTATCCGACAAGAGCTACAGGACCGCCAAATCCGGTCGTACCCAGTTTTAGAAAGTAAATAATGAGATTCCTAAGGCTATATGCTCTCTCCTTGTACAATTGTTGTCCCATCGAGCAGCAATGCTACCATGAAAATTATTCGTGAAATAGAACAGAATTTACTCTTAGTCTAAAGTTTACTTTTTCACTACTTTTTTACGATATGCAGAAGGATTTTGACCTGTAATTTTCTTAAATACTCTTGTAAAATGGCTCTGATCTGAAAAACCAGTCAAGTACGCGATCTTTGTCAGCGGGAAAGCGGTTTGCACCAAGTAGCCGATAGCTTTTTCAATTCTCTGCATTCGTATGTATTCACCGAAAGAAAGGTTATCAAAATATTTACTGAACTCACGGGATAAATATGCAGGGTTAATATCTAGCCCTTTTGATACTTCTTTGAGCGTAATACTTGCGTCTACCTGATCTTGTATAAGTTCACGTAATTCTTTTACCCATGGCGGTTGCTTTCCGGTTTTCTTTTTTTGCTTCAGAAACCTGTCGTACACATCAATTAACAACTGTTCCCCTGGTTGTTGAATATGCTTTTCTCGGTAATGGTGCTTTGCCCAACTATACAGTGCATCGTAGATACGCATGCCTATATCCAAAAGTTCATAATCGTTCGTGAAATTATGAGCCAGACCTGCGGATACAGCCCAAAGCCCTGATGCTTGCGCTGCAATATCATGTCTATCGGTGTCCGCGCCTCTAACAATAGCAGCGATCACATCTAATGCTGGATCTTTCAGTTTGTGTCTTTTAAGAAAAAAATCAAATGTGCACTTGTCGTCATAGTGTGTATATTCCACTCCTGCAATATCGAAAGGTGTAGCCTTTAGTTTTTTTGCGGTGCGTAATACTTCTTCAGACGGAACATATAGTATTTCAGCATCGGAATCTATAAAGCGCCTAATAAGCCATGGGCAAGCGATACGGTCTATTTTTGGACGTTCCCGAGTAATCCATTTCATCCCAGCAAATTAATCATCCTAAGTTCTTGGTCAAGGTGTTATGGAAATAAAAATGTTGTACCTATGTTGTACCTAACGAAAAAGGCTTCCAAGCAAATCGCTTGAAAGCCTTATCTGTTTGTGGTGTGGGCCGGGATCGAACCGGCGACACAAGGATTTTCAGTCCTCTCTGTCGCGGTTGAATGCGGTTCAATACGGCTCTATCGCATTGATACTGAAAGTATTTTTGACGCATAAGATCATAAATAAACGTTTAATACCTTTTCCAACTCGACCAATACTCGACCATGTTCGTAACTTTATAATCACCGAAAAACAGTGATTATGGGAGTGAAAATCGTATTGCGGAAACGTGTAAACGGCGACGGTACCAGGCCGCTCATCTTGCAGGTATGCAAGGACAAACAAACGTCAACCATCCATTTGGGGTATGCACTGCATGAGAAATACTGGGATGCGAAGAAACAGGAAGTGCGCAGCTCCTATCCCAATTCAGTACGGATGAACAAACTGCTCTTCAAGAAAAAAATGGAGGTGCTGAGCGGCGCGCTCGATGTGGAATCGGAGCATGGTGAGGCGACCTCGCGGGCGATCATAAAGAAGGTCAAGCCGAGCAAAGGAGCTGATTTCATGGCTCAGGCTGAGGCGTATCTTGAACGGCTGAAACAGGCGGGAAAGTACAATCAGTACACCGCTGACAAACCGCGCGTAAAGCATTTCCGTGATTTCAGGAATAATGTGCAGACACCGTTCTCAGAAGTGACGGTATCTCTGCTCGAAGATTTCAAAGTGTATCTGGGCAATTTGGAACGGCCGCTGAGCGAGCGGTCAATAGTCAACCATTTGGTTGTGATCCGGTCAGTGTTCGGCCAAGCAATCAAAGAAGGTGTCGCTGATCGGCGGCATTACCCTTTCGGCGCGGATAAAATAAGGATAAAGTTCCCCGAGGTCAACAAAATCGGGTTGACGATAGAAGAAGTGCAGCGGCTTCAATCAGCAATATTTCCAGTCGGATCGTTTCAGGAACATTCACGCAATCTGTGGCTATTTTCATTCTATGCTGCGGGTATGCGCGCGTCCGACGTACTACGGCTAAAGTGGAATGATATCAAAAACGGCAGGCTGTATTACGTTATGGGCAAAAATAACAAGAGCGGATCGGTAATGCTTTCAGAAAAAGCACAGGCGATCCTTGATCTCTACAGGCAAAAACCTCAACGGCTCAGCGACTTCGTTTTCCCGGATTTGAAAGTGCTTGACAATGAAAGCGACAAATTCATCGTGCAGCGGCGCATTGCCTTCACGGTGAGCAGGATTGACAAGTTTCTGCAAGCACATGTTGCTCCTGCGGCAAAAGTTGAGAAGCGCTTAACGATGCACATAGCCCGGCGTACGTTTGGTAACATTTCAGGAGATCGTATTCCTATCCAAATGCTGCAAAAATTGTATCGCCATTCCTCTATTACTACGACGCTTGGATATCAGTCGAACTTTATCAGCAAGGATACGGATGATGCGTTGGCCGCGGTAGTGACATTCTAAAACACTCAGGTATTCTGTAGTTGTTCTCGGTGTTGCTTTGCGCTATCCTGTCAAAAAACGGAATTGATATTATATTTTAAAATTCACCGTAGGCAAAAGAATTACTCCGACGGCTGCTTTGGCGCAGAGGTTGTGTACGTGCTCCCGGATGAAAGGATAAATTATCGCCGGAGCATTAATTTTTCTAAAGTTTTCTTCCGAAACGACAGGTTCGCCAATCTTTTCAAATGACCCGACCATGTTTGTAGAAGCAGCAAACACATTGGTTTCACCTTGAACACCTTTTATGTCAAAGGACAATGAGACAGCAAATTTCTTAAATTCATCCGTTTCTGTCGCTTGTGAGGAATGGGAAAATTGGAGTTCAATCGGCTGATTAAAGTCAATGATCGATTCTCGTTCAAAGGAGGAGGAAAGCAGAATCATACTTTCAATGCGATATGAGCCAACGGGTTTTTCTTGATCCATATATTAGGCAGCCATTAAGAATTCATCGTTTATATCATCACAAGGCAAATCTTGCGTTGCGGATTCATTAGTTGCCATGTATGAGTTAGCCTGATTTATAAATCGAGAACCAGATGCCGTGTTTTCAACAACAGCCATCGTAGTGAAGAATGATGCCTCAAATTCACTTACCAACAATGGTTTGAAGAACTGCAGTAATACTTCTGCTTCGGTATTCGCATTAAATTCCAACTTGTATGTCCCAAGTGCTAAGATTGAATCGTCCGATATGAAAACAATGTCATCATCTGGAAACAGGTTCAAAAATTCCAATGATTTGGGAACCCAGGCAGCTGTAAGAGCATCGTTTTCAAAAGCCGATTGAGGCGTTATCTCAACGACATGACACTCATTATCTAAAGAATAGCCGTACTTGAATGTTACCTTGCGATACTTATTGGCTAATTCGGCTAGCATCTCTCCTATAAATTGAGCCGCATCCATCATTTAAAATGTTTTAACAAAGTCCGTATAATACTCTCCGCATTTCGTATAGAGTCGTTTGCTTGATCGACGGTAATAGTCTCCTCGGTGTAATCGGCGGATTTACGCAATGCTTTGAATTCCCGGCTCACCCGCTGAAACCATCTGTAATCACTTATATCCTTCCCTGCAATTTCTGTTCCCAGACGCTTAAATGCCAGCACATGGGAACCTTTTTTCTCATAAAATGCTTCTGCGTTCAGTTCTTCTTTTGAAATACGTATTTTTTCAAAAAGCACATATAAGCCGTACTGGAACGTTGCATAATATGATCTATTGACCGATGAGTGGTATAAATGTTGGGTAATAAGAGCCTGCGCTGCTAAAAGATTCTGCTTGGCCTTTTCTTGAAATGAGATCATACTTTCGACGACACAATAAAAGAAAAAAATCAACACTTGTGAACAAATTTTTTTAAATGCCGAGATGATGGCTGACTATCAGCATATTACAAGTGGCCGAAATACCGTTCATTGAAAAAATACTACTTCGATGCTCATTAGCAAACTTAGCAAATTCAAGTAAAATACTAATTTTTTGTGCAACGGGGAGACGTTCGTTCTAATTATGTTTTGTTCATAGGTTAGCAATTAAACAGTATTTTGTGCTTATCCCCCCTTGGCGTTCAATAGATCGCATCCCACATTATTATTTATTGACTTTACAGAATATACTGTAAGACACTATATATCCCGATTAACACCTCTTTATGTCAACTCCAAACAACAAAGGCTCCCAATGGCGTATATGGGATTTGCACGTTCATTCTCCCGCAACCTATGGCGGCAGCTATCAAGCATTCATCGACAATGCGAAAGCGTCCAAAGCTGATGTAATCGGCATAAATGACTATTGCAGCCTCAAGGGATACGAGGAAATCCAGAAACTTGGGGGAATACCGGACAAAACGGTGTTCCCTGTCGTCGAGTTCAGGATGCACAATATTGTCGCAAACAGGAAGAACGCGGACCCGACAAAGTCGGGCGTTAAGATAAACTTCCATATCATCTTTGACAATGATCCGGCGTTATTTCAAAAAATAAGCACGTGGCTGAACTCATTGGAATGCTATGACGAGAAGGCCGCGACCATTCATTTGGCAACCACCAGCGATGTTATGAAGGTTTCCTTTGATTTTGAAAAGGTGCTTGAAAGCCTCAAAAAGCATGACCTGCATGGAAGTCATGCGGTGGTATGGCTGCCGTATGATGAATACGGTGGCATTGACGACATCGATCCGAATGACAACTTCTTCAAACTCGCGCTGATTAACAAATCGGACGTCATGGGATCATCAACGCAAAATCAAATTGCGTTCTTTAAGTGGGAAGATGAAAAATTTACTGCGGTGCAGTATGAATCGTGGTTCGACAAACCCAAGCCTTGCATTAAAGGGTCGGATGCGCACAAGATCGATTATGCATTTGGACATCTCATGGACGCACAGTCGATGCCGACTGATCGGTTCTGTTGGATAAATGCTGACTTGTCTTTTGCCGGACTAAGGCAGATCATTAATGAACCCGATAGGGTATTTATCGGCGATGAGCCGGACTTGCTAAAACGCATAAACAGCAACAAGACAAAGTTCATCAAGTCTCTGTCAATCAAGAAAGTTGAGGGAGCAGCAGTTGAAGACGTCTGGTTCGACAATTTCTCCGTTGATTTTAACGGGGGCCTGGTCGCGATCATTGGAAACAAGGGCGGCGGCAAAAGTGCGATCACCGACGTTATCGGCTTATGCGGCAACACGCATCAGGACCCTTCCAACTTCTCCTTTTTGCAAAAGGACAAATTCAGGAAGCAAAAGCCATCGAATCTCTCAGAGAAATTCGAGGCGACCATGACGTGGGCCGACGACACTCAGATATCAAGACGATTGAGCGACAACCCCGATAGGACTTCGGTGGAACGGGTGAAATACATACCACAGAATTTCCTGGAGCGGCTGTGCACGGACGTAGAGAGCGATGCGTTTGAGAAGGAACTGAAACAGATTATTTATTCTCACACTCCTGTGGCGCAGCGCCTCGGGAAAATGTCTTTGGATGAGTTGATAACCTACAAATCCAGCCTCATCGCGGAAGAGATACAGAAAATTCAAAACGAGCTAAGCAGGTTAAACATTGAGATTGTGCTCCTGGAAAGAAAAGACCGGCCGGATTATCGAAGTTCCATCGACAGTCAGCTAAACCTGAAGAAGGACGAATTGACGGCACACATCGGCATAAAGCCGGTGGAACCGGCTGTCGCCGTCCAAGATGAGGCGACAAAGGCTCTGATCGAAAACCTGGGAGTATTGCGAGGAAAAATAACAAATATAGAAGAAGAGATCAAAGTGCTCAATGGCCGAAAAGGGACGTTGTCCATTTCTCAGGAGGAATTGAACCGCACGCTCCAGTATTACACGAATTTGGACGGCGATTTGAAGAAGGTCAGCGACACTAATGGTGAGTTTCCGAAAATTCTCGTCAAAAACGACATCCATCCTGCCGATGTTTTTTCCTATAAGATCGACACGTCTAAAATTGTTGCTGCAATCAGGGAAGTCGGAACTGAAATTGCCGGCATCAATGATTCGATTAACCCCGCCATTGACGGCAGCAAGGCGCAACAATTGGCAAAGCTAAACGAGCAACTGAAAACCGATCAGGAGGTCCTTGATAAGCCAGCCAAAGAGCAACAGAAGTATCTCGATGCAATCAAGGAATGGCAGGCGAAAAAGGACGGTATCGAAGGTTCTGACACAAAAGAAGGATCAGTGAAATTTCTGGAGGCGCAACTCCTATACCTGACCAATACGCTAAGCGGCGTCTTAACAGCCAAATACCAGGAACGCAGGGGGCTAACCGGACAACTGTACTCCAAAAAAGTTTCCTTGGTGGAGGTACGCAAGCAGCTCTTTCAACCCGTCACGCAGTTCATCAGCGATTTCAAGGAATTGAAAAAACGGTATGATGTCAAAATAGATGTGGCGCTGGAACTCCGCGCATTCGAGGACAATTTCCTCAATTCGATCAATCAGGGCCGGATTGGCTCATTCGCTGGAAAAGACGAGGGGTACAAACGCCTTAACGACATCATTGAGAAGACTCATTTTGAAACAAGTGATGGATTTATCGCATTCACCGAGGAATTGATAGACAATCTCAAGGCTGACAAGCGTACCCCCGAGAACGCAAGCATAGACCCTGAATCAGTGCTTAAAAAGGGAGTGGAGTTAAACACGTTGTACGACTACATCTTTAACGCTGAATACTTGCAGCCGGTGTATAACCTTAAGCTCGGAGACAAAACGCTCCAAGAGCTGTCTCCCGGTGAACGTGGCGCATTGCTTCTAATCTTCTATCTGATCCTAGACAATGAGGACATTCCGCTTGTGATTGATCAGCCGGAAGAGAACCTCGATAATGAAAGCGTGTATCACATTTTGGTTCACTTCATCAAGAAGGTGAAGGAAAAGCGACAGATCATATTGGTGACGCATAATCCTAATCTTGCGGTCGTCTGTGATGCGGACCAGGTCATTAACATGCAGATCGAGAAAGAAAACAAGAATACCGTCAAATGCACTTCGGGCAGCATAGAAAATGAGTCGATAAACAAGGCAATCATCAATATTTTGGAAGGCACGATGCCTGCGTTCAAGAATCGAGATTCAAAGTATATACGATAGCAATCAAGTAGCGGCAGAGAGATGCGGAAGTGTACGGAGGGGTTCATGAGTTAGTAATTCAAACAACACACTTTTCCTCTTACGATCATAGAGACTTCACTATACGCCGGACGACCAAAGGCAAAAGGAAACGGAATAAATAACGGCCCGGTGCGCAGGATTTGTGTTTATGCCGTAGTCTTTTGCCTGCCCGAGGGCGGCGCATATCTTCGCGGAATGATCGTGGAGGAATCCCAGAAATATATTCCTAAGTAAAAAAGACCCGAGATACGGGTCTTCACTGGTTAGAGCGCGATTCTGGTTATCGCGACGCTGTCGTCGGTGTGCGCATACCAGCACATGTCGAAGCAGCAGCGGAACGTGATGCCCTCGATGACAAATGACTGCGTCATATAGGCAAATACAAATCCCTGTTCAAGTAGCGATTCTCTGTCTATTGTCCTGTGCGCGTCGATGTCCTGCTGGAAAAACCGCTCAAATTGACCCCCAAATACCAGGGTAAACTGACCCCCTTCGGCCAGAGCAATGTGACCCCCTGTCACCATTTCAAATTGACCCCCTAAAAGCCAGTATAAGGATTAGTTGTTTTTGTAGGAAAAAAAGATGAGGTTCTTGGTTCACCAAGCCCATTTTTTTCATGTCTAACAAAACAATTGAGATGTTTACAATACGCCAGATTCTTCGACTGTATGCTTCAGGGAAGGGCACCAAATTCATTAGTCAATCAACGGGTATAGCCCGTAATACGGTAAAAAAGTACCTGTATCGATATGTGCTATCAGAAAAGACGATAGAGCAGATTGAATCGATGAGTGATGCTGAGATGTCACGCTTGTTTTTGATTAAGGAGCCCATTGTCGTTGTCAATAAGCGCTTATCTGACCTGGAATCCCTACTGCCCTCACTGGCGTCCATGCTAAAAAAACGGGGTGTCACAAAGGGCATGGTATATGAACATTACAAACTTCAACACCCGGATGGATATATGAGTTCTTCATTTTTGGAGAAGCTCAATGGGTTTATGCAGGTAGGTAAGCCATCGATGAAGATGACGCACAAAGCTGGCGATAAAATGTTTGTTGATTTTACCGGCCAAAAATTACAACTGGTTGATAAGGTTACTGGTGAGATTAGCGAGTTGGAAGTTTTTGTGGCTATACTGGGATGCAGCCAGTTAACCTTTGTCATGGCTGTTCACTCGCAATGCAAAGAGGATTTTATATTGGGTTGTGAGCGTGCACTTCATTTTTTTGGCGGCGTACCGCAGGCTATTGTTCCGGATAATTTAAAGTCTGCAGTCACCAAAGCCAGCAAATATGAGGCCCAGCTTAATGATAGTTTTGCAGCCTTTGCGGAGCATTATCAAACTTTTGGCTTCCCTACACGCACGTATAAACCCAAAGACAAAGCACTGGTAGAAGGTGCTGTTAAGATCATCTATACCACTATCTTCTCTAAGATTGATCAAAACGTGTATCACGAGCTCGATCAGATCAACAAAGATATCCTGATTCATTTAGAAGCACATAATAACGCAAATCTTACCGGCGAGAGCTATAGCAGGATGCGGCAGTTTATTGAACTGGAGAAGCAACTATTGCAACCACTAAATCCTTACCTGTTCGAACCCATGACCACCCAGTTATCTACAGTGAACAAATACGGACACGTATTGCTGAGCGTGGATAAGCGTTATTACAGTGTGCCCTATAAGCTAATCGGGAAACGGTTGAAAATCAAGTACACTACTACCAGGCTGGAAATATATGATGGCAACGAAGTAGTAGCGGCCCATGACCGTTTTTTAGGCAAGGGGTTAAAGTATATCACTGTACAGGATCACCTGGCAAGCCAACATAAATATTTAGCGGAATGGAACCCACAAAAGTTTATGGCCACAGCCAGTTCCATTGGCGAAGCGGTGGCGCAGTATATAGCCAGGATACTGGCCAGGGAACTCTACCCGGAGCAAAGTTATAAATCCTGTTCCGGGGTACTAAGCTTTGCCAAAAGGGTGGGTAATGCCAGACTCATTAATGCGTGTGAAAGAGCCGACAGCTTTGGTATATACAACTACGGCATCATCGACCAGATCCTTCGTTCAAAGGCTGACACCATCCCCTTCGAAGATGAGATACCCAATCCTGAAATGCCCTCACACGAAAACATACGTGGACAGGATTACTACGAATAAATCATTGATCATTTAAACAACAAACAAAAACCATGAACAAAGAAACGGTAAAGAAAATGGGCGATATGCGCCTATACGGAATGCAGACCGCATTTAAAACCTTTGTAGAGCTGCCGCCACCGGTAAGCTTCACTAATGATGAAATGGCCCAGTATTTAGTTCAGAGTGAATGGGATGACCGCAAACACCGCTCATTACAACGAAACATTAAAACAGCTAAGTTCCGTTATGTGGCAGATGCCGAAGGAATGGATTATGACCACAAAAGAGAACTCGACAAAAACCAGATCGACCGTTTGTTCACCTGTGAGTTTATTAAGAAAGGGCAGGATGTTTTTATCACCGGAAGCACCGGAACAGGTAAGAGTTATCTGGCTTCTGCTATTGGGCACCAGGCTTGTTTGCTGGGCTGCAAGGTCTATTATGCCAATACCGCTAAACTAATGTCTGTCTTAAAACTGGCAAAAGCAGATGGCTCACAGTTAAGAGAATTAGCCAGGATAGAAAAGCAGGACCTGCTAATACTGGATGACTTTGGTATACAGGCCTTCGATGCCGCCGGCAGAGCCCTGTTGATGGATATCGTTGAAGACCGCCACGGCAAGCGCTCCACCATCATTGCCTCCCAGGTTCCGGTAAAAAACTGGTACGATGTGATCGGGGAACAAACCGTGGCAGATGCCATCCTTGACCGGCTGGTTCATCAGTCTGTCCGGATAGAACTAAAAGGCGAATCACTGCGCAAAAACAGGAAAGAAATCAATGCAGACCAAACCGATAAAAATATTAAATCAAAATAGGCAGATAAAATCCTACGTTTGAAAAGAAAAAGCAATTAGTTCTTTACCATTTTTAGGCCCTGAATCATCAATTTTTAATGCCTTGTTCGCAGGGGGTCACATTGCTCTGGTGGATGGGGGTCAGTTTGTCTGGTATTTACACCAATATTCAAATTCTTGTCATGCACATTCTTGTCAGCGACAAGTTCATTCCGGCACATAGAGCATCTATTGCCTGATCTGGCCCAAAGCGTCTTTCTTGTTTTATTTGTAATCGCCATAGTTTTGTCAGTTAGCCGAAATTAGAACTTGTTCTTAAAAGATCGCGACTTGTAAATATTAAGACTTTTCATTATTTTATCCGCCTAATATCGCTGTGATGGATAATAAAATCGTCGCGTATAGCTTATTGGCCTTTATAAACAACCAAGGCAAGCAAAGCTCAAGTTTTGAAAATATTTTTATTCCGCTTGTGAAGCGAACGCTTTCAAAAATGTGTGCTGCTGGCAAGCATGACGGCGATGATATTTCCATTATCAAGCAACGCTTTGAAGAATTGTATTCTTTGAATATGCCGGTTTCTGTTTTGAAGAAACTGCTTGTCAAGATAGCCAAAGAACTAAATAAAGAAGACAAAACCGTCTTGACCATTTATGGCGATAATTCCTTTGTGATAGGCGAGTTCATTTTTGCGGATTATGAAGAAGAAATTGAAAAGCGCAATGCTCAACTGGACAAGCTGCATTCTTATTACGAAAGCTTTTTACAGACAGAAAATATTGACCCCAAAGGCCGCTCCGTTTTCTCTTTTGTTGAAAAATATAAATCTTCTCTCGGGAAATACATCGGTCAATCAGCACAGACTGATATTTCAGACGATACGCTGGAAGCCAGGTTTGTGAATTTTATAAAACCCATTGAAGGCGCTTACGATCTTCTGCGATCAATTTATATCGGCTCGATTATTACGACTTATCTGGAATACGAGCCAACCAATATTAAGCGTGACGTTGAGCTTGTTCTTGATACCAACTTCATAATAAGCCTGCTCGACTTAAATACTGCCAGCTCAAAAGATAGCTGTCGAAGACTATTGGATATATCAGGAAAATTGGGATACCGGTTTTCTGTTTTGTCTATCACGATACAAGAAATTGATCAGTTGCTGAAAACGCGCGTCGATAATTTTGATATCGCTTTCCTGTCGCGGCTTATTGACCCGGAAGACATTTATAACGCCTGTGAGCGCAGAAACCTGAATAAGACGGATCTGGATCGCATCCGTCGTAATGTTCAAACAGATATTGAAGCCTTTGGCGTTATCGTTGTTCCGCATACTGAAAAGTATCAAAACAAGGCAAAAAATAGTTCAGACTATGAGAAGCTAAAAGGGGTCAGAAATTCCCCTTTTGCAGCGCTTCATGACGCGACTTGCATCGAGTACGTGAAGGAAAAACGCGGAAAGCCGATTTATCAGTTCGATAAGGTGAATTGCTGGTTCCTGAACAATTCAAGTTCGCGCCAATCGTCTTTCTCGCAAGGCATACAGCCTTATTCGATAAAAGCTGAAGATTTATTAAATCTTCTTTGGCTGACGTCGCCGATGGTCAAAACTGAAATCACCACTTCCGAGCTTGCCACTATCGGATTGACGCGGCTGGTTTCAACGACACTGGATAATGCCCTGCCACCTGCCGCGACGATAAGAGAATTGGACGCGAACATTCATAAATATGCCAAGGATAATATCTCTGACGAGGATGTCGTATGGGTGGCGCGTGGCATCGCAGAAAAAACTTTGACAAATATCGATAGCCTGAATGAGCTTGCTGAAAACAATTCACCGGAATTCGTGTCTTCATTACAGGGAATAGCAAATGAACAAAAGCAAAAGGGACAGGAATTGCAAAATCTACTCAATGATTTGGTCAATGACGTAACGACGGTGCGAAATCAGTTAAAAGAAGATGTGCAAAAGATACAATCGGAAAGGTTGCAATTTGCCTCGGATATCGAAGCCCAAAAAGGGAAATATTCCGAAGCGGTAGAAGCAAATTCCATAGTCGTTGAGAGAAACAAGAAACTTGCGAAAGAGAATTTGAAATTGAAGAACAATGCTATTGCAGAAGAAAGACGCAAGTTCATTTATAAGCAAATCTTGTATTGGAGATTGCGCGTGTTTTTGTGGATGCTGATCGGGCCAGCAATTCTTATAGGTATTATACTTTATATCAATCACCAGAACGCGGGTAATTGGGAGCTTAGCCGCAATTTCTTTACTGATTTGGAGAGTGTAAAATAAACTGTGTCAGGAGTTAAGTAATTAACTTTAAAACACAGAAAATGGAAAACAACAATCCTGGAAGCCTCGATTATGAGGCAATGAAGCAAAAGCTCAAAGAGCAGTTCCGGA
>NZ_JAACJR010000013.1 GCF_009939225.1 Sediminibacterium soli | reverse complement strand
GGAGTGGACAAGAGTACACAGGAAATAGTAATTTTAAAATTAGCTAAATATTAAAAAAAGATGCTGCCACTTGGTGAGATTTATATCGGTAGTATAAGGAGGGAAAATGAGGCAATAACTAGAATCCTATCGCCCCAAACTAATCCGGTGCAATATAAGGGTGACGTTAGCATGTTGTGGTATCTTAACGAAGAACAGGCGCTGGGAAACTTGTTCTTAAATAAGGATATTCAAGAATGCAAACAATGTTTTTACAGATGCGGGCGTATAGATGAATATATGATCAAAAAATATAATTCAAGGGTACTTGATTCAGGTGTCAGCAATGTGTCATATGCTATTCTTAGTGACAATCTTTCACTGATACATAGATACGCTGAATTAAGTCATCCCCACTACGCATGGATGGTGGAACGTGGCCGTAGCACAATGATGTACGCCATTCAACAGTTAATAAAAGAGGATTGGGAACAACTTAGATGGTGTCTTGATATAATGGCCATCAAAAATCAAACAATCAATAAAGTATTATTACCCGACAGAAAGTTCCTTGAAGGAATGATTGCAAGAGACAGAACAATGATCACAGAAGCGATACATGACCTGTTAAAAACCCATAAAAAACGCAATAAGCATATGGGCATCGCCCAGGATTATATTTCTATACCAGCTCTTGGTTACACAAAACTGGCATGGTTAAAGGGAATGGAAATTGAGATAGACCATCCGCTGATACCCAAAGAACTATTGCCTTATAAACCGTTGGATAAGTATGAGGACAAGTATGCATTTTTGAAAGAGATAGGGTAATAACTTTAATCCTAACCAAATCTAAAAAAGCATATTACCACTCAGGAAGATTTAACTTTTGGAAAGTTTGAAACTTTCCAAAAGTTCCCCTTTACCTACCCTGCAGAGCCTGAGAACGAAGATTGACGATATCGTACTGAACGGCGATGCTTTGGGAACAAAAACAGAATCCATTTGCGATGACATTTTCCAAACCGATGGTTTTGTAAAACACGAAGGCAAACTGCCGGGTAATAACGGATTCGACGGCGTGTACATTAAACAGGATGCGGCAGGTAATGTGGAGGAAATTATTATTAATGAAGCAAAGCAGGTTGGGAATGCGGGGAATATTAAATTGAATGCAGCAAATACACAAACGCTATTAAAACCACAAATGAGCGATAAATGGATTGAAGATGTAATTGACAGAATGAAGTCCCAAGGAGGAAACTTAGAGGCACTGTCAGATCTATTAAAAGCGAATGAAAGCAAAATCGTCAAAACGGTAACCGGAGTGGACAGGAGTATGCAAGAAATAGTAATTTTAAAATTAGCTAAATATTAAATAAATGTTGCCACTCAGCGAGATTTATGCAAGTAGCATTATAGATGAGAATAAGACAATAGACAAACTCTTATCCCCACAAATCAATCCAGAGCAATATAAAAGTGAGATAGGATGGTTATGGTATTATAATGAAAAACAAGCGCTGGGGAATTTGTT
>NZ_JAACJR010000012.1 GCF_009939225.1 Sediminibacterium soli | reverse complement strand
GGGTTTGTAAAATGAACTGTGTCAAAGAATAACTTGATTATAGTTTAAAAGAGGCGGTGTCGGCTCCATCCACAGAGCAAGGCACCGCCTCTTTTTTACGGTGCGCTGTCAGAGATCTGTTTTCATTCTGTCAGTAAATATAATTTTTAATTGTGAGGCTGTGATGCCCCAGTTATTCAATGGCATGGTCCATTTTTGCTGGATACGCTCGGTGGCCAGGTAAATCAACTTCAGCAAAGCCATATCACTGGTAAATACGCCCTTGTTTTTGGTTACTTTCCTGATCTGCCGGTGATAGCCCTCTATGGTATTGGTGGTATAGATCAGCTTACGGATACCGGCAGGGTATTTAAAGTAGGTACTGAGCTTCGGCCAGTTGTTTTCCCAGGAACTGATCACCATCGGATATTTTTTACCCCATTTCTCTTTGAGCATGTCCAGTTCGGTCAATGCCTGGCCTTCATTATCAGCCCTGTAAACAGGTTTAAGATCGGCCATGAATGTTTTCTGATCCTTACTGGCCACATACTTAATGGAGTTGCGTATCTGGTGAACAATACAGGTTTGTATCTCGGTGTAAGGATAGACCGTCCGGATGGCCTCATCAAAGCCTTTGAGGTTATCGATGGAGGCGATCAGGATATCTTCAACACCCCTTTGTTTCATATCGGTGATCACACTCAGCCAGAAGTTAGCCCCTTCACTCTGCGATACATACATGCCCAACACGTCTTTTCTGCCGTCTTTGTTGATGCCAAGAACATTATAAACACAACGTGTCTGTGTACGGCCCTCTTCTTTTACCTTATAGTGCATTGCATCCAGCCATACAATGCAATACAGGCTTTCCAAAGGACGCTGTTGCCATTCTTTTACCAGGGGAATCACCTTGTCGGTAATGCTGCTTAATGTGGCTGCTGATATATCTGTGTCGTAGGTCTCTTTGATATGGGCGCTGATGTCGCGTAGACTGGTACCAAGGCCATACAGGCCAATGATCTTATCCTCCAGGCTGGCAGCCATGATCGTCTCCCGTTTCTTCACGATCTCGGGCTCAAAACTACCCAACCGATCACGAGGTGTATTGATCTCAATACTGCCGGCTGAGGTCTTCAGCAACTTGCTACCCTTACCATTTTTACGATTACCTTTTTGACGTTCCTCTTCATCCAGATGGCCTTCCAGTTCGCCTTCAAGCATAGAATTGAGCAACTCCTCCAGCAAGGGGGCAAAGGCGCCGCCTTTACTGAACAATGATTTACCCGTCCGGAACTGCTCTTTGAGC
>NZ_JAACJR010000011.1 GCF_009939225.1 Sediminibacterium soli | reverse complement strand
AGGTTGGTCAATTGAGCAATTTATCAGTGACTAACACGGTATCAGCCGGAACAGTGAGTACGTCGAATCTGACTGGCCTGAACAATCTGTCTGTAACCGGAACGGTTGACGCAGGTACCGTAAGTGCAACAAATGCGAGCCTCACCAACATCGCTGGTGTAAACACGATCACTGCGACTACGGCTAATATTACTAACGCCAACATCACGAACCTGGGTCAATTAAACAACTTAAGTGTGAGTGGAACAATCCAGGGTGGAACATTCAGTGGTAATTTGTCAAACGGCACACAGGCTGGTATCACACAAGTTGGTCAATTGAGCAACCTGTCGGTGACTAGCACAGTATCGGCAGGCACGGTAAGTACTTCTAACCTGACTGGCCTGAATAATCTGTCTGTAACTGGAACGGTTGACGCAGGAACAATAAGTGCAACAAATGCGAACCTCACCAACATCGCAGGTGTAAGCACGATCACTGCTACGACTGCTAATATCACGAATGCGAACATCACTAACCTTGGTCAGTTAGCTAACTTAAGTGTAAGTGGAACAATCCAGGGCGGAACATTCAGCGGCAGTTTGTCAAACGGTACGCAAGCCGGCATTACGCAGGTTGGACAATTAACTAATTTATCTGTTACGAACACAGTGTCGGCAGGTACAGTAAGCACGTCAAACCTGACTGGCCTGAACAATCTGTCTGTAACCGGAACGGTTGACGCAGGTACCGTAAGTGCTACTAATGCTAACCTCACCAACATTGCAGGAGTAAATACGATCACTGCAACTACGGCTAATATCACGAATGCCAACATCACTAACCTTGGTCAGCTGGCTAACTTAAGTGTGAGTGGCACGATCCAGGGCGGAACGTTCAGCGGCAGTTTGTCAAACGGCACACAAGCTGGTATCACACAAGTTGGTCAATTGAGCAACCTGTCGGTGACTAGCACAGTATCGGCAGGCACGGTAAGTACTTCCAGCCTGACCGGTCTAAACAATCTCTCTGTAACCGGAACTGTTGATGCAGGAACAGTAAGTGCGACAAACGCTAACCTCACCAATATTGCCGGTGTAAATACGATCACTGCAACAACGGCTAATATTACGAATGCCAACATCACGAATCTGGGCCAACTTGGTAACTTAAGTGTAAGTGGCACAATCCAGGGTGGAACATTCAGCGGCAGCTTGTCAAACGGCACACAAGCCGGCATCACACAGGTGGGCATTTTGAGTAACCTGACCGTTACCGGCACCACGAATACGGGGATCGTCAGCGCAACAACCGGTAATATCGCTACCGCTAATATCACGAATGCGAACATCACGAACCTTGGTCAGTTAGCTAACTTAAGTGTAAGCGGCACAATCCAGGGCGGAACATTCAGCGGCAGTCTGTCAAATGGTACTCAGGCGGGCATTACGCAGGTTGGTCAGCTGAGTAATTTGTCGGTGACGAACACGGTATCAGCAGGTACGGTAAGTACTTCTAACCTGACTGGCCTAAATAATCTGTCCGTAACCGGAACTGTTGATGCGGGTACCATAAGCGCAACAAATGCTAACCTCACCAACATTGCAGGAGTAAATACGATCACCGCAACTACGGCTAATATCACCAACGCGAACATCACGAACCTGGGTCAATTAAACAACTTAAGTGTGAGTGGAACAATCCAGGGCGGAACATTCAGTGGCAGTTTGTCAAACGGCACACAAGCTGGTATTACACAGGTTGGTCAGCTGAGCAATTTGTCTGTTACAAATACGGTGTCAGCGGGTACAATAAGCACGTCAAACCTGACTGGATTGAACAATCTGTCTGTAACTGGAACGGTTGACGCAGGAATAATAAGCGCAACAAATGCGAACCTCACCAATATTGCCGGTGTAAACACGATCACTGCGACTACGGCTAATATTACTAACGCGAACATCACGAACCTGGGTCAATTAAACAACTTAAGTGTGAGTGGAACAATCCAGGGCGGAACATTCAGTGGCAGTTTGTCAAACGGTACGCAAGCTGGTATCACGCAGGTTGGCCAATTGAGCAATTTATCAGTGACGAACACGGTATCAGCAGGAACAGTGAATACGTCGAATCTGACTGGATTGAACAATCTGTCTGTAACCGGAACTGTTGATGCGGGTACCATAAGTGCAACAAATGCGAACCTCACCAACATCGCAGGTGTAAATACGATCACTGCAACTACAGCTAATATCACCAACGCGAACATCACGAACCTTGGTCAGCTGGGTAATTTAAGTGTAAGTGGTACGATTCAGGGCGGCACATTCAGTGGCAGTCTGTCAAACGGTACACAGGCTGGTATCACGCAGGTTGGCCAATTAAGCAATTTATCTGTTACGAATACGGTGTCAGCCGGAACAGTAAGTACGTCGAATCTGACTGGCCTGAACAATCTGTCTGTAACCGGAACGGTTGATGCGGGTACGGTAAGTGCAACGAATGCGAACCTTACTAATATCGCCGGTGTAAATACGATCACTGCAACAACGGCTAATATTACAAACGCGAACATCACGAACATTGCTGGCATAAATACGATCACCGCTACAACAGCTAATATCACCAACGCGAACATCACGAACCTGGGTCAGTTAGCTAACTTAAGTGTAAGCGGAACAATCCAGGGCGGCACGTTCAGTGGTAGTTTGTCAAACGGCACACAAGCTGGTATTACACAGGTTGGCCAATTAAGCAATTTATCTGTGACGAACACCGTATCAGCCGGAACAGTAAGCACGTCCAATCTGACTGGATTGAACAATCTGTCTGTAACCGGAACTGTTGATGCGGGAACTGTAAGTGCTACAAATGCTAACCTCACCAACATTGCAGGAGTAAATACGATCACTGCAACTACGGCTAATATCACCAACGCGAACATCACGAACCTTGGTCAGCTGGGTAATTTAAGTGTAAGTGGTACGATTCAGGGCGGCACATTCAGTGGCAGTCTGTCAAACGGTACACAGGCGGGTATCACACAGGTTGGCCAATTGAGCAATTTATCTGTTACAAACACGGTATCAGCCGGAACAGTGAGTACGTCGACTCTGACGGGATTGAACAATCTCTCTGTAACCGGAACGGTTGACGCAGGTACCGTAAGCGCCACGAATGCGAATCTCACCAATATCGCCGGTGTAAATACGATTACCGCTACTACAGCTAATATTATTAACGCTAACCTCACCAACATTGCAGGAGTAAACACGATCACAGCCACAACGGCTAATATCACGAATGCTAACATCACTAACCTTGGTCAGCTGGCTAACTTAAGTGTGAGTGGAACAATCCAGGGCGGAACGTTCAGTGGCAGTTTGTCAAACGGTACGCAAGCTGGTATTACGCAAGTCGGTCAATTAACTAATTTATCTGTTACAAATACGGTGTCAGCGGGTACAGTAAGCACGTCAAACCTGACTGGATTGAACAATCTTTCTGTAACGGGAACTGTTGATGCAGGAACAGTAAGTGCGACAAACGCTAACCTCACCAATATTGCAGGAGTAAATACGATCACGGCCACAACGGCTAATATCACGAATGCCAACATCACGAACCTTGGTCAACTGGGTAACTTAAGTGTGAGTGGTACAATCCAGGGCGGCACGTTCAGCGGCAGTTTGTCAAACGGTACGCAAGCCGGCATTACGCAGGTTGGCCAATTGAGCAATTTATCAGTGACTAACACGGTCTCAGCCGGAACAGTGAGTACGTCGAATCTGACGGGATTGAACAATCTGTCTGTAACCGGAACGGTTGACGCAGGTACTGTAAGCGCTACGAATGCTAACCTCACCAATATCGCAGGTGTAAATACGATCACCGCTACAACGGCTAATATTACTAACGCCAATATCACGAACCTGGGTCAATTAAACAACTTAAGCGTAAGCGGAACAATCCAGGGCGGCACGTTCAGCGGCAGTTTGTCAAACGGTACGCAAGCCGGCATTACGCAGGTTGGCCAATTGAGCAATTTATCTGTTACGAATACGGTGTCAGCGGGTACGGTAAGTACTTCCAACCTGACCGGTCTAAACAATCTCTCTGTAACTGGGACGGTTGATGCAGGTACAGTAAGCGCAGCTAACGCTAATCTCACCAATATTGCAGGAGTAAATACGATCACTGCAACTACAGCTAATATCACGAATGCCAACATCACGAATCTGGGCCAACTTGGTAACTTAAGTGTAAGCGGTACAATCCAGGGCGGAACATTCAGTGGTAGTCTGTCAAATGGCACCCAAGCTGGTATCACGCAAGTTGGTCAATTGAGCAACCTCTCAGTAACTAACACGGTGTCAGCCGGAACAGTAAGTACGTCAAGCCTTACGGGTCTGAACAATCTGTCTGTAACCGGAACGGTTGATGCGGGTACAATAAGTGCAACAAATGCGAACCTCACGAATATCGCCGGTGTAAATACGATCACCGCTACTACGGCTAATATTACAAACGCGAACATCACGAACATTGCTGGCATAAATACGATCACCGCTACAACAGCTAATATCACCAACGCGAACATCACGAACCTGGGTCAGTTAGCTAACTTAAGTGTAAGCGGAACAATCCAGGGCGGCACGTTCAGTGGTAGTTTGTCAAACGGCACACAAGCTGGTATTACACAGGTTGGCCAATTAAGCAATTTATCTGTGACGAACACCGTATCAGCCGGAACAGTAAGCACGTCCAATCTGACTGGATTGAACAATCTGTCTGTAACCGGAACTGTTGATGCGGGAACTGTAAGTGCTACAAATGCTAACCTCACCAACATTGCAGGAGTAAATACGATCACTGCAACTACGGCTAATATCACCAACGCGAACATCACGAACCTTGGTCAGCTGGGTAATTTAAGTGTAAGTGGTACGATTCAGGGCGGATCATTCAGCGGTAGTTTATCAAACGGTACACAGGCTGGTATCACGCAGGTTGGCCAATTAAGCAATTTATCTGTTTCAAATACGGTATCAGCGGGTACGGTAAGTACTTCTAACCTGACTGGCCTAAATAATCTGTCTGTAACCGGAACGGTTGACGCAGGAACAGTAAGTGCAACAAATGCGAGCCTCACCAACATCGCTGGTATAAACACGATCACTGCGACTACGGCTAATATTACTAACGCCAACATCACGAACCTGGGTCAGTTAAGCAACTTAAGTGTGAGTGGTACAATCCAGGGCGGCACGTTCAGCGGCAGTTTGTCAAACGGCACACAAGCTGGTATCACACAAGTTGGTCAATTGAGCAACCTGTCGGTGACTAGCACAGTATCGGCAGGCACGGTAAGTACTTCCAACCTGACCGGTCTAAACAATCTCTCTGTAACCGGAACTGTTGATGCAGGAACAGTAAGTGCGACAAACGCTAACCTCACCAATATTGCCGGTGTAAATACGATCACTGCAACAACGGCTAATATTACGAATGCCAACATCACGAATCTGGGCCAACTTGGTAACTTAAGTGTAAGCGGTACCATCCAGGGCGGAACGTTCAGCGGCAGTTTGTCAAACGGTACGCAAGCCGGCATTACGCAGGTTGGCCAATTGAGCAATTTATCAGTGACTAACACGGTATCAGCCGGAACAGTGAGTACGTCGAATCTGACGGGATTGAACAATCTGTCTGTAACCGGAACGGTTGACGCAGGTACCGTAAGTGCTACTAATGCTAACCTCACCAACATTGCAGGAGTAAATACGATCACTGCAACTACGGCTAATATTACAAACGCGAACATCACTAACCTTGGTCAGCTGGCTAACTTAAGCGTAAGCGGTACCATCCAGGGCGGAACGTTTAGCGGCAGTCTGTCAAATGGCACCCAAGCTGGTATTACGCAAGTCGGTCAATTAACTAATTTATCTGTTACGAACACAGTGTCGGCAGGAACAGTAAGCACGTCAAACCTTACGGGTCTGAACAATCTGTCTGTAACCGGAACGGTTGACGCAGGTACCGTAAGCGCCACGAATGCGAATCTCACCAATATCGCCGGTGTAAATACGATTACCGCTACTGCAGCTAATATTATTAACGCTAACCTCACCAACATCGCTGGTGTAAACACGATCACAGCCACAACGGCTAATATCACGAATGCCAATATCACGAACCTGGGTCAATTAAGCAACTTAAGTGTGAGCGGTACGATCCAGGGCGGCACATTCAGTGGCAGTCTGTCAAATGGTACTCAGGCGGGCATTACGCAGGTTGGTCAGCTGAGTAATTTGTCGGTGACGAACACGGTATCAGCAGGTACGGTAAGTACTTCTAACCTGACTGGTCTGAATAATCTCTCTGTAACTGGGACAGTTGATGCAGGTACAGTAAGCGCAGCTAACGCTAATCTCACCAACATCGCTGGTGTAAACACGATCACTGCGACTACGGCTAATATTA
>NZ_JAACJR010000010.1 GCF_009939225.1 Sediminibacterium soli | reverse complement strand
GTAGCATTATAGATGAGAATAAGACAATAGACAAACTCTTATCCCCACAAATCAATCCAGAGCAATATAAAAGTGAGATAGGATGGTTATGGTATTATAATGAAAAACAAGCGCTGGGGAATTTGTTCCTCAATAAGAATATCCGAGAATGTAAGCAATGTTTTTACAGGTGCGGACGCATAGATGAATACGAAATCAAAAAGTACGATGCCAGTATACTTGATTGGGGTACCAATCATTTGTTGCACGCCACTCTAAGTGATAATATTCCTTTAATGCATCGGTATGCCGGGTTAAGCCATACCCATTATGCGTGGATGGTGGAACGCGGGCATAGTACATTGACATATGCCATTCAGCAGGTGATAAAAGAAGACTGGGAGCAACTTAGGTGGAGCCTTACTATTATGTCTACTAAAAAACAAGCATTTAACAAAGGCTTATTGCCCGACAGAAAATTTTTTGAAGGCATGATTGCAAGGGACAGAGTAATGATCACAGAAGCAATACTGGAACTGTTAGAAGCAAAAACGCACAAAAGACGCAACAAGAACGCAGGTATTGCACAGGAATATATCTCCACTCCGGCCCTGGGTTACACAAAACTGGCGTGGTTAAAGGGAATCGAAATAGAGATTGACCATCCGCTGATACCCAAAGAACTTCTGCCTTACGAACCGTTGGATCAGTACGAAGACAAGTATGCATTTTTGAAAGAGATAGGGTAATATGAAATTTCCTGAATTAACAACTCATCAACTCCGCTTCGTCGATGTTGATCATCCGACCAGCGGATCCTTCTTCGCCGATGTTGGTCGCCCGACCAACATCCATTTTTGAAGAGAAAGCATTTGGAAGATCTTCAACCTTCCAAATGCTTCGTTCAACATTTCCTACCAGATCTTCGCCCTGTCTTCCGGCTTCCGGTACATTTTGCTTTTCTCCGTTACATTGAACGCTTTATAGAAAGGATCAAAATTGGATAACGGCCCATTCACACGAAACTGCTCGGGTGAATGCGGGTTGGTGGTGATCAGTGTGCGTACCAGTTCGGGTCTGTTCACAACCCGCCATACCTGTGCATTGCCCAGGAAGAAACGCTGATCGGGTGTGAGGCCATCGATCTTGTCGGCGCCCTGTCCCTGTTTCGTCATTTTAAAAGCATCATAGGCGATCGCAAGACCGCCGATATCGGCCAGGTTCTCTCCCAGTGTGAGTTCACCGTTAATGTGCAGACTGTCGAGCACCACAAACTGACTGTATTGCCTGGCGACGGCTTTTGTTTTTCCTTTAAAGCGTTCGTTGTCTTTGGCCGTCCACCAGTTTTTCAGATTGCCGGCTGCATCGTACTGGCTGCCCTGGTCATCAAAGCCATGTGTCATTTCATGACCGATCACCATACCGATCGCGCCGTAATTGATCGCATCGTCTGCATGCAGTTCGAAGAAGGGAAACTGGAGAATACCTGCGGGAAAAACGATCTCGTTATAGGTGGGATTGTAATAGGCGTTCACTTCCGGAACGGTCATACCCCATTCCGTTTTGTCAACCGGCTTGCCGATCTTATCCATGTTCTCCTTCCTATTGTGTTGGGCAATACCGGCCATATTGCCAAAGAAATCGTCGCGTTTGATGTCAACGTCCGCATAGTTTTTCCATTTTTCAGGATAACCGATCTTTTTCAGGAATGCGGCCAGTTTTTCCTGCGCTTTCTGCTTGGTGCTGTCGCCCATCCAGTCAAGCCTGGCGATTCGTGTTTTGAAAGCCGACTGCAGGTTGTTCACCAGTTCGTCCATCCTTTGTTTCGCCTCCGGCGGGAAATATTTTTTTGCGAACAGTTCACCAAATGGATCTTTCAGTCCGCCATCGGCCAGCGAAGCGATCTTTTTCCAGCGCTCGGGCTGCGCTCTTGCACCGGAGAACAGTTTATTGAATGCGAAGCGCTCGTTTACAAATGCTTTATTCAGGTAAGCAGCGTGGGCGCTGATATAGTCGAATTTCACTTTGTCCTTCCACGATTGTATCGGCTGTGAGGCAAGCAGGCTGCTCAATGCCTGGTAATAGGCAGGCTGCGCCACATTTACGCTGTCCAGCGGCGCACCCATTTTTGTGAGCACGGATGACCAGCCGATATTTGGCGATACCTTCTCCAAATCCGCCACCGACATCTTGTTGTAATTCTTAACCGGGTCGCGCTGCTCCACCGGTGTGATATGTGATTTGGCGATCTCCGTTTCCAGCGCCAGTATGGCAGCTCCTGATCTGGCGGCGGCATCGGCATCGGTGCCGGTAAGCTCAAAATATTTTGCGGCATGCGTCACCAGCGCTTTGCGCTGGCTTACGGTAATGGAATCGGTCTTGGTATAATATTCTTTCTCCGGAAGCGAAGTGCCGCTCTGTACCAGCACCAGGATGTTTTTGCTGCTGTTCTTTTCGTCCGCCCCAACATAATACCCTATCAGATCGATATCGATCTCTTTAGCATGATCGGCCATCACGGTCAGCAACTCCTTATAATCCTTTACCGCATCGATCCTGGCCAGAAACGGTTTTAACGGCTCATACCCCTTCTTTTCAATACCGGCGGTGTCCATACCGCTGGCATAGAAATCTCCCACCTGCTGTTCCTCCGATCCTTTTGCCAGTCCGGTTTTACCTGCGGCATCCTCCAGTATCGTTTTCTGTTTCTTCAGGTTCTCATCATACAGCGTATAAAAACTGCCCCAGCCGCTCTGGTCATCGGGGATCTTTGCGCTTCTCACCCAGCTGCCATTGGCATACAGAAAGAAATCATCGCCCGGCTGAACGGTGGTATCCATCCCGGCTTTGTCAAAGTACGCAACCGTTTTACCGGCGTTATGCTTACACGAAGCCAGTAACGCCATACCGGCCAGCAAAAGGGTGATCTGTTTCATTGAGCAGGTTTTTGGGTTGTAAATCTTGGTAATTTGGGGGAAACGGCAAAATCGGGGATAGATATCTCGTGAGTTGGCGTGGGTTATCGTGGGTCGGCGTGAGACGTCAGACATGAGGGTTACGCGTGAAATACAGCACAACCGTCCTTCTGCAACAAACTCACGTCAACTCGGGTTTGACGACTCAAGTCTCACCTACCTGAAACAAAAAGGCCGATGGGAATTCCCACCGGCCTGTATCTTGCGTAATTGCGGTAATTACTTGATCTCCACTTCAGCACCTGCTTCTTTCAGTTTAGCTGCGAGGTCGTCAGCTTCCACTTTGGAAACACCTTCTTTAACGGGTTTTGGAGCGCCGTCAACCAGGTCTTTCGCTTCTTTCAGACCGAGACCGGTCAGTTCTTTCACGATTTTCACAACGCCCAGTTTGCTTGCACCACCGCTAACAAGGATAACATCGAAAGATGTTTTCTCTTCAGCAGCAGCTGCGCCACCGCCACCGTCACCAGAAACCACTACTGCTGCTGCAGCTGGTTCGATACCGTAATCGGCTTTCAATACGTCTGCCAGTTCCTGAACTTCTTTTACTGTAAGGCCTACCAGTGTTTCGGCCAGTGATTTTACGTCTGCCATGTTGTTTAAATTTTTTCCGGCTTCATGTCACGTGCTAACGTGATCCGTCGGAGGGTTTAAAAAAATTTGATACTATTAATAGAATTTGAAAATTTGGGGATTTGAAAATTTGAAAATTTTCAAGCCTTTTTATTTCAAACCCGACTAAACCTTTACTGAAAACAGAAAATGCACATCTTCAAATCAGCACATTTTCAAATTTTCAAATTATTCCGCAACCTCGGCTCCCGCTCCCTGCTTCTCGTGGTGGTGCAGCAGGGCAGCCAGTACACGTTTGGCAGGTGATTGCAACAGACCGATAACTTCGCCGATAAGCTCGTTCTTGGTCTTGATCTTGGTCAGTGCCACCAGTGAGTTGTCGCCGCTGTATACATCGCCATTGATGAATGCCGCTTTCAGTTCAGGCTTCTCACCCTTTGCCGCCTTACGGAAATCACTGATGATCACCGCAGGGTCTTTGGGGTTTTCAGAGAACATGAGCGCAGTTACGTTGTTCAATGCATCGTAAACGCCGGCATATCTTTCCGCGTCCAGCGACTCGAGCGCTTTTTTGATCAAAGTGTTCTTGGCCACTTTCATCTCTACGTTCTTGTTGAAGCAGGCACGGCGCAGGTTGGTAACCTGTTCTACTGTCAGCGATTCTGTATCGGTAACGTAGAAGTTATTATACTGACTGAATTTCCCTTTCAGGATCTCAATCACTTCGTTTTTTTGTTCTTTGGTCATAACTAATTTGTTTTACAAACCCGGGTCATTCCCCCGTTACCGGAGGTCGCCAGGAATTAGTTCATTAATGATTTGGTGTCTAAGGTAATGCCGGGACTCATCGTGCTGGCCATGCTCACGCCTTTCAGGTAAATACCTTTTGCAGTGGAAGGTTTCAGTTTGATGATGGCATTGATCAGTTCCGCGCTGTTCTCGGCGATTTTCTCGGAAGAGAAAGACACACGACCGATAGAAGCGTGAACGATACCGGCTTTATCCACTTTGAAAGCGATCTTACCGCCTTTCACTTCATTAACGGCAGCGGCCACATCATTGGTAACGGTGCCTGTTTTAGGGTTGGGCATCAGGTTACGGGGACCCAGTACTTTACCCAGTTTACCGATCTTAGGCATGACAGACGGGGTGGCGATGATCACATCGATATCCACCCAGCCACCTTCGATCTTGGTGATGAATTCGTCCAGGCCAACAAAATCAGCGCCGGCTTCTTTTGCCGCAGCTTCTTTGTCGGGTGTGCAAAGCACGAGAACGCGTTTGGTTTTACCGGTGCCATGCGGCAGCGATACGGTACCGCGAACCTGCTGGTCTGCTTTCTTAGGGTCTACACCCAGTCGGATATGCAGGTCAACAGAGCTATCGAATTTGGTACAATTGATTTCTTTTACGAGTGTAGAAGCATCCTTCAGTGAATACAGTTTGTTTTTATCCACCCTGGTTACCGCTACTTTTCTTTTTTTGGTAATTGCCATTTTTTACGATGTTATAGGTGAATAAATTAGTTTTCCCAGGGGGCTTTTCCTTCTACAGTAAGACCCATGCTGCGGGCGGTACCAGCCACCATGCTCATAGCGCTGTTCAGCGTAAAAGCATTCAGGTCGGGCATTTTGTCTTTGGCGATAGCCTCAACCTGTTCCCAGGTAACTTTGCCCACCTTCTGGCGGTTACTTTCTTTAGAACCTGTCTGGATTTTAGCTGCTTCCATCAGTTGAACAGCTGCCGGTGCGGTTTTGATAATAAAGTCGAACGACTTGTCAGCATACACGGTGATGAGAACGGGAACAACTTTTCCCATTTTGTCCTGCGTACGGGCATTGAACTGCTTGCAGAACTCCATGATGTTCACACCCTTTGAACCGAGTGCGGGGCCTACGGGAGGCGCAGGATTGGCTTGACCGCCTTTCACCTGCAGCTTCACGAAGCCGGTGATTTCTTTTGCCATTTTTTTAGATTTAATTGGTGATAACGTACCGGATTATCCGGGACTCCCAAGCTCAATCATTCTTACTAAAAGAACTTTTGGGGACGCAAAGGTAAGGAAAGAGGGGGAAATTTCAAAGGAAATTTCAAAATAGACGGGGTTGGTTGGCGACCAGCTACGGCGGGCTGATTAAATTATTTATTGATTTTCAATATATTATATTAAAATGATGTAGGATCAGGTGCTTTTGAGGGGTTGGAGGGGTAGCGTGCATACCGCGGGTGTCGCTTTTTTTCAACACAGAGGCACAGTGGAACACGGAGAAAACTTCCGTGTAACTCTGTGTCACCGTGTCTCTGTGTTGAACCCGTGTCTCTGTCTCCTCAAACCACATGCCTCACAAAAAAGCCGCTCATTTGCATGAACGGCTTTTTACTATCATAGCTTCTTATCAGCCCAGTTTTTCCACCTGCATATAACTCAGTTCCACCGGTGTGGAGCGGCCGAAGATCTTTACGGTCACTTTCAGTTTTTTCTTCTCGTCGTTCACCTCTTCGATCACACCGTTGAAATCGTTGAAAGGGCCTTCGATGATCTTGATGGTTTCGCCGATGATGAATGGCTCGCTCATGGTTACGCCCTGGTCGTTCATTTCATCAACCTTGCCGAGCATTTTGTTCACCTCGGATTTACGCAGTGAAATGATATTGCCTTTGGAACCTTTTCCGTCGGTAAGAAAGTGCATCACATTGCTGATATTGCTGATATGCTGCACCATATCGTCGTTCAGTTTGCCATCCAGCACTTCCATCATCACATAACCGGGGAAATAGTTTTTTTCGCGCATCACTTTTTTACCGTTCTGCACTTTGTACACTTTTTCCATGGGCAGGAACACCTGTTTGATGATCTCCTGCCATCCCTGGCGGATCAGATCCTTGTCGAGGTATTCTTTCACCTTACGCTCCTTGCCGCTCACCACGCGGAGTACATACCATTTGGTTTCGGGCTGGGGGGCCGTTGCCTGTTGTTCTCCTGCTGTTTCTATTACTGGTTCCATGTGTTGCTTACTTGAATAATGAGTAAATCAGCTTCAGCAGCTGGTTACTGGAGAAGTCCATCACCCATACCATGGCAGTAATGATAATGGTTGCCACCAACACGATCATGGTACTCTGCTGCAGTTGGTTCCAGGTGGGCCAGGTCACTTTCTCGAGCAGTTCGCGGTAGCTTTCTTTGAAATAGGTTGAGATCTTGTTCACGAGATCAATTTGAAAATTTTAAAATTTGAACATTTGAAGATGCAGGAAGCGAAAATCTGATTTCATTTTCAAATTTTCAAACTGCCTCATTTTCAAATTTGGTCCTCCTTCGCTAAAGCTTCGGCGGACGGTGCACGGGCACTAGGATTCGAACCCAGATCAAAGGTTTTGGAGACCTCTATACTAACCGTTGTACTATGCCCGTAGAAAACTAAAAGCTATCCCGCATAGCGGAACAGCTTTTAGAAGTATGTTGCAAATGTACTAAAAAAATCCATTTGCGAAAAGCTAAAAGCTTATATGCTAAGAGCTTATTTGATAATCTCAGTAACCTGACCGGCACCTACTGTACGACCACCTTCGCGGATAGCGAATTTCAGACCTTTCTCCATCGCGATGGGCTGGATCAGTTTTACAGTCAGACCGATGTTATCACCAGGCATTACCATCTCAGTACCGGCAGGCAGGGTTACCTCACCGGTTACATCCGTGGTACGGAAGTAGAACTGGGGACGGTACTTGTTGAAGAATGGTGTGTGACGACCGCCTTCTTCCTTGCTCAGTACGTACACCTCGCCTTTGAATTCAGTGTGCGGGGTGATGGAACCTGGCTTACAGATTACCATACCACGACGGATATCTTTTTTCTCGATACCGCGGAGCAGCAGACCTGCGTTATCACCGGCCTGACCTTCGTCCAGCAGTTTCTTGAACATTTCCACACCTGTTACGGTAGAAGAAAGTGCAGATTCCATCAGACCTACGATCTCAACGCCTTCACCGACTTTAACGATACCACGCTCGATACGGCCGGTGGCCACGGTACCGCGACCAGTGATAGAGAATACGTCTTCCACAGACATCAGGAACGGCATATCGATCGGACGGGGAGGCAGCGGGATATAGGAATCCACAGCTTCCATCAGTTCGTCGATCTTACCCACCCATTTCGGATCTTCGGCCAGTGCGCCTGTAGCAGAGCCCTGGATGATCGGTGTGTTATCACCGTCGAATCCGTAAGAAGTCAGCAGTTCGCGGATCTCCATTTCAACCAGTTCGAGCAGTTCAGGATCGTCAACCAGGTCAACTTTGTTCATGAACACAACGATCTTGGGTACACCTACCTGGCGGGCCAGCAGGATGTGCTCTTTGGTTTGCGGCATCGGACCATCTGTAGCGGCCACCACGAGGATAGCGCCGTCCATCTGGGCAGCACCGGTAATCATATTTTTCACATAGTCAGCGTGACCGGGACAGTCAACGTGCGCATAGTGACGGTTTGCAGTTTGGTATTCTACGTGAGCGGTGTTGATAGTGATACCACGCTCTTTTTCTTCGGGCGCACCATCGATCTCATCGTATTTCTTTGCGTTCGCCAGACCTTTTTTCGCAAGGATGGTGGTAATGGCGGCTGTCAGGGTTGTTTTACCGTGGTCAACGTGACCAATGGTACCAACGTTTACGTGGGGTTTTTCCCTCTTAAAGGTCTCTTTAGACATTTTTATCGGTTTTTGTTGTGTTTATTGATTGGTCTGTGGTTTGTGGCCTGCGGTTTGTTTTAACGCTGACCTCATTCCACCGACAGTGTCTCCTTCATCTACTGGCCTGCTTCTTTCATTTGCCTAACCGCAAATTACAGATAACAGGCCACAAACTTTCCTGAGCCGTCAATGGGAATCGAACCCATGACCTCTTCCCTACCAAGGAAGTGCTCTACCCCTGAGCTACGACGGCTTAACTCAGTCTGTGGTTTGTGGTCTTTGATCTATCGTTTAACCACAGATTACAGAGCACAGACTACAGACCTACGCGAGCGGAAGACGAGGCTCGAACTCGCCACCTATAGCTTGGAAGGCTATCGCTCTACCAAATGAGCTACTTCCGCTTTTATCCACCCAAGCCGGCCTCCTCCGGATAACTACGGAGACTCTGACAGGCGCAGGTGGATTGATCGATTCTAAGAACTTTTTTGACCGCTCTAAACAGCCAGATCACCTTCGCTGACGCTATGGTGATTGCGTGGGCAGGAGTGGATTCGAACCACTGAAGTCGAAAGACAGCGGATTTACAGTCCGCCCCATTTGGCCGCTCTGGAACCTGCCCGGGAGCAGGTCTGTGGTCTGTGGCCGGTCGTTTATGGTTATTGCAACCACAGACAACAGACGACAGACCAAAGACCACTCAGAGCCGAAGATGGGACTCGAACCCGCGACCTACTGATTACAAATCAGTTGCTCTACCAGCTGAGCTACTTCGGCATGCGCATTTTGGCATTTTGAAAATACGGGCCAGGAAATGATCTTCTATTCCCTGTTTTCCGACGCCAAAATCTCAAAATATGTAAAGAACTTCCTGTTTTTCAGGACGGCAAAGGTAATGGAAAAGTTTATTCAGCAAAATTTTGAAATGAAATTTTTCAGGCAGTTTTCAACAGGTTTGCAGGATCCTGCCCCGGGGCTTTTTTTCAGGGCATCTGCAGGCGGTTCTCGGCGGGGTTTTCTGAGGAGAAAACCACTTTCAGCGAATCGTTGGGGATAACCCGGTTATCGACCTGCGCGCTGTCCAAAACCCATTTCTGGTCAACCCTGAATTGATAGGTCAGCACCAGTTTGCCCGTTTGGTCCACTCTCCGCTCGGTGATATAGGCAATGGTTTCGCGCTTGCGGGGGCTGCAGGCGGCAAATAAGGCGATCAATAACAGTATCCCTGTGCATTTCATACCGGAAAGGTATAAAAAAAGCTGCCCTGTGGGGGGCAGCTTTTTTGTTATCAGGCGGCTAATTTTTCTTTTTTTCGTTTAATCTGTGAAACAATCGAATCCATTGTTGAGTCGAACGACTCTTCAAAAGATTTGGTAGAGGCTTTGGCAAAGAAATCGTGCTTCGGCACATGAATCCGGATCTCTACGATCTTGTCCTTGATCGTGTGCACCACATTGTCCAGTTTCAGGTAAACTTCCACTTTAACGATCCGGTCATGAAAGGTTTTCAGTTTGTCCAATTTTCTCCTTACATAACCTACCAGCTTTTCATCGGCATCAAAATGCATGGTTTGAATGTTAACGTTCATAGCAACTCACATTTAATTGGTGAAAAAATAATTATGTGAAAGAACTTCTGATCGGCTAAAACCGGGTAAAAAAACCACGCTTACCCGGCACTAACAAGGTACATAAAAACCAAAAGAAAAAAAATAATACCAGCGTTTTTTTGGGGAAAATTGGGAGGGAAGAGAAGGCTTTGAGTGGGTGGGGGTTTATTGAGAGTGGGCGTGAGTGGGGAGCGTTGGGTCAGGCTTTGGGGTGGGCTTTTTTGAATACTTCCTTGAGCTTTTCGATAGTGTTGTGGGTGTATACCTGGGTGGCGGCGAGGCTGCTGTGGCCAAGCAGTTCCTTAACGGCATTCAGATCGGCGCCATTGTTCATGAGGTGGGTGGCGAAGCTGTGGCGAAGGATATGGGGACTTTTTTTCCGGATGGTGGTCACCTGCGCCAGTTTTTCCTTTACAAAAGCATAGACCGTACGGGGCTGCAGGGGACTGCCTTTTTCTGTGATGAATACATTGGCCACGCCCTCTTTACGCAACGGTTTTTCGGCTATATAAGCCAGTATCCCGGCGATCATTTCCTTCGATACGGGCAGTATGCGTTCCTTATTGCCTTTTCCCAGCACTTTTATCTGGGTTTGCGCCGCATCGATCTGGGATTCTTTCAGGTTGATCAGCTCGCTCAAACGCATGCCGGTGCTGTAAAACAGCTGTAATACCAGGCGTTCGGTCCTGCCCTTCCAGTCGTCGCCGAATGCCACATGATCGAACAGGGTGGCAATATCCTTTTCCTCCACAAAAACAGGCAGCCGCTTACCCGTTCTGGGAGCGGTAACCGTTGTCATGGGCGTTTGTTTGATCAGGCCTGTCTTCAGCTGGTATTTGAAAAAAGACCGGAGCGCCGATATTTTCCGGTTGATGGATTTTGCCATAAGCTCGTCTTCTTTCAGTTCTGCCAGCCAGCTGCGGATAAACATGGGTGTGATACTTCCCAGCGGCGGCGCCTCGAACTGGCTGGTAAGATAGGCAAGGAACTGCCCAAGATCGGTCTCATACGCAATAAGGGTATGTTGCGAATAACGCTTCTCGAATTTGAGGTAGTCGAGAAAAGGTGCGAGTTCGGGGTATTGGGGTACGGACATAAAAAAAGTAGCCCAAAGTTAGTCAACCCAGGCTACTGAATATGGTTGCGTGGAAAAGATCGCTTATTTCTCGATCTTTCCGCTGGCGATCTGCTGTTTGTAGATTGCTTTCAGGACTTCTGTGCGGCGAACTACCGATGGCTTGGTGAAAGCCTGGCGTTCTCTGAGCTGCAGCAAAGTCTTGCTCTTTTCGAACTTCTTCTTGTACTTTTTCAGCGCTTTGTCGATGTTCTCGCAATCTTTTGAATCGATGATCAGCATAATGTTATATACCTCCTCAGGTGTTTTTAGGACGGCAAAGATAAGGAATCCCCGAAATAATCCAAATTTTGAAGGAATTCTCGGATTAGCGGATTAATGGATTGGCGGATTCTTCTCTCTGCGAAACTTTCCCTCCCCCACGTCTCTGCGGTGACATTTTTCCTGTCAATCCGTGAATCCGGAATCCGCTAATCCGCGAATTCGAATTCCTGAATTCCTATCTTGCAAATATGTTTACAGGAATCATCGAATGCGTAGGAAAGATTTTGTGGGTGGAGGAAAACGGCACCAACCGCAGTTTCTGGGTCGAATCGGCGGTTTCGGATCAGCTGAAAATTGACCAGAGCGTGAGTCACCAGGGTGTTTGCCTCACCGTGGAAGCGGTTGAAAACGGCCGGCACCGGGTTACCGCCATCGCTGAAACGCTCCGGAAAACCGACCTGGTAACCTGGGCGGAGGGCAGGCAGGTAAACATCGAAAGATGCATGCTGATGAACGGCCGGCTCGACGGGCATATCGTACAGGGGCATGTTGACACCACCGCCGTCTGCACCGGCCGCGAAGAACGGGAGGGCAGCTGGGAGTTCTGCTTTGAATTTCCCCCGGATTTTGCCGCACTGGTGATAGAGAAAGGTTCTGTTGCCGTTAACGGCACCAGTCTTACCTGCTTTAACATCGGGCCCAACCGGTTTTCGGTGGCCATTATTCCCTATACCTACGAACATACCAGCATCAGCCAGGTAAAAACGGGGGACACGGTCAATATCGAGTTCGATATCCTCGGAAAATATATCAGCCGGCAGATGGAACTGGGGCAAACCAGGTAAGCCCTGAAAAGTGAAAGAAGGATCTCCCCCCACTTTCCAGGGCTTTCTTTCTTCTATACTTTTTTCCCTTTCAGCGCCCCGCTTACGGCGGCGTCCATGGCGCGCTCGGCAAAGGGGCGGGAGATTTCGTTGAGGGATTCTATTTTGGATTGGATAAGGTTCTTGTCTTCCATGGTAAGCGCCAGCTGTAAAGCCTGCATGGCTTCGGCCGTGGCGATCATTTCCTCACCGGATAACAAACCGCTGTTTTTGGCGATGAACTTTTCGGTTACACCCAGTATCTGTTCGCCTTCGGTTCTTGCTTCGGCCAGGGCCCTGGCCTGCATATCGTCTTTGGCATGGGTGATGCTGTCGAGCAGCATTTTTTCCACTTCGGCATCGGTGAGCCCGTATTGCGGTCTTACCTCTATCCCCTGCTCTACCCCGCTGCGCAGTTCTTTGGCTTTTACCAGCAGGATGCCGTCGGCATTGATGAGGAAACTGACTTCCACTTTGGGCAGTCCCGCAGGCATGGCGGGTATGCCTTTCAGGCTGAATTCGGCCAGTTTGCGGTTGTCTTTTACCAGATCGCGTTCGCCCTGGTAAACCGATATCCGCATATCGCCCTGCCCGTCTTTCTGCGTGGTATACTGTCGGCCCGCTTTGGTGGGGATTTTTGCGTTGCGGGGTATGAGCACGTCCATCAGTCCGCCCATGGTTTCGATACCCAGGCTAAGCGGTGTAATATCGAGCAGCAGCAGGTCTTTGTTGTTACCGGCAAGTATATCCGCCTGTATCGCCGCTCCCAGCGCCACCACTTCATCGGGGTTTACCGTATCGTTCACGGCTTTGCCAAAGAAACCGCTTACCGCGTTTTTTACGGCGGGCACCCTTGTACTGCCGCCCACCATCACGATCGAGTCTATATCCGCTGCTGTCAGGCCCGCATCTGCCAGCGCCAGCCGGCTGCATTCGATCGTCTGGCCGATCAGCGGCGCAATCAGTCCGTCAAATGTATCGCGATCCAGCTCCAGCACATGGTTATGCCAGGCTACGCTGTATGTGTCGTGGTGACTGAGGTATTTCTTAGCTTCTTCCGCACGCAGGCGGAAGCCCTGTGCCAGTTCGTGGTTCTGTTTCAATTCCTCGTCTGAAATATTGAATTGATGCGTCCAGTGTTTTACGACCGCCCTGTCAAAATCATCGCCGCCGAGGTAAGTATTGCCGTTTGTGCTCAGCACTTCAAAAATACCGTTGGCAATGCGCAGCAGCGAAATATCAAATGTGCCGCCGCCCAGATCATATACCGCGATCGTGGTTTCCTGTTCCCTGTCGAGACCGATACCATAAGCCAGGCTTGCCGCCGTGGGTTCGTTTACGATACGCAGTACATCGAGCCCGGCCAGTTTACCCGCGTCGCGCGTGGCCTGGCGCTGTGCGTCGTTAAAATAGGCGGGTACCGTGATCACCGCTTTGGTAACCGGTGTTTTGAGAATATGCTCCGCGCGCTGTTTGAGTTCTTTCAGGATAAAAGCCGACAACTCGGTGGGGGAATAGAATTTATCGCCCACCTGCACTTTTACCAGGCTGTCGGTATCATCGTCTATTACCCTGTAGCTGAAGAAAGAGGCGTTCTCGCTGATATCGCGATAGCTTTTCCCCATCAGCCGCTTGGCGCTGAAAACAGTGTTCTGCGGATCCGTTTCCAGGTACTCCCGCGCCTCCTCGCCCACGGCTATATTGCCGGTTTCGTCAAAATGCACCACGCTTGGTACGAGGCTGCTGCTGTCGTGCTCCTTCAGCGCAACGGGCTGTTTGCTTTCCGGATGTATGATGGCCACCAGGCTGTTGGTGGTGCCGAGGTCTATGCCCACTATCATGTCTGCCTGCTGCAGGCTTCCCGTGGCTATGTTGATCGCAATTTTTGCCATGGGGCAAAGATACTGAGGTGGCGGGAGTTGGCGTGAGTTATCGTGAGAGGTGGGGTGAAAGGACGTGAGTTGGCGTGAGTTTTTTTTGGGGGGGGAGGTCAGGCTTCTACGACCCAGGTTTTGCTGAGGTAGTCGTGGAGAGGACGGCCGAGGAAGGGGATGAAGAACAGATCGACGATGGTGATCCGTACGAGACTGCGGAGCAGGATGGCGACGAACAGGGGTTTGCGGCCACGGGCATCCACCACGCGGGAATAGGTGAGCCATTTGCCGGGCGTGCGACCGAAAATGCCTTCGAATACCGTGTAGTATACAAACAGGATACCGAAGAAGAACCAGCCGAAATTATACGCGGGGTACTGCCAGTAGATCACATACCAGTTCCAGGTTTTGAAACCGATATAGGCCAGTATAAAAATAACCAATGTATCTGCCAGGAAATTCAGGGTTCTGGTACCATCGCCTACTTGTCGCATGCGGCGAAATTAATTTGAAAATCTGAGGATTTGAAAATTTGAAAATGAATGCATTGCCGGATGGTTAAATGGTTAAATTGTCATGGCAGCAATAAAACAATTTAACCATTTAGCCATTGCCCCCATTTCCAAATTTTCAAATCCTCAGATTTTCAAATTAATTTCGCCGCAAACGAACATCAAAATGAACCTGATCGAAGAATTAACATGGAGGGGCATGATACAGGATATCATGCCGGGTACGGAGGAACTGCTGCAAAAAGAGATAGTATCAGGGTATATCGGGTTCGATCCAACTTCTGACAGTCTGCATATCGGCAGTCTGGTTCCCATACTGCTGCTGGTGCACCTGCAGAAGGCCGGGCATAAACCCTTTGCACTGGTAGGCGGCGCCACCGGTATGGTGGGTGATCCTACGGGCAAAAGCGAGGAGCGTAACCTGCTGAGCGAAGAGGTACTGCAGCACAACCAGCGCGGCGTGTACAACCAGCTGGTCAGGTTCCTGGATTTTACACCGGGCAAACCCAACGCTGCGGAAATGGTGAACAATTATGACTGGTTCAAAGACATCAGTTTTCTTCAGTTTATCCGCGATGCGGGCAAGCATATCACGGTCAATTACATGATGTCGAAGGACAGCGTGCGTAAAAGACTGGACAGCGAGGTGGGTATGAGCTTTACCGAGTTTACCTACCAGTTGATACAGGGATACGATTTTTACTGGCTTTACCAGCATAAGCACTGCAAACTGCAGATGGGCGGCAGCGACCAGTGGGGCAATATCCTCACCGGCACCGAACTGATCAGGCGAAAAGCCGGCGGCGAAGCCTTCGCATTCACCTGTCCGCTGATCACCAAGGCCGATGGCGGCAAATTCGGCAAGACAGAAAAAGGCAATATCTGGCTCGACCCGAAAAAGACATCCCCCTACCAGTTCTACCAGTTCTGGCTGAATGCCAGCGACGATGATGCCAAAAAATGGATCAAAATATTTACGCTGCTGCCAAAAAAAGACATAGAAGCACTGATTGTTCAGCACGATGCAGCGCCGCATGAGCGCGCCCTGCAGAAAAAATTAGCCGAAGAACTGACCTGTTTTGTTCACAGTCGCGGCGATTATGAATTTGCGGTAAAAGCTTCCGATATCCTGTTCGGTAACGCCACCACGGCGATATTACAGACACTGACGGAAGAGCAGTTGCTGCAGGTAATGGAAGGCGTTCCCGCAACCCGGATACAACGATCCCTGCTCGAGGCGGGATATGACCTGGTGAGTTTTCTGGCAGATACCGGTGTATTTCCCAGCAAGGGAGAAGCCCGCAAAATGTGGCAGGCCGGCGGTGTTGGCATCAACAAGGAAAAGGCGGGCACGGATAAAACCGCGCTTACCCCCGGCGATCTTCTTCAGCAGAAATACATACTGGTGCAGAAAGGGAAAAAGAATTACTTTCTTGTGAAAGTCGTTTAACTTCAAATGACCAACCCTTCTTAATGGCGACGAAAACGACCATTTTATGGCGGTACTATATCTTCTTTTTTGTCGTCATATCGGTTATTTATCAACCAGCAGCCAACGCCGGATTAGTAACTGATTTTATAGATTGGCGTAATCACTATCAACAATCAGGCCTCGCCGACCTGATTAATGGCAAACAGAACTCGATAAAAAGTTTTTACCAGTTTACGCATCTGTTGATGTATGGTTTCACAAATCTGTTCGGTGCTAACCCAATTGCCTGGCATTTTCTTTTTACCGCATTATTTGCATTAAACGGTTTTCTGATTTATAGATTGTTTACAACTGTATTGAAGGATGCCGGCGTGGATAACGCAGAAGGAATTGTATTGATCGGAGTATTATTTTTCTTAGTCTCACCATACCAGGCAGAAGTAGTGGTTTGGAAGGCTTGTTTGCACTACCTCACTGGATTTGCCATGGCTCTGTATTTCGCACTCAACGCGATCGCAGATCTGAGACATCCAACAACAAAACGCTGGCTGCTCTCAATGCTTATATTTACCTGCTCGGTATTTTCTCTTGAATTTTTCCTGCTCACTCCGGTCCTGACTCTTATATTGCTGTTTTTTTACCGGCACAATTCCCAATCCGACACATTTAGGATAAGCATCCGAAAATTTGTAATCATCCCTTTTCTTTTAATTCTTGGTTATTTTATCGTTTACAAACTCGTTTTTGGCAGGTGGGTAGCGCATTATGGCGCTGAACATCACGAAAAACTATTTCATCCTGATACTTTTTCTACGTTTTTTAAATACGCCATTAAATATTTAATACTGTTGCGCCACTGGAATTATCAAGAGAAAGAAGCCGTTAATCATTTCCTTGACGGTCCAATAATTCAGTGGGGAGCCTTGGTAATTGTTTTGTCGTTTGTCATTTACGGGCTAATTCGTTTAAAAAAATGGAATATTCGCAACAAAGTATTGTTGCTATGTATGTTTTTATTTATGCTTTATTTAATGCCTGCGGCAACCTTCCATTACAGCTATCTGCTTTTATCTGAAAACGACAGACTGGGTTTTATGGCTTCCGCATTTCTTTTGATGGGATTCAGTGTTCTATTGTCCCGATTACCCCGAAGGATATATTATACGATAGCGTGTGTCTATATAGGCTTATGCACTTTTCCACTATTTCAATCAGTTATGTATTGGAAGAAATCAGAATTCATATTTTCAGCAACGGTTCAGCACCCCATTTGGCACTCATCAATACATCCTCACGAACAGGTATTATTTTTAAACGCACCCGACAATTTCATGGGGATACCAATATTTAAGTCGTGGAATGATTCTTCGGATATCTGGAAATCGATCCGACTTGACAATCCCCGCATCAGTTTTGGTTCATTTTATGATGTGGCCAAATACAATATGACGGATACTGGCAACGGCGTACATATTGTCGTAATTGATTCCATTACGATACGGGTTATATTTAACCAGTGGGGGAATTGGTGGTGGAATAAAGGGATCGGCGCAGGCAATTATGAAAATCAGGACTACCAGGTAATCTTTAATGACGGCGATTGCGGAAACTGCTATACCCTCCGTTTAAAAAATTTGATCCCCAGGAGTATTATTTTTCAAACCGGATTTGCCTTAAAAAAGGTGAATATGAAAGCATTTGGAATTGAACAATGGTGATTTCTCTAATGGCTGTCACGGTACCATCGCTGAATTGTTGCATTGTTTAATGGTCAAAACCGGCCATTCAACAATGCAACAATATAGCCCTTAACCCATTCAACCGATCTTTACTGATCTGCTACCCGATCCTAAGCGATCGCGTCCTCAAAATCCCTTTTTGCCTGGTGGTTGGCTTTTCTGAAATACTTTTTCACTTTTTCGTGCACATCACCGGCTTTGTCGGCGAGGTCGTGCATGGCTTCAGAAGTTTTGTTCCGGTTTCTCATGTACCAGTAAACGCCCGCGCCTGCTGCGGCTACGATACCGGCTGTAATCAGGATCTTTTTCATATCACTCATTTTTGTTTGTGATATGTATGCAATATCTGTGCCGCTGAAAAGCCTGTGGCCTGTGTAAGTTATTTCACAGATTTGACGGCGTTCCACATTTCCTGTGCCACCAGCAGGTTGCCTTTTGCGTTCAGGTGTACGCGGTCGGTGGTAAGTATACCCGACTCTTTGTTATCCGGGTTGTTTTTTTCGCTGTAGGAAAGAAATGCCTTGCGCAGGTCTACCAGCGGGATATTGTTTTTGGCTGCATAACTGCGCAGCCAGTTGCTGTAGAGGTTAAGATCGCCGTCCTGCTGGTTGGAATAGTCGTAGCGTTCGCCGATCACCGCGGGTGTGGCAATGATCACTTTGGCGCCGGCGGCCTGCAGTTTGTTAACCACGGCTTCGTAGAACTTGCCGAACTTGGGAAGATCGGTACCCGTGCCGCTGGAGGCTTTGTGCCATACATCGTTTACGCCAACATAAACCACCACGATATCGGGGTGCTGTTTGATCACATCGTCTTCTATCCGGAGGTAGAGATCGTATATTTTATTGCCGCCGATACCGGCGCCAACGGTCTCGTACCGGTTCTCCTGCCCCTCCTGCCTGATCAGGGAATCGATCAACCTGATATAACCACCGGGATTGGCCCCGGCCTGGGTGATGGAATCGCCGAAAAAGACCACTTTTTTCTTTTTCTGAAAATTGAACGACATCAGGATCATTGCCGCCACAAAAAGACCGAGAAGGATGAGTTTGCTCATAAGCTGGGTTAAGGATGGGAAGTTAGGTAATTTTGGGAACCGCGGAAAACCGGTCGGCGGAAAGCCGAAACCGGGCGATTTCGGTTTCCTTTTTCGCCTGCCGGCACCGGCCACGCAGCCTGTTAATGCATCCGGCCCTTCCGCGGCCAACAATTGTTCTTAAAATTTGGAACAATCCTTCCGCACCCCTATTTTTGCACCCCATTCTGAAAAGAATGCGAGGATGCCCGATAGTATAAGGGTAGTACAACTGATTTTGGTTCAGTTTGTCTTGGTTCGAATCCAGGTCGGGCAACAAAAGGGAAAGATGAAAGTCTTTCTCTTTTTTTATGCCGGTTTTATCGGAAAATATGTTCAAATCCTCCTACGTCTTTATTGTCGCCAACCACAGGCGTTTGGAAGACCAGTGTTGCTCTCTGCGAAACTCCCCTTCTCTGCGTCTCTGCGGTGAAAACATACCCCTCATTCACCGCAGAGATGCAAGAGGTGCAGCGATCCGCAGAGAAAACGAGGTCAGGTATTCCTGAATATCCATTTTATATTTTCTTTCGAACAGTTGTTGTCAGGCGACCAACAATGGCGTAGAAAACGCAACCGTGCCCTATCATTGTGACCGCTCACCTATCCAAACGGTTGATTAATTGATACGGCGGTTTTTGAAAACCATTTCGGCCCGTCGGCAGTCATGTAAGCGCAATCTTCCAGTCTTACACCAAACTCACCCGGTATTGAAATTGTTGGTTCTATGCTGAAACACATGCCAGGCTCAAATAACTGTTTATTTCCTTTCACCATGTTTCCCCACTCATGTACATCAGCACCAATACCATGCCCTGTTCTGTGGGGAAGCCCCGGTAATTGGTAACCCGGTCCAAAGCCAGCGTCGGTGATCACTTTGCGGGCCGCAGCATCAACAAGTTCGCATGCCATGCCATTTTTCGCTGCGGCAAAACCAGCGGCCTGCGCTTTTTGTTCGAGAGTCCATATATCAAGTTGCCTTTTGGTGGGTTGGGCACCGAATACAATGGTTCGGGTGATGTCGGAAGTATAACTTTCGACGCTGCAGCCGCAATCCATCAAAACAATATCTCCTTTTTTTAATGTCTTCGGTTTGATGCTGCCGTGTGGCATGGCGGACGATTCACCAAAAAGTATCAATGCAAAATCAGAAACGCCACCCAGTTTGGTTTGTGCTTCAGATACTATCGAAGCAACTTCCTGTTGCGACATGCCTTCACGTAAACTGCTGATGCCCGCCTGGATAGCAGCAACCGTTATATCGCTTGCCTTTTGCATTAATGCGATCTCGGCCGGAGATTTGATCAGGCGGCAGGGCATCGTTACGGAATCACCACTTGCATAAGAAAGATGAGGTGTCTGTTTGCGGATACCATCGAATATAAAAAACCGAAGCCGCTCCTCCATCCCAATCGTCCCGGATTCGATGCCCGCCTTTTTAAAAGCGGAAGCGATCAGTGCATACGGGCTTTCATCCTCCTGCCAGGCATACACATCTTTACCAATGGTGATCCGTTCACGCAAACGCGATTCCTCAAAACCCGGGCAGATATAAAAGACTTCGCCTTTGGCAGGAATAACAGCTACCATGGGTCTCTCACTTTGTCCCCAGCTTATACCGGTAAAGTACAAAAGAGAAGTACCTGCATCAAGCACCAGCGCCTGCATTTTTTGTTCAGCCAGCAGGTGCTGTGCTTTTGCAACGCGTTCCTGCCTTTCTTTGGCAGAGATCGGCACTACATCTTTTGTCATCGGCTGCAGAGAATCAGATGCATAAGTTCCAGCAGTTTTTTCCGTATCGCTTTTACAGGATTGCAACCCCGCAACGAGAACCGTTGCTGCGCTCACTGTAGACAATTGTAAAAAATCGCGTCTTTTTAACCTCATACTTTTTTTGTATAGTGTAATGGAAAGATAATAAATAAACAGCAACTATTTTCTTTGCGTCTTTTCGTGAAAAAAAGAATGGAACAGCCGTCGAAACAAGATAAAATAAAGGCAAAAGAATGTTTTCATTTTCGGAAGCGTCACTCCCCGACCACCACTGTTCGGAAGAATCAAGTCATAACATGTAGAATTAAAGGACATTCTCTGCGAGACTCCCCCGACTCAGCGTCTCTGCGGTAAAAGACCTTTTGGATTTTGGAGATACCTGATTTTCGAAAAATTTTCACCGCTGAGACGCAGGAGGTGCAGAGATACGCAGAGACGATAGAACTTTTGTTCCATTTTAGGATACCAGCTGAACTTCCTAAATATTCGTTCCGCCCTCCTGAAGCCTACGTGGGACAACGCTGCTGAGAACGAACGGGTCTGCGGCATGGTTATCCATGAAAATCATTATTTTCCCTGAATGATTCATGCATACCCTTCATTAATCATTATTGCCTCACCTTATGAGAAAAGAACTGCTTGCCGTTGTCGGTTTATTGTTATGTGCTGTCGTTTCCGGACAGACCGGTTGGAAGATCGTGCCCGGAAAGATCACCACAGCCTGGTCGGTAAACATCAATCCCGATAAGGTATTGCCCGAATACCCCAGGCCGCAGATGGTAAGAGAAGACTGGAGCAATCTGAACGGCTTATGGCAATACACGATCGTTCCCGCCGGTGATACCCGTTCCTTTCCTGAATCATACGAAGGAAATATCCTTGTACCCTTTGCCGTGGAATCCGCTTTATCGGGCGTGGGCAGAACCGTGGGCAAAGACAGCGTGCTTTGGTACAGGCGTACGGTGCCGGTGAGCGCGGCGGGCGGCAAACGTGTATTGCTGCATTTCGGGGCGGTTGACTGGCAGACCGATGTTTTTATCAATGGCAAAGCTGCCGGTTCACACAAAGGCGGCTATGATCCTTTCAGTTTTGATATCACGGATCAGCTGAAACCGGGCAATGAACAGGAAATCGTGGTGCGTGTATGGGATCCCTCCGACGAGGGTCCGCAACCCCGCGGCAAACAGGTCAAAAACCCGCGTGGCATCTGGTATACCCCCATTACCGGTATCTGGCAAACCGTTTGGATGGAATCGGTGCCAGCCACCTATATCAGTTCCTTCACGCAAACACCCGATATCGACAACCAGCGTCTGACGGTAAGCGTTGCCGCCGCACAGTTGAAACCGGGAGACGAGATCACCGTTGTTGCAACGGACAACGGAAAACAGATCGCTTCACAAAAGACCGGGCCTTCCAACACGGTTACACTGCCGGTGATCAATCCCAGGTTATGGTCGCCCGACCACCCGTTCCTGTATGATCTCCGCATCCGCATCACGCGCAAAGGCCGGTTGGTGGATGAAGTGAGATCCTATTTTGCGATGCGCAAGATCTCTGTGTCGAAAGACCGGCAGGGTGTGCAGCGACTGATGCTGAACAATGCATTCCTGTTCCAGTACGGCCCGCTTGACCAGGGCTGGTGGCCCGACGGATTGTATACCGCCCCTTCCGACGAGGCTTTGACATACGATATTGTAAAAACAAAGGAGATGGGTTTTAACATGATCCGCAAACATGTGAAAGTGGAACCCGCGCGCTGGTATAACTGGTGCGATAAACTGGGTATACTGGTATGGCAGGATATGCCCAGCGGAGATATGGGCAACCAGTGGGAAATGCGGCCAGGCATCTACGGCAAGGCAACAGACAAAGACAGGACTGCCGCATCGGAAGCCATTTACAGAACGGAATGGAAAGAAATCATGCAGGATCTTGCTCATTTTCCTTCCATCGTTATCTGGACGCCTTTTAACGAAGCATGGGGCCAGTTCAAAACACGCGAGATCACCGAATGGACGATGCGCAAAGACCCGTCGAGATTGGTGAATACCGCAAGCGGAGGCAATTTTGTGGAGGTGGGTCCCATTATCGATCTGCACAATTACCCCGACCCACTGATGCCTGATGCAGACCTGTATGGTGCCAGACGCGCGCTGGTACTGGGCGAATTCGGCGGACTGGGATTACCGATCGAAGGACATACCTGGCAAACAAAAAACAACTGGGGGTATCAATCGTTCAGGAATACGGATGAATTGTTCGCACGTTACCAGCAGTTCATTACACGTATGCCCCACCTTATCAGCAAAGGCCTTTCCGCGGCCGTGTACACCCAGACAACGGATGTGGAAACCGAGATCAACGGGCTGATCACCTATGACCGCAGGCAGGTAAAGATGGATGCAGCCAAACTGCGTGCACTGCACCAGGCATTGTATGTGTCGGGAGGCAATGGCAAATGATTGCGTGAGAATGGTGGTTGGTCGGCGACAACAATGGCAGCAGGTATGCTTCCTATCTCTGCGTGCCGCTGCTCCTTCTGCGTCTCTGCGGTGAATAAGGTTTTTCTTTACCGCAGAGGCGCTGAGGAGGTGAGTTTCGCAGAGAATATGTTTTAAATGGGTAATTCGTTGCCTGCTCGTCGAACTGCAGCGTGCCCAGTGGCACATAGGGAATGTGTGTCATCATAGTTTGCCCCATCCAGAACAAGGCCCAGCGGGGTGGATGCTATATTTCAACGTAATAGATATCTGTCACTTACCGCAGCGGTTACCAGGACCGACAATATTTTCTCCAGAAACATCACCATAATCCCTCCGGCTCTTTTCCATCACAGCACCGTCACCACCACTCTCCGGTACCTCGTTAAAGCAGGCGAACCGTTGTCGGTGACTTCCAGCACCAGGTGTATGGTTTCGTCTTTTCTGGCGTTTGCGGGTACGGTAAAAGTGGCGGTGGCTTTGCCTGGGTTTTGTATCGATACCTTTTCGCTGCAGGTTCCTGCTTCTGCGTATTGCCACCATCTAAAAGTAACAGCGTTACCATCGGGGTCTTTGGCCAGGCCTGTGAGCCTGACTGCCGCACCAGGTTTTGCTGAGATATCCTGCCTGCCTGCCAGTGTTGCCTGCGGCGGATGATTGGCCTGTGAAAAAGGTTTGACGCACCAGTCGGCACGCGCCGCAAAATCGTTCTGCAGCGCTTCGATCCAGCGGGTCTGGGAAAAATGCGCATCGGCTTTTTTCGTAAAACCGTTGTAATCGGCCGGCGCGGTTGCATCCACCCAGAGATGCGGGTTTTGCTTAGAGCGTTCAAACCTGGCACCCCATCCCCCGTAACCCGGATTTTCGAGGTTCCGCAGCCCGGTATTGAGGAGATAGAGAAAAGATGGAGAATCGCCTTCCGAGATGAACGCGTATTTTTTCATGTTGTTTTTCAACGCTTCGGCCGTATCGCCCTGCGTATGATCGGAATCGTTTGCCAGCTTCTGCCCGTCGCCCCATAAAAAATAGCTGCTGGCAAGCGCGCCATGCCCGAACTTGATATGCTCTTTGTGCCAGGGGCCATCGAGATAAGACAGGTATGGTTTGGGAACGGTCTTATCCCATAAATACGCAAAGCACCAGAACATAGACCTGTTCAGCAGGATCGTCAGATCGGGCCAGTTGGCCGACAGGTATTTCTGATAGGTCTGGTCCTGGTCGAGTATGATATACAGCGTGGCTTTGGCGGATACTTTTTTCTGAATCGCCTCCCATTGCGGCGTTCCTTTATACTGGTCTTCGATGGATTTGAGCGCGCGGGCCACCGTATTGGTGCCTCCCCATACCGGAAAGAACAGCGGCGCCGGATCCGCATCAAGCAATAACTTCTTTATAAAGTCTGAACCCTCCGTATCATGATCCATCTCGCTTTCAAAATCGATGTTGCCAATCCTCACCAAACTTTTCAGGCGCCGGGGCGAGGGATAATTTGCATCGTGTTTCCGCAAATTCGGGTACACAGTTGCATACCTGTCTATAAACGACTGCATCCAGGTGGTTCCGAGCCAGCGCAGGTTGGTGCGCGTACCGTATTTTTTTGCGAATGGCATGGCCGATGTAAAAGGGGTGCCTTTGCCATCGCCCGCATAATGAAATTCCGAACTGCTGTAAACAAGTCCGACAATGTTCAGCTCGTTGCTATAGAGCAGCAGCCGGATAAATGAATCCATATCGTCCACTTCCCCATCGGTTGTGATGACAACACGCGGTTTATTGTGGATTTTCTGGGCGGATACCAAAACGGTGTTCAGCAGCAGGCAGCACACCAATACCGCGTAACGGAAGAATGTTGGTTTCATGGTCGGGATTTATGATTACCGGTTATTTTTACGAGTCGTGCACTCCGCTGCACCATCCGATCCTGCCCGCGCCCATCCTCACTGTTTATTCATCGACCGGTATTTCTTGGGTGACATGCCTATCACCGTTCGGAACCTTTTTGAAAAATAGTATGGATCGTCAAAACCCATGCTGAATGCGATATCCTTAACCGGCCGCGTGGAGAAGTCGAGGTGCTGGCAGGCTTTCTGCATTTTCATCTGAACAAAATAATCGATGGGCGCGTAGCCGGTCTTCTGCTTGAAGAGATTGGAAAAACGCGATACCGAATAATTGTACTGCTTGCTCAGTTCGTTCAGGCAAAGGTTTTCGCTGATATGCTCCTGCATATACAGTATGGCGCTGTCAACGCAATCCAGTTTATCGGTGCCGGCAGATTCGTAATGCCGCGAATTGTATACAAACAGCGTCAGGAACTGCGAAAGACACATATTGGTGAAGAGCAGGTTATCGATACTGTACCCCAATTCGAGTGTCTTGTATATTTTGGAAAACAGCGCCAGTATATCACCGTTGTTGCGTATATAAAACGGTTTGAAATGTTTCTGAACAGCCTGTACCTGGTTGAGCTGCGGAAGCGAGTCGCCGCCGAAATGGATCCAGTAGATACTCCATGGCCGGTCGGGATCGCTGCCATAGGCATGTTCGGTATGCTGGGGCAGGATAAAATATTCGTTGGGACCCACTTCGTAACGCTGCCGGCCGATCTGGTACCATCCATGCCCGTCTACACAATAAAACAGAAAATTTTCCGGCAACCCTTTCTTCCGGTAAGTATAGTGGTCTTTGGCCTTGGGATAATAGCCGATGGAACAGATATGCAGGTGTTTCAGCAATGCATTGCCGTGCACCCGCGATTTGAGTATGGTCTTGGGTATCTCGATGCGCTGCCGGCCCACCCCATACCAGATATTGTTATGCGAACCTTCTTTGTTCTCTTTTTCTTTCATACGGCAGACTGCATGATTCAGCGGAGTAAATTACTTAAAGTTGGGAATAAATACGGCAAAAGCAACAGTACCGGATGGTTTACCCTATATTACCCACTATTTTGTTTCTTAATTTTTTGATGCCATGAGATCTTTTTTTCCGCGAATCCCGCTTATGTGTTTTTTCCTTCTCTGCTGCCTGGCTCCCGGCTTACTGCGGGCAGGCATTCGTATGCCCGCCATTTTCGGCGATAATATGGTGTTACAGCAACGCACACAGGCGGCTCTCTGGGGCTGGGCCAGACCGGGCAGCACCGTTCGCGTAACCACCTCCTGGAATCGCCAGAAATATACGGTTAGCACCGGCGCCCAGGGACAGTGGAAACTCGGCATTACCACGCCTGCGGCAGGCGGCCCTTTCGAAATAGAGATCTCCGATGGCGAACCTCTTATCATCAGAAACATACTGATCGGCGAGGTTTGGTTTTGCAGTGGCCAGTCGAATATGGAAATGCCGATGAAAGGTTTCAGGGACCAGCCCGTATCGGGTTCCAACGATGCACTGTTTGCCGCCGCCAACCCGCAACTGCGTTTGTACACCGTACCAAGGGCAGTGGAAAGACTGGTGAAAGATACCAGCAAGGCTTCTCCATGGAAAGAAGCCACACCGGCCAATGCAGGCAATTTTTCGGCAACGGCGTATTTTTTCGGAAAGCTGCTGCAGGAACACCTGCATGTGCCGGTGGCACTGATCAACGACAGTTACGGTGGCTCTCCCGCGGAAGCATTTATGAGCGCCGAATCTCTGCAGGCTTTTCCCGAGATCAGCTTGCCTGCCGCAACAGGTACGGAAAAATTGTCGAACAAATCGGCCACCACCTTGTACAATGGCATGATCCATCCCCTGGCAGGTTATACGATCAAAGGCTGTATCTGGTACCAGGGAGAAAGCAACCAGGACAGACCCGATCAATACGAAAAACTTTTTCCCGCCATGGTGGCGCTGTGGCGGCGTGAATGGGGACAGGGTGATTTTCCTTTTTATTTCGCGCAGATTGCACCTTTCAATTACGGCTCCTACCCCGGCAACAAAACCGAAAAAATGAACTCCGCCTACCTGCGCGATGCACAGCGCAAAGCCCTGCACCGCATTCCCGCAAGCGGCATGGTGGTGCTGATGGACAAAGGAGAAGAGAACAGTATTCACCCGGCCGACAAATCAGTTGTCGGAAAACGGTTTGCTTACCTGGCGCTGGCCGACACCTACCGGTTCAGCGGGTATGCTTTTCAAAGTCCTGATATGGATTCACTCGCCGTCAGCGGTAATATTGCCACCGTTCGCTTCCGGTATGCACCCAACGGCCTCACCGCATTCGGGCAAACACTGCAGCAATTTGAGATAGCGGGAGCCGACAAACATTTTTATCCCGCGCAGGCCGTAATACGCAACGGAACGGTGCAGGTATCTTCGTCGCTGGTGCCGAACCCGGTGGCCGTGCGTTATGCGTTTAAAGATTTTATCAAAGGAGAATTGTTCAGCACCGAAGGTTACCCGGTTTCTTCTTTCAGAACGGACGACTGGTGAGCATGACCTGCACATCCCGGCTTCTTTCTTCGGGGATCACTTTCAGCAACGACAGCTTACCATTCTTCCATTCGGCTTCTACGGTTGTCTGGTAAGGTGCATGCAATTTAAAATGCACGTCAATACCGGGCGGCCAGGCAGGGAAAAGGAATATTTTTTTATCGTCTGTCTGCAGCAGCATTTCCTGCAGTCCCAGCATACCGCTGCCTCCCCAGTTATGATCGGGTACCCAGTCAAAACCAGGTCCCCAGAATACGGGAAACCGCCTCTCCGCATTCTGCAGTTTCAGTGAGCTCAGTCGCCAGGCCTCGTCGGTGAGTCCCAGTCTTGCTGCCCAGATATTATCCTGTTTCCAGCCGATATGGCTTCTGAACCTGATCACATTGGTATCGTACAGCCAGGTATTGCGTGCAGTGTCAAGTCCCGGTCTGCCGATGCCGTAAATACCCCAGGGAAATACGGGATACAATTGCGGCGACTCTTGGTTATTGATCCGCTCCCAGGATCTGGCGGGTGCAATGGTGGTATGCCCGTTGAAGCTTGCATAACTGATATCGGGAATTCTTTTCAGAAAACTGTCGAGTTGTTTGCGCTCACCTGCTGCCAGGTATTTTTCCGGCAGCGATAACATGCGCTGCGTAACCACCCGCAATGCGGCGATCGTGGAGCTGGCATTGGTGGCCATCTTGAAGGTTTCGGCGGCGCTGCCCGGGTACAGTACCAGTTTACCATTGCCATCCAGTGTTTTTGCGCTTCTTAGCCTGGCGAGGTACTGGTAGTGCTCATCAAAAAAACGAAGACAGCTTTTCAGGAACGGTAACCGATCGCTGATGTCTTTGCCCGTGTAGCGTTCTTCTTCGAGCATCATCAGGCAGAATTCGAGAACGGTATCCCATTCATATTCAAGCCACGCGTTGTATTCAACACCTTTATCAAATCCGGCAGGTCTTTTCTGCCCGTATTCGGCGTAATCGGGTAACCCGTAGTTCTCCATCTGCTCGGTAAAGCAGGCCCCTTCGTGCTGCCAGTATACCCGGCTGCGCCATTCCGCGTTCCCCAGTAAGCGCAGGTAGAAATCGAGTTGCGGCTGCAACAGGTCCCAGTCGCCGTTCCGGATCATCGGAAAATATACCAGCCGCTGGTTTTGCGCCGTATGCAAACCACCGCCCCATTCACGGAAATCGGGTGAGAACCCATGGCTGCTTTTGGTGTAGACCGGGTCTGTTGTAAAAAGTCCGCCGTTGAATTTGGTGGGCCATGCGCCCCTGGCGTTACAGGCAAGCAGGTAACGGAACAACTGGAAATTACGCCCTGCCTGCCAGGCCACGGTATCCCTTCCGCCGATATGGATATAACTGCGATCCCAAAATGAGCGCCACCATTGCGTTGTTTTTGCAAACGCATCCGCGGCTGCTGCGGATGTATGGTTCAGCAGCGACTGGTACCATTGCTCCGCGGCAGGCACCTGTTCGGTATGCAGTTGCCAGTGCAACTGTTGCCGGTTTGCGGGACGATTCGTTTTTAATTTCCATGACCGGTAGGGTGTACCTGCATAGGTACCTGCAGACTCGCCCGCGGGAATAAAATTACTGCCATACACCCTGCCGCCGAATACCAGGTTGTGCAGCGGGTTATAGAGTTTTGTTTTCACCGCATCAATACCCTGCTGTGATACGGTGGCATCAAAGATGGTGGTATCGGCATTTTTGTGATAGAATACCACTTCGTTGCCGCGAAAAAAGATCCCGTCTTTTTTGGCCGGGTTGTTTTTTGGCGCGGCCCATTTCCAGGAGTTGCCAAAATTTTCGCGCGAGGGCAGCACCCGGTCTTCAAACCGCCAGCTCTCATACGCCGCTTCCGTGGTGATCTTTTGCGAACTGCGGATGTCGATATGCGCTTCCGGATGGAAAACATCCACCCATATTTTTACCTCGGTCTGCAGACTGCCGCTGGTCCCGTTGATGGTAACATACCCCTCGCGAAGGTGCAGCTCCTGTTTAAACAAGCCACCGGAGAACGGGTTGGGGAAAAATCTGATACGCAGCCGGCCCGCTTTCAGCAGGGCATTGTTTTCATCGAAGCTTCCGCTGCGCGCTGCGTAGATCAGCAGGTCTCCGTTTTCGACCCATACATTCAAACCGATATCGCCACCACCGCATGGCATGGAACCCGATGCATCGCGGCTCTGGCTTGTCCATACCATGTTGTAAGCATCCATACCCCGCTGCGCAAAAAGAGCCGTGGTGTACAGCAGCGGTATCGCCAGGCATATCATAACATATTTCCGTATCGGTGTACACGGTTTCATTTCGCTACCAGTTTTATCGTGCCCATTAATCCTGCGGGCAGCAACGGTTTCCCTTTTAACCGGAACGGCGCATTCGTCCAGCTGACCCTTTGCTGCACCGGCAGCAGTTCATCCCCTATCAGCCTGTTGTGCCAGGTATTGGAAACGGCGATGGCGATATTGTTCCAGCCCGGTTTCAGGACTTTGCCGATACCCAGTTCGTAGGGCGGCGTCCACAAAGTACCGCAATCCTGCCCGTTTATTTTTACGGAAGCGATGTTACAGACAGAATCCATCACCAGCCGCAGCGGTGTCCGCAGGTCTTCGGCCGTTAGATAGATCCTGTTGCGGTAAACCGCTGTGCCGGAATAATACCGGATACCGGGATCGGTATACAGTGACCAGCTTTGCAGCACCGGTATGTCAACCGGTGCCGAGGGCCCGCCGCTTTTGGAATCGAACTGCAATTGCCAGGGTGCTGTAAAAGCGTATTGCCGTAAGGTTTGTGCAGCGGATGACTGTCTTTTTCCCGAACCTGTTTTTTTCCGGAACACCACGAACAGCGATTGCGCCGGTGCAAGCGATTGTTGCACCAGCGTGCGATGGTCTGCTGTATACCAGTTACTCACGCTGGTGATCGTTGCTGTTACCGGATCCCATAGCTCGGGTATTTTTCCGGTTATCCTGAACGAGAGATCAACAGACTGCGATTCGTTTGTCTGGTTGGAGATAAAATAGAGGTCGGCCCCGGGCAGCGATCTGTGTGTCCATGCAATCACATTCGGCCTGCTGCTGGTGCGGAGATCGGGCTCGCTGCCGAGTGAAGCAAAAGAATGCGCAGTATAAGGCGACCATATGATACGCCCTTTCTTATTTTTTTCTGAGAACAGTTCTTCGAGCACGGGTTTCAGCAACCGGTCTTCGTCTTTGTTGCCGATTCCTTTTGCATAATCGCGGTGCATGATAACGGTGGCACCCTGTTTTACCAGTTGCAGCAATTTGGTTGCCACGGCCAGCGATATGCATTCAGGGTTGGGCTGAAGCGGGTGTTTACCGGGTAATACGAGCACCGCATAGCTGGCGCCGCCGGGCAGTACCACCCTTCCGTTGCGCACTTCCATCTGCAAAAGCGCGTCGGGGTTGAACGAATCATACGCATATCCCTGCAGCGGATCGATCCAGTCTTCGGGGTCGGCCATACCCGCAGCATGCGTAACACCGTCGGGTATGGTACGCAAAGGCTGTCCGCGGTTTTCAAGCCGTATGCGTTCCGCCTCCTGTTTTGCCTGCCCGAAAATACCGGTCAGTGTTCCCACAAGCCTGTCGGGCAACACCGCGCGGCGGGGTATTTCCTCTCCAGAAAAAACGGCGATATCGGTAACCGGTTTGCCCGCCTGCAGCAGCGCCTGGCAACGCGCCAGGTAACTGATCCAGGCATTTGCCTGCCCAAACCATGTCTGATCGCGCTGAAAATACAACCCGATACCGTCGAGTGTCATTCCCGGTTTTTTATCGAGCCAGGGATTGTGTGTAAATACATGCAGCACCAGTTTATTGATGCCGAGTGCAAAATTCCGGTCGCCCAGCGTTTTTATGTTCCCGGGATGTTCTCCCCAGTTCATCCGCACCGAGGTAAATGCTTCGGCCGCTACCAGGGGCTTGCCGTATATATGCGCGCCGCTGATGGCATCGAGCACATCGCTGGGTTTATCGTGGGTGGGGCTGTTCAGCCAGAATTCACCCATGGGCAGGTCTACCTGTTTGTAATGAAGCATGCCATCGCTTACCATGGTAGGCGCTACGCTTTCTCCGCTGAAATGGCACCCCAGTTCATGCGCTCTTGCCTGCAGTATGCGGTAGAAAATATCGCTGACCAGATCAGCGATGGTTTGCCGGGCATCGTGTACTATTTTTTCCGACTGTTCGGCAGATTCAACGGGTACGCCGGTCATGGTAAGCAGGTAGGGCATAAGATCGTACCCTCTTCTTTTCCGGAATTCATCTGCAAAACCCGCACCCCAGTTCTGGCTGCCGCATTCCCAGCTGTCTACATGAAAAATATTCAGCACTTCCCCCGCCAGTGCCATGCCGGTTTTTTCGAAGGCTTTGGCAAACCAGTTGTCGAACTGCAGCTTTATGGCAACGGGATTGAATTTATCGCATTCCAATCCTTTGCCGCCTCCGCCCGTGGCATTGGTATGACCGGTGGAAGTATGCCCTATGCGCACGATGGTCCATGCGCCCGGCGGTATCTTCCAGTGAAGTATGCCTGCGGTATCCATCTGGCTGGTGAGATTGATGATATTCCTAAGCGGCACTGCGTCGCCTGCAGGCACCTGTTCCGCCGTTGTACGGGCGGCCACCCGCCACATGCTGCCGTTCTTGGTTTCGGGCTGATGTAACACCGGCTCGCTGCCGGGATAGATACCCATCAGTTTCAGCGATGGTTTCCATTTGGCTGCATCGAGGTCTTCCGCGCCGGGTTCGGTGCCTGTTTTATCGTATACAAACCGGAAATATTTAGCGGTAGTGGCAGGAATGGCATGTGTATTGTCTTCATCCGTATCCTGCCATCCATGACGCGGCGGCTCCAGCCGGGTAATTGTTCTGTACGCGATGCCGTCGTCGCTGGCCTGTACGATCAGCCGCTGCGCCTGGTACCCGTTGGCACCGGTGTGTATGCGAAGAGAACGGATGCTTACCGGTTGCGGATACGCGTAGCGGATCCAGCAGGTGCTGTCTGTTTTAAAACTTTTTTTGCCGACAGGATCCGGTGTTGCCAGAAACTCCGCATTAACGCCGTTGCCGGTTGTGACAAGCGGCGTGGGGATCGGTGTAGCCTGTTCGGGTGTTGCCGGGTAAGCAAATACCGCCACATCCCTGTAATAGCCTTCGTTGGTTTCGGGTTGCTGCAGCGCAAGCGGTAAAGAACGATCGCCTGTTACCACCTGTTTTGTCCACACCAGTTTCTGCATAGACAGTTCGGGTGTGATCCAGGGGCCGCCTGCCAGTGCAAACCCGTCGCTGAAATGCATGGCCAGCCGCAGGTTCAGCCGTTTTGCCTCCTGCATGGCATACCTGACCATGGCCCACCATTCGGGTGTAAGCTGGCGTACCGCTGGCTGAAAAGGAATGGCCGATGAAGTATCCTTGATGGGCATCAGGTAGGCCCCGCCGATGCCCGCCTGCTTCATCGCTTCCAGATCGGCGCTGATGCCGGCTTGGGATACGGCGCCATACATCCAGTACCAGAATACCCAGGGCTTTGCAGAGGCGGGCGGATGCAAAAACTGCTTCTCCAGCGCCGATGCGCCCGCAGGCTGCTGCGCGTTTGCTGTCAGCGTGAGCAACAGGCCCAGCAGGATGATCGTATGTTTCATGTGCTTCAACAGTATAGATTCTTTGCCTGCACAACTAAGGTTATGCATTCGGGTTATTTAAAACTGACGGCACTTTTTCCTTTGTCCACCGAGGTGGCCACTGCAATACCGCGTCGGTCTTTTTCATCGACCGCGCAATAAAAGTGATATACCACGCCCCGGTGTTTTACCACAAAACTCTTGTGTGCATATTTCGCATCGTAGGGCATCGAGGGTTTTACCAGGTCTTCGCCGTTCCAGTCTGTCCAGTGTACCAGGTCGTAACTGCAGGCAAAACGGTTAAATGCGTCTTTGCGCTCTTCCCAGAAGGCACCAAAATAAAACATAACCCAGAGACCCTTCATGCGCTGCACCACGCCATCGCCTGTGATACCGATGCGATGGTGCACTACCGGGTCGGTTCCGAAACGTTTCCAGTGAACCATATCATCCGACACCGCCATGCCGATCCGTTCAAACCAGCGCCATTTGGGTGTGTTGCGGCTGGTATCGCCATTGGCATTGTAGTACATCACGAAGGGATAGCCTGTTGTTCTTTTTTTGTCGCGTATCACCGAACTTTTGAACAGTTTTTTATTCTCCCACCAGCGCGCATCGGCATCGCCGGCGGTAAGCACCGGACTGTTCAGCCGCTGCCAGCTGTGCACGCTGGCGATATCACCGGCGGTATAAGCCATGCCGATGGCGAGCGGACCCGATTCATACCCGCGGTCTTTGCCGCCGATATAACTCATCCAGTAACGGTTATCGAAAGACTGCAGCCTGTACGAGCCGCCCCAGCGGTTATCCTGCAACGCGATATAACCGGCTTTCTGGTTATTGTCCCAATCCGCCGTATCGGAAAAACGCATGATGCTGCCGAGGGTTTTCCATTGCAGCAGGTTGCTGCTGCGGGCCAGCCAGGTTTCGTAGCCGCGGCCTTCAAAAACGATATAGGTCATGTACCAGTATTTTCCTTTCCGGAAAACGGAGGGACAGTCGATTTTTCCGGTGCTGTTATCCGGCACCAGCACGAGCCCGTATTTATAAGGTGTTTTAACGGATTCGTATACGGCCTGCATGGTTTGCTGCGGCACTTCTTTGGGCTGGGCTTTTGCTGCCAGCGATCCCAACAACCATCCGGCGATCAGAAGGTATTTCATCATTCAAACACAGTTTGCCCGATGCTTTGCGGCACCGGAGGTTTTCCTGAATAAGGTACGATAAAGAAGGCATAGCGATAAGACCGGGCGGGCACCTGGTACTGCTCCAGCGGCGCTGCCACTTCGCTCCAGCTATCGTTGCCGCCAACGCCCATCTGCACCAGGTCAATATTCAGCGTGGTATACCTTGCCTCTTTCAGGTCGTTGGTATGCCTGGCCTGTGCAAGATTGGCTTCGGTATAAGGCCAGGCGCTCATGCTCAGCAGGCTGTCAGCCACCACCAGCAGTCCTGCCGGCCGGGCTGTATCTTCCAGCTGCATCCAGCGTATATCGGTGCGGTTACCGTTTTCCTGCGGTACCACATAGGGTTCTGTAAAATCGCTTAGCGACTGTCGGTAGATTCCCACATCGGAGCCATACCTGCGGTCGATATAATTCTCGAGCGGGCCGCGACCAAAATAACGGATGCTGCGGTAAGCGCCGGTCACACCGCATTGCATACCCACTTTGGGTATATTGGGCAGACCCGGCAATACCGACAGCGCATACTGCACCCTTATGATACCCGAGGGATGCACGGTATAGGTTATGCTTACCGAGGCGCTGTCGCGGATCAAAGTATACTGCAGTGTCACCGATATGCTGCCCTCTTTGCCGTTCTCCGTTTTGCGACCGGCAAACTGCGGTTCGTTCTCGTACCATTGTTTCATTTTGCGGTTGGGTTTCCAGCCCCTTCGGTCGTTATCGGTCAGCGGTCTTTTGAAATGCGGAAGCAGTGGGGAGAAAAACTGTTCCCTGCCTTTGTAGATATAGGAAGAAAGTCCCTGCCCGATCTGTACGGAAAAATCTTTCCCTATAATGATCGTTCCCTGTTTTTCTTCTTTTACCTGCAACCGCCTGTTTGACAGCAATGCGGAAACTTTTTTATCGACCCCGGGAATGGTCAGTTGAATGGATGCAATATTGAACCCTGCAGGCGCCCATGACCGGTGGCGCGTTAAGTTATAATGCAATGTTACATGGTACTCGGCAGTGGGCGACAGCACAGGCAGCCAGGGCTGGAGATCGAGTATGGCCGAATCGCCCGGCGGGATATGGGGTGAGGTTAGTTTTTTTTCCAGGACAGGTACACCGTTTTTGGTAAGCACCAGCGTAAGACCGTACGCATCCAGGTTCAGCACGGCGCCGCGATTGATGATGCGGACCTTGTATTGCTCCCTGTTCTGCCACCATCCGTCTGCGGGCTGAAAAATCTTTTTGCATTCATACATCGCTTCCTTGGGTCTTCCATCGGCGGCCACGATGCCTTTGATGGTAAAATTGTCGAAGTATTTTTCGCCAAAATCTCCTCCGTAAGCGTAGTGGGCATGGCCGGCGCTGTCTTTTTTGATCAATGCCTGGTCTTTAAATTCCCAGATACAGCCGCCGATAATACGCGGTGTATTTCTCCACTGGTCCCAGAACTCTTTCAGGTTACCGGCGCTGTTGCCCATGGCATGCGCGTACTCGCAGAAAAAAACAGGACGGTGATCACCATTAGCCTGGTTGGCCAGCAGGGGTGCGGTATACAGGGCGGGATACATACGGCTGACCACATCCACATAGTACTGGTCAAGCGGGTTCTGTATGCGGTGCGAGTGATCGTTTGATTTGAGGTAACGAGGATCCGAAGGGTCGATATAGCCCGGTTCTTTGGGACTGCCCATGGCAGGCTCGTAATGCAGCGGCCTGGTCATGTCAAAATCTTTGACCCATGCTGCCATGGCCGCATGGTTGGGACCGCTGCCCGATTCATTGCCCAGGCTCCACATGATGATGGAGGGATGGTTCTTGTCGCGCAATACCATACGCGTTACCCGGTCAAGGTATGCGCCGGTCCATACCGCATCGCTGCTCAGCTTACCGCCAAGACCATGCGTTTCGAGGTTGGCTTCGTCGATGACCATGATGCCGAATTCATCGCAGAGATCGAGCAGGTAGGGGTCGCTTGGGTAATGACTGAGGCGTACGCAGTTAAAATTGAACTGCCTGATGGTTTTTATATCGCGCAGTATGTCTTCCCGCGCCAGTGCTTTGCCTTTTACCGGATCGTGATCGGGACGGTTTACGCCGTAGAGATAGGTCAGTTTTCCGTTGATCAGCAGCTTGCTGTCTTTTTTCCTGAATTCGATGGAGCGAAAACCCAGTCGGCAGGTCTTTACTTCGAGTATATGGCCGGCACTGTCTTCCAGGCTCAGTACAAGTTTATAGAGAACGGGATTCTCTGGACTCCATTTTTCAGGGTTGCTGATCTTTGTTTCGAGCAATCCGAATTTAGCGCGGTCGAGCCGCGGGTATATTTCATTGATGATCTCGTCGGCGCTTTTCTCCAAGGGCTGCGGCAATACGGCCTGGTTACTGCTGTCGTATAACTGCACCCGCAAACGATAACCGGGCATGTTGCGGCCTGAAAGATTTTCGATACGCGGTCTGATGCTGAGCACAGCATCGCGATACTGCTCATCGAGATGCGTCTGGTAAAAAAAATCGGCGATGCGCAGTTTGGGTTCTGCATGCATATATACTTCGCGATGGATGCCGCTGAGACGCCACTGGTCCTGGTCTTCAAGAAAACTGCCGTCGCTCCAGCGGATCACCCATACCGATATAACATTTTCCCCTTCACGCAGGTAAGGGCTGATATTGAACTCGGCGGGAAGGAAGCTGTCTTCCGAATAACCCAGGAACCGGCCATTGAGCCAGACCTTGTAAGCAGAACTGACGCCGCCAAAATGCAATGTCACATTCATATCCTTCCACGCCGCAGGTACCGAGAAAGTGCGCTGGTAACAGCCGGTGGCGTTATCATCCTGCGGCACATGCGGCGGGTTTACCGGGCGAAAAGGATATACCGCGCTTTTATAGATGGGTTGGCCATAACCCTGCATCTCCCAGCTCGAGGGCACCGGTATTTTTTTCCAGCCGGTTACCCTGTTTTTGTAAAAATCACCAGGCGATTGTCCCGGTGAGGCCGCGAATGAAAAATCCCAGTCGCCGTTAAGCGACAGGTACCGGCCGCTTCGTTCCCTGTCGCCCTGCAATGCATCGGCAACGGAGGCGAATGAATAAGCGGTGGCCCGGGATGCATCGCGGTTGATGCCGCTTACCAGGGCATCTTCATACGGAGCGGCCTGCAACACCGACGGTGCGTTGGGAATGGCGGCCGGGGTTTTATCCACCAGCTGTGCCACCGCCTGTTTACAGCCCAGCGCCAGCAGTATGGTGCAGGTTATTGCGATTTGTTTTTTCATGTTCGGCTAATCATTGTTACTGGCGCATCAATGGCATCCATACGGTCATATCTGTTTTACCCCGGTTGCCCCAGGCGTAATACGGTATCAGTGTAAGCGTGGCGGCTGCCGTGTTTTTACTGACCTCGCGGTACAACTGGTTCTTCCACGAGGGCTGCTGCCGGATCTTGGCCTTGCCTTTTAACGCCACCAGGCGGTTGCCCGCAATGTTCATGGGTACGGGCTGCCATCCGGCATTATCGGCAATGGTTACCTGCGAGAGCTGCTGCCGCGGCAGGTCTGCCGATTCCAGACAGTATACAATGGGACCGCGTTTTACGGTTACCTGGTTCCTGGTTTCTTCCACCAGGGGATTGCTTTCCATCAGCATGGCCGGCATGTGCAGGCGCAGGCTGATGATATCGCCTGTCTTCCATGCATGCCGCAGACCGATATACCCGTTTGCTGTTTTGCTGTTTTGCTGCTGACCGTTTATCGTCAGCGTATACTGTTTACACCATCCCGGTATGCGAAAATGAAGTATGGTGCCGGCCGATGGCGCCTGGCGGATGGTGAAGCGTATGCTGCCATTCCAGGGATATTCCGTTTCCTGGTCAAGACCGATCGGGGATCCGTTCTTCAGTTTTGCCGAGAGCCTGCTGCCGCCATAGAGATTGCAGTACACATCGTTTTCGCCAACGGTATAGAAGTAGTTGCTGATTTCTGCCAGGGTACGTACCAGGTTCGGCGGACAGCAATTGGATTTGCTGATATAGGGCACACGGCCTCCCTCCCACCGCAGGTGATACGGATACTCCGCAGCGGCGGCAAGCGGGTTGGTATACGCATACCTGGTTCCATCCATACTCACACCGCTGAGTACGCTGTTGTACAATGCCAGTTCCACGATATCCGCATAGCGGCCCTCGCCGCTCAGCAGGAACATACGCCAGTTCCAGAGTACGTTTCCGATATTGGCGCAGGTTTCATTGTGCGCGCTGAGATTGGGGAGCTGGTAATCCTTTCCGTATGCCTGATGTATCTTCTGCACGGTATCGGGTTTATAGGAAGTGCCGTCTACTGACACGCCATCGTACAATGCACCGCAACCACCGGTGATATACATTTTGGTATTGACCACATTGTTCCATAACCTGTTCAGGGCAAGCAGCAGTGAATCGTCGCCGGTTTCGGCATACAGATCCGCCATGCCCGCAAAGAGGTAGTTGGCGCGTACGGCATGGCCAACCACTTTTTCCATCTCGCGTACCGGTGCGCGATCGCTGTTATCGTCGGTGCCTTCGGTTTTTCCGCGTATACCAACCAGGTATTGCGCCAGTGACAAATATTGTTTATCGCGGGTGGTGCGGTACAGTTCCACCAGACCCATATAGTGCGAGGGACAGATGGCATTACGTGCCTGCTCGGCTGTGGCGGTACGATAAAATCCATTCAGAAAGTCAGCGGCGCGCACCGCGATCTTCAATAAACTGTTTTTGCCCGTTGCCCGGTAATGCACGCAGGCGGCGGTCATCAGGTGCCCGAAATTGTAGGCTTCAAAACTCAGCCTGTCATCGAACATTTTACCGCTGCCGGTCTTTTGCTGTTCAATGATGTTCCTGGTGTATAGGTAACCATCGCTGCGCTGTGCTTTTGCAATGACGGCGATGGCCGTGTCCATCCAGGCATCCAGCTGCCTGCTGCGTGTTTGTGCATACATGGCCGCCACTGCCTCGAGGGTTTTATAAAAATCGCCATCGTGAAAAGAAGGTTCGCGGAAGCGGCCTGTATCCAATCCCGCCGCCACGCGAAAATTCTGGAACGAAAAGCAACTGTCCCTGCTGGTATAGGTACTCCATAACCGGGGCACCATCACATCGCGGCAGATGGCAAATCGTTCGGCCCAGAAACCGCTGGTCAGCTGCACATCGTTCAATGCCACGGTATTCATCCTTGCATGCGGGCTGCCGCCGGTGACGACCAGGCCCTGCTGTGCCGGCAATATGCCCGGCAGCAGTATGGCGGCTATCACGTATATTGATCGCTGTTTCTTCATATCATTCGTTACTTGAGCGCCTGGTAATGGATGGTATAGGGTGTTGCCGGGTTGATGGCTATTTCATATTCCTCTTGTCCGATACGCTTTGCGGAAACATTTTCGCCTGCTGGCAGCACCCGGCTTTTGATGCGTAAGATGCCCAGCCCTGCCGGCGCCTGTATGCGTACCTGTTCTTTTGTTACGTACATATCGATCGTGCCCGCGGGAGTGGGCACGCTTCCCTGCATCCATTGCAGTCCGCCGAGCTCGGGTGTTACGAGGTAACTGGCATAACCCGGTGACACCGGTTTTACACCGAGGTAATATTTTCCCATCAGGTATAGAGGACCTGCGCCCCAGGCATGACAAAGGCTTTTACCGAATTCTCTGCCGTACATGGCATAATGTTCCGTTCCCTGTTTGGCAGGATCGTATTCCTCCCAGAAACTGGTGGCACCCAGCCTGAGCATACCACCCCAGTAATTTTTTATTTCCTCCAGCACATGCTTCTGCTCACCCATGGCGCATAATGCTTCAAGTTCGTAAAAACGCATATAGGGCGTGGTGATCTTCTGCACCGAAGGATTGAGCAGCACCGATTGCCTGACCGCCTGTTTTTGCGTTTCATTGAAGTAATTGAAGAAAATAGCGAACATATTGCTGTACCGTGTTACCGTTTCTGTCTGACGGCCGTGGGCATAGCTGTGCACCAGCGCCTGTTTGTTGTCGTTCCAGTACAGCGAGAATATTTTTTTGCGCAGCTCACCAGACAATTGCCGGTAGCTGGCTTCTCCTTTCCGGTCGCCTGCAATACCCGCGCACAACGCCATGGTCTCGAGACCGCGCGCCAGCAGTACCTGTTCAAAGCTGAGTGCCCCTTTTTTACTGAGCCCCTGTGCCCAGTCAACAAATACCCAGTCGCCGGGCAGGCCTTCCATAAGTCCCTGCTGGTTCCGGCGGCCCAGGCAATATTCCATCAGGCTTTTCATGCGATCGTAATTCTGCTCGATAAACTGCCGGTTGCCGGTATACTGGTAATAATCGTAAATACCCAGGAACCAGTAGAACGTATAATCCATGATGGTATTGATATGCGCCGTTACCGGATCTTTACCGCGCAATGCTGCGAGGGTACGGGTTACGGTAGGCTCATCGAAGAACAGGTAGTAGTTCATCAGAAAGCTCTGGTAGGCGTCGCCGCTCCAAACCCAGCGATCACGTTTGATGCCATCGATAAAAAATTCGCGTGTGTTGAGGCTGAACGTGTATTTCGCCACATCGTAAATTTTGTTGATCGCGGTATCGCTGCAGGTAAAACTGCCGCGTGGTGTAACATCGGCATATTCATACAACATCGACACCGAATCGATACTGATGGTTCCATCGTATTGCACCTGCACGTATCGAAAGGCTTTTGACAGCGGCAGGGTGCTGTCTTTTTTGATCGCAGTGTTCAGGTCCAGCCGGTCCAGCGTTTCGCAGTGGTCGGCAGACAAAGCTTCTTCCTTCGATTCGCCGTAATACACCGACAGCCGGCCCTTGCCTTTTAGTCCATGCAGCTGAATAAACCCGAAAGTTTCTTTCCCGAAATCAACCAGCAGTGACTGCTGGTGCCGTTCGATGGAAACGGCCCGTTTTTTTTGCGTGGGCAACCTGAAAGCGGAAGGTTTTTGCAGGGGCGAATAAAAATTCCAGCTGCCTGCGTGCTGCCACCTGGTGGCAGAGATATCCGATGTTTTTCCCGTCTCGTCGATCCATTCCTTATCCTCGAATGTAACCAGCCAGGAAGAATCGGACACGATCGTTTTGCCCCGCACAAATACGGATGGCACCACGGCCTGGCTGAAGACTTTGATATTGATCCTGTGCTGTCCTGCGGGAACGATGACCTGCTGCGGACTGCCTTCCAAAGCGCGGCCATCGAGTTTCACGTTGTATTCGCCTTCTGCATAGATACTGACGGTATCGGGATGCAGGAGCTGCACGGTTTTATGAAAATCCATGAGCACATAATGGCTGTCCATTTTCCAGAATACGGGAAAGAAGATTCCTCTTTCCGTACGTCGGTTCTGCATTTTGTTGGCGAGCCATATATCAAAATCGCCGGGATACCATATCCAGGTGGCGCGCTGTGCCAGCAATGTCTGGCAGGGCATAAGGACCAGCAGTACAATAACCAGGTAGGTTCTCTGTTTTCGCATGTTGGGGCAATTAGAATCCGTTAAAGAAAATATACAATGCCAGCATCACGATGGCCAGTGCTATCCATACACGCCGTACTTTTTTGGAAGGCCGCGGCAGCGGTGCTGTACCCACGGCGGTGGCGGTAACGGGCTGCGGGTCGGTGACCGATATCAATACGGCCAGCAGGCAGAGCAATGCAAAAATGTAAAACGATAACAACAGGTAATGCGGCCAGGCGGGGTATGTTTTTGCGGGGAACACCCACAGGTACAACACCCCTATCAGCAAACTGATGCCCGAGCCCCAGGACAAGGTAAAATTCACCGCCCGGCGGCTGGTGCGTTTCCAGAATACGGCAAGCAGGAACACAACAGACAGTGGCGGCGCAATAAAACCGAGTACCGCCTGGAACACATCGAAGAGGTTCAATCCCCTGATGCTGTCGATGGCCACAGCCATGAACACGGCAAACACGCAGCCGGCCAATACGGTGATGCGGCCTACCCTGATCACCTGGCGGTTGGTGGCGGCCGGGTTGATCTTCTTCACATACAGATCGGTGGTGAATACCGTGCTGAGTGCATTCAGTGAAGACCCGATAGTGCCTACCAGTACGGCAATCAGCACCACGATCACCAGTCCGTTCAGACCCGCAGGAAATAAATTCGTCACCAGCGTCATATAGGCTTCGTTGGGATCGCTGAGCTGCGGAAACAGTTCATAACAAACAATACCCGGTATGATGAATAACGGAAGTGATAATATTTTCAACCATCCTATGAAATTCACACCCAGCTGTCCCTGCTCCAGGTTACGCGCACCCAATACAGACTGCACCATGGCCTGGTCGGTGCAGAAAAAAGCCACGGCCGCCACGGGATAACCCAGCAGCAGGGCGGGCCAGGGATACGCTTTATCAGAGGCAGTATGTACCAGGTTCCAGTAACCTTCAGGAGCCCGGTGAAACAGCGCGGAGATACCACCCACTTTGTGAATGCCGATAACCGATAGCATCAGCGACACCGCGATCAGTAAAATCATCTGGAATACATTGACCCGCGCAATGGCCCTGAGTCCGCCCGCAAATGCAAACAGCCCCGCAAACAACACCAGTACGATCACCGACTGCCACATGGGAATACCCAATATCTGGCGCACCAGGAACCCGCCGGCAAACAACCCGAGCGAGAGCCAGGAGATGAGTATTTTGATCAGTGCATAATACGCCAGTATGTTCCGGGTATCATCGCCGTAGCGTTGCCCCATGTATTCCGGCATGGTGGTAACTTTTGCGGCCAGGTAGCGCGGCGCAAATACGATAGCCAGCAGGAATAAAAAAACAAATGCATACCATTCAAAATTGCCCGCTACGATGCCGGTGCTATAACCGATACTGGCAAAAGCCAGCAGCATGGAAGGGCCTACATTGGTTCCCCACATATTAAAACCGATGCTGTGCCAGTTAAGCGATTTGCCTGCAAGAAACAGGGTCTCATCGGTTTTCTTTTTTCCGAAACTGGCTTTATATCCTATGAACAGCAATACCAGCAGGTACGCCGTCACGATCAGGTAATCGATGGTTTGCAACCGCGAGAGGATACCGTTCATGGTTGTTTTGCTTTATTCAGGTGACCGAGACCGTACCGGTGTAAGATATCCCCGACCCTGACGGGCTGCCCGGTCTGCAGACTGGTGTCCATAGCCTGTAGCAGGGCAATGGTGCCGATGCCTTCTTCGAGATCGGGATAGGCGGAGAATCCCTGTTCGATGGATGCCGCAAAATATTCCAGGTAATTCTGGTACTCGCCCGCATGGTGGCTCTTGCCTTCAAAACGGAAATAGTGTTTGAGTTTGTGTTCCCAGGTAATGATCCTCTCCTCACCTGTTTTATCGGTAATGGCATAGCGCAGGTCCATATAATCGCCCTGGCTGCAGCCTTCGGTGCCCCGGAGTATGCAGCTCATTTCGCTGTCGCGCGTTACCGGCTGCACAGGACCGGTATAGCAACCGCTGACGCGGGCTATCCTTCCTTCTGCCGAACGAAAGATAAAATGCATGGTGTCGTGGTTCTGCAGACCGCCTTTTTTGCCATTGCTGCTGAGCATACCATACCCCATCACTTCTTCAATATCCGGCATATACCAGCGGATAAAATCTGCCGGGTGACTTAACCCGCCGTACAACCATTTGAAAGAAGACCGCAGGCTCCAGCCCTTTTGCAGAAACCAGCGGTGATCAGCATGGTAATACGCTTCGATGGTGATCAGTTCCCCGATCAGCCCGGCCTCATAATCCTGGCGTTGCCGTTTCATCGGCTCGAAGAAACGGGAACTCTGTCCCACAAATACACGGCAGCCCGATTGACGCTGTATCCGCAACAATTCTTCCGCTTCCGAAAGATCGTCGATGAAAGGCTTGGTGCAGACCACGTGTTTGTTGTGCTGCAATGCCCGTTTCACATGTTCGGCGTGCAGGTGATCAGGTGTGTAAATGGCTATCGCATCTATTTCGGGGTCGTTGAGCAGGTGCTGGTAGTCGGTGGTATAGCTGTCGAACCGGAATTCGAGGCAACGTTGCCGGCAGAGTTCTTCGTTGCTGTCGCAGATGGTTTTCAGCCTGATCTTTTCGCTCTGCAATGCGGCCGACATCGTACTGCGCCCCTCGCCCAGTCCGAGTATACCGATCACCAATACACCTGATGAATTCATGATTTTATTTTTTGTAAGAACACCCATGTTTCGTTTTTCTCCGTTCCGGCAATGCCTTCCTGGTATTGTTGCATCAGCCGGTTCCATTCCTGCATCCGCGGATTGTTTTCTGTGGTTTTCGGATTCAGTTTTTCAAAATCCGCGTCTTTCGGAATACTGATTACCAGCATCAGCTGCCTGCCATTCCGGAACAGCTGCAGTTGCTGAAAACCTGCACGGCAGAACCCCTGTCCCACTTCAGGCCATTTCAGGAACTGCGTGGCATGCGCTTCCAGGTATTGCTGCTGCAGGCGCTGGTTGCCAACCAGGTTTGCCGTCAGCAATACATGATCCCATTCCTTTGCGGTGGCCGTATCTGCACAGTTTGTTTTTCTGCTGAATGTATAGAACAGATCGTGGTATACTTTTACCTCCGCGCCGGCAAATTGTTTTTTCAGTTTATTCTGCACCGACAGTGCATCGGCCATTTTACTGAAGACCACATAATGGTTGCGCCATCCGTATACGGTAGTATCCATGTGGTTTTGAAACAGCCATTGCTTCAGCTGCGTTGCATCCCATCCGGCGCCGGGCGGCGCCACCAGTTCTATCAGTTCATTGTGCTCTTCGGTCACCGGCAGTTTTGCCTGTGCCGCCGTTCGTTCTGCCAGCAGCCGCCCGTAGCGTGGTTGCAGACCGGCGCTGTCCCTGATGCGCGGATCCACCTGCGGACCGTTATTACGCCATTCGTTACCGGGTCCGTTGGCGTTCTGTAAATATTTCTGCGAGGGTGTCCAGTTATCCCTGACGGTGATACCCGAACTGCCTTCGTCTGTGTACAGGTAAAACCAGTGCGAGGGCAGGTGGGCGTAGGGCGCCCTGCAGATACTGTCTACATAGTTGCCGGCGATCACCGAACCGGGTTGTGCGCTGAGCGTGTAAATACCGCCGCAATCGTAATTGTGCCGGCCATAATGGTGTATCCTGTTGGCGATAATACGGTTGTTCTGCATAACGCCGGGTGTTGGGTTCCAGCCCCATCCCATACTGATGCCGGTGTTGGCCAGGTTTTCTATTTCGTTGTGTGCAATAAGCGTATTGCGGGTATGGCCGGCGCCGATGCCCACACAGCTCCAGTCTTCGTTGGCCGCATCGGTGATGAGGTTATTGGTGATCTGCATGCTGTCGCAAACTTCTCTCTCATCGGCAGGCTTGTACAGGGTATGAATTTCGCGCCCTTCTTCTGCAAAAACACCGGCCAGTACAGCCGTACCGCCTATGTCTTTAAACAGACAGCCCGATACCCTGTTACCGTGCACGGCTCTGTGATAATCCAGCGCGGTGGCTGCCATATGCTCGAAACGGCAATCCTCAAAAACGGTTTTATCGGCATAGGAGATATCCACGGCGGCGGCAGGTCTTCCTATCCATGCCTGGTTATCGAGACGCGGATTAGCAGGTGTGCCGGCGGGTTTCAGCGCATAGCCATCTGTCATGAACATACCGGCCTGGTGAGGTATATGTCCTTTTTCAGACGGCCGCAACCAGCCGGTATGCCGGAAGGAGATACCTCTGAAAACAATATTGGAAACGGGTTTGTCGATAGTGCCCTGTACCTGCACCAGTGTTTCCAGCGCGGGAACCACGGCCTCGGCATCTGTCATTTCCTCGCCTTTGCGCGGCCAGTAGTATATTTTTTTTCCGGCCTCGTCTGCATACCATTCGCCGGGTTCATCGAGGAACTGCGGGGCATTGGAGAGAAAAAAAGCGGAGTTGCCGGTTTCTTTCGACAACCAGGGAGCGGGCCAGGGATGTTCGCTCTGCAGTGCGCTTTCGGGCTGCTCAAAGAAAAGCCGCGTACTGTCGCCCATCATCTCCATTTTGCGTACACGCAATACGGCTATGGCCCACCACTGGTGAATAAACATTTCGATGCCTGTTGTCTGCTGCAGCAAAGAAAAGGCGGGTGTGGGTATGATACAGGTCTGTTCTTTTTTATTCCAGCCAAGGATACGCTCCATTCTTTCGCCGTTGACAGAGCGGGCGCGTATGGCTTTTACATTGTTCACCCACAGTTGCCTGAACGCGATCGTTCTGCCATTTGTTTCGGGGGTCGCTGCCACCCATACCTGCCCTTTGGCACCTGCGGGCAGACCGGCAGGTGTGTGTATCGCTTTCTTCCATCCCCGGATGGCTACGCCGCCGCTGAGTACGGGTTGCGCGCCGGGCGCGGCTTCGATAAAAGTAAGGGCACTGCCTCCGTCTTCGGGGCGCAGTGTCAATGGCCGGGTTAACGGATACATGCCGGTGTTCAGAATGATATGGATATCTTCTCCCGGAGCCAGGGTGTTCAGGCGGCGCAGTTCCCTTGCTTTTCGCAGGGCTGCGGCTACGGTGGCCAATGGTTTTTCCTTTGTGCCGTTGTTGTGATCGGCGCCTGCGGGCGCTACGTATATATCTGCTGCGCGACTGGTTACGGGCAACAGCATCGGCAACAGGAAAAAGCAGATAAGCAATCGTTTCATAGCGTTGGCACGGGATGACCGGTCAATAAAAACCAGCCCTTAAATATACCAACGGGGCAAGGCCCAAAGATGGCCGTATTGCTCAAAAAGATGGAGGATTTTCCTATTCCTGGAAAACCCGTTTCAGGTAAGCGGTATTGGCGCCGTAATTGTATTTGGTATCGGTAGGGCGTTTTGCATCGCGGCTGCGTTCTATCACCAGCCATCCGCTCCAGCTCATTTCGTCGAGTGTTTGTTTTACTTTGTACAGGTCAAGCTGGGGATCGTTTTCGAGCCAAACGCTGTCTTTGTTGGTGGCGTGTATCATGCAGATACGGTCTTTGCCCAATATTTTCAGCTCCTCTGTTAAATCTCTTCCGGCTTTGAGGGGATTGGAAAAATTAAAATAGATCCTGATCGCCGGCGAGCCGATCTCGCGCAGCAGTTTTACTTCCTCCTTTGCTTCGAGCGAGGTTTCTATACCGATCACCACACCTGCGGCGGCGGCCATACCGCCGGCCAGTTTCAGTCGGGCTACAACAGAGTCCCGCACCTCCGGGTTTTTGACAAGATCGCATTGCACGCCCAGCGGCAGGAAGGCCGTCTTCACCTGCATCAGCCGCATGGCACTCAGACAGTCTTTGATGCTCTGGATGTATTCGGTTCTGTTGCAGAAAGACTGTGCATAATAGCCCGTCATGGCAAGCGAGAATATCTCCACGCCATTGTCTTTTGCCAGCTGCAGGAATTTTGCACGCACCGAATCCGTCAGCAACTGGTTATCGAAGCTCACCCGGTTGCCGAGGCCGCCCATATCCACTTCTATCCCGTCGGCTCCCAGTTGTGCGGCCAGGGTGATGGCGCCGGGTTTCTGCCGCTTCAGCAGCATCAGGTCGATCAATCCCACCCGGTAACGCTGCGGCGGCGCGGCTTTCCGTACCTCGGCGGCAAACAGTTTCTCAAGTTTATCAAAACCATGGATGGCATGAGCCGGAAGTCGTTCTCCCTTATCGCCGAATACATACAGGTTCTTCTCGGGTTCTATGGTGATCGATGTCTCGTTGATAGTACCGCGGCTGTCGCTGATGGCTCCCAGGTTCAGCCGCAGGTGCGCTGCCATAAAGCGGTATACGGCGCTGCGTTTGCTGATGCCGAAATCGTGTTTTTCCTGCGGCAGGTGCACATTGCTGATATTGTCTTTTTTCCCATACCAGCCATACATTTTTTGCAGGTAGGGAAAATCGTGTTCGGGCATCCTGTCTGTCCAGTCTCCCCCATCGCTCACCACCAGCTGCGGTCTTGGCGCAGCCATGGCAGCAAGTTCCACATTATCTGTTCTTCCGCCGCAGGCATGAATGTCCATACCGCTCTCGCAGGGACATCCTCCATAGAAATAAGAAGAGAGCGACACCACCGGTGCGCTCGCCTTGATGCGGTCATCCAGTGCGGTCATCAGCACGGCATGGCTGCCGGCACCGGAGCCACCGGTTATTGCTACGCGACTTGTATCTGCATCGGGTAAAGAAAGCAGGTAATCCAGCAGGCGGATGCTGCCCAGTGCCTGTATGGTCATGGCCAGGCTGCGGCGATGGTCTTCCAGCCTGAACTGCAGCTGCGATTCACCCCAGGCAAACAGGTCGTAGCTGAATGCCATCGCGCCCATTTTTGCAAGTGCGGCGCAGCGGTACTGGCAATCGGCGCGGTAACGCTGTTTTTCCCAATGTCCGTCGGGGTTCAGTATCACCGGTATGCGTCCGGTATACACGGCGGGTTTGTACAAAGAGCCGTTGATCCATACACCCGGCAGTATCTCGAGCGCGAGGTTTTCCACCGTATACCCGTCGTAGGTTCTTTTTTCGGTACGGATGGGCGCTGCGGCCGGCAGGGCGGGCAGGTAAGTCAGCTGCAGCGCTTTGCGCAAACAGGGTTTCAGTTCGTTTTTGCGGCGCTCCCATTGCGCCAGTGTTTTGTACTGTGAAGCAATGCGGTCAAGTTCGGCCCAGCCTTCCTGCACATTCCAGCGGTAGTACTCGTAATAGCCGAGCTTGTATTTTTTTTCCTGTTCCTTCCTGGCTTTCATATCGAGCGGCGTCAGGATATTGTCCAGTGTCTGGTCCACATCGGTGCGGTAACGCCAGCTGGCATATTTCACCCATTTATTCACCACCATACTGTCTGCATAACGTATGGCAACACCATATTTCTGCTGTATCTCCGCCAGCACTTCTTTCAGCGGTCTGGCGTACTGGTTATCGCTGTTCAGCTGTGCGCCGGCGCTGCCGTGCACCACAAACATCACCAGCAGAAGCCTTACGCATTTTTTTATCCGCCGTAAACCGGCACCTGGGGTATCTCCTTTCAAGCGTCTCATGTGTATTCGGTTTTAATCGTCCGAGGGTTTTCCGGTTGCATACTGCCAGCCCGGCCATGCCCCGCTGACAATTGCTTTTCCTTTCAGTTTTGAAGGGTCAATGCTGACATATTTGATCCTTTCCCTGCGCCAGGTATATACGATGTGCACCATGCCGTCGGCCGTTTGGATAACGGATGGATACGAGTACTGGTTCACCGGCGATTCTTCGAGTGTAAGCACGGCATCCCAGTGAATACCGTCTTTCGATATCGCCACATTCAGCGGGGTGCGTGCGCCTTTGCCGTTGGCGGCCGCAGACGGTGGCTTTACATGATTGTATACCAGCAGCTGCCTGCCATCCATCAGCGTAACGGCGTCGGTGCCCGAGTTGTTGTTCGGCAGCTCGGTGGCCGTCATGGGTTCCCATGTTTTGCCGCCGTTACGGCTCCATGCCTGGTTTATGGTGCGGTTCCTGCTCCTGCAAAGTACCTGCCAGCTGCCATCCGCATAGGTAAGCAGGCTGGGCTGGATGGCGCTTACCTGTTTACCGTCGTTCAGGTCGGCGGTTTTTGTCCATGTCTTTCCAAAATCGGGCGTCATTTCCATATGCACTTTCCAGCCGTTCTGTTCGGTGCTGGAAGGACATACCAGTTGACCGTTTATATACAAAGGTTTGTTCTTGACAGGCCCGAGAAAACCCGGGGGCAGCGGTTCGCGGTCGCTCCAGGTAAGACCGTTGTCTTTGGAACGTTTCATCCATCCTGTCCAGCCCGCCACATTGGGTCCGATCTTATAGAACAGCAGCAATTCTTTATCGGGTGCGTAAAAAAGCACGGGGTTATAGCAGGGATACCGCAGCGAATCGTTCATGATGCCATCGGCGGCAAGCTGCGGTTTTGTCCAGCTGCCCGCCTGCAGCCGGCTTGTCCAGATGCAAACATCCCTGTTCCCTTCCTTGGTGCCGCCGAACCAGCCTGCCACCAGGCCGGTGGGCGTTGACGCAATCGTGGCTGCATGACTTTCCGGAAACGGCGCTTCTTTGAAGATAAAGCGGTCTTCCACAATGCCGCTCCTGAACGGTAACGCAGATACAAAAGAATAGGTTCCCGAACCGATGGCAAATACCATGTTACCGCCGTCGCGCTGCAGGAAACGGATACCCGGCACCGCGGTAACCGGTTGGCCGTTTTCGGTGATTTCTTCCAGCGATGTGGCGGGTATATGGATGGTTGCCGATGTATTGGCGGGAATGCTTACCTGCCATTCAAACCTGCCGGCGGTTCTTTTCCATGCACTTGTGATGAGACCGTAGGGCGACCGGTGCGATGCGCGTACAAACTGCAGACCGTCTATCCGTTCCGGTTTCATAATGATCCTGCGGAAAGCAGTGGCCGTATCATCCGAACGGATGCCCGCCACGCGCTCGTACAGCCAGATCAGCAGGTCGCCGAGCAGCATCACATGGTTCTGCGAATTCATCTGCGGACTGGCGGTGTTGCCGTTCCACAATTCCCAGATCGTTGTTGCGCCCTGGTCAACCATATATCCCCATCCGGGATACGTTCTGGTGGAAGCCAGTGTGTACGCGATATCGGACCGGTTATAATCGGTGAGTCCGCGCATCAGCCACTGGGTGCCTATCACACCGGTGCTGATATGCATTCTATCGCCGATCCTGATTTTGCTGTATATATTGTTGAACACCGCTTCTTTGAGACTGTCGGGCGTGATACCAAAATACAGCGGCAGCAGGTTGGCGGTGACGGTGTTGTTATCGTAATATTTTTTTGCGGGCCGGTAAAATTTCCGCTGAAAAGCATCTTTTATTCCTGCCTGCAGGGTTTCATAGGAACGGATATCCTCCTGCCGGTTGCTCAACGCCGCAAACCGGATCATCAGCGAGAGCAACCTGTAATAGGTGGCGGTTGCTATCAATTCGCCGCTGGTATTGCGCAGGCTGTCTTTTGACCTGATCAGCTCCAGGCTTTCCGGCGGCACGCACCAGTCGCCGTATTTGTCTTTGGTTACAATAAACGCTTTCATATACCTGTCCTGCATATACCGCATCCATTTTTTCATGGATGCATAATGTGTGGTAACGGCGCGCTGGTCACCGAACTGCCGGTACAGCATATCGGCCACCATCAGGTAAGTGCCCGGCCAGGTAACATTATCGCTGTAATAATTCCAGAAAGCAGGCGCCACATCGGGAATAGCGCCGTCGGCTGTTTGCGACTGTTCGATATCGTTCAGCCATTTGGCGTAGAGACTGGCATTGCCAAACAGGAAGCTCTCGCCGTAGGCGCCCTGTGCCCTGTCGCCCAGCCAGGGCTGCCGTTCGTTGCGCTGCGGGCAGTCAACCGGCATGCCTTTGTAGTTGGATGCGATGCCCCACCATGCATTGCGGTAAATGGCATTGATGGTTTCATCAGACGAAACAAAACTGCCGTTATCGGCCAGTGCATCCGAAACCAGCTGTCCTTCAAAATCGTCCGCCGTTGCTTTTCCCGGCCAGCCTTCTATCTCCGCATACCGGAATCCATGGTATACGAATACCGGGTGCCAGCGTTCGGTGCCGTTGCCGCTGAGTGTGTATACATCGGTGGCCCTGGCATCGCGCAGGTTGGCTACATACAATTCGCCGCCGGATTGCAGGCTTTCTGCAAAACGCAGGCGGATGCGGGTGCCTTTTTTGCCGCTTACTTTTAATTGCAGCCAGCCCGAGAAATTCTGTCCCATATCCAGCAGGTATTTCCCGTTGCGTTGTTTGATGGATACCGGTCTGAGGCGACGGATGATCTTCACCGGCTCCTGCATTTGCGCCGCCAGTCTTCCCTCCGGCGCGGCAACCAGTTCGGGTCTCAGCCAGTGGGAATCATTGAACCCGGCGCTGCTCCATCCCGTAAGTTCCCGGGTGGCATCGTATGCTTCGCCGTCGTATTCATTGTTGGTGCGGATTGGGCCGTCTGCCGTCAGTTTCCAGCTTTCATCGCTGAGGATGGTTTTGCGGCTGCCGTCGTTGTATTCCATCTCCAGCTGCAGCAACAGCTTGGGGTAGCCGAATGTGTTATGCTTCTGTGTTTTGTACTGCTGCCGCATGGTAAAGAACCGGCCGTTGCCAAGCACTGCGGCAACAGCGTTGGCGCCCGTTCTTAACTGCCGGGTTACATCATAGGTATTGTATAGCACCGCTTTTCTGAAATCGGTGGGCGCTGGCGCCAGTACCTGGTCGCCGATCTTTTTACCATTGATGTACAATTCATACAAACCCATGCCGCTGATGTAAACGGTGGCTTTGCGAATGCCCTGTTCTGCGCGGAACTCCCTTCGGAGATAACGGGCGGAGAGGCGCGACCACTGCGAGAGACTGTCCCATGCGGATGTTTTATCGTAACCGATCCATTTGGCTTTCCAGTCCGCGGCTAACAGCAGGCCCATAGACCAGTGTGCTGCAGCGCTCCAACCCGTTACGCCTTTGTTTGTATAGACACGTACTTTCCAGTAGCAAGACTGTTTGCTTTGCAGGGGTTTTCCGCGGTATACGATATGGATGGAAGCGGCGTTATCGATCCTGCCCGAATTCCAGAGATCGCCTTCGCCGCGGTTGAGTTTTTCTAAGCTGGAGGCAACAAGCACCTGAAAAGATTGCTGCAGCAGGCCTCTTTGCGGGGAAGCCAGCTGCCAGCTGAGCCGCGGTTCTTTTTCATCGATCCCAAGGGGATTCACCAGTTGCTCGCAGCGGAGCTGCTGAACGGTTACCTGTGTTCTGCCATAACCGGCAAGCAGCAGTGTCAGACACGATGTTATCAGAAGTCGGCGTTTCATTGCTTGGCTGAAAAGTTAAAGTACAGGCTGATCTCCAGTGCGCGCGAGGGATCTTTGCCGTAATCGTAAAAAATATTTTTCACCCCCATGGGACCCGTTGTTTCATTGCGCTGCGTTTTGGAACCGATAGAGCTGATGCCCTGCATGAATGAAATATCGCCCGAAGGGAAAAGCGGTTCGTAATTATGCCACTGGTCCGTTTTCCATGCGGGCGTAAACAACCGCAGAAACATATCTTCCGTTGCGGTGGCTACGGTAAAACGGTTGTTTGCCGTAAGGAAATGACCGTAGTAGAACCGGGAATGATAGCCTTTGAATTCGGGATAAACCCAGGGCCATTCTCCTGTTTCCGAAGTGTTGTGGTTTTTATTCCACCATCCAAAGCTGCCGCCTTTCATCCGGTTCTTCCATACGCGGTAAGGGCCATTGCCCAGGTACTGAACAGCGCGGATATCGCTTTCGGGTAATGAGAAATTAACGCCCGCAAAATCCGTAAAATAAGCCCCGGGAAAATAGCGCAGTGTCAGATTGATCCAGCCCGAAGGATATACCGTCCAGGCCAGCGTATTGTAAGCCTGTTTCTGGTCGAAGACAGACTCAAATACCAGGTTCTCGCCTTTCATATAATGCCGGAAGCGACTGAAATTGTTTTCGCCATCCTGCAATACGGGCCCGTTGCGGAAGGGAAGTTTTCCCTTTTTATTCCGCACCGATACCAGCAACCCGTTCTTTTTATTCAGTATAAGCGATATGTCTTTTACCTGTACGGTCAGCAGGCTGTCGCCTTCCTGCACAAGGATGCGGTCTTTTTCCACCGCAGCGGTCAACCGCGCAGCGATGGCGGCGGGACTGCTGACAGGATAGCTATAGGTGAACAGTTCGTTCTCGTAAGCATCTTTCACCGTAACATACAAGGCATCGTAGTGTTGCCAGTCTGCGGGCAGCGGTATATGCAATTTTCCTTTTGCCAAAGGCTGCACATCAGGCGCTGCGGCCGTTCCTGTTTTATCGGGTTTGCCGGCGGCGCTGAAATCTTTCAGCCGCCAGCTGAAACGGCAACGATTCAGGTTGGTGTAATGATAGCGGTTCTCTGTCTCGAAACTGCCATCGAATGCCGGGGTGATCTCTCTGCGAAGCAGGTGCACTGGGTTCCAGATCTCTTTAATGGCATAGTAGCTGCCTTCTTTTTCGTGATGCGGCCCCAGTATGCCGTCGGCGGCCCGTGATTTATCGGTATCCAGTGAATCGTGCAGGTCTTTTCGCAGCACCGCATTGTCGGCAAAGTCCCACAAAAAACCGCCGGCACTCAGCGGGTCGTTCCACATTTTTTCCCAGTAATCTTCGAGACCGGCGCCATGACCGCCATCGAACTGGCCATGCAAAAATTCTGTTGGCATGGTGATCTCATGACCGTTCTCGTAATTGCCGATACCGTAATTGTATTCGCGGTAATGCTGCGTGTCGAAACCGCCGAACAGCTGCCAGGGATGTACCACGGGCCGCTGCTGTATATCGTAACCGGCAAAAAGCGAATCCAGTTCCAGGTTATGTCCGCCTTCGTTTCCGTTAGACCATATGATGATGCTGGGATGGTTTACATCGTGCAGGATCATTTCGCGCAGCAACTGTGTGCCCGTTCGTGTGTCGTAATGTCCATGCCAGCCCGCGAGTTCATCCATCACGAATAAGCCGAGCGAATCGCATACATCCAGGAAATGATCGTCGGGTGGATAATGACTCATGCGTACGGCATTCATGTTCATGTCTTTCATCAGCTGCACGTCTTCGATGCTGTTCCTGTGGCTCATGGTGCGGCCTGTTTCCGGACGGAAGGAATGGCGGTTCACACCTTTCATTTTTACTTTCACGCCGTTTACGTACAAGCCATCGCGCGGTTTTACCTCCACCGATCTGAAACCGAATCGTCTGGAAACCCGGTGCACCGGTTTTCCTTTTGCAAACAGGGTGAAGGAGGCGGTGTACAGGTTAGGGAACTCAGGGCTCCACAACAAAGGCGAAACTGTTTTTACTGCCAGCGTTGCACGGTTGTTTTTTACGGCAACGCCAAACGCCCTGCCCCATGCAGCGCCTTTTTGCGAATACAAAGAAACCGACACGCTGTCGGCCACGCCATTCATATCGAGTTTTGCCTGGAACAGACCATTCGACCGCGCATGTATGCTAACCTGTTCAATGGATTGCTGCGGCAACAGTTCCAGCCATACCGGGCGAAATATTCCACCGAAAATCCAGAAATCGCCTTTGCGCTCGGCCGCGTTCACAGATTCGTTGGCCGAATGTTTGCTAACGGTCACTTCGAGTATATTATCGCCGCCGTATTGCAGCGCATCACTGATATCGTATTTGAATGCATAAAAAGCACCCTGGTGCAAAGCACCCGCCGGGCGGCCGTTCAGGGTTACGAGCGCGTCGGTCATCACGCCTTCGAACACGAGGCTGATCTTTTTTCCTTTCCAGGCGGCAGGCGCCCGGAAACGGTGTTTGTAGATACCCTGCTCCCTGCCGCGAACACTGTCTTTGGCAAATCCGTAATCGTATTTACCAAAGCCCTGCAGTTCCCAGCAGGACGGTACGGGTATGGTGGTCCATTTGCCGGCCTGTTTTCCTCCGGTACAATAAAAATCCCATGGCACCGCATCATCGCTGCCGGTGCCCGACAGGTATATTTTTTCGGTAACCTGTGCGCCGGCATATTCCATCAGTAACAGCATAGCGCAGGCAAGGGTTGCCCGGTAAAACAGTTGCTGAAAACGGGATATGTCAGAGTTGCCCTTCATAATCTGCCGGTCAGTTTGGTAAGCTTGGGTGCAGCGGCGATCTTCCTTCCATCAGCCCATACCGTAAGGCCTTTGCCTTTTTTGTATTTCAGCCCGGTTGCGTCCCAGATAATGGTGATGATCTTTCCATGGTACAGCACATTGTCGAGGCAGAACCAGTTCCATTTACCGGCAGGCAGCAGCGGGTTGAGTTCGAGGATATTATCTTCTCTTGGCCGCAGTCCCACCAGACCGGTAATGACCAGGTCATTAAAAGTGGAATGGTTGTAGTACCGGCTGCGTTCTTCATCGCCTTTCAGCCAGTAGCCGGTGGTTTCGTCGAGGTATTCGCCCACATAGGGTCTGCCGCGATGGTATTGTGATTCGACAAGTGTTTCGAGCATGGAAAAATAATCGGTGTCGGTTACGTGTTGCTGGCGGTAGTTGTTAAGCAGGTTGGCCATGCCAGTAAGGGTTTGCGAGGTTGCGAAAGGCCATACCGCGCCATCCCATTCGCATTTGCAGCAGCCATGCGTACGAAAAGCGGGGTGTTTCCTGTCGGCGGTGGTTATGCCATAAGGTGCGCGAAAGGTAACGGTATCAGCCAGGCTTTTCCAGGCGATGCTGTAATTGCTGTCGGGCATATTAAAATACCAGGGAATAAACCCGATCTCTTCTTTTACGCTGGCAAGCGTATCGCCATCCGCTTTACGTGTTTCGAAAAACTGCTGGCCGGTGTTCCATAATTTATCCTGCAGCAGACGCCGGATGGTATCTGCCTTTACGGTATATGCCTGCGCCTGCTGCGACCGTCCCGCAATTTTTTCCATCGCCGCCATTGCACGCGCGTTTCCATACATGTAGCTGTTGATGGAAGGCCGTGCATTTTTCTCTTTCCGTCCGCCGCTGATGGTTTCTTCCATGGCATCGCGCACATCGTATTGCCAGAACAGACCGCCCGGTAATTTTTTTTCCTGTTCCCATGCGGTATAATCCTGTTCCATATCGGGCAGCATACCGAGCAGGAATTTGCTGTCGCGGTTTACAAGGTAGCGGTTATACACCGCATCCATGTTCCAGCTGCTGTAGAAGCGGAGTCTTTTCAACGGTTTGCCTTGGTTGCCCCGGTACCAGATATGCAGGTTCTCGTTCATATACCTGCTGTTGTGCAGCCATCTTGATTCGTATATATGGTGGCCCAGCGCGCTGGAGATCAGGTTGTATTTATCCGCATAACTGCGTGGCACCAGGAACTCGGTGAAAGCAAAGCCCTGTTCGGTTTTCCGGATATGTTTGCGCAATGTCCACCAGCGGTAATAATAGATCTCTTCAAAATTCTGTTGCGGGCATTCGAAGAGGGGTATGTTTTCTTTCATCCAGTTCCAGGCCTTTGCATTGGGAATGGCCTGCACGATATTCTCGTCTTCCATCCCGTTAAAATAGTCCGCATAATGCCTGAACTGCTCTGCCCGCAGCACCATGCTCCTGCCCTGCGCATGCACCCGCGGCAATGCGGCACAAAGCAAAAGAAATATCCGGATTATAGCTTTCATCCTGTTATTGCCCGATGGTTTTTACTGCATGAATATAATACAGTGCTTCTTTTTCGCGGCGGTCTGCACCGGGCAGGTCGTAGTCCTGGTCGGTGGGCGTTTCCGCGTCGGGAAAATGGCGCACCCCGCCCGTTCTGAATACCAGTCTTTCCACGCTGGTTACCGGCGCAAAACAGAGGTTGAGCGATGGTTTGCCATTGTTGACAGTAACCGTATACATTCTCGAGGCGGTGTTCAGTTCAATACGTATCACCAGCGTTTCACCTGCCCGGTATTTACCCAGGCTCTTGTTGCGGTAGCCCTGTTTTGTCAGCAGGTTACCGGCGGAATCGAGCATCAGGCGCAGACAGGGCGTTCCGTTTGCATCCTGCCATTCTATTTCCAACCGGCCATGGCTGTCCTGCACGGGTGTAAGCGTTACCTCGAGTGTTCGTTTGCCTGCGGCGGGGAACACCCTTTCCGCTTTGGCATAATCGAAGGGATCGCTGTCGCGGAGGGCCAGCACTTTTTTGCCCTGGTATTGCTCTATCGATGTGCGGCACCAGAGCGGACTGAAGATATTCCATTCCGCGAGCTCATTTCCCCCGGTCATCCTGTCGAATACATCGTTGGCCTCTCCGCTGGCTTTTTCTTTGACCGGTACCGGTATCTTACTTATCCAGATATCTTCCTTATTCATGCTGTAGCTAACCCATAGGTTCCCGTCGGCAGGCTTGCCATCCATTTCCTGTATGCCGCGAACGTATTGCGGTCCGTAACTTTTATACGCGCCGCCGTACCGCATGGAACTGATCTCGCCGTTAACCAATAATAGGTTCTGGTAGCCGAGCCCGTTCGGACTAACACTGACCGCCAACGGCCAGCGGAATTCGGAAGGGTTGTATACGGTTGCATACCTGCCATCGCTGGTGCGCTGCCCCCATATCTTGGCATTGGCATTGACAAAGCCCGGCGCGCGCAGCGGCGGGTACTGCCAGGTTTTGCCCTGGTCTTTGCTGATGCTGGTCAATGCATATTTCCAGAGACCCACCACCCTGCCATCGGCAAGATGGTAGTAGTTGAAGGCTTTGTGATCTTTCTGTAACGGAACCAGCGGGTCGTCTTTGTCTGCTTCCTCCACGGTTTGCAGCATCAGCAGTGGCGTGTGCAGCAGCGTTTCGCAGGCCTGTACAAAATCCCTGTCGGGCGATGAACGGTAAAAAGGATAGTCGGTATTTTTTTCGCTGAAAGCATGGTTGTAGCGCAGGAAATAGATCGGTCCGAATGCACCGTCTTTTTTGATCTCCCTGATCACCCTGCCGATGCCGTTGCCGTCGTTGGGATCATCTTTGGCGCCGAGCACCACGCCGTAAAAACCCAGCGCAAATAACCGGTTACCGGCAGATGTGTAAAAACCGATGCGCTGGTGCATCACGGCGTATGCATTCTTGGCCGTATCGGTCCTTCCTTTTTTTACAAACCCATCCGGCACCTTGTAAGGCGGAAAGATCACTTCGGGCTGCGTCCAGTGATAGCCGTCTGTGGAGCGTTGCAGCAGGGTGCGGCCCGGCGGCACATGCTCGCCCACGGGGTTGCTCAGGTATTCGAGGTAAAACTGTTTGTTCCAGCAGGCCAGCATCGGCGCGTGGTTGTAGGTCCAGGAAGCCACACCCGTATCCCCGCGGTTGGCGCGGAATGTCTGGATATTGTGCACACCGATGGCGGGCGACAGCCGGCCATGATGGTAGTCTATATTCACCAGCTGTTTTCCGGTATAGTGAACGGTATCCTGCGCCAATACAATTGCACTGGATACACAGCATACACCTGTTATTAGCGGTACTAAATATTTCATGTCACTGTTGTATGGCTTTCAGCAGATTCCGGATCGTTTTTCGCTTCACCGGCACGATGGTTCCGTGTTTATGTCCTTCGGGAACGGATATTTTATCATTCACTGCATTGAACCGGTTGAAATCCCCGGTTGCCACGGCTTCGTAGGTTTTTTTGCGGTATGCATCATAATAGATCAGCCATTCGTTGCGCAGTTTCACCACCGAAGGCCCTTCGGTGAACGTATCCGTAAACGGTTTCGACACCCGGTTCCAGGGACCCAGCGGCGAATCGCCGAATGCCACTTTGATGTTGCGTTCCTGGCGGGTATTGTCTTTCAGCACCAGCACATAATCGTTCCGTTTTCTTTTTACGATCACCGCATCGATCACGCTGAAGCCCGGATCGAGAAACAGACGCGTATCGGTGAAAGTGGTAAAGTCCCTGGTGGTGGCAGCATACAGGCGGTGGTTATTGCTGTCTGCCTCCATACCTTTTGCAAAACGCCCGGGAATACAGCTTGCCCATACGATGATGTACCGGCCGGCTTCGTCGTCGTAAAACAATTCGGGCGCCCATACATTTACGGTAGTTGGCTCGTGCTGCATTACAGGTATAAGGCGTTGTTCGCTCCAGTGCAGCAGGTCTTTTGAAGATGCATATCCGAAGCCTTTGTCGCCGCGCCAGCTGCTGGTCCATACCAGGTGAAAAACACCGTCGGGTCCCTGCACCATAGAGGGATCGCGCAGCACCTGCCGGCCGCCGGTATGCGGGCGCAGGAATACCGTATCGAAATCACGCCAGCGGTAACCGTCGTAGCTGTACAGCATACGCAGTCCATCGGTGGCCGGTTCATGAAAGGAAGTGAACAGAAAGGCCCTGCCCGAACAGCCGGCCAGTAAGATAACGGAGTATAGCAGTAAGCGTGTCTTTTTCAATCGATGTTATTTTTCGAGAACAAGTACCCAGTCGTTACCATCGGCTTCTTTGCCCGGCGGATCAAATTCGGTTATCCCTTTTTTTGCAAAGACAGGGATAGCGGTCATGCTGCCGCCGGCCGGCCGGTACCATGCCGCTTTGCGGGCTGTAAAACCCAGTTGCTGCATGTTCAGTCTGAAGCTGCGCCCGGTATAGGTGTACACCAGTGCATAGCTGTTTCCTTTTGCGGCAACAAGGTACCGGTACCTGTTTTCGGAGTTATCGACCAGCAGTTCCTGCGCCGGTTTGCGATCGAAATAGGATCTGCCAAGCAGGAGTTTCTTCAGGTATTGCATCTGCCACGCGCCGGGTGCGGCAACGGATTCCTTCCAGGTGGTGGTAACGCCGTAGTTGCCATCTGTATCGCCCTTTCGGTGAAACTGCATTACGGCGTTCTCGCCATAGGTAAACCCTGCACCTCCGGAGAGCACACTCCAGTAAGCATACCTGCGCAGGTCGGCAGCTGTCCACCGCGGCTGCAGGCTGTCATGCAGTCCATGCGGAATATTTTCATAAGACGGCTCGCCGTCCAGCACAGGCCGCGTGGGTTGCAGTGCATAGTCCCGGCGGATATACCGCCAGTTGTCTTCGCCGAAATGATTTTTTTCCTGGCTGCTTGTATCCTGCGCATAGGTGCGGTGCCCGCTCTGGGCCATGTTGAAATCAAGCCAGGGCTGCTGCTGAAACCATTCGGAAGAAGAATACCGCCCGCGGGGATGAAAACCGATCAGGTGCCTGGCATCGTATTTCCGGATGGTGCTGCCGATGGTATTCCATACATCGTAGCCATCCGTTCCTTTGATATCGCCGCCGTTAAGCCAGATAATGTTGTTCTTATTCCCGAACCGCGTTGCCAAAAACCTGGCATAGGTTTCTGCCTGCTGTGTGGTTACATGTCCTTCTTTTATATTGCCGCCCCATACCGGCACCAGTGCCAGGTAGATGCCCCTTGCAGCGGCTTCATCAATGATATAGGCGATATGATCCCAGTAGTCGTACTGCGCTTTCTTTGTAAAATCGCTTCCGGGCACCGCACGCGGTGCTGCGATATCGCCGTTGACAAGCGCCGAATCGCCGTATGCATTTTTTGCGCGCAGCTGGTGCAATACCATTACCTGTATGACATTAAACCCCTGTTGCCTGCGTGTCTCCAGGTATTGCACGGCCTCCTCGCGGCTGCATTTGGTAAACAGCAGCCAGCCGGTATCGCCCAGCCAGAAAAAAGGTGCTCCTTTACCGGTCTCAAAAAAATGTTTGTCCGCCGATACGCGCAACAGCGGCAGCGCGGCCGGTCTTTGTGCAGATACGCTGCAGGCGAACAACAGGATCGTAGCCAATATTTTCATGCGGTATTCTCTTTTTATGTGCGGCGCTGTTCCGCTGTTTGACACTGAATTATTTTGTCAGCCATACCATGCCTGCCTCCTGCGGAATGGCAAGCGTAACGGTTGTGCCTCCGGTAACCACAAAGCCTTCCTGCAGCGGTCTGCCGGTGGCAAGACTGATGTATTTGCCCTGCAGCTGACCCTGGTAACCCCGCAGATCAAGCTGCAGTTGTCTGTCGCCACCGGTATATGCCAGCAATGCCTGCCCGTTGGCGAGTACACAGGCACCGATGTTTTGCGCGGGCTGCATACCCGCTGCCGCGCGCAGCAGTTCTTTATCAACCGATGCAGGCAATACCGGCAGGGAACCTCCTGCCATCAGTACGGCCCAGCCAAACTGCTCGCTGCCTTCCGCAGAATACATAACCGCCTTGGCGGGATATTGTGTTCTGTATTCCTTTACCGCCCGGTATACCTGTTCAAACGAACTGCGTTTGGGTTTCAGCAGCCGTGCATGCTGGCGTGGCGCCAGGTTTTGCCCGCCGGCAGGCGCATAGGGTGTTCCGTCGGACTGGTAATGCCAGTAACGGATATCGATGATATCGATGACTGCGGCCCGTTGCCGGTCTGCAAGGATCGCATCCTGTACGTCTTTTGTGGTGCTGAGCGCTATCCACTGTTTTTTGCGGTTGGCCTGCTCCCAGCCGCGTACGGCATCCACCCAGAACTGTACAAAATGCAGCGGACCGGTAAACTCTTCCCCTATCAGTTGTATGACGCCGTTATTGTCTTTGAAATTGTTGAGGCATTGCCAGATATATTGCCGGTGAAGTTTGTTTCGTACCGCAACCGTGGTATCGTAAAACTGCTCCGCCATAAAGATGCGCTTATCACCTGCATAATTCACCGGTTCCGGAAAACCCACCCGGTTGATGTTGTTTGCCGTGCGCCATGGAAAATCCGCATAGTGCGCGCCTGCTTCGATGATGTTGTGCTGAAAATACTGCTGGTGCAGGAGCAGCAGCCCTTTCCGGTCTGCGATATCGGCAAACTGTTTCATACGGCTCCAGTACCAGGTATTGTATTTGGTGAGATCGTATTTGCTCAGTCCATCCCAGGCCGTTTCTTTTCCCGACCGCGCAAAAGGCAGTTCATAAAAAGGGGCCCATACATCGCCGTCCATTCTACGGATGCGTTCGTGGTCATCGCGTCTGCGCTCATACCAGAGGCCATAATGTTGTTCTATGCCGACGGTGTTTGTGCGCAGCATATTGTCGGTCACTTCCTGCAGGTCGTCTGTAAATCCCCTGCCCGTACGCCCCGGTACAAAACGGGTGATGGCCGGTTTTGCATTCTCGAGGTCTTTCCCGTGTATGCCGCCGGTCCACCAGGGTATATCCGCCCGCCTGCCGGTCTGCACCAGGTTGCCACGCACCAGCCATCCGTTCTGCAGCTGCAGCGCGGGCGCTGCCGCGGGCGGTGCTGAAGGTTGCACAGGGAGTGCATCTACAGAAGGGATGCCTGCTGCATCAACCGGCAAAGGCTGCCGTTGCGCAGCATCCGCTATCCAGTTCTGTAACAATATTCTTGGCTGGTATGCCTGCCGGGTAAGTGCTGCGGCCTGCTCGGCGGAAGGACTGCTGCTGGCCTCGGTCTCCAGTTTTATCAGTTGCGCGCGCTGGTCGGTATTGACAGAAAGCCGTTCTGCAAGCTGCGCGTAAAAAAGACTGCGGGGGTTGATGGAATTATTGGATTCGCCCCAGTAGCCGTCGCCGGCAAACTGGCTCCAGCTTCCGAACGACCAGTTCTGGGCCGTAGGCGGTCTGTAGCAGTCTATGCGTGCCGCGCTGCAGTTCCAGAATACGCTGTTGGCTGCCGACCAGCCCGCGCCCTGACCATCCTGCCCCCTGTTACCAAAACGCAATGCTTCGCCGTCCACATTCACGATATCGAATAAAATACCCGAGGACCAGCTGTCGATGGCGCCGCTGAAATGGTGCGGCAGGTTGGACTCGCACTGTACGAATGCGTTGGGGCCGGGTGTGCAGTAACCCGTGGCAAAATCGTGCATGCCATCAAAAGCCGCACAGCGCTGAAACAGTGTTTGCTGGCCGGCGGTGTAAAAACTGTTTCTTCTTTCGCCGCCCAGTTCGGAAACAGGTTGCAGGGACAGGCAGTCTTCTACCGTAACCCGTTTTGCCGTTTCCAGTATCATTACGGCGGATCCCGCAAAATGCCGGAACTGCATTTGTCGAACCCATATATCGGCAGCGTTCTCTATGGTAATGGCCATCCAGCGATGGGCTTCGTCTTTGGGATTGCCGGCGGCAAAGGCCGATACCATCTGCAGGTTCTCAACGCCGCTATTGAACATGCGGCCGTTCCATTGGTAGCCGGCAACATATCCTCCGCCATAGGTGGTATCCAGTGCGGTTGTAAGGGGTGCATCTATCGTAAGCGTGCGGCCGTTTACGGCTGTAACGGTTCTGTCGAAATGGAGATCGAGCTCGCCTGGCTTCCAGCCGAGTGCGGTGATGCCGCCGCCGAAATGATCGCAGCCGAGTGCCCTGATCCAGTTTGCGGTAGACGGCCGGCGGATGGTGATGCGGTCACCGGAGCGGTAAGCAGCGGCATTATCCAACTGAAACGACATAGCGCCAACCGGTACATAAGCGCTGCTTATCCTGTTTTCGGTTGCTGTTTTTTTATCCGCATACCCTGCTATGCGCAGCAGTGTGGCGCGGTCTGTTCCCGCACCGAGAAGAACAGTGCCTTTTGTACCAACCCCGCCGCCCCGCAGTACCACGCCGGAGACGCTGATCCTGAGCTGGCCATATACTTCGTGCGTACCCGGCAGCAGCAAAACGGCGCCGCGAAAACCGTTTGCATCCATGGGCAAGGCGCTTACAAAATCAATTGCGCTTTGTATGCGGGCGGTGGCATCGCCTTTTCTGGCGGTCACGGAAATTTTTATCGGCACAACCGGTATCGCTTCTTCCGACGCCTTATAACCGCAATAGGAGAAATCGGGAATACGGTTGCCGGCCGAGTCGGGCGCATACACAAGACGGCCTTTTTCATAAGACAAAGGAAGAACAGCCCTTACCTGCTTTTGCGCAGATAAAGGCTGTTGAGAAAAGAGCAACCATATACAACCAACGATAATCCTGTATAAACGTTTCGTTACCACAGCAAGGGGTGCCGGTTTTAATGATCATTAAAAGTACAACAGTTGGTATAGTTGTTATTTCCTGGCCGTACCAACCGGTCTTACATTTTTGATGTCAACCACACTGTCAAGATACAATTCAATATTGCTGTAGCCGCTGGCGGTGATCCTGGCGGCGTCTGCCGGGTCGTTGGGATTCAGTTTATGCTTCAGTTCCCAGGCATCGGGCATACCGTCGTTATCGCTGTCTTTATACGGTGTACCGGCATACACGGGATAGCCGCCTACCTGCACCGGATCGGTGATGATACCGGTTTTATACGAATCGATCGGCAAACGGCGGTGTTTGAACTGCGCGGTCGGCAGCGGAACACCGGGATCAAAAACGATCTTACCTGTTCTTACCTGCTCCACTATCCGGCTGTCTACTGCATCTCTTTTGGGTAGTGTAGCGCCTGCATTGGCCAGCACATACTGTCTTGCCGTTTCGGCATCGGTAATGGTAAGGGCCGGCATGGGCAGGGGTTTGTTCCATTTTATTTCGGCCGTGTATTCGCCGGTATTGGGGAGTTCTTCCACCTGTACGCCGCCGTTCCAGTTATCGCGGGTGATCTCGGGATAGCCCTCCATGATATTACCGTTCACATAGGCGCGTCCGTATTCATGGTGTTTGAGCTTACTCCTGCCGCTCTCGGGTTTGAGTATGCGGTGTCCTACCGTGTTCTTTGGTGTGGCGGGACCGGGTTTGAAATAATTGTTGATGATATTGAACTGCGCCCTGTAATCACCGCCGTCGATCGAACGGTGCACCCAGTTGAACACCACATTGTTCACGAAATTGAATACGCCGTTCCAGCCAACAGAGGGATTGCGGCCCGCGTTGTTGGCCCATAGATTACGCATAAACGTACAGTTCTCGCCTCCCAGCGTGCTGCCGAATGCATGGTTCCAGGTATCAAGCGCTTCACCGAAAATGGAATTCTGGATGGTGATGTTCACCGTTCCGAGTTTTAGCTCCTGCGAACCGGTACTGTCGTTGTACATATGCCGGTACATGCTCATGTTCTCATCCAGTCCCCAGGTGGCAGACACGTGATCGATGATGATATTGCCCACGGGGTTGCCGCCGATGGCATCGTCTCTTCTGCCCACCCAGGTTTCGCCGCGGCGGAAGCGCATATAGCGCACGATCACATCATGGGTATCCACCCATACGCTTTCGCCAGCCAGGCACACACCGTCGCCCGGAGCGGTTTGTCCCGCAATGGTGATATAAGGCGCCCGGATGATCACGGGTGTTTTGATGCGGATGATGCCGGCTATATTGAACACCACGATCCTGGCGCCGCCCTGTTCGCAGGCCCAGCGGAAGCTTCCGGGGCCGTCGTCATTCAGGTTGGTTACCACCAGCACTTTGCCGCCCCTGCCACCGAAGCTGTATTTGCCACCGCCTTCAGCACCCGGGAACGCCGGTATGGAAGCCTGCGGCAGATCGTCGAAACGGGTTGCCCAGGGCACAAACGGCTTTCCTTTTCTGGCTTCTTCACGAATGATGGGGTATGCCAGATTCCAGGCGGAATCGGAGTGTTTCCGGGCCGCCTTCAACAGCGAGTCAGCCGATTTCTGCACAGCAGCCGGTATCTCCGGGTATTGCGCTGCCGCTTCCAGCGTGGCGCATACGCCCATCACTGCCACCAGTAAAATTCTCTTTGCCTGCATGATTACTTCTGTTTTACGATATACGGTTTGCTTTACTGTAACGGATCAAAACCACCGCTCCAGTTATTGTTCTGAACAAGTTTAGGATTATTGGTGATGGCAAGCAACGGTATCGGGAAGAAATAATAGGTCGACAGGAAATTGATGGGGTTGGTATCCAGCTTGGTAGTGGAATTGGTGTTGTCGTGGTTATTATTCCGGATCGTTGTAAAATAGTTGGCCATCATGTTATCCAGGTTCTGTGTGTTGCGGTAGCTGCTGCCGGATGCATCTTTCAGCGCAGTGGCCGTTGGTACGGTACCGCCTGTTTTGAGTACGATACGCAGTCTGTTGCGGTACCATCCGTTCAGGTCCGACATTCTTTTCCACCGGTACAGGTCCCAGAAACGTTTGCCTTCGAAAGCGAATTCGATCTTTCTTTCGAGCAGTATCGCATCAAACAGCTGGGCGCGGTTCATACCAGCTGCAAGTCCGTAGAGACTACCGGTGCCGCTTGTAATACCGGCTCTTTTTCTTACGGCTATCAAACCGCTGTAGCCCTCATCGGTAGCCGATGTTTTGCCGATGCCCACCGCACTTTCCGCAAGGTTGAGCAGCACTTCGGCATAACGGATCTCCATCCAGTCTGTACCGCTGTACTGCGGATCGCCGAATGTAAAGGTTCCTTCAGACACCGCTTTGCGGCAATAAAAACCGGTATTGGTAGCGGAAGATTCGGTGGATTTGGTGGAGGTTTCGTAGTACGTCCACAGTTTGTTGTTCACATCACCGTCCAAAGCCCATGAGCAGCCATTATAGGCGATGGTGGCGTCGAAACGGGGATCCCTGTTCTTGTAAAACAGTGAATCGTAGTACTGGAACGAGCCCGTGGCATCGCCCGGCATTTTTCCGTCTTTCATCGGGTATGAGCGCACCAGTTCCCAGGTGGGCAGGTTGGAACCGCTGCCGTTCATGTACGAAGGGCGGCAGGATTTGTCCCAGCTATTGTTTTTCTTGGTCTGGTCTGCGGTGGAGGTATTGTAACTGGTTACCATTACTGCCTCGGGGTTATTCAGTTCTGTAAACCACATGGTTTTATACGAGGCATTCAGACCATATCCGCCTGCGTCGAGCAGGCTTTTGGCCTGCAGGTTGGCGTCGTAAGCGGCCTGCCAGCGTGCTGCCAGGTCGTTGGGGTTAAACATGGGACTGGCCCAGTACAACAATACCCTGCCTTTGAAAGCCGCGGCGGCGCCTTTTGTGATCTTACCCCAATCGCTGTTGCTCCATTTGGCGGGAAGGTTGGCGATGGCAAAATCAAGATCGGCAGCTATCTGTGCAAAACATTCGGAAGTTTTATTTCTGGGCAGCAGCGCAGAGTCGCGTGCGGCCGTTCCTACGCCTTCAAGCGCTTTCAGCACTATGGGTACGCCGCCATAGATCCGCACAATGTCCCAGTAACGGAAGGCCCGGAAAAATCTTGCTTCTGCGATCGCCCTTGTGCGGAAGGCGGCCGACAGGGGGCTTTTTTCCATAGAACTGATAAAACTGTTCAGCTGTCTTATTTTACCCCAGTTGGTATTGGGTTGGGTATTGTTCGAGTTGAGCGTGGTACCAAAATCTTTCGGCTCATCCGTGCCGTAGCTCAGTGTGCCTTCCATGATCTTGTTACCGGACGACTGCCCTTCTTCCGACAGCTGCGACTGCACACCGCTGAGCGAACTGCTGGTGTTCTGTCCGCCCCACAAAGGAAGATTGTTATCATAGATATTATCCAGGTTGAGACGTACCAGGGTTGAATCGGAAAATACCATGGTAGGTTCCAGTTTGGAGAGATCGGTTTTGTCAAGCACTTTCTGACAGGCTCCCAACACCGACAATCCTGCAACCGCGCAAAATATGTGTATCGTTTTCATTGTTGATTGACTTTAGAATTAGAAGTTCACGTTTAATCCCATGCTTACAGACCTTAACTGCGGGAACACATCGTATGATCCGTTGGCGTTGTCTTTGTAATCGTAGGGGTTAAAGAAGTTGAACGGATTGATCGCTGTCAGGTACAACCTTCCGCTGTTCATGCCCAGTTTCCTCAGCACCTGCTGCGGAAGCGTATAGGCCAGGTTCAGCGTGGTTACCCTGAATGAGAAGGAACTTCTCCACCAGAAATCGGTGGCCACATCATAGGTGCCTGTGTAAAACGGCGATGGGTATGCTGCACCTGTATTGGTAGGCGTCCAGTGATCAGACCAGAATGCAGGTCTGTTGGAATAGGCATTACCCACTTTCCTTGCCGGCCCCTCAACCGAACCGATGCCACCCCAGCTCATTCCCATCACCACGTTCAGCGAAAGCGATTTGTAAGCCAGTCCCCAGTTGATGCCGAGGCCATAATGGTTCTCCGCTTTCGGTTTCAGGTAGTCTTGGTCAACCGTGGTAATAATACCATCTGGCGCGCCGTATAAGCCGGTAGCCGGATCCTGCGGTCCGCGGATATCCTGGAAATAAAGCATACCGGGTTTAGGTGCCTGGCCAAAGATGGTATAGCCCGGGTTCTTGGATAAAAATGCATCCACATCGGCCTGGGTTCTGAAGATACCGAGGCTGCGGTAGCCAAGGAAGCCCAGATCGCTTGATCTGCCGGTAGGATCCAGGTAGGTGCCGATATTGCCTTTGGCCACATCGGTTACCAGTACCTTATTATCGTTCCAGCTGAAGTTGGCTGTGACGTTATAGCTCCAGTCGCGGCTGATCCTGTCTTTCCAGTTTGCCGAAATCTCGTAACCGAATGTATTGGCCCTGCCGAAATTCTCTGAAGGTATGGCCGTACCTATCAGTATGGAAGGCGCGGAAGTGAGGTTGGATAACATATTCGAACGCCTGTCGATGAATCCGTCTATGGAAACACCCAGTCTTCCGTTCAGGAAACGCGCGTCGATACCGGCATTGTATTTATCAACGTTATCCCAGTGCACGGCACGGTTGGCCAGGTCAACATTGCTTACTACGGCCAGTCCCCTGTCGGTATTGCTGCCAAACACAGCGGCTTTACCGGTCTGTATCGTATAGCTTCTCAGCCACTGGTAAGGTTTGGTGGCGTCCAGTCCAAGCCAGCCCACCGATCCGCGGATCTTGAAGTAGTTCACTTTTGGAAACAGTCTTTTGAAAAAACTTTCTTCAGACAGCACCCATCCTCCGGATACGGAAGGGAAATAACCCCACCTGTTCTCGGGTGCAAAATTGATGCTTGCATCGGCCCTGAACTGTACTTCCACCAGGTATTTGTTGGCGTAGTTGTAATTCAGCCTGCCTATGTAGGCAAGACGTCCTCCCTCGGAAATGGTTTCATTGGAGGCCTGGTTACCGGTTGCAAAATTCTGGTTATCCAGACCGCCGGCCACCACACCGTCTACCTGTCCGGCCACACCGTCTGCAAACGATTCGCTCTGCTCGTATCCGAGCAAGACGGCAATCTGGTGCTGGCCGAAACTGCGGTCGTAGTTAATGGTTGCATTCACCTGGTAGTTACGGGCCATGGTGGGGTTAAGCCTTACCCGGTCGCCATTGCTCCAGGTATACGATCTCACCACCGAAGTATCGAGGATATGCCCGTGGTTGCCAAGGGTGTTAAACTGGTACACATCGTACTTGGTACCGTATTGCTTGCCCCATGAATTGGCGATGTTCTTGTTGTAATTCACAGCGGCTCTCAGTCCCTTGATAAACGGAACTTCGTAAGACAGCTGTCCCTGGAAATTAAGACCGGTATTATAAGAGCTGGTATAGTTGTCCAGGTTATGCACGGCAAAATAATGGTAGGTATTGATATTGGAACTGGTGCCCGCGCCCGGTATCAGGATGGGCAGGCCGTTCACAAACGGTGGGTTGAACTGCGACTCACCTACCAGCGTACGCCAGTCGTTATCGAGGCTTTCGTTACCCTGTTTATTGAAGGTGTTCTTTTTATCGGAAAGGTTGCCGCTCAGCGCAAGACCAAGTTTCAGACCCGTTGTCAGTTTGATATCGCTGCTTGCGCGGAAAGAATACCGTTTGTAACCAAGACCGTCAAAATTGCTGTTCTGCTCGTTGTAGGTGAAGCCGGCAAAATAGGTGGCTTTGTCAGAACCGCCGGAGATATTGAGGGTCTGGCGCATTTCATGCGATGCATGCCATGCCTGCTGCAGCCAGTTATAGTTATGTGTTTTGAAATAGTCCAGTTCATCCTGGGTATAATAAGCGGCCAGGGCAGCCGTAGCCGTGGTATCCCAGTTCTTGGAACCAGCGTTGTAGTTATTAAGGTATACCGCCTGCTGGTATCCGTTCATCATCTTGGGCATAACCGGTGCGTCGGAAACGCCGTATGACGCGTTGTAATTGATGGTGGATGCCCCCACTTTACCACGGCGGGTTTTGATCATGATCACACCGTTGGAACCGAGGATACCGTAAATGGCCGCCGCCGCATCTTTCAATACGGTGATGTTCTCCACTTCGGTGGCATCCAGCAGGTCAAAATCCAGTTTTGTGCGGATGATATCGTCGATCACATACAGGGGCTCTTTGGAACCGCCGTCTTTGGAAAAATAGATCGGGTTACGGATCGTGATGCTGGCGGGTTCGCCGGGACGGGAGAATCCGCCCGATACACCTACGCCTACGATCTGTCCTTTAAGCGCTTCCGATAAGTTACCAACGGGCACATCCTGTATCGATTTCATATCCACTGTTCCTACGGAGCCTGTGAGGTGACTTCTTTTCTGGGTGCCGTATCCTACGATGATCACATCTTCCAGCGGCTTGTCTGCATTGGTCATTTCAATACGCAGCGAGGCACCGTTGCCTACTTTGGTCTCATAAACCATATAACCTACGTAGGTAACGGAGATCACCGATTCACTTGAGGGCACTTTAACGGAGAACTCGCCTTTGTCGTTGGTAATGGTGGCGTTCTTTGTGTTTTTGATGCGGATATTGACCCCTTCCATGGGTTTACCCGTTTGTTGATCCGTCACTTTACCGGTGACGGTTCTCTCCTGGGCAACGGAGAGAAAATGGGCGCACAAAAGCAGCAACAGTACACCCCATTTGGCAGCAAGTCGATTTCGGTTCATATGTGTGTAGTTTAAAAAACAGTTATAGCGGCGCATTGCCGGACTGGCCTTTTTTGGCCGCTTCCCTTTCCCTGATCCGCTTCTGCCATTCTTCCCCTTCCTTTTTCATATCATAGCCGGCGGCCGACAGGTAATTATTAATGCGTCCTTTGTATTTTCCGAACACTTCGTGTTTTTTTTCGGAAGACCCTTCATCCATCGCTATCTCCCTTGCTTCGGTGAGCCATCCGTACATTTTTTTCTTCTGTTCTTCGGTAAGCGCCGGCAGCATATCCATATAGGCGCTCCAGGTAACAGGCAGTACGCGGTAGGTCATCCCGTCTTTGATCTTTTCTATCTGTTCGTCTGAAAGTTTCGTTTTTAACTGCGCCAGGAACGCTGCATGCAGCTGCTGCAGTCTTGCCGTTTTTTCGGATGCCGCCTGTTTCAGCGCGGCATCCCTGTCTTCGGCTGCGCCGGCATTTTTTTTCACCGAATCGGCGATCGCTTTATAGCCGTCGTGAATATGGTTCAACTGCACATACTGCTCCACCACTGCGGCCAGTACCGCTTTGTAGCTGGCAGAATCCGGGATGGAAAGTGTCTGTATGATTTTGGATGAGCGCTCCGTCAGTACTTTACGGAATTCGGCCTGCCTGTCGCCGGGCGACTGGCAATTTGCAGCGGGTTGTGCGGCGATAAAATAAAAAAGTATCCCCGCCAGGCGGAAGGCAACCCCTCGGGCATAACCAACAGTATTCGGACGGAGGCCGGCAAGCAATAACCTTTTCATCGAATTGCGTTTTGATCGGAGATGATTCATCTGTTCCCATAGGAATATCGATGATCACGCTAAAGATACACAGGCACTATAGGGGCAACAATGTAAGGTTTGATTATAAAGATGTACTATTTTACTATTTGCAAAAACCCTTTGCTCCGGGAACGATTGCGTAAATCTGCTGTCACCTATTTGCTTTCAGGGTTATGTAAGCGATCGGCAATCCGGGGCTGGTTGCCGTTAATGTACTATTTCCCTTTTTTCCGGTAATGCGCACCAATGCCAGCACCAGTCCTTTCCAGGCTTTTCGCACCGGTTTCTGCAGGGAGCTGCTATCGGCCTGGTAGCCGTTGTCGCTGCCGGCAATCCTGGCATCGCCTGTCACCGAAAAGCGGATGGTATTGTCTGCGCCGGGCACCGTATTGCCGCTGCTGTCTGTAATGCGTGCGGTGATATATACCAGGTTGTTGCCATCGCGCGGTTTGTAGATTTTATCCGCTGCCAGCTCAATGCGTGCCGGGCGGCCCGCGGTGCTGATTTCTTTTACCAGCACGGTCTTCCCTGCTTTCCTCGATACCGCTTTCAATGTGCCGGGTTCAAAAGGCACCCGCCACATAACATGCAGCTTCCCAGGCGTAGTATGCTGTTTGCCCAGCGATCTGCCGTTTAGGAATAATTCCACTTCGTCTGCCTGGTTGTAATAGGCCCATACATCTACCATCTGTCCGGGCTGCCAGTTCCAGTGCGGAAAAATATGCAGTACGGGTGTACGTGTCCATTGACTCTGGTACAGGTAATAGACATCTTTGGGAAAACCTGCCAGGTCGATTATGCCGTAGTACGCACTTCGCGCGGGCCACGCATAGGGAACCGGTTCGCCCAGGAAATCGAAGCCGCTCCAGACAAAACTGCCGCTGATAAAAGGATAGCGGTTGGCGGCGATCAGCGACTGCTCGTGCGTGGCGCCCCAGTAGGCATATACGTGGTCGTAGGCAGAAACGGTCATATCGGCCTTGCCTGCGGTAAAAGGTTTGGCATCCGGCGGCCATACACGCATACTGTCTGAAGGCTGATCGTATACGCCGCGCGTGGCAAGCGCCGATACAGTTTCGGCGGCGATGATGTTCTGCCCTGGGAATTTGCCGGGCAGCGTGGCATAATCGTAGAGCTTGTAATTAAACCCCAGCAGATCCAGCGCGCCGGAGCGGTAGATAAAATTCTTCCCCGGATCGGTTTCGGTGAGCGCCGATACAACAGGTCTTGTCGTATCGAGCCGCTTTACGGCAGCAGCAAGATCTCTGGCAAGGGCAATGCCCGAGCTGTCGAACTGTTCGCGTATTTCGTTGCCAATGCTCCAGGAGAATACGGAAGGATGGTTACGGTCGCGCAGCACCATTTCGGCAATATCCCGCGTAGCCCATTCTTTAAAATCGAGGTGGTAGTCGAATTTATTTTTTCGTTTCTGCCACATATCAAACGCTTCGTCCATTACCAGAAAACCCATACGGTCACAGAGGTCAAGCCATTCGGAAGCGGGTGGGTTATGCGCCGTGCGGATAGCGTTGCAACCCATGGCTTTCAGCAGCCTTAGCTGCCGCTGCGCCGCCGCCTCATTGAATGCTGCGCCAAGTATGCCCAGATCGTGGTGCATACACACCCCCTTTATCTTCTGCGGCTGACCGTTCAGGAAAAAACCCTTTGCGGGATCGAAACGAAAGCTGCGTATACCAAAACTGGTTAGCGTTTCATCCACCAGCTTCGCACTGCGAAATACCTGTGTTTTGAGACGGTACAGCGCCGGCCGGTCTGTATGCCAGCGCAGTGGCTGGTGCAGCAACAGTTGTTCGGTAGCCGTAAGACCTGCTGCCGTCACCGGTATGTTCCTGCCTCTTTTTACCAACCGTCCTGCGGGATCGTATATTGAATGAACGACCGATACCTGTTGTTTTCCTGTATCAATGGTTTTGATGGTTGTTTCAATATGTACCGTTGCCTGCTGCGCGCTAACCGCGGGTGTGGTGATATAACTGCCGCCTCTTTCCACAAATGTTTTACCCGTGATCACCAGCTGTACGCTGCGGTAAATGCCCGAGCCGCTGTACCATCTTGAATTGGGCTGCGCACTGTTGTCCACCCTCACCGCAAGGGTGTTTTCCCCGGGCGCCGGTTTGAGGTAGGGCGTCAGATCGTAGGCGAAAGAGAGATAGCCATTGGGGCGTTTGCCCAGAAGGATGCCGTTGATCCACACTTCGCTGTTGCGATAAACGCCGTCGAACTCGATCGATACCTGCCTGCCGTTTGCCGACTGCGGAAGAACAAAACTTTTTCGGTACCAGCCGATACCGCCGGGCAGCGCACCGCCCTGGTTTGTTGCGGGGTATGCCTTGCTGAAATCCGATTCAATACTCCAGTCGTGCGGCAATACAAGCCTGCGCCAGCGGGTATCGTTGTAACCGGGGCCGGCCATCGCGCTGTCATCACCCAGTTGAAATTTCCAGTCGCTGTTAAACCCAAGCACGGTACGGGGTTGCGCGCCGGCGCCAAGTGACAGCAGCAGAAAAAACAGGTACCAACTATATCGTGTCATCATATCATCGAAAAATTAATCGATCAGTGCCATGGCCTTGATCACACCCGAGGCGGGGTTCAGCCAGCTTTCAAACCGGCTGCCGATCTCGCTGAACTGCACACAGTGCGTAATATAAGTGGCCGGATCGATCTGCCTGTTACGCATACAGGCCAGCACATGATCGAAATCCTCGCGTGTTGCATTGCGGCTGCTCATCAGGGTTGCCTCGCGTTTATGGAATTCGGGGTGACTGAACGCTATCTCCGCTTTCTGCAGTCCCACCAGCACATACCGCCCGCCATGCGCCAGGTAGCGAAAGCCCTGGTTGATGGCATTCAGGTTGCCCGTGGCATCGATCACCACTGCGGGCATATCGCCGCCGGTGATTGTCTGCAAGGCTTCGAGCGTATCGGTTGCCGATGGATTGATGGTATGCACCACCTGCAACCGCTCCCTGCAGAACTGCAGCCGTCTCTCGTTTACATCGATGGCGATCACCTGTGCGCCCGAGATGCGTGCAAACTCCATTACGCCCAGACCGATGGGCCCGGCGCCTATCACCGCCACCAGTTCGCCTGCTTTTACGCCGGCCCTGCGGATACCATGTGCGCCGATGGCCAGCGGCTCCACAAGCGCCAGTTCATCAAATGCCATGTCACCGCCCTGCACCAGATACTGCACCGGCACCGAAACAAATTCCTGCATACCCCCGTCGATATGCACACCGAATACTTTGATATCGGTACAGCAATTGGTAAGCCCGTTGCGGCAGGCAATGCAATGACCGCAATGAAAATACGGGATGAAGGTAACCCTGTCGCCAACCGCAAATGTTCCGCCGCCGTCAATCGCCGCTATCTCGGCTGCCAGTTCGTGGCCGAGTATTCTCGGGTAAGAAAAAAAAGGCTGTGTGCCTTCAAATGCATGCAGGTCTGTACCGCAGATACCGATGCGCCTGATCCTGAGAAGGGCGTTTCCCTTTTGCGCCATGGGTATTTCCTTTACGTCGTACCTGAATACACCAGGCTGTTCACATATCCATGCTTTCATGCCGTTAGTTGTTTACTGTAAAATGATAGGTCCCCGATCCTATTGTTACCAGGGCCCTGCCGTTGGTATAGCGAAAACGCCTGCTGACAGCGCCTTCCTTTATCACCGAATTTTTATTTGCCGGCAGGTATACCGCTGCGGTGGTATTGGCAGGTATGGTAACCTGCAGCGCAAAGCCGTCTGCCGTTTTTTTCCATGCGCTTCCGATCAACCCGTAAGGCGAATGAAATGTTGCCGTGGCAAACTGCAGATCGCCCACTGCTTCGGGTCGTATCTCTATTTGTTTCCAGCCCGCAGATTGCGGCGCCTGCCGTATGCCTGCAACGGCTGCATACAGCCACTCCATCAGGTGCCCAAGCATAAAATGGTTATTGGATACGGATTCATATGCCTGCCAGCTTTCGGTGAGCGCGGTGGCGCCGTGCTGCAACTGGAAGCCATAGCCGGGCACATCGTACCGGCTGTTCATATCAAAAACCACATCGTTCTTTCCTGCTGCTTCCAGCGCTTTCAATACATAGCGATACCCCACATCACCGGCGGTGAGCGCGTTGTTGCGGCTGCGGATATCCCGTACCAGGGCTTTCACCGCCTGGTCTCTTTGCTGCGGTTCTGCCAGTTCCATAAAAAGCGCCATGGCATTGGCCGTCTGGCTCGCAGAATCGTATTGTTGTTTTACCGGGTCGAAAAATGTTTTGTTGAATGCCTGTCGTACCTCGCCTGCCAGCCGGTTGTACGCCGCAGCGTCGGCATCCTTGCGAAGCAGCCCCGCCACTTTTGCGAGGATGGTGATATCATAATAATACATGGCGGTGGCAGTGATCCCCATCCTGGTCATTTGTGAAAATCCCGAGGGTTTGGGACCGATATCGAACCAGTCGCCCAGTCCATGCGAAACAATATGCTCACTTGATCTGCCCTGCAGGTAACCGAGGTAGCGCTTCATCATATCGTAGGCTTCGGCCAGTATGCGGCGATCGCCGTACCATTGGTAGTAATACCAGGGCAGAATAATCGCCGCGCTGCCCCATTCGGGTGATTCGTCAAAGGGTGGTGTGAACACGGTAAACTCCGGCGCTATTTCGGGGATCTTCCCGTTGGGGTATTGTGCCTGCATCATATCCCGGATCACTTTCCGGCAAAGTGCGGCGATATCGTAATTGTACTGCACCGAAGCGCCCATAAGATGCGTTTCCTCGAGCCAGCCCAGTTTTTCGCGGTGCGGACAATCAGTGAACACGCTTACCATATTGCTTTTGATGGCCCAGTTGATCAGTGAATGCGTTCTGTTAAACAGTTCACTGGAACAGGAAAACGAACTAACCGAATCTGCGGCGTTACGCATATGCCATCCTTCCAGCGCAAGCAGTTTTGGTAATTGTCCGTTGCTGTCTGCTGCAATGCATTCTGCCTGCAGGTAACGGAAACCGTAATAACTGAAACGCGGCTGCCATTGCTCTGCGCCGTCGCCTTTTAACACATAGGTATAATAAGACGGGGACCCCGTGGCTTTCTGGTTGGCCCTGCCATCGGCGGTAAGCAGTTCTGCCGGGCGTATGCGCACCGTGTCTCCGCGGCGGCCGCTGACCGTAATGCGCGGAATACCGGAAAAATTCTGCCCAAGATCGTATACCGAAGTGTGGCTGTCCAGTGATTTTTGCTGTACCGGCAAAAAATGTTGCAGCAGTTTCACCGGTTCGGCCATCTGCGCTTCCAGCACCGGCGGGCCACTGGTAACGACAGCGGGTTTCCACGCTTGCGCAGAGAAGGCTGCCGTATTCCATCCTTGCTGCTCAAGCGTGGCGTCGTAATCCTCTCCTCCGTAGATACTGGAAAAAATAATGGGTGAAGGCGCTGTTTGCCAGCTTTGATCCGATACGATGTCTTCCGCAGAACCGTCTTCGTATTCAATGACCGTGCGCAGTATCATTTTGGGAAGCCCGTAAGCGCCCGTCATTTTCCTGTACCGCTGGCCGGGAATATAATAAAACCCATTGCCCAGCATTACGCCGATGGCGTTACTGCCTTTTTTTACCTGGTCGGTGATATCAAACCCAACATACTGCGCATGTTTGGCGTAATTGGTCCAGCCGGGGTCAAGAAAATGATCACCTGTTTTACGGCCATTCACATACAGTTCAAAATGCCCGAGTCCGCAGATAAATGCCGTGGCTCTTTTCAGTCTTTTCTCCACTGCAAAGGTTTTACGGAACATCGGAAGTGTGTTACGTCTGCCCCCCCACGATTTTTTACCGTTGAGGTGTATATGCGGCGCAATGATGGCTGTATCGGCAATGATGTCGTATGCGATCCATTGCGCATGGCGCCAGTCGCTGCGCTGCGGCAATCCCATCTGCCAGGCAGCCGGTTTGCTCCAGGCAGAATGGCGGCCCCTGTTGTCCCATACCATCACTCTCCAGAAATATTTTTTTGCGGGCACCAGTTTTTTTCCGCCGTACCCTACCTGCAGCGAGGTATTGCCTGTTTGTTTTTGTGTATCCCAGCTGCCGGCCTCTCCCTTTGTCAATGACAGGGAATCTTCCGCCACTTGTATTCGGTAAGCAGCCTGGCGGGTATTGCGCATAGAAGACAGCAACTCCCAACTCAGCGCCGGTGCGCTCAGCTCTACCCCTACCGGGTTTTTACGGTATTCGCAGCGGAGGTTGTCAACAGACAATCCTTCCTGCGCGGCTACCTGGGTAAACAGGCAAAGGATTGCGATATAACTGCCGTATTTTTTCATAATGGTATGCTGCTAATTGTCAGCAGTTATTTGTTTTACCGGTTCAAGCAATGCGTTGAATTGGTAGCGACCGTTTTTTACGGTAGCGATCTCTGTCACTTTATCGCGGTAGCGCAGCAATAGCGGCTGTCCTGCCAGTGAGGTAACGGTTATCTTCTGCAGCTTGTTCTTATCCCAATCCATATCGATCACGAATCCGCCGCGCGCGCAGATACCTTTCAGTTTACCATAGGGCAGCGCCTCCGGCAGCGCGGGCAGCAGGTCAATGTATTTTGTATGGCTCTGCACAAGCAGTTCGCCGATACCTGCGGCGCCGCCAAAATTGCCGTCGATCTGGAACGGCGGGTGTGCATCAAACAGGTTGGGGTAACTGCCGGCGCCTCCTTTGGCGGGGCTTATAAGCATCTGTATCATGCGGAAGGCGTGATCGCCGTCTTTAAAACGCGCCCAGCAGTTGATCTTCCAGCCAAGACTCCAACCGGTGGCGGCATCGCCGCGGTAGCGTAAAGACCGGCGGGCGGCGTTCATGAGTTGCGGTGTCTCGTCCCAGTTGATTTCCTTACCTGGGTACACGGCCCAGAGATGCGATATATGCCGGTGCTTGTTGGTGGTGTCGTCCACATCGCGCAGCCATTCCTGCAACTGGCCGTAGCGGCCCACCTGGTCGGGTGCCAGCTGCGCCAGATTTTTCTGCAGCGTATCGCGAAAAACCGCATCACTGTTGAGTATGCTGCCCGCGGCAATCACATTTCCAAACAGCGCGCGTATGATCTGGTGGTCCATCGCAGGGCCTGCCACAAGTCCTCCCTGCTCCGGCGAATTAGAAGGTGTGCTGATCAGCCATCCCGTTGCCGGATCTTTTACCAGGAATGCGTTAAAGAACCGCGCACAGTCACGCATCAGCGGGTACGCTTTGTTCCGCAGAAATTGCCGGTCCTGGGTATACAGGTAATGTTCCCACAGGTGCTGACAGAGCCATGCTCCGCCGGTAACCCATATACCGTGGTTGGCCGCATTGATCGGCGCCGTTCCCCTCCAGAGATCGGTGTTATGGTGCAGCACCCATCCCGGGGCGTTGTAATGATCGAGGGCTGTCTGTTTTCCGGTGGCCGCAAGTTCTCCGATCATCTGAAACAGCGGCTCGTGCATGGGTGAAAGATTGAGCGGCTCTGCGGGCCAGTAATTCATCTCGAGGTTGATATTGGTGGTATACTTGCTGCCCCAGGGCGGCGTAAGCAATTCATTCCAGATACCCTGCAGGTTGGCAGGACGGGTTCCGGGTCTTGAAGAAGCGATCAGCAGGTATCGCCCGTACTGCAGGTACAAGGCAACAAAAGAGGGATCGCCGGTGCCCGCAAACTGCGCAAGACGCTGGTCGGTGGGCAGCTGCTCATAGCCGCTTTTTCCGAGATCAAGTGAAAACGTGTTGAAATATTTTCTGTACTCGGCAATATGCGCGGCCCTGATGCTTTCGTATGTTTTTCCTGACAGGTTTTGCAACGCCTGCCTGCAGGCTGCGGCAGGATCGGCTTTTACAGACTGGAAATTCTGGTAGTTGGTTGCAGCCGTCAAATACAGTGTTGCCTCATCGGCCCCGCGCACGACCAGCCTGTTACCGGCCACAGAAAGACTGCCGCCCCTGAGCCGGATAAGCAGGTAGCTTTCGCCCCGCAGCGCGCCATTCCTCACCTGCACTGAAAGTGCGATGGTATTGTCGCCGGTTTTTGTGACACGGAAGTTTTTATGCGGACTGTTCAGCTCCGCTTCGAAGCTGATGCTGTTTTTGCGGGAGGCCGACAGGTTAACGGCGAGCGTCTGGCTGGGCTGGCTCACCAGGTAGCTGCGCGTGAAATCTACACCGTCTGCCGTGTAGGCCGTGCTGGCAATCGCCGTATGCAGATCCAGTTCACGCCTGTAACGGGTAACGGCACCTGTGTGCTGAAAACGCAGCAGCAGGTCGCCAAAAGGCTGGTAGCTGGCCTGGTAAACGGCTGTAGGCGGAGATTCATCATCCTGCACCAGGTATTTCCACGCACCGTTGAGTGATAGCTTTTCCTGTTCGCTGCCAAAGGGATAAACACCGATATGCCTTGTTGTGTCTTTATACCCGGTAATACCTCCTTTATCGGAATAGTTCAGTACCTGTATGGCAATGCTGTTGCGACCGGCATGCAGTTGGCCTGCGGGTATGCGGTATTTTCTTGCTTCGTTGTTTTCCTGTTCCCCCACCGGTTTGCCGTTCACATAACTGCGGTCGTAATCGCGGATGCGGTTCAGGTCGAGCACCAGGTCTTTACCCAGCCATGATGCCGGCAGTTCAAAATAGGTCCGCAGCCAAACCGCGCCGTCGAGACCTTCAAAACCCACACTCTCCCAGCCATCGTAGGCAGGCACCTGCATGGTTTTCCACTGCCCGTCGTCAAAATGCGCGGCGGATGGGTCTCCGTGCAGGCCTTTCAGCGACAGCATGTCCCGGGTCCAGGCTTCTTTTTTCCCTTCACTGCTTTTTAGGCCCATAAAATTTTTCTCCGCCAATGCCTCCGCGGAGCGCTGGTCGCCCGCGAACAACAAATGGCGGATGGTATCGAGGTATTTCCAGGCGCCAGGTCTGCTATGAGAACGTGGCGCGCCTGTCCACAGTGTTTCTTCGTTGAACTGTATGCGATCCTCCTGCACGCCGCCGAATAACATAGCGCCTATACGGCCGTTGCCTATGGGCAATGCCTCGGTCCAGGTTGCTGCGGGACGCTGGTACCATAGTTTCAGTTCCTGTGCGGGCAGCCGGCTGTACAGCAACTGCATGAGCAGCAGCAACAGGTATATTATCTGAGGTTTCTTCATCTTGTTATTCAAATAACCAGTCGATCTCGCGTTTGATACCGCTCTCCGTTAAACCTGCATCATAAGGAACGATCGGCTGGCTTTCTGCAACAACGCCCAGTACGATACAGAATCCCTTCGGCAGTTTCAGCACCTGGTCGCCTGCCGGAAAACTGTAGCTGTGAACGTTCACCGGTGGCAGTCCCGGTATCACCAAGGCGTTAGCAATCTTCACTTCGGCCTGCCCGTAATTGTTGGCGCCGGCATTGGTTTCGAGTTCGGGCGGTTTAAGGTACACGGTATCTTTTGCAAATGCCGCTCTTTTCGGGTTGAAATAACCCACCAGTATTTTCACCGGCTCCCTGGCAGAAAACCTGAGTTCTGTACCCGATTGTAACTGTTCCCTGAACGACAACCGCAATGCCTGCAGTCCTTTCAGCTCAGGGACAAGATTGCGGATATGGTAATCCCTGTCCAGCGTGCATGGCGCAGCACTGTCGAGCGTATACCATTCAGCAGTTGTTTTTCCGAGGCTAATGGCCGCTTCCCTGAACCGCACCTTTCGCGCAGTTTCATCGCTGCGATCGTTTTTGAGCGAATCGATCTTATGCCTGAAATGCCGCAGTTCCTCTTCCATCGGCACCAGCACTTCAGTCCAGTGCTTGAACGTTCCGTTGGATCCGCGAATGGGTATCTTCCGCTGCTGCGTCTGCATGCTGTTGGCGTAACGGTAGCTGTCTTTTGTAAGACGGGCAAGCAACCGGTATTCGCGCACACTTTGTTCCAGCAGGGGCATCGCTGCTTCCAGGTCTTTCACATCGGCTGAATATTTATACCGCAGCACATGCAACGCCGCTTCGGCCTTGAAAGCATAATGATAGGCCAGCGCACGGTAACAGTACATATCGTTTTTCAATCTTCCAAATTCCGCTTTGCCGGCGGTTATCCCTGTCGCCGCGCGTTCTATCGCCGCCACTGCTTTGTCGGCATGTTGTTTCACTTCATGGATCACCCGCGCTGGCGTTTCGCCGTTATGCGGTTGTTTCTTCCATTCTTTTTCGGCATAGTCGGTAAGCATTTCCCCTTCGGGACTTTCGCTCTCGTACAGCAGGGTGAACAGACCGTACCGGTAAGGGTTGATCAGTTGGGTCATCAGCATACCCAGTGTAAGGGTTTGCCGGTTGCCGTCTGTGATGCCAAAGCGCCTGAGCAGTTTCGGCGCTATCTCACCAGACTGTTCATAGGCCGCGAGTATGTTTTTTCCTTCGCGTTCGCTGCATCCGAACCTTGCCGCCAGTTTCTTGCTCCAGTAGGCATTTTCCCCGAGACTGTCGCGTTTTGCCTTCCAGGCATAGCGGCTCCAGGCGCCGTACCAGATCCAGTCGCGTTCAATCTGCCACAGGCGTTTGCCTTTCACACTGTCTGCCGTATAGGGCCAGTCCCAGTACGATGCCTGCGGGTACAGATGCAGCCCGTTGCCGCCCATTACCTCGTGCATACCCGTTACGGACTGGCGGATAAAATCCGGCGATCCGTAGCGGAAAGGTTCCAGGTTGGCGAGTATGTGCACATTCTCTATCTGTACGCTGCCCAGGCGACTGAGTGTTTGGTGCAATGCTGCCCAGGCGCCGCGCGGACGGGGTGTAGTCAGCGCCTCGCCGTTGAATTTGGCCTCGGTATATAAGTTGCTGTACAGCGGCAATGCGGCTTTCATTACAGCAGGAGCATCAGTATCGTGGGCACGTAAAACGATCGGCGGCTCTTCTTTTTTGCCAAGCGCTTTAAGTCCGTCCTGTACGCCGGGGATAATGGTTTTGGTGAACCATTCGATATCGTCTTTGCCAACGCCCTCCATGGCTTCGCCCAGGCAGACCATCAGGCCTGTGTTGGGGTATTTCTCAACAAACGCGGCAATTGATTTGCGTGTATAGTCTGCGATCAGCGGAATGATGGGACGTTCCCTGTCCTGAGTTTTGATATGATGGTATTCGGCAAAAGGTTTGGACACGATGATGTTGTAGAACATCTGTATGACCCAGATACCACGCTTGTCCGCTTCGGCGGTAATGAACCGGTACATGTCTTCGTTGCGTTTGAAGGTGCTGTCATCCACTTCCACCGCATAGGGATATTCCTTTAGTTTTACCAGCGAAGCAAACGGATGGCCATTCCACAGGTACAGTGAGTTCATGCGGTTGGCGAGCATCGAGTCCAGCACCTGCAACCAGTGCTGCCTGTTGTAGAACCAGGGAAAAGTTTCCGGCGTATAGGGATATTCATACACCGTTCTTCCCGGCAGGTAATACGGTTTCTGCAGGCCGATGCAGGTGCCGCGCAGCACCATTTCGGGCGCATCGCTGGTATGCATGTTCAGCGGAATGCGATGCTGCGCCCCGATCGCTTCTGCCAGTTCAAGACAGCCGTACAACACGCCCGACTCGTCGGCACCGGCTACCAGCACGGTATTTTTTTCGGCGTGAATAAAAAAACCTTCCTTACGCAGTTCGGGGATGGTAAGACCCAAGGCTCCTGCCGCGTTGCTTACCGCCGTATCGTTTTTTTTGCCGACGATGATGGTTGTTGCCGGCATGCCGGCAACAGGGTGAGTTTCCGCGTTGCGGTAACCGTTTGCCTGCAATGCAGCAAACAGTTTCTGCACGGCAAATACTGTTCGTGGCGAAGGCGAGGCATTGCGTACCCGCACCGGGCGCTGCGCATAGGCCGTGCCTGCAATGAACAGGCTGAAAACAAGGATACTATTTGTAAGATACTGCTTCAACACTGACCTGACTTATGGGTTTTCAATAAAATCTGCCAAAGGGGTACCGCCGTTGTTGCTGCTTTGGTAAGCGGCTTCCACGCAGGCCATGGTATAGATACAATCGTCTGCGCTGTTATCGGGCGCTGCTATGCTGCCTTCTGCGGCCAGCATCAGTTCTGCCATGCTGCCGATGAATGCATGTGGAAACCAGCTGCCTTCTATCGGCAATGTTTTCCACTCGGGTTCTGCTTCCGGACTGAGCAGGATGTATTCGAAGCTGTCTGCCGCCCCGCGCGGATAATTGATCAGTGCCCCGAAATTGATCATGACGGCGCCCCTGCTTCCTTCAAATTTGATATAAGACTGCTGTTTGGGCAAACCGTAGCGGTGGCAATGGTTGGTAAGAATATTTGCACGTACCATTTCGCCGTAGTTCATGATGATATTACTGCGCACCGAGGCCATGTTTTTCATGAAAGGATGCCCGGTGGTACGCGCGTATACAGCCTGCGGATTACCCAGCATGTTGCGCACGAGGTCTATATAATGAATGCTGTGGTACAATATTTCCACACGCGGCGATGCGGCCAGAAAGTCCCACATATCCCAGGGCGTGTACACATTAACGTTCACTTCAATATCGTTCAGTTCGCCCAGCAGGTCTTCGCGCAGCAGTTTTTTTACAGCGAGTATATAAGGTGCATACCGCAACTGGAAATTGATGGCGGCCAGCATGTTTTTCTCTTTTACCAGCCGGTGAATTTTTTTTGCTTCGGACAGGTTCTCGCCCATCGGCTTCTGCAATAACACGGCGGCCCCCTCCGGCAGCTGTTCCAGCACAGGTATTGTTTGCGAGCCCGGTACCGCCACGTCAAACACCGCATTTGCGGGCGCATGGGTGATCATCGCCTGCAGTGTTTCAAATACATGCGGTATCGAAAACCGGTGGGCCGTGTCCTGCGCTCTGCCCGGTGTGATATCGTATATACCCTGCACATCAAACCCGGCAATACGGTACGCAGGCAGGTGTGCGGTATTGACGATACCACCCGCCCCTATGATAAATACGGGTCTTTTTTCGCGGGGCAGTATATGGTCAACGGTCACAGTATGCATCATTTATTTTCACCAAGATAATTGCCATAGGTCAGAAGTAATATAGCGGTTACCAGCGCGAGCAGTGCCAGCGCCAGCCATCGTTTTGTTTTTACGCTGCACTGTTTCCATTCTTTCATGATAATGCCTGCTACGGTGCTGAAAAGCACCAGCATGATCATATGTATGGCCCAGCTGCTGAAACGATAGCGCCCCATCCGCACATGGCCAAGTCCGTAAAAGAAAAACTGGCCGTACCACAGCACGCCGGTCAGTGCCGACAGCAAATAATTCTGCAGAAGACTGTCATTGCCCGCGTTGCCAAATTCCCTGAAAGTTTTCTCTTTTACGTGCAGGTACAGGCAGTAGCATGCCGTAGAAACAAAGGCACCGGTATTGGCAAAAATATAGATCACATTACCCTGGAAATTGCCCGCGCCGTGCTGCGCCGCCACATCGGCAATGGGCTGGCCATGGTCGAGTGCAAACCCGTATAGTGCAGACAATATGCCCGCCAGCAGGCATAGCGGCAATCCTTTCCGCAGCGAGAACCGGCCCCTGTCTTTTTCGCCGGCCATCATATCTTTCTCCTTGTTCCTTCCCGCCACACCGCAAAGGGCGATACCTGCGGCGCCCATTGCTACGCCTCCCATGAGGAAACCCGCGCCGCTGGATTGCATTACTTCGGTAAGCGTGCCGTGTACCAGCGGTGGCAACAAAGTGCCCAGCACGCAGCTGATGCCCACAGCGATGGCGTAGGTAAGTGAAAAACCGAGGTACCTGATAGCTATCCCAAAAGCGGTTCCGCCGATGCCGTATGCCATTCCCAGTAGAAATACTTTCTGCATGATGTCGGTGGGCGCTTCCTGCAGTACCAGCCGGAGTTCGGGTATGGTGATCAGTGCCACCAGCACAGGTAATGCCAGCCAGCAAACGGCTGCCTGCAGCAACCAGTAGGTTTGCCAGCTCCAGCTTTTCACACCTTTACCCGGCGTGTAGCAAAGCGCCGCACCCGACGCACCCACTGCATGATACAGGATACCGTTAATTGCTTCCATGCGGTTGATTGAGTCCTAATTGGTAAAAATTGTCTGCATTGGTAAACAGCACCTGTTGCTGTTCCGCTTCGCTCAGCAGATCCGAAAGGATGGCCGATAGGGTTTCCCAGGTATGGCTGTAGCTGCCGGCCAGCATGGATACCGGCCAGTCGCTGCCGCAGAAACAGCGATCCGTTCCGAAATGCTCCAGTGCAAATGCCACAGCGGGTTTGATATCCTCTGCGGTGCGTTCTGCAAAATTGCCCGAAGCGGTTCCCAGTCCGGATATCTTCGCAAAAATATTCGGCTGCTGTGCTGCCGCCGCCATCAGCCGGCCCCATTGTCCCAACCCGTTCGTGGCGGGTATCGGCGGCCAGTTCAGGTGATCGAAGACGATGTTGAGTTCCGGCAGTTTTTCCGCCAGTTGCCGAACAGTATCGATATGGGCGGGCAGTATACCCACTGCATCGTATGTTAACCCTGCGGCAGCCACCAGTTTAAGGCTTTCCAGTACCGCGGGCTGCAGCAGCCATTGCGGATCGGGTTCATCGTGGGTCTGGTGGCGGATGCCTTTGCAGATCTTTTCTTTCAGGTGAAGGTTTTCGAGCAGGTTCTGCGTTGCCACGGTATCCATGAGCGGAAGCCAGGCAACCACACCCGCAATCCATGGCGTGTGCGCAGCGGTTTCAAACATCAGCCTGGTATCTTCCAGGTTACCGGCTGCCTGCACCAGCACGCCGGCGGTAACGCCTGCCTGTGCCCGCTCCGGTTCCATTTCATCGAGCAGCCAGCTGCGGTTGAGCAGGGAGTTGTCGCCCGCCAGCCAGGGATAATCGGCTTTACCGAGATCCCAGATATGCAGGTGCGTATCAACAATGCGTTTCATGGCTCAATCGTTAAGGTTTTGCAACCTGCTGCAGGGCATTTACCAATCCAAACTGCGCGTCGATCACTTCGTTGTGTTCGCCGAGCAGGGGTGCGCCCGTGGTATTCACTAATAATTTTCCATCCACGCGTATCGGGCATCGGGTGGTTTTCACCGACAGCCCGTTTCCGGTTGTAACGGTGATCTCCATGTTCAATACGCGGTATGCTTCTTCTTTTATGAGTGCATCGTAGTCAAGCACAGGCGCACACCAGATATCTGCCGACTGCAGTATCTGCAGCCAGTGACCGGCAGTTGCCTGCTGCAGATGATCTGCCAGTATCTTTTTTATTTCATCACGTTTGTCGAACCAATCGCCGGCATGTGTGAATGTTTTCAGCGCCTCGCATCCCAGCAGGGATCCCAGACGTACAATATCCGTCATCGCCAATGCAATGTATCCATTTTTTGTACTGTAGATGCCATAAGGCGCAGCGATATACGCATGCCCGCTGTTAACGGCACTGCGCACGGGCAGTTTATTGCCATCGTTATAATAACAGGTAAGTACCTCAAACTGAAAATCCAGCACCGACTCAAACATGCTTACCTGCACCAGCGCTCCCTCTCCGTTTACGCCACGTTTGTACAATGCGGCAAGAATGCCCTGCGCAATATGTGTGCCGGCAAGAATATCCACTGCAGCCACGCCCACCGGTGTGGGATTTTCGGCGTGATTATTACTCAGCCACGCAAGTCCTGATGCAGCCTGCAGCAAAAGGTCCTGCCCGGGCAGGTCTTTCCAGGGCCCTTCGTTACCGTACCCGCTGATCTCTGCGTAGACGATGGAAGGATTTATTTTTTTTACGCTTTCGTAGTCCAGGCCCAGCCGCTGCATAACACCCGGGCGGAAATTGTGCATCATCACATCGGCTTCCGCAAGCAGCTGTTTTATTTTTTCGAGGTCGTCTGCATCTTTCAGGTCTGCCGCGTAACTCTGTTTGTTGCGGTTGATCGCATGAAAAATCGTGGACTCGCCTTCTATCTTTACATCGGACACATACAGCTGCCGGCAGATATCGCCGGTAACGGGTTTTTCCACTTTGATAACACGTGCGCCCATATCTGCCAGACGCAGTGATGCGGAAGGTCCCGAGAGGAACTGGCTGAAATCGATCACGACAATATCTTCTAATAATTTCATTCGCAGTTTTATTTATTCAGTTCCGCCAGCAGGGTTTTGTTTGCATTACCCAATGCCGGTGCCGGTCTGTCGGAGAACAGTCTTTTGCCATTTAACCGTATCGGGCACCGCGTGGTAACGATCTTACCGCCGGGGATGGTCAGTGCCTGTTCCATCTGCAGGCTGCGGTAGGCTTCCTGTGTCATCATGTTTTCCCAGTCCAGCACTTCCATCGCCCATAAGCCGTTCTCGTGTAATCTTTCTATCCAGTAAGCCGATGATTGTTTTACCAGGTGATCGGCCAATACCTGCTTAACGCGGTCGCGTTCCGAAAAAGCGTATTCTTTTGAAGCATCCTGCAATGCGGGACAATCGATGGCTGCAGCCAGTGCCGGTATTTCCATCATGGCCAGTGCAATATGACCGTTTTTTGTCTGGTAGAGCCCATAGGGCGCGTTGAGCAGTGGATGCCCGTTGTTGATATCGCTTCGTTGCGGCTGCTGACCGTTGGCGAAATAAGTGGTAAGCAGTTCGAACTGGAAATCGAGCAGGGATTCCATCAGGCTGATTTCGATCAGCGCACCTGTCTTTGTTTTCTGACGGCGTATCAGCGCGGCGAGAATACCCTGTACCAGCTGGCTGCCGGCAAGGATATCGCCGATGGCAATGCCAAAAGGCACGGGGGCGCTGCTGCCGTTACCGGTAGTATACGCCAACCCGGTGATGGACTGCAGCAAAAGATCCTGCCCCGGCAGATCTTTCCACGGACCTTCTTTGCCGTAACCCGATATCTCGGCATAAATGATCCGCGGGTTGATCGCCTGTACCGCTGCGTATCCCAGTCCTGCCCGGTCCATTACGCCCGGTCGGAAATTATGTATCAGCACATCGGCTTTGCCGATCAGCTGCTTGATGTATCCGAGATCGCCGGCGTTCTTAAGATCGGCGGCGAAGCTTTCCTTATTGCGGTTGATGGTATGGTATAACAGGCTGTCATCATCCACCCAGAGGTTTTTGATCGCCAGTTTGCGGCCGGCATCGCCTACACCGGGTTTTTCTATTTTGATCACCCTTGCGCCGAGATCGGCCAGCCGCAGGGCCGCCGAGGGGCCCGACAAATACTGGCAGAATTCCAGCACAACAATTCCTTCCAATGGCAAATCTGTCATACAGTGGTGATTGATTGTTTGCGCACCAGGCTTTCCCGGTACAGTTCGTTCATCGCATCCAGCGCCGTCTGTGCATCGCCGTCGTCCATCAGGCATTTGCGCAGCGGTGTGCCGGCATGATCCTGGAAATAAAGATAGCCGTCATACCGCGGTCTTGTATACCCGTTATCCATAACCGGTAACACGTTGGTGAAATAATCGTGGGTAAGCCGGTTGGCACCCGCATCCGTCCATGCCGAGCGATGCCCGGGCTGTCCGCCATGCTCCAGGTACAGGGTTTTCTGTACCGGACCCGATACCAGCCAGGCGACAAAATCCACCGCCGCTTTTTTGCTGGCGCAATGGGCCGAAACCGCCAGTCCCGCGCCGCCGATGGTCGTACGCAGGGCCCTGCCGTTCAGTTTCACCACAGCGGTATACCGCAGCAGGTGGCGGGCAAAGCCTGTTCTGCTGTAGTTGGAATACCCATATGCAAAGGGACAATACGCATAGCGGTCTGTTGCCGACATGAGTTCCGCCACCGCAATGGGGTTGCAATGAAACATGTCCCGGTCAACCAATGCATATAGCTGCCGCATGGTCTCGATCGCCTGTATGCCTGTTGTTTTATCGATTACTTCGTCTGCACCGGTAAAAGGCGTGGCGCCACAGGCGATGCAGAAACTATAGAAATTCATCAGCAGGTCGATGGGGATGGCGGGCACGGCCACCAATCCTTTTCGCGCCAGTGCCAATACCTCTTCCCATGTACGGGGTACCTGTTCTTTATGATGCAGTAAAAGATCTTCGCGAAAACTCGCGGCCGGGGTGGCTGCATCTATGGCCAGTGCCCATTGCACCTGGTCGTACTGGTAACTGAGGTGTGAGTTACCAACCGAATGAGTTAGCTGGTCCTGCAGGTAGGCAGGCGTAAGGTATTCATTAAGCGGCAATAGGCAGCCCGTGGCCGCGGCAAGACCTGCCGACGGGTGATCGATGATCAACAGATCGTAGGTTTTGGCCAGCCCGTTAATAGAAACATCGGCAAACTCCTGCAGTGTTCTTTTTTTCCACTGCACGCGTATGCCCGGATGCAGTTCTTCGTATCGCTGCGAAGCCGCCAGCAATGGCGTAAAGCCCCTGCTGTGCCCCCATGTTATACCGTTTAAGACTGCTTCCATGCTTACACGTTCTTCTTGTTCACCAGCAATATGTGTTCACAGACCATGACCAATTCCCTTTCCTGGTTAAAACATTCCACCAGTTCGGTCACCAGTCCGTAGCCGGGTTTTTTATGGTCTTTTTTATCCGTTACCGTTACTGTTACCGTCAGTGTATCTCCTATGAACACCGGTTTGATAAACCGCAGCCGGTCGTATCCATAGGTCATGGAAACTTCGTTCACCATATCGGCGGTAAGACCGATGGCTACGGTAAAGATCAGGGTACCGTGCGCGATTCTTTTCTGAAAAGGCTGGGTACGGCACCAGGCTTCATCCATGTGATGCGGGAAAAAATCGCCGGATTGTCCGGCATGGATCACAATATCCGCTTCGGTGATGGTTCGTCCCCGGGTATGCCGGGTTTCGCGGGATTCAAATTCTTCGAAATATCGTTTTGCAAACATGACAGGCATTCATTATCCGACCTGTATCTGGCTCAGAACGGGCATATTTTACTGCACCCGGATGAGGCCATAAATCGGAACATCAAATTACCGCAAGGCGATCTGCTGTTCAATGTCAGGTTTTACTGTCTTGATGGAAGATATTACTATTCCTATACATATGCCGGCCGGCACATGACAGGTTACGCAGCACACAAAAACCGGTTCCTTCCATCCAAATACTTACATTGGCGCTTATGAATAACCTGAGCGGTGAAAGACTTTTTTTGCATAATGGATACGGTGACCTGGCTGGAGCCCGCGGCAACATCATTCGTTTAATAAAACCGGTTACAGGTTTCCTTTCTTCAGCTCCTTCACCGCATAATCACAGGCCCTTGCCGTGAGTGCCATATAAGTTACGGAGGGATTGGAACAGGAACTCGACGCCATACAGGATCCATCGGTCACAAATACATTGGGTACTTCGTGCATCTGGTTAAATGCATTCAGCACCGAAGTTTTGGGATCCTTACCCATGCGCACCGTACCCATTTCATGATTGGCATTACCGGGTGCAGAAATCGCAGACCTATCAACCACATTCCGGTAACCCAATGAAGTCAGCATCTCAACGGCGGAAGCGGCCATGTCTTTATGCATCTTTTTTTCATTCTCACGGAATGTACAATCAACGGTTACCATTGGCAGGCCCCACGGATCGTTTTTCCGGTTGTTAAGTGTGATACGGTTATCCTGGTAAGGAAGACATTCCCCGTATGCATACAGCTGTATCTTCCACGGACCGGGTTCGCACATCGCATCTTTAAAATCGGCGCCGAGCGGGCTGCCGGGTTCTACGCTGCCACGGCTGGCATTGGCATTCATATGGTACCCGCGCAGGAAATCTGACACATCGCCATTCACGTTCCTGAACTTGGGAATATAAAGCGGGTTCGGTCTGCGGCCGTAATAGTATTTGTCTTCAAATCCTTCCACCGCTGCGGAAACCGCTATGCCTTTGTGGTGATCCATCAGGTTGCGGCCAACCTGGTCGCTGCCATTACCCAAACCATTGGGAAAACGGTGCGAGGTTGAGCGAAGCAGTATCGTTGCGGTTGCCACCGTAGAAGCGTTCAGGAAAATTATTTTCGCAAAGAACTGCTCTGTCTTGCGTGTTTCGGTATCGATGATCTCCACACCGCTGGCCCTGTTATGCTGCTCATCATACAAAACATTTTTGACCATCGCATGCGGGCGCACCGTAAGGTTACCCGTTGCAATGGCAGCCGGCATGGTACTTGCATTGGTGCTGAAATAGGCACCGAACGGACATCCCCTATGACATAAATTTCTTGCCTGGCACTGTGTACGCCCATGCACCGGCTGGGTGATATTGGCAGTACGGCCGATGATCACATGCCGGTTGCTGTATTTCCTCTCCAGCTTCGCCTTGAAATCCTTCTCCACGCAATTCATTTCAAAAGGCGGCTGAAACTCGCCGTCGGGAATGATATCAATCCCGTCTCGGTTACCGCTGATACCGATAAAACGCTCCACATAAGCATACCATGGCGCAATATCGCGGTAACGTATCGGCCAGTCAACACCATGGCCATCCCGCAGGTTGGATTCAAATTCGTAATCGCTCCAGCGATAGCAGGCCCGGCCCCATAAAAGGGATCTTCCGCCAACAATATCGCCGCGCACCCAGTCAAACCGGTTGGTTTCCTCGTAAGGGTTCTGCGCATCGTTGATGTAAAAATGCTTGTTATCCTCGCGGTACGAAAAATGCCTGCTTTGCACGGCATGCTCCTTTTTATCCTCCACCGAAAGCGAATTCCTGTGTTCGAATTCCCAGGGGGCTTTCGCCGCCGTGGGATAAACAGGGTGCTCCACATTCTTTCCGCGTTCCAGCAGCAATACTTTCAATCCTTTTTCGCAAAGTTCCTTTGCAGCCCATCCGCCGCTGATGCCGGATCCGACAACGATCACGTCAAATGTATTCTTGCTCCTTGCTTTTGTATTCAGGTACAGCGTATCTCCGGCCATATCGTTTTTACTTGATGTAGAACCAAATATATTCATTTCCGATTTTCCCCAAACATCATTCGGTAAATTGGCGGCTATTAACGGGCGTATTGCAAAACGAATGGGTAATCCGGTAGCCGGGTCTGGCCGACCGGCACCAAAATACCAGCCACATCCCGGCAGCCGGTGTGGATACATCTGCGGTTTTACCGCCTTACTTTCGGTTTTTCCCGCCCGGAGAATGGGGGGTAGAGACTGACCTTCTTCGACGTTATTTACTTCCCAGCACCTGCAGCAGCTTTCTGAATATCTCGGTATTCTCGTATACACCGTCGAATTTCTGTGAGCCCGGCCCATATGCGTATACCGGCACCGGCACGGCGGTATGGTCTTCCGTTGAGAACTGGCCCGATATAAAACCCCTGGTATAATCACCACCGGTAAGCGTAAGACCGCCTGTTTCGTGGTCACCGGTTACGACCACCAGCGTTTCGCCGTTCTGGTCGGCAAATGCCATGGCCCTGCCAATCAGTTTGTCCAGGTCAAGCAGTTCGGTCACCAGCCAGGGCAACCGGTTCGCATGCCCCCCATGATCCACCTGTGCACCCTCAATCATCAGGAAGAAACCATCCCTGTTGGCAGACAGCAGCTGTACCGACCGGGTAAACGCTTCCTGCAGCCATGCACCGCGTCCTGCAGCCGCAGGTTTTGCGGCAATGCTGTCGGCCACCATCACCGGTGTAGGACTGGTTGCCGGAAGCATCGATAAAGAAGAATAGATTTTCATTTTTGTTAAAAGCCGGTCGTGCAGACTATCGGGCATACCCTGGCAGGCGCCCATAATGATGTCCACCGGCGCTGCATATAGATCGTTCAGGATGGCTGCATAGCTGCTTCGCTCGGACTGGTGTGCATAGAATGCCGCTGGTGTGGCATCGCGCAGATCACCGCTGGTGATCAGACCGGTTTTCTTACGCTGCTTTTTCAGGATGGAAGGCAGCAGCAGCAGCTTCTGACCGGTATGGTCAACGCCCACTGCGCGGTTATTGGTTTTTATACCGGCAGAAAAAGCCGTTGCGCCGGGCGCCGAATCGGTGATATAATTATCGTATGAGCTGGTTTTTGAAAGACCGCTATGGCGCATATTGAATACATTCAGTGCGGCTCTGTTGGCAGTGTATCCTGCATACCACTGCGCCAGCCCGGTGCCATCGCCCACGATCAGTATGATATTTTTTACTTTTTTTTCCGTTCCGTCGTTACGCCATTCGGGCTTGTACAATTCATGCGGCGTTGTATTGGTGAAACTTCTGTCGGGAAGCTGCCGCAGAAATTGACTGATCGCGTCAATATGATCGGTATTGAGATAGTCTACGCCCATATCCATCAAGCCATACCAGCTGTTAAGCATATCCGGAGAATTCCAGAACCGGATCTTTCGGTTGTGCGTATGCGCATCGTTCACCAGTGCCAGGATCGTTTTTCGTTCCTGTTCGGGAATACGTCCCTTGCCATTCCACTTGGTGTACCGGGCAAAATTGGCGCTCAGCAGTCCCACCCTTTTCCATTCCGCATCCGAATAGCTTCTTCCCGGATCGCCGTCAAACAACAGCCACTCCGGCCAGTTATGGTATTGCCCAGGCTGCGGGCGGTTGCCAGACACCACGATCTTCAACGAGGCAGCAGCTGTCAGCGCAGGGTACTGCTGCAGTACCTCCACCAGTTTTTTCAGGGTGGCATCTGTTTCGGTTTTGATATCCACGAGCAACAGCAACTGCTGTTTGCCGTCGGCATATACCGTTCCCCCGTTACGCACCATACAATCATACAGGGGCTGCAGGTAGAGTTGCTGCAGCGTACGTCTTTTCTTTACCTGCACCGTATCATGCGCCACAATGAGTTCTCCTCCATCCAGGAAGATATCCGCTTCAACAGAGCCAAAACCTGCTTTCCAGGCAGCTGTAAAAGGCATGGACTGTTCATAATCGTTGTGCGAATGAACATTGGCCGTAGTATAGTGCTGCGCGGCTGCCTGCAGCAGTCCTATACAGCAAAAAAAAGATACAAGAGATTTCATAAGCTTATTGCTTGGTGATCTTCGCGTATCACCTGGTCTTTGTAATTGATAAATCGCCATCGCCGCAAATGTACCAATACCGGTATAGATAGTTACCATTCCGAAGCCGTTCCCCAAATAACCTGGTGGGTATATCCGGCCGGGCTGGTATGCTCCGGGTAATAGTCACGCCCTGCGAAATAAATATCCGCTGTATATTTTTCTTATCCCCGCATTAATAACCCGGGTTCTGTACCAGGTAACCCGGCAGGTTACTTGCCCCGTCGATGGCCGTCTGCGGTATCGGGAAGATCCTTTTCTGTACATTTTTATCCGACTTTTCTGTCCAGCTGTCTTCGTATTTGTTGAAACGGATCATATCGGTTCTGCGCAGCATTTCCCAGTAAAGTTCAAACCCTCTTTCGCGGTACAACAGGTCAAGGTTCATTGCGGTAAGGGCAGGTGGCGCCGGAGGTCTTGCCGTTCTGGCCGCTCTTACCAGGTTTACATCGGCCAGCGCCGCTGCCGCATCGTTGTTTTTCCGCAGTTTGGCTTCTGCGCGCATCAGGTATATATCGGCCAGCCGCAGAATCACAATATTGGCTTCACCAAAATTTCTTCCGCTCTCCGATTTCTTGCTGAACTCATATTTCTCAACCCGGTACCCGCTCGGATAATTGCTGCCGGCCGTGGTATAGTCAACCTGTTCGGTAAAGATCACCGGCAGTGTGGGCCTGTTGCGGGTATCATGGTACAGGGGGCCCACCTTCATGCTGCCGTCTGCACATTTCAGGAATACACCGTTCCTGCGGATCAGTCCGTATTGCTGACCGCGCAGGATACCGCGGTTGATGCTGAAACTGGCAGCAGGCACGCAGGTATCGTTGCTGTTTGAATAGATCCTGAGGTTCTCCTTGTAAAAACGGGGATCTGTGCCGGGATCCTGCGGAGCATATGCATTGGCCCAGGTTCGGTAGTAATCGGACGTAATGGCAGGACCATCCGTTCCGTTGGCGTTTACATACTGCGGCAAAGGAAACTGATCCCCCGAAAGCGAAAAATAAGCCAGTCTGTTATGCCCGTTCAGATCTGCGCGCTGGTCTACCGCAAAAATGATCTCTTTGCTGGAATCGTTGTTATCATCAAAAAGAGAGAAGAATTCAGACGCAAGCTGGTATTTATTGGTGGCGATGATCTTATTGCAGTATTCGGTCACTTTGTCCATATCCTCACCTGAAAAACTGAACTGGTTTGCATATACATTGCTGTAAACGGCATTGTTGAGATACAGCCTCGCAAGCAGACCCCATACAGCCGGCTTCGACATACGACCGTGCGTTACATCCATTTCCAGGTTGGGCTCCGCTGCCAGCAGTTCCGATTTGATGTATTCAACAGCCTCTTTTCCCCTGATGATCTTTGACACCTCGCTTGGATCGTTCTTCACGAATACGATTCCGAACAGATCGAGCGACAGCAGGCAATAATATGCGCGCATGGCTTTTGCCTCGGCCAGAAAAGTTTTGGAAGACGGATCAGCGTTGGTTGGCAGCGCGTTGATCGCCGTGATCGACCTGGAAAGACCGGTCAGGATCAGGTTCCATGTGTTGCGCTGGTTGGGATCGGTGGTGGTAAAATTATGCGTATGCATCGCGATATAAATACCGTTATCACCCCAGTCGGTACCGCCGCGATACGGCAGGATGGCTTCATCGGTTGAAATTTCCTGCAACGCAAAATAGTTGGTATGCGTAAAAATACCCGGCAGCTGTGCATACACCGGCGCAATAATACCTTCTGCCGCCTGTTTGTCTGTCAGCCCTGTTGCCGATGACTCATCCAGCACTTTCTCCGAAAGCTTTGTGCAGCCTGCCGTAAAAAAAAGTCCTATGCATGCGATCCTTACAAATATTGACTTGTACATGATGTTTGGTTTAAAAGTTTACAGTAAGTCCCGCAAGGAATGTTCTTGCCTTGGGGTAACTCAGGTAATCGATGCCGTATGATGAAATGCCGTTGATGGTTCTGTCCGTATTCACTTCCGGATCATAGCCTTTGTAGGGTGTGATCACGAATAGGTTCTGTCCGGTTACATAAAACCGGATTGCGGATACATACTTTGAAATACCCATCGCTTCGGTATTGAATGTGTAACCCAGCGTAAGGTTATTCAGACGGAGGAACTTACCGTCTTTCAGAAAACGTGATGAAACCGGCGCTGCATTGTTCACTGCTTCATTGGGGTAGGCAATGGCTTCCGCGGTGGTATTCACCCCTTTTGACAACAGCAGTTTGTAAAAACCTGCATTGGCCGTATTGTCGTATAATTTGTTGCCGGACACACCGTTGAAGTTAACGGCAAGATCAAATCCTTTCCAGGCCAGCGTTCCGAAGAAATTATACATGGTTTTCGGAAGTGCCGAACCGAGCGGCAAACGGTCTTTATCATTTACTATACCATCACCGTTCGCATCGCGGTACTGGCTCATGCCTGCAGCGGTAAAACCGGTGAACTCCTGCAGGAAAAAAGTACCGATGGACTGGTTGTTCACATAACCATTGATCGTGGCCGATGTAAGACCCGAACCCGAAGCCGAGCCGGATGAGATCACGCTGTAAGGTGAATTCGTCACCTTATTATCGATAAAGGTTATGTTACCGCCAACAGAATAGGTAAACGCGCCGGCTTTGTCTTTATAGCCCAGTTCCAGCTCCACACCCCTGTTGGTGATCTTCATATTCTCCACATTGGTCCAAACCGTGGTAGCGGGTTGAACCGGATCCGCAGGGATCACTTCCAGCAGGATGTTGTTGGTGACTTTTCTGAAATAATCAACCGTTCCGGAAAGTTTACCCTTGAACAGTTCGAAGTCTAAGCCAAGATCGGTTTGCGCAGATACCTCCCACTGTATATTGGGATTAGCCAATCTTGAATAGGAAGTGCCCGCAGGATAAGCACCCGTTGGGTACAACGGGTAACTGGTGGTTCCGGATACCTGCGATGTAAACAGGGCCTGTGTAATTTTGGAAGGTATTTCCTGGTTACCGGTTTGTCCCCAGCCGGCACGCAGCTTAAGGCTATTCAGGAATGAGTTGGCCATGAAATGCTCCTTGCTGATCACCCATGCCGCCGAGAACGAAGGGAACACGCCATATTTATTGTTCTGACCGAATTTAGACGATCCGTCTGCCCTCACCGTGGCGGTAAACAGGTATTTGTCTTTGAACTGGTAGTTCAGCCTTGAGAAAAAAGACTGCAGTTCGTTGATCAGTGCATAACCTCCAGGCCGGTTGTTCGCCAGCGTCAGGTCCTGTCCCAGTCCGGGGTTGTAGATCGGCTCCACTCCGGAAATGGGAAAATTGTTGATACTGGTACTTCTTCCCTGGATAAATATTTTCTGGTACGAATGCCCCGCCAGCGCCGTATAACGATGGTCGCCTGTGGCACCGGTGTAGGTAATATAGTTTTCGATCAGGTGGTTACGGTTGTAATTGTTGATCGTGGCCAGTCTGCCCAAACGCAAAGGAGTCGTATTCGGCAGCGATTGAAGATCTCTGGTGGAAGTGGCGTTATCGATACCGAAATTGATCCGGTAAACCAATCCCCTTGTGATATTCAGCGAGCCGGTGATACTGCCGAGTAACCGGTTGATGCTGGTAATATCTTTTTCAAGTGCAAGCAGTGTGAGTGGATTGATGCCGTTCTGGAACTGGTAAGGTTTACCATCTGTTCCATAGGCCGGGATGGTGGGATTGGTGGAGATCGCCGTCCCGATCAGGCCACCGATATCGGGTCGTGTATTCACCGTATTGCTTGCGCTGAGGTTTACATCGATCGTTAACCGGTCGTCAAGCAGTTTCTGGGTAATGTTGATCCGTCCGGTATATCGCTTCAGGTCATTTCCCTTCAGGATACCTTGCTGCAGCTGCATACCAAAAGAACCGTAGTAGGTAAGCTTGTTGGCTCCGCCCGATAAGGCAAGGTTGTGGTTTTGCGTAAACGCATTGCGTGTGATCTGGTTCTGCCAATCGGTTGAACCGCCAAAGTCCTGCAGCGTTCCGCCAAGTGCTGTCACCTGTTTCCGGTATTCATCGGTATTGAACACCGGGAGTGCGCGCGCAAGACTGCTCATACCCGCGTTCACCGAATAACTCATCGTATTAAAACCGGTTTTCCCTTTTTTGGTGGTGATCAGTATCACACCGTTGGCGCCTCTTGAACCGTAGATAGCGGTGGCGGAAGCATCTTTCAATACATCGATGGATTCGATATCCTGTGGATTGATAAAACTTAATGGGTTGGTCGCGCCGCCGGCAGAGGCATTGTCGAGTGCAAGCCCGTCAACAACAAACAAAGGCGTGCTGCCGGTACGAACGCCGCCCGGGCCCCGCACCGTAATATTCTGTATTGCACCCGGCTCACCGCTCGCAGACGTAACATTCACACCCGATACCTTGCCCTGTAGCAGTTCTTCGGGCGTATTGATGATTCCTTTATTGAAACCGGCGCTTTGCACGGACTTCACCGCACCCGTTACATCTTTCCTGGCCGTTCTTCCGTACCCTACCACCACCACTTCGCCGGTGATAGCCGAGGTACCGGGCTGTAACCGGATCTCCAGCCGCAAAGGACTCCCGTCATACATATATACCGCCGTGGTACTGTCTGAATAGCCCACATGCGAAAAACTGAACCGGTAATTGCCTTTATCGAGAGCGCTAACGGAAAATTCACCGTTATTACCTGTTTGTGTGGTTCTGCGAAAGGATTGCCCTTCCCTTGTCACCGTTACAGTAACACCCGGCATTTTCTCCGAGCGTTCGTTGCGAACAATACCGCTTACGGCAGAGGTCCTTGTCTGGGAAAACCCGTTGATGAGAATGAACTGGGCAAAAAGAAAAATAGCTGCGGATAGCCTGAAAAGATGGCCTGTCTTCATTGCAGAGTCAATTTTGGTTGGCTGCAAAGTTTCAATCCATGCGGCTTATAAAGCGGCCCGGCGCATTATCTGTTTATTATTGAAATATCATTTTAGTGTTATCAATTTTGAGCGGGTTGTGATGAATCGGAAAGCGGTTTCCCGTTGCATTGTTGCACTGTTTGATAGCTGCATTGTTTCCAGGCTACACGGTCTGATGGTTATGCCCTTGCAGATGGGAAAACAGAAGGCCACCACACCTGCAAACGATAACTCATATCGCCTCACTAAACATTATTCTCTAAAACATATACATGCACCAACTGATCGTCAATATCTTTCTCTTCCTGGTGTACGCAGTAGGGCAGCAGGTCAGCAACAAAAGGTTTTGCAACGACGCGTTGGGGTGTGGTAAGCAGGATGCGTTTGTTTTGTGCAAGGTAATTGGCGACCAGGTGGCCGATAACGGGTAATAGCTCCCTATTGTAGTTCACATCGCTCAGCAGAACCACATCGGGATCGATAGCTGATGGAACGGCATGAATATCGATCAGCTGTGTGACGGTATTGGTGAGCCGGTGGTGCCGAATGGTGGCGTCGACAAAATGCAATGCTTCCGGAAAAAGATCGGAACAGATCACTTTCCCTGCATGAGGCGCCGCCACAATGGATGGCAGTCCTAAACCACCGGCCAGTTCCAGCACGGTTTTATTTTTTACGAAACGGGGATTGGCTGCAATAAACTCCGCAAGGGCCATCGACGAGGGCCATACCCTTGCCCAGAAGGGAAACGCCCCTTTTTGTTTTTCATGTTCCACGCGGATCAGCGTTTCGTCGGGAACAAACAAAGCGGTTTCGTTGAAATACCTGAGCTGCATGCGTTCGGTTGGATCGGTCAATCGCCGCAAATTTAAGTCCGCAGAAAGACCCGCCCTATTTGTTTTTCGGGATATCCTCCCCCCGAAGCGCTTCATTATTCCAGCCCTGCTCGTTTTCATAGTTCGAACCCCTGCCTTTTTGTTCACCCTGCCGGATACTGTCTCTTCCCAGTCCTGCGGATCCCTGTCCGAAATTAGATCCGCCCTGCGTGGCAGAGCCCTGGTGAATCGCTGCACGTGTTGGTTTATTCTCCGTTACGGGTTTTTGTTTTGACTTTTTCATCGCCTTTCTGATCAATAGCCGCAAAACCGTGCCAGTGTCCTGAACCGTTCCAGACGGCAGGACGGCACAGGCTCGGCATGCCGTATTGTTTGCTTATATTCGGCACCTGCTTATCGTTATGAAAAAAACATCGTTATTTTTCCTGCTTGCGCTTTGTGTATCCTATTCCCCGCTGCGCGCGCAAACCATCGTTGTTGATGCGGGCAATATCAGGTCCGCCATTCAACCCACGATGTGGGGCATTTTCTTCGAAGACATCAACCTCGGCGCAGACGGAGGCTTATATCCTGAACTGGTCAAGAACCGGTCTTTTGAATTTGCCACGCCCATGATGGGCTGGCGAACAGGCGGCAACCAGCGGCAGGAAGGTGATTTTCTGGCACTGAATACAAAAACAAAGCAACGCACCGCACGCTTTCTCAGGATACGGGCAAAGAATGCCACTACCGACAAAGACCTCACGCTGGTTAATGAAGGATTCCGCGGAATGGGTGTAAAACAAGCCGCCGTATGTCGTTTTTCGCTCAGTTATCGTTCACCAAAAGGCGGGATCAGGATACATGCGCGACTGGTGGATACCGCTAACCGCACCCTTGGCGAAACGGTTATCGACACAAAACCTACCGGCAATACCTGGAGATCCGCCGGGGCAACGCTGGTACCTGCGGAAACAAATGCCAAAGCAAAATTACTGCTCTGGTTCGAAGGCAGCGGCCTGCTGGATATCGATAACCTGTCGCTTTTCCCATCCGATACCTGGAAGAACAGACCGGGCGGATTACGTTCCGATATGGTGCAGATGCTGGCCGATCTCAAACCCGGTTTTATCCGTTTTCCCGGGGGATGTATTGTAGAAGGCCGTGATCTCGCCACGCGGTACCAATGGAAAAAAACGATCGGTGCACCCGAAGACAGGGAACTCATCATCAATCGGTGGAATACAGAATTCGCGAACCGGTCCACGCCCGATTATTTCCAGAGTTTCGGGCTGGGATTCTATGAATATTTTTTACTGGCAGAAGATATCGGCGCTTCGCCCTTACCCATACTCAACTGCGGCATGGCCTGCCAGTTCAATACCGCGGAACTGGTGCCCCTGGAGGAACTTGGCCCCTATGTGCAGGATGCCCTGGACCTGGTAGAGTTTGCCAACGGCGATACCGCCACGCACTGGGGAAAAATACGCGCAAAACTGGGTCATCCTGCTCCCTTTAACCTGAAGATGATGGGTATTGGAAATGAAAACTGGGGTCCGCAATACCTGGAGCGGCTGGCAGTGTTCACCAATGCGATCAAAAAGAAATATCCCAATATCCGCATCGTGAACAGCTCGGGCACCGACCCAGATGGTGCGCGTTTTGATTTACTGAATACGGCGTTACGCAAGAACAAGGCCGATATTATCGACGAGCATTATTACCGGAACCCAGAATGGTTTTTGCAGCAGGCAGGCAGGTATGATCAGTATGACCGCAACAGTTCCAAAATATTTGCCGGTGAGTATGCGGCGCATCCAAGGGTTCCCAACGGACCGCAAAAAAATAACTGGCAGGGAGCACTGGCAGAAGCCGCTTTTATGACGGGTCTTGAGCGAAACGCCGACGTAGTGCATATGGCTTCCTATGCTCCCCTGTTTGCGCATGCGGAAGGATGGCAGTGGACACCCGATCTCATCTGGGTGGACAACCTGCGTGCATACGGATCGCCGGGTTATTATGTGCAGCAACTGTTCTCTGCCAACAAAGGCACGCATACCGTAAGCATATTGCAAAACGGGCAGCCTGTTGCCGGCAAAGACAGTGTCTATGCCAGCGCGTGCATCGATAAAGCAAAGAACGAACTGGTGATCAAGATGGTCAATGCATCCGGCATACCCAAAAACGAACAGCTGCAGCTGAAAGGATTTACCGTACCGCCAACGGCAATGGCTACCTTATTGAAAAGTGATGAGTTGACAGCTGGTAATACATTCGACAATCCCAAAAAAATTGCACCTGTCACCAAAACCCTGGCATTGCCCAACGGCGATCGCATGGCAGTTGCGCTGGAGCCTTATTCCGTGAATATGTTTACCATCAAAATGAAATAAATCAGCGGGTAAGCAACTGCAGACAGGCATGCAGGCTTTCTTCCCATTCGGGTATAGCTATATGGTATTGCCGCTCAATCGCGGAAGTATCCATAACAGAGTAGGCAGGTCTTTTTGCAGGCGTTGGATAAGCAGAACCGGGTATGGGTTTTACCTGGCAATGATACCCGGCGATGTCCCGGATCCTGGAAGCAAAATCATACCAGGTGATCACTCCTTTGTTGCTGTAATGATAGGTGCCAAAAGCCCGACCCTTGTTTTGGATCGCAACAATGATCTGCATGATCGCCGCGGCAAGATCGGCCGCATAGGTCGGCGATCCCGTTTGATCTGCCACCACCGAGATCTCGTCGCGCTCCTTCATCAGCCGCAGCATGGTCTTTACAAAATTATTACCGAAGGCGCTGTACACCCAGGAAGTTCGTATTACAACGGAACGCGGGTTATTTTCCTGCGCAAGCTTTTCCCCTATCCATTTTGTGTAGCCGTAATAATTAACGGGGTCTGTTGCGCCATCTGTTTGATAAGGTGCGGTGCCCTGCCCGTTAAACACATAATCGGTAGACAAATGAATCAGCACGCAGTCGTTCTGCGCGCAATGCCTGGCAATCTCGCCTACCGCCTCTGCATTGATGCGATAAGCGGCGACCTGGTCGGATTCGGCTTTGTCAACCGCCGTATAGGCGGCGCAATTGATAAAATACGCCGGGACATACCTGTCAAAAAAAACATTGATGGACTCTGCTGTGCCAAGATCAAATGATTGTCTGTCGAGAAAAACAAAATCAAACACCCCTGCAAATGCCTGGTGCAGCGCCTGTAATTCCCTACCCAGCTGTCCGTTACTGCCGCTTACCGCAACAAGAGGTATCGCCATGCGATTTAGTTTTTTCTGGAAACGAATTCTTTCGGCTGCTTCGACCATTCCGCTTTGGGTAATGATTTGAAATAGTCGTAGGTACGCTTAAGCCCTTCCGCGCGATCGATCGTTGGCGCCCAGCCAAGCAGCTGTTTTGCCTTGGTGATATCGGGACGGCGCTGTTTGGGATCGTCCACGGGCAACGGCTTGTGCACGATCTTCACCGAAGCACCTGTCAGTTTCAGTATCTCTTCCGCAAATTCGAGCAAACTGATTTCGTTGGGGTTGCCGATGTTTACCGGCATGGCATAATCACTCAACAGCAACCGGAAGATACCTTCAACCAGATCGTCTACGTAACAGAACGAACGCGTCTGCGATCCATCGCCGAATACGGTCAGGTCTTCCCCGCGCAACGCCTGGCCGATGAATGCCGGTAATGCCCGGCCGTCGTTCAAACGCATACGCGGACCATAGGTATTGAATATGCGTATGATCCTTGTTTCAACCTGGTGAAAAGTATGGTAAGCCATGGTGATGGATTCCATAAAACGTTTGGCTTCGTCGTATACGCCGCGGGGGCCAACAGGGTTTACGTTTCCCCAGTATTCTTCCGTTTGCGGGTGTACCAGCGGATCACCATATACTTCACTTGTGGAAGCCACCAGAATACGTGCTTTTTTGTCTTTTGCCAGCCCCAGGCAATTGTGTGTGCCATGTGCGCCCACTTTCAGTGTCTGTATGGGTATTTTCAGGTAGTCTATCGGACTGGCGGGCGAGGCAAAATGAAGGATATAGTCGAGTTCGCCGGGTATATGGATGAACCGGGTCACGTCGTGGTGATAAAACTCAAATTCGGGCCGCTTCATCAGGTGTTCGATATTACGCATATCGCCGGTGATCAGGTTATCCATACCGATCACCGAACAGCCTTCTTTGATAAAGCGGTCACACAGATGCGATCCCAGGAACCCTGCGGCGCCTGTTACCAGTACCCTTTTGCCTTTTATATCAGGCCTATTGTAGTCTGCCGATGCTTTCATAATGGTATCCGAGTTCGGTGATGTATTTCACGTCGAAGAGATTGCGTCCGTCGAAAATGACTTTATTTTTCAGCCGTGCCCCGATCATTTCGAAGTCGGGCGTACGGAATTCGCTCCATTCCGTGGCAATGATCAATGCATCCGCATTTTCCAGCGCTTCGTACTGGCTGGATGCATAACCGATCTGATCGCCGATGGCTCTCTGTACATTCGCCATCGCTTCGGGGTCGAATGCCATCACCGTTGCACCGGCTTCCGTTAATGCATTTATCAGGTACAGGGCCGGGGCTTCGCGTATATCGTCTGTGTTGGGTTTGAAAGCCAGTCCCCATAAAGCAAATTTCCTGCCTTTGATATCACCGTTAAAAAACGTTTTGATCTTTGGCACCAGGTGCAGTTTCTGCGCGTCGTTTACGGATTCAACGGCTTTGAGTATTTTAAAATCGTAGTCCGCCTCTTCCGCCGACATGATCAATGCCTGCACATCTTTGGGAAAACAGCTTCCGCCGTAGCCGATGCCGGGAAAAAGAAATCTTTTGCCGATACGGTCATCGCTGCCGATCCCTCTGCGCACCATATCCACATCTGCCCCAAGTCGCTCGCATAGCTGCGCAATTTCGTTCATAAAAGATATCTTGGTAGCAAGAAACGAATTGGCTGCATATTTCGTGAGCTCCGCCGATCGTTCGTCCATAAAGATCACGGGGTTGCCCTGGCGCACAAAAGGTGCATACAGATCGCTCATCACTTTCTTGGCTCTTTCCGAACCCGTACCAATAACCACCCTGTCGGGTTTCATGAAATCGTCCACTGCCACGCCCTCCCGTAAAAATTCGGGGTTGCTTACCACATCAAACGCTCCTTTATAATTGGCTGCAACAGCCGCTTTTACCTTATCAGCCGTGCCTACGGGAACGGTGCTTTTGTCAACGATAACTTTATAATCAGTGAGTATCTTACCGAGATGATCCGCTACGCCCAAGACATACTTCAGATCAGCCGCGCCACCCTCCCCCGGAGGTGTTGGAAGCGCAAGAAAAATCACTGCCGCGTCTTTGATGCCCTCTGCCAGATCGGTGGTGAAGGTCAGTCTTCCCTCCTTCAGGTTGCGCAGGAATATTTTCTCCAGGCCTGGCTCAAAGATGGTGATCTCGCCATCGGAGAGCTTGGAAACTTTGGTAACATCTATATCTACACAAACCACTTTATTGCCTGTTTCGGCGAAACAGGTGCCGGTAACAAGTCCAACATACCCTGTTCCAATAACAGCTATTCTCATAAGTTATTTGTTGATAAAGTTGATGACATGGTCAGTAATATACAACAACTGCTCTTCGTCCATTTCCGTATGTACGGGCAGCGAGAGCACACGGTCTGTAAGCCAGTCGGTGGTTGCCAGCCGGTATTCGGGCAGCCCGAATGAAGCAAACATCTCCTGCCTGTGGCCCGGTACCGGGTAATAGATCACCGAAGGTATTTTATGCGTGAACAGGTGATTGATGAGTTCGTCCCTGTCTATATCCTCCAGCAAAAGCGTGTATTGATGGTATACATGGTCGCTGCAGGGAGCGACATAGGGAACCGTCAGTTGTTTAACCGCTGCAAAAGCCTGGTTATAATAGTCAGCTGCTTTTTTGCGGGCGGAATTGTATTCATCCAGTTTTGTCAGTTTGATATTGAGCACCGCCGCCTGAACTGAATCGAGGCGGGAATTGCAGCCCACCAGATCATGGTAGTATCTTTTCTGCTGTCCATGGTTTGCGATCATTTTCAGTTTTCCCGCCAGCACATCGTTGTTGGTGAAGATCGCACCCCCATCGCCATAGGCGCCCAGGTTCTTGCTGGGGTAAAACGAAGTTGTTCCGATCGTTCCCATGGTGCCGGTTTTCTTCTTCGTTCCGTTGCTGAAAGTATACTCGCAGCCGATCGCCTGGGCATTGTCTTCTACTACGGGAATACCGTATTCGCCGGCTATTGCCAGAATCGGCTCCATCGGTGCAGACTGTCCATATAAATGAACCGGAACGATCGCACGGGTCTTTGGCGTGATCGCCTTGCGCAGCGACTCGGGATCCATACAAAAAGTCCTGGGATCCACTTCAACAAACACCGGTTTTAAACGAAGCAATGCCACTACCTCCGTGGTAGCGATATAGGTGAAAGAAGGTGTGATCACCTCATCGCCCGGCTGCAGATCCAGCGCCATCAGCGCAATCTGCAAGGCATCTGTTCCGTTGGCACAGGGTATCACATGTTTCACACCCAGGTAAGCCGCAAGACTGCCGGCAAAATCCTGTACCTCCCTGCCATTGATATAGGCCGCACTGTCCAGCACCCCGTGTATCGCCTGGTCTATCTCTGTTTTGATCTTAAGGTACTGCGATTTGGTATCTACCATCTGAATTGGCCTCATCTTGCTGCTTCTTTAAGGCGTAAAAGTAACGCAAAAACCCTTAAAACACCCGGCGCGGCGGAAGAGCTGCACACGCGGCATTTTTTGTTTCTTTGTGATACAATCCGCTTATGCTCAGCTACCGAATTTTTATATGGTTATACCCGAAAGCCGTTGCACTGGCCGCGTTTTTCAATCCCAAAGCCAAACAATGGATCAGGGGGCGCGAAGGAATTTTTGAACGGATACAGGACGAACTTCGCAACTGCAACTTGCCAAAAATATGGATGCATACGGCTTCATTGGGAGAGTTTGAACAGGGTTTACCGGTTCTGGAACAATTAAGGAACAGTTATCCCGACCATAAGATCGTTCTCAGTTTTTTCTCTCCTTCGGGATATGAGATCCGGAAAAACCACCCTGCGGCGGATCATGTGTTTTATCTGCCCATGGATTCCCCCCCTAATGCCAGAAAATTCCTTGACCTCGTAAATCCGCGGCTGGTGCTTTTTGTCAAATACGAATTCTGGTATTACTACCTGAACGAGACACATCAACGGGGTATCCCCCTGTTACTGGTTTCGGGTATCTTCAGAAAAAAACAGGCTTTCTTCCGATGGTATGGCAGCACCTACCGCAAAATGCTCTCTTTTTTTTCTGTTCTTTTCGTACAGAACAGGTCTTCGGCCGAGTTGCTCGCTGCCATCGGGCTGGGCAAGAAAACGGTGCTGGCAGGAGATACCAGGTTTGACCGGGTATTGAAAATAGCGGGCACTTTCCAGGGTATTCCGGCTATTGAACATTTCTGCGCAGACAAACCCGTTATCGTTGCCGGCAGCAACTGGACCGATGACGACGAAGAACTGGATCATTTTGCCAATACCCGTCAGGATATCCGCTTCATCATTGCCCCCCACGATATTGGAGAAGACAGGTTAAAAGAATGCGAAAAACTCTATCGACATACCGTACGATACACCGTCTACGCCCAGATGCTGCAGGATGGAACCCTTAGCGCTGCCAGGCAGAACGCCAATGTACTGATCATCGATAACATGGGCATGCTCAGCAGGCTGTACCATTACGCCACCATTGCATATGTAGGGGGCGGTTTCGGAGAGGAGGGCATACATAATATACTTGAGCCGGCCGTGTTCGGCAAACCTGTCGTGTTCGGTCCCGTTTACGATAAATATTTCGAAGCGGAAGAAATGCTGGCGGAAAACGGTGCAGTAACGGTAAGTGATGCACTGCAGCTGGAATCGGTGATGGCCTCCCTGCTGGATAACCCCGATAAACTGCAGCGAACCGGGCTGGCCGCAGGCAGTTATGTAAAAAGCAGGGCTGGCGCCACCAAAAGAATCATCGGGTACATTCAGGCAAACCGCCTCCTGATCAACTGATCGAACAACCGCACCGTTTCGCTGTTATCGGGCCAGCTCAGTTTTATTTTCAGCTCGCGCTGGATCCAGTATTGCGCTTCGGGATAGATATTGAAAGCATTGATCGTTTTGATGCTTCTTTCATACACACTCTCGTCTCCCCTGAACAGGTCGTTAAGGAACAGGTACCGGTCGTTGATCCCGATCGCCTTTTTAAGATCCCTGACAGGCGAATCCTGCAGCGCGCTCATCACTTCTTTTCTCTCTTCCCTGAACCGCTCGTTAAGACTTTCCGATTCCACCGCGAGTAAATGATTCACTTCTTTCAGCACTACCTGCACGGTTTCCCTGATCTCGGGCGCCGCTTCCGTTACGGTCTGATGCGCCAGTGTCGGAATTTCGGCATGCTGCGTGTCAAACATCCACGGCGTAACAGCTTCTGTTTTCACCGGCGGGGTTTCCTCCGTCTCACGGTGTGCAACCACCTGCGGCATCACCACCGACACTTTCCGGGTAACCATACCGGTATCTTTTTTTTGCTGCAGTTCTGCCAGCAATAACTGGGCAGTCATGGCGAGGCTGGCGGTATCGGCATGCCCATCAAACTGTTCTTTCAGTTTATTGATCAACGTACCCACTCTTTCCATCGGATGTAATACATTTGAGGTTGACAATAAAAGGACTTATTAAAGTTACTAAACGTTTTTTTGGACATTTTAGTATTAACAGATGTTTATAGAGCCCCATATTACCGGTGAAAAGCGTGGCTGGATCGAGGTTATCTGCGGAAGCATGTTCAGCGGCAAGACCGAAGAACTGATACGCAGGCTGAAAAGAGCCAAGATCGCGAACCTGAAAACCGAGATTTTCAAGCCCTCGATAGATATACGGTATGATGAGACCCAGGTGGTAAGTCATGACGCCAATTCCATACAATCAACGCCTATCGATAATTCACAGACCATACTGCTGATGGCCGAAGGGGTGAATGTGGTGGGCATAGATGAAGCACAGTTCTTCGATGCCGAGATCGTACATGTGTGCGAAACGCTTGCTTTAAGAGGTACCAGGGTCATAGTTGCAGGACTTGATATGGATTATTTAGGTAAGCCGTTTGGCCAGATGCCAAACCTGCTTTCCATTGCCGACTACATTACCAAACTGCATGCCATTTGTGTGCGTTGTGGAAATATTGCGAATGTTTCTTTCCGGAAAACCGACCAAACCGGCCAGGTATTGCTGGGCGAAAAAGAAACCTACGAACCCCGCTGCCGTAAATGCGCCCATGAAAACTAAGAACCGCATACTGGCCCTGGTACAAAAAGACCTGCTGCTCGAAACCCGGCAGCAGTACACTTTATATGGCATATTGCTGTACATAGCATCCACCACTTTTGTGGTATACCTGGCCATGGGCGAACCGGATGAAAAAGTATGGAACGCCCTGTTCTGGGTGATTCAGCTGTTTGTTTGCGTAAATGCCGTGGCCAAAAGTTTTCTTGCCGAGAACCGCGGCCGCATGCTCTATTTCTATTCTATTACCAGCGCCCGCGATTTTGTGATCGCCAAGCTTGTCTTCAATATGCTTCTGATGATCGTGATGAGCCTGTTAAGTCTGCTGCTCTTCACCATCTTTCTCGGCAACCCGCTGGAAAATGCCTGGCGCTTTCTTTTTGTAACCTGTCTTGGCGGACTTAGCCTCAGCCTGGTCTTTACGTTTCTTGCCGCCATCGCCGGCAAAGCACAGCAATCCTCGGCGCTGGTGGCCATTATGGGCTTTCCGATCATCATACCGCAACTGCTTCTCCTGATGAAGATATCCGGCAGTTCCTTCTCCGCCGTTATCCAGTCTGGCTGGTGGCAGATGGTATGCCTGCTTGCAGGTCTCGACGTGCTGGTGGTTACCCTCGCAATTATTCTGTTCCCTTTTTTGTGGAAGGACTAGGGTAATTTGAGAATTTGAAAATGGAAGAGGATGGTTATCTGGTTAAATGGTTACATTGTTCTATTGCCAGTAGGCAATACAGCCATTCAACAATACAACCATTTGTCATTGACCTCTGTTTTCAAATTCTCAAATTATTAAAACCGCAAATGCCTTACTGTCTGCCCTTTGTTGATCAGTTGCTTGAGTGAGTCGATGCCGATTTTGAGATGGTTTTCAACGTATTGGGCGGTTACTTTTTTGTCGCTCTCCTCTGTTTTCACCCCATCGGGGATCATGGGCTGGTCGCTCACCAGCAGCAGGGCACCGGTGGGAATTTTGTTGAAGAAACCCACCATAAAGATCGTAGCGGTTTCCATATCGATCGCGTAAGCCCTTACCCGGGTCAGGTATTCCTTGAAAGCTTCATCGTGCTCCCATACGCGGCGGTTGGTGGTATACACCGTTCCGGTCCAGTAATCCACTTTATAGTCGCGTATCGTTGTGGAGATCGCTTTCTGCAGTGCAAATGCGGGCATCGCAGGCACTTCGGGCGGAAAATAGTCGTTGGACGTACCTTCTCCCCTGATAGCGGCAATGGGTAATATCAGATCGCCGATCTTATTTCTTTTCTTTAACCCCCCGCATTTACCCAGGAACAATACAGCTTCAGGTTCTATGGCAGTGAGCAGGTCCATCACCGTAGCGGCGCCCGGGCTGCCCATACCGAAATTGATAATCGTAATACCATCCGCAGTAGCGCATTGCATGGGCCTGTCGGCGCCTACGATCTCCACATTATGCCACTCTGCAAACATGGTCACATAGTTGCTGAAATTGGTGAGCAGGACATACTTCCCGAAATTCTCGATCTTTTCCCCCGTATAACGCGGCAGCCAGTTATTAACGATCTCTTCTTTTGTCTTCATACGCTGAATTTGATAGACACCAACCGGTATCTTTGAAAAAATGAATTGGCTAACATACAAAAAATCGCAGCCATAAACAAACGATGGTCCGTATCAGCTACCCTACGCAGGATTTCCGCATCCGGGAAAAGGATGATAAAGAGCAGATCTTTGATGCCTTCCGGAAACAATGGGTACGCCTAACACCCGAAGAATGGGTACGGCAAAACATATTGCAATACCTGGTGCAGACGCGGCAATACCCTGCCTCGCTGATCGCGATAGAAAAAGAAATAGCGCTCGGCGATCTCAGAAAACGTTTCGATATCCTTGTCTACCACCGGAATACCCCCTGGATGGTGATCGAATGCAAGGAAATGAGCGTACCCATCACCGAATCCGTGCTCAGACAGGCGCTGCATTACAACATCAGCCTGCAGACAAAATACCTCGTCATTACCAATGGCGTGGAAGTATTTGTGTTCAGCCTGAAAGAAGGCAAAGCGGAAATGGAAGAAGAATTTCCGGGATACCCGGAGATGGCTGAATAATAAACAGAGAAACAAGGACTGCCAAATACCGATCGGACAATATTTCGATATTCCCTGCTTCTCTGTTCGACAGCCGTTATGGGAATATTCCCAGTTCTGTATACGATGTTCCCACTTTATTGATCGCGCACACATAGGCGGCGGTTCTCATATCGGGGATGGCGGGGTTGGCTTTCCAGATTTCCATGATTTCGCGGGTGGCGGTGATCATGGTTTCTTCAAGACCGCTGTGTACAAGATCCACTTCTTCCGGACCGTGTTTGATGAACTTACGCTCACTGTCCGATACCGATTTGCCGGTCAGTCCTTCGATCTGGTCCAGGATATGCGTGTTCAGGTTCTCTGTGAATCTTTTTTCCATACGGCCGTAACGCACATGGCTCAGGTTCTTCAGCCACTCAAAATAAGAAACCGTTACACCGCCGGCATTGAGGTACATATCGGGCACCACAAGGATACCTTTTGAAGCAAACACTTCATCTGCCTCGGGTGTCAGCGGACCATTGGCGGCTTCGCCGATGATCTTTGCTTTCACCCTTGGCGCGTTCTCACCATTGATCACATTCTCCAGTGCCGCCGGGATCAGGATATCACATTCTGTTTCCAGTGCATCCGTGCTTTTCGCAAGATTGGTGGCACCGGGGAAATTCAGAATAGAGCCGGTGGCTTTTCTGTGCTGGAACACTTCCTCTTCGTTCAGACCGGCTTCATTATAAATAGCGCCTTCGTATTCTGCAATGGCTATGATCTTCGATCCATGCTCGCGGAAGAATTTGGCGCTGTGGTAACCCACATTGCCAAGTCCCTGAACGATCACGCGTTTACCTTCCACTCCTATGGTCAGTCCGAGTCTTTGCATTACCTCAGGCATACTGCACACTTCGCGGATGCCAAAGAAAACACCGAGACCGGTTGCTTCCTTGCGGCCACGCACGCCACCCTGTGAAACCGGCTTACCGGTGACACAACCGGCAGCATCAATCTCACCGGGTTTCAGCGATTGGTAGGTGTCTACGATCCAGGCCATCTCTCTTTCACCGGTGCCATAATCCGGCGCCGGCACATCGATACCGGGTCCGATAAAATTCTTTTTTACCAGTTCGCTGGTATAGCGGCGTGTGATCTTCTCCAGTTCGTAGGCACTGAACGAACGCGGGTTGATCCTGATACCGCCTTTACCTCCGCCAAACGGCACATTCACGATGGCGCATTTGTAGGTCATCAGTGCGGCGAGGGCCATCACTTCATCCTGGTTCACTTCATTACTGAAACGGATACCGCCTTTACACGGTGTTTTATGCTGTGAATGCTGTACACGGTATGCCTCGATTACTTCGATACGGCCGTCGTCCATTTTCACCGGGAAACGCATACTGTAGATGCTGTTGCAGGCTTTGATCTGTTCCAGCAGTCCTTTTTCCCATTTGGTGAACTGGGCAGCCTTATCAAAACTCTTTTCTACACTGTGAAAAAAGCTGTAGGGTTGTTGACTTGACATGAGCTATCGTTTTAAAAAAGTTTTTACAGGATCACCGGCCCCAGACAGGCGCCGCGGTCTGGGTTACTTGTTTTTCTCGAGCCGGGATATTTTCCTGTCGAGACTGACTACATACAACAGTAACCCGGCAAGTATGACGAGCACTACGGCCACCACCACGTATATCTTGCCGTTGCTGCGCATGATATCGGCGTTGTCGTTATCGGTTTGTGCATAGGCGGCAATGCTCATCACAGACAACAGGATGAGTGCAGCCAGTTTTTTCAACTTATTCATGTGACAGTCTTTTTTGCTGAAGTATACGCACACGGATACGCAGTGTGCTGATCCATACGCTTAATAAAGTCCACCCGATAAAGGCTGGGTACATCACCAAACGCATCGGGTTGGAAGTGTCTTTCGGATTCAGTCCCGGGTTGCCCTCGTTACCCATTCCGCCCGGATGCAGGCTTTCCACCAGGCGGGGCAAGATCCAGATACAGGGAAAGAGCATAAAATACGCGAAGATGTTATACACCGATCCGATCCTGGCCTGCTTTACTTCGTCCTGCAGGCTTCCTTTCAAAACGAAATAGGCAAAATAGATCAGCAGCGCGATGGCTGTGCCGTTGAGTTTGGCATCGCCGGTCCAGGCCTTGCCCCATTGGTAATTGGCCCATATCATTCCCGTAAGCAAACCCAGTATGCCCAGCACCGTACCCGTACGGACAAATTCGGTGGAATAGATCTCGTCTTTATAGGACTGGCTGCGCAGGTACCTGATCGCATATACCACAGACACGGTAAAACATACCATCATCGCTATCCACATCGGTACATGAAAGAAGAGGTTGCGGATGGTTTCTTTCAGCGGAACGCCCGGCGGAGAAGGTATCTGCACGATAAAGCCATAAGAACAAACATATACAAGCAATACAGAAGCCAGTATTTTCCACCAGGATTGCCGAATCATGATCTGAGTTTTAAATGATCACCCGCACAAAAACTAACAATTGTGCGCAAAACTACGGCAAACAAGACAAGGATAACATTTTGGGCCCCTGAAATTGGGAAATTTTGAAATGGTTGATCATTGCATCCAGTATATTTACCCATGCCCGATCCCTTGTTGAAAATAGAGGATTTGTCCGTTGCTTTCATCACACCCGGCGGAACGGCAAACGCATTAAGCAATATTACCATATCTGTAAACCGGGGCGAGATCCTGGCGATCGTAGGCGAATCGGGCTCGGGTAAATCGGTCACCTCGCTGTCTGTACTGCAGCTCTTGCCCTCACCACCCGCCGTTTACACGTCGGGCAGGATATTGTTCAACAATAACGGGCAAAACCATAGCCTGCTGCAGTTGCCGGAGGAAGAACTGGCTTCCTTACGCGGCCAAAAGATCGCCATGATCTTCCAGGAGCCCATGACCTCTTTAAACCCCGTGCTCACCTGCGGGTTCCAGGTAGCCGAAGCCATCCGCTGCCATAACCGGTTATCGGCCGCCGCCGCCAGACAACAAACGCTGGCGCTGTTCGAACGCGTACAACTGCCCGACCCGGTGCTGCTGTTTGACAGGTACCCGCACCAGTTAAGCGGCGGACAAAAACAGCGCGTGATGATTGCCATGGCCATGAGCTGCGAACCCTCGCTGCTGATCTGCGATGAGCCCACCACCGCGCTGGATGTTACCGTGCAGAAAAACATACTGCAGCTGATCAAGGAATTGCAGCAGCAGAACGATATGGGTGTAATTTTTATCACGCATGACCTCAGCGTGGTGGCCGAGATCGCAGACAGGGTGGCCGTTATGTACAAAGGAGCCATTGTGGAGCAGGCGGCAACAGACAGTCTCTTCCGTTCGCCGCAGCACCCTTATACAAAAGCCCTGCTCGCCTGCCGCCCGGCATTGCACACCAGGGGTGAGCGATTGCCCGTTGTGGCAGATTTTATGGAAACGGATGCGGATGGCAGCACCAGTGAAAAAAACGCTTCGGTTCACCCGCAAAAAATACATGACGGTGCAACGCGGTCTGCGGATACCCTGCTTGCTGTTACCGATCTGAAAGTATCCTTCCCCGCTACAAGGAACTGGCTGGGCAATCCGAAAACCTATATACATGCCGTAGACGGTGTCAGTTTTACCGTACGGGAAGGCGAAACACTGGGACTGGTGGGCGAATCCGGTTGCGGCAAAAGCACACTTGGCCGGGCTATACTGCGGCTGACAGAACCAACCGCCGGTAAGCTGGAATATCGGGGAAAGGACCTGCTTCGCTGCTCTGCAAGGGAAATGCAGTTATTGCGGAAAGACATGCAGGTTGTTTTCCAGGATCCTTATGCTTCGCTGAACCCGAGGATATCCATAGGCGATGCCATAGCGGAGCCCTTGCTGGTGCACCGGATAGCCCACACCGCAAAAGCAAGAAAGGAAAAAACGATCGAACTGCTGGAAAAAGTCGGACTTGCCGCCGCACATTACCACCGTTACCCGCATGAATTCAGCGGCGGGCAGAGACAGCGGATCGTTATCGCAAGGGCATTGGCATTGGAGCCTTCATTTGTGGTATGCGATGAAAGCGTATCGGCACTGGATGTAAGCGTACAGGCGCAGGTGCTCAATCTGCTGAACGACCTGAAAAAAGAATTCGGGTTCACCGCGATTTTTATTTCACACGATCTTTCGGTGGTACGGTATATCAGCGACAGGATCATGGTGATGAACAGGGGCAGGATCGAAGAGATCGGCGAAGCGGAAGAACTGTATCGCAACCCAAAAACCGCCTATACGCGCCGGTTGATCGACTCCATTCCCCGCATGGCTGTTTGACAGTCCGTTAACAGTTGATAATCAATATAAATTGGTTGATTACCTATGTTATTGTACCTTTGCCGACTTCTAAATTCATGCCGTAACATGAAGCCAGTCGATTTTTATCCCGTTTTTTTGACGGGGTACGACGGACTTAATGTGGCTATCATCTTTAAAACAGGATTAGACACATGAAATTATCCCAGTTCAAGTTTGACCTTCCGCTCAACCTGATTGCACAGAACCCGACCAAGAAACGCGAAGACAGTCGCATGATGGTGGTTGACCGTAAGAGCGGACACATGGAGAACAAGCATTTCCGCGACATTCTCGAGTATTTTGACGACAAAGATGTTTTTGTCGTAAACAACACCAAGGTATTCCCCGCAAGGATGTACGGCCGCAAGGAGAAGACCGGCGCCAAGATCGAAGTATTCCTGCTCAGGGAACTGAACAAACCCAACCGGCTTTGGGATGTGATCGTTGATCCCGCAAGAAAGATCCGTGTGGGCAACAAATTATATTTTGGAGAGAACGAAGAACTGGTGGCCGAAGTGATCGATAATACCACCAGCCGCGGGCGTACCATCCGTTTTCTCTGGGAGGAAGATGATGAAAGTTTCAAAAAAATGCTGGAGCATCTGGGAGAAACACCGCTTCCCAAATACATCAAGCGCAAACCCGACGATGAAGACAAAGAGCGTTACCAGACCGTTTACGCAAAATACGAAGGTGCGGTAGCCGCGCCCACGGCGGGTCTGCATTTCAGCCGCGAACTGATCAAACGCTGCGAGATACAGGGTATCCGTTTTGCAGAAGTTACGCTGCACACCGGTCTCGGTACCTTCCGCCCCATCGAAGTGGAGGACCTCAGCAAACACAAAATGGATGCGGAATATTATGCGATCGATAAACAGGCCTGCGATATCGTGAACAAAGCGAAAGAAACAGGGCACCGCATCTGCTCCGTTGGCACCACCACCATGCGCGCAATGGAAAGCAGCTTCACCGCACAAAAACTGCTGAAGCCCAGCGAGGGATGGACCAACCATTTTATCCACCCACCGTATAATTTCAATGTAGCCGACAGCCTGGTTACCAATTTCCATCTGCCAAAGACCAGCCTGCTGATCATGACCTGCGCATTCGCCGGCTATGATCTCGCCATGGAAGCGTACAAAAAAGCTATTAAGGACAAATACAGGTTCTTTAGTTATGGTGATGCATTACTGATACTGTAGGGGAATTAATAATTAACAATTAGTAATTAATAATTGAAGTCACACCTAATTATTAATTACTAATTGTTAATTATTAATTATCTCACTCCTCTATGCTTTTCGTGGCGTCAATACAAAGCCACAACAATCCGCTGCATAATACCAGTATTCCAATACCGATCATAGGAAGATTCCAGTTCCCGGTTTCCTGTACAACATAACCAAACCCCAACGACATTAAGGTTGAACCGATCTGACCAAACATATGCATGCTCCCTGTTATAGCGCCTGCATGTTTGCCGCCGATATCTGCCGATACAGTCCACGATACAGGCAATGTAAAATCCTTGAAAAATAATCCTGCCGACAAGAATGCAATGCAACCCATATTACCGGGTGATAATGCAGCGCCGATAATACACAAGCCGGCTAATAGCAACCCCGTAAACGCTACACTTCTTCTCCCCCATCTCACACCTATTTTCTTACAGAGATAATCGGTAGAGAACCCGCCCAATAAACAGCCCAGTGCACCAAGTATAAAAGGAAGCGCTATAAAACCCGATTGCTTCATATCAAAGCCACGACCCTGGCGAAGGTATTTGGGCAACCATGATAAATAGAAATAAGCGCCAAACATGTATAAACAATACATCAGCATAATTGCCCATAGGTTCCTGTCAGATGCAAGTTTCCTGAATGATAACAGGCCATGCGATTTCTTCAGCCTGCGTGAGCTTTCTATCTCTATCAGTTCCTCGTTTGAGATGCCCGGCATTTGTGCAGGCTCTTCCCTGAAAAAGAAATACCATAACAAAGCCCATGCGATTCCTATCACACCAAAACTATAAAAGACCATATGCCACCCCCATTGATCCATAACAGGAATAATGATGACAGGCGCCAGCGCTCCTCCCATACGGGTACACATCCAGACAAATGATTGCGCTCTCGCTCTCTCTGTGGCAGGGAACCATTTGGAAATAGCAATGGAAATATTGGGAAATGCACCGGCTTCACCCGCTGCAAATAAAAACCGGATAACCAGCATAGCAGTAAAAGTGGCAGACAGGCCGGTCAGCAAAGTAAACCCGCTCCACCACAGCACAATGAACAGCAATACTTTTTTTGCGCCAAACTTATCTCCAATCCAACCCGATGGTATCTGGAACAATCCATAGGCAATGGAAAAAACAGCATGAAGCCAGCCAAACTGTTTTTCTGTAAGCTGAAAACTATCTGTAATGCCATGCTCTGCAACAGATGCAGCTGTTCTGTCGAGATAAGTAATGATCGCAAGTAAACATAGTACCGCTAATACCTGGTAACGTTTCTTAAAGAAGGTTTTTTTAGAACCCGTTATTGCATCATTCGTATTGGCAAGCATATTGTTCATGTGACGAGTTTGCATTATTAGTCCATGGTCCATAGACGATGGACCATGGACTATGGACTATCTACATTTAAAACCCAATTCTCACTGAAGTATAATAATAGGCTCCCATAAACCCGAACTGCGAAGTAAATCGGGTATAAGGAGTTTGTCCGGAACCTGTAAGCGATGCCAATGCAATCTTATCAGGATATACATTGCCGATATTATTGCCGCCGATACTCCACGATATCCTTGGGTTAATATGCCATGTGAGCGATGCATCGGTGATCACTTTAGCGCCAAAGGTCTGATCATTTGCAGGATCGCTTTGTCTCGCTGTTACTTCTCCAAATCGTGTTGCACGCAGCAGACCCTCGATTTTTTTATATCGATAGTTCGCCGACAAGATCATTTTATTGCGTGGCTGTGCCACTTCAATCAGGCCCAGTGTTACCCTGTCTACGAGAGCATTGCCCACGCTGGCCAGTTTATCAGGCGTTCTGATATTACCCTTGAGTTTTGTTTCGTTCAGCATCAACGCGCCGTTCAGGATAAGTTCATGATCCGGTGCAAATTTTTCTGTATAGGTAGTTACGATATCAAGTCCCTTTGTGCGTGTATCAAGCGCATTGGAAAAGAACTGAACCAATGCATATCCCGATCCGTTAAAGATGGGCGCCATAGCTGGTGTTGTAGCATCCAGTTGTGCAGATATCGCCACTCTGTTATTGATATCTATTTGATAAGCATCAACCGTCATTAACCATTTTCTTGCCACCTGCAGCGTAAAGCCGGCATTGAAATCGAGGGAAGTTTCCGCCTTTAAGTTCCCCACTCCCAGTTGCTGTACATATTTATTATCGTTCCGCAAATGGCCGATCGGGTAAGCATCGAATACGCCATTAATGGTAAGCCATTGCGCATCCGCATTATTGCTGTAATAAAGCTGGTGCATAGATGGCGCCCTGAATCCGCGGTTAACAGATCCCCTGATCGAAAAATTATTGCTCAGTTTATACCTCGCTGAAAATTTACCCGAAAGGTTCGCACCGAAATCGCTGTAATTTTCAAAACGCAGGGCCGCGCTTAACAATAATTTATCCGTGATATCACTCTCGACATCCGTATATAGTCCAATATTACTCCGGTTCTTGCTTACTGCATTTACATCAGCAAAACCTTCCCTGCCACTTGCACCCACATCTGTATTTTGCAATGAGCCTTTTCTCCAGGAAGGATCATCGCCCTGGTTGATCTGGTAATGTTCCATACGCATCTCCGCGCCAAAAGACAGGTTAAGTGAATTGATCCCTTTGATATTGGTGAATGATCTTGAAAAATCAGCATTGGTACTATTCTGGTTGAAGATCAGGTCGCCGCCAAAGAAACTGGTTGGCGAAGCATCTCCATAAGAAGGGTTAACGGTGGTATTGGAATAAAGTGTTATGTGGTTGCGCCCATACGTGTTGCTGAAATCCATATTCCAGCCACCTATGCTTTTCTTTTTAAATCCAACAGATGTGCTGATATCCTGCAAATTGGCTGGAAACACCGGCGAATAACCATTAGGATAAATATTTAACACCCTTCTTTTTGCATTGGATGGGGGACGAAAAAAACCATACGCTGTTACATCCTTGTTAGAATATCCTCCAAAAGAATACAAAGCCCAGTTATTCTGCAACGGAAGTTCTGCATTGTAAAATACGATGGCTGTTGTATTCTTCGACAAACCATATTTGGTGCCGCCGATCTGCCTGTTGAATTTACGCGCGGCTATAATAGAATCATCAATCGCCTGGTTGCTGTTATACACCCTGGCTGTATATGGCGCGGACCGGTCCGTAGGATCGTTATGATGAAACTGTAAAGTGGTATTAAAGAAACCACCCTTCTTACCGAGTGGCAATCCAAAGTTGACGCTTTGCTCATAGGTTCTGCCATCACCTTCCTTTGTTACACCATATTGTCCTGTAACACTGCCGCCGCTTGCATTACGCTTTAATTGCAGGTTAATAATACCGGCAATGGCATCTGAACCATATTGCGCCGCAGCACCATCTCTTAAAATTTCCACACGCTCAATAGCGCCTGTCGGTATTACATTAAGATCTGTTCCCACACTGCCTCGTCCTACCACATTATTTACATTAAGTGCAGCAGACTGGTGGCGTCTTTTCCCGTTTACAAGTACAAGTGTTTGATCCGGCCCGAGACCGCGCAAAGTAGCAGGGTCTACATAGGAAGTTACATTGCTGATACCATGTTTTGTTGAATTGAAAGAAGGGGCAGAAAAATGGATCATCTGCGCCAGTTCAACCTGGCCTGTCTTCTGAATATCTTTTGCAGAGAACACATCCACGGGCACAGGGCGTTCCACATCTGTTCTCGGCTTACCGCGTGAGCCTATCACGGTAATATTACTCAGATTTGCATCACTCACTTTCAGAGCAATGGCATAGTAGCCATCAGCTTTTACTTCCATTTCCTGTGTTGCATAACCTACATAGGAAACAACAAGCACATCACCGGGTTGCGCATCAATGGTAAATTTTCCTTCGTTATTAGTGGTAACTGTTTTCTTTTTCCCTTTAACAGTAACACTCGCCCCGGTAAGCGCCTCGTTGGTAACCGCATTAGTAACTACTCCCGATACAGAACTGGGATCTTTTTTACCTGCAGGTTCAAGAATAAGCAAGGTTACGTTATCGCCATCAATTTTATAAAGCAGCACCTGTTCGTTCACTACTTTATAAGCGATACCAAGCGACTTAACGATTTCATCAAGTACATATTTAAGCTTCGTATCATTTGCCTTAATGGAAATCTTCCTATTGGCCTGTATAGATGTAGAACTGAAAATAAATTCGACCTCCGTTTTCTTTTTGATTTCGGTGATCACGTTTTTCACTTCTTCGTTCTTAATATCCAGGGTTATCAATTTATCCAGCACCCCCTGGCCTTCGGCCTTTTTGGCAAAAACGGCAAGGGTAAAGGTTGCAGAGAGAACTATTTGTATGGCAATTAGTTTCATGCAAAAAGCAATTGCATTCAGCAATCGTGATTTTTTCATAACTTCAATTGTTTTTGTTTGAATAATGATGCAGACAAAAATCTTCCCGGGTAAAACCGGGATTGCAGCTGGCAATACTGGTACTATTGCCGGCTTTTTTATTGGTGTTGATTACTGGTTACGCAGAAGAATAGAATAGCGGTATCATATGGCAGTTGTTTTAGGCGGATGAATTAAATGGTTACTGGCAACCTTTTCCTTTGATAAGTATTTTAGTTCCTTTGATTTCATATTGATGACCGGTAGACTGGCAGATCAGATCCAGCTTCTCATACAGGGTCTGCTGCGACAGGTTACCTGTGAAAAGACAGTGATAGATCAATTCATTCTCCACCATAATATCGATTTCATATACCTTGCTGATAGCATCCAGTACGGTGGCGAGATTGGCATCATTAAATGAAAAAGAAGAAGGAGTCACGGGCGTTTTACTTTCAATTATCACAGGCTCAGGATTCTCTACCAGTGAGGTGATAAAATTTCGGCTGCCTGCATCATAAATTACTTTCTGGTTGGGTGTAATAATCGCGCCGTTATTCTTAAGCTGGTCTGTATTCAGTTTCACCTGGTTGTTATCTTCAAAAACAGCCACTTTGCCTGTCTTCACCGCAACTGTTATTTTATTGGATATTTTATCCGGCTTTATGGTAAAACTGGTACCCAATACTTGTGTCAGCAGGTTACCGCTATGCACGAGAAAAGGCTTCGCGGGATTTTTTGTTACCTGGAAGAAGGCCTCCCCTTCAAGATAGACTTCTCTTTTATCTGATGAAAACTGGTTAGGATAAGCAAGTCTTGCAAGTGGCTGCAGGGTTACGGTACTGCCGTCGGGTAACAATACTTTCCGGCTTTGGCCGTTTGTATTAACAGCTTCAATAAGCCCTTTTTCTTTTTTACCCTCCTGGTAAGCAGTTGTATCGTTGTGTGCAGGCAGAATAGCGCGAATACCGAATATCAAACCGGCAAGCATTGCCGCAGCCGCTACCCAGCGGATAAAAAGATTACGGACCGGTGTTTTTTCCTGGATAGTCGTACTATGTTTAAATGTATTATCCTGTTCTATCTCCTGCCATATCTCCTGTTCTACAATAGCCAGTTCTTCTTCATTTAACGAACGGATATTATCATTATACAACAGTTCGTACCAGTGATCGATCATTACTTTTTCCGAATCGCTGGCCGTGCCTGCAATGTATCTTTTCAGCATTTGTTTAAAATCAGACCTGTTCATGGAGCATACATTTTACCGTGTTAATTAAAGACAGGCTACAGCGCTTTTACCCTAAATGAGTGATCAATTTTTTTTTTAGGCTGATAGCAAATAGCTTATTGCACCGGCAACAAAACAGGGAATCATAAAGTCTTTCAGGCTGATCCTGAGTATCTTAAGAGAAGAGGTGATATGGTATTCCACAGCCTTTTCAGAAATACCGAGCCTGGCGGCGATTTCTTTTATGGGCAGGTGCTCGAAGCGGCTCATTTCAAAAACACTTCTTGTTTTGGGAGGAAGCTGAAGTACAGCTTTTCTAAAAGCCCGGTCAAGTTCATGGTAATCCAGACCGGCTTCCATATCCGTATGTTGATGACCCTGAATATCCAATACCCGCTGCTGGTATTTTTTCTGCACCAATTCCTTTTCAACATGATTGATTACCCTGTTCTTAATAGCGGCTTGGAGATAGGATGGCAGGTTGGCGATGGCAAGTGTGCTTCTTTTTTCCCAGATATATAGAAACAGGTTCTGTACCAATTCTTTCGCCATATCGGTTGAACCGAGACGATAGTATGCTGACTCGAACACTTTTTTCCAGTGCCGGTTGTAAATCTCTTTGAAAGCGGCTTTGTCTTCCGCCCGCAGCAGTTTTACCAGTATTTCGTCATCAAGCAATCGGTAATCCATGAGGCTAACGACAACTAATATAGAAAGAATAACGGATAATTCATTTCCAGAAATGGTAGTCAGATGGTCGCTTAATGAAATAGGTGCCTTTATTTTTTAACGGCCTGAGAGGCTCATAATTATACGGCAACATATTCCCGATCTTCTCCCACCAGCCCCAGTAACCCGAGATAATCAATCCTGTTCCTTCATAATAGCTGCCATTGGCCAATACATTGATCGGCTGACCGGTTATTATTGTTGCTTCTGAGGTAACAGGCTTTTTAAGTACCGGGTGGGAAGAAACAACGTATTTACTAAAGAATTCATCCGGCATATTTTTAGAAGGATATATAACCTGCAGGTGTTCTGTAAAATAAAGCCCTGCAGTTACGCTGTCAACTGCATATGCGATGCTATCACCTGGCAACACGCGATCAATGAGTACATTCAGTTTGTCTGGCTCTTGCAGCACCTGGCGATAATAAGCAGCCGTATCTGCCGGGAAAGCATCGAATGCATTGCTTATCATCATACGTCCATCAGCCTGTGGTTTTTGTATGGCCATTCTGTAAATATCACGCACTCTTTTCTTTTCCGCATCCGGTATTTTGATCAATCTTCTTACCTGGAACCCGTCTTCAACAAGCCTGTTGCGATAAAGACTGCGCATAAACTGCATCAGTGAACCCTTATAAGCATCTTCGCGCCGTTGCGCCCATCTGCGTTGTAATCCTTTCCGAGAGGTTTGCATCTCCTCAAAAAAAGGATATCCCTTGTAAACGAAGAGACGCTGTGTAAAATCATACTCAAAACTGATAAGGTCATATTTGATTTTGTAACCAAGTGCGCTGTTTTCGAACAGCAGCGTCTCATCCGCAAATGCCTGTAACAGGTTTTTCTTTTTATCGAACCGGAATTTGACAGCTTCCTTATTCAATAAACTGCATTGTTGTGCAAATGCTGAAGTACCAATGAAATTATCTGCAAAGAAAACACCCCATTTTTCCCAACCGTTCTTTTCATAAGGGATCAATATTACTTCCTGCAGCATATTTACTTTTGGCTTCAGTACAATATTGAGAAATGAAGGCAACCGCGAAGAAAAAAGCGGAACGGTATATGTCTCGTACCCGATATACGAAACCACCAGTTCGTACCGGCCCGGGGGAAAGGCGGAAAGGGTGAATTCGCCGTTATCGTTCGTGAGCGTGCCGATCGCGGTATTGCTCAGGTACACGTTTGCAAGCGCAACCGGTTTATGCGTATCGGTGGTGGTTACCCTTCCTTTCAATACACCCTGCGCCTGCACCATCCGGCAGCCACCCAGAAGCAGCAGTAAAAAACAAATCCCCTTCAACAACTATAATTTTAGTTTTGAAAGATACTGCAAAGATTGCGACATAAAAAAACCGCTGCGTAGTGCAGCGGTTTTTATCGACGAATAGCGTTTGTTTACAGGCCGAAGAGTCCTTTGTTCAGCAGCTGCAGTGTTTTTTGTTTGTGCCCGCTTGGCAGCAGCAGGGAAATATTGTGCGGGCTGCCGCCATAGCTGACCATCGTTACCGGTATTTCCCTGATGGCTTCAAACAGCCTGGGCAATACGCCTTCGGTCTGCTCGATCTCATTGCCTACGATGGAAACGATCGTCTGGTTCTTTTCTACTTCCACGGTGCCGAACGGCTCCAGTTCCTTTACGATCTTGGCCAAAGCGGCATCCGAATCGATGGTTACGGATACGGCCACTTCCGAAGTGGTGATCATATCGATGGGTGTATGGTATTTCTCGAACACCTCAAACACTTTGCGCAGAAAACCATAGGCCAGCAGCATGCGGCTGCTCTTGATCTTGATGGCAATAATACCGTCTTTTGCCGCCACGGCTTTTACACCCACACTGCCGGCTTCCTTGGTGATAACCGTGCCGGCTGCTTCGGGCTGCATGGTGTTCAGCAGTTTTACCGGCACGTTTTCCTGCTGCGCCGGCCAGATACAGGTGGGGTGCAGGATCTTGGCGCCGAAATATGCCAGTTCCGCTGCTTCATCAAAACTCAGTTGTTTTATCGCAACGGTTTTGTCTACCACACGCGGATCGTTGTTATGCATGCCATCTATATCTGTCCATATCTCACAAACAGATGCATTGGCTGCAGCCGCCACCAGTGAAGCGGTGTAATCGCTACCGCCACGTTTCAGGTTGTCTACCTCGCCCTTTGCATTGCGGCAGATATACCCCTGTGTAATAAACAGCGGCTTGTCTTTATGCTGCTGCAATAACTGGTTCAACTTTGCCCGGATATTCAGCAACTGCGGTTCTTCGTGGATATCGATCGACATAAATTCCAGTGCCGGCAGCAGCATATGATCGATCCCTTTTTCCTCGAGGTATACGCTGAACATTTTGGTGCTCATCAGTTCACCCTGGGCAAGTATGTCTTTGTACAAGGCTTCGCTGAAAGAAATGCGGAGTATGATATTGAGGAACTCAAAATGTTCGGAAATGATCGCATTTGCCCTGGCGCGTTTATCCTCCTGCTGCACCAGGTCCAGGATAAATTTGCGGTAATGCGCTTCCAGCAGATCTATTTTTTCTTTGGCGGCCGTGCGATCGCCGGCAGACAAACTGTTGCTGATCTCCACCAATGCGTTGGTGGTACCGCTCAATGCGCTCAGCACAACGATCTTGGGTTCTGCATCCCGGGTAATCAGCTGTGCCACTTCGTGCATACGTTCCGGCTTACCCACACTGGTACCGCCGAACTTCATAACTTTCATCTGTTATATTTTTTGTTTTTATGGTTGGATAGCGATTGCCGGCTTATTATGGCATGTTCCGCAAACTCCTACAATTTTAATAGACAATTGAGTGCAAATGTAAGGGAATGTGAAAAGTCCGGCAGGAAAAATCAACCCGAAAAACGGGTTCATAATACCAACCCAAACCTGGCTCCCAGCTGCGTAAGATCGGCAGCAACGCTGTCTGCCAGCGGTATCCCCTCTTTTTTGCGGGCCTGCTCCGCTTCTCTTTCGGGATCGCCGGGTATCAGCACTTTTTCATGGCCTTCTGCCGGTTTCGCTGCGCGGAAACGGGTGATCCAGTTATCCATATGGTGTTTGAATTCCTCCGCAGGTCTGAACGCGTCCACACGCATCGCACCAAAAAAATGACCCAGTCCCTGCCCGGGCATATTTTCCGGCATAGGCACATAGGCGGGAAATGGCGGCGCCCAGGGACCGTACGATCCGCCGCTTAACACGGCAGAAAAGATATCGACGATGCTGCCCAGTGCATATCCTTTGTGACTGCCGTGCTCGCGATCGCTGCCAAGCGGAAGAAGGGCTCCCTGTTTTTTGAGGATATTGGCATCGGTGGATGGATTGGCTTCTTTATCCTGCACCCAGCCCAGGGGCGTATCCTCGTTTTTGCGCTGCAGTATTTCCAGCTTGCCGTTGGCGGCGGTTGTGGTGGCAAAATCCGCAACAAACGGCGGCTGGCTGCCTGCCGGAATGGCCACCGCGATGGGATTGGTACCCAGCATGCGTTCGGTTGAAAAAGTGGGCGCCACCAGGGCGCTGGCATTCGTCATGGCCATACCGATCATATCGTATGGCAGCGCCATCATGGCATGGTGACCCGCAATACCGAAATGATTGGAGTTCCTCACACTTACCCATCCGGTGCCCGCGTTCCTGGCTTTGCCGATCGCCGTCTGCATGGCAAAAGGCGCTACCACCAGTCCCAGCCCGGCATCACCATCCACCACGGCGGTGGATGGTGTTTCATGAACGATCCTTATATCCGGCGATGCATTGATCCTTCCCGCTTCCCATAAACGTACGTATCCGGTAAGCCTGGCCACACCATGGCTGTCAATGCCCCGCAGGTCTGCCGCCAGCAATCCGGTAGCCGCTGTGTCCGCGTGTTCCTGCGAACAACCTATTTTCCTGAAAGTGTTGTATGTGAACGTATATAGATGATCGTAGCTGAATACCTGCACGGGATTTATTTTGAGAGCAAGATAAAACGTTTCGCCAAATCCTCTCCTGCGCATGATTGGCACAATAGCTGCAGTGATTTGGTAATTTTACAAAATGAGGTATTTCTTATCCCTGCTGTGCCTGTTCGCTGCAACCGTTTCATTTGCGCAGTTTCTCCCTGAACAGATACATTCTGATTTCGTATTGAACCAGCGGAGGCTGGCGTTTGATAAAAATATGCGCGAGAGAACGATCAACGGGGCTTTTGCGCAACCGCTCGACAGCAATACCGAAGACAGCTACCGCGAAGCCTGCTGGGCCATCTCGCAGTTTTTACTTGCATCGCCGCAGATAGAAAAAGGATTCCGGACATTATTCGATCAGTATACCGCGCTGGACATCTCCACCAGAAAAGCATTGATCGAAGCGGTCTACGGCGTGTATCCCTCGCTTTTTCTGCAGACAATACAACAGCTGATCAGAACCGAAACGGACCCTAAACTGTTTGCCATGCAGGCAGTCTATCTATATCGTGCTGACAGTTCGGCATTCAGTGCCAACACTATCCGGCAGCAGCTGTACCAGCGTTTTCCGCTGTATGCAACGATCCCCATATTGTCTGCGCTCGACAGTTACCTGCAAAACCAGCCGGCATTGCGGAAAACCCCGAGACCAAACCTCGCCGGGCTTTTCTCGTATAACCGGCAAAACGGTATCAAGGCCGTATATTCTTTCCAGCGATGGAACCGCGACTGGCCCGGTCTTGCGATCGTTCAGCTGGAAGACGGGAATTTTGCAAGCGACAGTGAGGGCAGGCTGCTGATGTTCCGGCAACTGGCGCGATCGGCGTCCAATCTTCCTTTTTTCATCACCAACGGAAGCACGCCACAGGGTATTTACAGCATACAGGGAACCGGGGTATCGCATAACCACCTGATCGGCCCCACACCGAATCTGCAACTGATCCTGCCCGGCGAAACAGACAGCCTTTACTGGCATGGTGTTTACGATTCCCTGCAGTCGCCGCTGGTCAATTACCTGGCGCTGCTCCCTCCTTCCTGGCGCAGCTATGCGCCCATGATGGAAGCGTATACTGCCGGGCATATCGGGCGTACGGAGATCATTGCCCATGGCACGACCATCGATCCGGACTATTACAAGGACAAACCCTATTATCCTCTGACACCCACTATGGGCTGTCTTTGCGCACCCGAGTTATGGAGCAGGTCTGCCGGAACCATTATACAAAGCGAGCAGTTACGTCTTGCCAACGCCTTTGTTTCCACACCGGGAACAACAGGTTATTTATTCGTGATCAACCTCGATAACCGGCAGCAAGCCGTAGAAAAAGCGGAAATAGAAACCCTGGTGAACGATTACCTGAAACAAAAAAGGATGCCCTGAGACATCCTTTGCAGGTATTCCTGTCAGAACGGAAGATCGTCCATGGGTTCGGTAAGATCTGCCGGGCTGCCGCTCATGGGGGCCGGGGCCGGGGTCGATGCGTAAGAAGGGGCAGACTGGTAACTGCTTTCACCGGAACCGCCTTCGGCCCTGCTTCCCAGCAATTGTACACTCAGCACCCGAACGGTCAGTGAGGCGCCGTTACGACCGTCCTGCGTGGTATAGGTACGTACATCGGGCTGTCCTTCCACGTATACCTGTGTGCCTTTTTTGAGATAAGGCGCCACAGCGGTGCGGTCGGTCCAGTAAGCGCAATCCACCCATATCGTACGGTCCTTCTGGTTACCCTGGGCATCTTTGAAACGTTCTGTATGCGCCACGGTGAAATTGATCACATTCCTGCCATTAACATTGTTCACCTGTGCGTCGCGGCCAAGATGGCCTATTACCTGTAGTTTGATCATAGCAACTTGTTTTAACAAATATCCAAAATAAAAACCGACCGGTATCAGGTATTAATACAATCCTCCCAAGGTTTTTTCGCGGCTGTTTCACCACGTATAATTACGGCGGTGTAGTCTGCCTGAAGGTCTCAGTGCCGGGTGGTACGATTGCCCGGGACCGGCAGAACCGGGCTGGATAAAACATAGTATTTATTTTTCATATTTTGTTAATTTTCCTGTTTCGAAAGCGCCGCAGTGCGGTCGGCGGCCTTGCTTTTCTGCAAACTGTTTACTTTTGCAGCTTCTATTGTTTTAGCTATGAGTCGTAAAGGAAAGGTTCTGGTGGCAATGAGCGGCGGTATCGACAGTACCGTGGTGGCCCTTATGCTGCACCAGCAGGGATACGAGGTGGTGGGCATTACCATGAAAACATGGGATTATGCCAGCAGCGGCACCAGCAGTAAAGAAACGGGCTGCTGTAACATTGATTCGTTTAACGATGCAAGACAGGCTGCTGTACACCATGGCTTTCCGCATTTTATACTCGATATACGCGAAGAGTTCGGCGATTTTGTGATCGAAAACTTCGTGGATGAATACCTCGCCGGCCGCACACCCAATCCCTGTGTGATGTGCAACACGCATATCAAATGGCGGGCTTTACTGAAAAGGGCCAATGCACTCGATTGCGATTATATCGCAACCGGGCACTATGCTTCGGTGCGACTGCACGACAATGGCCGTTATGTGATCAGCAAGGGATTGGATGAGACCAAAGACCAGAGCTATGTTCTCTGGGGACTGGACCAGGAACTGTTAAGCAGAACCCTGCTGCCCCTGGGCGGGTACCGTAAAACCGATATCCGCCAGATGGCGATGGATATGGGGTACCCGGAACTGGCGAAAAAAAGCGAGAGCTACGAGATCTGTTTTGTTCCCGATAACGATTACCGCGGCTTCCTGAAAAGACGGGTGGACGGTCTTGAAGAAAAAGTGAACGGCGGCTGGTTTATCGATAAGAACGGGAAGAAACTGGGACAACACAAGGGCTATCCTTTTTATACGATCGGGCAGCGCAAAGGACTGGAAATCGCCATGGGACATCCCGTCTATGTGACCGCCATCGATCCCGATACCAACACCGTGGTACTGGGTGATGAAGCCGATCTGGCGCAAAACGATATGCTGGTTGGCAGGATCAACTGGATCAAATACGAGGGTATCACCGATGGCATGGAAGCCATCACCAAGATCCGCTATAAAGACAAAGGTGCACTGAGTAATCTCTATACCACCGATAACGGAATCCGCGCCCATTTCTACGAAGACGTAAAAGGTATTGCACCCGGTCAGAGCGCCGTGTTTTATGAAGGCGATGACGTGATCGGCGGCGGCATCATACAGCGCGGAAGGCTTATCTGATCAATCCATTCGCTGCAGCAGGCTGGCGAACATGGAATCTGCCCTGTCGGAATAGCCCTTCAGCCAAACGGTATCAACGGTCTTCATTGCACCTGCTTCCAGTCTTGCTACGATATCTTCATTCTCGGCAGTAAACACCGAACAGGTAATGTAAAGCAGGTAGCCGTTATGCTTAACATAAGGCAACACATTCTTTGTGATCCGCTCCTGCAAACCGGTATAATGCAGGATCTTTTCCCTGCTGAAAAAAAACAGCTGTTCAGGCGTTCTCCCCCAGGTACCGCTGCCGCTGCAGGGCGCATCACAGATCACCAGATCGAATGTTTGCGGTAACGAAACGGGTTGTGTAAGATCCGCGGTAAAAATGCTCCGGGGCTGCACGCCAGCCGCCTGGAAACGCTTCCGCAGATTGGCAATGATCGAAGCGCGCAGATCGGAAACGGTCAGTTGTACCGGATGGTGCAGGGTATCCCAGGCCAGCAATGATTTACCCCCGCTGGCAGCGCAACAGTCCCATACAGCCAGTGGCGTTTTGCTTTCGGTCTTTGCCAGCAACTCCCCCGTTCGCTGCGAGCTGAGATCCTGGATCACGCATTCCTGATCAATGTTCAGCAGCTTGTCTATGCTGCTGGCATTGGGCAAGGCCAGACTATTCGGTGGGTACTCCCTGTACGCAATGTCCGCAGCGGCAAGTTGGCTTCTTACGGTTTTTTCGTGCCCCGGCCGGATACGGATAAACAGATCGGGCTGTATGAAATGCGACAGCACAAACGGCTGTTTATCGAAACGTTCACTGATGGCATCAAAACAGGGGAAGACCGTTTCGGCAGACAAGGATGGGTATTGTTCGCGGACAAATGAAAAACGTTTTGCGGCCTCCCGATCCCATTGCGAAAGCCAGTCGCCGGTAATGATTTCCGTCCAGCTGCCCGGTTCTTCCAGGCATAGAAACAGCGCGATCCGGGTTCTTTCCGAAAAAGACAGATCGGTCAGCGCGCGGCCAAGCCGGTAATAACTGTAACAAAGCTGCGAGATATACCGCCTGTCTTTTGACCCGAACTTCTTATGCTGCTGAAAATATTGCTTCAGGAATGCCGCAAGCGGAACACTGCCATCGTACAGTCCGCAGATGGTTTCCGCGGATCTCAGGTATTGAAGTGCATACTTCATGGGGCAGCAAAATTAACCGCCTTATTGATACGTAAACGTAATATCGGCTATCCCGTTATCGATGGTATTGGTTTGCGTTCCTGCCACGGGGTAACTTCCCGGATTGTACTGGTAGGTATAGTTCAGGGAAAAGCCCTGGCTGGCCCCGCTGTTATCGGTTGCAACCAGTTTCTGGATATTGTTTTTGCAGTAATACGAAGGATCCAGTCCCGGCAGGAAGGCATCGTTACCCACGGCAAGCCCCTGGTTCTTTCCGTCGAATTCAAACTGGTAGGTTGCGGCCAGTGTCTGTGTTCCCGATGAGGGAAAATATATTTTGATGGTGGGAATATTGCCATTTAAATAGGCGTACTGGGTTCTTGCGGCAAGCACCATCGTGGTGGAAGCCACCGCCTGGTAATTGTAGAGGTCGGTTATGTTATTACCGGACCAGCTGTATACCGTACTGTCTGCAAAAGATACCCCGCTGAGCGTTACCCGGTAAGACGAATAATCGAAGCTGGTGGCAGATGCCGAAGGATAATGCACGTTGATGATGATACTGTCGGGCATCCCGGACCCCGGCGACCCGGCAGACAATGCATTTGTTACGATGCTGTTTACCCTGCCGTTGGCATCGCGCACATAGCGGTAGGCGATGGTTACGGACATATTGCTGCTGTCGGTCTGCACTTTTTTAACCAGGATAAGCCTGCCCGAAGCATCGTAACTGAAGGTCATCGTGAACTTTTCCGCGTTGCCACGGGTCTTGCCTTCCATTTTGGTGAGTTTCATGGAACCGCTCGGGTTGGTGCCCGGTGCCACCACCCCATCAGGCGTATAGCTTTTCTGACAGGAAACAAGCAGTGATGCTATACCCGCATACAGTAAAAAGGAATGGAGCTTCATGAAAATGGATTTTGGTTGGGCGCTATTGCCATCCCGAATATACCAAAATCAGAGCTCAAGCAAAGTTTTCACGGGGTCTTTTCCGAATAAAAGCAGTTCAGGATTTTCCAGCAGCTCTTTCACCCTTACCAGGAAGCTCACGCTTTCGCGGCCATCGATGATACGGTGGTCATAGCTCAATGCCAGGTACATCATCGAACGTACAACAACCTGGCCGTTAACCACCATCGGTCTTTCCTGGATCTTATGCATACCCAGTATGGCGCTTTGGGGAATATTGATGATCGGTGTACTCATCAGGCTGCCGAATACGCCGCCATTGGTGATGGTGAAGGTGCCGCCCTGCAGTTCTTCCGCGGTCAGCTTACTGTCGCGCGCCTTGGTGGCCAGCTCGATCACTTTCTTTTCGATATCCGCCATGCTAAGGCTTTCCACGTTACGGATCACCGGCACGGTCAGACCGCGCGGTGTGCTCACCGCTATGCTGATATCTGCATAATCGTGGTACAGCAGCTGATCGCCATCGATATACGCATTTACCGAAGGCCATTCGGCAAGTGCGATGGAACAGGCTTTTGCAAAGAAGCTCATAAAGCCGAGGTTCACATTATGCGCTTCCTTGAATTTGTCTTTATACTGTTTGCGCACATCCATGATACCGGTCATATCCACTTCGTTGAACGTAGTGAGCATGGCCGTGGTATTTTTGGATTCCACCAGCCTGCGGCTGATGGTTTTGCGCAGGTTGCTCATTTTCTCCTGGCGAACATTACGCGAAAAAAGTTCGGCTCCCTGGAATGCTTTCTTACCGGGGTTGGCAAGCGCTTCCAGCACATCCTGTTTCATGATCTTGCCACCGGCGCCGGAGGCCTTGATCTCGGAGGGGTTTACTTTTTTATCCGCTATGATCGCAGAAGCCACGGGTGTAGCCTTGATATCGTTCGCTACTGCCGTTACCACCGGTGCCTGCGAAGCGGGCTGCGCCACAGGCTGTTCTTTGGCCACAGCTGTTTTTTCCGCAGGTGCAGCAGCGCCTTCGGGTTTGGCGGCGGTTTCGTCTATCTGCGCCAGCACATCCCCGATGGAAAGCGTGTCGCCTTCCTTGGCCATCGGTTTCAGCAAACCGGCTTTTTCTGCGTTTACTTCAAAGGTGGCTTTCTCGCTCTCGAGTTCCGCGATCACTTCATCACGCTCTACCCATTCGCCTTCCTTCTTTGTCCACTTTAACAGGGTTACTTCGCTGATGGACTCTCCTACCGTTGGAACTTTTATCTCTATCATTATGCATTAAAAATTAAAATGAATAATTGGACCCTTTAGAATGACCCGACCTTATTTGTTATTTTCTGAATCCGGCTTACTGCCGCACTTCCCGTTTATATACCGAATGCCGTATCGATGATCTCAGACTGCTCCTGCACGTGCACTTTATGGTAACCGCTGGCTGTTGATGCACTGGCGTTGCGGCTGATCACACCAAAATTGATCGATTTCAGGTTCATCTGCAGGAATCCGGCGGCGCCCATATTCAAAGGTTCTTCCTGTACCCAGAACCAGGTGGCTTTGCCGTATTTCTTATGCAGCGCTTCGAGTTGTTTTACGGGCAGCGGGTAAATCTGTTCAAGACGAACAACCGCGGTATCCTTCCTGTTCTCTTTCTGCTGTTTGTCCGCGAGTTCAAAATACAGTTTGCCGCTGCAGAACAGCACTTTCTTCACTGCTGCGGGATCCTCTACAAATGTATCGTCTATCGTTTCCCTGAAACCGCCTTTTGTAAAATCGGCGATGGGGCTATAGGTAGCGGGGTTTCTCAGGTTTGCCTTGGGTGCAAAATTAATCAGCGGTTTGCGGAAATTCCATGCCAGCTGGCGTTTCAAAGCATGGAATAGATTGGCGGCGGTAGTGATATTGGTCACCACCATATTCAGCTCCGCACAGAGCTGCAGAAAACGTTCCAGCCTTGCGCTGCTGTGCTCGGGACCCTGTCCTTCGTAGCCATGCGGCAGCAGCATCACCACGCCGTTCTGGCGCTGCCATTTCTGCTCGCCCGCAGCGATGAACTGGTCGATCATGGTCTGTGCACCGTTGCAGAAATCGCCGAACTGCGCTTCCCATATCACCAGGGCATTGGGGTTGGCGAGACCGTAACCGTATTCAAAACCCAGCACGCCATATTCGCTGAGCAATGAGTTGTAGATGCGGAACTTTTCCTGCTGCTCCTGAAAATGGTTCAGCCTGTTGTATCCTTTATTGGTATTCTCGTCGCGCAGGATGGCATGCCGGTGGCTGAAAGTGCCGCGTTGCACGTCCTGTCCGCTCATACGAACAATATTTCCCTGCACCAGTATGCTTGCATAGGCCAGCAGTTCACCGGTGGCCCAGTCGATCTTACGCTCGGTTTCGAGGAGTTTTACCTTATCCTGCAGCAGTTTCTCCACTTTTTTCAATGGCCGGAAATCCGCGGGCCACTGCATCAGGCTGGTGAACAGCCTCCGGATCTCCTCTTCCGGAACAGCGGTATCGGGCGATGCATCAAAATCAGCTTCCGTGGCGGATCGCATGCTTTTCCAGACCAGTTCGGGTTGCTGGTATTTGTAGGGCAGCGGGTTTTGTTTTACCTCGTCAAGCCGCTCCTGCAGATCGCCCCAGAATTTCTTCTCCATATCCTTGGCAAGCTGCTGCGCATCGGACTCTCCGTTCTGGATCAGGTACTGCGTATAGATCTCACGCGGGTTCTGGTGTTTATCGATCAGCGCATACAGCTGGGGCTGCGTATATTTGGGGTCATCGCCTTCGTTATGGCCATGCCTGCGGTAGCAAACCATATCGATAAAGATATCGCTGTTGAATTCCTGGCGGTAACGCGTTGCCATCTCGGCGCATTTCACAACGGCTTCGGCATCGTCTCCGTTCACATGCAGTACAGGTGCCTGTATCATGGCGGCAACGGAAGTGCAGTAGTCGGAACTGCGCGCATCATCAAAATCGGTGGTGAAACCGATCTGGTTATTGATCACAAAGTGAATGGTGCCGCCGGTATAATAACCGCGGAGATTGCTCATCTGCACCACTTCGTACACAATACCCTGACCCGCTACAGAGGCATCTCCGTGGATCAGGATCGGTAATATCCTGTCAAAATCACTTTTGTAAAGTACATCCGCCTTGGCCCTTGCAAAACCCACCACCACGGGGTCTACCGCTTCGAGATGAGAAGGGTTGGGCATCAGTTTGAGATGGATCTCCCTGTCATCGGCAGTCCTTACCTCGCTGCCATAACCCATATGGTATTTCACATCGCCGCTGCCCATGGTCTGGTCCAGTTTGGCCGTTCCTTCAAACTCGCTGAAGATCTGTTCATAGGTCTTGCCCATGATATTGGCCAGCACGTTCAGTCTTCCCCTGTGCGCCATACCGATCACCACTTCCTGCACGTCGTTATTGGCGGCAACGTTGATGATACTGTCCAGCGCCGCAATCGTGGTTTCACCACCCTCCAGCGAAAATCTTTTCTGACCGATGTATTTGGTATGCAGGAATTTCTCGAACATCACACCCTGGTTCAGTTTTTCCAGGATGCGTTTTTTCTTTTCAAGCGGTAAAGGCTGTGCAAACTGTTTTTCCATCTCAGTGGTCAGCCAGTCTATTTTTTTCTGGTCGCTGATGTATTTGAACTCGATGCCTATATGGTTTGCATAGGTTTTTTCAAGGTGCGACAGAATGTTTCGGAGGGTGGTGGTACCCAGGCCAAGCAGGTTGCCTGCCTGGTATTCGGTATCCATATCGGCATCCGCCAAACCGAAAAAAGCCAGTTCCAGATTGGCACCCCTGTCTTTACGCGGCCTGATCGGGTTGGTTTTCGCCAGCAGATGGCCCTTGTTCCGGTAGCCGAGTATCAAACGGTATACCCGGATCTCTTTCATCCAGTCGATACCGCCGGCGGTCACTGTTCCGGGGGCAGCCGGGGCCGCGCTTCCATTGGCAACGGCAAAATCAAACCCTTCGAAGAATTTTTTCAGGTCCGGGTCTGTATTTTCGGGGTTTTTAACGAATTCGTTGTATAAGCTTTCTATATAAGCCGGATGAGAGTGGGTGATGTATGAAAAGTCCTTCATTACACAAGTATTGAGCCGCTATGTTGGGAAATGGGTTGGCAAATATCGGTCATTACGCCCAGCAAACCAATTCGTTTCCGGCTGTTTGTGAACAGTTACCGGTAAATTTTTTCAGGAAAATTTCCCGGTTTCAGCATTTGCCCTTACCTTTGCCGTCCTGAAAAAATAGAACATGGCAAATCACGCAGCTACCAAAAAAGACGTAAGACAAGCTACCAAACGTCGCGAACGCAACCGCTACTACGGAAAAACCACCCGTAACGCTATCCGCGATCTGAAAGCTTCCGAGAAGAAAGAATACGGCGAAAACCTGCCTGATGTGGTATCTATGATCGATAAGCTGGCCAAACGCGGTATCATCCATAAGAACAAAGCCGCTAACCTGAAAAGCAAGCTGGCTAAGAAAGCTAACGCCTAATTTCAACTTAAGAAATTGAAAATCAATCCCGTCAACGACGGGATTTTTTTATTCCCACCATCAGGGGACTGCCTTGGACAGGGTAATGCTGAAACGGTTCACGTCATTACCGACGGCGGTGTACTGTAACCTGCCCTTCATCAGCAGCACGATGCGGTTTACCACCGACAGTCCCAGCCCGTAGCCCTTGGTCTTCAATGCATTGGAGCCCCTGAAAAAAGGTTCCGTGATATGGGGTTTTTCATCGGCAGGCAGCTGGGTACCGCGGTTGTCGAAATGAACCAGGATGGTGTTACCCACAAATTCGATCAGTACATCTACCTTATTGTCTATCGAATACATCGAGCCGTTCTTCAGTATGTTCAGGAAGGCCGAGCGCAGCAGGCTTTCTTCGGCCTTAACCAGGAAATCGTCGGGGTTATCGGGGACGGAGGCAAAATTCATGTTAACTTCCAATCTCGGGAAGAATTTGCCGGCCCGGCTGATGGTATCATACAGCACTTCGTCGATACGGAGCAGCGACCATCCCTTCGTAAACGCATTGTCGTCTGACAAAGACAGCAGCAGCAGCGAACTGGTGAGTTCTATCAGGTTCTGCTGTTCTTCCTTTAACGACAGCAGTACCTGTTTGTATTCGGCCTCCGACAGGTCTTTCGACAGCGCCGATTCCGTTTCCGACAGCATGGTTGCCAGCGGTGTGCGGAATTCGTGCGAAGCATGGAACACGAATGTTTTCTGGAACTCGGAGAGCTGGTTGATCCTGTCGAGCATGCCATTGACACTCCTGGCCATATCATTGGCGATATCCTGCTGGGTGCTTACCGGCAGTTTTTCCGAATGATGGCGCAGGTAGATACCCTGCATGCTTTTTGCCAGGCGCCGGAACGGCGCGAAGAAAGTCTGCGAGAAGAAAAAAGAACACAAGGCAGCAAAGAGAATACCCACCGTTACCAATACCACCAGCGCCGGTATCAGGTCGGATTGCCTGCCCAGGCCGGCATCGTCGTACCCGCCGCTGATAAGCACATGCTGTGTTGCGTTATTGACCAGTCCCAGGTATTCATTACCGTCATCCGCTTCCCATATATATTCTTTTGCGCTGCGGATCTTTTCGAGGATGGCCGGGCCGGGAATATACCTCTCGCCGGCGGGATAGGCATACAGCACCATGCCTTTTTGATCGATGATGGTTGCCTTGGGGTTAACCACAGGGCCGGTGATTGCGGGGGTAACCGCACTGTCGCCAAAGCGGGCGGCCCCGGCTTTTTCGTATACCGGCAGATGGGCTCTCAGCTGATCTGAAAAATCAATGCGCCTGCGCGCGTTGGCGATGCCGTAGATGGCGATTGAAAAGGCAATAAGGATAGCAGCAATGAACAAACTGAACCAAACCGTAAATCGGAGTTTCAGGTTCATTCGACGCCTGTTTCCTTGATATAATACCCGAAGCCGGGTTTTGTGTGGATAAGCTTCTGGCCAAACGGTTTATCGATCTTGTTGCGAAGAAAACTGATATACACTTCGATGGTATTGGTACCGGTATCGAAACTGAGATCCCATACTTTTTCGAGGATCTCCTGTTTGGAGATCACCCTTTCCTTGTTCCTGGCAAGCAATACCAGCAGGGTGAATTCTTTGGCAGTGAGGTTGATGTTGACACCGTTGCGGACAACGCTTTTATTCCTGAAATCGATGGTCATATCCCCTATCACGATCACCTCCGGTTCCACCGGAACTTCCGCGCGTTTGAGGAACACTTTCACCCTGGCAAACAGCTCTACAAAATGAAAGGGTTTTACGATATAGTCGTCGGCGCCTATATTAAAAGCTTCCACCTTATCGTGTATCTCGCCGGCCGCCGTAAGCATAATGATGGGGATGCTCTTGTTCGCCTCCCTGAACTCCCGGCAGAGCACGTAGCCGTTTTTATAAGGCAGGTTGATATCCAGCAATACCAGTGAATAGCTGTTCTCGCCGAACAGCTTGGACGCCTGCAGTCCGTCGGCCGCCAGGTCGGTAAGGTACCCGTGCCGGTTTAGTTCGTTTGCTATTACCGGACCAAGTTTTTCTTCGTCTTCTACCAGCAGTATTTTGTACTGATTGTTGTTAGCCATTGCCTTTCGCTGATTTTGGGGCCTGTTGCATGACCCGGTACATCGTCTGCAAACTTATGAATTATTGTATCTTTTTGATTTCGCCGCTGCCCACCACATGCTGCTTCACGCTGGCAGCGCCTTTGTAATAAACCGAACCGGCGCCTGCGATGCTTACATCGAGCGATACATCGGCAAATACGCGCACATCGCCCTGACCCGCAATGGAAACTTTGGTTTCTTCTGCCTTGAGTTCCTCGGCTTTGTAATCGCCGCTGCCCGCAATACGGATATTTTGTTTTTCGGTTTCGCCTTTCAGCGCCATATTGCCGCTGCCGGATATTTCGGCAGACAGCTCGGGGGTATTGATATCGAGGCTAAGGTCTCCGCTGCCCAGGATTTTCAGGGTAAGTTTATCTCCGCCGCTGAACTTATTGGTTCCGGTTACATTGCCGCTGCCGGCCAGCTGAAATGCGGTGAGCCTGGGGGTGGTAATATATATCTTCATATTGTGCTCGCTGGACAGGCTGGTATGATCCCTGGTTCCGATATGCAGTTCGCCGTTTTCCTCCCGGATAACGATATAGGGCAGCAGGTTTTCATCGGCCTCTATTTTAACCGCCGTAGCCGCGCCCTGTGTAAGTTCCACATCGAACCCACCGGATACCCTGATCCGTTCGGCATGTGCCACCTGGCGGTCTTCGGTTTCCAGTTGCCCGTTTCCTTTTATGGTATGGAAACTTTTTACGAAATCGCAGGAAGTGATCAGCAGCGGGCAGACCAGCGCCGCGAGCAGCATTTTTCTCATACAGAGGTTTTAGGATCGGGAAATTAATAAAAACATTTTTCACATAGGTACTCTTCTGTTGATTTCTTGTTATTCGCTCATTTTTCGCGGCTGAAAAATTGGTTTACCTTCGCGCCATGACAGAAAGAATACTTATCCTCGATTTCGGGAGCCAGTTCACCCAGCTGATCGCCCGCGCCATCAGGGAAGCCAATGTTTACTGCGAGATCATCCCTTTTCAGAAAGCTTTTGAAATTGACGACTCGCTGAAAGGCATCATTTTAAGCGGTTCTCCCTTCAGCGTAAACGAAGAACATGCGCCTTCTGTCGACATAGCCGCCATGGTGAAAAAAGTTCCGGTTCTGGGCATCTGCTACGGGGCCCAGCTTACCGCCAAATGTTTTGGCGGACGGGTAGACAAGTCCAATAAACGGGAATACGGCCGCGCAAAACTGCAGCTGAAAAAAGAAGATACCCTGCTCAACGGCATCACCAACGACTCGCAGGTGTGGATGAGCCATAGCGATTCGATCACCCTGTTGCCGGAGGGTTTTGAAATACTGGCCACCACCGAAAGCATCCCCGTGGCCGGCTTCCGCAAAACGGGCACCGACACCTGCTCGCTGTACGGTATCCAGTTTCACCCCGAAGTATACCATTCCACACAGGGCAAACAGCTGCTGTTCAATTTCCTCACCAGCATCTGCGGCTGCAGCCAGAACTGGACGCCCGCTTCTTTTGTGAATGAAACCGTTGCCAGGCTCAAACAACAGATCGGCGACAGCCATGTGATCATGGCGCTGAGCGGTGGTGTTGACAGCACCGTTGCCGCCACCCTGATCAGCAAAGCCATCGGCGACAGGCTACACGGCATTTTTGTAGACAACGGCGTGCTGCGCAGGAACGAATTTGAACAGGTGCTGGAAACCTACCATTCCATCGGTCTGAACGTAAAAGGCATCGATGCACGCCAGCGTTTTTACAGCGAGCTGAAAGGAAAGACCGATCCCGAGGAGAAAAGAAAAACCATCGGCAAACTGTTCATCGATGTGTTCCAGGAAGAAGCCAACCAGGTAAGCGGCGTACAGTTTCTTGGCCAGGGCACGATCTATCCCGATGTGATCGAAAGTGTAAGCGTACACGGCCCCTCACAAACCATCAAATCGCATCATAATGTGGGCGGCCTCCCCGAAAAAATGCATCTCTCCCTGGTAGAGCCCCTTCGTTTCCTGTTCAAGGATGAAGTGCGAAGGGTGGGTCTCGAGCTGGGTATACCCGCAGATATGATCAACCGCCATCCGTTTCCCGGACCGGGACTGGCCATCAGGATACTGGGTGAGGTGACAGAGGAAAAAGTGCAGCTGTTACAGGCCGCAGACGATATCTATATCACCGGGCTGAAAGACCGCGATCTGTACAACTCGGTATGGCAGGCGGGTACCATCCTCCTTCCGGTGAAAAGCGTGGGCGTTATGGGCGATGAACGCACGTATGAATACACCGTAGCGCTGCGTGCCGTGACTTCGGTAGACGGTATGACGGCCGACTGGGCGCATCTTCCCTACGAATTCCTGGCTGATATTTCCAACGAGATCATCAACAATGTACGGGGCATTAACCGCGTGGTGTACGATATCAGCAGTAAGCCGCCGGCTACCATCGAGTGGGAATAGGTTATTACCCCAGCCGGTTACCGACGCAAAAATAGCTCACAGCCGCCGAACAACTGCGGGCCGGGAATTCTCCCGCGCGGGCATGTATTTTGTATCTTGCAGTAAAACCCTTCTATGCGGCTGAATGGTTTACTGGTGATGCTTGTGCTTGCATTTTCCGTACCTGCTTTTGCGCAGGGCGACAGCAGCAGGCCGTTAAGAGTGGCTGTCTTTGCCCCTGTTTACCTGGATTCTGCCTTCAATGGATACGATTATAAGCTGGGTAATGCCAACCTGCCCAAATACATGCTGCCGGGTCTCGATTTCTACCATGGCGTGATGATGGCGATCGATTCGCTGAATACGGAAAAGACAGACCTGGAGATATCGGTATACGACAGCAAAAGCAGGGAAGCCTCTGCAAGCTGGCTGAACACCGACCCCGATCTGGCGGGCGTATCGCTGATCATCGCCGCTTTCAATACACGCAGCGAGGTAAAACCCCTTGCAGATTATGCACTGGCGCATAAGATACCGCTGATCTCGGCCACTTACCCAAACGATGCAGGTGTAATCGCCAATCCCTATTTCATCATGCTCAACCCGCGCATCAGTTCACATATCGATGCGATTCACAAATACCTACAGCGGAACTTCCCTACCGACAATATCCTGCTGTTCAGGAAAAAAGGCAGCCTGGAAGACCTGATACTGTACCTGCTTACAGACCTGAACAGGAAAACCGCCGGCACCCCGGTGAAACTGAAACCGGTATTGCTTTCCGATACGGCTTCCGCAACCACCATCGCCAGGCATCTCGACAGTACCAGACAGAATATCGTGCTTTGCGGAACACTGAATGAAACCTTCGGTATGAACCTGGCCAGAGGCATCGCCGATGCAAACCTGCCCGCCACGGTTATCGGCATGCCCACCTGGGACGGCTTTGCAGGGATCGGCAAGGCGATCGATATGATCTATTCAACCCCCTACAACCTGACACGCACCGATAAACTGAGCAGGGATCTCGATGCCAGGTACCGCGCCAGGTACGGCAGCAGACCGGGCGATATGTTTTACAAGGGTTTCGAAAGCCTGTATCATTTCACCAGGCTGGCGGTCAAATACCCCGACAACCTGATGGCACATATATCGGATTACGAATTCAAACTGTTCAATGAATTCGATATCCAGCCGGTGAAGGCAAAGACCGACAGCCAGGTAACCGATTTCCTGGAGAATAAAAAGATTTACTTTATCAGGAAAACAGACAATAAGCTGCGGTCAGTGGACTGAATACCGCAGGTACGGGAGCTGTATTTCCCCACCGTTTTGTTTATTCCGGGTAAACCCAGCGCGCAGTTTTGTGTTATCAACAAATAAAAAACAACATGACAAACCAGATCTATCCCTGTCTTTGGTTCGACGGACAGGCACAGGAGGCAGCAAAATTCTACTGCAGTATTTTCAGCGATGCTAAGATCACCGCGGATAACCAGATGGTGGTGCTATTTGAGATCAACGGAAAGAAATTCATGGGACTGAACGGCGGCCCGCATTTCAAATTCAACGAAGCGGTTTCTTTCGTGATCGAATGTGAAACACAGGAGGAGATCGACCGTTACTGGAATGCACTTACGGCAGACGGCGGACAGGAAAGCAACTGCGGCTGGCTGAAGGACAAGTTCGGTGTTTCCTGGCAGGTGGTGCCCACCATACTGTCGAAACTGATGAGCGACCCGGCAAGGGCGCAAAGGGTAATGAATGCCTTTATGCAGATGAAGAAATTTGATATCAGTGCGCTCGAGAACGCCTGATGCACGGATAATTTTAACGCAGCTTTCTTCGCCATTAAATCGGGCGAAGACGGTCTGTAAATTTTGTCTGTACTTTCGTAATTTGGTTGCTTATTCCTGTTCAGCAGAAGAGATACACCAGTGAGGCTTCAGAAAAGTTACGGATACCAACGAATCACCGAATGGCTGACCCAAAAAGGGTTTACGGCATTTTCCTTCCAGGAAGAAACATGGCAGCATATTACCGACGGAGAAAGCGGGCTGGTAAATGCGCCCACAGGCTGCGGAAAAACCTATTCCGTTTTTCTCGGTGCACTGATACAGTTCATTGATGCACACCCCCAGGACTATCAACGGCAGAAGAACAAGGGGCTGCAGTTATTGTGGATCACACCCCTGCGCGCGCTGGCCAAAGACATCGGCAGGGCCATGGAAGAAGCGATCGGCGAACTGGGAATGCAGTGGAAAGTGGGCATCCGCAACGGCGATACGGATATTGCAGAAAGACAGCGGCAGAAGCGACAGATGCCCGAGGTACTGATCATCACTCCCGAAAGCCTGCATTTATTACTTGCACAGAAAGGTTATCCCGATGTATTCCAGTCGTTGCGCATCATAGCGGCCGACGAATGGCATGAGCTCATGGGCAGCAAACGCGGCGTGCAGGTAGAACTGGCGCTGAGCCGTATCATTCACTGCCAGACCGCCCGCAAAGCGGGTATCTGGGGTATCAGCGCCACCATCGGCAACCTCGAAGAAGCCAGGGAAGTACTGCTGGCTTCCCTGCAAACAACAGGCCGCAGCGTAAAAGCCGAGATACACAAACCGATCGTAGTTGAATCCATCATCCCCGAAGAGATCGAACAGTTTCCCTGGTCGGGGCACCTGGGTATCCGGCTGGCGCATCGTCTTGTACCGATCATAAAAAAAAGCCGCACTACGCTGGTGTTCATCAATACCAGGGGAATGAGCGAGCGCTGGTACCAGGTATTGCTTGATGTGGCGCCGCAGTTTGCAGGCGCAATTGCGCTGCATCATGGCAGCATCGAACAGGAGCTGCGTTTGTGGGTGGAGGAATCCCTGCATACCGAAAAACTGAAAGCGGTGGTAACCACATCAAGTCTTGATCTTGGCGTGGATTTCAGACCGGTGGATACGGTGATACAGGTAGGATCTCCCAAAGGCGTGGCGCGTTTCCTGCAGCGCGCAGGCAGAAGCGGGCACCGGCCGGGAGAAACCAGCAAGATCTATTTCCTGCCAACACATTCACTCGAACTGCTTGAAGTGGCTGCATTGAAACAGGCCATCGAAACAGGCTCTGTCGAAAGCAGGCAGCCGCAGGTATTGTGTTTTGATGTGCTGCTGCAGTTCCTCTGCACACTCGCCATCAGCGAAGGGTTCCGCGAAGAAACCCTGTTTGCCGAAATAAAGACCACCCACTGCTATGCCGAGATGACCAGGGATGAATGGGAAGAAATCCTCAGCCACCTCACCCAGGGCGGAAAAGCACTGCAGCAATATGATGAATACAAAAAAGTGGAGCCCGAGAACGGTGTTTACCGCATCAGGAACCGGCGGATAGCCATGCGGCACCGGATGCATATCGGCACCATCGTAAGCGATGCCATGCTGAAAGTAAAACTCATGGGCGGCGGCTACATTGGGGTGATAGAAGAATGGTTTATCAGCCGGCTGGAACCGGGTGATGTATTCACGATCGCCGGAAGAAATGTGGAACTGGTGATGATCAAAGACATGTCGGTAATGGTGCGTAAATCCAATTCCAAAAAATCGATCGTTCCGTCCTGGATGGGCGGACGCATGAGTCTTACCGCCAACCTGGGTTATATACTGCGGCTTACCTTCAACAAGGCGCTGGTTGACGAAAGTGAGATCGAACTCAAAAGCCTGCATCCTTTATTTGAACTGCAGCAGCAGCTATCGCATATACCGCGTGCCAGCGAATTACTGGTGGAACAGATCGAAACAAAAGAGGGTTTTCACCTGCTGGTATATCCCTTCGAAGGCAGGCAGGTGCACGAAGCCATGAGCGCCATCCTCGCCTACCGCATCGGCCAGATCACCCCCATCACCTTTTCCATTTCGATGAACGATTACGGCTTCGAGCTGCTAAGCGATCAGCCCATACCCGTAGACGACAGCAATGTACGGGAACTGTTCACCGCAGACAACCTGCTGCCCGATATACAGAAAAGCATGAACAGCACCGAGATGGCCAGGAGAAAATTCAGGGATATCGCTGTGATCGGTGGACTGATCTTCCAGGGAATGCCCGGCGAAAAAAAGAAGGCCAGGCACCTGCAGTCATCCGCCTCCCTGCTGTTCAAAGTGTTTGAAGAATACGATCCCAAAAATATCCTGCTCAGACAGGCTTTCCATGAAGTGCTTACGCAGCAGATGGATGAGGAACGTTTGCGGAATGCACTGGCCAGGATAGCACAGAGCGATATCATACTGCGTTTTCCCAAACAGCTTACGCCGCTCTCCTTCCCCATCGTGGTAGACGGCCTCAGCCGGGTTAACCTGTCAACGGAAAAACTCGAAGACCGTATCAAAAAAATGCAGGCACAGCTTACGCGTTCGTCGTGATCGTTGACGATACCGGAAGCTTCTCACAGACGACCCATCTGTGTTAACCTGCCTGCCGGCAGGTCTTTTGATCCTCGCCTGAAAAGTTCAGGCGGACAGTTGCGGCAACAAAAAAATGACAAAGTTTTACCCAACAGCTGTTTCCTCAGCAATCTCCCGGTAAATTTGCGTCCATGCATTCCCTTATCAAACACGCCATCCACGAGCAGACTTTCTGGTTATCGCCGCAGCGTTGTATTTATTGGGAAGAGCAATCCGCATTGATCCTCTCCGATCTGCATCTCGGCAAAACAGGCCATTTCCGGAAACACGGCATCGCCGTTCCCCAAAAAGTATTTACGGAAGACCTGCAACGCCTTGTTGACCAGATCAGCTACTTCAAACCCAGGCAGGTGATCGCAGTGGGTGATCTTTTTCACAGCCATGCCAACAGGGAACTGGATCTTTTCCTGAAATGGCGGAGCGATTTTGCCTCCGTGGATTTTATCCTGGTAAAAGGCAATCATGATATACTTGAGGATGAGTGGTATGCCAATGCGGGTATCAAAGTACACCACGGCCAGTGGCAGTTGGGAAATATCCATTTTGTACACGATCCCTCCGATATGCAGGAAGAGGCCACCTATGTTTTTGCAGGACATCTTCATCCCGGTGTATATTTCAGCGGCATGGGAAAGCAGAGCCTGCGGTTCCCCTGTTTTCATTTCAGCAGCAACCATGCGGTGCTTCCTGCCTTCAGCAAATTCAGCGGGTTATCGGGCATACGCGCCAAAAAGAGCGATGCTGTTTTTGCGATCGTTGACGGCAAACTGATGAGCGTGTAAACGGAATTACCAGTCCAACCAGACCCTGCTATGCTGAAGATCGCTTTCTCGCCCATCTACGCACATCCGCTTCCCGAAGGGCATCGTTTTCCGATGCTGAAATATGAATTGATACCCGGTCAGCTGCTGCACGAAGGAACCATCACCAACGAAAACCTGTTTGAACCCTATGCCTGTCCGGAAGAAACTTTGTTACTCACGCATGAAAAAGAATACATCGACAAACTGCTTCAACAAACATTAAGCCCGTCTGAACAGCGCAGGATCGGCTTCCCGCAGTCGCTCGCACTCACACAAAGAGAGCTGGTGATCACACAGGGCACGATCGATTGCTGCGGTTATGCAAAAGCACATGGCGTTTCGCTGAATGTGGCGGGCGGCACCCACCATGCCTTCCGCAACCGGGGCGAAGGATTTTGTCTGCTGAACGATATGGCCGTTGCAGCCAACCGGCTCCTGCAACAGGAACAGGCAAGGCAGATCCTGGTCATAGACCTGGATGTACACCAGGGTAACGGCACCGCGCATATTTTTGAGAACGATCCCCGCGTGTTTACTTTCAGCATGCATGGCGGGCACAATTATCCTTTCCATAAGGAAAATTCCGATCTGGACATACCCCTGGCAGATGGTATGGATGATGCCACCTACCTGGGCATTCTCTCGGAAACCCTGCCGCACCTGGTGAGAACCGTAAAACCCGATCATGCTTTTTTCCTGTCGGGAGTGGATATTCTTTCCACCGACAGGTTCGGGAAACTTGCCATCAGCCTGCAGGGCTGTAAAGAAAGAGACAGACTGGTGTTTGCAACACTGCAGCAGAACAATATCCCTGTTACTGTGGCGATGGGCGGTGGCTATTCGGCCGATATACGCATCATCACCGAAGCGCATTGCAACACTTTCCGCCTGGCAAAAGACCTGTATTAAACAACAAAGCGGCCCGAAGACCGCTCTGTTTATCCAACCGGATACTCAATTCATTTTTTTCCGAAGACTGCTCACCTGCTCCTGCAGGTTGTTGACCATGCCTGCCAGCTGGTTCACATCCCAGCGCGGGGTGGCATTTGCCTTCTGCATAATATACACCGCTTTCCATACCTCGATCACATCCTCTGCATTTACATTATAGGGTTCGTACTGCGGGTTATCGCTGATCAGGGTGATCTTGTTCTTGAGGCGGTTGTTCTTCATCAGGCGTTTGTATACCACGCCTTCGTTTTTCGACAGTACCACATAGGTATTGCTGTTCTTCACGTCTTCGAGGTCTTCCACTTTTTCACCAACGATCACGCTGCCGCTGGGTGTGGGCAGCATACTGTCTCCAACGATCTCGAATGCACGGTACTGGCCGGGCCCCAGCATAGGGAGCGTAAAGGTGTTCAGCTCGTCGATAAACTCGGGATCTCCGTAGCCCGCCAGGTAACCTGCCGCCGCTTTTACGGGTACAAAACGGATCTCAACCACATCGGCACTCATCTTTAGCTGTCTGCGCCTGTCGAGATAAGAGGCACCCCTGGTCTCCGTGAGGTCTTTGAACAGGAAATCCTCGAGACTTAATTTGAAGATGCCGCAGATGGCCTCCATTACCTCGAGCCTGGGCTCCGCACGCTCTTCTTCATAAGCGCCAACCAGGGATCTTTTGATCTTTAGTTTGTTTGCGAATTCTTCCTGCGTCCAGCCGCGCAGCTTGCGCAGATAGCGTAGATTTTTTCCGGCATTTGACATAACTAATCCGTTTAGCAGGCAATTTACTAAACATTTTAGTAATTCCAAATTTTTTACCGATTTTTTTTTATCCCGTCTATACCGATAGCGTACATTCCCCTTTTCAATCCTCCGCATTATGAGATATTTTATCGCCTGCCTATGGGTGTTTTTTTCGGTTTTTGCTGCGGATGCCCAGCAGACAGCCTGGCCCGAAAGCCTGATGATCACTCCCGAAAAATCGAATTTTGAAAAAACATCCGGCTATGCGGATCTGATGCAGTTTCTCGGTACCATTGGCCCGATGAGCCGGAACATGTACGTTGGCTCTATCGGCAAAAGCACCGGCGGCAAAGACATCCCCATGGTGGTATTGTCAAGACCGCTGGTGAAAACACCCGCCGAAGCAAGAGCCAGCGGTAAACCCGTGGTGTATATCCAGGGCAATATCCACGGCGGCGAGGTGGAAGGCAAGGAAGTGACCATGATGCTGATCCGCGATATACTGCTGGGCAAACGCGGCTACCTGCTCGATAACCAGGTTATCCTTTTTGTGCCGATCTACAATACCGATGGCAACGATAAAATGGGAAAGAATACACGCCCCACCCAGGAAGGCAGTCCTGCCGAAGCAGGCGAACGCGAGAACGGCCAGGGGCTGGACCTCAACCGCGACGGTATCAAAATGGAGGCGCCTGAAACCGAGGGACTGATCCGCAACCTTATTACGGCATGGGATCCGCAGGTAAGTATGGACCTGCATACCACCAACGGCACCTGGCATGGCTATTCCCTTACCTGGGCGCCCAGCTACCTGTATGCAGGCGAGCCGGCAACCTACCGTTATACCAACGATGTATTGCTGCCCTCGGTAACAAAGATCGCGAAGGAAAAATACGGGTTGTTCATGGGTCCGTTCGGAGATTTCAATACGCGCGAAGGATGGCCGCTGAAAAATTTTTATACCTATAACCACCATCCGCGTTACTTTATCAACCAGTATGGTCTGCGCAACCGCATGGCCATACTCAGCGAAGCTTTTGCACACGAGCGTTTTTACCAGCGCATCAACAGTACCTATGCCTTCACGCTTGAGGTACTGGAACATTGCAACAAACACGCCAGGGAGATCGTTCAAATCAACCGGGATGCGGAACAGGCTGCCATCAGAAACATACTGACCCATGCAGGCCGGGTAAAAAAAGGCGTCCGTTTTAAAATGGTGCCCGCTGCAAAAAAACTGAACCGTTTCCGCACTTACGATTATACACCCTTCACCAGGTTCAACGGCAGCACAGGCTATGTAAAAACGGGGCGTATCGTTACCTATGACAGTGTGGCCTATTACGGCGAATTCAAAGACACGGTGCAGGCAACCTTGCCAAGAGGATATATCATTCCCGCATCCATGGCCAATATTGCGGAGCACCTGAGAAAACAGGGTGCAACGGTCACCGAACTCACGGCAGACGAATCCTATACCGGCGAGGTCTTCCTCGTGGAAAAATTCAGCAAAGCCCCGCGCAAATTCGAGGGACATAATATGGCTTCCGCAGAAGGAAAATTTGTTCCCGCCAAAAGGCTGTTCCGCAAAGGCGATTTTAAGATCGACCTGGCGCAGCCCCTGGCCAACCTGATCTTCTATACACTGGAACCGCAGTCAGACGATGGCCTGCTGGTATGGAATTTCTTTGACAGCTACCTCGAACAGAACGGCGTGGCCGGCAAACCCGTAGAATTCCCCGTGTTCAAATATTTCCCCGCAAGACGGAAGACGATCGATTAGTGGATTAGGGATTACGGATTAGCGGATTCGGACCGACGTTGTTTTTTATGGGGCTTGCAGGACCGGACGGGCTATGTTTCGCGGAGAAAAAAAACATCCCTGATCCATACTCTTTAATTTACTAATCCATAATCCGATAATCCGCAAATCCGCTAATCCATAATCCGCTAATCCTCCAGAGGTCGTATCTTGCATGTATGCCGAAAAAGAAAGCAGCTGCCAAAACGCAGCCGAAAAACCATAAGCGGAAAAAGCCCATTATTCTTGTCACCAACGACGATGGTGTTGCAGCTCCCGGTATACGCGCCCTGGTGGAAGCGGTAGCGGGTCTTGGAAAAGTGATCGTGGTGGCACCCGATAAGCCACAGAGCGGGATGGGACATGCCATCACCATCGGTCACCCGCTGCGCATGCAGAAAGTGAACCTGTTCGATGATGTGGAAGCCTACAGCTGCAGCGGCACGCCGGTGGATTGTGTTAAGCTGGCTGTGGACAAGATCATTCACGATAAACCAACGATCTGCATCAGCGGTATCAACCATGGCGCCAATCATTCGATCAACGTGATCTATTCAGGCACCATGTCGGCCGCGCTCGAAGCCGCAATAGAAAGCATTCCCAGTATCGGTTTCAGCCTGCTCGATCTCAGCATCGAGGCAGATTTCACTGCTGCAAAAAAATACGCGCGCACCATTGTTGAACAGGTATTGAATGATGTGGACCTGGACAAACATCTCTGCCTGAACGTAAACTTTCCGAAGGGTTCCGAAAAAATGATCAAGGGTATCAGGGTCTGCCGCCAGGCCTATGCCAAATACGAAGAGGAATTTGATGAAAGAAAAGACCCGCACGGCAGGCGTTACTACTGGCTCACAGGCGAGTTCCTGAATTTTGACAGGGGAAAGGATACCGATGTATGGGCGCTGGAGAACCAGTATGTAAGCGTGGTGCCCGTGCAGTTCGACCTTACGCACTACGAACTCAAAAAGAAACTCGAAACCAACTGGACATTCTGATGCTGAAGAAAGATACGCTTCCGCTTGGCCTGGCACTCGGTTTTTTATCACCGGTACTCGGGCTGGCCGCCTACTACCTGCTGCGTTTCCGGCTGTTCTCCGTAAAGGAGTTCCTTACCCTGATCATGATGCAGAAATCGCTGTTATCGGGCATTGTAAGTTTCTGTCTTGTCGCCAACGCCATCGTATTCACCATCTACATCAACAAACACAAAGACAACACCGCAAAAGGAATCTTCATCGCAACCTGCATCTATGCCCTGGCAGCGCTGGCGCTGAAATGGTTTGCATAGGTATGAACCCCGACATGTGAAATGAGAACCCGAATTGAGTAGTGAATTGTAATAGTACGCGGCAACTGGTAAGCAGGCGTTTTCCGCCTCATCATTATTACATATCACCCCTCTTGCTCATTCCCCCTCCGATCGCCATTCATCTGTTCCTTGCTCCTCTGTTCCTCCCTCACCTGTTCCTCCCCGGATCCGGCATCGGCGTAGGTGTACCATTGGCCTGGGCTTCGAGGGAGAATTTATAGCGTTTGAGCGCGCGTACGATTGCTTCGGCGGTTTTCTGCTGGCCGTCTTCGCTGGTGATAAACGCTTCCTCTTCGGCATTGGACAGGAAACCCACTTCCACCAGTATCGCCGGCATGGCCACGGCCTGCAGTACCCAAATACCTTTTTCGTCCCTCTGCTTGGCGCCGCGGCTCTGGCGGCCGCCCCTGATAAATTCCTCTTCCACCGTTTCCGCCAGTTTGCGGCTGCGCGATGCGAATTCGTTCTGCCGCATCGCCGCGATCATCTTCTGCGCGGGATCATCGATCTTATTATAGAGCGCAATCGTCGTATCCATAAAGTTGTTCTCGGAAAGCGCTTCTTCCTTGTCTTTGTTCTTGGCTACTCCCCAGATAAAGGTTTCCGTGCCCGAAGCGGGGTTGGGGCTTGTCCAGTACCGGTATTGCGGCACTTTTTTCTTGGTGCTTCTTCCTTTCCGTTTGACAGTCCTGGTGGTATAACCCACCACTTCCGAATGACGGATGGCATCCACATCGTTGCAATGAATGGAGATAAACAGGTTGCCTTTTGCCGCGTTGGCCTTATCGGCTTTTACATACGGACTGTTGAATTCATCCGTTGTGCGGGTCATAACCACGTCTACATCGGGTATCTCTTCACTGATCAGTTTCTGCAGCTTCAGACCGATGGCCAGCGCCACATCTTTTTCCTCCATGATCTTGCCCGAAGCGCCGTAGAACTTACCCGCCTCGGAAGCAGGACCGCCATGCCCCGGATCGATCACAATCTTTTTCAATGGTTTTTTCTGCGCTACAGCAAACATCGCCACACAACACCAGGCCAGTATCATCGTCAGTTGTTTTACCATAGGTATCCGTTCATATTTTTAGAAAACATGAATGTACGAATTACCTCTTAGTTGACGAACAGACAAAGCTGTGAAAAACTGGTAAAGAAATCCTATAATCGGGTGTACCTGATTGTACTGTTAAAGACACCCGGTAAACAGCGCGTGGTATCCGGTGAGCCGGCGAGCCACTGCTATTTTGTATAGAAGCTGATCGAAACCCTGTGCGACATATGCGTTGCCGCTCCGTTTCTTTCACCCGGTTCCCATTTGCCCGAATGGGTAATCACACGCACCGCCTCTGCCGCTGTGCCAAATCCCGGATCGTTCTCTGCCCGTATATCTCTGACGGTGCCGTCTTTCAGCACCACAAAGAATACACTGACGGTATATTTACCCCTGGGTCCGCCGTTGGCGCCAATAACGCCAGTGTTAAGATGATCGGCCAGGTAATTGGCCCATGCCGACAAACCACCCGGAAACGAAGGCGGGTTATCGTTTCTGCCGGCGAACCCCGGGTAGCCTGTTACAACCACCTGTTCTAACGGCGTTGTGGATGCCATCAGCGTACCTTTTACAGTAGCCGCAGAAATTGTGCCGCTGAAAGTGCCACCCGTGATCACACCCGATACCTTTGGCGGCGCTATATTCGTCAGGGTGGTGATTCCTTCAAGCCTGACCGGTGCACCTTCTGTTGGGTTCTTTTTGGTGATAATATCGATCACACCGTTTCTTCCTTCGCTGCCGTACCTGGCAATGGCAGCCTGGTCTTTGATGATCGATATAGAAGCGATATCGGCGGGGTCTATCTGGCTAAGACGGTTGTAATACCGAACGCCATCCACGGTGATCACCGGTTTATTGGGTTCCAGCTGCAGTTCCTCCCATGTTCTGCTCAGCCAGTGCAGGGAATCGCTGACATGTTTTGCCCTGATGTTTACCGCGGCAATCGCTGGTCTGACACCATAATCCCGAAGCACCACGCCCGTATCCAACCTTATGGAAAGCGTTTGTTTGGTACTGATCAGCACTACGCCGTTTTCGCCGGGCTTGCCATACAACGCTACGGCATCCTTGCCTTTCAGCACCTGTATGTGATCGATGTCTGCAGGAGAAACGGATGCCAGTTTCTCGTAGGCGATCTGCTGGCCGTCGACGAAGATCATCGCTTTTGAGAGACCGATCCTGGCAGGCAGTGTATCGCGCAGCAGGGCTTCTGCAGACAATGCTTCTGCCGGCTTCAGTTTATCCTGCTCGGCCGCCAGCAGATAGCCATTGATGCCGCTCAGTATCGCAGCCGCCAGTTTGCGTTGGTATGCATCCGTTTTGAGCGAGGTGAGATCCGCGGTGTTTGTCAGGAACCCTGTTTCGATCAGCACGGCGGTTGTGTTTACATTGTCAAGTATCCAGGAACCATTCTGCCGGAAACTGATCCCCAGCATTTTTTTCTGCAGTCCTCCGAGCGAACGGGTGAGGTAATTGGCCGCCGCCACACTTTTCTGGTATTCGGATGCTTTGGCTTTGTTGGGAACAAAAAGCTGCATACCAGACACAGAAGGCTTGCCCGATTTTTCGCAATGGATCGATACATACAGATCGGCCTGCACCTGGTTGACTCGGTTAACGATATCCACCGCACCCATCCTGGTGTCTTCCTCTCTGGTAAGTATGATATCGATCTTATCGCTGCTATTGAATTGCTTTACCATCCTCGCAACCGAAAGCACGATGGATGATTCGGTGGTGCCGTCTTCGGCAACGCTGCCTTTATCCTGCCCGCCATGTCCCGCATCGATCACAACCGTATACCGTTTTTCGAGATTGGCCTGGTCGATAATCGTTACTAAGTTTGCCGGTGTCTCCTCCCCTCCCTTTACCTTATTGATCACATCTTCCATCATGGTTGCCATCGACAGCGTTACATACTTTTCTTTGTTGCGGAAAGCAAACAGCACAACGACTATGGCAATGAGCGGCAACACCACCAGTCTCCGGATATAACTGAACCGCGGGTTGGTATTATTCGTCAGCATCTGCAACCTGCGTTTAATGGGTGAGAAAAAGAAAGGATTGGCCAGGCTGAACTGCTGCTGCGGGTAAGCCGCGGTAAGCAACATATTGGCCAGGGCGGCCGTATCGCCATCGGCAACCGCTTTTTTATCAGCGATGAATTCGTGGATCATCTCCATTTCCTTTCTGATCAACCAGAAAAAAGGATTGAACCATCCTGCCGCCAGCACCAGTTGCATGAATATTTTATCGACCGAGTGTTTCTGTTTTACGTGCGTAAGCTCGTGCTGCAGTATCTGCCTGCCCGCCTCGCTGCGGATATCGATCTCTTCGTTCCAGAAAATATAGCGGAAGAAGGAGAACGGTGTTCCCGCTGCCTGTGTAAGCACCAGGTATACCTCGCCCACGCTTCTGCAGGAATGCTTTTGCAACAAACGGTACAGCCTCACAAGCGCGCGGATCATTGCAAAAAGAAACGCAGCGGTAACCGTCAGATACAGTCCGCCTATCAGCAGGTTGTTGTTCCACTGAAAACCGCTTTTGCCGATGCTTTCCTCCATCGCGGAATTGTTATCTGCCAGCACCGAAAGAAACTGTATCATCCGGGCAGTGTCGATTTCGGGTGGTTTGCTCCAGCGTATCTTGATCAGCGGTACGATCCAGGCCAGCAGTGTAATAGCCAGCAGGTAAAAGCGGTTATACTGGTGAAAACGCCTGTTACGCAATACCAGCCAGTAGTACCCTACCATGATACCGCTGCATACCAGCACCTGCAGAAAATAATAAGCAATCGTAAGCATGGCGTATTATTTTTTGGTTTGTTTGATCTGCTGCAGCAGCAACTCCAGCTCCTTCACCGAAATATCTTTCTGTTTTACCATAAAGGAAACCGCGTCGCTGAACGAACCTTCAAAATAGCCGTCCACCAGCGTGCGGATGCTCCTGGAAGAATAGGCTTCTTTTGATACCACGGGATAATATTCATGCACCCTGCCGATGGGATGGATGCCCACAAAACCTTTGTCAACAAGTATCTTGATGATGGTGGCAACGGTGTTGGAATGCGGTCTCGGCTCGGGCTGTGCTTCCACGATGTCTTTCAGGAAGGCTTTCTCCAGCCGCCAGATCGTTTGCATGATCTGTTCCTCTGCTTTGGTTAAGGGTTTCATGGGGGGTGTTTTGCGTACCTTTCAAATATATAAACTAATTTTTTAGTTTGCAAACTATTTTTTTAGTATTCGGGGTTTGGCCCAAACTGGTCCCAGCTGGCTGCAGGTTGCACTGACCGGTGATTACGGAATAAACTGTTAAGCCGGAACGAAAAATTTCCCTCACCCGGATTCCCTATTCCTTGCCTATTTTGCATGCATGAAGTACTACCTCATTGCCGGTGAAGCAAGCGGCGACCTGCACGGCAGTAACCTGATCAGGGAACTGCGGCAACTGGACACCCGGGCGACCATCCGCTGCTGGGGCGGCGACCTGATGCAGGCAGCAGGCGGTGAACTGGTGAAACATTACCGTGACCTTGCCTTTATGGGTTTTGCCGAAGTGGTGAAGAACCTTCCTACGATCCTGCGCAATATCCGTTTTTGTAAAGACGATATCAGCCAATGGCAGCCCGATGCGGTGATCCTGATCGATTATCCCGGCTTCAACCTGCGCATTGCCGAATGGGCCAAACAGCAGGGATTGCGCGTGATCTTTTACATATCGCCCCAGGTATGGGCATGGAAAGAGAACCGCGTAAAAAAGATGAAACAATATATCGACAGGATGCTGTGCATACTGCCGTTTGAAAAAAAATATTACCGGGAGCGCTGGAACTGGGAGGTGGAATATGTAGGTCACCCGCTGGTGGAAGTGATCGAAAAAGCCAGGCAGCAACCGGCGCCGCCGGAGATAGATGCCCTGCCGGCAAAACCGCTGATTGCCCTGTTACCGGGCAGCCGCAAGCAGGAAATAGCAGTTAAACTGCCCATCATGCTCAGCGTGGCCGATGCGTTCCCGGATCACCAGTTCGTGGTGGCGCAGGCACCGGGACTTGACGAAAGTTTTTACGGAACTTTTTTCCAGAACAGGCACAATGTAAGCGCCGTGCATAACCAGACCTATGCCCTGCTGAACAGGGCCAGTGCCGCACTGGTTACCAGCGGAACCGCCACGCTTGAGACCGCATTGTTCGGCGTGCCCCAGGTGGTCTGTTACAAGGGAAGCAATATCAGTTACCAGATAGCCCGGCGCCTGATCAGGATCAAATACATTTCGCTCGTGAACCTGATCATGGACAGGCCCGTGGTGACAGAACTCATACAACATGAGCTTACAAAGGAAAATCTTGTGAAGGAACTGCGGGCAATTGTTTCCGACAGGGATCGTATCCAAACCCTGCAGCAGGAGTATGCCCGGCTGAAAAATCTGCTGTCGGAAGGCGGCAGGGCCTCGGCCAATGCGGCGGAGAGTATTTATGCGTTTATCAGTGAGAGGAAGGGGTAGTTTGTTGCCATTGCTCAATGGCTATATGGTTTTATTGCTGTATGGTTTGAATGATATAACCATGCAGCCATTCAGTTATTTCCTCCTAACAACGGTAATATCACCAGCTTAAAAATAATGATCAGCACCGCAACGATAAACATGATCAGGGAAATGCGGTTCATGCCGTGCATGTATTTCATCCACTGCGTACGGGGTTCGTTGGGGTCTCTTTTTTTGATGTACAGGTATTCTGCTATTTGTTTCCAGATGCCCATGGCCGATGTTTATACAAAGATACGGTGATCGGGGGTTTGGCATGGGTGGGTTTGTTGAAAGATATTGCCACAGATTTCAAAGATTTGCACTGCTTTATCTGTGGTAATCTGTGAAATCTGTGGCAATTTTATTTTTTATCCAGCCATTCTCCCAGGTGTTTATTGATCTGCCTGGCCTCGATGATAAAACCATCATGGCCATAGGCCGAGCCGATCTCTACGAGTGTACTGTCCGGCATATGTTCCGCCATAAAACGCTGTTCGTCCAGCGGGCAAAGTATATCGCTGCTGATACCCATGATCAGCACCGGCTGCCGGATAGCGCCCAGCACGGAGATCAGGTCCCCGCCCCTGCCCCTGCCGAGATGGTGACTGTCCATCGACTTGGTCAGCAGCCAGTAACTGTAGGCGTTGAATCTCTTCACCAGTTTTTCTCCCTGGTAATTGATATAGGAAGATGCTTTGAAATTATCGATCTTCTCCGGGTCGGGATCCGTCTGGCGCTCCTGGAAAGTGCCGTAATTGCGATAGGTAAGCATACCGATGGCCCTGGCAGCTTTTAATCCCCTTGCACCCGCTTCGGGCGAATGGTGGTTCCAGGTATCATCTGCCTCTATGGCCAGCCGCTGTGCGGTGTGCACGGCCACACCCCAGGCGCTTTCCGAAGGAGAGGTGGCGATCAAAAAGAGTCTCTGTATCACCGAGGGCTCCATCACACTCCATTCCAGTGCCTGGTAACCGCCCATACTGCCGCCCATCAGCAGGTAAATAGCCTCTATGCCCAGGTGCCTGCGCAGCAACCTATGCGCCTGCACCATATCACGTATCGTAACCAGCGGAAAATCCGAATAGTAGGGTTTGCCCGTTGCGGGGTTATGGCTGGTAGGTCCGGTTGACCCATAACAGGAGCCCAGGATATTGGCACAGACAATAAAATAACGCGAAGGATCGATCAGCGTATCATCGCCAACAACACCTTTCCACCAGTCGGCCGCGTCTGCATTGGCGGTGAGCGCATGACAAACCCAAATCACATTGTTCTTATCCGCATTCAATTCTCCATAAGTATGGTAGACAATACTTACAGATGGTAGTTTTTCTCCGCTTTCTAGTATAAAAGCCTGGTCTGAGTTAAAAATGTGTCTGGCCACTTTATTCCGTATTTCAGAAGCAAAATAAGGGCATGGTTAAATTACATTTGCATAAATCTTTTTACATGCCGAGGATAACGATCAAAAGAACGGATAACGCCTTTGCGTTTGAAGCGGTTGATGAGAACAGTCATAAGATTGTCATGGATGCCGCCGAATCATTTGGCGGGCACAACGGCGGCTTCCGGCCCATGCAGACACTGCTGGCCGGACTGGGCGGCTGCGGCGGTGTCGATATCATTTCCATCCTGAAGAAACAGAAGCAGGAAGTGACCGATTTCCATATGGAGATCGAAGGAGAAAGGGAACAGGGCAAGGAGCCCGCTTTATGGAAACAGGTGCATATCCTTTTCCGTTTTGCAGGCGGTATAGACGAAGACAAGGCGCGCAAAGCCTGCAGTCTTTCCCTGGATAAATATTGTTCTGTTGCCGCCACGCTCCGCGCCGCCGGCTGCACGATCACCTGGGATCTGACAATTAATTAGCGGATTGCGGATTCGTGAATAAGAACCTATTGCGCATTTTTCAAACCCCAATCCACGAATCCGGAATCCGAAAATCCATTACCCTATTCAAGAATCTTCTAACCGACTAATATGAAATCCAGACACCCAGAAACCGATGCCGTACGCATACGTGTTGAGCAAACCAATGAAATGGAGCATTCTTCCCCATTATTCCTTACAAGCAGTTTTTGCTTTGACAATGCCGAAGCTATGCGCGCCGCTTTTGCAGACGAAACGGATGATAATATTTACAGCCGCTTCAGCAATCCCAATTCCCGGGAGTTCACTGACAAGATCTGTGCACTGGAAGGCGCGGAAGCGGGTTATGTGACCGCATCGGGCATGAGCGCCATCACGGGTTCTTTTCTGGCGCTGATGAAGCAGGGTGATCACCTGCTTTCCTGCAACGCCATTTTCGGAAGCACGCATACCGTTATATCGAAATACCTCACCAAATTCGGGATCGAATACAGCTATGTAAGCGCAACCGCATCGGAAGAAGAATGGCGCGCCGCGGTAAGACCGAACACCAGGATGATCTACCTGGAAACGCCCACCAATCCCGGTTTGGATATACTGGACCTGGAAATGATCGGCAGGATTGCGAAACAGCATAACATCATTTATACCGTAGACAACTGTTTTGCCACACCTGTATCGCAGCGGCCGATCGCGTTCGGCGCCGATCTGGTTGTGCACTCCGCCACCAAATGGCTCGACGGGCAGGGCCGTGTACTGGGCGGCGCTGTTGTGGGCAGGAAGGACCTGATAAAGGATATCTACCTGTTCTGCAGAAGCACGGGGCCCGCGCTTTCTCCGTTCAATGCATGGGTTTTGAGTAAAAGCCTGGAAACCCTCGATGTGCGTATGGAACGTCATGCATCCAATGCCCTGTTTATCGCAGAATCGCTCGACAAACATCCCAAGATCAGATCTCTGCGCTACCCCTTCCTGGAGAGTCACCCGCAGTACGCCATCGCCAAAAAACAGATGCGCAACGGCGGCGGCATTGTTTGCTTTGAACTGAAAGGCGGTATCGATGCGGGAATTGCTTTTATGGACAACCTTCAAATGCTTACGCTCACCGCCAACCTCGGCGATACCCGGAGCATCGCCTCCCATCCTGCCAGTACCACACATGCAAAACTGACGGAAGCGGAAAGACAGGCGGTAAACATCACACCCGGACTGATCCGCATCAGCGTAGGACTGGAACACCGCGAAGACATCCTGCAGGACATCCTTCAGTCGCTCGATAGGGTTATGGATTAGCGGATTGTGGATTAGCGGATTAGTGGATTATGGATTAGCGGATCTTTACTTGTTTAGTGAATCTGGACCTGTAGTGGTGCCCAAAAAAAGTCATGCGGTTTGGTAACAGCTATACAGAGCAGCCGCAGAAAAATAATCCGCGAATCCATAATCCACTAATCCACTGGTCCCTCAACAAACATGATTCGTAAGGAGCACAACCGTTTCTTCGGTGGCGAGCAGGCTGTGGGTTACCTCGTGGTGCAGCATCACCAGCTGGCCTGTGCGCAGGGTGACCACTTCTTCATCTGCCGTCAGTTCCACTTCTCCCTCTACGATCTGCAGGGTTACCGTTCCGTCGATCGAATTTTCACCGATCCTTGACCCGGGATGCATGCATATCAATACCGAAGTGATGTTGTCTGTTTTGAAAAGTGTGATCCCGTTACAATCCGTTTCTTCCCATCCTCTTTCATCCATCAGCGTGTTAAGCGCGGCATTGATATCCGTGATCACATAGGGGGCATCCAGTACCCTGGCACCCCCGGGACGTTGTTCAGTGGCTTCCATAGTTTTCATAACCTGGGTTTTATAGAAATATGCAAAAAGAATGCAGGGAGAGGTGGGGAAAAAAATCTACAAGAGAGAAAAGGTCGTCATCGTGAGTTGACGTGAGTTATCGTGAGTTTGTTCGGTTAAGAAGGATATGGAATTCGGTCCGCTGTCCGGTTTGATAACTCAGGTTACCGTCTCTCCGCCACCGCGATTTTCGAGTCCGCTGTGCCGTAGTAGATAAACCAGCTGTTTTTGAAATACGCCAGTCCCTCGAGGAAACAGACATTGTTTACCTGCCCGGTGATCTCGTAAGGTTTATCGGGCCGGAAAAAATAGTTATCCAGACGCGCAAGGATTTTTGTGGGATCATTTTTATCCATCAGCACCTGTCCGCCGGTATACGTGCCATCGGGAAGACTGGTATCCCCGATATTTCTGAGGTTGCGGCTGTTATAGATGAGTACGATGCCTTTGTCCGTGACCATTGCCGGCGGACCGGGTTCTACCAGATCACTGTCGAACTTACCGTTGCGTGTGGGAATGGCGATAAGCAGGGCGGGCATGTTCAGTGCTTCGTTTTTCGGGGGCACAGGCGGCTGCTCGCCCGGCTTCATTTCAACGGGCGTCCAGTGAACCAGGTCGTCAGAGACCGCGGTGTAAATAAATACATCCCCAAAATACATCCAGTACTTTCCATTGATCTTTTCGGCGATCGCTTTTCCTTTTTCGTAGCGGCAAACGATGCTGCCCGATTTCGACCATTTGTTAAGGTACTTTCCATGATATGCGTCCGCGAATACGGGGCCGTGTTTGGTCCAGTGAAACAGGTCCCTGGAACTGGCCACCAGCAGCCGGGCAAGTTTACCGTCGTAGGCGGTATAGGTCATATAATAGGTACCGTTCGCATCTTCCACGATACGGGGATCTTCACAGCCGCCCTGCCATTCGTATACTTTGCAGGCATCGTTGTCGGGGTACAGTACCGGCGTACGGTAGCGGGTAAAATGGAGCCCGTCGCCGCTCTCCGCAATACCGATGCGCGAGGTGCCGGCGGGCAGTCCCACAGTGTCCTGTGCACGGTACAACATCCAGACCTTACCATCTTTTACAACGATGGCAGGGTTAAACACGTCTTTCTGTTCCCAAAAAACCCGTTTGTTCGTAACAGGATCGGTAAAACTGCTGCTATCGGGTGATAGCACCGGGTTTACCGCATCGGCTTTTTCAAAACCGAGCAGGGCCCAGCTGCCGCCGGCGCCGGTTTCTTCGGGTGACTGACAGGCAGCACAGGAAAGCGCGAAAACAAACGCGCAGATACGGGATGGTGACAGCATGAAGGATCGTTTATCGATTCATTGCATAACGGATACCCGCCAGCAGGTGACCCAGGAACAGGGGATCGCTGTAAGATTCGTCTGTATGACCCAAGCCGGTATAAAATGCGCGGCCCCCGTCGAAATCGTGGTACCAAGCAATGGGATGAAGATCACCGTTCGCGCCGCCTGTATAGGATTTCTCATCGAGGTTGATCAGCACATGCAACCCGTTCTGGATGGATTTGTAGTTGTACCATTCGTCCTTTCTTTTCCAGGGATTGGGCAGGTGCGAAGTGGCGGGGTTATTTGCGTCAACGATCTGCAGAGATGCTTCCTGTTGTTTGGGATGGCTTTTGAAATAGGCTCCTGCCAGCTGGTTGTACCAGGGCCAGTCGTATTCGGTGTCGGCAGCGGCATGTACGCCAACATATCCCTTGCCTGAGCGGATAAATTTCTGAAAGGCCTCCTGCTGTGCATTGTCGAGCACATCGCCGGTGGTGCTGAGGAATACAACCGCAGCATATTTCTTCAATCCTTTTCTGGTAAAAACGTCTGCATCAGAGGTGGTATCCACATCAAAACCGTTCTCCTGCCCCAGTTTATAAATGGCAGGGGCGCCAACGGTTATGGACGCGTGGTGAAAACCCTTGGTTTTGGAAAACACGAGTATCCGCGGTTTTTTCTTACCGGCGGTAAAAGCAAATAATCCAAGCACCAGCAGCAGGGAAAAGGCATAGCGAATCGTACGGTTCATAACAAAGCATTTATTTGGTTACGGCGAATGAAAAAACTGAATAAATAATACCCGGCCGATCCCGATTAAATTGGCAATTATTCCTACATTCATTTTTTTCAACCGGAGTCTAAATCTAACGAAAGAAAACCAAAACAAAGCCATGAAAGCAAAAACAGGCTCGCTGCTCTCCCTGATGATGTTTCTTGAATATTTTATCTGGGGCGCCTGGTATGTTACGATGGGCACCTATATGGGCGGCCACCTCAACGCCAGCGGTGTGGAGATAGGCGCCGCCTACAGCGCACTTGCCATTGCCACCATGATCTCTCCTTTTTTTGTGGGACTGATCGCCGACCGTTTTTTTTCGGCGCAGAAGATCATGAGCGTACTGCACCTGGTTGGCGCCGCCCTGCTGTTCCTGGCTACCCGTATCGGCGACAGCCAGGCATTTTACTGGGTCATACTCGGCTATTCCCTGCTGTACATGCCCACGATCGCGTTGAGTAACAGCGTGGCATTTTCGCAAATGACGGATCCCGGCAAACAGTTTCCCTGGATCAGGGTTTTTGGTACGCTGGGCTGGATCGTTGCGGGTGTATTCATCAGCAAACTGGGTATCGAAAAAACATCTTCCACCTTTCATATGGCGGCCATTGCCTCGGCTGCCCTGGGTCTGCTAAGCCTGGCACTGCCCAATACACCGCCAAAAGGAAAGAACAGCGATTCCTCCTCCGCAATCGGAACAGAGGCATTTGTGCTGTTCAAAGAACGGCCTTACCTGATCTTTTTTGTTGCCGCGATACTGGTATGCATCCCGCTTTCTTTCTATTATGGTTTTGCCAACCCGTTCCTGAACGAAATAGGTTTTGAAAACGCCGCGGGTAAAATGACACTGGGTCAGGTATCAGAAGCGGTCTTTATACTCGCCATCCCATTCCTGTTTAACCGCATCGGTGTAAAGAACATGCTGCTGATGGGTATGACGGCATGGATACTGCGTTATGTATGTTTCGCCTATGGCGATACCGGCGCCAATAACTGGATGCTGTACGCGGGTATCGTACTGCATGGCATCTGTTACGATTTCTTTTTTGTAACGGGTTATATGTACACAGAGAAAAAAGCCGGCGAAAAAATCAAAAACGCGGCGCAGGGACTTTTTACCTTCGCCACCTATGGCGTGGGTATGTTCATCGGCACCTGGTTCTCGGGTTTTATCGTTGACCAGTACCAGACAGGCAGCGTGCACAACTGGCAGAAAATATGGTTCGTGCCGGCGTATATTGCACTCGGTGTGCTGGTGTATTTTATCCTGTTTTTCAGAGAGAAAAAACAGGCATAAGCCCTATTCACAACAACATCAACTCAAGATTCACCATTCAAAACCATTCTAACCAATACGATTTCTATGAAAAAAATTGCCATGCTGGGTTCCGGGTTTATCGGACGTTTTTATGCGGATTCATTACAGGGTTACCGGAGCCGCGACAAAGTGATCAGTATCTATTCGCGCCGGGAGGAAAGCGCCAGGAAATTTGCCGCGGATTACGGCTGTGAACACTGGACAACGAACATGGAAGAAAGCATTGCGCACCCCGATGTGGATATCGTATGCATCTCCCTGCCCAATAACCTGCACGAGCAGGCGGTACTGCTTTGCTGCAAACACAAGAAAGCCGTGATGACCACCAAACCGCTGGGCAGGAACGCAGAAGAAGCCAAACGCATGCTGCTTGCCGTAGAAGAGGCGGGCATCTTTAACGGTTACCTGGAAGACCTGGTATATACGCCCAAGTTTATCAAGGCGAACGAAAGCGTAAAGAATGGCGCGCTGGGCAGGGTATTATGGGCCAAATCAAGAGAAACACATCCTGGTCCGCACAGCGACTGGTTCTGGGATATTGAGCAGGCCGGCGGTGGTTGCATACTCGATCTTGGCTGCCATTGCGTGGAAATTACCAGGAGTTATATCGGCAAAGACATCAAACCCGTGGAAGTGATGTGCTGGGCCGATACGCAGGTAAAACCGATCGATGCGGAGGACCATGCGATCGGTCTGGTGAAATACGAGAACGGCGCCATCGGCCAGTTTGAAGTAAGCTGGACATTCCGCGGCGGTCTGGACCTGCGCGATGAAGTGATGGGCACCGAGGGTACGATCTGGATCAACAGTTTTTTACGTACCGGTTTCGATATGTTCACCACAGGAAAGGGCGGGGATTATGTTGCGGAAAAAGCCGAGAGCAATACCGGCTGGCTGTTTCCCGTAGGCGACGAACTGAACGAACTTGGCTACAACCATATGTTCATGGATATGTTCAATGCCATGGAAAAAGGCGTGGCACCCAAAGAAACTTTTTACGACGGATATGTGGTGAACGCCATCCTGGATGCAGCCTACCGCTCAGCAAAAAGCAAACTCTGGGAGCCTGTTCAGCTCGATATCTGGAGAGGAAAAACAGGTCTGACCAAGGAAAGTCACCTGGTGGAATACGATAAGGACCATTATCTCGTCAAGGAAGAAATGACCCATTACGGCGCAAAAAAACTGATCCTGAAACACAAGGAATCAGGAAAGATAGTGGAGAGAGTGGGGTGAGAGGAAATGAACAGATGAACAGATGAACAGATGAACAAGGAATGGGGGAATGTTGATCGGATAGTTGATTGTTCGTTTAGGATTTGACATGCAGTTGCAGAAAAGCCGATTATATTTTGTTGCGATCTTCTTTCTTGCGGTTGCTTCCTGTGGCAGGGAAAATAGCCGCGGGTGGCGGGTGTATGGGGGTACGGGAGAGAACGATCACTATTCGGAGCTTACAGAAGTGGATACCGCAAATGTATCGCAGCTGCAGGTTGCCTGGGAATACCATACCGGCGATGCGGATACCGCCAGGCATTCGCAGATACAATGCAATCCCATCATTGTAGACGGTGTATTGTACGGCACCAGTCCCACCCTCCGCCTGTTTGCGCTCGATGCGGCCACGGGAAGACAGCGCTGGGTATTTGATCCGGACTCGGCATCCAGACAGAAAGGTGCCACCGCATTGAATTTTATTCTCAATAACAACCGCGGTGTTACCTATTGGGAGGATAGAAAAGACAAACGCATATTGTACACTGCAGGCTCTTTTCTGTATGCCGTGAACTGCATCGACGGTACACCCATACGGAGTTTTGGAAAGGATGGTAAAATAGACCTGCACGAAGGACTGGGCAGGGAGGTCAAAGACCTTTATGTGGCCGCAACATCGCCGGGTATTGTGTACCGGGATCTCTATATACTCGGATCGAGGGTGGACGAAGGACCGGCGGCGGCACCGGGACATATCCGCGCATTCGACGCAAGAACCGGCGCCATCAGGTGGGTATTTCACACGATACCGCAACCGGGCGAATTTGGATTCGATACCTGGGAAGACAGCATTGCCTACAAACATATCGGTGGCGCCAACAGCTGGAGCGGTTTTACGCTCGATGAAAAAAGAGGCATCCTGTTTGCGCCCACCGGCTCGGCCTCATTTGATTTTTACGGTGGCAAACGAAAAGGCGCCAATCTTTTTGCCAACTGCCTGCTGGCCCTGGACGCCGCCACCGGAAAAAGAAAATGGCATTACCAGCTGGTGCACCATGATATCTGGGACCGGGACCTGCCCTGTCCGCCCGTACTGGTCACCGTTAACAAAGACCAGCGGCTGATCGATGCCGTTGCGCAGCCCAGCAAACACGGATGGATCTATGTATTTGACAGGGAAACCGGCACACCCGTATTCCCGATCGATGAAATACCCATCGATACCGCAACTGCCTTAACAGGTGAAAAGATCTGGCCTACCCAGCCCATACCCAGGCTGCCAGCACCTTTTGTAAGGCAGACGTTTTCAGAAAACGATCTCAACCCCTACCTCTCCGATACCGCACTGGCTTCGCTGAAAAAAGAACTGGCCGGTTACCGGTATGGAAAATTATTCCTGCCACCCGGAAAACAGACCGCGATACAAATTCCCGGTCTCGACGGTGGCGCCGAATGGGGCGGCCCTTCCTACGACCCGGGCACGGGCACGCTTTACATTAATGCCAATGAAATGGGATGGAAGATGGCCATGGTTGACAGGAAGCCTACGCCAAAGGGGAAACAGCTTTTTGCCGAAGCAGGACTGCGTCTGTATACGCAGAACTGTATGAGTTGCCATGGTGCAGACAGAAAGGGAGCCGGCAATTATCCCGCACTGACCGGCATCAGCAAACGGTATGCCCCCGCAGATGTGCAACAGCTGATGAAAACGGGCCGGCGGATGATGCCCGCCTTTGCACATCTCTCTGACCAGGAAAGAGCGGCTATTACCTCGTATATTATGGATCTTACCATCGAAAAGAAGAAACTGTTTATTCCGCCGCCGGTGGCGGAAGACAGTTTCCGCGCGCTTCCTTACCAGTTTGCGGGCTACTACAAATTCATGAAAGAGGGCTACCCGGCAATCGGTCCGCCATGGGGTACCCTTACCGCCATTAACCTGAACAGCGGCGAACACCTCTGGAAAACAACGCTTGGAGAATATCCCGAACTGAAAGCAAAAGGCATTCCGCCTACCGGCACCGAAAACTACGGCGGACCCGTGGTTACGAAGGGAGGCCTGTTGTTTATTGCCGCTGCGCGCGACGGAAAACTGCGTGCCTACAACAAAAGAACAGGCAAACTGCTCTGGGAATATAGCTTACCTGCCCCGGGTTTTGCCACGCCAAGCGTATACCGGGCCAATGGCAAACAGTACCTTGTCATAGCCTGCGGTGGCGGAAAACTGGGAACCGTCTCGGGAGACAGTTATGTGGCGTTTGCGTTGGGAGGTGGTAATTAAATGGGTGAATGGTTACATGGCTGGATGATTCATAGGTTGCGTACCCGTGGACCATTTAACAATGTAACCATTCACCCATTGCACTGCCCTACTTCAACACCCTCTCCTTCAGATATGCATAGCTGGCAGCAATATTCTCCAGGGGTTTGGGGGCTCCGTCCTGTTCAACAAAATAGTATTTCATGCCGGACAGTTCCGCGTTGTCGAAAATGCGTTTGAAATCGATCGAACCTTTTCCGAGTTCCACTATCTGCGAATAGTTATTGGCGAGATCCTTTACATGCCAGAGCGGGAACCGGCCTTTGTGCTGTTTGAAAAGTTCCACCGGATCTTTTCCTGCTTTCATGGTCCAGGCAAGGTCCAGTTCCATCTTCACCAGGTCCTTGTCTGTTTCGGCAAGTATCAGGTCGTAGGGCACCACACCGGCTACGGTCCGGAACTCAGCATCGTGGTTATGGTAGGCGAATTGCAGGCCTGCTTTTTTAGCCGCTTCGCCTGTTTTATTCAGTACTTCTATCGATGACTTGATCTCTTCCAGCGAACCGATCGGTGTGTTGGCGCAAACCAGGTAATTAACACCGCCCTCGGCCACCTGGTCAACCAGTTCCTGCATATTATCGCGCAGGTTTTTCATTGGCGGAATGCTGATCGGCTTACCATCTGCACCCACAGGCGGTTTGGCGCCGGCCGGCATTCTAAAAGGCGCGCCAAGCACATGATGTGAGCGCCAGTGCATGCCGTTGTCTTTAACCAGTTTGGCAAAATCTCTCGGACTCATTCCATAAAAACCGCCTTTTTTGCTGAAGGCAGACTCAATCTCGCCGTAGCCCGTGTCTGCGATCTTCTTGATATAGCCGGGCACGTCCTCGTCCATCACACTGAACAGGGTAAACAGCTGCAACCCGGGTTTTGCGAATGCTGCTGCGGTCTGGCTGGCGAACAGGTCGTTCCTGAGCAGCCAGCTTCCTGCAGTCAATGCTGCAGTGTTGCGGAGAAAGTTTCTGCGTGTATGCATGGTTTTGTTTTTAGGTGAACTGATCAATATTGTAAGCCGTGACCGAATTTATACAAAGGATCCTTTGAATCATAGGGCAGGTCTTCTTTCTGTTTTCGAACGGCCTCCATCGACGAAGGCAGCTCGAACGGAAGTTTGCCGCCGGGTTTGGCTTTACCGAATACCACATCGAGCACGGCGGCATCGCTGGCGCCAAAATCCGCAAGCACCGCTTTTGCCTTTGCATTGATCTCAGGAAACACCGCGGGCCGGTCGAGGTAAATATCCACGATCGAGGGAACCCTGCTCATGATCTGCAGGATACTGTCGCGTTCCCTGGGTTTAAAATCAAGATCGCCGTGGTGAAAACCCCGCGCCATAAAATTCTTTGTGTCAACAGGCACCCAGGGAGTGTTCAGCCGCAGAATGGCAAAGTCTGCCTCCTCCGGTTTTTGCACCACGGTTCCATAACGGGCAACCAGTTTGGGATCCATATTACCGGCATATATCTTCCATTTACCCGTCTGCAAAGGAAGTTTTAGCTGGCTGCCGGATCCGTTCTTCAGCAATACCATCGCCCTGCGCTGCGCGTCTTCTCCTGCTTTTACAAAAGCCGGTTTACCCACTGTTTTTTCCGCCTGTTCCACATCCACAAAAGGATTGTCGAACAAACCCAGTTCGAATTTCTGGCGTAACAATCTTTTTATGGAAATATCCAGCCTGCTTTCTGCCAGTTGTCCGTCTTTTACGAGTTTCACCACGAGTTCGGGCTCACTCTCGCCGCCAAACTGGTCAACGCCGGCATTGATCACTTTCAGTACGCGTTGCTCCGCCGAAAGATTTTCAACACCCCATGCGCGTGCCGGCCATATCGTTGCGCCCATGTTTGCATCGGTGATCAGTCCCCAGTCTGTACAAACCACACCATCGTATTTGTATTTATTACGCAGCAGATCGGTGATCATTGCTTTGTTGAAAGAGAAGCCAACGTTTTCTTTTGTCTGGTCGGTGGGGATGCCATAATACGGCATGATCGCCGCGGTATGCGCCCTGAAAGCCGCTTCGAACGGTATCAGGTGGTAATTGAAATTATTACCCGGGTATACCTGTCCTTTCTGGAATTCAAAATGCGGATCGAGTCCTTCTTTCTGCGGACCTCCGCCCGAAAAATGTTTGGTCATGGCCGCCACACTGTTAGGTCCCAGTTTGCTGCCCTGCAGTCCTTCCACATAGGCCGCCACCATTTTTGCGGCCAGCTGTGCATCCTCGCCAAAGGTTCCGCTGATACGCGGCCAGCGGGGTTCTGTGGCAAGATCGGCCATGGGATGCAATGCCTCGCGTATACCTACGGCAAGGTATTCCTGCCTTACCACATCGGCAAACTGTTTTGTAAGCGCCGGATCGCCGATCGCACCCAGACCCAGCGGCTCGCACCAGAGCGAGAATCCGTTCGCCGTCATGGAAAAAAGATTCTGGCTGAATGCATTGCGCGGATCGGACGCGATGGTAACCGGTATACCCAGTCTTGTCTGCTCCGCCGCTTTCTGCACATTGTTGTACCAGGTGGCCAGGGCGCGCACACCGGGTACCTGCCAGAGATTAAAATGGTTCATCTTCTTACCGTTCAGCAGGGCCGGCGCCGCGGGCAGCCGCGCAAACATACCCGTGCCGGGTTTGTCTTCAAGAGAGCCGTCATCGCTTATCTTGGTTCCATTGATGAATAGCATACCCGCTTTTTCTTCCAGTGTCATCTGTTTCAGCAGGTCGTTCACCCGCGCGTCAACCGGTTTGGATGCGTCTTCATACACATCCATCCTGCCGTTCTTGTTGAGGTCGCGGTAAGCAAAAGGTGTTTTGGGAGGTAAATGTTTCCATGCGATGAGCATGCACAGCGCAAAAGTGGCGGCAACGGATCCCATTACCGGTAAGGCAAGCTTTTTCATACAATGCGTCTTTATGACGCAATGATAATCGTTTGCTTTGAAAATTCCCAATGCCCGCCGCAGTTTTTTATGCTATTTTCGGTAAAGATGCAACAGAACCTGACCATAGCGGATGTGATGCAGAACGGCGGCAAATGGTTTATGCCTTCATTGTCACTCGATTGCGTCATCTTCGGTTTTCACGAAAACCAGATGAAGGTATTGCTGCTGAAAATGAAGAACGCGGAACAGTGGGCCCTGCCCGGCGGTTTCATCTACAAAGACGAAGACATTGAAGAAGCGGCCATCCGTGTTCTGCGCGAGCGCACCGGCATCCATGATATTTTTCTGCAGCAGTTTCATGTATTCGGCCGGCCCGGCCGGTCGGATAAGAAATTCCATTCCGATATCATGAAAAAAGACGGCATCAAACCGGCAAAAGATCACTGGATACTGCAGCGGTTTCTCACGGTGGGGTATTATGCACTGGTTGATTTTGCACATGCCATCCCCCACCCCGACGGCACTTCCACTTCCTGCGAATGGTGGGATATTCACGAGGTGAAGGAATTGTTCATGGACCACAAACATATCCTCGACAAAGCGCTGGAAACACTGCGGCTGCAGCTCAATCACCAGCCGATCGGCTATACATTGCTGCCGCAGAAATTCACCATGCCTGAATTACAGAAACTCTACGAGACCATACTCGATAAAAAACTCGATCGCCGCAATTTCCAGCGACGCATGATGGGCTATGGCATTCTCAAACGCCTGTCCGAAACACGCAAAGGCGGCGCGCACAAAGCCCCCTATCTCTATTCATTCGATCTGCGCAGGTATAAAAAAGCCCTGCAGGAAGGACTGCAGGGCGGATGGTAGACAGGTTACTTTGCTTGTTGAGCTTACACTTATATATTTCCTTTCTTCAATTCATTCACCGCATGATCGGCCGCCCTGGCGGTGAGCGCCATATAGGTTAACGAGGGATTAACGCAGGCGGAAGAGGTCATACAGGCGCCATCCGTTACAAATACATTCTGTGCATCCCATACCTGGTTGTTGCCGTTGAGAACGGATGTTTTGGGATCCTTACCCATTCTTGCCGTACCCATTTCATGAATACCGTGACCGATGGCGTGCCCGGTATCCCAGGTGCGCACATTGACCGCACCCGAAGCTTCCAGCATTTCCTTAAGGTCTGCCGTGATGGCTTTGCGCATTTTCATTTCGTTGTCTTTCAGCTCGCAGTCCATCGACAACACCGGTAAACCCCATTTGTCTTTCACCTGTTTATCCAGCGAAATCCTGTTTTCGTGGTAAGGCAGTATCTCACCGAATCCTGTTGCACCGATGCTCCAGGGTCCTGCTTCGGTCAATGCATCTTTATAGGCACCGCCGATGTTCATCTCCGCTATTTCCCTGCCCCATCCGTTCCTGCTGGCTGCGCCCTGGTAACCGTAACCGCGCAGAAAATCGCGTTTGTCGCCACCCAGATTGGCAAAACGCGGAATATAAAAACCGGTTGGTCTGCGGCCATAATAGTATTTGTCTTCATAGCCCTCGATCGTTCCCGTGGCGCCGAGGTTATAGTGATGGTCCATTACGTTGCGGCCCAGTTCCCCGCTGCTGCTGCCCAGTCCCTCGGGCCATATATCGGTGGCGCTGTTGAACAGTACCCAGGTAGAATTAAGCGCCGATGCATTCAGGAAAACGATCTTTGCGTGGTAACTATAGGTCTGGTTATTCTCTGCATCCAGCACTTCCACGCCGGTGGCTTTTTTGGTGTTTTTGTCGTAGAGCAGTTTTGTTACGATGGAGAAAGGACGCACCGTAAGGTTGCCTGTTTTCATCGCTGCGGGCAGGGTGGATGACTGCGTGCTGAAATAACCGCCGAAAGGACAGCCTTCCCAGCAACGGTTACGGAACTGGCAATTGGTTCTGCCCTCGATGGCCTGTGTAAGATTGGCCACGCGGCCGATGAACAAATGACGCTGTCCTTTGTAACGGTCCTTGATCCGCGTGGCTACCTCTTTTTCCACGCAGTTAAGATCCATCGGCGGCAGAAACTGTCCGTCGGGCAGGTGCGCCAGCCCTTCTTTTGACCCGCTGATACCGGCAAATTTTTCGGCATAATCATACCATGGGGCGATATCCTTATAACGGATCGGCCAGTCCACACCGATCCCTTCTTTTGCGTTGGCTTCAAAGTCGAGATCGCTCCAGCGGTAACTCTGCCTGCCCCAGAGAATGGAGCGGCCGCCCATCTGGTAGGCGCGCCACCAGGTAAAAGGTTTTACTTCTGTATAGGGCGAGGCTTTTTCATCCACCCAATAATCCATCACCGCCTCCTGTGCCGCCCATCCGCGGTGTATTACGGGGTACTGTTCCCGCTGTGCAGCCGTTGTTTTGCCGCGGTGTTCAAAATCCCAGGGATTTTTGCCGGCTGTTTTGTAATCCTTGATATGCTCCAGCGGCCGGCCGCGTTCGAGCATCAATACTTTCAATCCTTTTTCCGTGAGCTCTTTTGCGGCCCAGCCCCCGCTGATACCGGAGCCCACCACGATGGCGTCGAATGTATTCTGTGCTTTTGCTTTGTTGTTGATGTTGGTGGAATCTGCAGACATACGGTCGGTTGTTTAGTTGGTGATGGATGGATGCAACAACCGGTACCCCGTGGCAAGCAGTTGTCGGGCAATGGTTTTGAAATTACGGATTTTCGGGTAAACGCAAAACAACAGCTGCAATTCTGTTTAGGCGCGGTTGGCAAATAGGGCCGCCGCAGATTCGCAGATCAGAAGGGATTGAATCCGCGGATCTGCGGCGGCCCATACCGGGAGATACCCGCAAACAATAAAAAACCTACATTGCGCATCCAACAAAACAACCGGATTTATTATCTATGGACACGCAACCGATATCCAAAGACCCAGCGGCGCTGGCGGCTATTTTCAACCAGGATTACCTTAACGGCAAAGCCCTGTATCTGTACCTGACGGGTAAAATACCCAGCATAACGTTTATGAACGAAATAGATCCCTTCGATGCCATCGCTGCTTTCAGGAAGACGCACGACAGCGAAATAGCAGACTGGTACAACGAGGCCGTATGGAATCCCGACAGCCAGGGATTTGGTATGGAAAACTGTTTTTTTGTGCTGAAGAACCAGGTGATCCTACATTTCGGGCACAATTTTGTGCATATGCTGCACGATATGAACGACTGGCCCTATATCGAATCACTGGCCCGGCTGTTTGCGCCCTGCCGGGTAAAGGAGGAGATATAGGTTGGGGATGCCCTTGACTCGTTTGAAAAACTTCAACGAAGATTATCAGGCGCAATAGCAAAGCTTCATAGATCTGAAACTTGGTGGAGAATACCGATTCGAACCGGTGGCCTTCCCGCTGCCGCGGGACGCTCATTTCAACTGAGTGATTAATCCAAATAAAAAAGGACTCCTTTCAGAATCCTTAGTGTGTGGAGAATACCGGATTCGAACCGGTGGCCTTCCCGCTGCCGCGGGACGCTCATTTCAACTGAGTGATTAATCCAAATAAAAAAGGACTCCTTTCAGAATCCTTAGTGTGTGGAGAATACCGGATTCGAACCGGTGGCCTCTTGCATGCCATGCAAGCGCTCTGTGAGCTGATATACACCTGAAAAGCCTGTTTTTTGCTGGTTTTATTCCATTTTCTGACCCAAATCTGACCCAAAATATTGTTTACTCTGCTTTTACCGCCTGATATCTGCTATCAGGTAGTTGGCAATTATTTTATGCGTGTCGAATATGTCGGTTATGTCGAATTATTTTGTTCCCTTAGTGCCGTTGGCCTCTCGTATTCCTCAAAATCCATTGCCAAGTACAAATCTTGATTAGCTATAGGCGAATCACCTTCCTCTTTACTCTTGAATTCATTTGGCTTCTTTAGCTTGTTATTGATTTTACCTGTGTACAGAAACATCCAAAATGGATTCACCCTATCTTTCAGAATCCTGCCAAGTCTCCGATAATCAGCATACCTAATTAAGATAAATACAGGCCATAAAAACACTAAAAATATTGCACTCAAAACATATCGAATAACTTTACTTGTTTTTAGAGGCGTTTGGTAGCTCCAAAATAATAAGGTGAAATTTAAACAACCTATGAAGGTGTAAACGAGCATGTACATCAGCTTGCAATTATTGATTTATGTGTTATTTCTTACCGTCAATCATTTTCTTAGCTATATAAATGGTAGCTATTACAAGCGGAATAAGTAACCATATTGGGATTTTGTTCATTCCATTTGCTATTCCATTAAGGGCTTCTCCAGCTACATAGAAAATAAAAATAAACACGGAAATAACTATTACAGCAATAACAATGAATTTTGCTGAGGATTGAGGTTGTTCGTCATTGCTCATATTTTAATGCTTTAAGTGCTTTATCAGAAAAATCATTACCAACGTAGCTCGATTTGTTAATTATTTGGAAATACATCTTCGTATCTAATTGCGGGATTTGAAAAACAACTTCCATCTCCAAAAATTCTTGTTCCACTTTCTGCTTCCCACTTTTCAGAAGCCTGACTGTAAGAACCAAACAGGTGATGCTGAATAACGATTTTATAAGGACTACTGCTCGAACTTTTGAGTGTTTCAATTAGACAGTCTTTTATTTTGAGCATTTTTTCATCTGTATAATCTGAAACTTTATAAACTTTAGAGTAATAAGCTTCTATATCCGAAATGGAACCCTTAGGAACAAATGCAGTAAAATAAACCCATTTAGTATTCCTTTCTTTATTGGTTTTTGTAGTAGGCTCGTTATTCTTACTGGCATCAGATATGCCAGCCAGATAACCTTCTCGTGAAATGATACTCAGTAGGCAATCGTTTGCAAATGATATGCTGCTTTCTGTATAGCACTTGTCTGCTTTATAAACATTTATAGAATCTCTAATAATGGATTCTAATACAGCCAGTGATTTCAAATTCGCCTGTTTTGTGACAGGACTTTCAGTAACCATTAAAATCCATTGCCTGAATCTTTGACATTTAGCTCCATACTCAAGACAATTATTCTCTTCTTTTTGCTGGCAGCTAAAAGAGATAGCTACTATTACGGTGATTAAGATATTTGAACTATGCAGAGCGGGTCTCATAAAACAGTTTAGTTAAATTTAGGGATAATTATCCCTATGACAAATTATCCTTATTTGTTCCCTTTAGTGGGTGAAAAAGAGAACCCGAAAGCCATATTACAGAGACGATGATTTTCTGTTAAAAATCGGGGAAAAAGTGCGCTCTATACGAATGGATAAGGGCTTAACACAGATGGAGTTAGCGTTTAAATGTAACGATAAAGATTACTCACAAATAAACAGAGTTGAATTGGGAAAAGTCAACTTTTCTGTTTCCTATCTCTCCCTGATTGCGGATGCGCTGGAAATAGCCCCAAAGGATTTGCTTCCTTAATCAATACTGTAAACTACCTCTGTTACTGTTAAGTGCATTTCTATATGCAAAATGATGAGCCGCAAAACCGTTTCATCATTTATAACACCTGCTAAAACCTTCCATTTCATTTTATCGCTTCCTGTACCTGATAGCCGATTATTTTCAAGCACAATAGTTCTGCCTTGTGCAGATACGATAATAATTTCAATCCTTTCAGACTGATGCACGATTTGAGCCGTTAAGGTCAGGCTATCGTCTTCCATTTCATCATCCTGCATGTGGATGGTAAACTTCCATTTCTTATTCATGTATGAATGTTTTACGGTTATTAATGTGGTCAGTCAGCGAATTGTTAGGAAGTGAATTGACTGAACGATATATTTCCCCAACACCAAATATTTGTTAGCCACTCAAAAACGCCTATTCATTTGCTGGGGTGAGTAGTAAAGCCGTGATAACGGCAATACTCACACAGCGCATATCTGCTGTTCAGCATACCGGAGGTATCAGCGTAGCCCTTGTGAAAGCAGGTATAAGCGCAGCAAATGGAGGCAGAGTGGCGAGAACCGAAAGGAGTTGCGGTATATGCGATAGCAGATATGAAAGCAACGGAATGCTGATTTACGAAGGGTTGCAAAAACCATGACGATTACTCCGCAGGATAATTGGCATGTGTTTTTAGGGCAGAGGGTAAATACGGCATACCTTATTTCCTGCATGGCTCTGCACAGGTGCATAAATGACTGTTACAGGTGCTGGGCTTTGTACTACTGTTGCTCATGTTTTCAAGTGCGTAGACAAGGTTACCGGGGGCATAGCTGGTGCATTCGAGCCCTTAGGCGCAGAATACGGAAGTGGAGTTAGCAGTCCAATACATACCGCGGAGGGCGGATTGGCCAAATTAACTATATAATGGTAATAATTTGGCAGATTTGGGGTATACCTCCGGGTGCATTTAAAGGCTGGTTTTGCCTGCTCTCTATTAGCTGATACACATACCAGATTTATATCCCAAAATCTTACTATACAGAATGCCGTTAGCGTACCTTTGAGGTGAATTAAACAATATTTACACGACTTAGGGGAGAATCTATTATAGGAGTAAGTCGTGAATTTAGGACAAAATGGAAAGAATAATACCCAAATACAGAGATGGCAACAAAAGCGTATTAACGAAGCTTAGCGACCATTATGACCGCCTACCCAGTGGACTTTTCTATAAGGGAGAAACCGGTATGGGAGCAACCTATCTTGAATTGACATCCAAACGGAATTCGATAATTGTTGAACCAATTAAGGTTACAGCCTCCAGCAAGGCATATCATCATAATGCCCTCTATGTTGGAAGTGAGACAATCTTGCACCCCAAAAAAAATGACTTTGGGGAAATCGTAGAATACCTAAATCGTCCTGATATCCCGTTCAAAAAAATAGTTGTCGTAGCTGACAGTTTGTATAAGGTAGTCTCCGCGATTAAACCTGAAAATCTAAAGGATTATTTCTTGCTAATCGATGAGATAGACTCAGTACAACTTGACTCTTCATTTAGAGCGAGGATGGAGTCGGTCATTGACATTTATAAAAGCTTTCCAAAAGAGAATCGAGCTATGGTTTCCGCTACTTTTATTTCATTTTCTGACCCAGAATTAGCAATGGAAGAGCAAATCAATGTAAGATATGATGAGCCAACGCAGAGAAAAATCAAATTATACTTCTCAGATAATATTAAGGGAGCTTCACTAACTGTTATACAACAAATCTTGTCCGCATTTCCAAGCAATAAAATAATGGTGGCCTATAACTCAGTTTCCGGGTCATTAAGTTTGATAAACTATTTGGTGACTCATAGGATAGTGGAGAGAAATGCAGTTAAGTTGCTTTGCAGCGCAAATAGTAAGGATGAGGCGGGTGAATACTATAGTGAGATAGATAGCGATAAGCTGCCTGCGACCATTAATTTTGTGACCTCCGCGTATTTTACTGGGTTTGACATTAACGAGAAATATAATTTGGTTTCGATTAGTGACAACAAATCACCTATATCCTCCCTATCTGATAATAGATTGAAACAAATTGCAGGGCGTTGTCGCCCGGGCTTACTTTCAGAATATATATTATATAATCTGGCACAAACCGACAAAGAAAAAGGCGGGTTTACTTTTAACCAGTTAGTAGAAGTGGCAAATGCCGAAATTCAAGCATTAGAATGCATACGCGGCAATTTTATGTCAAATGAGATTTTAAGTTTAAGCCATGATAAAATAAGGAATCTAATAATTGAAAAGGCTTTGCCAGAGGAACACAGGTACATTAGACTAAAAGGTGATACTCCGGTAATTTCGTATCTCAATATAGATGCTTACTTAGAGGGCCAGAGAATTCGAAGAACCCTTTTCAATCGCAGAGGCAAGCTGGCGGCCGCTTTGCGTTCGCAAGGACATATAGTTGAGGAGGTAAAGATGGTTTCGACCACGCAAGTAGAAAAAATAGACAATAAAGCCGCCAGTAGAAAGAGCCGAGTTCAACGAATAGCCAGTGAGATAAGGCTACTTAAACCTGACGATAACCCGAGGCAATTGTATTTGCTCAAGAATCTTGACAAGCTTCAAAAAGACATTATTGAAGCTTATAGCATGCTGTACAAAAATATCGAACCAACTCAACTTATAGATTTGATTGAATCAAAAGCATCCGCAGGCCGGGATAATCGCGTGTTCAAGAACTTCATTTCCTCGGCGTTTTATTTCATTCTCAATCCTAACGACCGATATAAGCTGGAAGTCGCAAGAGAAATTGTTGTGGGCAAACAATATTCGAATGATGAGCTCTTGAATAAATGGAAGGACATTCTAATGAATATGAACTTGAAAAAAGCTACTGATGCAACTGCTGCCGTTAAGCTATCCAATATTCATTTTAAGCTTACAAGATGGGAAGATAAAGAAACGAGGAAGCAACTTGGACACAAAATTAAAAATGACAACCCCTATGGCCTACGCCTAATTGAGCACTTACCGGTAGTAAATAATCTGTAGAAGTTAAGAGTTGATCTGACAAATGGGATTAAATTTAAGTAACAACACTTATTTAATAACCCCAAAATGTCAGATCATGAACTCTGAAACTAAGTTAATCAAATCTCGCGTAGGCCTTCTGA
>NZ_JAACJR010000001.1 GCF_009939225.1 Sediminibacterium soli | reverse complement strand
GTAGCATTATAGATGAGAATAAGACAATAGACAAACTCTTATCCCCACAAATCAATCCAGAGCAATATAAAAGTGAGATAGGATGGTTATGGTATTATAATGAAAAACAAGCGCTGGGGAATTTGTTTCTCAATAAGAATATCCGAGAATGTAAGCAATGTTTTTACAGGTGCGGTCGCATAGATGAATACGAAATCAAAAAAAATGATGCCAGAATCCTTGATTCGGGAGTCAGTCATTTGCTATATTCTGTTCTTAGTGATAACATTCCCCTGATGCAGCGGTATGCCAATTTAGGACATACCCATTATGCCTGGATGGTGGAACGCGGGCATAGTACATTGCTATACGCCATTCAGCAGGTGATAAAGGAAGACTGGGAGCGACTTAGGTGGAGTCTTGGTATTATGTCTACCAAAAAACAAACAGTTAACAAAGGTCTATTGCCCGACAGAAAATTTTTTGAGGGCATGATTGCAAAAGACAGAACAATGATTATGGAAGCAATACACGAACTGCTAAAAACGCACAAAAAACGTAATAAATACTTAGGTATTGCACAAGATTATATTTCCATGCCAGCCTTGGGCTACACAAAACTGGCATGGCTGAAGGGAATCGAAATAGAGATAGACCATCCGCTGATACCCAAAGAACTATTGCCCTATAACCCGTTGGAAAAGTATGAGGACAAGTATGCATTTTTGAAAGAGATAGGGTAATAACTTTAATCCTAACCAAATCTAAAAAAGCATATTACCACTCAGGAAGATTTAACTTTTGGAAAGTTTGAAACTTTCCAAAAGTTCCCCTTTACCTACCCTGCAGAGCCTGAGAACGAAGATTGACGATATCGTACTGAACGGCGATGCTTTGGGAACAAAAACAGAATCCATTTGCGACGACATTTTCCAAACCGATGGTTTTGTAAAACACGAAGCCAAACTGCCGGGTAATAACGGATTCGATGGCGTGTACATTAAACAGGATGCGGCGGGCAATGTGGAGGAAATTATTATTAATGAAGCAAAACAGGTTGGGAATGCGGGGAATATTAAATTGAATGCACGAAATACACAAACGCAATTAGATCCACAAATGAGTGATAAATGGGTTAATGATTTACTTCTCAAAATGGAACTGCAAGGAGGAAACTTAAAAATTTTATCGGACGTTTTAGCAGCGAATAAAGATAAAATACTCAAAACCGTAACTGCGGTAGACAGAAGTATGCAAGAAATAGTAATTTTAAGATTAGCTAAATATTAAAAAATGCTGCCACTTAGCGAGATTTATACCAATAGTATAATAAGTGAAAATGAAGCACTAAAAAGAATTTTATCACCTCAAACCAGCCCAGTGCAATATGAAAGCGATATTGGCATGTTATGGTATTATAATGAACACCAGGCGCTGGGAAGTTTGTTCCTGAACAAGGATATCCGGGAATGTAAACAATGTTTTTACAGGTGCGGGCGCATAGATGAATACGAGATTAAACAGTATAATTCCAGAGTTCTTGATTCAGGTGTGATTCATATTACGTTTGCAATCTTAAGTGATGATTTATCTTTAATAGATCGTTACGCCAATTTAACACACCCTTGGTTCAGTCATACCATAAAAAAGGGAAGTTTAGTCCACGCAATGCAGAATATCATAAAAGAAGACTGGGATAGTTTAAGGGGAGACATTTTTGTGTACGAACAGATCATCACTACGCAAAAAGGAAAAATCAATATTCCAGACTTGATGTTTTTTAAAGGCATGCTCACCAGCAATAAAGAAATGGTTACTGAAGCAATAAAGATGCTGCTAAAAGATCATAAAAAACGCAATAAGCATATGGGCATCGCCCAGGATTATATTTCTATACCAGCTCTTGGTTACACAAAACTGGCATGGTTAAAGGGAATGGAAATTGAGATAGACCATCCGCTGATACCCAAAG